>NZ_JABBGA010000030.1 GCF_012927165.1 Zoogloea dura
TCAGAACCGAGTACCCACACCTATCGGTTGTTCATCTTTTTAAAGAACTGCTGCATCAGCAGCGAAGAGGTGCGCATTATACAGAGCTTTTTGTCTCCGTCAAGAACTTTGTTTGCCGAAGCAGTTCGTCGAGTTTCGCCGAACAACAAAGCCTTGATTCGCAGGACCCGGAAACTTCTTCCAGACCCCCTCTCCACCACTCCAGCGCTACGTTTCCGTTTGCGCTGCAGCGAAGAGGTGCGCATTCTACAGAGCTTTAAAACCCTGTCAAGCATTTGTTTCCAGCAGAAAACCGCTCAGAAACAAAACCGCTCAACGCAGATTCCAGATCACATCCGGAACCCCTTCACCGCCTCAGCACTACGTTGCCGTTTGTGCTGCAGCGAAGAGGCTGAATTATATACAGCCATCAAATGGCGTCAATACCTTAATGAAAAATAATCTTCACGACACCTTAATAGACAGTCAATAACTCGGCGCACCCACGTAGTTTTCAAAGCGGGTGAATTCACCGAGGAAAGTCATCCGGACAGTGCCCGTTGAGCCGTTACGGTGCTTGGAGATGATCAACTCCGCCATCCCCTTGTCCGGGGAGTCCGGGTTATAGATCTCGTCGCGGTAGATGAACATGATGATGTCCGCATCCTGTTCAATAGCACCCGACTCCCGCAAGTCAGATGCAACAGGGCGTTTATTGGGGCGCTGCTCCAGACTTCGATTGAGCTGCGACAGGGCAATGATCGGAACGTGCAACTCTTTGGCCAAGGACTTCACCGAGCGAGAGATCTCCGACAGCTCCGCCGAACGGTTGTCACTTTCCTTCATTGACGTCATCAGCTGCAGGTAGTCGATGACAATCAGACCCAGTCGACCGCACTGGCGATGCAGGCGACGGCACCGGGCGCGCAGATCAGTCGGATTCAGGCCGGGCGTCTCATCGATGAAGATGGGTGCCTCATGGAGCTTGCCCAGCGCATAGGTCAGGCGCTGCCACTCTTCATCCGTCAACTTTCCGGTACGGATCTTGTGCTGATCGATACGCCCCACAGAGGAGAGGAAACGGGTGGCCAACTGCGTGCCCGGCATTTCCATTGAGAACACTGCCACCGGCAAGCCCGCCTCAACCGCCACCGACTCGGCAATATTGAGCGCCAGCGAAGTCTTGCCCATACCAGGACGCGCCGCCAGCACGATCATGTCCGAAGGCTGCAGACCCGAAGTCTTTTCGTCCAGATCTGCAATTCCAGTCGGCACACCCGTAATACCCGCCGGGGAGTCCCGGTCATACAGCTCCTGGATACGATCAACAACCTGACCAAGAATGGGCTGAATAGGCACGAACCCACTCACTGTCCGGGCACCCGCCTCCGCAATCTCGAAAACCTTGGCCTCCGCCTCGTCGAGAAGGGTCTTGGCATCCTTGCCAGATGGCGTGAGCGCGCTTGCCGCAATCTGGTCACCCACCGACACGAGCTTGCGCAGGATGGCCCGCTCCCGAATGATCTCGCCATAGCGCCGCACGTTGGCCGCAGATGGCGTGCTGTTGGCGATCTCCCCGAGATAGGACAGCCCCCCCACATGCTCCGCCTCACCATTCTTCTCGAGCGCCTCGTAAACGGTGACCACGTCAGCCGGCTTGCCCATCTCGATCAGACGGGCAATCTGCCTGAAGATCCGGCGGTGATCGTCACGATAGAAATCAGCCTCATTGACGACGTCACCGACGCGCTCCCACACCGTGTTGTCGATGAGCAGACCGCCGAGCAAGGACTGCTCCGCCTCGATGGAATGAGGAGGCAGCCGCAGGGCTGACATCACGGGATCATCGGAATGGCTTTGAGATTTGCGCATGGGACACCACTGAGGCAATTAAGCAGAAACAAGGAAGCCGGAAAACAAAAAAGGCTGCACGAGGCAGCCTTTCTTGAAAGCACGCCAAGCGCGCCTGATCAGTGCTCGCCGGCCACAACAACGTTGATGTTAGCAGTCACATCGGTGTGCAGGGAGACGACCAGCTGGCTCTCACCAACGGTCTTGAGCGGACCTTCCGGCATGCGCACGGCAGCCTTCTCGACGGCAAAGCCAAGTGCCTTGAGGGCTTCGGCGATGTCGGCATTGGTCACGGAGCCAAACAGGCGGCCATCCACGCCCGACTTGCGGGTGATGGTGACGGTGGTGCCTTCCAGCTTTTCACCTTGAGCCTGGGCAGCAGCCAGTTGCTCGGCGGCGATACGCTCGAGTTCGGCGCGACGCGCTTCGAACTCAGCCAGGTTGGCGGTGTTGGCGCGCTTCGCCTTGCCTTGCGGGATCAGGTAGTTCCGGGCGTAGCCGTCCTTGACCTTGACCACATCACCCAGACCACCCAGGTTGACAACCTTGTCCAAAAGAATGATTTGCATGCTGTCTCTCCGGGATTACTGGTGCAGGTCGGTGTAGGGCAGCAGGGCGAGGAAGCGCGCACGCTTGATCGCGGTGGACAGCTGACGCTGATAGCCCGACTTGGTGCCGGTGATGCGAGCCGGCATGATCTTGGCGTTTTCGGTGACGAAATCCTTCAGGATGTCCACATCCTTGTAGTCGATTTCTTCGATCTTCTCTGCGCTGAAGCGGCAGAACTTGCGACGCTTGAAGAGGCTGCGACCGCCACGGTCGTCCTTACGCTTCACTGCTGGCTTGAATGCCATGATTCGTTCCTTCCAAAAATTCGATCGTATCGATGTGCAACACAGGCGCCCTGCTTTTGAGGCTTCTCGCCGCAAGGAAGCCTGCGAGTCGAACACTGGAACCGAGGCGGACAGCGGCGAGCAATTTCGCCTTGTCACCCACGGCCACCACCGACAACTCCAGCCCCACTTCTCGCGGGACTCCTGCTTCCACCTGCCGCGAACGGTGCTCGATACGCCCTGACATCACCGGCACGCCGCCGGGAGAGTAGCGCAGAGCCCCGAGCTCGCTCAGGACACCTTCAATCTGAAAACTGTTGCGACCCTGCTCCTGCAACTCAGGCGGCGGGCTGCTCGGCGGCCGGCTTGGCCTCTTCACCGGAGGCGGAAGTCAGGGAGCGAGCCTTTTCTTCCTTCATCATCGGCGACGGGGTGGTGACAGCGGCCTTCATGCGGATGGACAGATGACGCAGCACGGCATCGTTGAACTTGAAACCATGTTCCAGCTCGACGATGGTGGGCTGATCACATTCGATGTTCATCAGCACGTAGTGGGCCTTGTGGATCTTCTGGATCGGGTAGGCCAGCTGACGACGGCCCCAGTCTTCCAGGCGATGCACCTGACCGCCCTGGGAGGTCACGAGGGAACGGTAACGCTCGATCATGGCGGGCACTTGCTCGCTTTGATCGGGGTGAACGATGAATACGACTTCGTAATGCCGCATGAGATCTCCTTCTGGATCAAAACCCCCCGTCATGCGAACGGTAGGGCAAGGTAAAAAACGGACCGCCCGACTGGACTCAGACGGGCGAGCCGGTGATATTGGCACAAACCTTCTGGGAAAACAAGGCCATGCCGTTCAGCGGGCGCATGCTCCCTTGGCCAGACTGACCCGGGAGCCGCAGGCACGGCCAATCTGCGCGCAGATCCAGCCGGAGGTTTCGACCAGCGCATCCAGATTGATACCCGTTTCGATGCCCAGTCCGTCGAGCATGTACACAACGTCCTCGGTCGCCACATTGCCCGAGGCTCCTGCCGCATAGGGGCAACCTCCAAGACCGGCAATGGAGGCGTCGAAGGTGGCGACGCCCGCCTCCAGCGAGGCATAGATGTTCACCAGGGCCTGGCCGTAGGTGTCGTGATAGTGGCCGGCGAGCTTGTCGATCGGCACGCGACGGGCCACCGCGTCGAGCATGCGGCGGGTCTTGCCCGGAGTGCCGACACCAATGGTGTCGCCCAGGCTGACCTCGTAGCAGCCCATGCCAAACAGGGTCGCCGCCACATCGGCCACAGCGTCCGGCGCGATGTCTCCCTCGTAGGGGCAACCCAGCACGCAGGACACATAGCCGCGCACCCGGATACCTGCCGTCTTTGCCGCATCCATGACCGGCTCGAAGCGGGCCAGGGATTCAGCGATGGTGCAGTTGATGTTCTTGCGGCTGAAAGACTCGGAGGCGGCAGCAAAGACCGCCACCTCCTGCGCCCCGGCCACCAGGGCGGACTGGAAGCCCTGCAGGTTGGGCGTGAGGACCGGGTAGTCCACGCCGGGCAGGCGCTGTATCCGGGCCATCACGTCTGCGTTGTCGCCCATCTGGGGCACCCACCTGGACGACACGAAGGAGGTGGCCTCGATGGCCGGCAGGCCAGCGGCACCAAGGCGGGCGATCAGCTCGACCTTGACGTCGGTGCTGACAAGTTGCTTTTCGTTCTGCAGCCCATCGCGGGGGCCGACTTCGACGATGCGGACGCGTCGCGGCAGATCCATGGCGTAGTGTTTCCTTCCTTTAGGCGGTGGCCGAATCCTGGAGGCCGAGAGTCTGCTTCATTTTCTCGCGGATCTGGAACTTCTGGATCTTGCCGGTCACGGTCATCGGGAAGCTGTCCACAAAACTGATGTAGCGCGGGATCTTGTAGTGGGCGATCTGCCCCTGACAGAAGGCGCGGACCTCGTCCTCGGAGAGCTTCTCGCCCTCGCGCACGATGATCCAGGCGCACAGTTCTTCCCCGTATTTCTTGTCCGGCACGCCCACCACCTGCACATCGAGAATCTTCGGATGACGGTACAGGAACTCCTCGATCTCCCGCGGATAGATGTTCTCACCGCCACGGATGACCATGTCCTTGATGCGGCCGACGATGTTGCAGAAGCCTTCATCGTCGATCACGGCGATGTCGCCGGTATGCATCCAGCCCGCCCGGTCGATGGCTTCGGCGGTCTTGGCCTCGTCGCCCCAGTAGCCGAGCATCACTGAATAGCCGCGGGTACACAGCTCGCCCGGCGTGCCCCGCGGGACGATGCGCCCATCGTTGTCGATGATCTTCACCTCGCAATGGGGCTGGACCCGACCCACGGTGGACACCCGCCGTTCGATCGCATCATCGGTGCCGCTCTGGAAGCTCACCGGCGAGGTCTCGGTCATGCCGTAGGCGATGGTCACCTCGCCCATGTTCATCTTGTCGATGACCCGCTTCATCACCTCGATCGGGCACGGGCTGCCGGCCATGATGCCGGTACGCAGGCTGGACAGGTCAAAGCGGCCGAACTCCGGATGGTCCAGCTGGGCGATGAACATGGTGGGCACGCCATAGCTGGCGGTGCACTTTTCCTCGGCCACCGTCTGCAGCACCGCCAGCGGCTCGAAGGCCTCGGCCGGATAGACCATGGTGGCGCCGTGGGTCAGGCAACCCAGGTTGCCCATCACCATGCCGAAACAGTGATACAGCGGCACCGGGATGCACACCCGGTCACCCGGCACCAGGCGGATCGCCTCGCCGACGAAGAAGCCGTTGTTGAGGATGTTGTGGTGGGATAGCGTGGCCCCCTTGGGGTTGCCGGTGGTGCCGGAGGTGAACTGGATGTTGATGGGGTCATCGAACTGCAGCTTCTCGCCCAGCAACTCCAGCTCTCCCAGCTCATCCCGGGACGGGGACGCAAGCAGATCGTCGAAATTGAGCATGCCCGGCGTGCGCTCGCCCCCCATGCGGATCACGATCTCCAGGCTGGGCAGCGCATGGGCCCGCAGCAGGCCCGGCTCGCAGTGGCCCAGCTCGGGCGCCAGATCACCCAGCATGGCCAGGTAGTCGCTGCTCTTGAAAGCCGGCGACAGGATCAGGGCACGGCAGCCGACCTTGTTCAGGGCGTACTCCAGCTCGCTGCGCCGGTAGGCCGGATTGATGTTCACCAGCACCAGCCCCGCCTTGGCCGCGGCAAACTGGGTCAGCGTCCACTCCAGGTTGTTCTGGGACCAGATGCCGATGCGCTCGCCTGGAGCAAGCCCGAGTCGAATCAGGCTGCAGGCCAGTGCATCCACCTTCAGGCGCAGTTCGGCGTAGCTCAGGCGGACCTTCTGGTGGCGCACCACCAGGGCTTCCCGCGTGCCATGACGGGCGCAGGCCTCGTCGAAATAACGGCCGATGGTCTGGCCGATCAGGCGCTTGTCGGATGCGCCGTGGACATAACTCAGTTCGCTCATGCTGTCTCCTCTCACTCGCTCTCGAGATGAAAAGTGGCCGGCGCCCGTCTGCGCGGGCTGCCTGACCGTGTTTCCGTATGGATGCAGTCTTTCCCTGTGTCCGCCGTGCCCTGCCTTCAGGCCGGGGTCGGCTCGAAGTCCACCAGCTCGGCGCCGTCGCCCACCTGGTCGCCGATGCCAAAGCGGAAGCCCTTCACCACGCCAACAGCCGGCGCGGTGATGGTGTGCTCCATCTTCATGGCCTCCAGGATCAGCAGCGGGGCGCCTTTTTCCACCACCGCGCCCTCGGCGGCGATCAGCGCGATCACCTTGCCCGGCATGGGCGCCAGCAGGCCGCCCTCGGCGCCGCCGCCCTCGCCGCTGTGGTGCAGCGGATCGACGGCGGCAAACTGCCAGGCCCGGCCATGGCCGAATACATGACGGCGCTCACCGGCCACCACCACGGTGGCGGTGGTGCGCAGGCCGTCGAACTCGGCGCGCAGCAGACCGCGCGGGTTGAGCTGGCCGCTGGCGACGCTGGTCACCCCATCGAGGGTGATCGCAAAGCTGCCGCCGCGGTTGTCGATGACCAGGGATTTCTGCTCTTCGCCGAGGCGGAAGATCAGGGTCCGCCGGGCCGCCGCATTCAGCCGCCAGCCATCCCGCTGGTGCCAGGGCGAGGCCGGCTCCGGATGACGCTCGGCCACCTGGCCGGCCCGCGCCTTCTCGCGCAGCAGCTCGGCAAGGGCCACGCCCAGCCAGGCTTCGCGGCTGGCGCCGGCATCCTCGGGGAAGAGGTAGTCCTTCTCGCGCTCGATCAGGCCGGTGTCCAGGTCGGCATTGGCAAAAGCCGGGCAGGCGGTGAGGCGGGACAGGAACTCGATGTTGTTGGCCACGCCGACCACCCGGTACTCGGCCAGGGCCTGCAGCATGCGCGCCAGGGCCCGGTCGCGATTCACGTCCCAGACGATCAGCTTGGCGATCATCGGATCGTAGAAAGGCGAGATCTCGTCGCCCTCCTCCACGCCGGTGTCGACCCGCACATGTACGCCTTCTTCCGGCGGCGCCAGGTGCACCAGGCGGCCGGTGGAGGGCAGGAAGCCCTTGGACGGATCCTCGGCGTAGATGCGCGCCTCCAGGGCATGGCCGTTGATCGCCAACTGCTCCTGGGCCAGCGGCAGGGGTTCACCGGAGGCCACGCGAAGCTGCCACTCCACGAGGTCGAGGCCGGTGATCATCTCGGTCACCGGGTGCTCCACCTGCAGGCGGGTGTTCATCTCCATGAAGTAGAAGCTGCCGTCCTGGTTGGCGATGAACTCCACCGTCCCGGCGCCCACATAACCCACCGCGCGGGCCGCATCGACGGCGGCCTTGCCCATCGCGGCGCGGCGCTCAAGGGGCATGCCCGGCGCCGGCGCCTCTTCCAGCACCTTCTGGTGGCGGCGCTGCACGGAACAGTCGCGCTCGAAGAGGTAGACGTAGTTGCCGTGGGTGTCGCCAAAGACCTGGATCTCGATGTGGCGCGGGCGGGTCAGGTATTTCTCGACCAGCACGTGATCGCTGCCAAAGCTCGAGGCGGCCTCGCGCTTGCAGGAGGCCAGAGCCTCGAGGAAGTCGGCGCTCTTCTCCACCAGGCGCATGCCCTTGCCGCCACCGCCCGCCGCCGCCTTGATCAACACCGGGTAGCCGATGGCATCGGCCTGCACATTGAGGAAGCCGGGCTCCTGGTTGTCGCCGTGATAGCCAGGGGTGAGGGGCACCCGGGCCTTCTCCATCAGCTTCTTGGCCTCGGACTTGGAGCCCATGGCGTGGATCGCGGACACCGGCGGGCCGATGAAGACGATGCCGGCCTTGTCACAGGCCTCGCAGAAGTCCTCGTTCTCGGACAGGAAGCCATAGCCCGGGTGGATGGCCTGGGCGCCGGTCTGCTGCGCCGCGGCAATGATCTTGTCGATGACGAGATAGCTCTCGCGCGCGGCAGCCGGGCCGATGAACACCGCCTCGTCGGCCAGGCGCACATGGCGGGCCCCTGCGTCGGCCTCGGAATACACGGCCACGGTCTTGATGCCCAGGCGGCGGGCAGTCTTGATCACCCGGCAGGCGATTTCACCGCGGTTGGCGATCAGTATCTTGTTGAACATGCTGTCTCCCCTTGCTTATTGTTTGGCCGGCACCCAGGCAGCCGGACGCTTGTCGAGGAAGGCGGCGAGGCCCTCCTTCGCTTCGGGCGTGGCGCGCAGGGTGGCGATGCGGCGGGCAGTATCTTCGACGACCTCGTCGCTCACCGGACGATCGGCCACCGCACGGATCAGATCCTTGGCCGCCGCCTGGGACCTGGGGCCGCCCTGCAACAGGGCCGTCACCACCCCCTGCACCGTGGCGTCCAGCTGGTCGGCTGGCACGGCCTCGTGGGCCAGGCCCAGGTCGGCGGCCCGCGCAGCGGAAATCCGCTCGGCAGTCTGGAAGTAGCGATGGGCCTGGCGCGAACCGATGGCGCGGATCACGTAAGGGCTGATGGCCGAGGGGATGATCCCGAACTTGACCTCGGAGGTGGCGAACACGGCACCTTCGCTGGCAATGCAGATGTCGCAGGCCGAAGCCAGCCCCATGCCGCCGCCCAGGGCCGCGCCATGGACGCGGGCGATGGTCGGCTTCTGCATCTCGGCCAGGGTGCGCAGCATGCCGGCGAGCTTGCGGGCATCGTGGAGGTTCTCCTCCACCGAGGCATCGGCGGCGCGGCGCATCCAGTTGAGGTCGGCGCCGGCGGAGAAGCTCTTGCCGCGCCCCGCCAGCACTACCACGCGAACGCTGTCGTCGGCATCCAGCGCCCGGCAGGCCACGGTCAGTTCCGCAATGAGCTGCTCGTTGAAGGCGTTATGCACGTCCGGGCGGTTCATCCACAACGTGGCGACGCCGCCTTCGCGGGTGATTTCCAGGGTTTCGTACATGGCGCCCCCTTACATCCGGAACAGGCCGAAGCGGGTCGGCTGGATCGGCGCGTTGAGGCTGGCCGACAGGGACAGGCCAAGCACCCGACGGGTCTGCGCCGGATCCACCACACCGTCGTCCCACAGGCGGGCGGTGGCGTAATACGGGTGGCCCTGGTCTTCGTACTGCTGGCGGATCGGCGACTTGAAGGCCTCCTCGTCATCCTTGCTCCAGCTGCCGCCCTTGGCCTCGATGCCGTCCCGACGCACGGTGGCGAGCACGCTGGCCGCCTGTTCGCCGCCCATCACGGAGATGCGGCTGTTCGGCCACATCCACAGGAAGCGCGGGCTGTAGGCCCGGCCGCACATGCCGTAGTTGCCGGCGCCGAAGCTGCCGCCGATCAGCACGGTGAGCTTGGGCACCTGGGCGGTGGCCACCGCGGTGACCATCTTGGCGCCGTCCTTGGCAATGCCACCGTTCTCGTACTTGCGGCCGACCATGAAGCCGGTGATGTTCTGCAGGAAGACCAGCGGCACGCCGCGCTGGGCGCACAGCTCGATGAAGTGGGCGCCCTTCTGGGCCGATTCGCCGAACAGGATGCCGTTGTTGGCGACGATGCCGATGGGCATGCCGTACAGGTGAGCGAAGCCGGTGACCAAGGTGGTGCCGTAGCGCGCCTTGAACTCGTCGAAGCGCGAGCCGTCGACGATGCGGGCGATGACTTCGCGCACGTCGTAGGGCTTGCGGGTATCGGTGGGGATCACCCCGTAGATCTCGGACGGGTCGTAGATCGGCTCTTCCGCGTCGAGCAGCTTGAGGCCCACCGGCTTGTTGCGGTTGAGGGTGCCGACGATGCGCCGGGCAATGTGCAGTGCGTGGGTGTCGTTCTCGGCAAGGTGATCGGCCACTCCGGAGACGCGGGTATGCACGTCGCCGCCGCCCAGGTCCTCGGCGCTGACCTCCTCGCCGGTGGCCGCCTTCACCAGCGGGGGGCCGCCGAGGAAGATGGTGCCCTGGTTCTTGACGATGATGGTCTCGTCGCTCATCGCCGGCACATAGGCTCCACCCGCGGTGCACGAGCCCATCACCACGGCGATCTGGGGAATGCCCTCGGCCGACATGTTGGCCTGGTTGAAGAAGATCCGGCCAAAGTGGTCCCGATCGGGGAAGACCTCGTCCTGCTTGGGCAGGAAGGCGCCACCCGAATCCACCAGGTAGATGCAGGGCAGCTTGTTCTGCTGGGCGATCTCCTGGGCGCGGAGGTGTTTCTTGACCGTCATCGGGTAGTAGGTGCCGCCCTTCACGGTGGCATCGTTGGCGACGATCATGCACTCGACGCCGCTGACCCGCCCGATCCCGGTGATCACGCCGGCCGACGGGGCCTCGTTGTCGTACATCCCGAAGGCCGCCAGCTGGCCGACCTCGAGAAAGCCGGTACCCGGGTCGAGCAGGTGATCCACCCGGTCGCGGGGCAGCAGCTTGCCGCGCCCGGTGTGCTTGGCGCGGGCCGCCTCGCCGCCGCCAAGCGAAACCTGGGCGGCCTTTTCGCGCAGGTCGCCGACGATCCGCTTCATCGCCTCGGCATTGCTCTGGAATTCGGCAGAACGCGGATTGATGCTGGATTTGATGACAGTCATGGAGAGCTCCTCGGCGCGCCGGCTCAGCAGGTTTCGGCGAACAGTTCGCGGCCGATCAGCATGCGGCGGATCTCGCTGGTGCCGGCACCGATCTCGTAGAGCTTGGCATCGCGCCACAGGCGGCCGGTCGAGTATTCATTGGTATAGCCGACGCCGCCGAGGGTCTGAATCGCTTCACCGGCCATCCAGGTGGCCTTCTCGGCGGAGTACAGGATGGCGCCGGCCGCGTCCTTGCGCAGGGTACGGGCGTGGTCGGTCTTGTCACAGGCCTGGCCGAGGGCATACACGTAGGCGCGGGTGGCCATCCAGGTGGAGTACATGTCGGCCACCTTGCCCTGCATCAACTGGAACTCGCCGATGCTCTGACCGAACTGCTTGCGGTCGTGGAGGTAGGGCACGACCACGTCCATGCAGGCGGCCATGATGCCCAGGGGGCCGCCGCACAGCACGGCGCGCTCGTAGTCGAGGCCGGACATCAGCACCTTGGTGCCGTTGCCCACACCGCCCAGCACGTTCTCCTCGGGCACTTCCACGTCGTCGAAGAACAGCGGATAGGTGTTGGAGCCGCGCATGCCCAGCTTGTCCAGGTGGCTGCCGTGGGTGAAGCCCTTCATGCCCTTCTCGATGATGAAGGCGGTCATGCCGCGGGCGCCGGCCTCGATATCGGTCTTGGCATAGACCACCAGGGTGTCGGCGTCGCCGCCATTGGTGATCCACATCTTGGAGCCGTTGAGGACGTAGCGGTCGCCCTTCTTGTCGGCGCGCAGCTTCATGGAGACCACGTCGGAGCCGGCATTGGGCTCGGACATGGCGAGGGCGCCCACGTGGTCGCCGGAGATCAGCTTGGGCAGGTATTTCTGTTTCTGGGCCTCGTTGCCATTGCGGCGGATCTGGTTGACGCACAGATTGGAGTGGGCGCCGTAGGACAGGCCCACCGAGGCCGACGCACGGGAGACTTCCTCCAGGGCGATGATGTGGGCGAGGTAGCCCATGTTGGTGCCACCGTACTCCTCGGGCGCGGTCATGCCGTGGAGGCCCAGGTCGCCGAGCTTCTTCCAGAGGTCGGCCGGAAACAGGTTATCCCGGTCCACGTCCGCAGCCCGCGGGGTGATCTCCTTGGCCGCGAAGGCCTGCACCGTGTCACGCAGGGCCTCGATGGTTTCGCCGAGGTGGAAGTTGAGGCTGGGAATGTTCATTTTTCTGTCTCCTCCGGAAATTGAGTGGGGCGGAACCGGACCGGGCCGGCCGCAGAGCACGATGCAGAGTACTGGCACGACAGGCGCGACGGGCGCCATCGTGGTTGCAAATCGTGCCAGCAATCTCTAGATTCGGGAACCATGACAAACGCACTCCAGCCGTCCCGCCCGATAGGCCGGGCGGCCACGCCCATCGCCTTCATCCGGGCCATCGTGCTGGCCTACCGCCGCTACGCGGTCGATCCGTCGCGGGCGCTGGCCCAGGCCGGCATCGACCCGGCCTTGCTGGAGCAGGACAGCGCGCGGGTGACGGCCCTGCAGATGGAGGTCATGTCCGGCGCCGCCATGCAGGAACTGGATGACGAGGCCCTCGGCTGGTTCTCCCGGCGCCTGCCGTGGGGCAGCTACGGCATGCTGTGCCGGGCATCGATCACCTCGCCGGACCTGGGTGTGGCCCTCAAACGCTGGTGCCGCCATCATCGCCTGCTCACCGAGGACATCGGCATCACGGTCGAGCTCGACGGCAGTACGGCGCGACTCAGTATCGTGCCCCGCCAGGAGCTGGGTGATTTGCGCGAGTTCTGCCTGGTCACCCTGCTGCGCTATGTGCTGGGCTACGCCTGCTGGGCCATCGATTCACGCATCCCCCTGCTGGAAAGCCGCTTTCCCTTTCCCGCGCCGCCCCACGCGGATGCCTACCCGCTGCTCTTCCCCGGACCGCTGGTCTTCGACGCCGAGCGCGCTGAGGTGTGCTTTGACGCCCGTTACCTGGCTTTGCCGATCCGCCGCGACGAAGCTGCCCTGCGCAGCATGCTGCAGCGGGCCCTGCCTCTGACGGTGCTGCAGTACCGGCGTGACCGCCTGCTGGTCGAAGGGGTCCGCCAGTTCCTGCACAACCCGGCCAATCTCGGCGCAACGGCCGAGCGGGTCGCGGCCCACCTGCACGTTTCAGTGCGCACCCTGCACCGGCAGTTGAAGGAGGAAGACTCCTCCCTGCAGCAGATCAAGGACGCGACCCGCCGCGACCACGCCATGGAGCTCCTCGACCGCAGCCGCAAGTCGGTCAAGCAGATCTCGACCCTGGTCGGTTTCGGCAACGAGAAGAGCTTCACCCGCGCCTTCCGCACCTGGACCGGGCTGTCACCCCGGGCCTGGCGCGAACGCAATCTGGCGGCAGCGGAGTCCGCCACCTAGAGTGGTGGAGTGATGAGACTCGCCCCCCCTGCACGGAGACATGGCATGACCCGGGACGAATTCGAGCTTGAGATGCGCGCGGCCGGCTTCACCGCTTTTACCGAAGTGAGCAGGGAAGCAGACGGCCACCTGGACACCCACAGCCACCCCTTCGAGGCCCGGGCGCTGATCCTGGCCGGCGAGATCCGCATCGAAAGCGACGGCCTGAGCCGCCGCTACGGCCCGGGCGACATCTTCCACCTGGCGGCGGGGGCGCCCCACAGCGAGGACTACGGCCCGGCCGGCGTCCACTACCTGGCGGCCCGCCGATAACAGGCCTGGCACCCCGCCGTCATCGTGCTGCAATCGATGCGGCGCAAGCTCCTCTCCAGGGTAACGGGACGAGGGCTTCATGGAAGACCGCATCTATTGCTATCACTGCATGACCTATCACCCCGCCGGGCAGATGCGCCGGGTGGACACGCCGAGAGGCGAGCGCTGGCGGTGTATCCGCTCCATCGCGGGGGCCTCCAACAGCACCGCCGAACGGGACGCCTTTGGCGGACGGCAGACCGAGCTGAACCGCCTGCGGGCCCGCCAGCTCCAGGAAAGCGCCACCCCCCGCTCGCGCAGCTTCAGCTATTGAACGCCAGATCGTCGCGCATGGAGGCCTGCCACCAGGCGGTGAAGCCGTCCGCCAGCACCGGCCGCGAGAACAGGTAGCCCTGCCCCTGCTGGCAGTTGAGGCGCTGCAGCACGTCGGCCTCCGCTTCCCGCTCGATGCCTTCGGCCACGATCTCCAGCGACAAGCTATCCGCCAGGGCCATGATGGCCCGGGCGATCGACTCATTGACCGGCGTCGTGTCGATGTCCCGCACGAAGGACTGGTCGATCTTCAGGCGATCGATCGGAAAGCGCCGCAGGTAGCCGAGGCTTGAGAAGCCCGTCCCGAAGTCGTCGATGGCCAGGCGGACACCCAGCGCCTTGATGTCGGTCAGCGTCCGCAGCACCTCCTCAAGATTCTTCATCAGCACACTCTCGGTCAGCTCAAGCTCGATACACCCGGCCGGCAGGCGGTGCAGGGCAAGCTGCCCCTCCAGAAATGCGGCAAAGCCGGGCTGGCGGAACTGCAGGGCCGAGATGTTCACCGACATCCGCAGCGGCGGCAGGCCGGCATCCAGCCAGGCGCGCAGCTGGGCGAAGGCGCTCCGGACCACCCACTCGCCCAGGCCGATGATCAGCCCGCTCTCTTCCGCTGCGGGGATGAACTGCATCGGCGGCACCAGCCCCCGCTCCGGGTGGCGCCAGCGCAGCAGGGCCTCCACCCCCAGCACCCGGCGCCCCTTCAGGTCGACCTGGGGTTGGTAGTGCAGCTCCAGCTCGTCCCGCTCGATGGCCCCGCGGAGCGCGTTCTCGAGCGAGATGCAGCCGGTGCTGCAGGCCGGCATGTCCGGCGAGTAGCTGCGAAAGCCATTTCGCCCTGCAGCCTTGGCCTCGTACATGGCGGCATCGGCCTTGGCCAGCAGCCCGCCGACCCGCTGGTCGTCACGGGGATACACGACGCTGCCGATACTCACCGTCACCACCAGCGCCTGCCCCGGCATCGACACGGGCTCCTGCATCGAGTCGACAATGCGGCGGGCCACCGAGGCCACCTGCTCCGGGCTGCCCAGCCCCTCCATCAGGATCACGAACTCATCCCCGGCCAGCCGGGCCACCGTATCCACCTGCCGCGCGCAGGCCTTCAGGCGGGCCACCACCTGGCGCAGCACCTCGTCCCCGGCGCTGTGCCCCAGGGAGTCGTTGATCTGCTTGAAGCGGTCCACGTCGATGAACAGCAGCGCCACCAGGCGCCCGGAGCGGTCCGCCTCCAGGCAGGCACGCTCCAGCCTGTCGGCGAACAAGGAGCGGTTGGGGATGCCGGTCAGTGCATCGTAGTGCGCCATCTGGTACAACACGGCCTGTTTGCGGCGCGTGATGATGTCGAGCAGGTCCCGCCCGTTGGCCACCCCCCGATAGCGCCCACCGCCTGTCACAACGAAGCCGGTCACCATGTGCCGCATGCCGGCGCCGATGATGAGCTGGGCCGCATCCTCAACCGTGCAGCTCTCCTCGACCACCAGGGGGGTGCCATGACGATAGCGCGGATGGGCCAGGAGCTCGTCGATGCTGCGACGCCCGAAGACATCCCGGCTGAAGCGCCGGCTGAAGAACTCGATGAAGGTCGCCCGATCGATCAGCGCCACCGGCTGCCCTGCCGTGCCGATGACGGGCAGGGCATAGACCTCGTCATCCACCAGAAAGCGGTCGAGCACGGCCTGGCAGCGCACCTGGCCGTGCAGGGGCTCAACCTCCCGCGACAGATGACGGACGCTGGCAGCCTCCTGCCCGGGGCCAAGGCCGGGGTGGGATTGGCAGGATGACGGAAGGTGGTGGCGCATACGGGACATGGAAATGGTCAGCTCCCGGAGCCATCGAAGGCCCCGTGCAGGGAATCACATCAGAACAGGTCGATCTCGCCATCCGGCTGCGCCGCCAGGCGCCCCCGCGGCAACTTGAAGCGACCGATGGAGTCGCGCATGTTGTCCGCCAGCCCCTCCAGCAGGCGGGCCGACTGCACGGTCTCCTTGAGAGCCTGGGCATTGCGCAGGGACGAATCGGAGATCGAGGCGATCATTCCGGCGATCTGCCGCGACTCGTCGCGGTGCTGCTCCAGCGCATCGCTGATCGACCCGCTGGCCTGCTCGGCCGCCTGGGTGTTCTCGCGGATCGAGCGGATCGACGCCGACGCCTCCGACGCCTTCTCGACGCCCTGGGAGACCTGCTCGGCGCCCTGGCGCACGGCACGCACGGTCTGGGACGCGATGCCCTGGGTCCGGTCGATCATCGTGGAGATGCGCTGGGTGGAATCCTTGGTCCGTTCCGCCAGCTTGCGTACTTCGTCCGCCACCACGGCAAAGCCGCGCCCCGCCTCGCCGGCCCGCGCCGCCTCGATGGCCGCGTTGAGCGCCAGCAGGTTGGTCTGCTCGGCAATCTCGCGGATGACGTCGACGATCCCTGAAATCTGGCGCGACTCGGTCTCCAGCATGTCCAGGTGGCCGGTCGCCTCCGAGATGTGGGTCGCCATGCGCCGGATCTCGTCGGTGGAGTCCTGGATCACGCTGGCCCCGCGGTCGGATACCTGCCCCGCCATGCGGGCCAGGTCACGGGCCTCCTGAGCCGATACCGCGATGCGCTGCACTCCATCCACCAGATCGAGGATGGACGCAGATGCCTGGTCGGCCGAGGTGCGCTGCGCGTGGCTGCGCTCCGAGATCTCCACCGTGGAGCGGGCGAAGGCGATGGAGGCAGAGGTCAGCGCATGGGCGCTATCCACCAGGCGTTCGATCAACTGGCGGAACTCCCGGGCCACATGGTTGAGGGTCTCCGCGATATCGCGGAACTCGTCCCGCCCATCCACCTGGAAAACCACAGTCAGGTCACCGGTTGCCAGGCGCTCGGCCTGGCTGCGCAGCGCCCCGATCGAGTCCTTCAAGGCCCGATAGACAACACAGAAGCCATATACCGCGAGCAGGAGCGGCACGAGGGCGGCCACGCAGGTCAGCCACAGGGCACGGTAATTGGACTCCAGGCGCAGCTCCAGCACCCTGGCCAGGGAGGCGGCGACCCGGGACTCCAGGTCGAGCAGGACCTCCGCCGGCCGCCTGAAGGCCGACTGCGCCTCGTCCAGGCGGTAGCTAGCGTTCTGCAAGGTCAGCCCGAAGGCCACCACCTGGGCCAGCTCGAAGGCATCGGGCAACTGCTGGCTCAGCGCCTGCAGCGCCGCATCGGCCCCACCCGGGGGCAGGCGCGCCAGCTCCCTGGACATCAGGCGCGACCACTCTCCGGCAATCGAGATGCTGCCCACCACCGCGCTGCGGTCGCGCTCGCTGAGAAAGGCGTCCCTCACCCCCCGTTCCACGAGGATCCCGGCGCGGGACAATTGCTCGCCGAGGGACGGGCCGACCACCACCAGCATGTGGGCCAGGTAGTGGGTATCGATATCCCGGTCCGGCACCAACCCGTAGCGGTCCGAGATGGCCGCCAGATAGGCCAGCACCCTCTCTCCATGACTGCCCTGCGCCTGCAGGGCCTGCGCGCCGAGTCGGCCCTCGAACTGCGCCGGCCCGGCGGCGGCGATGTCGCGGGCCTCCTCTTCCATCCCCTGCCAGGCCGCCTCCAGCTCGCCGTCCGGCCCGGCCCCGACATGCCAGGACAGCAAGGCCCGGAACGCACCGTCCATACGCTCCCGTGCAGCGGCCAGCCCGGCACCGGCGGCCTCGTCGCCCCCCGCAGCCGATACCAGCAGTTGCCTGCGCACCTGCACGGCCTGAAGGTAGCTGCGGGCCAGATCAACCCCCGTCAGAGCGCTCACCTGAGCCCGGGTCGCCTGGATCACGGCGACACGCTGCGCCACCAGCTGGCTGATGGAGATCCCCACCGCCAACGCTGCCAGCGCGGCGATCAGGAAGAATTTCGCCCGGAAACCGAGCGCATGGACGAGAGAGAGAAAGGGCATTACCGGATACGGGCAGTGAATGAAGCTTGCGCGCATCTAGCCACAACACTATTTCACAATTTCGAGTGCGGGCGCGCTCTGCACCAAGAGCTTCCACCGGAACAACAATGCAACAGGCACGGCAAAAAGCAGAAACGCCCCTTGCGGGGCGTTTCTGCTTTGAATTTGGCGGAGAGGGCGGGATTCGAACCCGCGTCAGGGTATTACCCTGAACACGCTTTCCAGGCGTGCGACTTAAACCGCTCATCCACCTCTCCAAGTGGAGGCAGCACTATATACCAAGGCTGAAAAAAGTCAAAGTCTTTTTTCAAATACCGGCAATGTCCCGACCCGGTCCGGCAGTCGCACGAAGTCCACCAATGCCTGCACCTCGGGCGGTGGCGGCGGGGTCAGGAGGCTGACGACGGCAATGACAAGAAAGCCGACCGGCACCCCGAACACCCCGCAGGAGATCGGATGGATGTCCATCCAGGCATCGGCCATGGTACCGCCAAAGAAGGGGTGGGTCCTGACGATGTAGTAGAGGGTGATCCCCAGGCCGGCAAGCATCCCGGCAACCGCGCCCCACTTGTTGGCCCGCTTCCAGAAGATACCCAGCACCAGTGCCGGGAAGAAGGCCGAGGCGGCGATGGAGAAAGCCAGCCCGACCATGAACAGGATGCTGTCCGGCCGCAAGGACGCCACCCACGCAGCAACCACCGCCACCACGAGGAGCTGCGACTTGGTGATCACCAACCTGCGCTGGGTCGAGGCCTGGGGATTGACCATCTTGTAGTACAGGTCATGGGACAGGGCATGCGAGATGGTCAGCAGCAGGCCGTCAGCCGTGGACAAGGCTGCCGCCAGGCCGCCGGCGGCGACCAGGCCGGAGACCACATAGGGCAGGCCGGCAATCTCCGGGATGATGAGCAGGATCACGTCGCTGTTGATGGTCAGCTCGGCGAGCTGGAGGATGCCGTCGCCGTTGATGTCCTCCACCTTGACCAGGCCCACCTTGCCCCAGGAGGCAACCCAGGGGGGCAAGCTCCCGATATTGCTGCCGATCAGGTTGCTGTAGACCTCCCACTTGGCAAACACGGCGTAGGCCGGTGCCGTGACGTAGAGCAGGAAGATGAAGAACAGGGACCAGAACACCGAACGACGCGCGGAACGCACGCAGGGTGTCGTGTAGTAGCGCATCAGGATGTGGGGCAGCGCCGCGGTGCCGAGCATCAGGACGAAGCTGAGGGCCAGGAAGTTGTTGCGTGCGCTGTCCCGCGCCGCCGGATCTGCACCGGAGAACGCCTCAGCATGAGGTGGTGGATTGACGGATCGGGCAAGGCTGTCCTGCCTCGCCTTCTCCCATTTCAGGCGCGCCTCGTCCGGGGTGCGGGGAAGATCACGCAGGGTTCGCTCCGCAGCGGCGATTTCCCTGGCGGGCGCGCCAATCGTGCGCAGTTCGGTGACCCGCTGGACCTGCCCGGCACGCTCTGTGGTCAGCGACTCGGGGAGATCGGTGATCTTGCGGGCATACTCCTCGGCCCGGCTGCGGTACATGCTGCGGACTTCGTTCTCGCGCGGTTCGGAGAAGAGCTCCAGCTCCTTGATGCCCAGTTCGTTGAGCACCTGCCCATACACAGCCTGCGGTACCGGCACGCCGGTGACCTTGTAGGAAAGGATCGTCACCGGAACCAGGTAGGCGATGATCAGGATCAGGTACTGCGCCACCTGGGTCCAGGTCACCGCGCGCATCCCTCCCAGGAAGGAGCACACCAGGATGCCGGCCAACCCCACGAACACGCCGATCTCGAACTCGATGCCGATGAAACGGCTGGTGATCAGGCCCACGCCATAGATCTGCGCCACGACATAGACAAAGCTGGCCAGGACCGCCGCGAACACCCCTACAACCCGCGCAAAGTGGCCCTCATAGCGGGCCCCCAGGAAGTCGGGGATGGTGAACTGGCCGAACTTCCGCAGGAAGGGCGCCAGCAGCAAGGCCACCAGCACATAGCCACCGGTCCAGCCGGTGACGAAGGCCAGCCCGGCAAAGCCCGAGTAATAGAGCGTCCCAGCCAACCCGATGAAGGACGCGGCGCTCATCCAGTCCGCCGCCGTCGCCATGCCATTGAACAGCGCTGGCACCCGCCGGCCGGCAACGTAGTACTCCGACACATCGGAGGTACGGCTCATGACGCCGATCAGGGCGTAGATGGCGATGGTCGCGAACAGGAAGATCTGGCCGATCCAGCGGGGCGTCATGCCGAGCTGCTCGGCAATGGCCAGCGATACGATCAGGCCGACAAAGCCGACTCCATAGACGGCGTAGTAACGCCAGAGTCGTCTCACCAGCGGGGAACGGACACTCATCGGCCGGCTGCCTCAGTCCTTTTCATGGAACCCATGGCGACGCTCAATCCGGACCATCCAGCGGTCGTAGATCCAGACAATCAGCAGAAAGATGATCAGGCAGCCCTGCGCCTCCATGTAAAAGCCCAGAGGCCACCCCTGGAACCTGATGGCATTGAGCTCCACCGCGTACCAGCCGGGCAGGAAGCTGGCCGCAGCCCACACCAGCAACAGGATCACGGTCAGCCGGAGGCTCTCGCGCCAGTAGGTCCCTTGCCTTGCGTAGGTGTCCCTCAATGTATGCCCCTCCGTCTCCGTCGGCCCGAGTATAGCCGGGCCCGCAACGGCGCTCACAATTGATAACGCAGCTGGAGCCTTTGCTGGAGCTTGCGCGCCTGCCGGAATGACTCCTTGAGAAAGGCGCGCTCGAGCTCATTGAGGGAATCGGGCGAAATACTGTTCGCAGCCCCCTGACCGCCTGCCTGCTGGTGCCGAAGACGCAATTGCTGGATGAAGTCAAAGGCCTCCGTACACGCCTCCACCTCCCCAGCAGGCCAGCCAAGCTCCTCGCCGGCCTCCCTGAGGCGACCAGCGGTGGAGGTCTCAGTGATCCCCAGGGCCAGCGCATGGATACGTGCCACATCAACGAACAGGCGGCTGCCATCGCGCTTCAGATCGAGCAGGCCACTCTCCCTGTCCACCACGAAGTCCCGGATCCGCCCCAAAGGGGGCCCCGCCTGCAGGGAGTTTGCTGCCATGAAGCGCAGGAACAGCGGGTTGTCTCCGGCCGCCCCAAGCAACCAGTCCTGCAGGTCCGCAGCCAGACCGGTGTCTCCAGACAAGGCCCGAAGATCGAAAAAGATCGTCGCATTGAGAAGATCGGCCGGACTGGCCGAGCTCATCCAGGAGGCGAACTGACCCCGCCACTCGGCCAGAGAAAGACACCAGCGGGGATTGCCGGCCATCACCCCTCCTTTGCACAGGGGAAAGCCGCAATGGTCGAGCAGCGCATTGACGCGCTGGGCAAACGGCAGGAAGCGGGACCTCAGGTTTTCCGTATCCACCTTCGATTCCGGCAGGAAGAGCAGCCCGTTGTCCTGATCCGTGTCCAGCGTCTGCTCCAGGCGCCCTTCCGATCCAAAACCGAGCCAGCACCAGCGCACCAGGGGAAGATCAAACTCGCGTTCTGCAAGATCAATGGCCGCCTGGACGATCAGGTCGTTCAGGATCGCGATCCACTCGCACACCCGCTCCGCCTCACCGCCCCCGGCCACCATGTCGCCGGCCGCCTCGCGAACCCTCCCGGCCGCCGCGGCAAGCGCATCGAGGCTGCCCGCCCCTTGTATAGCCTCGACCAGATCGTCCGTATCGAAGCTCCGCGCAGCATACAGATCGTTGCGCGACACGACGCCGGCGAGCCCCCCGGCCGCATCCAGCAAGACCAGGTGACGCAGGTCATGCCGGGCCAGGGCCAGACGCGCCTGGTGGGCCGAGGCCGACACCGGCAGCGCCACGACCCCGCCGGTCATGACGCCCGCGACGGGCTCGTCGAGCCCGCCACCGGCCAGCACCACCCGCTCGATGACATCCTGCTGGGTCAGGATTCCCAGAGGCAGGCCGTACGCGGGATCCGTGACGACCACCGCCCCCACCCGCTTCTCCCGCATGAGGCCCAGCGCCACCCGCACCGATGCCTCCGGCTGGACCTGCACGGGGGCGCGCCTCAACAGCCCCGCGAGGCCACCCTGCCGGAGGTTCCGGCCATGATCGGAGAACAGGTCTGCGGGCGCCCCCATGGCCGGCAACTCAGTACTTGACCCGGGCGTAGTAAGTCTTCTCGGATGCCTGACGCGCCTCGCCGAGGGTCCGGATTCCCATCTCCGCCAGCAGGGGGATCATGCGCAGGAAAACCTCGCCGGTCACGATCGCATCTCCCATCGCGGTGTGACGCCCCATCACATGCACCCCCATGCGCTCACAGATGGCCTCCAGGCGGTGGGATTCCTGGCTGGGATGGATGACCGCCGACAACAGCAGGGTGTCGAGCACCGGCTGGGTGAACCGGACCCCCGTACTGGCCTCTTTGAGTTGCAGGAAACGCATGTCGAAAGCCGCGTTGTGGGCCACCAGCACGGTGTCCTCGGCAAACGCATGGAAGGACGGCAGCACCTTGGCCAGGGGCGGCTGCCCGAACAGCATGTCGGGGGTGATGCCGTGGATCCTGGTCGACGCCTCGGGCAGCTCTCGCAGCGGGTCCACCAGTTGCTCGAAGGACTCCGACTTGAGCAGCTTGCCATTGACGATGCGGGTCGCACCGATCTGGATGATCTCGTCCCCTTCCGAGGGATTGAGGCCGGTGGTCTCGGTATCAAAGACGGTGAAGGTCAGCTCGCTCAGCAGGCGATCGTCGAGGGCATGGCTGGCCTCGGTTTGCTTGAACAGGTCGAAATCGTAATACTCGGGCCGGCTGTCGCCCTTGAGGAAGGCCGCCGCCTCCACCTGCTCCTGGGGCAGTGCGGACGGCAGCAACAGCCGGAAAAAGGCACGGTGCTGGGTTTTCTCGCGCTGCAGCCAGATCTCCCCGTCATGGCGCTCGATCACGTCACGCACGGTGAGCGGCGAGCTCTCGCCGGCAAAGGTCATGGGTTCGAGTTCCCAGGCCATCACGGTCTCGGTGCTCATGGCCTGCCCGGACCAGATCAGGTCCAGGTGCGCCAGACGTCCGGCGGAACTCAGGCGGAAGCGCACTTCACGCACCTCGAACTCCTCCGACAGCCGGCTGGCCAGGTAGCCGATGGCCTGCAGCAGGGAGAAGCTGTCCACCTTGACCCACACCTCGGGATCCACCTCCTCGAGCTTGGTGGGCAGGTTCAGTTTTTTCTCGACACGCCGCTGGGCCGCGGCCACCAGATCGGCCCCTAGCATTTCATCAAGGGGCCAGCGGGTCTTGAGGGAATCGGCGAAGGCATTGGCGGTATCGTCGAGACGCCTGCTCATGCCCTGCACCTCGTCACGGATGACCTTGAGAAAACGCTCCCTGAGCTCCGCATCGAGATCCGGGTACTCCAGCATCTCCGCCGCGGCGCGCAGGTTGGCCAGGGACGAGCGGCTGCCCTCAGTGAGGGAGTGGAGCATCTGGTCGCGCCGGGTTTCCGCCTCGAAATTGCGGGTGATGTTGTCGAGCATCAGCACAAAGCCCGACACCACCGCGTCGCCGCCGCCTTCCGCAGAGGACAGCACCGGCGCCATCTGCACCCGCAGCAACTGCCCGGCCCGGGTCGTGGTGACAAAATTGGCCACCGGCTGGGCACTCTGGCGGCGGATGCGCTCCTGGATGCTCTCCAGTGCATGGACGATCAGGCTGCGCTCGAACACCGCGTAGATCGAACGCCCCAAGCCGATCATCTCACCGCCCCCCGCCGCAGCAGGCGCATCGGACATCGCCTTGAACTGCAGCCTGGCCCGGTTGTTGTAGAGCAGGATGCGGCCGTCCAGATTGCACACCACCACGCTCTGGCTGAGCTCCGACATCAGCGCCGCGAGGCGGTTGCGCTCCTCCTCGACCGACAGGCGGGCCTCGCGGATGCGGGCTTCCACGTCCTCCTGCAGGCTGCGCCGCTGATCGGCCAGCGCATTGACGGCCTCAGCGATGCGCCGCAACTCGGGCGAGCCATCGGGCACCAGACGGCGGACTGGATCAGTCCCGACGATCAAACCCAGCTCGTCGGCCATCTTCGCCGGCACCGCCAGCGCCCCTTGGGCAAAAGACTTCATCAGCACCGCGGCGGCCCCGGCCCCCACCAGCCCCACCATGATGAGCAGCCCCATCCGGGGATTCAGGATGGGCTCCAGGACATCTCTTTCGTCTACGCCCAGATCGCGCCACACCGCCACACCAGCCGCAGCCAGCACGGCCACCACCAAACCACTGCCCGCAAGTACGGCCAGCGCCTGCCTGGACTGGACGCTCACGCTGCAGCGTCCAGCAGGGCCTTCACCTTTGCAACCAGCTCCTTGGTGGAAAAGGGCTTGGTCATGTAGGCATCGGCCCCCATCGCAATACCCTTGGTCACTTCCGTCTCGCGCCCCTTGGCGGTCAGCATGAGGATACGCATGCCCTGCAGCGCCGCATCGGCCCGGATTTCCTGGCACACCTCGTAGCCGTTCTTGCGCGGCATCATCACGTCGAGCAACACCAAGTCGGGCTGCTCGCTGCGGGCCTTGTCGAGTGCCTCCTGGCCATCGTTGGCGACACACACGCTGAAGCCTTCACGCTTCATCAGGAATTCAAGAGAAATGACGATGTTTTGTTCGTCGTCGGCGATCAGTATTTTTTTGGTCATTCAGTCCCCTCCCCCGTCACCACTCCGGGACAGTCCGCCACATGCAGGCCTCATCCCCGGGGGTGCAGTTCATTTGTATTAGTTTATCCTGCCTCTTCGCTGCCTTCTGTTGATTTGCCGCAAGGCAACAGGAAGGAGAAGCAGGCCCCCGCCCCGGCAACACTTTCCACCCACAGCCGCCCCCCATAGTGCTCCACGATCTGGCGGCTGATCGGCAATCCAAGGCCAGTCCCCTGCGGCTTGTCCGTCATGGTGTTGCCACCCTGCCGAAACTTCTCAAAAACAACAATCTGCTCCTGCTCGGTAAGGCCTGGGCCATTGTCGGCGACATCCACGCGCAGGCCCTCTCCCGTGTCGCACAGGTGGATCGCCACGCGCCCCTCCCCCCGCGCCACGAACTTGACAGCATTGGAGAGCAGGTTGAGCACCACCTGGACCAGGCGATCCCGGTCAGCCAGCAGGATCGGCACGGACTCCGGCAGATCCATCGTCAATGCAACTTCCTTGTCCTTGAAGAGCTGGCTGGTGGAAGCCACCGCCTGCTCGACCACCTCGATCAGACTCACCTCGCCGTTGTGCCAGTCGGCGTGTCCGGACTCGATCTTGGCCATGTCGAGCACCTGGTTCACCAGGCGGGTCAGCCGCTCCGTCTCGCTGACGATGATTCCCAGAAAGCGTTTTCTCTCGGTCAGATCGATCCGAGGATCATCGAGCAACATCTCGGAGAAGGCTCGGATCGAGGTCAGCGGGGTACGTAATTCGTGTGTCACCGAGGACATGAAGTCATCCTTGAGGCGATCCAGCTCCTTGAGGCGCTCGTTGGCCGAACGCAACTCGCTGGTAGCCGTCTCCAGTTCCCGGGACTTGAGCTCCAGACGCTTGGAGTAGGCCCGCACCTGGGAAGCCTCGTCGAGGATGTTCATCACCTCGTCCAGCCCCAGGGGCTCTTCCTGCACCACCGAAGCCACCATGACCCGGGCCGAGGCGCTGCCAATGGCCCCCGCCAGGGTGGTCTCGGCAAAATGCACCAGCCCGGCGTCGGCCGGCAAGGCATCGACCCCCGCCACCCCGCGGCTGCGCGCGTAGTCGGCAAACGCCCCCCTGGCCCGCTCGGGTCCGATGAAACGGCCGATCAGCGGGAGCAGATCGCCAATCCGCGCACTACCCCGCCAGAAGGCGTCGCCAGCCGGCCGGCTCTGCTTGAAGACATCCACGAACAGCGTGGCCTGCCCCGCCTCGCGGGCATTTGGTCGCCGTATCAGGGAGACGCAGATATAGGCGCCGATGTTCACCAGCAGACTCCAGAACAGGCTGTGGGCTATCGGATCGAGGCCCTTCAGGCCGAACAGCTCCTGGGGGCGCAGCCACTCCGTCCCCGGGATCCCGACCTGCAGAAACTCGATGGGCAACCACCCCGACTTGGCGAAGGAGGGCAGCAGGAGGGTGTACAACCACACCGCAAAACCACCGGAGAGCCCCGCCAGGGCCCCGGGGCGGGTGGCACCGCGCCAGTACATGCCGCCGATCATCGCCGGCGCAAACTGGGCCACCGCCGCAAAGCTGATCAGCCCGATGCTGACCAGCGCATGCGCCTCCCCCGCCAGACGGAAATACAGGTAGCCGAGCAGCAGGATCAGCACGATGGCAAACCGGCGGATGCCCAGCAGCAGGCCGGACAGATCCTCGCGCCCCTGCAGGGCCAGCCAGCGATAGCGGAGCAGGAGCGGCATCACCAGGTCATTGCAGACCATGGTGGACAGGGCGATGGTCTCGACGATGATCATCCCGGTGGCGGCCGACAGCCCACCGATGAACACCAGCAAGGCCAGCCAGCCATGGCCGGAGGCCATCGGCAAGGTCAGCACAAAGGTATCGGCATCCACTCCCTGCCCGGCAAAATGGATCAGGCCGCCGAGGGCGATGGGCAGCACGAAGATGTTGATCAGCAGCAGGTACAGCGGGAACAGCCAGATGGCCCGGCGTAGGTGGTTCTCGTTGACGTTCTCCACCACGGCGACCTGGAACTGCCGCGGCAGGAACATCACGGCCAGCATCGACAGCAAGGTCAGGGCAAACCAGTTGCCGAAACTGTTGCCGCCCGCCTCCATGCCGGTGAGATGCCGCAGCGCCGGGTCTTCCGCGACTCTGGAGAAGATGTCTTCAGGGCCATCGAACAGGCTGAAGGTGACGAAGAGCCCAACCACCAGGAAGATCACCAGCTTGACCAGCGACTCGAAGGCCACCGCCGCCACCATGCCCTCGTGCCTCTCGGTTGCGTCCAGGTGGCGGGTGCCGAAGAGGATGGTGAAGGCCGCCATCATCAGGGCGATGTAGAGCGTCGTATCGGCCAGCCAGGGCACCGTCTCCGACTTGGCTGGCATCACGATGGCCGGGTAGTGGGTCAGGATGCTGAAGCTGGTGGACACCGCCTTGAGCTGCAGGGCGATGTAGGGAATCACCCCCAGCACGGCGATCACCGTGACCAGCCCGCCGAGCAACTGGCTCTTGCCGTAGCGCGAGGCGATGAAGTCGGCGATCGAGGTAATGCGATGGGTCTTGCCGATGCGCACCATCTTCAGCATCACGAACCACCACAGAGCCACCACCAGGGTCGGCCCCAGGAAGATCGGAACGAAGCCCAATCCGGACGAGGCAGCCCGGCCGACGCTGCCGTAGTAGGTCCAGGTGGTGCAATACACCGCCAGGGACAGGGCGTAGATGGTTGGATTGGCGATCAGGGAGCGGCCCGCATCGGCACGCTTGTCGCCAACGTAAGCCACCGCGAAGAGGAAGGCCAGGTACAGGAAGGAGGCAACGACGATGATCGAGCCGGTCATGGCCTCACCCCGCCCGCACGATGAGAACGTGGATCATCGCGCTAGCACTCGATGATCCAGGCCATCAGGGCGATGACCGCCGCCCACACTCCGAAAACATAGAGATACAGGACCGGAATGCCTCCCCATGTGCCAGCCGGATCGAACACCGACAGCACCGGGTAGTTCACGAGCACACAGCCCAGCAGGAACACCGCCACCAGGCGCTGCCCGGTCAAGGTCGCCTTGATCATCTCTCCCCTCCCGCACACTGCTTATTTTGGTTTATGGCAGAGTTATAAACCGAAACGCGCGGCTTGGCGAGGGTCCCAACCAAGCACAAAAAAAGAAAAACCCCGCACAAGGCGGGGTTTTTCAGAGGACTGAGCGTCCGGGGGAAGCAATTACATGCCCATGCCCATGCCGCCCATACCGCCCATGCCACCCATGTCGGGCATGCCGCCGGCCGGCTTGTCTTCAGCCAGTTCGGCCACCATGCAGTCGGTGGTGAGCATCAGGCCGGCCACGGACGCGGCGTTCTGCAGCGCGGTGCGGGTCACCTTGGTGGGGTCCAGCACGCCCATTTCAACCATATCGCCGTACACATCGGTAGCAGCGTTGTAGCCGAAATTGCCGGTGCCTTCGGTCACCTTGTTAACCACCACGGAAGCTTCGGCGCCAGCGTTGGCAACGATTTCACGCAGGGGCTGTTCCATGGCACGCAGCACGATCTTGATGCCGGCGTCCTGGTCGTGGTTGTCACCCTTCAGGCCGGACAGGTTGGCACGGGCACGCAGCAGGGCCACGCCGCCGCCGGGGACGATGCCTTCTTCAACGGCAGCGCGGGTGGCGTGCAGGGCGTCTTCCACGCGGGCCTTCTTTTCCTTCATTTCGACTTCGGTGGCGGCGCCAACCTTGATCACGGCAACACCGCCGGCCAGCTTGGCCACGCGTTCCTGCAGCTTTTCGCGGTCGTAGTCGGAAGTGGCTTCCTCGATCTGCACGCGGATCTGCTTGACGCGGGCTTCGATACGCTCGGCAACACCGGCGCCGTCGATGAGGGTGGTGTTTTCCTTGCCCACTTCGATGCGCTTGGCCTGGCCCAGATCTTCCAGGGTGGCCTTCTCGAGGGTCAGGCCGACTTCTTCGGCGATCACCTGGCCGCCGGTCAGCACGGCGATATCTTCCAGCATGGCCTTGCGACGGTCGCCAAAGCCCGGGGCCTTGACGGCACAGGTCTTCAGAATGCCACGGATGTTGTTCACCACCAGGGTGGCCAGCGCTTCGCCGTCCACGTCTTCAGCGATGATCAGCAGCGGGCGGCCAGCCTTGGCCACTTGCTCGAGCACCGGCAGCAGGTCGCGGATGTTGGAGATCTTCTTGTCGAACAGCAGGACGAAGGGGTTGTCCAGGATGGCAACCTGCTTGTCCGGGTTGTTGATGAAGTAGGGGGACAGGTAGCCACGGTCGAACTGCATGCCCTCGACCACGTCGAGTTCGTTCTGCAGGGACTTGCCGTCTTCAACGGTGATGACGCCTTCCTTGCCAACCTTTTCCATGGCGTTGGCGATGATGTCGCCAATGGAGGAATCGCTGTTGGCAGAGATGGAGCCGACCTGGGCGATTTCCTTGTTGGTCGAACAGGGCTTGGACAGCTTCTTCAGCTCTTCCAGGGTGGCGGTCACAGCCTTGTCGATGCCGCGCTTCAGGTCCATCGGGTTCATGCCGGCGGCCACGAACTTCATGCCTTCGCGAACGATGGACTGGGCCAGCACGGTGGCGGTGGTGGTGCCGTCACCAGCGATGTCGGAGGTCTTGGAAGCGACTTCCTTGACCATCTGGGCGCCCATGTTGGCGAACTTGTCCTTGAGCTCGATTTCCTTGGCCACGGACACACCGTCCTTGGTCACGGTCGGGGCGCCGAAGGAGCGCTCGAGCACCACGTTGCGGCCCTTCGGGCCCAGGGTCACCTTGACCGCATCGGCCAGGACGTTGATGCCTTCAACCATGCGGGAACGGGCGGAATCGCCGAACTTGACTTCTTTAGCTGCCATTTAGTGTTTCTCCGGAATTCTTTATATGACGCGGTGAGCGAGGACAGAGGGACCATCATCGCCCGTCGGGCTATGGTGCGGGCGCCATCAGGCGTCCGCGCGGCACTCAGGCCTCGAGCACGCCCATGATGTCTTCTTCACGCATGACCAGGACTTCCTGGCCGTCGACCTTGACGGTCTGGCCGGCGTACTTGCCGAACAGCACACGGTCGCCCACCTTGACATCCATCTTGCGCACTTCGCCGTTCTCAAGGATCTTGCCGTTGCCGACGGCCAGCACTTCGCCCTGATCGGGCTTTTCACCGGCGGAGTCGGGGATGACGATGCCGCTGGAAGTGGTGCGCTCAGCTTCAACGCGCTTGACGATCACGCGATCATGCAAGGGACGGATTTTCATGTAGTGATCTCCTACTCGTTTACATCGGGCAAGGTGCCCAACCAAAAAAATCAAGGCCAGCGAACTGGCGAGGTACGGGGCGGCGCCCTGTTAGCACTCAACCCCTGCGAGTGCTAATAATAGGGTCGGGTCGTGACCTTTTCAAGAGCACTGGCAGGGATTCTTTTCGGCGAAGCGGTGGAACCCGCTGCCAGCCCGGATCAAGCCGCCAGGAATCAGCGGATCGCCGCCGCCCGGATCCCGGTCAGCGTGGCCCTGTAGACGTCCTGACGGGGCCCGCCGGTCGCCACGGCCTGCTCGGCTGCCTGCAGGGCCTCCCGGTGCCTTCCGGTGTCGTGGAGGACCTGTGCCAGGTTGTTCCAGGCATCGGCGGCTTCGGGATGCGCCCTCACCGCCTGGCGGTAGTGTTCGAGGGCAAGGTCCGGCTCATGTCGGCGATAGGCGGCATTACCCAGGGCCATGCGCGCAAGCAGGTTGGCCGGCCAGGCCCGGAGGGCAGTGCCATAGGCGCGGGCCGCCGCCTCAGGCGACACCCGCTCCAGGTCGGCGACCGCAGCCACGTAGCCGGCCTCGTCAGCGGATGCCGGCAGATCCTCGGGCGACCGGGCAACAAAAGCCCAGCGCCCGCCCTTGGCCCAGCTGCGGTCAAAGACGGCAATGGGCATGGTCAGACGCCTTTCGCCGCCCGAACGGAGAATGATCTCGCCCGCCACCAGGTCGTAGCCGACCACCACCGCGTAATGCCACTGGGGGAAGGCATCGAACCTCAGGTTCTGGAGCACCAGCACCGGGTGGCCGGCCGCCACCTCCTGCAGCAAGGCCTCGGCACGAGGCGCCAGTCGATAGGGGACGAGCCCAGCGCGACGTGTGGCCGCCAGCAGTTCGACCTGGAGGCTGCCGTGCCGCAGGGGCAGATACACTTGCTGGACGAGCTGCCCGGGCGTGCGCTCGACGCCGGCGCTGCCGAACACCATGGCCAGCGCGGCGGGCCCGCATTGGTAGGCATCCTGGGCATGGAAGGGGACATCGCTCAGCTCGACCCTGGACGGCAGCCCTCCGGGAGCCCCCGCCCCCTGGTCAGGGAGTGGGCCGGGAAGGCTGGCGCAGCCGCTTGCCGCCACGAAGGCCAGCACCACCATCCGCCTGCGCCATACCCGCACGGCACGGCCTGCCGCCATCTCAGATCGCGATCGCAATGAGAATGGCGATGAGCATGATGATGATGATGTCGGTGCTGCTCAGATTACCGCCGGCAGGCATCCCGTCGATCTTCCGGGCCAGCGCATGGACCTCCTCCTCACTCAGGGAGGCGACGCGATCGGCGGACACCATGCTATCCACGCCCAGCGCCTGCAGGCGCTCCTTGACGTTGGCGCGATCGAGGAAATCACGCACCCTGGCCCGCTCCTGCTCGACCTGGCTGGTCTTCGCTGCCATCGCATCGGTATCGACAATCTCCGCCCGCGCCAGGGGAAGCTGGGCAGACATGGCAAGGACAAGCATGGCGATCAGGCCGCGGGAAAGACTGGCAGTTGCTCTCATGATCTTCTCCTGACTGAATCAGCAAAAACTCGATTTTCGCAACGGGGGAGCAATTCCTCATGGCGTGAATCGCGCTGTTCGCCCGGGCTTTCCGCGGGCGGACAACAGGCGTCCCCCTTTTATCAGTAGCAAAGAAGAGATGGGCATGCCTCGAGCCCTAACATCCTGATAACAAAAACCCGCATGGCCGGCCCCGGTTCGCCGCCCCCCCAGGCCTGGCGGGGAACATCTCCGCGTCCCCGAGCGGGATCCTGCCTCGAACCGGCAAAACAGAAATTCATACGGCAAAAATCACAAAAATAACAAATAAACCCTATTTGCATGAGCGCACTCGACTTTGACGACCTAGAATCGGGGCTCATCCCCGATCAAGCATCGGGACGCATCCGAAGCCCGGCGAGAGTTTCCGGGCCAGTCCGCCGCCCCCCCGGGAGAATCCTCGATGACCGACACCACGCTTCGACTCTGCCACACCGGCATGGACGAACAAGCCCTGAAGGGCTTCCAGGCCTGCCTGAGCGGGCTGGGCACGGAAACCTGGGGGCTGGCCGAGGAAGCCGGCGCGGATGCAGCCTTCATCGACATGGACAGTGACCTGGGGCCCTACCTGCTGGCCGCCCACCGCCTGCTCTATCCCCTGCGCCCTTTGATCGTGACCCGCCGCCCTGCGGGCTACCGGCCGGACCCGCTGACCATCGAGCTACCCAAGCCCCTGCGTCCGGGCGCGCTTTTCGCCGCGCTAGGCCAGGCCCGGGATCTGCTGCCGCGGCAGGCGGCAGGCGGCCTGGCCGATGCAGCCGAAGGTGCCGCCGACGCCCTCGACAACATCCCCGACGAGATGCCCTTCGACGCCCTGCGCAGCCACCCCACCTTCGTGCCCGCGGCCGAACCGGCCGGCCTGCTGCGCCGCTTCGAGGAACGCCTGGCCACCTTGTACGTCGGCTCGATGCCCGACGTCGACCTGAACGACCTGGACGCGCGCGAGCAGATCCAGTACCAGCCCGAACTCTTTCTGCAGGGGCTGGTGGCCCGGGCCGTCAGCCATGCCCGAGAGATCGCCCTGCCGGTGCGCATCGACGACACCGAAGGCCCCGCCCTCTATCTTGACCCACGCAACGGCCGGGTCTATTCGGCCCGCAGCGCCAATGCCTTGCGCGCCCTCGCCCAGCTGCCCACCCGTGGAACCGTCCGCCTGGCCGCCCTCGACCCCCGTACGCCCTCGGTTCCGGCGGGGCTGTCGGCAAGGCCACTGGAAGACTTCGAATGGGAGCTGGCCCTGTGGGCGTCCCGTGGCCGGCTCCCCGCCGGAACCGACGTGGACACCCCGGTCCGCCTGGGCAGCTGGCCCAATCTGAATCGCCTGCCTCTGCCTCCAGAGGCCGTGCGCATCGCCGGACTCTGGTCGCGCGGACCGCTCAGCCTGCGTGACACGGTACGTCAGCTCGGCATCCCGCAACGCTATGTTTTCGCCTTCTACAGCGCCTGCTTCGCCCTCGGTCACGTGGACGCGCCCGCAAGGCGGGCACCGCGGAGTGAGGCCAGCGGCCCTTCCACGCAGGCGGGTCAGGTGGTATCGGGCGGCATGATCCGGCGTATCGTCGGCCGCCTGCTGGGCCCTCGCTCCGACGGCCTGCCTCCTGCAGCCCAGGCCTGACTCACCTACCACGCCGTCCAACCGCGCTTGGACGCCGAGACCGCAAGCTTCACGCAAGGCTCAGTACAGCCGTCCGTCAGGGAGCATACGTAGACTGACCGCCTGACTCCTCCGGCAGACAGGCATGCGTATCCCTTTACTGCTCATCAGCACCCTGTGGCTGGGCTGCGCCCACGCCGCCCCCCTGACATTCGCCGAAGCGGACGCCCGCCTGCTCGAGGCGAACCCGTCCATCATGATGGCGCGCAGCGCAGTCGCCGCTGCGCGTGCCGGGATCCAGATCGCCGGCGCCCGCCCCAACCCGACCCTCGCCATCTCGGCCAGCGGCTCCAGCCCTCACCGCCCGGGCGGTTCGAATCACTGGGACCGGGCGACCGACAACACCATCCGGATCGACCAGCAGATCGAACGCGGCAACAAGCGCGAACTCCGCCTGCGCGCCGCCGATGACAACCTTGCAGCAAGCGGCTCCGATCTGGACAACACCATCCGGCTCGCCCGCAGCGACCTCGCCAACGCCTGGGTCGATCTGCGCGCGGCGCAGGCCACCGCACGCATCTCGGCCGACAACGCCAGGCTGGCCGCCCGCGCCGCCACGGCCGCCGAACTGCGCGGCAAAGCCGGCGACCTAGCTGGTGTCGACGTGGCGCGCGTCGCCGCCGACGCGGCCCGCGTGGCCAACGACGCCGCACAGGCCGAAGCCCAGCTGGCCCAGGCCCGCGTGGCCCTGTCCGCCGTGCTGGGCGGGCGCCCCACCGCAGAAGGCCTTGAAGTGCTAGACGACTGGCCCGCCGACGAAGCCGCCGTGCTCCCCTTGCCTGCCGACCGCCCCGACATCCTGGCGGCCCGCCAGCGCATTTCCCAGGCCGACGCATTGCGGGAGCTGGCCCGCGCCCAGCACACCCGCGACGTATCCGTGGGGCTGCAGTACGAACACGCCCCCGCCAACATCAACAACAGCTACTCCGAATCGTCGATCGGCCTCAGCCTGTCGATCCCCCTCTTCCTCGGCTACGACTACGGCGGCGACATCGCCCGCAGCGAGGCCGACTACACCGCGGCCGAAGCCCAGCTGGGCGCCACCCTCACCGCCGCCGACAGCGAACGGGCGCGCCTGCGCAGCGCCTACGCGGCCAGCCGGGCCCGCCTGGAGCGTACCGTCGAAGTCATCCTGCCAGCCGCCGAGCGCGCCGGGAAAGGCGCCGACGTCGCCCTCCAGAGGGGCGGCATGAGCCTCACCGACTATCTCGACACCCAGCGCAGCCTGCGCGCCGCCCGCCTCGAAGCCGCGCAGGCACGGGCCGACCTTGCCCGCGCCGCCTTCATGCTGCGTCTGGCTGGAGAACCAAACCCATGAAACCCCGCGTCCTCGCCCTTTCGATCGCCATCCTTGCCGCCCTGGGCGGAGCTGCCTACTACCACTTCCACGAGGACCAGCCCGCCCCGGAGGCCGAGCCGGTCGTCCAGAAGCCCTCGGCCGAGCCCGGCGTGCTGCGCTTCCCCACCGCCGCTCCGCAGCTGTCCCAGATCCAGGCAGAGGTGGCCAGCCTGGCCCCTGTGCCCATGGACGACCCCCTCGCCGCGCGGGTGGCCTACGACGAGAATGCCACGGCCCGCCTGTTCTCCCCGATCGCCGGCCGGGTCGTGGAGATCCGGGCCAATGTCGGCGACAGCGTCAAGGCGGGAGATGTCCTGGCCATCCTCGACGCCCCCGAGCTGGGCACCGCGGCAGCCGATCTGACCAAGGCCCGGGCCGACGCGGAACAGAAGAAATCCAGCCTCGAGCGGGTCCGCAGCCTGGTCGAAGCCGAAGTGCTGCCGCGCCGCGAACTCGAGGCCGCCCAGGCCGACTGGCAGCAGGCCCGCGCCGAGGCCGAACGGGCACGCCTGCGCCTGGGCAACCTGGCCCCCGGCGGCAAGCTCGCCGCGGGCAGCCAGCGCTTTGAGCTGCGCGCCCCGATCTCCGGCATCGTGGCCACCCGCCAGATCAATCCATCCATGGAAGTCCGCCCCGACCTGCCCGAGCCGCTCTTCGTCGTCACCGACATGAACAAGCTGTCGGTGCTGGTGGATGTGCCCGAACGCGACCTGCCCATCGTCACCGTCGGCAAGGCCGCCCAGGTCGAGGTGTCGGCCTACCCGCACCGTAGCTTCGAAGGCAAGGTGGTGCGCGTCGCGCCCACCCTCGATCCACAGACCCGGCGGGTCCAGGCGCGGGTTGCGGTGGACAACCGGGAAGGCCTGCTCAAGCCAGAGATGTACGCCAAGGTGGCCCTACTCGCCGACACCCGTGAAGAGCTGCCGCGGGTGCCCATCGGCGCCCTGCTGGTGGAGGGCGTCAAGAACTACCTGTTCGTCGAACGCGAGCCTGGCGTTTTTGAAAAGCGTGATGTCAGCCTCGCCGTGCAGACCCGCACCCACGCCTATGTGTGGAGCGGCGTGAAGGCCGGCGAAAAGGTCGTCGGGGTCGGCGCCCTGCTGCTCAACGCCGAACTGGCCAGCAGCTCACGCTGAGGGACGCACCACCATGTTCGACACCCTCATCACCCTGGCCCTGCGCCAGCGCGCCTTCATCCTGCTGGCGGCCCTCACCCTGCTCGGCTACGGGCTGTACGCGGTCAACCAGATCTCCATCGAGGCCTTTCCCGATGTCCAGGATGTGCAGGTCCAAGTCGTCACCCAGGCCATCGGACAGGCCCCGGAAGAGGTCGAACGTACCGTCACCCTGCCGATCGAGCGGGAGATGAGCGGCGTCCCCGGGCTCACCCAGCTGCGCTCGGTCTCCATCACCGGCCTGTCGGTGGTCACCCTCACCTTCAACGACAAGACCGCCGACTACTTCGCCCGCCAACAGGTCCTGGAGCGCCTTCAGCAGGTCAGCCTGCCACCGGGGCTGCAGCCCGTGCTAGCACCGCTCACCACAGCGGTCGGCGAGGTCTATCGCTACATCCTGGAGAGCCCGCCCTCGGCGCCCAAGGAAGAAGTCCGCGCCGTGCAGGACTGGACAGTCCGCCCGGCCCTGCGCATGGTGCCCGGCATTGCCGACGTGGTGAGCTTCGGCGGGGCCATCCGCGAGATGCAGGTTCAGCTGCAGCCCGACCTGCTGCGCAAGTACTCGATCAGCCTGTCCGAGGTGAGCGACGCCCTGTCCGCCTCCAGCGGCAACGGCAGCGGCGGCCTGATGCGGCGTGGCGACGAGGCCCTGGTGATCCGCAGTCTGGGCCTGTTCCGCAGCGCCGACGACATCCGCGACGTGGTCATCGTCTCCCGCGACGGCAAGCCGGTACGCATCAGCGATGTGGCGGAGGTGGTCAGCGGCGCCCGCCCCCGCAACGGCATCGTGGCCTTCAACGACCGGGACGACGTGATCGAGGGCATCGTGCAGATGACCAAGGGCGGCAACGCCGCCAAGATCGTCGAGAACCTCAAGCTCAAGGTGGACGAGGTCAATGCCCGCCTGCCCGAGGGCTACCGGATCCGCCCGATCTACCAGCGCACCGAGCTGATCGGTCACACCGTCGCCACCGTTGCCGAGAACCTGCTGGTCGGCGCCGTGCTGGTCACCGCCATCCTGCTCGGCTTTCTGCGCAACCTGCGCGCCGCCATCATCGTCGCCGCAGTGATCCCCCTGTCCCTGCTGTTCGCCTTCATCCTGATGCACGCGATGGGTGTGTCGGCCAACCTGATCTCCCTCGGCGCAGTGGACTTCGGGGTCATCATCGACAGCGCGGTGGTGATGGTCGAAGCCCTCATGGTGCGCCTCGCCGTGGATGCCCACGCCGAACACCACGGCATCATCTCGCCGGTCGGCCGGCGCCTGCACGCCCTCAAGCAGACCTGCATCGAGCTGGGCTCGCCGATCATGTTCTCGAAGGCCATCATCATCGTCGCCTTCCTGCCCATCTTCACCTTCCAGCGGGTCGAGGGCCGGATCTTCACCCCGGTGGCACTGACCCTCTCCTTCGCCCTGCTGGGCGGCCTGATCCTGACCCTGACGCTGGTTCCGACACTGCTCTCCTATGCCCTCAACAAGCAGGACATGGCCGAGAAGGAAAGCCCCTGGCTGCATCGCCTGCAGATCCGTTACCGGGACCTCCTGATCCGCCTGCAGGGCCGCCGCCGCCTCACCATCCTCGCGTCGACCGCCTGCCTCGTCGGCGCCCTCGCCCTGGCCCCGCTGCTGGGTTCCGAGTTCCTACCCAAGCTGGACGAAGGCAACATCTGGCTGACCATCAGCCTGCCGCAATCCTCCGCCCTGTCCAACACCAAGGAGGTGGAACGCAAGGTCCGGGCGGTGCTCAACAGCTACCCGGAAGTGAAGGCGGTGATCACCCACGTCGGCCGCCCGGACGACGGCACCGACCCGAAGGGCCCCAACAACCTGGAAATCCTGGCCGACCTCAAACCCCGCAACGAGTGGCGCTTTGCCAGCAAGGAAGCCCTGGTGGAGAGCATGTCCACCAAGCTGTCGGCGATCCCCGGCCTGCCCACCAACTTCTCCCAGGTAATCCAGGACAACGTCGAAGAGTCCCTCTCCGGCGCCAAGGGTGAGATCGCGGTCAAGATCTTCGGCCCCAACCTCGATGTGCTCGAGACCAAGGCCCGCCAGGTGGCCAGCGTACTCGGCCGCATCCAGGGCTCCGCCGACGTGGCGGCGCTGCCGGTGGGCGGCCAGAGCGAAGTGGACATCCGCCTGCGCCGCGACGCCCTGGCCCGCTACGACATCAACGTCACCGACATCAACACCATGATCCAGACCGCCCTCGGCGGCAGCGCGGTCAATGTGTTCTATGACGGCGAGCGGCGCTACGACGTCACCCTGCGCTTCGGCCCCCGGTTCCGCGACCAGATCGACGACATCGCCCACCTGCCGGTAGCCCTCGGCGACGGCAAGACCAGCATCCCGCTGGGCGACGTGGCCGACGTGGAACTGCGCCAGGGCGCCTCCCGCATCCAGCGCGAGGCGGGTGGCCGCAACGTCATCGTCAAGGCCAACCTGCGCGGCCGCGACCAGGGCAGCTTTGTCGCGGAAGCCCAACGGAAGGTCGCCGCCGAAGTCATCCTGCCCCCCGGCTACAGCATGACCTGGGGTGGCCAGTTCGAGAACCAGCAGCGCGCCATGGGCCGCCTCAAGCTCATCGTGCCGATCACCCTGGGCCTGATCTTCTCGCTGCTGTTCTGGGCCTTCAAGGACATCCGCCCGGCCCTGCTGGTCCTGTCCATGGTGCCCTTCACCCTGATCGGCGGCTTCGCCGGGCTCGCCATTGCCGGCCTGCACCTGTCCGTCTCCGCAGCGGTCGGCTTCATCGCGGTGGCCGGCATCTCGGTGCAGAACGGGGTGATCATGGTCGAACAGGTCATCGAGATCGCCCGGCGCGGCGCCCCCCGGGCCGAGGCCATTCTCGACGGTGCCATGCTGCGCCTGCGCCCCATCGTCATGACCGCCCTGATGGCCGGCCTCGGCCTGCTGCCGGCAGCGCTGTCCCACGGCATCGGCTCGGAAACCCAGCGCCCCTTCGCCGTCGTCATCGTCGGAGGCATCGTCAGTGCGACAATCTTCACCCTGCTCCTGCTGCCGGTCCTCCTCAGCTTCGGCGGCAGCAAGGACGGGCCCGGCCGCGGCGAAAGCTCCGCTCCCTGAAACCTACGCTCCTCTCCGACAGGACACTGCAATGCGCACCCTCATCGTCGAAGACGACCCCCTCCTGGCCGACGGCCTGGCCCAGCTCCTGCGGGGTGCCGGCTTCAATGCCGACTTCGTCGGCAGCGCCGAACTCGCCGAGGCCGCCATCGCCGCCGAGCCCTTCGACCTGATGGTGCTCGACATCGGTCTACCAGGCATGGACGGGCTGGAGCTGCTGACCCGCCTGCGGGCCCGCCACAACCCCATCCACGTGCTCATGCTGACGGCCCGCGACGCCCTCAACGAACGGGTGCGGGGCCTCAACCTGGGGGCCGACGACTACCTGACCAAACCCTTCGCCGCCGTCGAGCTGCTGGCGCGGGTCAATGCCCTTGTCCGGCGCAGCCGCGGCCAGGCCGGCCAGCGCCGCGAGTTCGGCACCCTGACCCTCGACGAGGAAGCCCGCCGGGCCTGGCTGGCCGGCCAGCCCGTCGAACTGCCCCAGCGGGAGTGGGCCATCCTGCAGTTCCTGCTCGACAACCCAGAGCGGGTCCTGAGCAAGGAGCGTATCGTGGCGGCGATCTGCACCTGGGACCAGGACATGAGCGTAAACGCCGTGGAGGTGTACATTTCGCGCCTGCGCACCAAGCTCGAGCCGGGCGGCATCCGCATCCGCACCGTGCGCGGCCTGGGCTACATGCTCGAAAATCCCGTCCATGACCCGAAGCCTGCGTAAAGCCCTGCTGCTATGGCTGCTGCTGCCGGCAGCCCTGGCCGTCCTGACCTTCCTGCCCCTGGCCTTCCACCTGGTCCACCAGCCGGCCATCGAGGCGCTTGACCGGGCCCTGGCCGACGCCAGCCTGGCCCTGGTGCCCCACCTCGAGATGGTGGGCGGAGAACCCCGCTTCGTCTTCCCCACTGCCGCCGAGCAGGTGCTGCGGGCCGACCGGGTGGATGACATCTACTACCTCGTGCTCGGCCCCAACAACCGCTTTGTCGCCGGCGATGCAGGCCTGCCCCACGAAGCCCCCGAAGGCGCCGAGACAGAAGGCGACCGGGTCAGCTTCTACTCCCACTTCCGCGGTCACCCGATCCGGGTCATCGCCATCCACCGACAGGTGGCCGGCGAACCCTTTGTCTTCGTCACGGCCGAGACCACCCGAAAGCGCGACCAGTTGCGAGTGGACCTGGCCTTCGCCCTGATCCTCCCCCTGATCTTCTTCGCCGCCGCCACCGGCTTCACCATCTGGTTCGGCATCCGCCACGCCCTGCTCCCGGTCGAGGACATCCGGCGGGCCCTGCATGGCATGGAACACCGGGCCCTGCGCCCCCTCGACGCTGCCTCGGCCCCCGGCGAGATCCGCCCCCTGGTGGACGAATTCAACCAGCTGCTGCTGCGCCTCGAGCAGGCCGCCGAAGCCCAGCAGCGCTTCGTCGCCAACGCGGCCCACCAGCTGCGCACCCCCTTGGCCGGTATCCGGGCCCAGCTCGAGGTCCTCCCGCGGGAAGCCGACGCCACCAGCCGCGACACACGCATCAGCCAGTGTATCGGCGCCATCGAACGCCTCGGCCATCTCATCAACCAGATGCTGGTGCTGCTCTCGGCAGAGCCCGGCGGGCGCCAGGCCGACCTGGCCGAGAGCGTCGACCTGCCCGACCTGATCCGCGAACGCAGCCCGGAATGGATCCGCCTGGCCGAATCCCGCGGCCTCGACCTCGGCTTCGAACTCGAGGCCGCCCAACTGCGGGGCGACCCGCTGCTGCTCGGCGAGATGATCGCCAACCTGGTCTTCAATGCCCTCGCCTACACCCCCGCCCCCGGCGAAGTCACGGTGCGCTGCCACAGCCACGACAGGCATTGCGTGATCGAGGTGGAAGACAACGGCCCGGGCATTCCGCCCGAATTCCACGAACGGGTCTTTGAACGCTTCTTCCGCCTGCCCTCCGCCAGCCGCCCTGGCAGCGGGCTGGGCCTGCCCATCGTGCGCGAGATTGCCCGCGGCTGTGGCGGCACGGTCACCCTCGAAGCGCCCCCCGGCGGGCAGGGCACCCTGGTCCGGGTGGAGCTGGCCACCCCGGGCTGAGCCGGGACGCCCCTGCTTTTCCCTGCAGCGCCCTCCGCTCTGGCATACCATGCCGGCTTTGCAGCCGGCGCTCGTCACAAGCCTGCAGCGCGGCTGCTGAACAATCCGGATCCACTTCAACCCGTTTCGCAAAGGGAGAAACCAAACATGGCAATGGACGTCGTCGACTACGAAATCTTCGGTCACGAAATGCAGTACGTGGAGGTCGAGCTCGACCCGGGCGAGGCCGCCATCGGCGAAGCCGGGGTGATGATGTACATGCAGGACGGCATCCAGATGGACACCATCTTCGGTGACGGCTCGGCCCAGCAGGGCGGCTTCTTCGGCAAGCTGATGGGCGCCGGCAAGCGCCTGCTCACCGGCGAGAGCCTGTTCACCACCGTCTATCACAACGAGGGCAATGGCAAGCGCCGGGTGGCCTTCGCCGCACCCTACCCGGGCAAGATCGTGCCGGTGGACCTGACCACCGTCGGTGGCACCCTGATCTGCCAGAAGGACTCCTTCCTCGCCGCCGCCAAGGGCGTCTCCCTCGGCATCGCCTTCCAGAAAAAGCTCGGCGTCGGCCTGTTCGGCGGCGAAGGCTTCATCATGCAGAAGCTCGAAGGCGACGGCATGGCCTTCATCCACGCCGGCGGCACCCTGATGGAGAAGACCCTCGCCCCCGGTGAGACCCTGCGCGTGGATACCGGCTGCGTGGTGGCCTTCCAGCCCAGCGTGGATTTCGACATCCAGTACGCCGGCAAGATCAAGACCGCCCTGTTCGGTGGTGAAGGCCTGTTCTTCGCCACCCTCACCGGCCCCGGCAAGATCTGGCTGCAGTCCCTGCCCCTGTCCCGCCTGGCCGACCGCATCGTGATGGCCTCCCGCGCCGCGGGCGGTGGCGGCAAGGAGGGCGGCTCGCTGCTGTCCGGCTTCGGCCTTGGCGCGGTGCTGGGCGACGACGAGTGAGCGACGCGCCGCTCCCGGCCCGCTACTACCCGCCGGGCGGGGATGCCCACGGCCACCCGGTGCGCCTCGCCTGGGACGACGGCAGCCTGCTGATCCTGCGCGACGACGGGCCCGGCCTGCGGGTCCCGCAGCACGCCCTGACGGTCGAAGCGCGCGGCTTCAATCATGAGCAGTGGGCCCTGTCCTGGCCCCAGGACGACAGCGCCCACCTGCTGATGGTGGCCGACCGGGATATCGCCCCGCTCAAACGGGTCGCCCCCGGGCTGTTTCAAGTCGGCGAGCAGCACCGGCGGGCGGGCCGGCGCCGCCTGGGAGCCGGCCTGGCCCTGCTGGTCCTGCTGCCCCTGGTGCTGGCCGGCCTGCTGCTGCTCTTCCTTGACCCGGTGGTGGATCGGGTTGTGGACCACATTCCGCCCGAAGTCGAACAGCAGATCGGCGCGGTCGTGCTGGCCCGCACCCGGGCAGAGGGTCCGCTGATCGAGGACGGCCCGGCCCATGCAGCCCTGCAAGCCATCGCCACGCGGCTGGCACGGCCTGGCGAGAAGCTCGACTTCTACCTGGCCCAGCGCCCCACTATCAACGCCTTTGCCGCCCCCGGCGGCGTAGTGGTGGTCCATTCCGCGCTGCTCAAGGAAGCCCGCAGCGCCGAGGAAGTGGCCGGTGTGCTGGCCCACGAGATCGCCCACGTGGAACTCCGCCACAGCATGCACCAGCTCGCCCGGGCAGCGGGCCTGCGGCTCATCGTGGCCGCCCTGTTCGGCGACTACGGCACCCTCGGCGGCTGGGCCGCACAGCTGGGAGAGCTCAAGTTCTCCCGCGATGCCGAACGCGAAGCCGACCTGCGCGCCCTCGACCGGCTTGCGGAAACCGGCATCGACCCGCAAGGCCTGCTCGCCTTCTTCGAGACCCTGTCCCGGCAGGAGGGGGCCGACGGCCTGCGCCCGCCCGCCCTGTTCTCGACCCATCCCGCCACCGCAGAGCGGATCGAAGCGCTGCGGGCAGTGCTCGCCAGACGCCCGCAATCGGCAGCGCAGGCCATTGGCATCGACTGGCAAAACGTCCGCACCGCCCTCGCCGCGCCCTGAGGCGCCAGTCACACGCCAGTGGCATGCGGGGGTGCCGCGGGGCGCCGCGCTCCCCCTCTGACGAAGCGAGCATTCGTGCCATAAAGGCAGTATCTTTCGCCCAGAAAGCGGCCCCAGGGCCACCCGAAGCCCCCTGCCTGCCCCCTGGTAACAGCATGAATCCAGCCTCCGAACTGCGGCTCCGCGACATTGCCACCTCCGCCGTCCTCACCGTCGTGCCGGATCTGCCCTTGCGCAACGCCATCCAGTTGTTCGTCGACGCCCAGGTCTCCTGCCTGGTGGTCACCGAAGGCGGCGACCGGCCGGTCGGCATCATCACCGAACGCGATCTGCTGCGCCTGATCTGCGCCGGCTACGCGGAAGACAAGCCGGTCCGCAGCGTCATGAGCGCCCCCCTGCTCACCGTGCGGGAGGACATGGACTTCTCGTCGGCCCAGGCCCTGCTGGCCAACCGGGCGGTGCGCCACCTCGTGCTGGTGGATGAGGTGGGCAGGCTGCGCGGCGTGGCCAGCGAGACGGACTTCCGGCGCCACCTCGGCCACGACCTGTTCAAGGCCATCCACTGCCTGGGCGCGGTGATGGACCCCTCGCCCGACATGCTGGTGCCCGAGCACCCGCTGGCGCGGGCCCTCGAGATCATGGCCTCCACCCGCCGCGACCACCTGGTGATCGGGCGTGAGGGCCGGGCCCTGGGCATCATCACCGAAAGGGACGTGCCCCGCCTGATGGCCAGCCAGGTCATCCCCGAGCGGCTCACCGTCGGCGATGTCATGTCGCACCCGCTCTACACCGTCGGCCCCGACATCACCGTCGCCGACGCCGCCCGCCGCATGGGCGAGGCCGGGCTGCGCCACCTGGTGGTGCTGGACGAGGCCGGGCGCATGCTGGCGGTGATCAGCCAGCACCGCATGCTCGAACGGCTGGGCGTGGTGATGATGGAAGAGAGCCGCACCCGGCTCGAGCACACCCTCGACGTGGTGCTCGAAGCCACTGGCGTGGGCACCTGGGAATACGACCACCGCGACGGCATCCTCAGCCGCAGCCAGGGGCTGGCCCAGGTGCTGGGGCTCACCGGCAGCGACATCCACGAGCCCCTGGACAAAGCCTTGCTGCGTCTCGACCCCGACGTGCGCGAGAAGGTCGGGCACGCCTTTCGCGGCACCCTGGCCGGCTCCGAGGCCCGCTTCTCCGTGGACTACCAGGCCAGGGGTGGAGACGGTCGGCAGCGCTGGCTGAGCGTGCGCGGACAGGTGGTGGAGCGGGACGCCGCGGGGCAGCCACTGCGCTCGGTGGGCGTCGCCGTGGATATCGACGCCCAGAAGGCCTCCGAGGCCGCCCTGCGCGAGAGCGAGGCGCGCTTCCGCCAGCTCACCGAGAGCCTGCCCCTGCCGGTCAGCCTGCTCGACGCCCGGGGCCGCTCGATCTTCATGAACCGGCACTTCACCACGACCTTCGGCTACACCATGGCCGAAGCCCCCGACCTGGACAGCTGGTGGAACCTCGCCTACCCCGACCCGGCCTACCGGGCCGAGGTGTGGCGGGCCTGGGACGACGCCGTGCGCCAGGCCATCGCCACCGACCACGTGATACGCCCGAGCGAATACCGGGTGCGCTGCAAGGACGGCAGCTACCGGATCATCGAGATCGCCGGCGTGGCCCTGGGCGAGCACCTGCTGGCCACCTTCTTCGACGTCACCGAACACCGGGAGCAGCAGCTGCTGCTCGAGTTCAGCAACTCGGTACTGCGGCGGATCTCGCTGGGTGCCCCGCTCCCCGAGATCCTAGAGGACTGCTGCACGCAGATCGAAGCCCGCGACAGCGCCATCCACTGCGCGGCCCTGGTGCTGGACAAGAACGAACACACCCTGCGCCATCGCGCCGGGCACGTCATGGCTCCGGCCTTGTGGTCGGCCCTCGAGGCCAGCCTGGCTGCGGCCCGGCCCCCGGAGCCCGAGCCCACCCAAGCACGCCGGCTCACCCTCCCGGCCGGCCCCGAGAACGCTCCGGTGGCCTGCTGGACCTTCCCGGTAGTCTCCCGCGAGGGGCCGCTGCTCGGCCTGTTCGCCCTGTGCCGGCATGCGCCCGCGGCGGCGGCCCTCACCCCCACCCTGCACCGCTATGCCGAAGCCGCCGTCGCCCTGGCCGCCGTGGCGATGGAGCGGGCCGGGCGCGAGAGCGAGCTGCGCCAGACCCACCACGGGCTGGAACGCGCCGAAGAGCGCCTCCACGCCCAGCTCGACGAGCTGCGCCGCTGGCAGCAGGTGATGCTCGGCCGCGAAGGCCGCGTGCTCGAACTCAAGCGCGAGATCAATGCCCTGCACGCGCGCCTCGGCGAGCCGCCGCGCTACCTCAGCGTCAGCACGGAGGAAGACGCGCCATGAGCTTGCACCCCCTCCTGCGCGGGCTGATCAGCGGGCTGCTCGGCCTGGGGCTGGGGCTGCCGGCCATGCCGGCCGGGGCCGCCGACGACGCCCCGCAGCGCATCGTGGTGGCGATGGACGACAACTACCCGCCGTATGTCTTCCGCGACACCGACGGCCAGCTCAAGGGCTACCTGATCGACCTGTGGGCCCTGTGGTCCGCCCGCAGCGGCATCGAGGCAGAGCTGCGGCCGTCCGACTGGTCGCTGGCCCTGCAGCGCTTCGGCAACCGCGAAGCCGACGTGATCGACACCATCTTCCGCACGCCGATGCGTGAGGCGCTGATGGACTTCACCCCGCCCTACGCCGACCTCAACGTGCCCATCCTGGTGCACAAGAGCATCCAGGGCATCGACAGCGTGGCCACCCTCAAGGCCTTTGCGGTGGGCGTCAAGCAGGGCGACGCCTGCGCCGACCACCTGCTCGAGGCCGGCGTCCGGCGCGCCGACAACTACCCCAGCTACGAGGCCCTGATCGACGCCGCGGTGGCCGGCGACGTGCGGGTCTTCTGTCTCGACGCACCCCCGGCCCACTTCCTGATGGCGCGCAGCGGCGTCGACCGGGATTTCCGCGAAGCCTTCACGCTCTACCAGGGCCAGTTCCACCGCGCTGTCCATAAGGGCGACAGCGCACTGCTCGCCCGCATCGACAGCGGCTTCCGGGACATCCCGGCGAAGGACTACGCGGCCCTCAAGGAAAAGTGGATGGGGCGGCAGCTGGCCATCCCGGCCTGGGGCGGCTATGTGGCGGGGGGCACCCTGGCCCTGGTCATCGCGGGCCTGCTGCTGCTCCTGTGGAACCTGCAACTGCGGCGCCGGGTGCGGCTGCACACCCTCGAACTCGAGGCCACCCTGCACGCCATCCCGGACCTGCTCTTCGAGGTGGATGAGACAGGCCTCATCCTCAAGCAGTGGGCCAGCGTGGCCGACCCGCTGCTCCCGCCGCGCAAGCGCCTCATCGGGCGCAGCTTCACCGACCTGCTGCCGACCGATGCCGCCGCCACGGCCCTGGCCAGCCTGCAGGCCGCCGCCGAGCACGGCAGCACCCGCGGCCAGCTGATCCAGGTCCTGGTCGACGGCCGGCCCGAATGGTACGAACTGTCCGCCACCCTCAAGCCCGGCACGGCCCAGCCACGCCACTTCATGATGCTGGCGCGCAAGGTCAGCGACCGGATCGCCGCCCAGCAGGCCATGCAGAGCTCCCGCGCCGAAGCCGAACAGCTTCTGGCCCAGGCCGACACCATGCGCCTGACCCTGCTCAGCATGCTGGAAGACCAGCAACTGGCCGAGACCCAGCTGCGCAAGCTGTCCCAGGCCGTCGAGCAGAGCCCCGAGGCGGTGGTCATCACCGACCTGCGCGGCAACATCGAGTATGTGAACGAGGCCTTCATCTCCATCAGCGGCTACCTGCGCGACGAGCTCATCGGCTGCAACTCCCGCCTGCTCCAGTCCGGCCAGACGACCCCCGGCACCTACACCGCGCTGTGGCAGGCCCTGGTGGCCGGCCGCACCTGGTCGGGGCAGTTCATCAACCGGCGCAAGAACGGCGAGATCTATTACGAGCACGTCCAGATCTCGCCCATCCGCCAGCCGGACGGCCGCATCACCCACTACCTCGGGGTCAAGCAGGACATCACCGAGAGGCGCCGCCTGAGTGAAGAGCTTGACCGCCACCGCCACCACCTCGAAGAGCTGGTGGCCACCCGCACCGCCGAGCTGGCCGCCGCCAAGCAGGCCGCCGAAGTGGCCAGCCAGTCGAAGAGCGCCTTCCTGGCCAACATGAGCCACGAGATCCGCACCCCGATGAACGCCATCGTCGGGCTCACCCACATGCTCCAGCGCGCCACCCGTGACGCCGCGCAGCTGGACAAGCTGGCCCGCATCCGCGAATCCGCCGACCACCTGCTGGCCGTCATCAACGACGTGCTCGACATCTCCAAGATCGAAGCCGGCAAGATCGAGCTGGAACACATCGCCTTCGACCCCGTGCGCCTGATGGAGCGCGCCGCCGCCCTGATCCACGACCGCGCCGAGGCCAAGGGCCTGGCCCTGATCGTCGAGCGGCCCGACACGCCGCTGGGCGGCCTGCTGGGCGATCCGACCCGCCTCAACCAGGCCTTGATCAACTACCTGGGCAACGCCGTCAAATTCACCAGCGCCGGCTCGGTGACCCTGCGCTGCCGGCCGTTGGCGCAGACGGATACCCACCTGAGCCTGCGCTTCGAAGTCGCCGACACCGGGATCGGCATCGACAGCGCCATCACCGAGCGCCTCTTCATGGCCTTCGAGCAGGCCGACAACTCCACCACCCGCCACTACGGCGGCACCGGCCTCGGCCTGGCCATCACCCGCCGCCTGGCCGAGATGATGGGTGGCGAGGCCGGCGTCAGCAGCCGCCCCGGCGAAGGCAGCGTGTTCTGGCTCAGCGTGACGCTGGAGCGTCACGGCCGGCTGGAGGACCACCCCGCCAGCCTGCCGTTGGAAGAAGGCGATCCCGAAACCGTGCTGCGCCGGGAGCACGCCGGCCGCCGCCTGCTGCTGTGCGAAGACAACCCGGTCAACCAGGAAGTGGCCCTGGCCCTGCTGGAAGACGTCGGCCTCCATGTGGCGGTCGCCGAGAACGGCGCGGAAGCCCTCCGCAAGCTCGAGCACGAGCACTTCGACCTGATCCTGATGGACATGCAGATGCCGGTGATGGACGGCCTCGAAGCCACCCGCCGGATCCGCAGCCTGCCCGGCCTGGCCCACATCCCCATCCTCGCCATGACCGCCAACGCCTTCGCCGAAGACCGGGAGCACTGCATGGCGGCCGGCATGAACGACTTCGTCGCCAAGCCAGTGGACCCGGACCTGCTGTTTGCCGCGCTGCTGCGCTGGCTCCCGCCGGCCGGCAGCGCCCCCCCGAAGCAGAGCTGAGCCACCCGGACGCAGAGCTGAGCCACCGGGACGCCGGGCTCGGCCAGCCCGCCGTGGCGGGCCTCTCGAGCAGCAGCTATAAACAGATGGCAGTTGCATGCCTGCTGTATACCGCTCGAGGAGACACGCCATGACAACCAGACCCAAAGTTTGCATCGACCGGGTGCTGCCCGCCGACACCATGCGCCACCAGGAAACCATGGCCGGCCCCGCCGGGCGGGTACGTGCCATATCCCCGCGGGGCAAGACCTGGAACAACGGCTCCACCCTGAGGGTGCGCTTCATCGGCGGCACCCAGGCCCAGCGCAACACCGCCATCACCCAGGCCGGCTGGTGGTCGGCGGTGGCCAACCTCAAGTTCGACTTCAACGACGCCCAGGACGCCGAGATCCGCATCGCCTTCGACCCCTCTGACGGCGCCTGGTCCTACATCGGCACCGACTGCCGCAGCATCCCCCTCAACCAGCCCACCATGAACCTGGGCTTTCTCGACGGCGGCACCGCAGCCCACGAGTTCGGACACGCCATCGGCCTGGCCCACGAACACCAGAGCCCCTTCGGCGGCATCAACTGGAACGAGAAAGTCGTGCTCAAGGAGCTCGCCGGCAGCCCCAACTTCTGGGATGAAGCCACCATCCGCCACAACGTCCTCGCCAAGTACAGCGTGGACCAGGTCAATGGCACCGACTTCGACCCTGAGTCCATCATGCTCTACTTCTTCCCGGCCACCTGGACCACCAACGGCATCGCCACCCAGGCCAATGACGTGCTGTCCTCCCTCGACAAGCTCTTCATCTCCGGCGCCAAGATGTATCCCCGCAACGGCCCCAGCCTGGAGACCGCCACCGTCCTCAAGGTCGGCACCGCCCGCCGCACACCCGCCAGCATCGGCAAGGCGGGCGAACAGGACATCTACCAGTTCGTCGTCACCACCCCGGGCAAGCACATCATCGACACCCAGGGCTCCACCGACGTGGTGATGAAGCTGTTCGGCCCCGACAGCACGACAAACCTCATCGCCACCGACGACGACAGCGGCCTCGGCACCAACGCCCGCATCGCCGCCAGCCTGAGCGCCGGCACCTACTACGCCCAGGTCCGCCACTTCGACGCCGCCGGCACCGGCGCATACACCATCCGGGTCCGGCGAGGCTGAAAACCGCAGGCCGACATCGACGCCGGCAGCGCTTTACTCAATTCCGCGGGCCAGGATTCGAGATCCGGCCCCGCGGAATTGAGATCCGGCCCTCCGGATTTGAGATCCGGCAGCTCGGAATTGAGATCCGCGGTGCCGGATTTGAATAAATCGGCGCGAGAACTCAAATCCGGTGGGTCGGATGTCAGTTAACGGCCGCGTGATTTGAGTTAACGACTCCGAGAATTGAGATCCGGCGTGGCAGATTTGAAATCCGGAGCACCGGATGTCAAATCCGGAGGGCTGGATCTCAATTCCGGGGAGCGAGATCTCAAATCTGCGGTGCGAGATCTCAAATCTGCGGTGCGAGATCTCAAGTCCGGCACCCCGGCATCGAGATCTGGGTGAAGCTGAGAGCCGGCGGCTTTCCTTTTTTCAGCGTTGGATTGGCCGGGATTTCGCCCCGGCGGGCGACTCACTTCTTTGCTTCGCCAAAGAAGTAAGCAAGAAAGGCGACCCGCCTCCCCGGTCATTCGCTGCGCGAATGACTCCCCTGCGCTGCTCACGCCAGGCGGCCGGCGCGGAACTCGCCCTGCGGGCTCAGACAGCCGCGCCGGACTACCCCGCCTGCCGTTCCGCTGCTCGGCGGGTCGGAACGGGCTTTTGCCAAGCACCGAGCCTTTGCTGAAGTAGCTGTTGATGATCAACACAAAGCAAAACCCCAGCGTCTCGCACCCACCGAGCTTTCCGTAGAGGCTCGGTGCTTGCTGAAAGCCCGTTCTGACCCGCCGAGCAGCGCAGCAGCGGGCGGGGCCTTCCGGCGCGGCTGTCTGAGGAGGCGTAGCCGACGAGTTCCGCGCCGGCCGCCCGATGCGAGCAGCGCAGGGGAGTCGTCCGCTACGCGGACGACCGGGGAAGCCGGGTCGCCTTTCTTTCCCCCTTTCTTTGGCGATGCAAAGAAAGGGGTCGCCCGCCGGGGCGAATTCCCGGCCAATTCAACTCAAAACAGCGGAAAGCCGCCCAGCAAAGGCTCCGCGGGCGAATGAAGCCTCCCACACAACAAAGCCTCTCTTGCCTTGCGGCAGAGAGGCTTTGTTGTGATACAGGGTGCAGGGGCCCGTCACCCCCGCACCCTGGCGGCTTACGCCCGCTTCATCATCACCACCTGCGTGGGATTCCTGAAGGCAGCCAGCCGCTCCGCCTGCAGCACCCGCGCCTTGGCCAGGTTCTTCTCCTTCACGTGCCCATAGCCCCGCACCTCATCCGGCCAGGCCGCCAGTGCAGCGGCAGCCGAGTGGTTGGCGTGGGTCAGCTGGCCCACGATCTCGTCGAGCTGGCGGATGTACTCCTCGATCAGGGCCCGCTCCATGCGCCGCTCTTCGGTCTTGCTGAAGAGATCCAGTGCGCCGCCGCGCAGGTGCTTGAGGCCGGCCATGCGCTGGAAGGCCTTGAACATCCACGGGCCGTACTGCTTCTTCTGCAGGTGGCCGGTCTTCGGGTCCTTGTCGGCCAGCAGCGGCGGGGCCAGGTTGTACTTGACGCTGTAGCCGTGGGGGAACTGGGCATCGAGTTCGGCCAGGAAGGCCGGGTCGGTGTGCAGGCGCGCCACTTCGAACTCGTCCTTGTAGGCCATCAGCTTGTACAGGTTGCGCGCGGCGGCCTCCGACAGGGCGGTGGCGCCGGGCAGGGCCTTGTGCTCGGC
>NZ_JABBGA010000031.1 GCF_012927165.1 Zoogloea dura
GCGTCATCCAGGCCCATCTCGAGGAAGGCCTGCTTGAGGTCGTTGTAGGTCTTGCCGGCGGTGAGGATGCCGAGCCAGGCGTCGCGGTTCTCGAAGACGATGTTGTTGAGCTTGTTGGCGCGGGCGTAGCGCTTCACCACTTCGAGGCGCCGGGTGTAGAGGGATTGCTCCATCTCGAGGGCGTCGGCGCGCACGTTCATGCCGAGGTTCATGCGCGGGGTGAACAGCTGGCCGTCGAATTCCAGGTCGGGGGTGACGAAGTTGAGCCGCTCGGGGGAGACCAGGGCGCTGCCGCTGCCGTCGGCGACGTTGGTGACGATCTTCATGCCCATCCACACACCGGCCATGCGCGACAGGTTGTAGCCGTGCAGGCCCAGGTCGAGGATCTCCTGGACGTTGCCCGGGTAGAGGGAGGGGATGCCGACGTGAAAGAGCATGGGTTCGCTCTGGCTGGCGAGGGACGAGCTCTTGCAGCTGGGGTCGTCGCCGACGATGGCGAGCACGCCGCCGTTCTTGCCGATGCCGGTGTAGTTGGCGTGTTTGAGGGCATCACCGGAGCGGTCCACGCCCGGGGCCTTGCCGTACCACAGGCCGGTGACCCCGTCGAACTTCTGGCCGCCCACGGTGTGCAGCATCTGGGTGCCCCACACGGCGGTGGCGGCCAGGTCTTCGTTGATGCCGTCCACGAAGTGGATGTTCTGCTCGAGCAGGTGCTTCTGCTGCTTGATCAGCGCCGCGTCCAGCATGCCCACCGGGGAGCCCCGGTAGCCCGAGACGAACATCCCGGTCTTGAGACCCCGGCGCGCGTCCGTGCGCACCTGGTCCAGCGTCAGCCGCACGATCGCGTCTATCCCACCCAGGTTGATGATGCCGGTCTCCTGGGTGAATGGGTTGGTCTTCTTTTCTGTCGATGACATCGGATGTCCTTTCTCTCTCATTGATATGCAGGGGCGGTCCCGGGCCTGAGGTCTTGTTGTGTCCGGGGAGGGGGTCAGGGTTGCGGCGTAGCGCTACGCCGGTCGGTCTGCCGGAACAGCAAGAAGCCCAGCACCGAGGTGGTGGCGGTGGCGGCGATGACGCCGGCCATGGGCAGGCCGCTGCCGTCATGCAGATAGCTGACGCCGGCACTGGCGAGCATGCCCAGCCCGAACTGCCCCGACACGAACAGGGCCGCCGCCGCGCCGGTGTTGAGCGGGTAGCGTTCCATCAGCAGGCCGACGCAGTTGGCGCCGAGCAGGCCGGTGACGCTGACCATCAGGAAGAGGCCGGCGATGGTGAGCGGCAGGACGTCGTGCAGAGACACCCCGAGCAGCAGGGTGAGGGCGCCGGCCAGGCCGGTGAGGCAGGCCGCGCCTATCATGCGGACGGCCCCGACCCGGCGCACCAGGCGGGAGTTGGCGTAGTTGGCGGCGAAGATGCCGAGGGCGTTGGTGGCGAACAGCACGCTGTAGGCCCGCGGCGAGAATTGCTGCATCTCGATGAAGTAGTAGGGGCTGGCCGTGATGTAGGCAAACATGCCGGCGAAGGACATGCCACCGGCCAACAGCAGGCCGATGGCGGCCGGGTCGCCGAGCAGCTTGAGGTAGGCCGCGAAGGCCTTGCCCAGCGACAACTGCCCCCGGCGTTCGGGGGGCAGGGTCTCGGGGAGCTGGAAGTACACCGTGGCCAGGCTGAGGATGCCCCACACCAGGATGGCGGCGAAGGTGCCCCGCCAGCCGGCCAGATCGAGGATGACGCTGCCCAGCAGGGGCGACAGCAGCGGCGCGATGGCGGTGATCATGGCCAGCAGGGACAGCTTGCGCAGGGCCTCGGTCTGGGAGAACACATCGCGCACCACGGCCCGCGCCAGCACTGATGCGGCGCCGCCGCCGAGGGCCTGGATGAAGCGCGCGACGATCAGCTGTTCCACCGAGGTGGCGAGCAGGCAGGCCAGGCTGGCCAGCACGAAGAGGCTGATGCCGCTGAGCATCACGCGGCGCCGGCCATGGCGGTCGGAGATCGGCCCGTAGCCGAGCATGCCGATCGAGAAGCCGCCGAGGAAGACGGTGATGGACAGCTGGACGGCTTCCGGGGTGGTATTGAGCCCGGCCCGGATGGCGGGCAGGGCGGGCAGGTAGAGGTCGGTGGCCAGCGGCCCGAAGGCCACCAGCATGCCGAGCAGCAGCAGGAAGCGCCCTTGGGCGGCAGGGTTCCCGGTCGTCACTGGGCGGCCCTCCGGTCAGTGGGCGGCCAGGTGTTCAGCGCCTTTCGGTGTATCGGGCGGAAGATCCGGGTTCTCGGTGAGGCCGCGGTAGGTCCGGTCGAGCAGGATCACGGCGACGCCGGCGACGACCAGCACGGCGGCAAAGAACTGGTAGATGTCCTGGGGCGTCCACGCGGACTTGAGCAGGTAGCCGGTGAAGATCGGGGCGATGATGGCCACGCCGCGCCCGAAGCCGATCATCAGGCCGACACCGGTACCACGCACCGAGGTCGGGTAGATGAAGGGGCTGATCGCGTAGAAGGCCGCCAGGCCGCCGTTGGCGCAGGCGCCCACAGCGAGGGCCAGCACTACGGCGAGGCCGGCGTCGGTGAAGTTGTTGGCGAACAGGGTGTAGGCCAGCGAGCCGGCGAACATGATCAGGGCGGTGACGATGCGCGGCCGGATCACCAGGGTGAGGCCGGCGAAGAGCAGCGAGCCGAGCACCCCGCCGATGGCGATGAGCACGCCGGTGCGCCCGCCCAGGGCGGCGTTGCCGGTGGCGTCGGCGATGAGCTTGGCGGTCCAGGTGTTGGCGAAGTAGAAGGCCGCGGTGAGGCTGGCGTAGCCGAGCCACAGCAGGGCGGTGCGTGGCAGCATGATGCCGCTGAACAAGGCCTTGCTGGCGACATGCATCTCGCTGCTCTCGAGGGGCGGCGGCAGGGCCTTGGCCGGCGGGTAGCCGAGCTTGCCGGCGATCTTGTTGTACTGATCGAGGGCGCCGTCGGGGGCGTTCTCGATCAGGTACTCGATGGATTCGGGCAGGGCGGCGAGCACCCACAGCAGGCTCAGGGCGGTGAGCACGGCGCCGAAGACGAAGGGCGCGCGCCAGCCGAATTCGGCGATGAGGGGGTTGGTGAGGGCGCCGCCCATGGCCACCCCGGCGGGCAGGCCCATGCCGTAGATGCCCATCACCGTGCCACGCCGGGCGTCCGAGCTGTACTCGGAGACGATGATGTTGAGGCTGGAGATGATGGCGCCGATGAACAGGCCGGCAAAGGCGCGGAAGGCGACCAGCTGCCACAGGTCGGTGGCCACGGCGGACAGCCCCATGCCGATGACGATGAGGCTCAGGCACAGGATGATGTGGCGGCGGCGGCCGATGCGGTCGGCGAGGGGCGAGATGAAGGTGGCGCCGATGGCCATGCCGAAGATGCCGGCGCTGAGCAGGTAGCCGACCTCGACCGGGCCGAGGCTCCAGGCCTTGGCAACGTGGGGGGCGACGAAGGCCATGACCAGCACCTCGTAGCCGTCGATCATGCACAGCACGATGCACAGGGCGATCATGCCCATCTGGAAGCGACGCATGGGCTGCGTCAGGATGGCTTCACGTAAATCCATTGTCTTCTCTCCTGCTGTCTGGGCGCGTGCGGGGGAGGTCTTCCCTCCGGCTTGCGGGTGGCCGCGATGGCCGGTCTTCTTATAGTTGTGCGGGGCGCCGGCTGTGCGGCCAGGGCCCCGGCGCTGCGTGCTGTTTTACTGGGGGAGGCGGCGGAAGGCGCCGTTCAGGTAGACCAGGGCTTCGCCGTCGGTGCGCTCGCGCACGGCGAGGACTTCGCACAGGAAGGCGTGGTGGGTGCTCTCGTCAAACATCTTGATGACGCGGCAATCGAAGCTCGACAAGGTGTTGTCGAGCACCGGGGCGCCGCTCACCAGGGTCGTCCAGCTGCCGGTGCCGAAGCGGTCTTCACCCTGCACACCCTCGACCATGCCGGCGAAGACGCGGGCGACATCTTCCTGCTCGCCGGCCAGCACATTGACGGCGAGCGCCGCGCTGGTCTGGATCAGGTTGTTGGCATAGACGTTCTTGTTCACGAAGACCACCAGGCGCGGCGGATCGGTGGTGACCGAGCAGACCGCGGTGGCGGTCAGGCCGGCGCGGTGGGTGCCGTCGGTGGCGGTGATGATGGACACGGCGGCGGCCAGGTGGCGCATGCCGTTGCGTTGTTCGAGCGGGGTGACGAGAGGCAGGTCGGCGAGGGCGGGGGTGGAGATGTCCCGGGCCGGGGTCTGGTGGACGACGTTGCCGGTGAGATCGGTCATGGAAGTTCTCTCTGCGGATCGTTGAAAGAGGGCCCGGCGCACCGGCCGGGCCGCCCGAAGATTCAGACTCGGACTCAGACGCGGACGCCGAAGGGGTTGGCCTTGGGCAGGGGGTTGCCCAGCAACTGGCCGCCCAGCAGGTCGCCGATGTTGTCCTGGTTCTGGGTGATGTGGTTGGTGCCGACCAGCAGGTCGCGCAGCTGGCGCTGCATCGGGCAGTTGAGCCAGACGCCGCGGGTGGAGGTCTTCTTGAAGATCATGTGGGCTGCATCGAAGACTTCACCGCCGGTGAACTGGTTGGTGGCGAAGTGGCGGATGCGGGTGTCGAGGGGCACCAGCTCGCCCTTGGAGGCATAGCCCCAGGCTTCCTCGGTGTTGTGCAGCACGCGGGTGGTGGCGCCGAGGATCTTGGCGTAGGCCTCGCCCAGCTTGCCCTTGATGAAGGGGTCCTGCACGGCGGCGCCGACGGCCTGGTTGAGGTTCTGGCGCGGCACCATGTGCTCGATGTAGAGGTCGACCATGCCGCGGGCCATGCCGATCAGCACCGACGACACGGCGGCGTAGAAGACGTAGAAGAAGGGCATCTTGTAGAGGTTGTTCACGTCGCCGTGGGATTCCTGGTCGTAGGCGCCGATGACGTGGCTGCGGTAGGCGGGGACGAACACGTCGCGGATCGACAGCTTCTTGCTGCCGGTGCCGGCCAGGCCGACCACGTACCAGTCGTCGATGATGTCGAAGTCGGAGCGCTGGACCCAGAAGGAGCGGAAGACCTGCTCGCCGTTCTCTTCGACACGGCCGCCGAGGAAGGCGCCGCCGTCGGCGTGGTCGCAGCCGCTGGAGGTCAGCCACTCGCCGTTGAGCACGTAGCCGCCGTCAACCTTGGTGACGGTGCCGAAGGGGGCGTAGGAGGAGGACACCAGGCGGGTGTTGTCCTGGCCCCACAGCTCGTCGCCGCACTGGGTGGGCAGCAGGCCCACTTCGAAGGGATGCACGCCGAGCACCATCACGTTCCAGGCGCTGGAGGGGCAGCCGCGGGCCAGCTCCATCAGGACCTTGTTGAGCACGTTCGGGTGCATTTCGTAGCCGCCCCACTGTTTGGGCTGGAGGATCTTGAAGAAACCGGCGTCCTTGAACTTCTGGATGGTTTCGCGGGACACCATGCGGGCCTTTTCGCAGGCCTCGGCGCGTTCGCGCAGCCAGGGGATCAGGGCTTCGGCGCGGGCGACGATCTCGGCTTCGGTGGGGATCTGGGTGTCGAGGGTGGTCATGGTCTTGTTCTCCTTTGATATGGGTCGTTGCAGGGCGGTGGGACGGGTGTTCGTGTGGATCAGGCCTGCTCGGCGCTGATCACGCCGTAGCCGGCAATCCATTCGTTGATGGCGCGGTAGTAGTCCTTGCGGGCGCTATAAGGGCCGGTGGCGGCGAGGGCGGCGAAGGCGGCAACCCAGGTGCGGATCTCGTGGGTGGAGCGGCCGGCCGCTTTGGAGATCTCGTCGATCTTGAAATCGTCGATCTCGTCGAGGCGGCGCTCGATCAGCAGGTCCATGAAGGCCTGGTCCCATTCGGCGTTGAGCGGCGTCTGGGCGCTTTCCGGTGTGCCGTAGATCTTGCCGGCGGCGATGGTGCGGGCCTGGCGGGCGGCGCGGGCCTCGGGCGTCGGGTTGCGGCCGGCGATCAGGAAGTTGGCGATCTCGTCGGGCGCGCCGTTGAGCAGCGGCACCGGCGGTTCGTGGGACAGGCCGCCGGTGCCGAGGATCAGCACCCGCTTGTCGAGCTTGGCGAGGAAGCGGCCGACGGCTTCGCCGAGCTTGCGGACGCGGCGGTAGGGGCCGAAGGGCGGGGCCACCGAGTTGATGATGATGGGGATCACCGGGTAGCGGGTGAGGCTGCCGGTCATCTCCTCGAGCGTCTGGGTGCAGCCGTGATCGACCTGCAGGCGGTGCGAGATGGCGATGTCGAGATCGCTGTCGAGGATGTGCCGGGCCAGGTCCAGGGCGGTATCCCGCGGGATCGACAGGGGGCCGGACATGGTCTGGTAGTCACCCACCGAGTCGGCCGCCGTGGCGATGACGAAGGGCGGCATCAGGTCGTAGAACAGGCCGTTGTAGTGGTCCGGGGCGAAGACGATGATCAGTTCGGGGTCGAAGGCCTCGACTTCGGCACGGCTCCGGGCGAGCACGTCGTCCACTTCCTTGACGACGTCCGCGCCCGGATCGTTGAGGCCGCGCAGCGGGGTGTGCGACAGGCATTTGAGCTTGATGGACATGTTTCCTCCTTGCAGGGTGATTTCAGGCAAGCCGCTCCCCTCAGGGGCTCGGGGAGCTCCTGAAAGCAAGGGCGAAGTGATCTGGAACGGGCGTCGCGACGGACGTGAAGCGGGGGGACTAGCTGGAGTCGCTGCGGGGCGTGGTCATCGGTGTCTCCGTATTTATTCTATTTAGCTGAACGCATTCTAGAGACGATCACGGATACAGGAAAATTTTTCCCGAACATGTCCACTGTATGCACAATTCTGTTTTTAAACAGTTTTTTGTGTTTTGTGTGCAGATTTAGGTGGGGCGGGAGGGGAATGCGAGCCGGGCACGCCACGGGATGCGGCGTGCCCGGCAGGCCGGCGTGGGAGCCGGCGGGTTGCGCTACGGAAGGGGATTCCGCAGCACGGTTGGCAGGATGAGCAGTGGCAGGATCAGCGGCTGACCCACACGTGGCGGGCAACGCTGTGCTCCAGGGCCAGCTCGACTTCATCGGCAAGGATCACCGTCATCGGTTTCTGTTGCAGCACGCGGATCGGCCGGTTCTCGGCCAGCCCATAGGCGGTGAGCTGTTCGCGCTGGTGGGGGTCGATCTCGTCGCCGAGGGAGGCCAGGCGGACTTCCTGGCCGGGGGGAATGAAGGCCAACGGTACGAGGGCCTGGTGGTCGGAGTGCTTGCTCATGGTGTCAGGCGAGGGCGCGCAGGGCGATGTTGAAGAGTCCGCCCACCAGGAAGGCGAAGGGCACGATCAGGGCCACCATGGTGGCGGCGGTCTTCACGCCCTGCTCCTTGACCATCATCATCAAGCTGGCGAAGCAGGGGATGAACAGGGTGATGGTGATCATGCCGACCACGGCCTGGATCGAGTCCAGGTGCTCGCTCATGGCGAACAGGCCAGTGGCGCCGAAGTCGCGGCGCAGGAAGCCCATCACGAAGGCGGCGCTGGCCTCCGGCGGCAGGCCGAGCCAGCCGGACACCAGGGGTTCGCCGGCGCGGATGATGGCGGGCAGGACGCCCAGCTTGTCGAGGCTGAACATCAGGAAGGTGCCGACCAGGAACAGCGGGATGACCTCGACCAGGTACCACTTGAGGCGCCCGGCGGTCTTCTTGAGCACGTTGCCGAAGATCGGCAGGCGCATCGGCGGCATCTCGGTGACCAGCGGGATGCGCCGGCCGGGGATCAGCTTGGAGGCCAGGAAGCCAGTGAGCATGAGGATCCCGACCATCGCCAGGGCCCACATCAGCACAGCCTGGAAGGACAGGCTGCCGAGCATGCCGAGCACGACCCCGAGCTGGGCCGAGCAGGGGATCGCCAGGGCCAGCAGGAAGGTGGTGATGAGGCGCTCCCGCGGGCTGTGCAGGATGCGCGTGGTGAGGGTGGCCATGGTGACGCAGCCCAGGCCCAGCACCATCGGTAGCACGGCCCGGCCATTGAGGCCGATGAGGGCGAACAGGCGGTTGGCGATGACCGACAGGCGCGGCAGGTAGCCCGAGTCTTCGAGCACCCCGAAGGCCAGGAAGAAGGTGGTGACGATGGGCAGGATGAGGGCCAGGGCGTAGGTCATGCCCATGGTCCACAGACCGTACTGGCCGACCAGCAGCTCCGACACCCACTTGATGGGCACGTAGGCATCGATGAAGTGGGTCATTGCCGGGTTCAGGATGCCCTCGAAGAGGCCTTCCTCGAGCAGGCCCACCAGGGTGGTGGCCCCGAAGACCCCGACGAACTCATACACCAGGTAGAGGATGCAGAGCAGGATCGGCAGGCCCCAGACGGGATGGACCACCGCCTGGCCGACCCGCTGGCTCAGCAGGGGGGTGCTCCGGATGCTGCGCCTGACCACGCTGCGGGCCAGCACGTCGGCAGCCTCGGTGCGCTCCTTGGCCAGCAGGGTGGGCAGGTCGCCGCCGGCCCGCGCGCGGGCTTCCTGGCGCAGGGTCGCGATGCCGGCGAAGCGGTCGCCGGCATGCTGGCGCATCCACGCCTCGACCTCGTCGTCTCCGCCCAGGAAGAGGATCGCCAGGCCCCGCGCGGCCAGCACGGGGTGGGGGCAGTGTTCGGTGATGGCGGCGGCCACACGCTCGATCTCGGCGTCGAAGGCCTTGTCGTATTGCAGGATGCGCCGCGGTGCGCGGGCATCGGTGAGGTGCCGGGTGAGGGCGCCGACGCCCTTGCCGTCGGTGGCGACGGTGGCTTCCACCGGCACACCGAGCGCTTCCGAGAGGGCCGCCAGGTCGATGCTCACGCCGCGGGCGGCGGCCTCGTCGTGCATGTTGAGGGCCAGCACCAGCGGCGCGCCGAGTTCGGCGAGCAGCGCGGTCAGGGTGAGGGTGCGGCGCAGGTTCTTGGCGTCTCCCACCTGCAGCAGGGCGCGGGTGGGTTCATTGAGCAGGGCCCGCACGGTGGTGCGTTCGTCGTCGCTGCGGGAGGGGAGGGCCAGTACGCCCGGCGTATCGAGGAGCGCGGAGTCCCGGTCGAAGCGGGCGCTGGCACGGGTGACCTCGACCGTGGTGCCCGGGTAGTTGGAGACATTCACATAGGCGCCGGTCAGTCGGTGGAACAGGACCGACTTGCCGACGTTGGGGTGTCCGACCAGCAGGAAGGTGCCGGGGATGCTCAGGGTTCCGCTCATGATCTGCAGGGGCTGATGGGTAATGGATTCGGTGCCTGGGCCGGGAGAGGCCGACGACCGGTTGTTGCGCCGAACTCCCGTTCATGCGCATCAGCGCTGCATGATACTGCAGATCGCAAACGCAAATCATTATCATTGTTGAGGGGTGGAGCCGGCCGCAGCGCCTCAGAGTGAATGTCCGGTGCAGGCCCGCTCCAGTGGGCGAGGGGTCTCCGTGGCCGTTTGACTCCAGGTGCTCTAATTGAAATAATGAGAATCATTCTCAAATTTTAGCCAGCCACGCCCTTTGCGGCCAGCCAGCGAGCCCGTAGCCAGGAGGCTCCCTTGAATACCGCTGCATCATCCGAATCCGTCACCGAGCTTTATCGCGCACATCATGGCTGGCTCAACGGCTGGCTGCGGCGTCGCCTGGACAATGCCAGCGATGCCGCCGACCTGGCGCAGGATGCCTTCCTGCGGATCATCCGTGCCCGCAACGCCGACGCCATCGTCGAGCCGCGGCACTACCTTGCAACCATCGCCAAGGGCCTGGTGGTGGATCTCTTCCGCCGGCGCAGCCTGGAAAGCCAGTACCTCGAACTGCTGGCCCGCCAGCCGGAGCAGGAATGGCCGTCGGAGGAGGCGCGGGCGCTGGTCATCGAGACCCTGATGGAGGTGGACCGGATGCTCGACGGCCTGGGGCCGAGGGTCAAGGAGACCTTCCTGCTGGCCCAGTGCGAAGGACTGAGCTATCCGGAGATCGCCGGGCGGGTGGGGATCTCCCTGCGCACGGTCAATAACTACATGGCGCGGGCCATGGAGCATTGCTGTCTCTACCAGTTGCAGCAGGGCGCATGAGTCTGCGAAGTCCTGCTCCGGCCCGTGACGAGCGCGAAGCGATCCGCGCCGCCGCCGCATGGTATGCCCGGCTGGCGTCCGGGAAGCCCGACGATGCCCTGAGGCAGGCCTGGAGTGGCTGGCTCGCTGCGTCGGAGCTGCATCGCCAGGCCTGGCAGCGGGTCGAGGCGGTATGTGGGCAGTTCGGCCAGTTGCCCGGCCCGCTTGCGGGGCCGGCGTTGCGGGGCGTGTCGGGCCGGCGGCGGGCCATCCTGAACGGCCTGCTGCTGCTGGGCGCCGCGGCGCCGCTGGCCTGGCAGCTGGAGCGCAGCCAGGCACTGGGCAGCTGGCAGGCCGCCCAGCAGACCCGGGTCGGCGAGCGTCGCCCCTTGTCCCTGGCCGATGGCAGCCTGCTGGTGATGGACACCGACAGCGCCCTCGATCTGGCCTTCGACGCCCGCCAGCGCCTGATCCACCTTCACCAGGGCCGGATCCTCGTCACCACGGCCGGGGCCTCCCGCCTGGCGGCCGAGTATCGGGACAGCCCCCTGCGGGTCCGCACCCGCCACGGCGAGGTTGAAGCCCTCGGCACGCGCTTCGTGGTTCGAACCGGCAGTGAGGCGAGCCAGGTGGCTGTGCTGGAGGCACGGGTCCGCGTCACGCCGGCAGCCGGCAGCCGGACCGGGGTGCTGCTCGAGGCGGGCCAGCAACTCGACTTCGGCATCCAGGAGGTGGGTGATGCCAGGCGCGCCGCGCCGGCGGCGAGTGCCTGGACCGACGGCAGCCTGGTGGCGGTGGATATGCCGCTGGGTCAGTGGGTGGCGGAGCTGGGGCGTTATCGGCGCGGCATCCTGCGCTGCGATCCGGCCATCGCCGGGTTGCGGGTGTCGGGCGCCTATCCCCTCGACGATACCGATCAGGCGCTGCGCATGCTGGTCGACACCTTTCCGGTGCGCAGCGTGCTGCGCACGCGTTACTGGGTGTCCATCGAGGCCGCCTGACACGGCCACGGCCCGCGCAGCGGCGCAGCACTTTTTTTTGGGGGAAGGTGCACGATTGCCGCCCCTGGATCGGCCCCCGGGTAGAGCCACCTCATCTACCCGAGTGAACACCATGCCGAATCGACGTCCGTCCAAGTTCCCCTCTGCCTCCCGAGCCTCGCGCAGCGCGCCCGCCCGGGTCCTGCGCGGTACTGTGCTGGGGCTGCTGGCTGCAGGTTTGATGCCCGTACCACAGGCCTTCGCCGCGGAGGGGGGCGCCCCGCTGTCGCCTGCCGCCGCCCGCCAGTTCGACCTGCCCGCCGGCCGCCTGAGCGAGGTGCTGGCACGCTACGCAGCAGAGGCGGGCGTTGCCTTGTCCTTTGATGCGGCGGGTCTGCGCCATCTGCAATCGCCTGGCCTGAAGGGGCGTTACAGCGTCCAGCAGGGTTTCGAGCGCCTGCTCGGGGAGTCCGGTCTGCAGGCCGTGGATCAGGGCGGAGGCAGCTACCGCCTGCAGGCCCTCCCCAGACCGGCGGCCGACGGGGCCACCCTCCAGGCCGTCACGGTGCGCGCGGTCGCGGTCTCCGACGGGACCACCGAGGGCAGCGGCTCCTACACCACCCGCTCGATGCAGACGGCCACCCGGCTGCCCCTGTCGATCCGCGAGACGCCCCAGTCGGTGTCGGTGATCACCCGACAGCAGATGGACGACCAGGGGCTGATCCAGCTTACCGACGTGGTCCGCCAGACCGCCGGCATGACCGTCAGCCAGGGTGGGAACCTGGGTTCCGATTCGAGCCCCATCTACTCCCGCGGCTTCGAGGTGGAGAACTACCTGGTGGACGGCATCGGCCATCTGCACAGCAACTACAGCAGCATCTACCAGAGCAATGACATGGCCTTGTACGACCGGGTCGAAGTGGTGCGCGGCGCAACGGGGCTGATGAACGGCATCGGGCTGCCCAGCGCCACCATCAACCTGATCCGCAAGCGTCCGGCCCGCGAGCTGCAGGGCAGCGTCCGGGTAGAGGCGGGATCCTGGGAGCATTACCGGGCCGAGGCCGACGTGTCCCTGCCGATCGAGGAGGGCGGGCGCCTGCGCAGCCGCTTCGTCGCCGCGCAGCAGGAAAACGGCTCCTACATCGACCGGCTGAAGGAGAGGAAGAAGATCCTCTACGGCGTCTTTGAAGCCGAGCTGTCGCCCAGCACCCTGGCCGCCTTCGGCCTGACCTACCAGGAGCATGAGGCGACCGGCCATTCCCGGGGTGGGCTGCCCCTGTTCTACACGGATGGCACGCGGACCCGCTGGAAGCGTTCGGATTCGGCGGCGGCCGCCTGGGCCTATTCCAGCCGCGAGAGCGTGGCCCTGTTCGCCTCGCTGGAGCACCGTTTCGACAACGAGTGGGCGCTGAAGGGTGTGTACTCCTACGACCACACCCGCTTCGACGAGCAGGTGGGCTATGCGGCCGGCGGCTTCCCCGACAAACTCACCGGTGTCGGCATCAACCTGTACGGCGGGCGCTGGGCCGGCCCCCCTACCCAGAACAGCCTGGACCTGAGCGCCCGCGGCCCCTTCACGGCCTTCGGGCGCAAGCACGACCTGGTGCTGGGGGCGACCCTGTCCCACACCCTGCAGGATTCGGAGTCCTACCACCTGTGGTACATCCTGCCGGTGGGCAACATCCGTGAATGGAACGGCCGTACGCCGGGCAGGCCGGACAACTCCGTCAAGGGCGACTTCAACTACAGCGAATACACCCGCAGCGCTTACGCCACCACCCGCCTGCGCATCACCGAGCCCTTGTCCGTGATCCTCGGTGGGCGCACCACCAGCTGGGGTGACAAGAAGTACAACAGCAGCTACGCCACCGGCGAGAGCTCGACCGAGAGGCGCGAGTGGGGTGACCGCTTCACCCCCTATGCGGCGCTGGTCTATGAGATCGACCGGCAGTGGTCGGCCTATGGCAGCTTCACCAACATCTTCAAGCCCCAGAGCAACAAGGACGCCACCGGCAAGTCCATTGACCCCCTGCTCGGCAATGCCTACGAGCTGGGCGTCAAGGGCGAGCTCTACGGCGGCCGGCTGAACGTGGCGGCGGCGGTCTACAAGATCCAGCAGGACAACTACGCGGTGTCCCTGCCCGGGGTGCTGGCACCCGATGGCTCCCAGGCCTACCGGGCGGCCTCCGGTACCGAGACCCGCGGTTTTGAAGTGGAGGCCAGCGGCCAGCTGGCCCGCAACTGGCAGGCCGCCTTCGGTTTCTCGCGCAACCTGACCCAGGATCGCGACGGCAAGCTCCTCAACACCAACGTGCCGCAGAACACCCTGAAGTTGTTCACCACCTACCGCCTGCCCACCGTCGGCAACGGCCTGCGGGTCGGCGGCGGGGTGCGCTGGCAGAACCGGACCTGGTCCGACTTCAGCTGGGTGGCCGGTTCGCCGAGGGTCACCCAGGAAGGCTACGCGCTGGTGGACCTGACGGCGCACCTCAACCTGGCGAAGCAGCTCACCGCCTCGATCAATCTCTACAACCTCTTCGACAAGACGTATCACACCAACTCGTCGTCGTCCTACTACGGTGAGCCGCGCAGCCTGCGGGTTGGCCTGAACTACCTGTTCTGATCCGGGAGGCGTGATGAATCCATCTCCTGCGGCCGGCCAACCCGGCGCCTCGGTGCTGTCACGGGTCCTGGCGGCGGTTTTCGGCGGCTACCTGCTGGCCTCCGCCGCGGTGGTCCTGCTCAGCCATCTCCTGCCCACGTCCGTACCGGAGGCGGTGCTAGGGGCGACCCTGTTCGGTTTCGCCATCCACGTGGCTGCCGTGATCGGCGTATTCGCGGCCGCCAGCGCCCGCCGGGCGTGGGGCGCGCTGCTGGCATCGACCGCGCTGATGGCCGGGCTCGCGGCCCTGTTCCAACTATTCGGAGCGCAACCATGAAATCCACCTTCCGCCAGTCCATGGCCTGGCTGCATACCTGGGGCGGCCTGTGGCTCACCTGGGTGCTGTTCGCCATCTTCCTGACCGGCACCCTGGGGGTCTTCGACGATGCGATCTCCCACTGGATGCGCGACAAGGGGCGCGCCGAGGCCGCCCCCGCCCTCGATGCCGAAGCGCGCGCCGGTGCGCTCCGGGCGGCCCAGGCCTTCCTGGCACGGGAGGCGCCCCAGGCCGAGTTCTGGAGCATCGGCCTGCCCGGCGAGGAGGACCCGGCGCTGCAGCTGTTCTGGCAGAGGGATGAGGGCCAGCCCGTCGAGAACCGGCGCCTCGACCCTGTCAGCGGCGAGGTGCTGCCCCGTTCGCAAGTGCGCGAAACCGAGGGTGGGCACCATTTCGTGCACATGCATTTCGAGTTCCACGCAGGCAAGGCGGGCATCTGGCTGGTCGGGATCGCCACCCTGGCCATGCTGGTGGCCCTGGTGTCGGGCATCGTCGTGCACAAGAAGATCTTCACCGACTTCTTCACCTTCCGGCCGGGCAAGGGCCAGCGTTCCTGGCTGGACGGCCACAACGCCCTGGGCGTGCTGACCCTGCCCTTCCTGTTCATGATCACCTATACCGGGCTGATCATCTTCTGGGCCACCTACATGCCGGCCGGCATCCTGGCCCGCTACGACGGCGACCGGGAGGCCTTCTTTAGCGCCCTCACCGAAGGGCCGGCCCCGCGACCCGAACAGCATGTGGCGGCAACCGTGCTGCCGATGAGTCCGCTGCTCCCGGTGGCGGAGCAGGCCCTGGCCCGCGAGGCCGCCTTCGTGGTGGTCAACCATGCGGGCGACCGCAGTGCCGCAATACGGGTTTTCGGGCGTTTCGATCCGGATGCCGACAGTGACCGCCTGGTGGGCCGCAGCAGCGGACGCGTGCAGTTCGACGCAGTGAGCGGCGAGCTGCTCGACGTGCAGCGCCCCAACACCACCCGCGGTGGTGAGGTGCTGGCCGTCCAGCGCACCATGAATGCACTGCACTTCGTCCGCTTCGGTGGCTATCCACTTAAATGGCTGTACTTCATCAGCGGCATGGCGGGGGCGGCCATGCTGGCCACCGGCGCCATCCTCTTCGTGGTCAAGCGCCGGCGCCGTGGCGACGAGGCCTTCGGTGCGGCCACGCCGCGGGTCATGCGGGTCATCGAGGCCCTCAACGTGGCCGGCATCGTCGGGCTGGGGCTGAGCTGCGTGGCCTACCTGTGGATCAACCGTCTCCTGCCCCTCGGCATCGATGCGCGGGCGGCGTGGGAGATCCGCCTGTTCTTCGCCGTGTGGCTGCTCAGCCTGCTCCACGCGGGGCTGCGGCCGCCGCTGCGGGCGTGGAGTGAGCAGCTCCTCGCCGCGGCCCTGCTGTGCCTGGGGCTGCCCCTGGTGAATGCGTTGAGCACCGGCGACCACCTGCTGGCCGCCTTGCTGCGGGACGACTGGGAGAGCGCCGGCGTCGAGCTGACGGTGCTGGCCTTCGGCATCCTCTTCGTGCTGGCCTGGCGACGCCTCAGGGCCCGCCTGCACGCCGTCGCCGTCGCGCCCTTGATCCCCGGGCCCGATCGCGGAGGGGCACTGACATGAGCGTCGCCCTCCCTGTCCTTGCAGCCCTGCTGCTGTGCCACGCCGCCCTGTCCAGCCTGTGCCTCGCCATGGACCGCCATCACGCCCAGGTCTTCGGACGCAAGCCGGCAGCGTGGCTGGCGCACGCCCTGCGGGTGGCGGGCTGGAGCCTGCTCGGCCTGGCCCTGGGGTATTGCGGCCGGCACTGGGGCTGGGCCATCGGGCCGGTGGCCTGGTTCGGCTTCCTCTCGGCCGCCGCCCTGGCCCTGGTGTTCGCGCTGCCCTATGCATCCCGCCTGACAGGCCGGCTGGCCGTGGCCAGCCTGGCCGGCGGACTGGTGCTGATGTTCTCTTGATCCGGACTGGAATGGAAATGAAGTCATTCAAACATGCGGGCGGGCTTGCCATGCTTGCTCTGGCCCTGCTGGCAGCGCCCGCCGCCCGCGCAGACTATGCGTGGATCGAGGCGGATGGGCCGGGTGCCCGGGTGCAGGTGGGCGAACTCGGCACACCGCGCGAAGCCCGGCTTGTCGATGCACGGGCGCTGGCCGCCTCCGGCCAGAAGCTGGCGCTCCCTGCCGAGGGCGCACGCTGGGAGATTCCCGCCGCGCCTGCCGGCGATCTGCGCTTCTCGGCCCGGACGGTGGATGCCGCGGGCACCCTCGAATACCTGCACGCCCGTAGCGGCCGCCATGACACCCGCGCGGTGAACGACCTGGAGCTGGCCCCCACCCGCCCCGGCGGCTCGACCTTCCGCCTGTACTGGAAGGGTGAGCCGGTCAGCGCGTCGCTGGTGCGGGTGAGCACGGCGGCCGGCTGGCAGAAGACGCTGCGGCCGGCGGAGGATGGCAGCGTCAGCCTGGACACGCCTTTCCCGGGGCTCTACGTGCTGGTCGTGTCGGCCCGCATGGACGGCGGCGCGGAGGTGGACGGCAGGCGCTACGCCGAAGTCCGGCATACCGCCAGCCTCAGCTTCAGGGTGGGGGAATGATGGGCCGGCCAGGATTGTGGCGCCGGCTGGCAGGGCTGCTCGCCCTCGCCGGCATGGTGGCCGCGGGAGCGGGATGGGCCCTGCGTCCCACGCTGGAGTACGAAACGGCCGGGGTGGCGCGGGGTGACATCGAGGCCACCGTCACCGCCATCGGCACCCTCGAGCCGCGCCGCTATGTAGACATCGGCGCCCAGGTGTCCGGGCGTATCACCCGGCTGCACGTCCAACCGGGCAGCGTGGTGGGCAAGGGTGACCTGCTGGTCGAGATCGACCCCAGCGTGCAGCGCGCCACCGTCGATGCCGGACGTGCCGCGCTGGCCGGCCTGCACGCCCAGCTCGCCGAGCAGCAGGCCCAGCTGCGCCTGGCCGCCCTGCAGCAGGCCCGCCAGCAGCAGCTCTCGCGGGACGAGGCGACCCGCCAGGAGGACGTGGATACCGCCGAGGCTGGACTGGCCGCGGCGCAGGCCCGGGTGGACAACCTGAAGGCCCAGATCCGCCAGACCCAGGCCACCCTGCAGGCCGACGAGGCCCGCCTGGGCTACACCCGGATCGATGCGCCGATGGCCGGCACGGTGGTCAGCGTCGAGGCGCGGGAAGGCCAGACCCTCAACGCCACCTACCAGACACCGCACATCCTGCGCATCGCCGACCTGTCGGGCATGACGGTATGGACCGAGGTGTCGGAGGCCGATGTCCGCCAGGTGAAGGCCGGCCAGGCGGTCTACTTCACCACCCTGGGTGGCCATGGTGAGGCCGCGCCGCGGCGCTGGACTGGCCGTGTGCGCCAGATCCTGCCTGCACCACGCCCGGCGCCGGCGGTGCAGGGCAGCAGCGCCCAGCCGGCTGCCAGCAAGGCGGTGGCCTACACGGTGCTGTTCGACGTAGACAATGCCGACGGCGAGCTGATGCCCCAGATGACGGCCCAGGTCAGCATCATCACTGCCGCCGCCAGAGGCCGGCTGCAGGCGCCGCTGGCCGCCCTGGAGCCGGTGGCGGGCGCGGCGGACCGCTTCAGTGCCCGGGTCCGCAAGGCCACCGGCGAGGTCGAGCGGCGCGAGATCCTGGCCGGGGTGCGCAATCGCCACATGATCGAAGTGCGCGAAGGCCTGGCCGAGGGGGAGGCCCTGGTGGTGGCCGAGCGCCGTCTTGATGGCGGCCCGCGGAGATTCACCTGGTGAGCGCCGCGGACCTTCCCCTGATCGCCCTGCGCGACCTGCGCAAGACCTACGGCGGTGGCGAGCAGCCGGTGGTGGAGGTGCTGCGCGGCCTGTCGCTGGACATCCATGCCGGCGAGTTCGTGGCCATCGTCGGCGCCTCGGGCTCCGGCAAGTCCACCCTGATGCACATCCTGGGCTGCCTGGACCGCCCGACCTCCGGCCAGTACCTCTTTGCCGGGCAGGACGTGGCCGGCTTCGATGCCGACCGCCTGGCCTGGCTGCGGCGCGAAGCTTTTGGCTTCGTCTTCCAGGGCTACCACCTGATCGCCAGCGAGACCGCCCGTGAGAACGTCGAGGTCCCCGCCGTGTATGCCGGCCTGGACGAGTCGGAGCGCTCTGCGCGGGCCAGCGCGCTGCTCGAGCGGCTGGGCCTCGGGGACCGCCAGCACAACCGCCCCCGGCAGCTATCCGGTGGCCAGCAGCAGCGGGTGTCGATCGCCCGGGCGCTGGTCAATGGCGGACGCATCATCCTCGCCGACGAGCCCACCGGCGCCCTCGACTCACGCAGCGGCGCCGAGGTCATGCGCCTGCTGGCCGAGCTGGCGGAGGCTGGGCACACCATCATCCTGATCACCCACGATCACCGTGTGGCGGCCCAGGCCCGCCGGGTGATCGAGATCCGCGACGGCCTGATCGTCGCCGATTCCGGCGTGCCGGCGGGGCAGGGGAAGGCCCTTGAAGAGGAGGCTGCGCAGGCCCGTTTCCCCGACGCCCCGCCGGCCGGGTCCGCCGCAGGCGCCTGGCGCGCCGAGCTGAAGGAGGCGGCCCGCAGCGCCTGGCGCGGCATGAACATGAACCGCGGCCGGACCGGCCTGACCCTGCTCGGCATCGTCATCGGCGTGGCCTCGGTGATCGCCATGCTGGCCATCGGCGAGGGCGCCCGCCAGAAAGTGGCCACCCAGATGGGCAGCATGGGCGCCACCATCATGTACATGGGCAGCCGGCCGCCCCCCACCGGCGGACCAGCCGGCATGGTCACCGAGGAGGATCTGGCCGCCATCGCCAGCCTGCCCGAGGTGGCCCGGGTGATGCCGGTGATCGGCGACCCGATCTCGGTGCGGCGCGGAAACATGGAGCGCAACCTCTACGTCTTTGCCGGCACCGAGGCGATGCCCCGCATGCACCACTGGCCCCTGGCGGCCGGGCGTTTCTTCAGCGCCCGCGAAGACAGCGACCTGGCCCCCCTGGTGGTGCTCGGCCACAAGGCCAGGGAGCACTTCTTCCCCGGCGGCGGCGACCCCATCGGCCGGCATCTGTTGATCGGCACGGCGCCCTTCGAGGTCATCGGGGTGATGGCCGAACGGGGGGCCGAATCCGGCAGCCAGGACTACGACGACATGGTCTTCATCCCCTACCGGGCCGGGCGGGCGCGGGTCTACCGGGCCCAGACCCAGCCCGACTACACGGTGATCGAGGCCGCCGGTGCGGCGCAGGTGCTGGCCGCCGAACAGGCCATCCGCCGGGTCCTGCTGGAACGCCACGGGCGCGAGGATTTCGGCATCGGCAATGCCGCTGCCAAGCTGCAGGCCGAGATGGAGACCCGCGAGGCGATGACCATGATGCTCGGCCTGATCGCCGCTGTATCCCTGGTGGTGGGCGGCATCGGCGTGATGAACGTGATGCTGATGACGGTGCGCGAACGGACCCGCGAGATCGGCATCCGCATGGCCACCGGCGCCCGCCAGCGCGACATCCTGCGCCAGTTCCTGACCGAATCGGTGCTCCTCACCGTGGCCGGCGGCCTGCTCGGCGTGGCGGCCGGGCTGGTGGCCGGCGGGCTCATGCTGCTGTGGGACGTGCCGGTGATCTTCTCCCTCACCGCGATGCTTGGCGCCTTCGCCTGCGCGGTGGTCACCGGCCTGCTCTTCGGCTACCTCCCCGCCCGCCAGGCGGCGCGGCTGGACCCGGTGGTGGCGCTGGCGGGGGAGTAGGGCGGGGGGCTTTTCCCGTGCCCGCGAGTCTGCCTACTCCCAGGCCAGCGCCCCTCCCGTCTGGTACTCCGTGACCCGCGTCTCGAAGAAGTTCTTCTCCTTGCGCAGGTTGGCCTGTTCGTCGAGCCAGGGCAGGACGTTCTCGGCGCCGGGGAAAGGTTCGGCGAGGCCGACCTGGCGGGCGCGGCGGTTGGCCATGAAGCGGAACTGGCGGGTGTGCAGGTCGGCGTTGTAGCCGAGGATGGGGTCGCGCAGGATGTAGGCGGCGTAGGCTGCCTCGGCGGCTTCGGCTTCGTCCCACAGGGTTTTCAGGGCGGCCGGGTCGAGGCTCAGGTTCTCTTCCTTGAGCAGTTCGCGCACCACCCGGATGCCGAAGGCGCAGTGCAGCACCTCGTCGCGCATGATGTACTGGAGCTGCTCGGCGGCGCCCTTCATCAGGCCCCGGCGCTGCAGGGCGAAGATGGGGGTGAAGCCGTTGTAGAACCAGCAGCCCTCGAAGATGGCCGCGAAGAAGAAGTAGGAGAGGGCGAATTCGTGCAGGTTGTCCCGGTCGGCCAGATCGAAGTCGGGGCGCATGACCCGCTCCAGGCGTCGGTTGGCCAGGGCGATCTTGCCGTGGATGGCGGGCACCACCCGGTAGCGGTTGTAGATCTCCTGCTGGTCGAGGCCGATGCTCTCGATGCAGTGCTGGTAGGTCCAGGTGTGCAGGGCTTCTTCATACACCTGGCGGGCCTGGTAGATCTGTAGTTCGGGAGCGCTCATCTTCTCCATCACGGCCAGGCCGATGTTGCGCATGGCCAGGATGTCGGAGGTGGTGAGGTAGGCCAGCACGTTCTCGAAGACATGGCGCTCGGCGCCACTGAGCTTGTGGTGGTAGTCGTGCACGTCCTGGGCCATGGAAATCTCCAGGGGCGTCCAGTGGTTGCGGTTGGCCTTGAGGAAGAACTCCCAGGCCCAGGGGTACTTGAAGGGCGCCAGCTGGTTGATGTCGGTCTTGCCGCCGACGATGCGCTTGTCGGCGGCGTTGACCGGGGCCAGGGACGGGCCGGGGGCCGCGGCGGGTGCCGGTGCCGCAGTCCCGGCTTGTGCCGGGGCGGGGCGGGCAGGCGGGGTGGTCCGTACGGGCGCGTCGTCCCAGTCGTTGAAGTGCAGCGCGCTCATTGGCAGGCCTCGCATTCGGGGTTGTCGATGGCGCAGAAGCGCGGGGCTTCGTCGCCCGTGGGGGCGGGCTCGTCGCGGCCGCCGGATTTCTCCATCTGGCTGGCGCCCAGGGTGCGCAGGTAGTAGGTGGTCTTGAGGCCACGCAGCCAGGCCAGCTTGTAGATCTCGTCGAGCTTGCGGCCGGACGGTGTGGCCAGGTAGAGGTTGAGGGACTGGGCCTGGTCGATCCACTTCTGGCGCCGGGCGGCGGCTTCGATCAGCCACACCGGGTCGATCTCGAAGGCGGTGGCGTAGCGGGCCTTGAGTTCGTCCGGCACCCGGTCGATGCGGGCCAGGGAGCCGTCGAAGTACTTGAGGTCGGCCACCATCACTTCGTCCCACAGGTCGAGGGCCTTGAGGTCGCGCACCAGGGCTTCGTTGACCACCGTGAACTCCCCGGACAGGTTGGATTTGACGTAGAGGTTCTGGTAGCCGGGTTCGATGCTGGCGGACACGCCGACGATGTTGGAGATGGTGGCGGTGGGGGCGATGGCCACGCAGTTGGAGTTGCGCATGCCGTGGCGGGCGATGCGCTCGCGCAGGGCGGCCCAGTCCAGGCGGGCCTCGCGGTCCACCTCCAGCTGCCCGCCGCGCCCTGCTTCCAGCAGGCCGAGGGAGTCCAGGGGCAGGATGCCGCGGCTCCACAGGCTGCCGTCGAAGCTGCTGTAGCGGCCGCGCTCGCGGGCCAGTTCGGTGGACGCCCAGTAGGCCTGGTAGCACACCGCCTCCATGGCCCGGTCGGCGAAGTCCACCGCCTCGTGCGAGGCGTAGGGCAGGCCGAGGGCATACAGGCAGTCGGCAAAGCCCATGATGCCGAGGCCCACCGGGCGGTGCAGCAGGTTGGCCCGGCGGGCCTTCGGGGTGGCGTAGAAGTTGATGTCCACCACGTTGTCGAGCATGCGCAGGGCGGTGCTGATGGTGCGGGCCAGCTTGTCCATGTCGAGCCGGCCGTCCTTCAGGTGGGCGGGCAGGTTCACCGAGCCCAGGTTGCACACCGCGGTTTCGTTGTCGGAGGTGTTGAGGGTGATCTCGGTGCACAGGTTGGAGCTATGCACCACGCCCACATGCTGCTGCGGCGAGCGCAGGTTGCAGGCGTCCTTGAAGGTGAGCCAGGGGTGGCCGGTCTCGAATAGCATGGTGAGCATGCGCCGCCACAGCTGCACGGCAGGGATGCGCTTGAACAGGCGCAGCTCTCCGGCGGCGGCCTTGGCCTCGTAGGCGGTGTAGGCGGCCTCGAAGTCGGCGCCGAAGCGCTCGTGCAGGTCGGGGGTGTCCACCGGCGAGAAGAGGGTCCATTCGGCGTTGTCCATGACCCGCTTCATGAACAGGTCGGGGATCCAGTTGGCGGTGTTCATGTCATGGGTGCGGCGCCGCTCGTCGCCGGTGTTCTTGCGCAGGTCGAGGAATTCCTCGATGTCCAGGTGCCAGGTCTCCAGGTAGGCGCACACCGCGCCCTTGCGCTTGCCGCCCTGGTTCACCGCCACGGCGGTGTCATTGACCACCTTGAGGAAGGGGATGACGCCCTGGCTCTGGCCGTTGGTGCCCTTGATGAGGCTGCCGAGGGCGCGCACCGGGGTCCAGTCGTTGCCCAGGCCGCCGGCGTATTTCTGCAGCAGGGCGTTCTCCTTGACCGCCTGGTAGATGCCTTCCAGGTCGTCCGAGACGGTGGTGAGGTAGCACGACGAGAGCTGCGGGTGGCGCGTGCCGCTGTTGAACAGGGTCGGCGTGGAGCACATGAAGTCGAAGCTCGAGATCAGGTCGTAGAACTCGATGGCGCGGGCCTCCCGGTCGATCTCACCGAGGGCCAGGCCCATCGCGACGCGCATGAAGAAGACCTGCGGCAGCTCGATGCGGCGCCCGTCCATGTGCAGGAAGTAGCGGTCGTAGAGGGTCTGCAGGCCCAGGTAGCCGAACTGCAGGTCGCGCTCGGGGCGCAGTGCGGCGGCCAGGCGCGGGAGGTCGAACTCGGCCAGGCGTGGGTCGAGGAGTTCGGCGCCGATGCCCTTGCGGACGAATTCGGGCAGGTAGTCGGCATAGGTGCCGGCCAGTTCGTCCAGCCCGATGCGGTGGCCCAGCACCTCCCGGCCGAGGCTGGCCAGCAGCAGGCGGGCGGTGACCTGGTTGTAGGCCGGCTCCCGTTCGATCAGGCTGCGCGCGGCGAGGATCAGGGCCTGCTCCACGTCGGCGAGGGGCACGCCGTCGTAGAGGTTCTTCAGGGCGTGGTCGAGCACGCTCGGGGCCGATACGCCCTCGCCCAGCCCGCTGCAGGCGGCCTGGCAGGTGCGCAGCAGGGCGGCGCTGTCGAGGGGGATGCGGCGCCCGCCGTCCACCACGTGCAGCACCGTCTGCTCACGGGCCTCGGCCGGCGCGGCAGCCCGTTCGGCGGCGCGGCGTTCGCGATAGAGCACGTAGGCGCGGGCCACGTCGTGTTCGCCGGAGCGCATCAGGGCCAGCTCCACCTGGTCCTGGATATCCTCGATGGACACCGTGCCACCGTCGGGCAGGCGCCGGGTCAGGGCCCGCAGCACGGTGTCGGTGAGGCGGCCGACGATCTCGCGCACCCGGGACGAGCCGGCGCTGCCGCTGCCCTCGACGGCCAGGAAGGCCTTGCTCATGGCCACGGCGATCTTGTCCGCGTTGAAGGCGACCACGGCCCCGTTGCGGCGGATGACCTGCAACGCGGCAAGGGTCGGGTCGTGGCTGTCGGGCTGGCTGGTGCTGGGGGGCAGGGCGGTGGCGAGCAAGGCGATTCTCCGAGTTGGGGGGCGGAGAATCGAGGACCCGGTGGGTGCCACCCGGCAACACGGCGGCTGGCTCCCCTGGCGGGAATGGCAGCCCCGGCGCACGGTGGCGGCGGGACCGCTCCTCGTTTCAGGGACACCCCGCCCCAAAAGCATTGAAGGAATGGGCCATGGCAGGTCTCCTGACTCTCGGGTCCGTGTGTCGTGCCAGCCTTCCCGGAGCGCATCCAGTGGCAGTGGGGGCACGAAACTCGCCGATCACAGTTGCGGGGGCAGTGCTGGCATTGAGGCGTGTCGCCTCGCACCAGCTTCCCTTTTCATCCCCTGTCGGGGAACCAATGACGGGGCGGAGTGTAGGAGGGGGGCTGGCGGGCTGTCAAGGATTTTCCCGTATGTAGTGGGTGGGGTGGCTTTGGGGTCAATGGGTAGTGGGTCGGGAAGGGCTGTGCGCTCGGCCGGAGCAGCGTGCGGCGGGTTCGCAAGCTTCGCAAACGCACGGGTTTCCCCTGGAAAATCTTCGCCATTTCAGTGGCTTCCGGTGTTTTCCGGATGCGTATATTGCGAAGCGTCTCCTCAACCCCGGTACGCATCCATGACACTTGCTACTCCTTCCACGACGCCACCTTCCCGCCCGCGCGAGACCGTCTTTGTCGAGATGGTCTTTCCCGATCAGGCCAACCATTACGGCACCTTGTACGGTGGCAATGCACTGGGCCTGCTCGGCAAGGCGGCCTTCGTCACGGCGACGCGGTTCGCCCGCTGCGCGGTGGTCATGGCGGCCTCCGGGCACGTGGATTTCCATGTGCCGGTGAAGCTGGGCCAGATGCTGGAACTGACCGGCCGCATCATCCGTGTCGGGCGCTCGTCGATGAGCGTGGAGGTCAGCGGTATGGCCGAGACCCTGGCCGGCGGGGAGCGCACCCCGGCCCTGCGGGGGTGCTTCGAGATGGTGGCGGTGGATGGAGAGGGCCGCCCCCGGGCCATCGATCCGGACGACGGGCATCCCGTCCTCCCGACCTGAAAGGCCGGCGGCGGCCTCCGGTGTCAGGCTTCCGCTGCTACCTGGCGGCGGACCTCCTGTGCGGCTGCCACCATGTTGCGCAGGGCCGCCTCGGTCTCCGGCCAGCCCCGGGTCTTCAGGCCGCAGTCCGGATTCACCCACAGGTTGATGGCGGGAATCACGCGGCGGGCCTTGTGCAGCAGTGCCACCATCTCACCTGTATCCGGCACCCGCGGCGAATGGATGTCATACACGCCCGGCCCGATCTCGTTGGGGTAGCGGAACTCGCCGAAGGCGCCGAGCAGTTCCATGCCGGAACGGCTGGTCTCGATGGTGATGACGTCCGCGTCCATGGCGGCGATCTCCGGCAGGATGTCGTTGAACTCCGAATAGCACATGTGGGTGTGGATCTGGGTGTCGTCGCCCACCGCCGACGCGGCAATCCGGAAGGCCCGGCTGGCCCAGGCGAGGTAGTCCCGCCAGCCGGCGCGACGCAGGGGCAGGCCTTCGCGGATCGCCGGCTCGTCGATCTGGATGATGCCTATCCCGGCCTGCTCCAGGTCGGCAACCTCGTCGCGGATCGCCAGGGCGATCTGCAAGGCCGTGTCGGCGCGGGGCTGGTCGTCGCGGACGAAGGACCATTGCAGCAGGGTGACCGGTCCGGTGAGCATGCCCTTCATCGGGCGAGGCGTCAGGCTCTGGGCAAAGCATGTCCAGGCCACGGTCATGGGGCGGGGGCGGGATACGTCGCCGAAGATGATCGGCGGCTTCACGCAGCGCGAGCCGTAGGACTGGACCCAGCCGTTGGCCGAGAAGGCATAGCCGTCGAGGCGTTCGCCGAAGTACTCGACCATGTCGTTGCGCTCGGCCTCGCCATGCACCAGCACGTCCAGGCCGAGGGCCTCCTGTTTGCGCACGGCCAGGGTGATCTCTGCCTCCATGGCGGCCTGGTAGGCGCCGCCGCCGATCTCGCCGCGCTTGTGGGCGGCCCGGGTGGCACGGATCTCGCGGGTCTGGGGGAAGGATCCGATGGTGGTGGTCGGCAGCGGAGGCAACCCGAAGCGCGCCCGCTGGCGGGCCTGGCGCTGGGGGAAGGGGGCGGCGCGCCGATCGGCGTCGGGGCCCAGGCTGCGCAGGCGCGCGGCAACCGCCGGATTGCTCACCCGGGGGCTGGCGCGGCGGTCGGCCAGGTGCTGGCGTGCGATGGCCAGCTCGTTCCGCACGCTGTCTTCACCGTCTGTCAGGGCGCGCTTGAGCAGGGCCAGCTCGTCCAGCTTCTCGGTGGCAAAGGCCAGCCAGTGACTCAGTTCGCTGTCGATGCCACTGTGCGCGCCGGCCTCCCCGGCCAGGCTGACCGGAACATGCAGCAGCGAGCAGGAGGGGGCCAGCCACAGGGTGTCACGGCGTTCCCGCAGGGGTTTGAGGGTGGCCAGGGCGCGGTCCGGGTCGCAGCGCCAGATGTTGCGGCCGTCGATGATGCCTACCGAGAGTTGCTTGTGGGCCGGCAGCCAGTCGGCCACCCGGAGGACCTCGTCGGGCGCGCGCACGGCATCAATGTGGAGGCCGTCCACCGGCAACCGGCAGGCCAGTTGCAACTGGTCGGCGAGCGGCGAGAAGTAGGTGGCCAGCATCAGGCGTGCGCCGGCTGATGCCAGGGCGATGTAGGCGGCTTCGAAGGCGGCCCGCCAGGGGCCGGGCAGGTCCAGGCCCAGGATCGGCTCGTCCACCTGGACCCATTCCGCGCCTTCGGCCTTGAGGCGCTGCAGGATCTGCCCATACACCGGCAGCAAGTGTTCCAGCAGCGCGAGGCGGTCGAAGGGCTGGCCGCCCCTTTCCTTGCCCAGCCACAGGAAGCTGAGCGGCCCGAGGAGGGTCACCTTGACCCGGTGGCCCAGGGCCCGGGCTTCGGCGACCTCGGCGAAGAGGCGTCCGGAGGCAAGCCGGAAACGGGTCTCGGGCAGGAACTCCGGGACCAGGTAGTGGTAGTTGGTGTCGAACCACTTGGTCATCTCCAGGGCCGGATGGCCTACGCCGCGGGCCAGTGTGAAATGCCTCTCCAGTTCGTCCTCGCGGCCCGAGAAGCCGAAGCGCGGGGGCTCGCAGCCGAGCAGCTGGATGTGGCCGGCGACGTGGTCGTAGAAGGCAAAGTCGCCCACGCTGACGCAGTCCAGGCCGGCGTCCCGCTGCAGGGCCCAGTGGCGTGCCCGCAGGTCGCGGCCGATGGCTTCGAGGGCGGGTCGGTCGAGTTCGCCGCGCCAGTGTGCTTCGAGGGCGAACTTCAACTCGCGCTGGGCGCCGATGCGGGGAAAACCGAGGATGTGGGTGTGGATCATGGAAGCTCCGGGGAAACAGATCTAAGGGCTTGTCATGATTGGCGCAGGGTGATTATTATTCAAACGATTAATTCTAAGAAAAAGCATTAGCAGAGCTAATAATGGCGACTTCCATCCTTGAACTGCGTCACCTGCGCACGCTGTTCGCGTTGCGGGCCACCGGCAGCCTCACCCGGGCGGCCGATCTGCTGAGCCTGACCCAGTCGGCCCTGTCCCAACAGGTGCGGCAGCTGGAGGATCGCTACGGGGGGGCGCTCTTCGAGCGGAAGTCGGCCCCCCTGGTGTTCACGGCCCTGGGCGCGCGCCTGCTGCGCCTGGCGGACGAGGTCCTGCCGGGCGTGGACGAAGCCGAGCGTGACCTGGCCCGCCTGGCTTCGGGCCGGGCCGGCAGCCTGCGCATCGTGGTGGAGTGCCATACCTGCTTCGACTGGCTGATGCCGGCCATGGACAGCTTCCGCAGCCGCTGGCCGGAGGTGGAGCTGGACATCGTTTCGGGATTCCACCCGGACCCGGTGGGCTTGCTCCACCAGGGCCGGGCCGACCTGGCCATCGTGGCCGAGCCGGAAGCCGACCCGGCCATTGCCTACCATCCGCTGTTCCGCTTCGAGATCGTCGCGCTGCTGGCCAATGGCCATCCGCTGGCGACCCACTCCTATCTGGAGGCGGCGGATTTTGCGGGGCAGACGCTGATCACCTACCCGGTGCCGGACGAGATGCTCGATGTGGTGCGCTGCGTGCTGGAGCCGGCCGGAGTGCGTCCGGCGCGCCGCACCACCGAGCTGACCGTGGCCATGCTGCAACTGGTGGCAAGCGGCCGGGGCCTCGCCGCGCTGCCCCTGTGGGCGGTGCAAGGCTATCTGGATCGCAAGTACGTGCTGGCACGTCCGATCGGAGCTACCGGACTGACCGGCCGTCTGCATGCCGCCACCCTGACCAGCGCGGCCGGACGGCCCTATATGGCCGACTTTGTCAGCGTGATGCGGGAGCGCAGCTTCGCCGAGCTGGCCGGCATCGAGCTGCTCCGCGAGGATGGGGCGCCCTGACCCTGGTCCTCAGACCGCAGCGGCCTTGCTCCAGGGGGCGTGCATGACCTTCCGGGCGAGCTGAAGGCGCCACCCGGTGAAGCAGTCCTCCAGCACGCTGCGGACGAGCAGCGTGAAGCCGTCGCGGGGCGGCGGGGTTTCATGGCTTTTGAATAAAAAAGCCGGCCGGGCCCTAGTCCTGGAGAGACTAGCTAGGGAGAGAAGAGAGAAGGCCCGGCGGCGAAAAGCTTATGGAGCGGCAGGGCCGTCAGGCGTAGTGCTTCTCCAGCGCGTCCCAGTCGGGTTTGCCCACCAGGCGCTGGCGCTCGGCGAAGGGGGTGACCAGGGCCGGATCCTCATCCAGGCGGCGGGTGTCGCGCAGGACGCCCAGGGCCTTCTGCATGCCGGCCAGGGCGCCCTGCAGCGCGGCGTTGGCATACAGGACAAAGCCATAGCCGAGCTGTCCCAACTGATCGGCATCGAAGATCGGCGTGCGGCCGCCGATGACCATGTTCATCAACTGGGGGCGGGGGAGCTGCTGCGGCAGCGCGCGGATCTCCTCGGCGCGGGTCACCGCCTCGACGAAGAGGATGTCGGCGCCTGCCTCGGCGAACTTCAGGGCGCGCTCCACGGCGGCCTCGAAGCCCTGGGTGGCGCAGGCGTCGGTGCGCGCCATGATGAGCAGGTCGCCGTCCTGGCGGGCATCCACGGCGGCCTTGATCTTGCTCACGGCCTCCTCGGTGGGGATCACGTCCTTGCCCGAGAAATGGCCGCAGCGCTTGGGCGCCACCTGGTCTTCGAACTGGATGCAGTCGGCCCCTGCGCGTTCCAGGGTGCGCACGGTGTGGCGCACGTTGAGGGCGTTGCCGAAGCCGGTGTCGGCATCGACGATGAGGGGCAGGCTCACCGCGTCGCGGATGCGCGCCGTGTGGTCGGCGATGTCCGCCAGGCCCATGAAGCCCTGGTCGGGCAGGCCGAAGCACATGTTGGTGACGCCAGCGCCGGTGATGTAGATGGCTTCAAAGCCGAGGTCTTCGATGACCCGGGCCGACAGGGCGTTGAAGGCGCCCGGCACGAGGACGCCGCGGCGGGCGTCGGCCAGGGCGCGGAGTGTCTGGCGAGTGGACATGGGGTTTCCTGAAAGCGGTGAGGGGGCGGGTGGCAGGGGCGCGGGATTCACAGGCCGTCTCCGGGGACGCGTACCCAGCCTTCCATCAGCGTGCGGGCGCTGCGGCTCATGAGGGCGCGGGTGACCTGCCAGGCGCCGTGCTCGCAGCGGGCTTCGGCGCCCACGCGGAGGGTCCCGGAGGGGTGGCCGAAGCGCACGCTGCGGCGTTCGCCGCCGCCGGCGGCGCGGTTCACCAGGGTGCCGGGGATGGCCGCCGCCGCGCCGATGGCCACCGCGGCGGTGCCCATCATGGCGTGGTGCAGCTTGCCCATCGACAGGGCGCGGACCAGCAGGTCCACCTCGTCGGCCGCCACCGTCCGGCCGCTGGAGGCGAGGTAGGCGGTGGGGGGGGCGACGAAGGCGATCTTGGGGGTGTGCTGGCGCCGGGCGGCTTCGTCCAGGCTGGCGATCAGGCCCATGCGCAGGGCGCCGTGGGCGCGGATCGCCTCGAAGCGGGCCAGTGCCGGGGCGTCGCCGTTGATGGTGTCCTGCAGCTCGGTGCCGGTGTAGCCCAGGGTCGCGGCGTCCAGGAAGATCACCGGGATGCCGGCGTTGATCAGGGTCGCCTGGAAGCGGCCCACCCCGGGCACGTCCAGCTCGTCGAGCAGATTGCCGGTGGGGAACAGGGCGCCGCCGTCACCGTCGCTGTCGGCGGCGGGGTCGAGGAACTCAAGCTCCACCTCGGCGGCCGGAAAGGCCACGCCGTCCAGTTCGAAGTCGCCCGTCTCCTGGACCTCGCCTTCGCGGACCGGCACGTGGGCGATGATGGTCCGGGCGATGTTGGCCTGCCAGATGCGCACCGTGCACAGGCCGTCGCGGGGGATGCGGGCAGGGGCCACCAGCCCGGCGCTGATGGCGAAGGCGCCGACCGCGGCGGACAGGTTGCCGCAGTTGCCGGACCAGTCCACGAAGGGCGTGTCGATGGAGACCTGCCCGAACAGGTAGTCCACATCGTGGTCGGGCCGTTCGCTGGCCGCCACGATGACAGCCTTGCTGGTGCTGGAGGTGGCTCCGCCCATGCCATCGATCTGCTTGCCGTAGGGGTCGGGGCTGCCGATCACCCGCAGCAGGAAACGGTCCCGGGCGCTGCCGGGCCGGCGGCACGGCTCCGGCACGTCCTGCAGGCGGAAGAACACGCCCTTGCTGGTGCCGCCCCGCATGTAGGTGGCGGGGACGCGGAGCTGGGGAGCGTATGGATGCGCAGTGGCGTTCATGTCAGACCGATTCCTTCTCGGTGGTGGCCAGGAAATCCTGGGCGAAGCGTTGCAGGACACCGCCCGCAGCATAGATGGAGACGTCTTCTGCGGTGTCGAGGCGGCAGGTGACCGGGACTTCCAGCGTATCGCCCGCGGGCCGCCGGATCACCAGGGTGAGGTCGGCGCGGGGCGCAGGCTCGCCGAGGACGTCGAAGGTCTCGGTGCCGTCGATGCCCAGGGTCAGGCGGGTGGTGCCCGGCTTGAACTCCAGCGGCAGCACGCCCATGCCCACCAGGTTGCTGCGGTGGATGCGCTCGAAGCCCTCCGCGACGATGGCTTCGACGCCCGCCAGGCGCACGCCCTTGGCCGCCCAGTCGCGGGAGGAGCCCTGGCCGTAGTCGGCGCCGGCGATGATGATCAGGGGCTGCAGGCGCAGCATGTAGGTCTCGATGGCTTCCCACATGCGCATCACCGTGCCCTCCGGCTCGACCCGCGCCAGGGAGCCCTGGCGCACGCTGCCGTCCGGATTGCGGACCATTTCGTTGCGCAGGGTCGGGTTGGCGAAGGTGGCCCGCTGGGCGGTCATGTGGTCGCCCCGGTGGGTGGCGTAGGAGTTGAAGTCCTCCTCCGGCAGGCCCATTCTCGCCAGGTATTCGCCGGCGGCGGAGTCGGGCAGGATGGCGTTGGAGGGTGACAGGTGGTCGGTGGTGATGTTGTCCGGAAGCACCGCCAGCGGACGCATCCCTTGCAGCGTGCGCTCGCCGGCCAGCACGCCTTCCCAGTAGGGTGGGCGGCGGATGTAGGTGGAGCGGGGCCGCCAGGCATACAGGGGGTCAGGCGCGGCGGTCACCTTGCCAAGGTCGAACATCGGGCCATACACCTCGCGGAACTGCTCGGGCTTCACGCAGGCCGCCACGATGGCGTCGATCTCCGTGTCGGACGGCCACAGGTCGGCGAGGGTGATCGGGCGGCCGTCGAGGCCGTGGCCCAGCGTGTCGCGCTCGATGTCGAAGCGCACCGTGCCGGCCAGGGCGTAGGCCACCACCAGGGGCGGGGAGGCCAGGAAGGCCTGCCGGGCATGGGGGTGGATGCGCCCGTCGAAGTTGCGGTTGCCCGACAGGACGGCGGTGGCGTAGAGGCCGCGTTCGACGATCTCCTGCTGGATTTTCGGGTCCAGGGCGCCGGACATGCCGTTGCAGGTGGTGCAGGCGTAGCCGACGATGCCGAAGCCGAGCTTCTCGAGCTCCGGCAGCAGGCCGGCTTCTTCCAGGTAGAGGCGGGCGACCCGGGAGCCCGGGGCGAAGGAGGTCTTGACCCAGGGCTTGCGGACCAGCCCCAGGGCATTGGCCTTCCTGGCCAGCAGGCCGGCCGCCACCAGGTTGCGCGGGTTGGAGGTATTGGTGCAGCTGGTGATGGCGGCGATGATGACCGCACCGTCGGGGAGCAGGCCTTCACGCTCTTCGGCCAATGCCTGCTCCAGTCCGACGGCGATGCCTCTTTCGGCGAGCTGTGCCGTGGGCAGGCGCTTGTGCGGATTGGACGGGCCGGCCATGTTGCGCTCGACGCCGGCCAGGTCGAACTCCAGCACCCGTTCGTATTCGGCGTGCGCCAGAGCGTCGGCCCACAGGCCGCTGGTGCGTGCGTAGTGTTCGACCAGCGCCACCTGTTCAGGGGCGCGGCCGGTGAGCCGCAGGTAGGCGAGGGTTTGTGCGTCGATGTAGAACATCGCCGCGGTGGCGCCATACTCCGGGCACATGTTGGAGATGGTGGCCCGGTCGCCGACCGACAGGCTCGCCGCGCCGTCGCCGAAGAACTCCAGCCAGGCACCCACGACCTTCTGCCTGCGCAGGAATTCGGTGAGGGCCAGGACGATGTCGGTGGCGGTGATGCCCGGCTGCCGCCGGCCCGTGAGGCGCACGCCGACGATGTCGGGCAGGCGCATCATCGAGGCGCGGCCGAGCATCACCGACTCGGCCTCCAGCCCGCCCACGCCGATGGCGATCACGCCCAGGGCATCCACATGGGGGGTGTGGCTGTCGGTCCCCACGCAGGTGTCCGGAAAGGCCACCGACCGGCCGTTTCCGTCGGGCTGGACCTGGACCACCGGTGACATCTTCTCCAGATTGATCTGGTGCATGATGCCGTTGCCGGCGGGGATCACATCCACGTTCCGGAAAGCGCGGCGGGTCCATTCGATGAAGTGGAAGCGGTCTTCGTTGCGGCGCTCTTCCACCGCCCGGTTGCGGGCGAAGGCATCCGGATCGTCGCCGCCATATTCCACGGCCAGCGAGTGGTCGACGATCAGCTGGGTGGGCACCACCGGGTTGATCCGCGACGGATCACCGCCTTGGTCGGCGATGGCGTCGCGCAGGCCGGCCAGGTCCACCAGGGCGGTCTGGCCCAGGATGTCGTGGCATACCACGCGGGCGGGATACCAGGGGAAGTCCAGGTCCTGCCGCTGCCAGGCGATCTGCGCCAGTGCATCGCCGAGCAGGGCCGGGTCGCAGCGGCGGACCAGTTGCTCGGCCAGCACGCGGGCGGTGTAGGGCAGGCTGTCCCAGGCGCCGGGGCGCACGTCGTCGATGGCCGCACGGGCGTCGAAATAGTCCAGCGAGGTGCCGGGCAGGGGCCGGCGGTAAGCGGTGTTCATGGCGGTGCGGCTCATTGGCGCTGCTCGATGGGCACGAAGACCCGGTCTTCCGGGCCCACGTAATGGGCACTGGGGCGGATGATCTTGTTGTCGATGCGTTGTTCGATGATGTGGGCGGCCCAGCCCGACGTGCGGGCGATCACGAAGAGCGGTGAGAACATGGCCGTCGGCACGCCCATCATGTGATAACTGACGGCGCTGAACCAGTCCAGGTTGGGGAACATGTTCTTGGCGTCCTGCATCACCGCTTCCAGGCGCTCGGCGATGTCGAACATCCGGGTCGAACCGGCATCGACGGAGAGACGCCGGGCCACTGCCTTGATCACCGCATTGCGCGGGTCGGACACGGTATACACCGGATGGCCGAAGCCGATCACCACTTCGCCGCCGGCCACCCGGCGGCGGATGTCCGTCTCGGCATCATCGGGCGTGTCGTAACGCTTCTGGATCTCGAAGGCGACCTCGTTGGCGCCCCCGTGCCGGGGGCCGCGCAGCGCGCCGATGGCGCCGGTGATGGCCGAATAGATGTCCGAGCCGGTGCCGGCGATGACGCGGCCGGCGAAGGTGGAGGCATTGAACTCGTGTTCCGCGTAGAGGATCAGCGAGGTGTGCATGGCGCGCTCCCACGGGGCCGGGGGTTTCTCGCCATGAAGCAGGTGGAGGAAATGGCCGCCGATCGATTCGTCGTCGGTCTCCACCTGGATGCGCTGGCCCTTGGTGGACCAGTGATACCAGTAGAGCAGCATGGAGCCCAGGGAGGCCAGCAGGCGGTCGGCAATGTCACGGGCGCCAGGCAGGTTGTGATCGTCCTTCTCGGGCAGGACGCAGCCGAGGGCAGACACGCCGGTACGCATCACGTCCATCGGATGGGCGCTGGCGGGCAGCCGTTCGAGGGCTTCGCGGACGCTCGCAGGGAGGCCGCGCAAGGCCTTCAGGCGGGCCTTGTAGGCGCGCAGTTCGGCGGCGCCGGGCAGCTTGCCGTGCACCAGCAGGTGGGCGACTTCCTCGAATTCACAGGCTTCGGCGATATCGAGAATGTCGTAGCCGCGGTAGTGCAGATCATTGCCGCTGCGGCCCACCGTACACAGGGCCGTATTGCCCGCCGTGACGCCGGACAGGGCGACGGACTTCTTGGGCTTGAACGGCGTTTCGCGGGTCATCGTCATCGTGGGAGTCTCCTTCGGTGGAATTGTGCTTGCGTTTGCCTCGTTGGGTTCGCAATATACGCAACCCGGATTGTCCGTAACTGACTGAATTGGCGATGATTTGTGAATCCCGTGCCGTAAATTTGCGAATCTTGCGAAGATTCTCGGCGCCCGCCAGGAAGGACCTGCCATGAGAAAGACCTTCATGGGCGTGCGCCTGCGCCGCCTCCGCGAGGAACGCGGGCTGACCCAGGTGGCCCTGGCCCAATTGCTCGGGATCTCGCCCAGCTATCTCAACCAGATCGAGCAGAACCAGCGCCCGCTGACGGTGCAGGTGCTGCTCAAGCTGAGCGCGGCCCTGGGCGTGGATGTGCAGCGCTTTTCCGAGGACGACGAGGCGCGCCTGGTGGCCGATCTGCGCGATGTCTTCGGGTCTGGCGCGGTGCTGGCGGGACAGGCGGAGAGCGTGTCCCAGGCGGAGATCCGCGAGCTGGCGGCAAGCATGCCGGCGGTGGGGCGCACGCTGGTGGCCCTGGAGCGGCGCTGCCGCGACGCGGAGGAGCGGGCCGCCGCCTTTGCCGCCCGGCTGGGCGAGGATCGTGGCCAGGCCCTGCGCACCCAGCCCATGCCCTACGAGGAGGTGAGGGATTTCTTCTACGCCCGTCACAACCACGTGGCCGAGCTGGACGACCTGGCCGAGCGGCTCTTCGATGCCTGGTCGCTGCAGCCGGGCGAGACCGGGAGCGGCCTGGCCATCCGCCTCGAGAGCGTGCATGGCATCCGGGTGGTGCGCGACGAGCGGGCCTTCGGCGAGGGCGACGCGGGAACCCTGCGCCGTTTCGACAAGGGGGAGCGGGTGCTGCGCCTGTCCCCCCTGCTGGCGCCGGGGCAGCAGGCCTTCCAGATGGCCACCCAGCTGGCCTTCCTGGAGGCGGAGGAGGCCATCGAGGGGCTGGCGGCGCAGGCGGTGTTACGCAGCGAGGAGGCGCGCCGCCTCGCACGCATCGGTCTGGCCAACTACTTCGCGGGGGCCCTGGTGCTGCCCTACCGGCGCTTTCTCGACAGTGCCGAGCGCCTGCGCTACGACATCGACCTGCTGGGCAGGCGTTTCGGTACCGGCTTCGAGACCGTCTCCCACCGCCTGTCCACCCTGCAGCGCCCGGGGGCGTGCGGAGTGCCTTTCTTTTTTGTGCGGGTGGATCGGGCCGGCAACATCTCCAAGCGCCAGTCCGCCACCGACTTCCATTTCTCGCGGGTGGGCGGGACCTGCCCCCTGTGGAATGTGTACGAGGCCTTTGCCCAGCCAGGGCGCATCCTGACCCAGCTGGCGAGCATGCCGGATGGCCGCACTTACCTGTGGGTGGCGCGCACCGTCTCCCATGGGCGGGGGGGTTACGGGGTGCCGGGCAAGACCTTTGCGGTGGGGCTGGGCTGCGACCTGCAGCATGCGCCGCGCCTCACCTATGCCAAGGGGCTCAAGCTCGACGATCCGGGGGCACCGACACCCATCGGCGCCGGATGCAAGGTGTGCGAGCGGGTCGGCTGTCCGCAGCGGGCCTTTCCGTCCGCGGGCAGCCGCCTGGATATCGATGAGAACAGCAGCCGTTTCGAGCCCTACGGGGGCTAGCGGGCCGCCACCGTGCCTGCTCAGTCGAGCCGGAAGCGGCCGATGTCCTGCTCCAGGTGGGCGGCCAGGTCCTTCAGGTGGCCGGCCGTGCGGGCGGTGGCCTGGGAGTGGGCGCTGTTCTGCTCGGCCATCTGGGCGATGCCTTCCACCCGCTGGGCGATCTCGGTGCTGGCGGCGCTCTGTTCCCTCAGGGCGTCGCTGATCTCGTTGATGGAGTCCATCGTGCGGCCCGCCCCGTCGCGGATCTGGCTGATGGCGTCACCCGCCTGGCCGGCCCGCTCGACCCCTTCGCCGACCCGGGTCACGCCTTCTTCCATGGCCTGCACCGCGTCGCGGGCGCCGTTCTGGATGCCGCCTATCATGTCGGCGATCTCGCGGGTGGATTGGGCTGTGCGTTCGGCCAGCTTGCGCACCTCGTCGGCCACCACGGCAAAGCCGCGGCCCTGTTCGCCGGCCCGGGCGGCCTCGATGGCGGCATTGAGGGCGAGCAGGTTGGTCTGGTCGGCGATCTCCTTGATGGTGCCGACGATGGCCGAGATCTTCGAGGAGTGGGCACCCAGCTTGCGCACGATGTCGGCGGAGCGGCGCACCACCTCGGAGATGCTGTTGATGTCGGTGAGGGTCTGGCGCACGACCTCGCTGCCCTCGCTGGACAGGCGCCCGGCCTCGCCGGCTTCGGACTGGGCGTCCCGGGCGTTGCTCGAGATGTGGTTGATGCCGACCGTCATCTCCTCCACGGCGGCGGCCATGGCGGTGGCGGCATCGCTCTGCCGGGTGGAGCCCTGGGCGACCTGGTGGGAGGCCCCGGCCAGTTCGTCGGCGGCTGTCGACAGCTTGTCGGCAGTCTGGCGGGCACCGCGCAGCAGGGTGGCGATGGAGCTGCTCATGCGGTTGAAGGCGCCGGCAATGCGCTGCAGCTCGTCGCGGGTGTCCAGCTCGACTTTGACCGTCAGCTGGCCGTCGGCGACCTGCTCGGCGCTGCGGGCCAGCGTGGCTACTGCTCCGCCGATGGCCGCGGCAACCGCCGTCAGCAGGTAGATGACGAGCAGGGACACCCCTGCCGCTGCGGTGATGGAGACGGTGAAGCTGCGCAGCAGGCGCGCCTCGCGCCCGGCCAGGAGCTTCTCCAGTTCGGGCAGAAAGCTGTCGAAGGCGTTGCGGTAAAGGGCGTCGATGGTGGCGGTGGAGCGTGTCACCCACTGATCGGGGGAGGTCTCGTAGCGGCCTGCCAGGATGTCGCTGCGGATGGTCTGGTTCAGCCAGGCGATCTGCGGCCCGGTCTCCTTCTCGAGGCGGCTGACGCTGGCGTGGATGTCGGGATGGCCTTCGCTGGCCTTCAGCAGCTTGCGGATCACGTAGCGGTAGCGCGATTCGCTGGTGACCAGCAGGGCGGTGAGTTCTTCCCGGTCCTTCTCCGAGGCGGCCTTGGAGCTCAGCAGATGATTGCCCATGGCGCGCATGCGGCCGATGCGCTCGATCACATCGGGCAGGTTGGCCAGGGTGGCGTCGATCATGAAGAAGCTGTCGGCCTCCATGTCGAGCAGCAGGCCCGAGGTGGTCAGCAGGCTGTCCACGTGCTCGAGCACCTGCTCGATGAGTTTGCGGTGGGCCAGACGATTGGCGGTGGCCTCCATCTTCCCGCCTTCGCTCACCAGGTTGTTCCATGCCTTGCTGATCTCCTGCGCGGCGGGAAGGACGGGCTGGAGCGCGGGTGCCTCGCGCAGAAGGGCTACCGCCTGCTCGAGCGCAGCCTGTGCCTGGTGCGCGCTGGCGTCGGCCCGCGGCTGCAGGTCGCCGCGGCCGGACAGAATGCTCACCATCTGGCCGCGGTGCTGCTGGATGGCTTGCAGGGCGTGCAGGGTCGGCACGACCACCCTGAGTCCGGCGAGCTCGTCGCGGGTGGTGCGCACTTCGCTCCACAGCTTGAAGCCGAAGGCGCTGCCGAGGCCACCCAGGGCCAGCACCAGGAACAGACTGATCAGGGTGAACTTGCCGCGGAAACTCATGCGGTTCAGCACGCGGACGGCGGGGGTGAGGAAGGTGTTCATGGGATACCTGCGGCAATGCGGTTCAGCGGTTCGGGGAGGATGCGCGGGGCTTGCGGGAGCGCCCGTGTTGTTTGGAACCGATTTTCCGTGTGGCCAGCGGGGGGCCGCATTGACCCGTGACAAGAACGTCAGCGGGGGCGAGTCAGGCCGGGCGGCGTGAAAGGAGCAGGGCTGCGGCTACGTCGGGGGGGACAGGCCGCGAAAAATGGTAGCCCTGGGCATAGGGGCAGCCCATGGCGCGCAGAGCATCGACCTGGGCCAGCGATTCGGTGCCTTCGGCGATGACTTCGAGGCGCAGGGCCTGGCCCAGGTTGAGTATGGCCCGCACGATCTCGGTCCCCTCCTGGGTGGCTTCCATGCCGTGGATGAAGGACTGGTCGATCTTCAGGCTGTCGATCGGGAAGCGTTGCAGGTAGCTGAGGGAAGAGTAGCCGGTGCCGAAGTCGTCGATGCTGACGCGGATGCCCATGGCCCGCAGCCGGCCCAGCTTGGCGAGGGCCAGCTGGGCATTGACCATCAGCACGCTTTCGGTGATCTCCAGCTTGAGGCTGGAGGGGCCCAGGCCCGATTCCGCCAGGGCGTCGGCGACCTGGTCCACCAGGCTCTCTTCGGAGAACTGGCGGGCCGACAGATTGACGCCCATGGTGAGATCCGCCAGGCCGGGATTGCGCGCCTGCCACTCACGCAACTGGCGGCAGGCCTCGCGGATGGCCCAGCGGCCGATGGCCAGGATCAGCCCGGTTTCTTCGGCAAGGGGGATGAACTCGGCGGGAGAAACGATGCCGTATTCACCCCGCGGCCAGCGGATCAGGGCTTCGAAGCCGGCGATGCGGCCGGAGTCGAGGGCGATCACCGGCTGGTAATAGAGGACGAATTCGTGCCGGTCGATGGCCCGGCGCAGATTGCTCTCCATGTCGAGGGCGGCGACCGCCCGATGATGCATGTCGGCATCGAAGATAGCGTAGCAGGCCTTGCCGTCGGCCTTGGCGCGGTACATGGCCGTGTCGGCATCGCGCAGCAGTTCATCCGGATGGCGGTACTCGGGGCCGGAGAGGGCGATGCCGATGCTGCAGTTCATGAACAGTTCGTAGGCGTCGACCACGAAGGGCGTGGCGAACTGGCGCTGGATCCGGTCTGCCACACGGATGGCGTCGGTGGCGTCGTCGATGTCCTCCAGCAGCAGCACGAACTCGTCGCCGCCCAGCCGCGCCAGGGTGTCATTGGGCCGGCAGCACAGGCCCAGGCGGCGCCCGCATTCGATCAGCAGACGGTCGCCGGTGGTGTGGCCGAGGCTGTCATTGACGTTCTTGAAGCGGTCCAGGTCGAGGAACAGCACGGCAAAGCAGCGCTCCGGCTGGCGCTGCAGGCGCTCGATGGCCTGGTGCAGGCGATGGGTGACCAGGTTGCGGTTCGAGAGGCCGGTGAGCCCGTCCCGCAGGGCATCCTGCAGCAGGCGCTCCTCGGCCAGCTTGCGGGCGTGGATGTCGGTCTGGGAGCCGGCCATGCGCAGGGGCTGGCCGTCCTTGTCATGCACCGCCATGCCCCGGCACAGCATCCAGCGCCAGCTGCCGTTGCGGGTGAGGATGCGGTATTCGGTGTGCAGCGGGGGGGCCGCGGCCTGCTGGTGATGGCGCAGTTCCTGGCGGAAGGCGTCGATGTCGTCCGGGTGGATCCGCGACAGCCAGTCTTCCGGGGCGCTGCCGATATCGCCGTCGGCAAAGCCCAGCATGGATTTCCAGCGAGGCGAGAAATAGGCGTGGCCGCTCTGCAGGTTCCAGTCCCACAGGCCGTCGTTGGCACCGGCGGCGGCCAGGGCGTAGCGTTCCTCGCTCTCGCGCAGGGCCCGCTCTGCCTCCTTGCGCTCCATGGCGTAGCGCATGGCGCGCAGCAGCAGGTTGCTGTTCACCTCGCCCTTGATCAGGTAGTCCTGGGCGCCGGTCTTGACCGCGTGCAGGGCCATCACCTCGTCGTCGGTGCCGGTGAGCACGATGATGGGTACCTGGGGAGCATGGGCGAACATGGTGCAGAAGGTCTCCATGCCCAGGCTGTCGGGCAGGGACAGGTCGAGCAGCACCACCCCGATGTCGCCGCTGGAGAGCATGTCCAGCCCGTCCGACAGGCGGTCGGCGCGCCACAGGCGGAAGTGGTCGCCGTTGGCGTCGGCGAGCATCTCCTGGATCAGGCGGGCGTCGCCGGGGTTGTCTTCGACGAGCAGGACGTTGGAGGTCATGTCACCCATCATCGTGCTCCACAGGGCAGGGTGACAGTGCGCATCCAGAAAGCGTCGATGACCTTCACGGTCTCGATGAAGCGGTCGAAATCCACCGGCTTGGTGATGAAGCAGGCGGCCTGCAGCAGGTAGGCCTTCTGCACGTCCTGCTCGGCCCGCGAGGTGGTCAGCACCACCACCGGAATGTGCATCAGGCCCGGGTCGGCCTTGATCGCCGCCAGCACCTCGCGGCCGTCCATGCGCGGCAGGTTGAGGTCGAGCAGGATCAGGTCGGGCAGGGGCTTGCCGGCATGGATGCCTTCGCCGCGCAGGTAGGCCAGGGCTTCGACCCCGTCCCGCGCCACGTCGAAGGGGCTGTCCACCTGGTTGTCCTTGAAGGCCTCGATGGTGAGGCGGACGTCGCCCGGGTTGTCCTCGACGAGGAGGATGCTAATGGGCCGCTGACGGTCCGCCATGGGGAGCCTCCTCGCGATCGGGCAGGGTGAAGCTGAAGGTGGCGCCCTGGCCGGGCGCCGAGACGACGTCGATCTGGCCGCCGTGGCGTTCGACGATCTTCTTGCAGATGGCCAGACCGATGCCGGTGCCCGGGTATTCGGCGGCGGTGTGCAGGCGCTGGAAGATCACGAAGATGCGCTCGGCGTAGCGCGCGTCGATGCCGATGCCCTGGTCGCTCACGGCGATCTGCCAGGCGCCGGGCTGGCGCTCTGCGGAGATATGCACCCGGGGCCGGGCGTCGCCGCGGAACTTGATGGCGTTGCCCACCAGGTTCTGCAGCAGCAGCTCGATCTGGGTGGCGTCGGCATGCACCACCGGCAGCTCGCCGTGGCTGATGTCGGCGGCGCTCTCCTCGATCGCGGCGCGCAGGTTGGTCTGGACCCGGCTCATCACGTCCTCGAGGGGCACCGGCTGGAATTCCTTGCCGCGGCTGCCCACCCGGGAGAAGGCCAGCAGGTCGTTGATGAGCCGCTGCATGCGCAGGGCGCCATCGACGATGAAGCCCATGAACTCGTCCGCATCGCTGTCGAGGCGGTCGCGGTAGCGCTTGTTGAGGAGCTGGGTATAGCTGGCGACCATGCGCAGGGGCTCCTGCAGGTCGTGGGAGGCCACCGAGGCAAACTGCTCCAGGTCGGCGTTGGAGCGGGCCAGCTCGCGGGCCTGCTCGGCCAGGCGGGTCTCGGCCCGGCGCCGTTCCTGGATCTCGAGCTGGAGCTGGGCGTTGCGCTCCTCGAGCTCGGCGGTGCGTTCGCGGACCCGGTTCTCGAGCTCGTTGTGGGCCTCGCGCAGCAGGTGCTCGGCGGCGCGCCTCTCGGTCACGTCGCGCAGGATCACGGTGAACACCACGCCGTCCCGGTCGCGGAACTTGGAGATCGATGCCTCGGCCGGGAATTCGGTGCCATCGCTGCGCCGGCCGTAGATCTCGCCACGCTGGGCCATCATGCGCGAGGCCTCGGGGGCCGCGGCAAAATCCCGCACCTGGCCGCCGTGGCGGGCCACGAAGCGTTCGGGGATCAGGCGGTTGAGGGGCTGGCCGAGGATCTCCGCCTCACTGTAGCCGAAGATGCGTTGGGCGCCGCGGTTGAACAGGGTGATCGCCTGGGATTCGTCGATCGAGATGATGGCGTCGTTGGCGTTGGCGAGGATCTCGTCGAAGCGGGGGTCGGCAACACGCAGGGTTCGCAGCGGCGCAATGGCCTCGGCGGAAGGCCTGGCGGGAGAGGTAGCACTGACCTGGGGTGTTGTGCTCACGGGATGCTCCGGGAATGTCTTCCCGAAGTCTGGCCGTCCTGAGGCGGGACTTCAACCATGAGGGGAGTGGGGTCAGGACGCTGCTCCGCCCCGACCCGGCAGGCACTGGTGCGCGCTTCAGCTACACTCGAGGACCAGGGCGATGCCTTGACCCACCCCGATGCACAGGCTGAGCACCGCATGACGACCCTTGCGCCGCTGCAGTTCGCGGGCGGTGCTGAGCGCCAGGCGGGCCCCGGAGGCTCCGAGCGGGTGCCCGATGGCGATGGCGCCGCCATTGGGATTGACCCGCGGGTCGTCCGCTGCGAGCCCGAGTAGCCTGAGGCAGCCCAGGACCTGGGGCGCGAAGGCCTCGTTGATCTCGATGACATCCATGTCGGCCAGGCTCAGCCTGGCGCGGGCCAGCGCCCGGGGGATCGCCAGCGCCGGGCCGATGCCCATGATGCGCGGCTCCACGCCACTCACCGCGCCGGCGAGGATGCGCGCCAGCGGCTTCACCCCGGCCCGTTCGCCGGCGGCGGCGCTGCCGATCAGCAGGGCCGCGGCACCGTCATTGATGCCCGAGGCGTTGCCGGCGGTGACCACGCCGCCCGGGAACAACGGCCTGAGGGCCGACAGGGTCTCGAAGCTGCTGTCGGGGCGGGGGTGTTCGTCCTCGAAGACCATGGCCGGCGGCGTCTTGCGGCCGGTGGGCACCGCGATGGGCAGGATCTCGCCGGCGTGGAATCCATCGGCTTTGGCCGCGGCGTAGCGTGCCTGGGAGGCGGCAGCGAAGCGGTCGGACTCGGCGCGGCTGATACCCAGCTCGGCGGCCACGTTGTCGGCCGTCTCGGGCATGCTGTGATTGCCCCAGGCCTCGGTCAGGCGCGGGTTGGGAAAGCGCGCGCCGATGCTCGTGTCGAAGACCCGGAAGTCGCGGCTGAAGGGTGTTTCCGACTTGGCCATGGCAAACGGGGCGCGGCTCATGCTCTCCACCCCGCCGGCCAGGTACAGCTCGCCCTCGCCGCAGCTCACGGCGCGGGCGCTGTCGAGCACCGCGGCCAGGCCGCTGCCGCACAGGCGGTTGACGGTCTGGCCGGGCACCGTCGGCGGCAGGCCGGCCAGCAGGGCGGCGTGGCGGGCCACGTTGCGGCTGTCTTCGCCGGCCTGGCAGGTGCAGCCGAGGATCACGTCCTCGATCTGGTCGGGTTTGAAGCCGCTGCGGGCGACCAGTTCACGGATCAGGGCGGCAGCCAGGTCGTCGGGGCGGACGCTGGCCAGGGCGCCGGCATGGCGTGCGATGGGGGTGCGGAGTCCCGCGTAGATGTAGGCGTCGAGCATGGTGTGTCCTTTGAGCGGGGCGGGTCTGGCAGGTCAGGCCTCGGGAGTGAGCAGGGAGACGCCCAGGCGGGCCCGGCGGATCAGCCAGGGGCTGGGGCGGTAGCGCGGGTCACGGTAGAAGTCGTGGAGGGCATCAAGGATGTGCAGCACGGTGGTGGCACCCAGGCGGTCGCCAAGGGCCAGCGGCCCCTGCGGGTAACCCAGGCCCAGGGTCACGGCACCGTCGATGTCGTCCGGCGTGGCGATGCGCTGCTGGGCCATGTCGCAGCCGATGTTCACGATCATCGCCAGCACCCGCTGGGCCACGCAGCCGGGGCTGTCGTGGATCAGCACCGGCTGGGCTGCGCCCCGGGCGAGAGCGCCCCACACCGCGTCGCGGGCCGCCGGGGTGGTGACCGGCGTGCGCATCAGGGTCGGCGGGCCATCGAGGAAGATCGGGTCCAGGGCCACGCAGCGGCGCGGGTCCAGCCCTTCGGCAAGGGCCGCTGCGGTGGCGTCCTGGCCGACCGGCAGCACGATGCAGGCGGAGCCAGAGCCCGGCCGGGGCTGCTCGTCGAGCTGCGCACCACCCGCGCGGAGCAGGCCGTGCACCCGCTCGCTCAGGGCCGGGTCGCGGCCGCTGACCCAGATCGGCATGCTGCCGGGCTGGGGTGGCGTGGGCTGGGGCTCGGGCATCACCTTGCCGTCGGCGTAGCGGTAGAAGCCCCGCCCGCTCTTGCGCCCGAGCAGGCCGGCGGCCAGGCGCTGGCGGGTGATCGGCGAGGGGCGGTAGCGCGGCTCCTGGTAATACTGCTCGTAGATGGACTCCATCACCGGGTGGGAGACATCCAGGCCGATCATGTCGAACAGCTCGAAGGGCCCCATGCGGAAGCCCGCGCCGCGCAGGATGCGGTCGATGTCGGCCGGTTCGGCGATGCCCTCGCCCAGTACCCGCAGGGCTTCGGTGAGATAGCCGCGGCCGGCGTGATTGACCACGAAGCCCGGCGTGTCGCGGGTCCGCACCGGCCTATGGCCGAGGTGCCGGGCCAGGTGGGCCAGGGTGTCGCCGACCTGCGCCTCGCCGAGCACCGAGTCGATCACCTCGACCACCTTCATCAGCGGTACCGGGCTGAAGAAGTGGAAGCCGGCGACCCGGCCGGGCAGTCGGCAGGTGCTGGCGATGGCGGTGACCGACAGGGACGAGGTGTTGGTGGCGAGGATGCAGGTGTCGGCCACCACCTCTTCCAGCTGGCGGAACAGGCTGCGCTTGGCTTCCAGGTCCTCGACGATGGCCTCGACCACCACTTCGCAGCCGGTGAGGCTGGCCAGGGTTTCGGCCACCTGGAGCTGCGACACCGCCGCATCCCGTGCGGCCGGCGCCAGCTTGCCCTTGTCCGCCAGCCGCGAGAGGGTTCCGGCGATGGCGCTGCGGGCTTCGGCGGCGGCGCCGGGCTGCTTGTCGAAGAGATGGACGGTGAGGCCGGCCTGGGCCGCGATCTGGGCGATGCCCCGGCCCATCAGGCCGCTGCCGACGATGCCGATGCGGGTGGGGATGCCATCGCTGGCGGATGGGGTGTTCATGGGTCTATTCCCCTCGGAATTGGGCGTCGCGCTTGTCGAGGAAGGCGTGCATGCCTTCCTTCTGGTCGCGGCTGGCAAAGAGCAGCTGGAAGGCCTTGCGCTCCAGCATCAGGGCGGTCTCGAGGGAGGCGTCCTCGCCGGCGATCAGGACTTCCTTGATCTGGGCCAGGGCCAGCGGCGGGCGGCTGGCCAGCAGGGCGGCCAGCTCGAGGGCACGGGACTGCACCTCCGCATCCGGCACCACCTCGCTGACCAGGCCCATCGCGTCGGCCTCCCAGGCCGGTACCGGCAGGCCGCTGAGGGTCATCTTCATGGCCTTGAACTTGCCCACCGCGCGGGTCAGGCGCTGGGTGCCGCCGGCGCCGGGCATCACCCCGACCTTGACCTCCGGCTGGCAGAAGGAGGCGCCCTCGCCGGCGATGATGATGTCGGCGTGCATGGCCAGCTCGCAGCCGCCACCCCAGGCCAGGCCGCTCACCGCGGCGATGACCGGCTTGGGGCAGTCGGCGATGGCCCGCCACAGGCGGTGGGTGTGGCGCTGCATGATCTCGATGGCGCCCTGGTCGGCCATGTCGCGCAGGTCGGCCCCCGCGGCGAAGACCTTGTCGCCGCCGGTCAGTACGATGCAGCGGATCGCCGGATCGCGGCCCAGCTCGGTGAAGTGCGCGGCCAGGGCCAGCCTGACGGCCTGGTTGAGGGCGTTGCGGGCCTCGGGGCGGTTGATCCGGATCACCGCGATCTCCGGCGCCGGACGTTCCAGGATGACTTCGCTCATGGCGGTTTTCTCCCTGTTCAGAGGCTGCCGACCAGCTGGGGCACGGCTTCGAAGAGGTCGGCGACGAGGCCGTAGTCGGCGACCTGGAAGATCGGGGCTTCAGGATCCTTGTTGATCGCGACGATGACCTTGGAATCCTTCATGCCGGCCAGGTGCTGGATGGCGCCGGAGATGCCGACAGCCAGGTAGAGCTGGGGCGCGACGATCTTGCCGGTCTGGCCGACCTGGTAGTCGTTGGGCACATAGCCGGCGTCCACCGCGGCGCGGGAGGCGCCCAGGGCGGCGCCGAGCTTGTCGGCCAGGGGCTCGAGCACAGCCTTGTAGTTGTCGCCGCTGCCCATGCCGCGGCCGCCGGAGACGATGATCTT
>NZ_JABBGA010000032.1 GCF_012927165.1 Zoogloea dura
CGGCCGTGGGGCTGGTACGACTCCATCGACAACGGCGAGCGTTTCCAGGTGAAGCGCATCGTGGTCAACCCGGGCGCGCGGCTGAGCCTGCAGATGCACCACCACCGGGCCGAGCACTGGATCGTGGTGAAGGGCACCGCCGAGGTGACCAACGGGGAGAAGACCTTCCTGCTGGGCGAGAACGAATCCACCTACATCCCGCTGGGCCATGTGCATCGCCTGGCCAACCCGGGCAAGGTGCCGCTGGAGATCATCGAGGTGCAGTCGGGCAGCTACCTCGGTGAGGATGACATCGTGCGGTTTGAGGACAAGTACGGGCGGGGGTGAGGCCAGGGGGGCTTCACCGAATGGCGTCAGCCGCCAGGCTTGGATGTAAATCCGAACCGGGTGGCGACTTCTTCCTGCCGGATTGAGCCCACCTCCAGCCGAAGCCCTGCCCAGCTGAGGGTGAGGGTGGCTCCAGGGGTTTCCAGGTCGCCTTCGAGGTGGGCGCAGAATGCGGCGAGATCCCTGTCGTCCAGGAGGGCAATGCCGTGCTCGCACTCGAGCAGCAGGCAGCCTTCTTCATCGAACCAGGCGCCGCTGACCGACTGGACCTGTGTCCCCGTGTGGGTGCGCAGTGTTCCGGCGTTCTCGAGGTGCAGTACGCTGGGCGTGTAGTCCAGATCGACGAAGACCTGCTGCGGGCCGTTCTGGAAAAACCAGCGTCCGTCAGTTGTGGCCTGGTAGTTGCGCCCGATGAAGGCTCTAAGGCCCGCGTGACGAACCGGCCCTTCGGGAACCCGCCATTCGCCTCGTCGGCTCAGGCGCAGCCAGCCCGTGCAGGAGGGGACGTCCGGCCACTTGGCGAGGGCCAGGCGAACCGCGTCATCCATTGCAGCGGACTACCAGAGTTTCCACCACGGCGTGGTGGTGTTGAGCGTGGTCTCGCCGGCAAGGAAGCGGCTCTTCGGGTAGTTCTGGCGCAGCACGCGCTCCGCATCGTCACGCAGCTCCTTGAGCTTGAGCTCGTCGTAGCTCTTGACCATCAGGAACAGGGCTTCTTCGGTCGCTGGGGACTGGGGGAAGTCCTTGACGGTGGCCTGGGCCCGGTTGGCTGCGGCCACATAGGCGCCCCGGCGGACATAGTAGCGGGCCACGTGGACCTCGTAGGACGCCAGGGCATTCACCAAGTAGCGCATGCGCAGGGTGGCGTCCGGTGCGTACTTGCTCTCGGGGAAGCGCTGAACCAGTTCCTTGAACGTCTGGAAGGAGGCGCGGGTGGCCTTGGGGTCGCGCTCCGACAGGTCCTGGTTGGCCAGGGAGCCGAGCAGGCCAAGATCCTCGTTGAAGTTGGCGAGGCCCTTCAGGTAGTAGGCGTAATCGACGTTCGGGTGGTTCGGGTGGAGCTTGATGAAGCGCTCGCAGGCGGCGATGGCTGAGGCCGGCTCGTTGGACTTGTAGTAGGCGTAAGCCACTTCAAGCTGGGCCTGCTGGGCGTAGCGACCATACGGGTAGCGGGCCTCAAGTTTTTCGAACATCTTGATGGCCCGGTCCCAGGCGCCGTCGGACATGGATTCCTTGGCCTCCGAATAGAGCTTCTGGGCGCTCCAGCCGGTGGTTTCGTCAGCCTGATCGGGCAGGCCGCTGCAACCGGCAAGCAGAAGAAAGCCGGCAAGCGTTAAACTACGCAGGGTGAAATGCGCCATTGAAAACTCTTTGGAAGATGAGTGGGCCGATTATAGCCCAGCCATTCCTTCCCTTAGCCCGCAGCGAGAATCCATTCCTGTCGACCTGGCCGGCCTCCGCGCCGATCAGGCCCTCGCGCGCCTGTTCCCCGAACATTCCCGAAGTCGCCTGCAGTCCTGGTTGAAGTCCGGCCGGATCCTGATCGACGGCAAGTCGCCGGACTCCAAGAGCAAGGTCTGGGGGGGGGAGACGGTCCAACTGAGTCCCGAGCCCGCCGACGACGTGCTGGCGGAGCAGGCCGAGGACATCCCCCTCAACGTGGTTTTCGAGGACGAGACCCTGGTGGTCATCGACAAACCGGTGGGGTTGGTGGTCCATCCGGGCAGCGGCAACTGGTCCGGGACGCTCCTGAATGCGCTGCTGCATCATGATGCGGGCTGCCGGGCCTTGCCCCGGGCCGGTATCGTGCATCGACTTGACAAGGACACCAGTGGCCTGCTGGTGGTGGCGCGCACCCTCGAGGCTCAGACCGACCTCGTCCGTCAGTTGCAGGCGCGCAGTGTCAAGCGGCATTACTACGCCCTGGTGCATGGCCATCCCCTGGAATCGGGGCGAGTGGAGGCGCCCATCGGCCGCCATCCGGTGCAGCGGACAAAGATGGCCGTGGTGCCTGGCGGGCGAGAGGCCCTGACCCACTACCGGGTGGTCGAGCGCTTCGAGCGGGCGACCCTGGTCGAATGCAGCCTGGCAACCGGGCGAACCCATCAGATCCGGGTGCACATGGCTCATATCGGTTACCCGCTGGTCGGCGATGCGACCTATGGCAAGACCCGCAGCGCCGATCCGCGTCTTGATGCATTCTCCCGCCAGGCCCTGCATGCCTGGCAACTGGGCCTGATCCATCCGCGCACCGGGCAGCCGTGCCGCTGGGAGGCTGCCTTGCCGGGCGACTTTCAGCAGCTTCTCGACGAGCTCGGCGGAGGACGGAGAGGGTGATGGGAATCAACGGAATCCGGCCGGGCTGGCCTGCACCGGATCGTGTTCACGCCTTGGTCACGACCCGTGCAGGCGGAGTCAGCGAAGCGCCCTACGACAGCCTCAATCTCGGTGAGCACGTCGGGGACGATCCTGCCCGGGTGGCTGAGAACAGGCGCCGGCTGCAGGCCTTGGTGCCGGTTGAGCCTTGCTGGCTGAACCAGGTCCACGGCACGACGGTCCTCGATGCCGACACCTGGTCCGGCGGCCTGATGGATGCCGATGCCGTGGTGAGTCGTCGTGCCGGACGCGTGTGTGCCGTGATGACTGCGGACTGCCTCCCTGTCCTGTTGTGCGATGTGGCCGGGAGCGTCGTGGCTGCGGCCCACGCCGGCTGGCGGGGGCTGCATGGCGGAATCGTCGAGGCCACCGTGGCGGCGATGGACGTGCCTCCCTCGAGCCTGGTCGCCTGGCTCGGGCCGGCCATCGGGCCGGACGCCTTCGAGGTCGGCGAGGAGGTCCGACAGGCGTTCATGAGCCACACGCCCCAGGCTGCCCGCGCCTTTCGGGCCACCGCCACGCCTGGCAAGTGGATGGCCGATCTGTATGCGCTGGCCCGTCTGAGGCTTGCTGCACTGGGTGTGGCGCGAGTGCATGGAGGTGAGTTCTGTACCCATGCCGATGCCACCCGTTTTTTTTCCTATCGCCGTGACGGGGTGACCGGCCGCATGGCCTCCCTGATCTGGCTGGACTGAGGCTTTGCCTCCGGTCTCTGACGTTATACTGCGCCCCCGTGTCTTTCCTGCCCATGACCATGACCCCCCTTGCCTGGATTATTGCAATGAGTTTTGCAGGGGGGCTGCTGAGTGTGGTGGTGGCCGCCGGCTTCGCCTGGGCGGCTCGTCCCCACTGGGTTCCCACCCTCATCAGCTATGCCATCGGAGCCTTGCTCGGGGCGGCTTTCCTTGAGGTCCTGCCGCATGCCATCGAGGCGGCGGAGAGCCCCGAGCGTGCGGCCATGAACATCCTGGCCGGCATCCTGCTTTTCTTCGTGCTGGAGAAGCTGGTGCTGTGGCGTCATTGCCATGACGAGGGCTGCCACGGCCACGGGCATGCCGCCGGCGAGGACCATCGTGACCACGGGCATGGTCACGATCACGGGCGCAGTGGCCTGCTGATCCTGGTGGGTGACACATTTCACAATTTCGTGGACGGCGTCCTGATTGCGGCGGCCTTCGTGGAAAGCACGCCCCTCGGCATTGTCACCGCACTGGCTATCATCGCCCACGAAATCCCCCAGGAGGTGGGGGATTTCCTGATCCTGCTGCACTCCGGCTATAGCCGCACCAAGGCACTTGTGTTCAACCTCTTGTCGAGTCTCGCGACCCTGGTTGGCGGCATGCTGGCGTATTTCGCACTTTCTCACATGGAGTCGCTGGTGCCGGTGTTTCTTGCGCTTGCGGCCGCGAGTATGATCTACGTGGCAGTGGCCGACCTCATTCCGGGTTTGCATAAACGGACCGAATTGCGGGCTACTGCGCAGCAGGTATTATTGATCGCCGCCGGCATTGCCTCCATCGTCCTCGCCCATCCGCTCGCGGAGCGCGCGTTGGGCTGATCGGCGGCGTCGCGCCGGTGTGCCGAAGAGCCACAGGAACAGGGAGAGCGGCGCAACGCCATAGAAGAAGAAAGTCAGAACCCCGCCGACAACGCTGGTCTCGGCCAGCGTCGCGAGCAGGGCGACATAAATCCAAGCAATCGCAACGATATACATACCCGGATTCTACAAGCCGAAGCGGAAGGGCGGTATCGGCCCCGCGTGCCTCGGTTGTCATTGCGCTTGCTTTCCGGGCGTTGCTTTTGAAGCACACAACAAGGAGAGGTAGATGTCGGTAACACCGGAGCAGTCCGCAGAGGCACTACAGAGCATGTTCAAGTTCGGCCAGTCCCTGGCCGAGGGGTTCTTCGATTTCCTTGGCAAGCAGAATGCAGCGATGCAGCAGGTGGCGCCGGCATCGGCACCGCAGATCCCCCTGCCGGAGACCGAGGAGCTGACCCGTCTTCAGAAGGATCTGGCCGAAGCCCATGCCCGCCTCTGGGCGGCGATGTCCCAGGCCCGTCCCGGCGAGCCGGTCGAGCCGGTCGTCAAGCCCCAGCCTGGCGATCGCCGTTTCAATGCGCCCGACTGGAGTTCCAGTCCAGTGTACGACTACATCCGCCAGGCCTACCTGCTGAACGCCGATTACTTGACCAAGGTGGCCGATGCGCTGCCGGTGGCTGACGGACGCAGCAAGACGAGGATGCAGTTCCTCACCCGCCAGTACATCGATGCCCTGGCGCCCTCCAATTTTGCTGCCACCAACCCGGAATTCATCCGCACGGCGCTGGACAGCAAGGGCGAGAGCATCACCCAGGGCATCAAGAACCTCATCTCCGACATGGAGAAGGGGCGCATTTCGATGACTGACGATTCGGCCTTCGAGATCGGTCGCAACCTGGCCACCTCGCCCGGTTCCGTGATCTACGAGAACGAGCTGATCCAGTTGATCCAGTACGCGCCGCTGACCGAGAAGGTGCACAAGACCCCGCTGCTGATCGTCCCGCCCTGCATCAACAAGTTCTACATCATGGATCTGCAGCCGGCGAACTCGCTGGTGCGCTTCGTAGTGGAACAAGGCTTCACGGTCTTCCTGGTGTCCTGGAAGAACGCCAAGGCCGAGCAGGCGCATTTTGGCTGGGACGACTACCTGGAAAAGGGGCCGATCACCGCCCTGCAGGTGGTCCGCGACATCACCAAGGTCGACAAGCCCAACGTGCTGGGTTTCTGTGTGGGCGGCACCATCCTGTCGTCGGCGCTGGCCGTGCTGCGTGCCAAGGGCGAGGATCCGGCCGAAAGCCTGACCCTGATGACGACCCTGCTCGATTTCAGCGATGCCGGCGAGATCGGCTGTCTGGTGGACGAGGCCTCCGTGGCCGCCCGTGAAGCCACCATCGGCAAGAGCGGGATATTCAAGGGGCGCGAACTGGCCCAGGTCTTCTCGAGCCTGCGCGCCAACGACCTGATCTGGCAGTACGTGGTCGGCAATTACCTCAAGGGCAAGCAGCCGGAGGCTTTCGACCTGCTCTACTGGAACTCGGACAGTACCAACCTGGCCGGCCCCTTCCTGGCCTGGTATCTGCGCAACATGTACCTGGAGAACAACCTCCGGGTGCCCGGCAAGCTCGAAATGCTCGGCGTCAAGGTGGATATGGGCAAGGTCGACCTCCCCGCCTACCTGCTGGCGGCCCGTGAGGACCACATCGTGCCCTGGACCAGCGCCTACCTGGTGCGCCAGATCCTCGGCGGTGAGACCACCTTCGTGCTGGGCGCGAGCGGGCACATCGCAGGCGCGATCAACCCGGCTTCGAAGAATCGGCGCAGTTACTGGGTCGGTGACTCCGCCGCCTCCGTGCCGGAGGAGTGGCTGGAGAGCGCCACCGAGAAGCCCGGCAGCTGGTGGCTGCACTGGGTTGAATGGCTGAAGACCCGTGGTGGTCCGATGGTGGCTGCGCGGACCAAGCCGGGCAATGCCAAATACAAGGTCATCGAGCCGGCTCCCGGACGTTACGTCAAGGAAACGGCCTGATAGAGGCAGCCGCCGCCCGCTCAGGGCTAGCGGCTGTCGTCACGCGTCGGCAGCGAAGAATCAGAATGGGGGCGTTGCCGGCATGCATTTGACCCCCGCAAAAATCACGACAAGGAGGGAGAATCATGGCACGTGTAGCGCTCGTAACCGGTGGTATGGGTGGTCTCGGAGAGTCCATTTGCATCAAGTTGGCGGCCCTGGGGTACAAGGTCATCACCACGCATTCGCCGGGTAACGAAAAGGCGGCCGAATGGCTGCAGTCGATGAACAACATGGGTTATGGCTTCAAGGCCTACCCCTGTGATGTCTCCGACTTCGATTCCTGCAAGGTCTGCATCGAAACCATCGTCCGTGACATCGGGCCGGTGGATGTGCTGGTGAACAACGCCGGCATCACCCGGGACATGACCTTCAAGCGCATGTCCAAGGCTGACTGGGATGCGGTGACCCACACCAACCTCGACAGCGTCTTCAACATGACCAAGCAGGTCATGGACGGCATGGTCGAGCGCAAGTGGGGGCGCGTCATCAACGTGTCCTCGGTCAACGGCATCAAGGGTGCATTCGGTCAGACCAACTATGCGGCAGCCAAGGCCGGCATGCACGGCTTCACCAAGGCGCTGGCGCTGGAAGTGGCGAGGGCCGGGGTCACCGTCAATACCATCTCCCCGGGTTACATCGGCACCAAGATGGTCATGGCGATTCCCCAGGAAGTGCTTGAGACCAAGATCCTGCCGCATATCCCGGTCAGCCGCCTCGGCAAACCCGAGGAGATTGCAGGGCTGGTGGCCTACCTCGCGTCCGACGAGGCGGCCTTTGTGACAGGCGCCAACATCTCTATCAACGGCGGTCAGCATATGTTCTAATCACGGCTCCATTTGGCACCGCAACAAAGGAAAGTGAAATGACTCAGCGTATCGCTCTTGTTACTGGCGCAGTTGGTGGCCTCGGCACTGCAATCTGTAAATCCCTCGCTGCTGCCGGCGTCCGCGTGGTGGGTAACTTCTTCCCCGGCGACCCCGCCAAGGATGCCTGGGTTGAAGCCCGCAAGGCCGAAGGCCTGGATATCCCGGTGTACGGTTTCGACGTGTCCGACTACGAGCAGTGCAAGGCGGCCGTTGAGCAGATCGCTGCTGAAGTGGGCCCGATCGACATCCTGGTGAACAACGCCGGTATCACCCGTGACAAGTTCTTCCCGAAGATGGAAAAGGGTCAGTGGGATGCGGTCATCGCGACCAACCTCACCAGCCTTTTCAATGTGACTCACTCCATTTCCCCCAAGATGGCGGAACGTGGCTGGGGCCGCATCATCAACATCTCCTCGGTGAATGGCGTCAAGGGCCAGGCTGGTCAGACCAACTACTCCGCGGCCAAGGCTGGTGTGATCGGTTTCACCAAGGCGCTGGCTGCCGAGCTGGCCACCAAGGGCGTGACCGTCAATGCCATCGCTCCGGGCTACATCGGCACCGACATGGTCATGGCGATCAAGGAAGAAGTACGTAACGCGATCATCGACACCGTGCCGGCCAAGCGCTTGGGCAAGCCCGAAGAAATCGGTGCCGCGGTGACCTATCTGGCTTCCGAGCTGGCGGGTTACGTAACCGGTGCCACCCTGAACGTGAATGGCGGTCTCTACTATCAGTAAGACATTGTCAAGTGCGTCACAAAAGCCCCGCCCCAAGGCGGGGCTTTTTTTTGCGCAGCGCAGTATAATCTCCGGAGGCGAACTCAATCGCCGAGGAGAAGACACGAATGGCCGACCAGATTCGCCTGATAAAAAAGTACCCGAACCGCCGCCTGTACGACACCCAGACCAGTTCTTACATCACGCTCGCCGACGTCAAGGAGCTTGTGCTCGAGAGTGGCACCTTCCAGGTCGTTGACGCCAAAAGCGGAGAAGACCTCACGCGCAACATCCTGCTGCAGATCATCCTCGAAGAAGAGGCCGGTGGTGCGCCGATGTTCACCAGTGACCTGCTGTCCCAGATGATCCGCTTCTATGGCAATGCCATGCAGGGGATGATGGGCAAGTACTTGGAGAACAACATCAAGGCCTTCACTGACATGCAGGCCAAGCTGCAGGACCAGGTCCGTTCCGTCTATGGTGAGAACGCCACGGTCAGCCAGGACCTGTGGGCTCAGTTCCTGAATTTTCAGGGGCCCGCCATGCAGAGCATGATGGGCGCCTACATGGAGCAGAGCAAGAAGATGTATGCGCAGATGCAGGAGCAGCTGGACAGCCAGACGCGCAACCTGTTCTCTGGTTTTCAGTTCCCCGGTTTCCCGCCCCCGCCTGGTTTCCCCGGCGAAAAGAATGACGGGCCTGTGGCGGAGACAACGCCACCTCCCACTCCCAAGAAATAATAGAATCCCTGGGCCGCGCAGTTGTCGCGGCCCTTGCACTTTTACCCATCAGGTTTTTCAAAGCATGACCCAAGCCAAACCCGCGGCCGCCCCCAAGGTGGGCTTTGTATCGCTAGGTTGCCCCAAGGCCCTGGTTGATTCCGAACACATCCTCACGCGCCTGCGCGCGGAGGGCTATGAGATCTCCCCTTCCTATGAAGGGTCGGATCTCGTGGTCATCAACACCTGTGGCTTCATCGATGCCGCAGTGGAAGAGTCTCTCGATGCCATCGGCGAAGCTCTCAATGAAAACGGCAAGGTAATCGTCACCGGCTGCCTGGGCGCCAAGGAAGATGTGGTGATGGCTGCGCATCCGCAGGTGCTGGCGGTGACGGGGCCTCATGCCACCGAGCAGGTCATGCACGAGGTGCACAAGCATCTGCCCAAGCCCCATGATCCCTTCATTGACCTGCTGCCGCCCCAGGGTGTCAAGCTGACGCCCGACCACTACGCCTACCTGAAGATCTCCGAAGGCTGCAACCACCGCTGTACCTTCTGCATCATCCCGTCCATGCGTGGCGATCTGGTGAGCCGGCCCATCGGCGAGGTCATGCGCGAGGCGGAAAACCTGGTGAATGCCGGGGTCAAGGAGCTTCTCGTCGTGTCCCAGGACACCAGCGCCTACGGGGTCGATACCAAGTACCGTACCGGCTTCTGGGGCGGCCGGCCGATGCGCACTAAACTCTATGACCTGTGCAATGCGCTGGGTGACCTGGGGGTCTGGGTCCGCCTGCATTACGTCTATCCCTATCCGAGCGTGGATGAGTTGATCCCGCTGATGGCGGAGGGCAAGATCCTGCCTTACTTGGATGTCCCCTTCCAGCATGCGAGCCCGCGCATCCTGAAGGCCATGAAGCGGCCGGCCAGTACCGAGAACAATCTGGAGCGGATCCGCCGCTGGCGCGAGATCTGTCCGGACCTGACTATCCGATCGACCTTCATCACCGGCTTCCCTGGCGAGACCGACGCAGACTTCGAGGAGCTCCTGCAGTTCCTCGAAGAGGCCCGCCTCGATCGCGTCGGCGCATTTGCCTACTCCCCGGTGGAGGGGGCTGCCGCCAACGAACTGGCTGATCCGGTGCCCGACGAGGTCCGCGAGGAGCGCCGCATTCAGTTGATGGAGTTCCAGGAAGATATCTCCACCGAGCGCCTCGAACGCTTCATCGGTCGGGAGATGACCGTGCTGGTGGATGAGATCGACGAGGAGGGGGCGCTGGCACGTTCGCCTGGGGATGCGCCGGATATCGATGGCCTGGTGATCATTCCGGCCGGGGAGAACCTGCAGCCCGGAGAGTTTGCCCGCGTCCGCATCACTGATTGCGACGTGCACGATCTCTACGCCGAGCCTCTCTGAGCGCCACCTTAGCCTGGCACCCGGCCATGAAGCGCAAGCCTGTCATCGGCATCGCCCTCGGCAGTGGCTCGGCGCGAGGCTGGGCACATATCGGCGTGCTGCGGGCGCTGGCCCGGGAGGGCATCGAGCCCGCCATCATCAGTGGCTGCTCGATCGGCGCCTTTGTTGGCGCCATTGCCGCAACCGGTGACCTGGACAAGCTCGGTGCCTGGGTCGAGGCGCTAGGCTGGCAGGATGTGGTCGGGCTGATGGACATGGGCCTCCGCGGCGGCCTGCTCAAAGGCGACAAGCTGATGGCCTTTTTCGAAAGGGAGTTTGTCGATCGGGACTTCACGGCCTTGCTTCACGTCTTTGGATGCGTTGCCACCGACCTGCACAGCGGACATGAGGTGTGGTTGAGGGAGGGCAGCGTTTCCGAAGCTGTCCGTGCCTCCATCGCCTTGCCTGGATTGATGGCACCGGTCTGGCAGGATGGGCGTCTGCTGGTGGATGGAGGGCTGGTCAATCCGGTGCCGGTGTCTCTCGCCCGTGCCATGGGGGCGGACGTAGTCATCGCCGTCGAGCTCAATTCCGATGTGGTGGGCTGGGCCTGGCGGAACAGGGCGCCGCCGCCCGAACCGGTGGAGGCGGCCAGCGGCTGGCACCGCAGGTTGCTCTCCCGCCTGGGCCGCAATGGTCACAATGGCGACTCGGACGATGAGGCCCTGCCGTCCCTGTTGAGCGTCATGCAGAGCAGCATCTCCATCATGTCGGTCCGGATCGCCCGCAGTCGTCTGGCCGGGGAGCCCGCCGACGTGGTCGTCTCGCCTCGTCTCGCCCAATTGGGCTTGATGGATTTTCACCGGGGTGCGGAGGCCATCGCAGAAGGCGAGGCCGCCGTGGCCGCCGTTCTTCCCGCCATTCATCGCGCCCTGGGGCGTTGAGTCGCTGTCTTGGCGAAAGCCGGGGAGCTTGTCATGACTGACTTCATTGCTTCACTTCAGGCCCTGCTCGGGGCGCCTCATTGTCTTGTCGATGCGGCCGGAATGGCGCCTTGGCTGAGCGACTGGCGGGGGCGGTACACGGGCAATGCGCTTGCCGTCGTGCGTCCGCAGGATACCGCTCAGGTTGCGGAGGTAGTCCGGTTGTGTGGGGCCGCGGGCGTGGCGATCGTCCCGCAGGGCGGGAATACCGGTCTGTGTGGTGGCGCGACGCCCTTGATGGAGGGGCGTTGCATTGTCCTCAATGTGTCGCGTCTGCGGAGGTTGCGGGATGTGGATCAGGCCAACAACACCCTGACCATCGAGGCTGGGGCGACTCTTGCGGAAGCCCAGGCCGCCGCCGCCGCCGTGGATCGCCTGTTTCCGCTGTCGCTGGCCTCGGAGGGGAGTTGCGAGGTAGGCGGGGTGATTTCCACCAATGCTGGCGGCGTGCAGGTGCTGCGCTATGGCAATACCCGGGATCTGGTGCTCGGGCTGGAGGTTGTCCTGCCCAGCGGCGAGGTCTGGAATGGCTTGCGTGGGTTGCGCAAGGACAACACGGGTTACGACCTTAAGCAGCTGTTCATCGGTGCCGAAGGCACGCTAGGCATCGTCACTGCAGCGACGCTCAAGCTCTTTCCGCGTCCGCGCGCCACCGCCACTGCATGGCTGGCCGTGCCGACTCCGGCCAAGGCCGTCGAGTTGCTGGGGCGGCTGCGCGAGGCTGCCGGTGAGCGTGTGAGTGCGTTCGAGCTGGTCGGGCGGCAGGCACTGGAGTTGGTGTTCCAGCATATCGAAGCTGCGGGGGATCCCCTGTCGGGCGTGCACCCCTGGTATGTGCTGGCTGAGCTGACCGATTTTGGCGAGCAGGCGGCTCTGGCTGCGCTCCTTGAGGAGGTGCTCGCCGATGCAGGGGACGATGGTTGTCTGCTCGATGGGGTCGTCGCGACCAGCGAACGGCAGGCTGCCGAGCTGTGGCGGCTGAGGGAGAACATTTCCGAAGCCCAGAAGCGCGAGGGTTTCAGCATCAAGCACGATATTTCCGTGCCGCTCAGCGCGATTCCCGAGTTCCTGGAGCGGGCGGGGCAGGCCTTGGAGGCGAGCTATCCGGGTATCCGCATCGTCGCCTTTGGTCATGTTGGTGATGGCAACCTGCACTACAACCAGTCGCAGCCGGCTAGGGGTGCGAACGCAGCATTCCTTGCGCGCACCGAAGAGGTGGGGCGGGTGGTGCACGATGTCGTGCACTCTCTGCATGGCTCCATTTCAGCAGAGCATGGCATCGGCCAGCTCAAGCGGGAGCTCCTGACCCGTTACAAGTCGCCTGTCGAGATGGCGATGATGCGAGGCATCAAGGGTTTGTTCGATCCCGCGGGAATCATGAATCCGGGGAAGGTCCTTTAAGTGCTCCCGATCAGGCGATATGCCGCCGCCCTTCCTGAAGGCGGGGCAGGAGTGCTCTGGGCGGCCTGGTGGTTTCGCAGTATGCAGGGTGTCGATCAATTTACCCATGGTGGGTAGGTGGTGGCGCGGTAGGCGTTCGGCATCCCGATGAGATGGCGGAAATGTCAGGATTTTTTACATTGCTCGTTCGCGTCGTTTGCCCATTATAGTAATTTGGTTAAATAACAGTGGTTTGTATAATCGGGCTTGAAATTTGCTGTTGTGTCCAGGTGTCTGCTTGCCTGTCGAGTGCACCGACGTGTCTTCGTAGGGTAAACAATAAGAATATCGATCCCGATCAACTTTTGAGGAATTTCGAATGAAAGCCAATCGTTTCTCTCTCGTGCTCGGCGCTGCCGTTGCTCTGTCCGGCGCTTCCGTGGCCAACGCTGCTGCCTACCTGACCACTGCCACCGGGCTGGGCGGTAGTTTCGAGATCACCGGCTTTGCCGATGCCACTCCCAACTCCTACCGGATCAGCCTGTCCAACCTGGACGGCGTCCTGAACGTCAATGTGCCGCCCACCGGTCAGTATAAGGTGGAGCGTATTGGCGGCTTCATGATTGACTACGGTGGCCCGACCCCGGTTGGTGCTCCCAACACCGCTGTCTGGGTGCCGCTGGGTACTGTGGATGCTTCCACCTCCGGTATCACCGGTTCCAGCTTTGTCTATAACTTCACCACCAACACCTTCACTTCCGATGGCGTTGATGTGAAGGGTCTGACCAACACCTTCTCCGGTTCCGTTAATACCGTCAATATGCTGCTGGGTGCCGTGTTTGGTCCTCTGGCCAACAGCTTGATTGGTTCCGGCACCCTGAGCGTCTCCCATGTGCTGACCAACGACACCTGGGTGATCGACATCACCGAGAACGATTCTCCCCTGACCGGTTTCAATGCCGTGCTGGCTGCGCTGGATGCTGCCAGTCTGCAGGATGGTCGTATCGATGGCCGCTTCCTCGCCAATGGTGCCCTGCGCTTTGTGCCTGAGCCTGGTTCGATGGCGCTGGTTGGCCTTGGCCTGGCTGGTCTGGCTGCTCTGCGTCGTCGCAAGGCTGCCTGATAGTATTACCAGATGGTTCTGTAAAAACGGCGGCGCAAGCCGCCGTTTTTCATGCGCGCTCAGTATTGGTGCGCTCCTGCGGGTGATGGCCCCGCCGCAGGTTGATTGCTGCGACGTGGCGTAGATCCCGGTTGTGTGGCGAAGAGGGGGTTCTGGCCCTGGAAGATATCGCCGCCTCGCGCCTGAAAAAGCCGCTGTGATGAGTCGGTTCGCCGCATCCAGATCCCGCCCTATTGAGGTGATGATGGCGGATTGGTTGCCCCTGCAGGTTTGGCTGCGGATTGGCCGGGCCTTCTTGGGGTGCCGCTGAGGCTTTCGGCCGGCCCGCAGTGCGCGCGATGTGGTGCGCGAAGCGCCGCGTGCTTTTGGTTGTCTGGCGGTGGGTATGAAACGGTATGAGGTGTGCCGCAAGGCGGCCTGTTGTCGTAGTCGAGGGTCAAGAGCTTGCTCTGCGAGGTGGAGGCTGGGGTGCCTGTTTGGCAGGAGATGCAGAAAATCGTCAAAAGAGGTTTACATCCGCGATTGGCTTCTCTATAATGCGTTTCTCGTTGCACGGGGGGTATAGCTCAGCTGGGAGAGCGCTTGCATGGCATGCAAGAGGTCAGCGGTTCGATCCCGCTTACCTCCACCAACAACTTGTAGTGCCGGGTCCCCATCGTCTAGAGGCCTAGGACACCGCCCTTTCACGGCGATAACCGGGGTTCGAATCCCCGTGGGGACGCCAGGATAAAAAGTCCTGCAGCTGTAAAGCAGGTAGCTTTAGCCGAAGTTCGGCTGAGGTGGATGTTTGAAGTTGGAGTGGTAGTTCAGTTGGTTAGAATACCGGCCTGTCACGCCGGGGGTCGCGGGTTCGAGTCCCGTCCACTCCGCCAGCATTAAGGAACGAGGAAGCCAGCTTTCCTCCGTTCTCAGGGAAAGTAGGTCCCCATCGTCTAGAGGCCTAGGACACCGCCCTTTCACGGCGATAACCGGGGTTCGAATCCCCGTGGGGACGCCAGTTTCAGCAGGTTGTTGGTTGCCTGTAGCAGTTACGTGGGGGTATAGCTCAGCTGGGAGAGCGCTTGCATGGCATGCAAGAGGTCAGCGGTTCGATCCCGCTTACCTCCACCACTTTTAGCAGTACCGGGTCCCCATCGTCTAGAGGCCTAGGACACCGCCCTTTCACGGCGATAACCGGGGTTCGAATCCCCGTGGGGACGCCAGGATCAAGAATCCTGCGGCAGCAACGCAGGTGGCTTCGGTCAGTGAGGCTGAAGTAGCAGTTTGGAGTGGTAGTTCAGTTGGTTAGAATACCGGCCTGTCACGCCGGGGGTCGCGGGTTCGAGTCCCGTCCACTCCGCCAACATCTAAAAGAGGGAGCCTTTGGCTCCCTCTTTTTTTGCCTGTTTTTCGCCTCATGTGATGTCTTTCAACGACCTTGCGCTCAGCTGGCGTTAAAATCCGCTCGCCCCTACATCGATTGCCTGCCGTGTTCAATACCATCCTCACTGTTTGTACTGGAAACATCTGCCGCAGCCCCGTCGCCGAGTTCCTGATCCGCCATGGCCTGAGCAGCAAGGGCCGCACCGGGGTCAAGGTGGCATCGGCCGGGATTGGTGCTCTCGTCAATCATCCTGCCGATGATGCGGCGCTAGATTTCATGACGGGCCTCGAAATCCCCATGGAGGCCCACCGGGCCAGGCAGATCGATTCATCGCATACCCGGCAATCTGATCTCATCCTGGTGATGCAGAAGCATCACCTTGATTACATCCTTGCGATGGATCCGACTGCCCGCGGCAAGGTCTTCCTGCTTGGTCACTGGAGCAGCCGGGAGGTCCCGGATCCTTATCAGCGCGGGAGTGCCTCTCATCGTGCGGCTTATGAACTTGTGCAGGAAGAAGTGGCGGCCTGGCTGAAGCGTGTCTGATTTCACGCTTTTTCGGACGTCTTAACGCGTTTAGCATGAAATTCACGGTCTAGCTGATAGAATGCTTGGTAAATAACTGTGACGTAAGCTATGCACAGTTCCGGGGCGGCAGATCCCATTCTTGGTGCCTTCAGCCGCCCACTTTGATGGATGGCATTTATTTTCAGGGAGTGACAGTTTGGCCAAGGGAATGATTCTGGCTGCCGGCCAGGGAACGCGGGTAAGGCCTCTCACCAAAAATGTTCCCAAACCGATGGTGCCCATTCTGGGTAAGCCGGTGATGGAATATCTGATCGAGCACCTGGCCCGTTTCGGCATCCGCGAGATCATGATCAATGTGGCCTACAACCATTACAAGATCGAAAACTACTTTGGCGACGGCCATCGCTGGGGCGTTTCCATCGGTTATTCCTACGAAGGCGTAAGGGATCACGGCGAGGTTGTGCCCAAGCCTCTCGGCTCCGCCGGTGGCATGCGCAAGATCCAGGACTTCTCCGGTTTCTTCGACGAGACCACGCTGGTCATCTGCGGTGATGCAATCATCGACCTGGATATCGGTGCCGCGCTGCACGAGCACAAGTCCAAGGAGGCCGTGGCCAGCGTCGTGACGCTCGAGGTGCCGCAGGACCAGGTCAAGAACTACGGCGTTGTGGTGGCTGACAAATCCGGGCGTATCCAGTCCTTCCAGGAGAAGCCGAAGCCCGAAGAGGCCAAGTCAAATCTGGCCAGCACCGGCATTTATATTTTCGAGCCCGAAGTCCTGGATCTGGTGCCGCCGGGCCAGACCTTCGACATCGGCAGCGAGCTGTTCCCGATGCTGGTGGAGCGAGAGCTGCCTTTCTTTGCCCAGAAGCGCTTCTTCAACTGGATCGACATCGGCCGTCTCAGTGACTACTGGACGGTGTTGATGCGCGTGTTGAGTGGCGAGGTGGCCCAGATGGACATGCCGGGCAAGGAGATCCGTCCTGGCGTCTGGGTCGGCCCGAACACCTCGATTGCCTGGGACAGCGTGCAGATCGTCGGCCCGGTTTACATCGGCTCCAGCGTTCGTATCGAACCGGGCGCATCAATCATCGGACCGACCTGGATCGGCCATGGCAGCCACGTCAAGTCGGGAGCCAAGGTCGAGCGCAGCATCCTGTTCGAATACACCCGGATTGCCGACGGTCAGCGCTTCTCCGAGATGATCGTCTCCCCGCAGTATTGCGTGACCCGCAACGGGGATGCGCACTACGTGGGGGACGACGAGTGTCTCCTGCGCTGGGGGGATGCGCGCGGACGCTGATCCACCACCCTGCGGCGCACGATCCTGCAGATGGCCCGTCCGCACTCGGTGTGCGGACGGGCCATCGACTTTTAGGGCTAGTGCAGGACTTCGGGCTTGCCGGGGGGCTGCACGTCCACCCAGACATCGCCTTCTTCCTCCCGCAACTGCAGGCCGAAGCTGGCAAACGCGGCCTGGATGTCGCGAAGCAGGGGGGCGTCAGCGAGTTCCCCGGGCTCGATGCTGTGGCCTGCCGCCAGGTGTTGTGCCGTGGTGAGCCACAGGGGGGCGATGTAGGAGCTCGTAACGAACTCGTCCATCTCGGCGCTGATCGCCTTCAGTGGCTGCTCAAGGCCGTCGAGATAGCCCTGCACATGGGCCAGCGCCTGCATCAGGTGGGCGATGCGGCCGATGCTCTTGGCGAACAGGCTGTCCAGGTCCTGGTCGGCGTAGTAGAGGGTGATCTCCTCCTGCATGCCTTCCGGCAAGGCCCGGACCAGGCCGGCAAGATGGTTGAGGAGCAGGTCGGAGTCGGCCGGCACCGACCATGCGGCCCGACGGTTGACCCGGTATTCCTGCCACATGGCGGCCACGATGGGGGACAGCGCGCGGCCCAGTGGCGTGGCTGCCTCGGTGGGCGAGGGCGCCTGGGATTCGTGGAGGCGCCAGCACTCCTTGTGCAGGTGGTGGATCAATCGTGCGATCTCGCCGCCATCTCCGGACAGGGTCTCCCACAGCTTGCTGCCGTCGAGGAGAAGGGCCAGGCCGCCCTCGTCAGGCACCAGGCGTGACAGGTGTGCGCTGCCCGCCGGAGTGACGCCGAAGCGTCGCTCGGTGGCGGCAAAGTCATCGCTGACCAGGATGCGCGACAGGGCAGTCAGGTCGAGGTCATCGTCCCGCGCCTGGATGCGCGTCAGCAAGGCTTCGATGACCTGGCGGAGGGTGGGCGAGTTGGCGGTGGATACCGGGCCGTCGAATTCGATGTGCATGGCGTAGCAGCTTTACTCTTCCACGTGACGCAGGGAGAGGTCGATGGCGCGCACATCCTTGGTCAGGCTGCCGATGGAGATGCGGTCCACCCCCGTTTCGGCAATCGCGCGCACCTTTTCCAGATTCACGCCGCCGGAGGCTTCCAACTCGGCGCGGCCCTGGTTGATGGCAACCGCCTCGCGCATCTGGTTCAGATCCATGTTGTCCAGCAGGATCATCCTGGCACCGGCCTCGAGGGCCTCCTCGAGCTGTGCCAGATCTTCCACCTCGACCTCGATGAACACATTGGAGGGCGCGAAGGACTTGGCCTGCTCGATAACCGCTTTGATGCTGCCGGCGGCGATGATGTGGTTTTCCTTGATCAGGATGCCGTCGTAGAGGCCGATGCGGTGATTCGTTCCGCCGCCGACCTTCACCGCGTATTTCTGGGCCAGGCGCAAGCCCGGCAGGGTCTTGCGGGTGTCGACGATTCTGGCCTGGGTGCCTGCCACAGCCTGCACGAAAGTGGAGGTCAGGGTGGCGGTGCCCGACAGCAGCTGCACGAAATTCAGAGCGGTGCGCTCGGCGGTGAGCAGCGAGCGGGCTGAGGCGTCCACCTCGCACAGCAACTGGCCGGGCTTGATGCGTTCGCCGTCGCGCACGTGCCAGATCACCGAAGCATCGGGCTCGAGCGCGGCAAAGGTGGCGTTGAACCAGGCCGTGCCGCACAGCACGGCGTCCTCGCGGGTGATCACGCGGCCACGGGCGCCACGGCTGGCGGGGACCAGGCGGGCGGTGAGATCGCCGGTTCCGATGTCTTCGGCCAGGGAGGCGGCCACGGAGCGCTGGACTTCAACGCGAAGCTGTTCTGCAAATTCCATCGAGAGTCACCTAAGATGTTCCGGCGCGAAATTCTAACACCGGGGGGGAGAGGCCATGAGCACCATGATGGGCGTGCTGCAGGTAAGTCTGGGCGTATTGATCGTGATGCTGGTCGGTGGAGGCCTGACCTACTGGTATGTTCAGGACATCACCCAGAAGAAGCATGCAATCCTGCGCAATTACCCGGTGATCGGTCACCTGCGCTACTTCTTCGAGCAGCTTGGCGAATATTTCCGCCAGTACTTCTTTCTCGGCGACCGGGAAGAGATGCCCTTCAACCGGGCTACCCGGGGCTGGGTGTACCGGCTGGCCAAGAACGAAGGTGGCGTCATCGGCTTCGGCTCCACCTATGACCTTCACCAGCCCGGCGCGCTGCTCTTCGTGAATGCCGGCTTCCCGGTGCTGGAAGAAGACCAGGCGCCCACGCCGCCCCTGGCCATCGGCGAGGGCTATGCGGCCAAGCCCTTCGTGGCCCGCTCCATCGTCAATATCAGTGGCATGAGCTACGGCGCCTTGTCGAGGCCGGCGGTGCTGGCCCTGTCGAAGGGCGCCGCGGAGGCAGGCTGCTGGATGGATACCGGTGAAGGCGGCCTGGCGCCGGCGCATATCGAAGGCGGTGCCGACATCATCATGCAGATCGGCACGGCCAAATACGGAGTGCGGGACGCCGACGGGCAGCTGTCCGACGAGCGGCTGCGTGAATTGGCCGCCATCGATGCCGTGAAGGCCTTCGAGATCAAGCTGTCCCAGGGTGCCAAGCCGGGCAAGGGCGGCGTGCTGCCGGCGGCCAAGGTCACGCCCGAGATTGCGGCGATCCGGGGCATCCCGGTCGGCGTGGATTCCATCAGCCCCAACCGCCATCGGGACGTGGGCAACGTCAATGAGCTGCTCGACATGATCGTGCGGGTGCGCACCTTGACCGGCAAGCCGGTGGGCATCAAGACCGCCATCGGTGGGCGACGCTTCCTGCACGAACTGTGTGAAGCCATTCTGCGGCGTGGGCTCGACACCGCGCCGGACTTCATCGCCGTGGACGGTGGCGAAGGCGGCTCCGGTGCTGCGCCACAAGCGCTCGCCGATCACATGGCCCTGTCCATCGACGAGGCCCTGCCGCGGGTCGTGGACACCCTCATCGAGTTCGGCCTGCGCGAGAGGGTGCGGGTGATCGCCGCCGGCAAGCTGGTCACCTCGGCGCGGGCCGCCTGGGCCCTGGCCTGTGGTGCCGACTTCGTCAACACTGCGCGGGGCTTCATGTTCTCGCTGGGCTGCGTGCAGGCCATGCGCTGTCACCAGAACACCTGCCCGACCGGCATTACCACCCACAACCCCAAGCTGCAGCGCGGGTTGGTGGTGGAGGAGAAATACCTGCGGGTGGCCCAATACGCCCGCAACATGAACCGGGAGATCGACATGATTGCCCACGCCTGCGGCCTGCGTCATGCCCGCGAGTTCCGGCGCGAGCACGTACGGCGGGTCCAGGCTGACGGTACGAGCGAAGCCTTCAACATGCTCTACCCCTATCCCGAGCCCTTCGACGGCAAGGCCGGCCTGTTCTAGACGGCACTTCCTGCCGCCGCGCCGCGGGCCATGCTGCCTGCGGCCAGCTTCCATACGGTGAGGCGGGAAGGGCCTGGCGCAGGGTGGGGCGGCAATATTTACCGCGGCACGGCCACCTTACCCGCAGCGCCTCACGATCCGGCCCTATCGAAGGGCTGCGGGGCCGACCATAGCCGGTTTGCTTAACCCAACTTTACTTCCCTTTACGGCCCTTGGCGGGCAGGTCGCCGCCTTTCGGCCGTTAAATTGCTATCTGAACAGGGCTGGCAAGGCGAACGCAGCCAGCCCGCGACGACCGGCGGCTTACCGGGTCAAGGCAAGCAAAGGAAGGCATCATGGTCAGCAACATCGGCAGTTACAGCAGCGCATCGGCGGCATTCACCCGCCCAGATCCCAGCCAGATGGCAAGCAAGCTCTTCTCCAAGCTCGACACCAAGGGGCAGGGCTACATCGAGGAGAGCGATCTTCAATCGGCCTTCAGTCAGGTCTTCTCGTCCACTGACAGCAGCTCCTCATCGTCGGATGCCTCCTCGCTGTTCAGCGCTCTGGACAGTGACAGCAATGGCCAGGTCACCGAGAGCGAGTTCTCCAGCAGCATCCAGAAGCTGGCCGATGCGCTGGACAGCCAGGCTTTTGGCAGCCGCATGGCCGGTGGCATGGGTGGCATGGGGGGAGCGGGCGGTGCCGGGGCCATGGGCGGCATGCCGCCGCCTCCGCCGCGGGATGAGGACGACGCCGGCTTCACCAAGGACCAGCTCAGCAGCCAGCTGGAGGAGATCGGCTCCACCGACAGCGAGCGCTCCTCCTTGATCTCCGACGTGGTGGCCAACTTCGAGGCCGCCGACGCCAATGGCGACGGCAAGGTCAGCCGGGCCGAGGCCATGGCCTACCAGCAGTCGAGCAGTTCCTCCACGTCGAGCAGCACTTCCGGCACCAGCACCAGCGCCAGCTCGACAAGCGACACCAGCAGCAGCGCCAGCACCAGCAGCTCCGCCTCCACCGCCCATGCCGAGGCCCGCATGATGCATCGGCTCATGGAGTTGATGCGGGCCTATGGCAGCGACGCCGACAGCAGCGCCAGCACGGGCAGCAGTGTTGCCATCTCGGCCTGAAGCCGAGCCACCAGCACGCCGGGTCTGTGTCAGCTGCCGATGCGTGACTCGACCAGCTCGAGGACACGGCTCTCCAGCCGGTCCTCGAGGCACTCCACCTCCACCAGATCGCCCCAGTTCTCCCGGAAATTGCGCTGCCAGGTGATCTGGCGCTTGGCCAGCTGGCGGGTGGCGAAGATGCCCTTGCTGCGGAAGGTCTGCAAGTCGCAGTCGCCCTCGAGGTACTCCAGCGCCTGGCGATAGCCCACGCAGCGCATCGACGGCAGGCCCGGGTCCAGGGTGTAGCGGCGGCGCAGCGCCACCACCTCGTCCACGAAGCCGGCCAGCAGCATCGCGTCGAAGCGTTTCTCGATGCGCGCATGGAGCACCGCCCGGTCGCCGGGGCTCAGCGCGATCGGAATATAGCGATGGCTGTCCGGCGTGGCTTCACGGCGGGCATAGCTGGCGGCCAGCGGCTCGCCGGTGAGGCGCACGATCTCCAGGGCACGCTGGATGCGCTGGGCGTCGTTCGGCTCCAGGCGGGCGGCGGCGGCGGCATCCAGGCGCGCCAGCTCGGCATGCAGGGCCGGCCAGCCATCCCGGGCGGCTGCCTCCTCGATCTCGCGGCGCAGCGCCGGGTCGGCCTCGGGCAGGTCGGACAAGCCCTCGCGAAGCGCCTTGTAATACAGCATGGTGCCGCCCACCAGCAGCGGAATGCGGCCGCGCGCGGTGATCTCGCCCATCAGCCGGCGCGCGTCCTCGCAGAAGCGCGCGGCCGAATACGCCTCCTCCGGGCTCAGGATGTCGATCAAGTGATGCGGGCAGGCAGCCTGCTCCGCCGCGCTGGGCTTGGCCGTGCCGATATCCATGTCGCGGAACACCAGGGCCGAATCAACGCTGATGATCTCCACGGGCAGGCTGCGCGCGAGGGCCAGCGCGCAGGCCGTCTTGCCACTGGCGGTCGGGCCCATCAGCAGGATGGCGGGGGGAAGCAGGGGCGTTTGAGGCATCATGCGGCTTTCGAGTGGACGCGCATTGTAGCGGTTGGGATAGGGGGAGGATGAAGCGGGTGATGATGAAGCGCATGGGGCGCATCGGCCTGCTGGCCGTCATGCTGATGGTGTCGGCGCAGGCGTTCGCCGCCGGGCCGACGTTTCTGTGGGAGTTGCGGGATGCCCGCGGTGCCGTGCGGGCCTGGCTGTTCGGCACCATCCACGTCTGTGACGAGGCCTGCTTCCCGCTGCCCGGGGTGGTGCGCGAAGCCTTTGCCAAGGCCGATGTGCTGGCCCTGGAGCTCGATCCGGACGATCCGCAGCTGGTCGTCCAGCTGCGTAAGGCCGGCATGCTGCCGTCGGGCCAGCGCCTCGGGCAGCGCCTGCCGCCTGAACTGAATACCCGGCTGGAGCGCGTGGCGGCGGGCTTCGGGCTGCCTGCCGAGGCCATCCAGCGCCTGCAGCCGTGGATGGTGGCGACCCTGCTCAGCCTGCAGGCGGCCGACAAGGCCGGTTATGGCGCGTCGCAGGGCGTGGATCTGTGGCTGGCCCGCCAGGCACGTGCGCGGGGCCTGCCCCTGCTGGCGCTGGAGACGGCCAGGCGCCAAGTGGCCGCCCTTGGCGCAGGGGGCGAGAAGGCCCAGCTGGCCTACCTCGCCGAGGTCGTCGATCTGATCGACAGCGGCGAAGCCAGCGCCTATTTCGGTGCCATGCTGCAGGCTTGGCGCGACGGCGACGCCGCCGAGCTGGACCGCCTGATGCGCGAAGAGATGGCGGGCGAGGCCATGCAGCCGCTGCTCGACGCCCTGCTGGGCCAGCGCAACCGCGAGATGGCGCTGCGCATCGACAAGCAGCTCAAGACCGGCCGCCGTCCCTTCGTGGCGGTGGGGGCAGCCCACCTGGGCGGTCCGTCAGGGCTGGTCGTGCAGTTGGCAGCCAAGGGCTACAAGCTGCGCCAGCTCGATGCCACGCCCGACTAGCCTGCAGTGGGCCGTGACGTGAGCCGCAACGTGAAGTTTCCTGCACCCGCCTGCACCCTGTTCGCCTGCCTGCTGGCCGCACCCGCCCAGGCCGGGCCGATAGCTGTGGATGTCGGGCATTATCTCGCCCGGCCCGGCGCCACCAGCGCCCGCGGCATCACCGAGTTCGACTACAACCACAGCCTTGCCGCCGTGGTCGCCGCGCGCCTGCAAGCCGAGGGTGGAACCGTGAGTCTCATCGGCCAGCGGGGCGAGATGGCCGAGCTGCGCGAGCGTACCCGCGAGGCCGAGGCCGGCGGTGCCCGCTTCTTCCTGTCCATCCACCACGACTCGGTCAAGGAAGAGGCCCTGCGCCCCTGGGTCTGGCAGGGCCAGGCCCGGCATTACGCCGAAGGCTTCACCGGCTTCTCGCTGTTCGTGTCACGCCTCAACCCGTATCCGGTCGAGAGCATCGCCTGCGCCAGTGCCATCGGCGCGCACCTGCGCCAGGCTGGCCTGGCGGTCGCCACACACCATGGTGTGTCGTCCTCCGGCGTGCTGCGGCCCTGGGCCGACGCGGACAATGGCGTGTATTTCTACGACAATCTGGTGGTGCTGAAGACGGCCAGCATGCCCGCCGTGCTGCTGGAGGCCGGCGTCATTGTGGATCGGGACGAAGAGCTGGCGCTGGCCACTCCCGCCCGGCGCGCCCTCACCGCCGAGGCCGTGGCGCAGGGCCTGCGCGCCTGCGGCATGTTCGACACTGCCGCGAACCCGCCGGCTGCCGGAGGTTCCAAGCCTCCGGGCACGGGGAATCCGTGACCGGGCGCCGCCGATCGGCGAAAATCCAGGCCCTGGAAGCCAAGGAGACCTTCCCGCAACATGAAGAACGTTCTGCTGTCCTATTTTTCCGCCGCCCGCAGCCTCACCCGGCGCGGCATCCTGTGGCATCTCATGTGGCCGACCCTGCTCGCCGCCATCATCTGGTCCGGCCTGCTGGTGGCCAGCTGGGGCGCCCTGATCGAGCTCGGTACGCATTTCGTCACCGGCCTGCCGCTGGTTGGCGACTGGCTGGCGGGCTCCGAATCGGCCCTGATGGTCGCCCTGGTGATGTTCAAGCTCAGCCTGGTGGTGCTGGCGCTGCCCATCATCTACGTTACGGCGGCCTTCCTGGTCGCCGCGGTGGCGCTGCCCTTGATGGCCGAGAAGGTGGCGGCGCAGGATTACGCCGATATCGCCCGGCGCGCCGGCGGCAGCCAGGTGGGCAGCGTGTGGAACGCCCTCACCTCGGTGCTGCAGTTCCTCGTGCTGCTGATCCTCACCCTTCCGCTGTGGCTGATCCCCGGCGTGGGCCTGGTGATCTCCCTGATCCTCACTGCCTGGCTCAACCAGCGCGCCTTCCGCTACGACGCCCTGATGGCACATGCCGACCGGGCCGAGATGAAGGAACTGCCGGCGGTGCACGCCAGCGGTTTGTTCGGCGTGGGCCTGCTGGGCGCCGTGATGGCCCACATACCGGTGCTCAACCTGTTCGCCCCGGCCATGTCCGGGCTGGCTTTCGTGCACTACCTGCTGTCTGCTCTGCGGGTCAGTCGCCTGACCGACGACAACCGGGAAAACATCATCGAGGTGAAATGAATGGCTGACAACGCAATCCCCGCCTTTGGCGCAATCATCATCGGCGACGAACTGCTCTCCGGCCGGCGCGAGGACAAACACCTGGGCAAGGTGCTGGAGCTGCTCAAGGCCCGCGGCCTGCGCCTGGCATCGGTGCGCTACGTGGGCGACGAACGGCCGCGGCTGGTGCAAACCCTGCGCGAGAGCTTCGCCACCGGCGACATCGTGTTCAGTTTCGGCGGCATCGGTGCCACCCCGGACGACCACACCCGCCAGGCCGCCGCCGAGGCACTCGGCCTGCCCCTGGCCCTGCACCCCGAAGCCGAGGCCGAGATCCGTGCCCGCTTCGGCGACGAGACCACTCCGCAGCGCCTGCAGATGGGCGTGTATCCGGAAGGCAGCGAGATCATCCCCAATCCCTACAACCGCATCCCCGGCTTCTCCATCCGCAACCACTTCTTCGTGCCCGGCTTCCCGGTAATGGCCTGGCCGATGGTGGAGTGGGTGCTCGATACCCGCTTTGCCCATCTGCATCACCAGCAAGACTACGTCGAGCAGTCGGTGATCGTCTGGGACGCCATGGAAGGCAAGCTCATCGACCTGATGGAGCGCATTACCGCCGACTTTCCCGATGCCACCCTGTTCAGCCTGCCGAGCGTGGGCGGGGAGGGCGGGCGCCGCCATATCGAACTGGGCATGAAGGGCCCGGCGCAGCGTGTCGCGGCGGCCATGGCCCTGATCACCGCCGAAGTCAGCCAGCGCGGCTACACCTGGGAGGCCCCGCCCGCCGGAGATGCTGCGTGACCTGCGGCTACCGGGACTTCCCCGGCCGGCGCTGGCTGGTGGTGTTCCTGCGGGCCGCCCACCTGGCTGGCGTGGTTGGCGTGGGGGCCGGCCTGCTCGCGGGCGCGGCCGCGGCGGCAGGGCCCTTCGCCGAGCTGCTGGTGATCTCCGGCGTGCTCATGGCAGCGCTGGACGCCTGGTCCAACCCGGTCTGGCTGCGGGAGTTTGCCGGCCTGTCGCTGCTCCTCAAGCTGGCCCTGCTGCTGTGGTTTGCGGCGGACGAAGCCGCCCGGCCAGCCCTGTTCTGGTCCATCCTGGTCTTCTCGGCCATCTTTTCCCACGCCCCTGCCAGTTTCCGCCACCGCCAACTGTAGGCCGTGACTGCTGCTGTCACGGGCGTGCAGCCTTGCCCCGCTATGCTCCCGCTGCGTTGTGGCAGGGAGAGGGAAGATGGATGCGGACTGCGTATGGATCAAGACAGCGGCCGGGGTGGAAGAAATCACGGAGCGCCGGCGGACCATTCCGCCCCGCCTGAGAACCGTGCTGATCCTCGTGGACGGACGGCGCAGCGTGCGTCATCTGCGCGAGACGGCCGGCACACTGGCCGACATGGGCGCCTCGCTCAGCGAGTTGCGCGGCCTCGGCCTGATCGCCCCGGTTGAAGCGCCTGCCCACCCGGTGGCCCGGGTGGAGCCCGCCAGCAGGGCCTCCCAGCCCCAGTTGCCGGGGGCTCCCGCGGCGGCACCGCAACGTGCGGCCGGCCGGCGGCGCTCCCTGGCGCTGGCCCGCTTCTACCTGCTCAACGCCATGGAGAAAAGCCTGCGCCATGCCGATGGCGACATCCGCGAACAGCTGCGCCAGGCCACCACCCGTCCGGCCCTGCTCGAGGCCTTCGAGATCTGCCGCGGCGTGGCGGCGGAAGTCGGAGTGGCTCACGTGGAGTCGATCGAGCGGGAGTTCTTCCAGCTCCTCCCCGCCGAGGACGAGTCCTAGGCGCCGGCCTGCATCCCGGCCGTGGCGGCCTGACAGTCGGCGCAATCGTCCGGTGGGCTCTCCAGCACATGGGCCTCGAAGAGCGGAATCGGCATCGGGCGGCCAAACAGGAAGCCCTGGTAGGCATGGCAGCCCATCCCGGCCAGGGCGATCTGCTGCTCCGGGCTCTCCACGCCCTCGGCGATCGACTCGATGCCCAGGCTGCTGGCCAGCGCCGACACCATGCGGGCAATGGCTGCGTCATTCGGGTCCACCAGCATGTCCTTCACAAAGTCGCGGTCGATCTTGAGCTCGTCCAGGGGCATCCGCTTGAGATAGGACAGCGACGAATAGCCCGTACCGAAGTCATCCAGCGAAAAACGCAGCCCATGCATCTTGAGCCGGTTCATCTTGTCGATGATCGACTCCACGTGGGTCGCCATGGTGCTCTCGGTCAGCTCCAGGATCAGCCGGCGCGGGTCGGCACCCGTCTCGTCCAGGGTCTCCAGCACCATGTCGACGAATTCGGGCTCGCGCAGCTGCTTGGCGCTCACATTCACCGCCAGCGACACCTCGCGCAGGCGCGGGTGGGCCTGCCACGCGGCCAGTTGTTCGCAGGCGCGGGTCAGCACCCAGCGGCCGATCGACACGATCAGGCCACTCTCCTCGGCGTGGGGGATGAAATCCGCCGGCTGGACCAGCACGCCGCCCGGCTTGCGCCAGCGCAGCAGCACTTCACCGCCACGCACCCGGCCCAGGGCGTCCACCTGGGGCTGCACATGCACTTCGAACTGATGTTCGGTCAGTGCCACGCGCAGCTCACGGTCCACCGAGGCGCTCTGGTCCACCACCAACTGCATCCGCGGGTCAAAAAAGCGGATGGTGTTGCGTCCCGACGCCTTGGCCTGGTACATGGCCAGGTCGGCCTGCTTCAACAACTCGTCCGAAGTCGAATCCGCGGCGGTGGGGATCGATACGCCGATGCTGGGTGTGCAAAAATGCGCGCCGCCATTCAGTTCATAAGGCTGCGCCAGCGCCGCCAGGATCTTGGCACCCACAATCTCGGCGTGCGATGCCGTCTCCACGCCCGACGCACTCGAATCCAGCAGCAGCACCACGAATTCGTCGCCGCCGAAGCGGGCCACCGTGTCCTCGCCACGCACACACTTGCGCAGCCGGCGTGCCACCTCCTGCAGCAACAGGTCGCCCACGTCGTGGCCACGCGTGTCGTTGAGGGATTTGAAGTTGTCCAGGTCGATGAACAGCACCGCGCAAGTCTCCCCGCGGCGGCGCATCGACTGCAGGGCGTGGCCCAGCCGCTCCTGCAGCAGGCGCCGGTTGGGCAGCTCGGTCAGCGGGTCGTAGAAGGCCAGGCGCTGGATCTGCGCCTCGGCCTCCTTGGTGCGGGTGATGTCCCGCGCGATGGTCGAGGCGCCGATCACCCGGCCACTGTCGTCACAGATCGGCGAGATGGTCACCGATACGTCGATCAACAGCCCATCCTTGCGCCGCCTCACGGTTTCGTAGTGCTCGACGCGCTCGCCGGCGGTGATCCGGGCCAGGTTGCGCGGCTCTTCCTCAACCCGGTCGGCGGGGATGATCAGCTTGGTCATCGACTGCCCCAGCGCTTCGGCCTCGCTGAAGCCAAACAGGCGCTCGGCACCCGAATTCCAGCTGGTGATGATGCCCGCGGTGGTCTTGCTGATGATCGCGTCGTCCGACGAGGTGACGATCGCCCGGAACTGCAGCAACTCCATGCGCGCCAGGCGCACCTGGGTGTCGCGCAGCCAGGCCAGCACGCTGTTGCTATGCTTCACCGGCACCTCGATGCGGCTGACAAAGTCGCCGCTGCCGAGCTGTGAGATGGTGCGTTGCAGCTCGCTCACCGTACAGCCCAGGATCACGTGCAGCTCCCGGTGCACCCGCCACAGCAGGTAGAGCGACAGTAGGCCCAGCCCGATCTGGATGATGCGCATGCGCAGCGTAAGCTGGCGGGCCGACTCCACCGCCGCCCGGGTGCGCTCATTGACCATCCGGTCGAACTCCACGATGGGCCGCATGATGCGCACCTTGGCCAGGTGGAAGGCCTCGTCGTGGAGCATCGAGATGGCCCGCTCGCGCAGCTCGGGCGTCGGCGGCGACTGCTGCTCGATCAGGGCCATGGCCTCGTACTCCAGCTTGGTGAGGGCGTCGGAGTTGTCCTTGGCCTCGGCCAGCTTACCCAGCTCCGCTTCGGTGAAGCCGGCCCGGCGCATCACCTCGAGCAGGGGGATGGCCGGGCCCCTGCGGTTCGATTCACCGCTCACCACATAGAAATCCCAGAACGACGGGCCGTAATCGGCCGGCCGCGGACGCAGGCCGTCGCGGATCTCGCGCACCGCGTTGAACTGGGCCTTGAAGGTCTGGTCGCCGGTGACCACATAGGTGCGCACCAGCCGGGTCAGGTCGTTCGATGACTGCCGCAACTCATCGGCCAGCAGCACCGATTTGAGGCGCATCTCGTTCATCTGCTGGAGCTGCGACTCTGCGTTCACGTGGAAGGCAAAGCTCACCACGAAGGCCACGATGGTGGCGAGCATGGACAGCAGCAGCGCGGCGAACTTGGTCATGGCGGGGTCCCGATATGCATTGACTCGAATGCCCCGCAAATCCATCCGGCGCAGCAGCCTGCGCGTCCGGGGTTATTCAATATAGTGCCCGGAACGGGGCGCCGCGATGATGCACTTCACGGCCTCCGCGCGATGCGGAGGCCGCCCGCGGGCGGAATTTTCGGGCTTGTCCTTGCATCCGGCGCAGGCGTCTTCTATATTCCGGTTGTCCCAAGGGGGAGTAGCTCCACGCCGGCAGGCCGTCAATACGAAGAAAAGCGCGCGAAGTCAGCGGCGTTTCTTCCGGTCTCCGGGCAGTGGCCGGGTTGATTCCGGTCGATGTGAGCAAGACCTTTGCCGTGATGGCAAAGTGTCAATGAACAATCCGGGCTCCCCTGCCGGACCACTCAAAGGCCTTTCGCCATCACCGGACGAAAGGCCTTTTTGTTTGGTTCCGTTTTGGGAGATTCATCGTGGAAAGTATTGGTACGGTGTGGATGTGGGCGGGTTTTACCGCCGTCGTCCTGGTGATGCTGGCAATAGATCTGTTCCTGGTGGGCGGTGGTAAGTCGCACAAGGTGTCCGTAAAGGAAGCGGGCATCTGGACGGTGGTGTGGGTCAGCGTGGCGATGCTGTTTGCCGCGGTGCTGTGGTGGTATCTGGATGGCACCCTGGGGCGCGAGGCAGCCAATGCCCGCACGCTCGAGTTCGTCACCGGCTACCTGATCGAAAAGGCCCTGGCCATCGACAACGTGTTCGTGTGGCTGATGCTGTTTTCCTTCTTCGCAGTACCCCCCGAGCTGCAGAAGCGTGTGCTGCTCTACGGCGTGCTCGGCGCCATCGTGCTGCGCACCGGCATGATCTTCGCCGGTGCCTGGCTGATCAGCCAGTTTCACTGGGTGCTCTACCTGTTTGGCGCCTTCCTGCTGATCACCGGCGTCAAGATGATGTGGTTTGCCGAGCATGAGCAGAACCTGGGCAATAACCCCCTGCTGAAGTGGCTGCGCAGCCATATGAACATCGCCACCGAGTTCCATGGCGAGCGATTCTTCATCCATCGCCAGCTCAACGGCCGGCTGGTGCGCTTTGCCACGCCGCTGTTCCTGGCCCTGGTGCTGGTCGAGGTGTCGGATGTGATCTTCGCGGTGGACTCCATTCCTGCCATCTTCGCCATCACCACCGACCCCTTCATCGTGCTCACCTCCAACATCTTCGCCATCCTCGGCCTGCGCGCCATGTACTTCCTGCTGGCCGACTTCGCGGGGCGCTTCTCCCTGCTCAAGTACGGCCTGGCCGCGGTGCTGATGTTCATCGGCGGCAAGATGCTGCTGCTTGATCTGGTCAAGATCCCGGTGGGCCTGTCGCTGGGCGTGGTGGCCCTGCTCATCGGCAGCTCGGTGCTGTTGTCCCTGCGCAAGGACAGGTTGGCTGCCGCCGACGAGCGCTGAAGTGTGGACGGGGCCCGGCCGCGTGGGGCATGCTGCCGGGCCGTCCTGCTGTGTGGAGAGTCTGCCCCGTGCGGATCCGCAATGAAGTTCCGGCCGATGAGGCCGCCGTCCGCCAACTCAACCTCGCCGCCTTCGAAGGCCCGGGCGAGGCCGACCTGGTCGATGCCCTGCGCGGCAAGACCTTTCCCTACGTGTCTTTGGTGGCCGACGACAAGGGTTTGATCGTCGGCCACATCCTGTTCACCCCGGTGCATCTGCCCGAACATCCCCGCGCGCGGCTGATGGCCCTGGCCCCCATGGCCGTATTGCCGGGCTACCAGCGCAGCGGGGTGGGCAGCGCCCTGGTGGAAGAGGGCCTGCGCCAGGCCCACGAGGCCGGTGCCGGCGCGGTGGTGGTACTGGGCCACCCGGGCTACTACCCGCGCTTCGGCTTCGTGCCCGCCTCGCGCCACGGTCTCCGCTGCGAATACGAAGTGCCCGACGAGGCCTACATGGTGCTCGAACTGCAGCCCGGACATCTGGACGGGCTGGGCGGCACGGTGCACTACCACGCCGCTTTCGCTGCCTTGTAGGGGCCGCTTCAGTGGCTGTCGCGGCATCCATGGGGTCACGCTTGTGGGGGAGGATGTTGCCGGCACTTTGTAGTTTGCCGCTGGTAGGCTTTACTGGTCGGCTTTCCATTGTTCCGCGTTGGATTGGCCGGGAGTTCGCCCCGGCGGGCGACCTCCTTTCTTGCTTCGCCAAGAAAGGAGGCAAAGAAGGCGACCCGCCTCCCCGGTCATTCGCTGCGCGAATGACTGCCCTGCGCTGCTCACGGCAGGCGGCCGGCGCGGAACTCGCCCTTCGGGCTCAAACAGCCGCGCCGGACTACCCCGCCTGCCGCTCCGCGGATCAAAGGGTCGGAACGGGCTTTTCGCAAACACCGCGCGTTTACTGAAGCAGGGCGTGATGATCAACGCACAAGCAAAACCCAAGCGCCTCGCACCCACCGGTCTTTCCGCAGAGGCTCGGTGTTTGCTGAAAGCCCGTTCTGACCCTTTGATCCGCGCAGCAGCGGGCGGGGCTTTCCGGCGCGGCTGTTTGAGGAGGCGTAGCCGACGAGTTCCGTGCCGGCCGCCTGATGCGAGCAGCGCAGGGGAGTCGTCCGCAACGCGGACGACCGGGGAAGCCGGGTCGCCTTTCTTTCCCCCTTTCTTTGGCGACGCAAAGAAAGGGGTCGCCCGCCGGGGCGAAATCCCGGCCAATTCAACTCAAAATAAAGGAAAGCCGCCCAGCAAAGGCACAGACGCAGAATAACCTATACGCCCCGGACAACATCAGCCTCGGCGGGGCCGCAGCGCTTTACACCCCCCTCTTCATCCGCCCGCAGACTTCGATCAAGCCCCTGCGGGCGGATGAAGCCGCCCCTGCACAAGGGAGCTGATGCTGGAGCGGGGCGTGTGTTCCGCCCCTCCCGCCTCAACCCCGCAGGCGCGCCAGCAGGGGCCGCCAGCTCTCACCCTCGTGAATGGCCAGCCCCAGCAGGATCAGCGCGGTGCCGGCCATCAGCCGGCCGCCGATCTCCTCGCCATTGAGCAGGTGGCCGAGCAGCAAGGCCATCACCGGCGTGATCAGGGTGATCAGCGCCACCTTCGACGCCTCCAGATGCTTGATCACGTAGTAATAAAGCGCAAACCCGATCACCGAACCAAAGACCCCGAGGTACACGATGGCCGCCCCCGAGCGCGGCGGGATCACCGCCGGCAGCGTACCGTCGTTGGCCAGCCACACCAGTGCGAAAAACGGCAGCGACACGGTGAGCGAGCCCACCGTGGTGGCCAGCGGCGGGCTGTCATCACCGATGCGCTTGAGGTAAACAAGGCTCGCCGAGTACACGAACACCGCCGCCAGCAGCGCCACCAGCCCTGCCAGCACGTGATCCCCGGCGGCGCTGCCGCCATGCAGGAAGATCACCGCCAGCCCGGCTGCGCCCAGCAGGGTGCCCGACACCTTGGCGCGGGTCAGCGATGCCTCGCCCAGCCACAGGGCCGCCATGATGCCGGCCATCAGCGGCGACAGGCCGAACAGCACCGACACCAGCCCCGAATTGACATAACGGGCGCCCCAATAGGTCAAGGCCATGGCCCCGAAGACCCCCAGGCCACCCACCAGGTAGGCCCGTCGCGCGCGGGCGTGCAGGGGTAGCCCGATTCGCCATACCGCCACCACCAGGCCCGCCACCACCGCGCCGATCAGCATGCGCGCCAGCACCGCAAAGGCAAAACCGGTGCCTTCGGTGCTCCACTGGATGGCCAGCGGCGTGGTGGACCAGATCAGGATGATGGTGAAGTAGGCAAGGGGCACGGACATGGAAAACCTCGTCGATCAATCAGAGTGGGAGAAAAGGGGTATCGGCTGGGATGAGTGCTGCGTGCGCACTTCATTGAGCACAGGGCAAGCGGGGGCGAAAGTCATGCTGGGGCTCCGGGTAAAGGGCAAACAAAAAGGCCGCGGTCTGATGAACCGCGGCCTTGGGGAAAACTGATGCAGGGGCTGTGTCAGCCCGACCCTGGCCACGGACGCGCGCGATCGCGCCATGCGCGCGGCAGGCGGCATACAAGGGCGGTGAAGGTGGCGTGGCAGGTGTGCATGCCCCAATCATGGGGGCGGGGCCGGCCATCCGTCAAGCCGGCCATGTCACAGCCGGCCCGGGATGTAGCCGCAGACCCCGCTCCGGAGTGTTGCGGGCACACCTATCCCGGTACGCCGGCCTGGCAGGCCTAAGCCACCCGGAATCCGGCGACTGTCGTGGCCAGGCTTTGCGACAGGGCGCGCAGATCGGTGGTGGAAGCGCTGATGTTACGGGCTGCGGCGCTGTTCTCCTCCACCATGTTGGCGATGCGCTCCATGCTCTGCGCAATGGCGGTGGAGGCCGCCTGCTGTTCAGACACTGATTCGGTGATTTCAGTGACTCCGTGGGTGGATTGAAGCACTGCATCGCGGGAGTGGGCGAGTACGTCCTCCACTTCCCCAGCCAGCTGGGTGCTGGTGCCGATGGACTGCTCGCCCGCGCTGATGGCAGCCTGAACCGCCTCGGACTGGGACATGATCGAACGCGTCACGGCGTCGATCTCGCTGGCTGAGCGGGCCGATTTTTCGGCCAGTTTGCGCACCTCATCGGCCACCACGGCAAAGCCACGGCCTGCCTCACCGGCGCGGGCGGCTTCGATGGCCGCATTGAGGGCCAGCAGGTTGGTCTGGTCGGCAATGTCGCGCACTTCTCGGGTCATATGGGTGATGGCCTGGGTGCTCCGCACGAATTCCTCCACGGTGCGGGCAATCTCACCCATGTTGCGCTGGATGTGGCCGACCTCACCCACCAGCAGCGACACCTTGCGCGAGCCTTCGGTGGTCTTGTCGACACTGTCAGTGGCCTGGCGCTGCACATCCCGCGCCGTGTCGGAGACGGAGGCGATGGCCACGGTCAACTCCTCGATGGCGGCGGCGCTGCTCGCCACTGCGCCGGACTGCTGCTCCGACACCTCGGCCAGGGCATGGGACGAACCGTCCAGTTGTTCCGATGCGCGGGAGACGTGCCGGCTGGCGCCATGCACTTCACCGATGATCTTCTGCAATTGCTCCATCATCGCGTTGAAGGCCCCCGCCATGCGGCCGATCTCGTCCTGTTTGTGGATCGCCGCACGCTTCGTCAGGTCACCATGCCGGGCAATCTCACTCATGGTGGACTCCAGGTCGGCCAGCGGGCCGGTGATGGACTTGATGAAGACCACCGACAGGCCCGCCAGCACGATCACCGCACCCAGCAGGAAGGCCGCCAGCCCGGTCTTGACGCTGCCAAAGGTCTCTGCAGCCCTGGCGGCCTCTTCGGCGTTGAAGTCGGCGGAGACTTTCTGGATACGGGTGACCAGCTCATCGATGGCGGTGCTGGGAGCACGGTCCAGGCCGTGGACCCGCTTGTCCACCGCGCCGGCAGGGTCGGCCGTGCTGCGGTCGTAGTGCTGCAGGGCATCGCGGTAGGCCGGGCCCAGCGTGCCGAAGGTGACCAGCACCGCGTCGATCTTCAATTGCTCGGCAATCCCCAGCTGGCTGGCGGTGGCTTTCACCTCCTCCAGGCGCTGGCGGACGACACGCTCCTCGTTGTCGAAGCCCTTGAGGTGCTTGGCATAGGCCTCAGGGTCCTTGCCGCGCAGCAGGATGTTCTTCCACTCCTGCACCTGCGTCTTGAAGCGGACCTGCGCGCCCCGGGCCTTGTCCACGGTATCCACGATCAGAGCATGGCGGGTAATGGCTTCGTCCAGCGCGTCATTGAGTGTGTGCGCCTGCATGAAGGAGAAAGCGCCGACGCTGATCAAGGCCAGCATGGCCACCGCAACGAGGACAAGCAGCTTCTGTTTGAGCTGTAGATGCATGGCAGATCCGACCCCCCCAAGTGTCATCTGGCCTTTCGATCCCGGGCAGCGGCGCGGGTCGGAAGCGTCGTGATCCACGCTCCGGAATCAAGCAGGGGCGGGCTGGTCACGATTATTGCCGATAATAGGCAGTGTAGTTGGCGCAAGCCCGATTGCCATCGCGGCATCCCGTCATGCGCGCATGGCAGGCTGTTGGCATACCGGCCGGCGCGGTATGCTGCGCATCGTTTGCTGCGCTGCGTCAGCGCAGCTCTTGTCATGACTGGAAGGAAGCCGAATGGAATCCCGCGAACGTTTTGTCGAACTTGTCCGGGCCTTGCCCCTGGTCTCGGTGGACCTGGTGCTGGTACGCGACCGGCGCGAAGTGCTGCTCGGCCTGCGCACCAACCGGCCGGCCCAGGGCAGCTGGTTCGTCCCCGGTGGCCGCATCCTCAAGGACGAAAAACGTACCGACGCGCTCGCCCGCGTCGCCGCACGGGAGCTGGGTATCACCGATGTGCACGCGCTCGAGCCCGGCTTCCTCGGCCCCTTTGAACACTTCTACCCGGATTGCTTTGCCGGCGACAACGGTGTCTCCACCCACTACGTGGTGCTCGCCCACCGCATCGACGTGCCGGCCGGCTTCGAGATTCCCGGCTGCGACGACCAGCACGAAGTCCTGCGCTGGTGGCCGATTGCCGAAGCGCAGGCCAGCAGCGAGGTTCACCGCTTCACGCGGGACTACCTGCCGTTGTTGGGCTGAGTCAGGGGGCGGGATGGCCGGTGTGGGGCCCGGGATGGCCCCTTGCGGGGGCGGCTTCAGCTGCCTGCTCGTGCCTTTGCTGGGCGGCTTTCCGTTGTTTGGCGTTGGATTGGCCGGGAATTCGCCCCGGCGGGCGACTCACTTCTTTGCTTCGCCAAAGAAGTAAGCAAGAAAGGCGACCCGCCTCCCCGGTCATTCGCTTGCGCGAATGACTCCCCTGCGCTGCTCACGCCAGGCGGCCGGCGCGGAACTCGCCCTGCGGGCTCAAACAGCCGCGCCGGACTTCCCCGCCTGCCGTTCCGCTGCTCGGCGGGTCGGGACGGGCTTTTCGCAAGCACCGCGCGTTTGCTGAAGCAGGGCGTGATGATCAATGCACAAGCAAAACCCCAAGGTCTCGCATCCACCGCCTTTTCCGTAGAGGCTCGGTGTTTGCTGAAAGCCCGTTCTGACCCTTTGATCCGCGCAGCAGCGGGCGGGGCTTTCCGGCGCGGCTGTCTGAGGAGGCGTAGCCGACGAGTTCCGCGCCGGCCGCCCGATGCGAGCAGCGCAGGGGAGTCGTTCGCGCAGCGAACGACCGGGGAAGCCGGGTCGCCTTTCTTTCCCCCTTTCTTTGGCGACGCAAAGAAAGGGGTCGCCCGCCGGGGCGAACTCCCGGCCAATCCAACGCCAAACAACGGAAAACCGCTCAGCAAAGGCACTCCAGCGCGAACCCAAAGTGCTTACAGCATCACTCCGCAGGCTTGGCACCGTGGGTTCTGCGACACCCTCTGAAGCCCTGGCAGAGGAATTCCAGTCGTCACCCACCGGATTCACATCCGCCACCGCGTAACTCAATTCCGCCACCGCATAACTCAATAAATCCATCGCGGATGTCAGTTAACGAACTTGTTAACTGACATCCGCCGCCCGTTAACTGAGATACGCGACCCGTTAACTGACATCCTGGACTCGTTAACTGACATCCGGGGCGCGTTAACTGACATCCGCGACTCGTTAACTGAGATACGCGACTCGTTAACTGACATCCGCAGCCGCGTGATTGAGATACGCGGCTGCGGATGCCGGATAAGGAGTGGCCATGCTGCGGAGCAGCGAGGGGGAGGAAAGTCCAGTGATGTAGTGCACCGCAGGCGAGCGTCTTATGTTGTTTTACATTCTCCAATGTCATCCGATGATGTCTCCGGAAGGATGTAATCCACATACAGGTGCGAATCCCGCAGAGCCAGGTACAGCGTAAATGGAGAGTGGCAAGGACAGCCCCCCCGCCCACTCGTGGATTGGCTTGGACTCCTTGCGTCTCCAGCTGGCGGTGGCGCTTGTGGCGCTGTTTGGGGCCTTGATCTTCGGCGTCACCGCGCTGACGCTGTATTACTTCGAGAGCCGCTTCATCGAGCAGATCCGTCATGAACAGGAGAGCAATGTTCATGGGGTGGCCACCTGGATCCGGCAGGAGGTTGCCGAAAGAACCCGCGTTCTGGAAGACCTGGCAAAAGGTCTGCCCATCGGCTCGTGGAGCGATGAGGCGCGGGTGCAGGCCTATCTGGACGACAAGTTCGTGGCCTCGTCACTGTTCTCCCGCGACATCTACGTCATCTCGCCGGCAGGCCGGCGCATTGCCGAGCTGCCACGGCGCAAGGGCGTCGGCACCGACTACCGGGATTCCCGATATGTAAAGCAGGTGCTGGAGACGCGGCGCCTGGCCATCATGCCCCTGCTCGGGCGCTTCTCCGGCCAGCCGAACCTCATTTTTGCGATACCCGTGCTCGATGATGCGGGCACCGTGCGCGCCATTCTGTGTGGTTCGGAGAGCCTCAGCCCCGGCAGCCACTTCTACATCTCCGACATCCTCAAAAATGGCCGGGCGGGGGGCTACCACGTCTATTCGCTGAAGCACGATGTCTATGTGGCCAGCACGGATCCCACCCGTGTGCTCCAGCCCCTGCCCAAGCCGGGGGTCAATCCGCTGCTCGATCGGCGCAGGAGCGAGAACTACACCGCCTTTGACCTGACCACCGACTCAAAAGGCCTGGAGATCTACTCGGTGGCGGAGAACCTGCCCGAGCTGGGCTGGAATATTGCCGCCTACATGCCGGCCGACGAGGTGCGTGCGCCCTTTGTGAGCCTGTCACGCACTCTCTGGCTGACGGCGGTGTCTGGAATGCTGCTCGTCGGCGGGCTGGTGTGGTGGTTGATGAAGCACAAGCTCAAACCGCTCGAGGATGCGGCAAGACAGATCGCCCGACATCGGACCGGTGACCCCATCCCGACGCTGCCGGAGCGGGGAGGCCGCGAGGTGCGCGAGCTGTTGGCTGTCTTCAACCGGCTCCACCAGCAGGTACAGTCGCAATACGCAACCCTCAAGTCCGAACGCGACGAGCTGGACCGCAAGGTGGCCGAGCGCACCCGTGAGCTGGTCCAGCGCGAGCAGTTCATCCGCACCATTACCGACGCCCTGCCCGGGATGGTGGCCTACTGGGATGCCGACCTTCGGAACCGCTTTGCCAACGCCGCCTATCTCAAGTGGTTTGGCCGGAGGCCGGAGCAGGTCCTTGGCATGCACATGCGAGAGTTGCTCGGCTACAGGCTCTTTGCGCTTAACGAACCTTTCATCACAGCGGCCATTGGTGGGGAGTACCAGCAGTTTGAACGCGAGCTGATCACCCTCGATGGTCAGCCTACGATGACCTGGGCCCAGTACATCCCCCACAAGGTCGACGGGCATGTACTGGGCTTCTTTGTGCTGGTGACCGACATCTCAGCCCTCAAGCAGGCCCAGTCGCAGCTCCGCCAGCAGGCCAGGGAGCTTGAAGATCTCTACCAGCAGGCTCCCTGCGGTTACCACTCGCTGGACAAGCATGGCATTGTCCGGCGCATCAATGAATCCGAACTGCGCTGGCTCGGCTATGAGCGTGACGAGGTGCTCGGCAGGCCCATCACCGACTTCATGACGCCGGAGTCGGCCATATTGTTCAAGGCCCGTTACCCGACTTTCCTTGCCGCAGGCCACATCGGCGACCTCGAGATCGAATTCATCCGCAAGGACGGTGCCCAGCTGCCCGGCCTGGTGGCGGCAACCGCGGAATACGACGAGCGGGGCGACTTCCTCATGACACGCTCGGTCGTCCAGGACTACTCGGGCCTGCGCAGCCAGCAGCAGAACCTGCGCAACATCCTGGCCTGGGCCCCCATCGGGGCACGCATCGTGTCCCTCAAGAGCAATGTCGTGCTCTTCATGAACCAGCGCTTCCGCGACATGCTGGGCGGCAAGGACGACCTGGCGGAAGAGGGGCTCGACGCCGGCGAGTTCTATGTGGATCCGGCGGCCTTCGAGAGCATCAACCGGGCGGTGCGGGCCGGCGAGCTGGTGAGCAACCAACTGCTCGAGATGAAGACCCCCCGCCAGCCCGGATCACCCCACCGCTGGGTGCTGGGCACCTTCATGCGCATCAGCTACGAAGGCCAGGACGCCAAGCTGGCCTGGTACTACGACATCACCGACCTGCGGGCGACCCAGAACAACCTGGCCGAGGCCCAGCGCATCGCCCGCATGGGCAGCTGGCGGCTCGACCTGGCGAGCAACGCAGTGGTGTGGTCGGAGGCGCTGTACCGCATGTTCGGTGCCGATCCGGCCAAGCCGCCACCCGCCTACAGCGAGCAGGAGGGCTGGTTCGAGCCGGACAGCTGGAAGCTGCTCACCCGGGTCCTCGCCCACACGGTGGACACCGGCGAAGCCTACGAAGTCGAGCTGCAGACCCGCCGCACCGATGGCACAAAGGGCTGGATCATGGCCCGTGGCGAGCGCATCTGCGACGCCGCCGGCCATCCGGTGGCCCTGCAGGGCGTCTCGGTGGATATCTCCCTGCGCAAGCACAACGATCTGCTGCTGGCGCGGGCCAAGGAGGCGGCCGAAACCGCCACGCTGGCCAAGAGTGCCTTCCTGGCCAACATGAGCCACGAGATCCGCACACCGATGAATGCCATTGTCGGCCTCACCCACCTGCTGCGCACCGGCGAGACCACCCCGCTGCAGGCCGAGCGCCTCACCAAGATCGAGGCGGCCAGCCTGCACCTGCTGTCGATCATCAACGACATCCTCGATCTGTCGAAGATCGAAGCGGGCAAGATGACCCTGGAGGCCCATGACTTCGCCCTGGACCAGGTCCTCGACCATGTCTGCTCCCTGCTCGCCGAGCCGGCCAGGGCCAAGGGCCTGACGCTCGAAGTCGACGGCGATGGCGTGCCCCTGTGGCTGCGTGGAGACCGCACCAGGGTGCGCCAGAGCCTGCTCAACTTTGCCGGCAACGCTGTAAAGTTTACCGACAAGGGCAAGGTCATATTGCGCGCAAAATTGCTGGACGAATCCGACGCCGGCCTGCTTGTGCGCTTCGAGGTGGAAGACACCGGCATCGGGCTCGCCGCAAGCGAGCTGGCCAGGCTCTTCCAGGAGTTTGAACAGGCCGACAGCAGCACCACGCGTCAATACGGCGGCACCGGCCTGGGCCTGGCCATCACCAAGCGGCTGGCCAGCCTGATGGGGGGCGAGGTGGGCGCCGACAGCACACTTGGCCAGGGCAGCCGCTTCTGGTTCACCTGCAGGCTGCAGCGTGGCCACGGCGCCATGCCGACAGAACCGCGCCTGCCCGCCGACTCCGGGATCAAGTGCTTGCGCAAACACGGCGGCGCAAGGCTGCTTCTCGTTGAAGACAACCCGGTCAACATCGAAGTAGCCCTCGAACTGCTGCACGGCGCCGCAATGAGCGTGGACGTAGCCGAAAACGGCCAGATCGCAATCGACAAAGTGCAGGCCGGAGATTACGACCTGATCCTGATGGACATGCAAATGCCGGTGATGGACGGCCTGCAGGCCACCCGCAGCATCCGCGCCCTGCCGGGCTGGCAGACCAAGCCCATCCTGGCCATGACCGCCAACGCCTTCGGCGAAGACCGCGACGCCTGCAAGGCCGCCGGCATGGACGACTTCCTGGTCAAGCCGGTGGACCCCCATGAACTCTACGCCAAACTGCAGCACTGGCTGCCAGCCCCGCCTCAAGAGGAGGAGGAAGTCAGCCGGGACTGATAAATGATGTGTCCTGTATGCAAATGGCTTTATGGATATCCCGATGGGATTCTAGTATTGACCTGTGCCCAAAGTGCATATCCAGACCATAACAGGAGACATCATGACCAACGTCAGCGAAAACACCCAGGTATCCGTCAAGCAGACCCAGAAAGACGTCGAGTCCTACCTCGCCTTCAGCGCACTGCTCGACTACCGCTCCCACAACCCCGACCACAGCCGCGAAGCCGCCGACCTGGCCTACAAGACCCTCCGCGACGCCGAACTCCTCGCCATCACCTCCCAAGCCGCCGCCAGCGCCGCCGCCGACGCCCTCATCAAAGCCCGCCGCGACCTCCACAACGTGATCCTCGGCATCAAGAACGAAGCCCGCGCGCTGTATGGGCCGAGTTCGGACCAGGTGGCAGCTTTGGGGTTGAAGAAGAAGAGTGAACAGGTGAAGAGGACGCGGGCGAGGAAGGGGGAGGGGAGCGGGGTGTGAGGGGCAGGTAAGTCATGGTACGGCGTCGCCCCTTCTGTGGCGCGCCGTGCTGCTGGTGACTTCGTTGGAGCTTGCTCCGGGGGCATTGGCCTGCCTGATCTGCCATCGATGAACTGTTTTGCCCAGCGCGATTGCGCATAGATGCTGCGGGGTTGGAGTTCTGGATGGTGAGATGTCCAGTGATGTAATTCACAAAAGGCGGACGGCTTATTTGGCTTCAGGTTTTCTCCCGGAGGTCGAAGATGCTTATCGAATGAAGGAAGTCAATCAGCCCGGACCGACCTTGACGGGTGCTCACAAAGACATATCACGATTGTTGCAAGGTAAATGACAAACCAGTTCCTGGCCGGGCAATACCGGGGGGCATTCGGCGGCAGCCGGATTCATGCAGACAAGCCTGCTGCTCAGGTAGATGATTTTTCGTCACTATCTTGGCCGTCATTGCCGTGGAGATTTGAATGAAGATTGCAGAAGCGCTTGCACTGCGCGCAGACCATCAAAAGCGGATCGAGCAACTGAAGGCCCGTCTCCTCCGAAACGCAAAGGTTCAGGAGGGCGAGCAACCGGCTGAAGATCCAGAGGCCCTCATCCTCGAGTACGAGGCACTGGCATCCGAGTTGGTCCACCTGATCAAACGGATCAACGTAACAAACTCGTCTGCATCCGTGGCTGGCCGCTCGATGACCCAAGCCCTTGCCGAACGCGACATCCTGAAGCTCCGGCACACGATGTACCGAGACCTCGCCCAGGCCGCAACCATCACCCAAGCAGTCGCCACGCGCTCCGAAGTCCGATTCAAAGGCACCGTGACCGTTTCGGTAGTGCAAAAGAAGGCAGACGTAATCGCAAAGGACTTGCGGGAACTTGATGCGCGGATTCAAGAAGCGAATTGGTTGATCGACCTGGCTGAATAACAGGATGCCGGTAGCCAAGTCAAAGCGGCGAACACAACCCCGCCGGCGGGGCAATGCCGAGCAAGGAAAGTGCTTGGGGCGGCGCTACGCGGGTTCGAATCCCGCACCGCAAACCGCATGCCCAGAACGCTTACACGAGTACAGGGCACCGTTAATGTGTACTACCGTGTGTTGGGCTTATGACTTGGCGAGGGTGGGTAAGGGGCAATGGTGCTGGTTTCGAGCACCAGGCGTTCTGTTTGGTTGGTGTGGAGGGATTGGCCTTGAACCCTCTTGAGGAACCAGGGAGCTTGGAAGCTGTGCTTCCAGCTTTTGTCAGTCGTGGCAGGGGTTGATAGTGGGGGTGGTGAATCTGGATGGCTGGTATTTGGTCGTTGTGGTTGTTGGGAGTTTGAATAGTCTCGGGCAGCAAACGGCCAGAAGCCGTCACTGGCCACCCAATCCGGATAGCAGTCATCCGGGCGAGTCGGTATGCTACCAGTCTGTATGGCAGATCTGTCGCATCGATCCGCAAACCGTCAGCCGCTACTTTTCCTGCCTTGTGATTCTGTGTTTCGCGTAGTTTCTGCTCCTAAACAGTAAAGTTATCAGGCATTCCGATCTTACGCGGCGAACCTGTCTCCCTAAAACAAAGTTAGCTTTCATTCTTGCACCCTGAGGCGAAAACTTCCAACTAGCTCACCCAATAAGATATGTTGAAACTACAAGACGTTTTTAAGCTCTCTGGTGTTCCGACGCATACATTTGTGAAGCCACAGGAATACTTGAGATTGTCCGTCGCCTTAGATACACCTGGACGGGGAATAATTATCGAAGGACCATCTGGAATAGGAAAGACCACCAGCGTGGTTAAGTCATTATCTGAGTTAGGCATTAAAGATCAGGCAAAAATTCTTTCGGCTCGAAAACCATCTGATCTTGCTCAGATTAAGTCAATACCCAAATCCACGGAAGTTGGTCTTGTTATTATCGACGACTTTCACTGGCTTGATCAACCGACCAAGGCCGCATTCGCAAGCCTAATGAAAATTCTTGCGGACGAGGAAGCCGAACATTCAAAAATCGTACTAATCGGAATTAACAAGCCCCCCGCGTCAGAATAGTTGTCGCCTCTCTATGATGTTGAACCTGGGGGCGACAAGGATGAGAGATGGCTCGGTACGGAGAAGCATTCAGGAACAGAGCGGTGGCGCGGTTGTTGCCGCCGGAGAGCGCCCAAGTGGGCGTGGTATCACAAGAGATTGGGGTTTCGGTGCAGACATTGGAACGATGGCGTGAGGATGCGCAGTCCAGGCCCGCCCGAGGGCGGGCCTGGACTGCGCGCGCTCGACTCGAAGCGGTGATCACTACGGCGGCGATGGACGAGGCCGGCAAGAGCGCCTG
>NZ_JABBGA010000033.1 GCF_012927165.1 Zoogloea dura
TCCATCTGCGCAGCACCGGTAATCATGTTCTTCACGTAGTCGGCGTGACCCGGACAGTCCACGTGAGCGTAGTGACGACCTTCGGTTTCGTACTCGACGTGAGCGGTGTTGATGGTGATACCACGAGCCTTCTCTTCCGGCGCCGCGTCGATCTGGTCGTAGGCCTTCGCCTCGCCGCCAAACTTGCGCGACAGCACGGTGGTGATCGCAGCCGTCAGGGTGGTCTTGCCGTGGTCAACGTGACCAATCGTGCCAACGTTTACGTGCGGCTTTTTCCGCTCGAACTTTTCCTTAGCCATATCATCAACCCCGCAAAAAAATCAGGAAATCGGAAACCAATTAAGGCTGCAGCACCGGGAAGGATGGTGCTCATGGGCAGGATTGAACTGCCGACCTCTCCCTTACCAAGGGAGTGCTCTGCCACTGAGCTACATGAGCTTCCACACACTCAACCTGGAGCGGGTGAAGGGAATCGAACCCTCGTCATAAGCTTGGAAGGCTTCTGCTCTACCATTGAGCTACACCCGCATTACAACGCACGACTCACAATCACCACTTCATGCCAAACACAAACATGGAGCAACAGCAAAAAACTTTGGTGGAGGGGGAAGGATTCGAACCTTCGAAGGCAGTGCCGTCAGATTTACAGTCTGATCCCTTTGACCGCTCGGGAACCCCTCCAAGCGAGAAGCGCGCATTATAGGCACACCCCAAACCTCTGTCAAACACTATTTGAAAAACTCCTTGCGGCCTGTGCTGTAATGACAGGCACGCCCATGAATATCGTCGGGGAGGAAGCCCAGTGGACAAGGATCAACTCATAGAAGCCGTGCTCGCCAGCGGGGTGGTGCTGCCGGCGCCGGGGCCGGGCTTCCTGCGGCTCCAGGCGGCTGCAGCAAGTGAAGACGCGGGCCCCCGCGAGCTGGCCGCTGCGGTGAGCCAGGACCCGGCCATCACCGGCGCCTTGCTGCGGGTGGCCAACTCGCCGGTCTTCCGCCCCCGGGCCGCACCTCGCTCGGCGCTGGAGGCCATTACCATGCTGGGCCGCACACGGACCCTGGCGACCGCAGCCAGCACCGCACTGCGCAGCCATTGCTCGGGCCTGGATGCGGATGTGATCGAAGCAGTCTGGTCGGCCAGCGCCCGCGCCGCAGAATTGACCTACGCGGCCTGCCGCCAGACGTCCGCCAAGGCACTGGCCGATCTCGCCTATCTGGCCGCACTCATGCAGGACGCAGGCATCGCTGTCCTGCTGCGGCGCAGCCCCGAGCTGGCAGCCGCCCTCAAGGGGCAGGGCCACACGCTGGAGGCAGGGATTCGCGCCCTGGATGCCCTGAGCGGCGCCGACCATGCCGCGGCGGGAGCCCTGGTAGCTCGCAACTGGAAGCTGCCCCAGGACGTGGCCGAGGCGATCCGCGCCCACCATGATCCCCGCCAGGCGGCCCGGCTTTCCGAGACGCCCCGTTTTCTGGCCATCCTCCTGGCAACCGGACGCCGCCTGCGCGACGGGGTCTCGCCAGACTGGATCGACTGGACGGAGCTGGCCGAATCCGAACTCGGTCTCGACGAAGCAAGCCTTGCCGAACTCGAGGAGGCGTGACTCCACGCCACCGGGTCAGCCCCGGGAGGTTCCCGCCAGCAGCAGGCCCGCGCTGATGAACAGCCCGCCGAAGACCCGGTTCTGCAGGCGCACGGCACGATCACTGCCCGCCACCCGGCGGAAGCGGCTGGCCAGCACGGCATAGCCCGACATGACCAGGATGTCGATGCTGCACATGGTCGCAACCATCACCAGGAATTGCAGCGGGCGGGGCGCAGAGGCATCGATGAACTGGGGCACCAGGGCGGCAATGAACACGATGGCCTTGGGATTACCGAGGTTCACCAGGACCCCCTGCCGGTAGAAGCCTCCAGGCACGGGAGCATCAGCCGGCTCCTGCCCCTCTTCCCCTATCGATGCGCGCCATTTCTGGACGCCGAGCCACACCAGATACATGGCGCCGGCGAGCTTGAGGAGAACAAAAGCATGCTCTGACGCTGCGAGCACGGCCCCCAGCCCGGCAAAAACCAGCGCCATCTGCAGCACCAGGGCCGTCTGCAGACCGAGGATTCCACGCAGCGCATGCCAGTAGCCGTGGCGCAGGCCGATGCTCATGCTCAGCACGGCCCCGGGACCGGGCGACAAGGCAACTACACAAGTGACGGCCAGGAAACCCAGCCACAGATGCACGGACATTTGACTCTCCAGGATCATCAGGAGGCGACGCCTCCGTTCAGCTCGCGGCCTCGCCGTCGAGATTGAAGCGCACGGGAACCACGACACTCCCCTCCACCGCCTCGCCACCGCGCCGCGCCGGAGCGAAGCGCCAATGCCAGACTGCCGTCAGCGCGGCCTCGTCGAGAGCCTCGTGCCCGGAACTGTCCTTGACCCGGACCGCCGTGGGAATCCCCTCCGCATTCACTTTCACATCCAGCCGGACCAGCCCCTGCAATCCGCGTCGGCGAGCCATCAGGGGATAGGCGGGCTTGGGATTGTGCAGGTAGCTGGCACCGAAGCTGGGCGGCGCATAGGCTGCCGCCGGCCCGCCCCCTCCCGCCATGGCAGCCGGCGGGGCCGATGCCGCCGCCAGCGGAGCCGCCGCAGTCCCGGCCCCGCTGGCGACGGCCCGAGCGGGCGCCTCCCGGGAACTCTCGCCGGTCAGCCGGGGCGGAGCCTCACGCTCGACGGGGCGCGCCGTTGCAATCTGCTCGGGAGCACGGACATGAGGTGTTGCAGGCACAGGGGGGTGGGGCCGCGGGGCCGCATGAGGCTCGACCGGCGGCCGGACCGGCGGTGGATGCGCGGCAGCAGGAGGCTCCGGTTCCGGAACCACGAGCCGCGCTTCAAGCAGCTGCGGCGGCTCGACCAGGGCAGGACTCCTGTCATTCCACAGGCCGAAGGCCAGCCCGTGAGCCAGCAAGGACATGCCGAACGCAGTGGCAATACCGCGATCGACCGTCACAGCCAGGCGCACCCAGCCTGAGGCCGCAGGCAAGGGGCCGATGGAAGTGGGCAAACAGAAGGGGCTTCGTTATTCAAACTCGGACTCGGAATAGCAACAAGGCGCTCACCAGACGAACGCAGGGCTCTGCGCCCCCCGGTACGGCACTCTGCCTCGCGGGGCACCCATTCACCTTGCGATGCATCAAGCCTGCGGATGCGGATCCTACCGAATTGTTCCCCGGCGGTGGGCAGAGATCGAAGGTTCAGGCCGCCATCCGCGCAGCGCCCCGCAGCCGCGCCACCGCCAGAGCCGCCAGGAAGCTGGCCAGGACGCCTGCAATCACCCCCAAGCCCAGTAGCAACTCCTTGCCCTCGCCCCAGGCCTCAAGTGCCGGCCAGGACATCCGGAGCAGCCCGTAAGCTGCGACCAGCAGGCTCACCCCCCCCACAGCCAGCGCCATGATCCTCGATGCCAGGCGGGCCACCTCGTCCGCACGCGCAATCAGGCGGGCGATCCAGAAGCCATTGACCCCATCGGCGATCAGCATCCCTGCCATGAAGACCAGCCCCAGCAAGGCAGCCGGCCCCCAGCCACCGGCTTGCACCCCGGCCATGGCAAACAGCGCGGCCTGACTCACCGTATCAAAGGACAGGGCAAACAAGGCCCCCACCAGCGCCACCCCCACCGGGTGACCGACCCGCAAGCTCCCCAGCCAGCGCCCCTTGAGCCCGACCGGATGCACCAACTCGTGTGGATCCGCGGCAAAGACCGCACCAAGATTGAGCACACCGAGAAGCGCCAGGAAGCCGATGGAGATCCAGGCCCCCGACGTCTCCAGCCATTCGGGCACGGCCCAGTCGCTGGACAGCAGGCTGACCCCCACCGCGACAGTCACCACCACCGACCCGTGCCCCAGCGAGAACAGGCTTCCGCAAAACCGGGCCAGGCGGGGCCGCGCCACGAGATTGCAGCGGGTCAGCCCGTCGATCGTGGCGAGGTGGTCCGCATCGAATCCGTGCTTGATGCCCAGCATGAAGACCAGCAGGGCGAGAGAGAGGGTGTCTGAAGGCAGCGCATGCATGGGATCGGCCCGGCTCGAGGGTATGAGAGAACTATCTTAGTCCATACAGAAAGCGTACCAGGCACGCCACGCAAGCTCTCACGCAGGCCGGCGATCGGCCCCCACGCTTTTCGCTGCACTGCGATAATCAAGGCCTGAAACCGTTTATCCAGGACTCATCCATGGCACGCATCCAAATCGAACTTCCGGAAAAGTTCTCCTTCTACACGGAAATCCAGATCTACCTGACCCACATCAACATGGCCCGGCACCTCGACAACTCGGCCCTTATCGGCCTGCTGTCGGAAGCCCGCGCCCGCTATTTCCAGAGCCTCGGCTACCAGGAGCTGGATGTGGAAGGAGTCGGCATCGTGGTCACCGACGCGGCCCTGCAATACAAGTCCGAGGCCTTCCACGGCGAAACCCTGGTCTTCGCCATCACGCCGGACGATTTCAACAAGTACGGCTGCGACCTGATGTGGCAGGCCACCGAGAAGACCACCGGCCGCGAAGTTGCGCGTGGCAAGATCGGGCTGATCTTCTTCGACTACGCCGCCCGCAAGCCGGCCCTGATACCTGGCGCCTTCATGGCCAGGCTGGGCAACCTCGCCTGAGACCCCGCTCAGACCGCCACATCGACCTGCTGCAGGGTTCCCGTGGCACCGTCCTCGCGAACATAGAAGCCGGTGCTGCGGATGTCGCCCAGCGTGGCGCCCCCCTCCTTGAGGGAAAAGGCTGTGGCAGCGCGGCCCAGATAGAGCGCGCCGACCCCCGTATCAGCGAGGCTGCTCACCGCCCCGCCGCCCTGGGCATCCGGCGTCCACACGCCGAGCCGGCCGAACACGGGGTCGGCTTCATCGATCCAGCCATTCGCGTCGCTGTCATAGCGGGCCAGATCGGCAAAGCCGTCGCCACTGTTCGGGCCGAACAGCTGGCGGCCGGACGTCACCTGGCCTGACTCCAGCGCATCCAGCACCAGAAAGCCGCTGCCCTGCCCCAGGGTCGGCATATCCACCTGCCGGCCATCTCCCATCAGATCGAAGCGGAAGCGCTGGCTGCTCAGGCTGGCCCCTTCACCGTTGAAGTTGATGACCAGCGGATCCTTGCTCACCGCATTACCGGCCCGCAGGCTGAAACTGCTGGTTTCGGTCTCCACGCGCGACATGGAGAGGGACAGCCGGAACCCGATCTCGCGCCCGTCCGCCGTGCGGATCGTGCCACCGGCCTCGAACTGCATCGCCTCGGTCTCGGTACGCGTCTCGCTGCGCTCATACTCGACACCGAAGCCCGCATCCGGCGCAACCCCACCACCCGCGCCGGCGGCCGCGGCACCATCGGGCACGACCACCGTCGCCAGATCGGAGGAGGACACCAGGTTGATCTGCTGCCCGGTCAGTGCCTCGACAAGCGCCTTGAGGAACTCGAGCTTGGGATCCAGTTTGTTCTCGTCATCATTGGCCGGCGTCGCCGCCAGCACCTTGTCCAGGTCGAGCGCCTGGCGGGCTGCGTCGGAAACGATCACCGAACGGGAAGGGGCCTGCCCGTCGCTGGCCTGGGGGCGACGCCCCACCCAGGCATTCAGGCGCTCGCTGACCTCGACCCGGGTCGAGGCCTGATGGCTCGCAACGAGGGTGACACTGGCAGAATCGATCTTCATCACAGGCTCCTTGTATCCCGGGGACTGGGATGATCTACGGCGACCCACCCGGCAACTTTACCGGCTCAGGGGGCGCTCACAGGCTTACCCGCAGGGCCGGAAACCTCGGCTTACAGTCGGGCCTGCCCCTTTCTGCCACACGATGCGTTGCATTACCCGACACCGGGCGTATTGTCCGGAGAGAGATCAAAGAAAGGGGGCGCCGCCATGACCATCAAGACCCTGTTTACCTGCCTCGCGGGCGCAGCACTGCTGCTGCCTGCGGTCGCCACAGCACGGCCCGCCTATACCATTGAGCCGATGCGCATCCATGCCGGCCCCGGCCCGGACTACCCCCTGATTGTCGTTGTCCCCCCAGGCATCGGACTCGAAGTTGCCGGCTGCCTCCGGAGCTACCAGTGGTGTGACGTCATCGCGCCGGACGGCCTGCGCGGCTGGGCATGGAGCGGAGCGCTGAGCTTTTCATGGAATGGCCCGCCCCTGCCAGTCATCGAGTACGGCCCGTCCTTCGGCATTCCCCTGATCAGCTTTGTGATCGGAGATTACTGGGGCCGCTATTACCGGGATCGTCCGTGGTACGACACGCACCGCCACTGGCGCCCCTCGCCCCCTCCGGTGTACGTGGCCCCACCACCACACCGCGCGCCGGACGACTGGCGTCGGGACGACCGCTGGGAAGGACGTCGGGATGATCGCTGGGACGGACGCAGGGATGAGCGCAGGGACGACTGGCGCCGGGACGAGCGCCATGATGACCGGCGCGATGACCGGCGACCTCCGCCGCCCCGCAACGAGCGGGAGCGTGACCGCCATGGGAACAACGACGGAGCCCCTCCTGCACGGCCCAATCCGCCCCCGGCTGTGGCCCCGGTCGCCCCCACAGCCCCTGCCCCCCCTGGCGGCGGCTTCCAGCCCCCACCTTCACGCCGGGATACCCCGCCGGTCGAGCAACGCCGCCCGCCGGAAGACAACGCCTCCCGCTTCCGCCCGCCCCCGGGCCAGGAGGCGCCCCGCATGCACGCCCCCGAAAACCAGAACCGCTTCGGCGGCCGCATGGAGGGAGACCGGGGAGAGCGTGGCGACAGGGGAGGACGCGGCGACCGCTGAGCGCCGCTCTCAGCAGATCCGCGGCAGGGGCTCGCCAGCCAGCCAATCGACCATGCGGCGTCCGCCCAGCATGGTCTGCATCTGCACGAAGCAGCGCTCATCGGCCACCACCTCACCGATCAGGGCAGCCTGACGCCCCAGCGGATGGGCGCGCAGCGCTGCCAGCAGGGGCGCCGCCTCGGCGCCCGGGCATACCGCCAGCAGCCGCCCCTCGCTGGCCAGGTTCAGGGGGTCCAGCCCTAGGAACTCGCAGGCTGCGGCGACCGCCTGAGACACCGGCAGGGCAGACTCCTCCAGCACGATCCCCACCGTCGATTGCCGGGCAATCTCGTTGAGCGTCGCCGCCAGCCCGCCCCGGGTCGGATCCCGCATCAGGCGCAAACCCGGCGACGCCTCCAGCACTGCTGCCGCCAGCCCGTGCAGGGCCGCCGAATCCGAGCGAAGATCACCCTCGAAGGTCAAGCCCTCGCGCTGCGCCATGATGGCCATCCCGTGCTCGCCCAGGGTGCCGGACACCAGCACCGCATCCCCCGGCCGTGCAAATGCCCCCGATAGTTCCCGATCGGCAGGCAAGGCCCCCATCCCGGTGGTGGTGATGAAGACGCCATCGCCCTTGCCCCGCTCGACCACCTTGGTATCGCCGGTGACGATGGCCACACCGGCATCGGCCGCCGCACGCCCCATGCTCTCTGCAATGCGCAGCAGATCAGCCAGGGGAAAGCCCTCCTCAAGGATGAAGCCGACGCTCAGGTAGAGGGGACGGGCCCCCATCACCGCCACATCGTTCAACGTGCCATGGACGCTGAGGCTGCCGATGTCGCCACCCGGGAAGAACAGCGGCGACACCACGTGGGAATCGGTGGACACCACCAGCCGCTCCCCCGGCGCCAGGGCCGGCAGCACCGCGCCATCGTCGCCCCGCACCAGCCAGGGATTGTCGAAGGCACGCCGGAAGACTTCGCCAATGAGCTGTTGCATGGCCCGCCCGCCACCGCCGTGGGCCAGATCCACATGGCCGCTGCGCAGATCCAGGGGACGAACATAAACGCTCTTCATGGGGGAAACCGCAAAGTAGAGGAGACCCCCATGATGCCAAGGAAGCCTTCGCCCTGCCCAGTGGAGGCCTCCCCGGGAGAGCATCAGGAGTGAGTCAGCTGGCTCTCCGTGAGCTGCTTGAGGATGTCGGCCACTCCGCGGGCGTGGTCTGCCGTGCCCGCCGTCTTGCCGCTGAAGGATTCAATGTTAGCGAGCAGGCCCGACAGGTTGGACACGCCACCGGCCTGGCGCTCGATCTCGCCAGCCACCCGGGCGATCTCGCTGGCCAGGGTGGAGATGTCGACGCCGATCTCGCCGGCACTGGCGCGGGACTTCTCGGCCAGCTTGCGCACCTCGTCGGCCACCACCGCAAAACCACGCCCGGCCTCTCCCGCCCGCGCCGCCTCGATGGCCGCGTTGAGGGCCAGTAGATTGGTCTGGTCGGCGATCTGCTGGATCACCTCCACCACGCCCTGGATGCGCCCGCTGGCATCCGCCAGCTTGCGGGCGCTGCCGGCCGCATCGGCCGCCTGGCGGGTGAGGTCACCCACCGTTTCACTGGCCGAATGCACCACCTGGCCCTGCTCCTGGATATGGCCGGTCAGTTGCCCGACCGAGGCATACAGGTCACCCGCACAGGACTCGAGCTGATGCGCCGTATCGTCGCGCAGGGCGTGGGAGGCCCTGAGCGTCTGCCCCAGACTGTTGAGGCCAGTCACCACCTGCGCGATGCTGCCGTCGAAGCTGGCAGGGTCCAGCCGGCTGTCGAAGGCCTGGGCCTGGTAATCGGCGATCTGCTTGACGATGACCCGTGACAAGCCCGACAACTTGGCGCTCTGACGGCGCAGGAAGAAGGCCTTGAACTCGCCGTAGTGCGCCACGAAGTTATCGACGTAATCGTCGCGGAAGGAAGCCCCCTCCGGCACCCTGAAGAAGAACACGGCCGTCAGGGTCTGGTTGAGGTTGAGCCCCAGGATCTCACCAAAGGTCGAGAAGCCCGCCAGCTGGGTCCCCGGCAGGGCCCTGCCGATCTCGGCCAGTTCCCGGTCGTTGTAGAGACGGCGCAGGATGCAGTCGTTGAGGATGCCGGCCACTGGGGCACCAGGCTTGCCCGCCATGAAGGACTGGAAGTCCCGCGCGGTGCTCTGGACCAGGCCGGTCCGCCGCACCAGCACGAGGTCCTCGCCCGGCGAGATGTCGCAGTAGAAATTGACCCGACCAGCCTCCACATCCACATTCACCACCGAACGGACATAGATCTCCTTGCCCACCTGGATCGCGAAGGAATGATCGGCCAGCTTGCTCTCCAGCTCTGCCGGCCGGCACCGGAAGTGTGTGCACAAGGCCTCCACGAAGGGCACGATGCGGCCATCCGCGGCAATCACGTCGCTCACGTAACGCTTCTCGAGAGATGCCCCGATGACCGGGAAGCGCACCCCCTCCGGCTCGAAGTTCTGGCTCTTGAGCACGCCGAAGCGGGTGCCCTTGGCCACCTTCAGGAAGGCCACCAGCGCATGGTTCTCGAGCTTCCGGCTGCCATCGTGCAGCCAGGTGTTGCGGAAATCGAACTTGCCGCCGGCTGAGCCCCCGACAAACAGGCAAGGGAAGCGCCCGGATTCATACAAGGCCTCCATGAAGAAGGACTCGGAGGCGGACAGGCCGTCGAAGAGCACCTGGGCGATGGTGTCACGATGGTCGATCTCGAAATCGACCCGGGCCGAACCGATCTGCCGGGCAATCCGCTCCACCCGTTCCTTGACCCCGATCTCCGGCTTGCCCCGGCGCAGATCCTCGCAGCCCAGGGGAATGGCCAGCACCTGGGCACGGGCGATCAGGGAAGCATCGAAACACTGGATCACCACCCTGTCCCAGCTCTCGCCAGTCCGGCAGTAGAGGGCATCGCCGCTGCTGCACAATTCGCCAGCCGTGGAGCAGAGCATCACCGGCACCCCGGGGAAGCGCGCGGTCACGGCACGCGCCACCGGCTCGATGTCCACATGGGGCGACACATAGCCGCTGACGAAGGTCGGAACAATGCGCGCAGCCGCCAGCTGCGCCGACACTTCGGCAGCACGGCACTGCAGGGTCAGGACGCCCGGGGAGGGAAGGCGTCCCAGCTTCTTGAACAGGTTCATTCTTATCTCCTTGCCGGTCTCGGTGCGGACCTTATTGCGGCATATCGGCCCCGAACGCCGGACATTAACCCTGGAGAACAAGAATTTTTTCAGGAAAATCCAGATCGTTTCCTTTTGATACAAGCACTTGCATGCAAGCGCTCCATCATGCAGCAGCTGCTCCAGGATCACGGCTACGCCCGTATGCGTAGTAGGCCGCACACGCCCCCTCGGACGACACCATGCAGGCGCCCACCGGTGTTTCCGGCGTGCAGACGGTGCCAAAAAGGCGGCAATCCCGAGCTCGCGTGACGCCTCTCAACACCGCCGCACACTCGCAGCCCTTGTGATCGGGGATCGGGGAGTACTCCAGCCCGAAGCGGCGCTCCGCATCGAAACCGGAAAACGCATCGGCCAGGCGCAGGGCAGAGCGCGGCAGGATGCCGAGCCCCCGCCATTCGAAATCCTCCCGCAGCGTGAAGACCTCGGCCATCAAGGCCTGCGCCTTGAGATTGCCGTCAGCCGTCACGGCCCGGGTGAACTCGTTCTCGACCTCGGCCCGGCCCTCGTTCACCTGGCGCACCAGCATGCGGATCGCCTGCATCACATCGAGGGGCTCAAAGCCGGCGATCACCACCGGCTTGCGGAATCCGGCGGCAAAGGGCGCGTAGGGCCGGGTCCCGATCACCGTGCTTACATGGGCCGGGCCGATGAAACCGTCGATCAGCGCCGCGCCGCCTCCCTCCCCGCCCTCGGCGATGGCGCGGATGGCCGGCGGCGTGAGGACATGGCAGCACAGCACGCTGAAGTTGCTCAGCCCCAGCCGGGCCGCCTCGCGCACTACCAGGGCGGTGGGCGGGGTGGTGGTCTCGAAGCCGATCGCAAAAAACACCACCTGCCGCACGGGCTCCCGCTGCGCCAGGGCCAGCGCGTCCATGGCTGAATAGATCATGCGCACATCGGCGCCCATGGCCCGCGCCTTGAGCAGGGACATGCCCCCCGCGGCGGGCACCCGCAAGGTGTCGCCATACACGCAGAGCGTCACCGGGCGGTCGAGGGCCAGGCGCAGCACCTGCTCGATCCGGCCGGTGGGCAGCACGCAGACAGGGCATCCCGGCCCGTGGATCAGGCGCAGCTCCGGCGGCAGCAGGTCTTCCACCCCATAGCGGGAGATGGCATGGGTATGGCCGCCGCAGAACTCCATGAAGGCATAGGCCCGCCCAGGTTGCACCTCACGCCGGAGCGCCTCCGCCAGGGTCCGGGCGATTCCGCCGTCACGGAAGGCCTCCAGGTATTTCACGGATCGACCTCTCCAGCCAGCCCGGCCTCGCGCATCAGGGCCAGGGTCTCCTCGGCCTCCGCTGGATCCAGCCGGGTCAGCGCAAAGCCCACGTGCACGATCACGTAGTCGCCCGGTGCCACGCTGTCCAGCAGGGCCAGCGAGACGATCTTGCGCACACCGCCGAGCTCCACCAGCCCGGTGTCGCCGGGCAGGCACTCGATGACTCGCGCCGGAATGGCCAGGCACATGGCTACAGGCCTCCCCCCATCAGTTGCGCCCGGGCCACCCAGGCCTGGCCCAGGGACAGGCCGCCATCCCCGGCCGGCACGTGCTGCGCCTCGAACACCCTGAAACCGCGCCCCGTCAGGCGCTGACGCATCCCCACAGCCAGCAGGCAGTTGTGCATGCAGCCACCGGAGAGCACCAGCGTCCGCACGCCGGTGGCGTGGGCGGCATCCGCCAGCCACTCCACCAGGGCCTCCAGCAGGTTGGCGTGGAAATGGGCGGCCCCCCTGGCCGCATCGTTCTCTCCGATCAACTGGTTGAGCAGCGGATAGAGGTTGAGCACAGACAGGCCGCTATCCGGCCGGACATCGATGTGATGCCCCCCCGGCAGCGGCAGGATGGTGCCGAACCGCCTGGCCAGGGACTCCAGCTGCATCGGCGCCTGCCCTTCGTAGGTCATGCTTTCGCACACCCCGAGGAGGCCCGCCGCGGCATCGAACCAGCGCCCGAGGCTGGTGGTCGGCGGGCAGCGGCTCCCACGCATGAGCATGCCGAGGATCTGCTCCACGTTGTCCCGGGCGCCAAAGCGTTCGATCGCCTCGTCGCTCCGGCCCAGGGCATGCAGCACGCCGACGGCCATGCGCCAGGGCTCACGCGCGGCGCGGTCGCCCCCGGGCATCGGCAGCGGGCTGAGGTGGCCGAGGCGCCGGAAGCCTGCGCCATCCACCCACAGTAGCTCGCCGCCCCACGGCATGCCGTCAGTGCCCAGCCCGACCCCGTCCACAGCCAGGCCGAGCACGGGCTCATCGAGCTGATGCTCGGCACACACCGCCGCAACGTGAGCGTGGTGATGCTGCACCGGAACAGTGGCGACATCGAAGCGCTCCGCGAGGGCATGGGCCAGGCGGGTCGAGTAGTAATCGGGATGGGCGTCGTGGGCGATCGCCTCCGGCCGCTGGGCCAGGATGCCTAGCAGGTGCTCGGCAGCCTCGTCGAGCGCCTGGCAGGATGCCGGGTTGTCGAGGGATCCGATGTGCTGGGACAGGAAGGCTTCACGGCCCCGGATCACGCACAGGCTGGCCTTGAACAGCGCGCCCAGCGCCAGCACCGGCGGGCCCGCCTCGCCCAGCGGCAGCGACAGGGGCGTGAAGCCCCGGGCCCGGCGCAGGAACTGCACGCTGCCGCCGACGGCCCCCTCGACCCGCCCGGCGGGGAGATCCGGCCGCAGGCGCAGCACCGAATCGTCGCAGCGGACCACGATGTCCCGATCGTGCATCAGCAAGACGTCGGCGATCTCGGCCAGGCGCTCGAAGGCTTCCCCGTTGCCCTTCACCAGCGGCTCGCCATGCGGGTTGGCACTGGTCATCACCAGGGTCAGGGGATGAGGCTCGGCCAGCCAGGCCATGCCTTCCGGACGTTCGGCCGCCTCGTGGAACAACAGGGTGTGCAAGGGCGTGTAGGGCAGCATCACGCCCGCCTCGTCCAGTCCGGGCGCCAGCCCCGGCAGGGCGGCGTCAAAACCGTCCCGCTTTTCCAGCAGCACGATGGGCCGCTCAGGACTCTCCAGCGCGGTTTCCTCCGCGGGTGAGAGACGCACCCAGCGCCCTGCACTGGCGGCATTCAGCACCATGATGGCCAGGGGCTCGTGGGGCCGCCCCTTGCGCGCCCGCAGACGGGCCACCGCATCGCCGTTTCGTGCATCGCAGGCCAGGTGGTAGCCCCCCACACCCTTGATGGCGACGATCTCGCCCAGCCTCAGCCGACGCAGGGTCTCGGCGACCGGATCGCGCGCCAGCGCCCGCACGCCATGGGATTCATACAGTTCCAGCTTCGGCCCGCAGACCGGACAGGCGTTGGGCTCCGCATGAAAACGCCGGTCCCCGGGATGGAGGTATTCCGCCTCGCAGGCCGGGCATTGCACGAAATCCGCCATGCTCGTCCTGGCCCGGTCGTAGGGCAGGCTGCGGGTGATGGTGTAGCGGGGGCCGCAGTAGGTACAGTTGATGAAGGGGTAACGCCAGCGCCTGTCGTCGGCATCGAAGAGCTCCGACAGGCAGGAGGGGCAGACTGCGATATCCGGCCCGATCGAGGTGGCCACGCCGCCTTCCACGCTGGGCAGGATCACGAAGTCCTTGTGGGTGAGATCCGGTGGGATCACCTCGGGCTCGATCGCATCCACCCGCGCCAACGGCGGTGCCTCGGTCACCAGGCACTGGGTGAAGGCATCGAGGACGGCCTCGCTGCCCTGGATCTCGATCTCGACGCCTTCGCCGTCGTTGCGGACCCAACCAACCAGGCCCAGCTGGTTGGCAAAGCGATAGACGAAGGGCCGGAAGCCGACCCCCTGGACGACGCCCCGCACCTTCAGCCGGCGGGCCACGCGGGTAGGATCAACAATCAGCAGCATGAGCGCTGTGCCTCCTGCCCGGCCTGCTCCGGACGCCCCTGGTCCCGCGCCCCTGCCCCTCCGGCATCCACAGCCCGCGCCTCCAACCAGGCCAGCCAGGCATCCATGCCCTCGCCAGTCCGCGCCGACAGCAGCAGCACCTCCAGCTGCGGATTGATCCTCCTGGCGAACTCCAGCGCACGCTCGACGCTGAAATCCACGTAGGGCAGCAGATCGGTCTTGTTGAGCAGCATCAGGCGCGCGGCGGCGAACATGTCCGGGTACTTGAGCGGCTTGTCATCGCCCTCGGTGACCGACAGCACCACCACCTTGGCCGCCTCACCCAGATCAAAGGCCGCCGGGCAGACCAGGTTGCCGACGTTCTCGATGAACAGCAGGCTCCCCTCGACCGGCTTCAGCCCCGGCAGCGCCCGGCCCACCATCCGGGCGTCCAGGTGGCAGCCCTTGCCGGTGTTGATCTGCAGCGCCGCCACTCCGGTGGCGCGGATCCGCTCTGCGTCGAAGCAGGTCTGCTGGTCTCCCTCGATCACGGCGACCGGCCAGCGTCCCTGCAACGCCTCGACGGTACGCACCAGCAGGCTGGTCTTGCCTGCGCCAGGGCTGGACACCAGGTTGAGGGCCAGGATACGCCGCGCCATCAGCCAGCGCCGGTTGGCGCCGGCCTCGGTATCATTGAGCGCCAGGATGTCACGCTCCACGCGCAGGCGGCGGGTCCGTTCCCCACCCTGGCCGGAGCTCCGGCCAGGGAAGAACCCGAACGCCACCGGCCCCCGCAGCGGGCGATAACGCCCCGGCAGCAGAGCTTCCTGCCCGCCCCCTTCGATCCGGACTTCACCGGCTCCACATCCACACACACCACACATGCTTGCCACCACCCTCATTCAACTTCCAGTTCAAGGACCTGCATCCGGTTGCCGCCGGTCACTTCCACCCCGTAGGCACCGCAGGCCGGACAGGGCTCGTACAGGGCATGCAGCACCATGCTACTGGCGCAGGCCCGGCACCATCCCTGCCCGGGCACCTGTTCGATACGCAATTCAGCCCCTTCCGCCGGGCCACCCTTCATCACTGCGTCAAAACAAAAGCGCAAGCTCTCGGGCTCGACGGCAGCCAGCTCGCCAAGGGCCAGCACAACGGTCCTGACCCGCTCGAAAGGATTCCGCTCCCGGGCCTCATCGACGATCCCGCGGATCGATTCCGCAAGCGACATTTCATGCATCTGGGTCTCCGCAGAGCCTACGCGCCCGGCGCCTGAACGAGTTGTAAAGATACGCCTTTCGGTGGATGAAATGGCCGGATGGCAAATGGCGGAAGTTCGGGGTGCTCGCCCCCAAGCCCCCACATGCAGACCAAATATGAAGAATGGTGCTAGGCTGCTGTCCGCTGAGCCAACAGCAAACCTTTATGACTTTTGTCGCAGCGGTTTTCAGTTTCCCCTACAACTTTGAATGCCCGGTGCTTTATCGTGCTGATCCCATGAAGAGCCTCCTGCCCCTCCTCCTCGCCGCCCTCCTTTCCAGCGCTCCGGCCCTGGCACAGAACGCTCCCCCGGAGCCTGCAGCCAAGCCGTCCACCAGCCCGGAAGTCGACGCCCCCTTGCCCAGCCCGCCAAAGATCACACGCTGGGAAAACGCGGGGATGACGCCCATCGAGGCGCGGGAGTGGCAGAGCTACAACTTTTCTCCGAACGACGCAGCCAACTGGAAGCGCGCCGGCTTTGCCCCCCTGGTGGCCCGGACCTGGTCCGACAAGGGTTTCGATGCCGACGAGGCCAGGGAATGGCTCAACTCCAGCAAGAATAACCGCAGCCTGATGGCCGACCTCGACCAGTCGGACCCCGGCCAGTGGAAGCGGGAAGGCTTCACGCCAGCCGACCGGGTGGCCTGGTGGGAAGCCGGCTTCGCCTTCGAGGATGCGGTGCTGCTCACCCGAGCCGGCATGTCTCCCGCCGAAGCTGCCTGGAACGGGCACGAAAAACTCAAGACGCTCCGGGGAGGACCCGCTGCTGCGGCCGAGCCCGCTTCGGCCACCAAGCCTGGCGCCACAGCCGAAACGAGTACTGGCGGACTGCCCAGCCTCCAGTCCATCTGGAACGTGGTGGGCTCCTACGTCAAGTTCGGCCTGACAGTCTTCATCGCCTTCATTGCGGGCGGCCTGGCCTTCTTCCTGTTGCGGCGGCGGGACCTCAATCGGCACCTGAAGGCCGACATCGCCGCGGATGCGCCAGAAAGCGAACTGCCGCCCTCCGTAGAGCAGGCCGACACGACTGCCCCGGCAGGCAAGCACCGGCCCGCCCGGCGCTTTGCCCTGCTGCGCAGCTCGAACCCCCATTGCGTCCATTGCAAGAGCCTGAATGTACGCCAGTCCCGCATGCATCCCCATCGTTTCGCGGGCATCAACTTCACCGAGTACTTCCGCTGCAAGCAGTGCGGCCGCCATTTCGCGATCGTCAGCTACACCCCGATCCTGGCCGCCGGTGGTGGCGTGGTGCTGATCCTGACCTTCATCACCTCGGGCTTCATCTACATGTTGTCCCTGGTCCATTGATGCCGCCGGCGGGCGATGCCCCGCCGCCGCACCATGGCTCTGCCTCACCCGACCCGCCATCATGAGCCGTCTCGCCATCCAGACCACCGACTTCGCCGATGCCCGCAGCACCGGCGATTTTCTTGAGCTCCTCGATCACTACATGCGCAGCCCGACCGGCAGCGGCACGCCGATGTCCGCCGAGCTGCGCCAGCGTCTTCCGGAGCAGCTCCGCCAGCGCCCCACGGTGCTGAGTTTCATGGCTTATCTGGATGGACGGGCCGTCGGTCTCATCAACTGTGTCGAGGGCTTCTCCACCTTCGCCGGCAGGCCGCTGCTCAACATCCACGACATCATCGTGCGGGAAGACTGTCGCCGCCAGGGCATCGCCCGCGCCCTGCTGGCCCATGCCGAGCAGGTAGCGATCGAGCGCGACTGCTGCAAATTGACGCTGGAAGTCCTCGAAGGCAACAAGGGCGCCCGCCAGGCCTACCTGGACTTCGGCTTCCAGGGTTACCAGCTCGACCCGGCCATGGGCCAGGCCTTGTTCATGGAAAAGAAGCTGGCCTGAGCCAGGCGGCGCTCAAAAGCACTGCCACTCCTCCAGCAGGCGGTACTCGCTGCCACGCATGTCCTGCTTGAAACGTCCGTAACCGTCCGAGGACGAATAGCCCCCCAGGTCGAAACGCTCGCAGCCCTGCCCCCGCATCGCCTGGGCAGCATTCCACAGCAGGAAGTTGCCGGCCTTGCTGCGCCGGGCCTCCGGGCCATACCAGCCCACGAAGTACTCGGCACTGCGCGCAAAACGCACTACGATCATCCCGGCCACGGGCTGATCGTCCAGCAGCGCGCGACAGACGAAGAAGTCGTCCGGCACATGACGCTGCAAGGCACGCAGGAAGCCCACCGAGGTGCCGGAGAAGCCCTTCTCTTCCATGTGCCCGGCGTGGCGGGCCAGCATCCACTCCCGGGCTTCCTCGCTGGTGCTCATGTCGAAGACCAGGCCGCCGCGCTCCGACACCTTCAGGTGATTGCGCCAGTTGGCGGCCAGGCCTGCCCGCAGGGCGGCCTCGCCGAGCCGCAGATCGAGTACGGCAGAACACCAGCCCGCCACACCGCGGGGCCTGAAGCCGGCCCGCCGCATGAGGCTGCGCTGCACATCCCCGTCCTCCAACCCCGGCGCCAGCAACAGCAGACCGCGCCGGCCGAGGCTCCAGCGCCGGCGCAGGGCCTTGTAGACCTCGCACATCACGTCAGCCGCGGCGTGGGGCACCAGGAATTGTGGACCACGATTGATCCGGGCAGCCACCGGCAAGCCGAGGACACGCTTGATCAGTACCTGGCAGAGCGCGAGGGCCTGCCCATCCAACTCGAAGACCAGGCGGTCCACGTCCCACCCCTCCGCCCGCTTGGCCTCACCATAGCCCCAGGACTGGGTCAGGTGCGGCGCCGGCAGGATCGCCTGGAAGTCATCCCATTCCCCACGGTCCGCCGCATGGCGGACGGTGCAGGCGGTGTGCGCGCCACGAGGCGCGACAAAGGCAGCGTGATGCATCGGCAAGGCCTGGAAAACAGACAGGCTGCGATGCTAAGGGCAGGGCACCACGCTGTCGCGGCACGCCGTCACGCCGTCACGCCGATCACACGATGGCGCCGTAAAAAGAAAATCGCCTGCCCGGCGCAAGCCGATGGCAGGCGATGGCGCAGAGCGGGAAGCCTCAGCGCTGGATCTGGGTCACGTCACGCACCGCACCGGTATCGGCACTGGTGGTCAACGCCGCATAGGCCTGCAGGGCAGCAGACACATAACGGACCCGGTTGGCGGGCTTCCAGCCGCGGGCATCCTGAGCGGCACGGCGACGGGCCAGCTCTGCATCTGCCACGGCGAGGTGAATGCGACGGTTGGGGATGTCGATCTCGATGGTGTCACCCTCCTCCACCAGGCCGATGGCGCCGCCACAGGCCGCTTCCGGCGAGGCATGGCCGATCGACAGGCCCGAAGTGCCGCCGGAGAAGCGACCGTCGGTCAGCAGGGCGCAGCTCTTGCCCAGGCCCTTGGACTTCAGGTAGCTGGTCGGATAGAGCATCTCCTGCATGCCGGGGCCGCCCTTCGGGCCTTCGTAGCGGATCACCACCACGTCGCCGGCCACGATCTGGTCGGCGAGAATACCTTCCACCGCGGCTTCCTGGCTCTCGAACACGCGGGCCCGGCCGGTGAAGGTCCAGATGGACTCATCCACGCCGGCGGTCTTCACGATGCAGCCCTTCTCGGCGATGTTGCCGTAGAGCACGGCCAGACCACCGTCCTGGCTGAAGGCGTGAGCCTTGTCGCGGATCACGCCCTTGCTGCGGTCCATGTCCAGCTCGTTCCAGCGGCGATCCTGGCTGAAGGCCACCTGGGTCGGCACACCGCCCGGCGCAGCCTTGTAGAAGTTGAACACGCCCGCGTCGTGAGCCTGCATCACGTCCCAGGTGGCCAGGGCTTCCGCCATGGTCTTGCTGTGCACGGTGGGCAGGTCGGTGTGCAGCAGGCCGGCCCGGCTGAGTTCGCCGAGGATGGCCATGATCCCGCCGGCACGGTGCACGTCCTCGATGTGCACGTCGGCGACGGCCGGTGCCACCTTGGACAGGCAGGGCACCTTGCGCGAGATGCGATCGATGTCCTTCATGGTGAAGTCGACACCGGCTTCCTTGGCGGCGGCCAGCAGGTGCAGCACGGTGTTGGTGGAGCCGCCCATGGCCACGTCGAGGCTGATGGCGTTCTCGAAGGCCTTGAAGCTGGCGATGGAGCGCGGCAGGGCCGACTCGTCGTCCTTTTCGTAGTAGCGGCGGGCCAGCTCGACGATGCGGCGGCCGGCGTCCTTGAACAGGCGCTCCCGATCGGCGTGGGTGGCCAGCACCGTGCCATTGCCCGGCAGGGACAGGCCCAGGGCCTCGGTCAGGCAGTTCATGGAGTTGGCGGTGAACATGCCGGAACAGGAACCGCAGGTCGGGCAGGCGGAGCGCTCGATGGCGTCCACTTCCTCGTCGGAACAGCTGCTGTCGGCGGCCTTGACCATCGCATCCACCAGGTCGAGGGAGATCACCTTGGCCTCCCACTTGACCTTGCCGGCCTCCATCGGGCCGCCCGAGACGAAGATGACGGGGATGTTGAGGCGCATCGCGGCCATCAGCATGCCCGGGGTGATCTTGTCGCAGTTGGAGATGCACACCATCGCATCAGCGGTGTGGGCATTGACCATGTACTCCACGCTGTCGGCGATCAGGTCGCGGGACGGCAGGCTGTAGAGCATGCCGCCGTGGCCCATGGCGATGCCGTCATCGATGGCGATGGTGTTGAATTCCTTGGCCACGCCGCCAGCGGCCTCGATCTCCCGTGCGACCAGTTGGCCCAGGTCCTTGAGGTGCACGTGGCCCGGCACGAACTGGGTGAAGCTGTTGACCACGGCGATGATCGGCTTTTCGAAATCGCCATCCTTCATGCCGGTGGCGCGCCACAGGGCGCGGGCGCCGGCCATGTTGCGGCCGGCGGTGGAGGTTCGGGAGCGGTACTGGGGCATCTCTGGGAACTCCGTGTTCACGAATGGGTTGTTGCCAATCTTCCATTCTAGCGCCTGGAACCCCCGCTGCCGCCATCCTGATGCACCACGCCCTCGAGGCCAGCACTTCCGCATACGACAGTTCGGGTATTCCCCCATTGGCCCGATTCCCCGGAGAAGCCCTAATGACGCGACAAACAGCGCAGCCAAGGGAAGGCTGCCGGGCGGCACCAGCGCACCATTCGTTACATTTGGGCAAAGGTGTAGACAAGGTCCTTCCCTATGCTGGCACTTACAAAAAATAACGGAGACCTTGCAATGAGCGCATTGCCCATCCTGGCGGCAGCCCTCTCTGCCGCCCTCGTCCTCGGCGCCCTCCATCACCGGCGCATGGCGGCCCGCCGTCGCGCCGCGCTGATCCCACTGGCCCGCCCGCGGCCTCATCTGCGGAAACGCTGACCCACCTTTCTTCCGGGACACACCATGAGCGAGTTCATCCTCGAGACCGCCGGTCTGACCAAGGAGTTCAAGGGTTTCGCCGCCGTTTCAAATGTGGATCTGAAGGTCCGTCGCGGCCACATCCACGCCCTGATCGGACCCAACGGCGCGGGCAAGACCACCGTCTTCAACCTGCTCACCAAGTTCCTGCCGCCCACCCGGGGCAGCATCACCTTCGACGGGCAGGACATCACCCGGGAAGCCCCCGCCGCCACCGCCCGCCGTGGGCTGGTGCGCTCCTTCCAGATCTCCGCCACCTTCCCCCACCTGAGCGTGATGGAGAACGTGCGCATCGGCCTGCAGCGCAAGCTGGGCACCGAATTCCACTTCTGGCGCTCGGAGAAGAGCCTCAACGTCCTCAACGACCGGGCCATGGAGCTGCTCGAAGCGGTGGACCTGACCCAGTTCGCCGACACGGTCACCGCCGAGATGCCTTACGGCCGCAAGCGGGCCCTGGAGATCGCCACCACCCTGGCCCTCGAGCCGACGATGATGCTCCTCGACGAACCCACCCAGGGCATGGGCCAGGAGGACATCGGCCGGGTCGTCGAACTGATCCGCAAGGTATCGGCCAACCGGACCATCCTGATGGTGGAGCACAACCTCTCCGTGGTGGCCAACCTGTGCGACCGGATCACCGTACTGCAACGCGGCAGCATCCTTGCCGAAGGCCCCTACGAGGAAGTCTCGAAGAATCCCCAGGTGCTCGAAGCCTATGTGGGCTCGAGCGACATGAACGACGCCCACCACTGACCGCCATGACCAGCGCCTTCGACCCCAAGCCCGAAATGCTGCGGATCAGTGATCTGCACGCCTTCTATGGTGAATCCCACATCCTGCACGGCATCGACCTGCACGTGGGACGCGGCGAGTGCATCACCCTGCTGGGCCGCAACGGCTCCGGCCGGTCCACCACGCTCAAGTCTATCCTCGGCCTGGTGGGGCGCCGCAGCGGCTCCATCATGGTCAACGGCAAGGACGTGATCGCCGAACCCACCCACCGCATGGCCCGCCACGGCATCGGCTACGTACCCGAGGAGCGCGCCATCTTTGCGTCCCTCAGCACCGAAGAGAACCTGATGCTGCCGCCCCAGGTGGCCAGCGGCGGCATGTCGCTGGACGAGATCTACCGGATGTTCCCCAACCTGCTGGAACGCCGCTCAAGCCCCGGCACCAAGCTGTCCGGCGGCGAGCAGCAGATGCTCGCCATGGCCCGGGTGCTGCGGACCGGCGCCAAGCTGCTGCTGCTCGATGAGATCACCGAAGGGCTCGCTCCAGTGATCGTCAAGAAGCTCGGGGAGGTCATCGTGGAGCTCAAGAAGCGCGGCTTCACGATCATCCTGGTGGAACAGAACTTCCGCTTTGCCGCCCCCCTGGCCGATCGCCACTACGTCCTCGAACACGGCGAGATCATCGCCACCATCAGCAAGGAAGAGTTGCCCGGCCGCCTGGACTGGCTACACCAGACACTCGGCGTCTGAACACCCGCACACCACACAACCAGAAGGAGAGAGACATGACAATCAAGAAAGCGGTTTCCATCGCGTGTACGGCCGCCCTGGCCACCCTGTCCGCCGGCGCCCACGCCCAGATCTCCGGTGGCGTGGTGAAGATCGGGGTGCTCACCGATCTGTCCGGCACCTATTCGGACCTGGCCGGCTCCGGGGCGGTGCTGGCCACCAAGATGGCCATCGACGACTTCATCGCCAAGGAAAAGCCCGATTTCAAGATCGAGATGGTCAGCGCCGACCACCAGAACAAGGCCGACATCGCCTCCAACAAGGCCCGCGAGTGGTTCGAGCGGGAAGGCGTGGACACCGCCACCGAGCTGGTCACCACCTCGGTGGCCCTGGCGGTGATGAAGATCGCCAAGGAAAAGGACCGCATCGCCCTGATGAGCGGCCCCGCCTCCACCCCGATCACCAACGAGCAGTGCAATGACGTCACCGTTCACTACACCTACGACACCTATGCGCTGGCCAATGGCACGGCCAAGGCCGTGACCAAGCAGGGTGGCAAGAACTGGTTCTTCCTGACCGCCGACTACGCCTTCGGCCAGGCCCTCGAAAAGGACGCCTCGGCGGTCGTCACCGCCAACGGCGGCAAGGTGCTGGGCTCGGTGCGCCACCCCTTCCCCGGCTCGGACTTCTCGTCCTTCCTGCTCAAGGCCCAGGCCTCCGGCGCCCAGGTGATCGGCCTGGCCAACGCTGGCGCCGACACCACCAATGCCATCAAGCAGGCTGCGGAATTCGGCATCACCCCCACCCAGGCCCTGGCCGGCCTGCTGATGTTCATCACCGACATTCACTCCCTGGGCCTCAAGACCACCCAGGGCATGTACCTGACCGAAGGCTTCTACTGGGATCTGAATGAGGAAACCCGGGCCTGGTCGAAGCGCTTCTTCGGCGTGCAGAAGAAGATGCCCACCATGGTCCAGGCCGGCCAGTACTCCTCGGTGTATCACTATCTGAAAGCCGTCAAGGCGGCCGGCAGCGACGACACCAAGAAGGTCATGACCCAGATGAAGAAGATGCCGATCAACGACTTCTTCGCCAAGAACGGCCAGATCCGCGAAGACGGCCGGATGGTCCACGACATGTACCTGATGCAGGTGAAGAAGCCCGCCGAATCCAAATACCCGTGGGACTACTACAACGTCCGCCAGGTCATCCCGGCGGCCGAGGCCTTCCAGCCCCTGTCCCAGTCCCGCTGCCCCCTGGTCAAGAAGTAAACAGCGCCTGACGCAACCACGATCCCCGGCGTGCCCCTGCGGCGCGCCGGGCATGGAGTGACCCATGGAAATCCTCGGCGTTCCAACCGCCCTGCTGGGCAGCCAGTTGCTGGTGGGCCTGATCAACGGCTCCTTCTACGCAATCCTCAGCCTCGGCCTGGCCATCATCTTCGGCCTGCTCAACATCATCAACTTCGCCCACGGGGCGCAGTACATGATGGGGGCCTTCATCGCCTGGCTGGCCCTCACCCGCTTCGAGATCAACTACTGGGTGGCCCTGATCGCCGCCCCGCTGCTGGTCGGCCTGTTCGGGGTGATCCTCGAGCGGACCATGCTGCGCAAGCTGTACAAGCTCGACCACCTCTACGGGCTGCTGCTGACCTTCGGCCTGGCGCTGATCATCGAAGGCATCTTCCGCGACCAGTTCGGCATCTCCGGCGAATCCTACGAAGTCCCCGAGGCCCTCTCCGGCGGCATCCACCTGGGCTTCATGTTCCTGCCGATCTACCGCGCCTGGGTCGTGGTGGCCGCCCTCACGGTGTGCTTCGGCACCTGGTTCATGATCGAGAAGACCAAGCTCGGCGCCTACCTGCGGGCCGGCACCGAGAACCCGCAGATCGTGCAGGCCCTGGGCATCAACGTGCCGCTGCTGATCACCTTCACCTACGGCTACGGGGTGGCCCTGGCGGCCTTTGCCGGCGTGCTTGCCGCCCCGGTCTTCCAGGTCAATCCGCTGATGGGCTCCAACCTGATCATCGTGGTCTTCGCGGTGGTGGTGATCGGCGGCATGGGCTCCATCCTCGGCTCCATCGTCACCGGCATCGGCCTCGGCCTGGTCGAGGGTCTCACCAAGGTGTTCTACCCGGAAGCCTCCGCCGTCGTCGTCTTCGTCATCATGGTCATCGTGCTGCTGGTCCGGCCCGCCGGCCTGTTCGGCAAGGCCTGATCAAAAGGAGCATGTGCATACCATGAGCACCCCGAGCCAAACGACCACCCTGATCAAGCCCGAAGTCCTCTACACCGGGCTCTTCATCGTCGGCCTGATCGCGCCCTTCGCGATCTACCCCACCTTCCTGATGAAGCTGTTCTGCTTCGCCCTGTTTGCCTGCGCCTTCAACCTGCTGCTCGGCTTTGCCGGCCTGCTGTCCTTCGGCCACGCGGCCTTCCTGGGCACGGCCGGCTACGTCTGCGGCCTGATGGTGCGGGATGTCGGCGTCACTCCCGAAATCGGCATCCTCGCCGGCACCGTGGCGGCCGGGCTGCTCGGCTGGGTCTTCGGCGTGCTGGCCATCCGCCGCACCGGCATCTACTTTGCAATGATCACGCTGGCACTGGCCCAGATGGTCTATTTCATCGTGCTGCAGGTGAAGGCCACCGGCGGCGAGGACGGCCTGCAGGGCGTACCCCGCGGCCACCTCTTCGGCGTGGTGGACCTGTCCGACAACATGGCCATGTATTACCTGGTGTATGCCGTCTTCAGCGTCGGCTTCTTCATCATCTACCGGACCATCCACTCACCCTTCGGGCAGATCCTCAAGGCCATCCGCGAGAACGAGCCGCGGGCGATCTCGCTGGGCTACGACGTGAGCCGCTTCAAGCTGACCGCCTTCATCATCTCGGCCTCCCTGGCCGGCCTGGCAGGGGCCACCAAGACCCTGATCTTCCAGCTGGCATCCCTGTCGGACGTGCATTGGCACACTTCCGGCGAAGTCGTCCTGATGACCCTGCTCGGCGGGCTCGGCACGATCCTCGGCCCGGCCGTGGGCTCGGCCACCATCATCACGCTGCAGAACGAGCTGGCCGACAAGGTGGGCTCGTGGGTCACCGTGATCATGGGGTCCATCTTCGTGCTCTGCGTGCTGGCCTTCCGGCGTGGCATCGTCGGCGAGATCCAGGCCCTGATCCACCGCGCCGGCATCCGCTAGGCCAAACCTCTCCCCTCCCGGCGGCGGCCTGCAAAAAACGGCCGCCGCATCGAGCACAGCGCGGCCGGAACTCAGTTCGCCGACGCGTTAACTCAATACCGGTGGCGATTTATTCAAATCTGAGGCACGAGAATTGAGATCCGGAGCTGCGGATTTCAATTCCGGAGGGCGAGATCTCAAATCTGCGGTGCGAGATCTCAAATCCGGGAGGCGAGATTTGAATTCCGGGGTCTGAGATCTCAAATCCGGTGGGCCGGATCTCAAATCCGGAGGGCAGGATCTCAATTCCGGGGAGCGAGATCTCAAATCTGCGGTGCGAGATCTCAATCCCACGGCACGAGATCTCAAATCCGGCGCCCCGGCATCGAGATCTGGGTGAAGCTGAGAGCCGGCGGCTTTCCTTTTTTCCGCGTTGGATTGGCCGGGATTTCGCCCCGGCGGGCGACCTCCTTTCTTGCTTCGCCAAGAAAGGAGGCAAAGAAGGCGACCCGCCTCCCCGGTCATCCGCTGCACGGACGACTCCCCTGCGCTGCTCGCATCGGGCGGCCGGCGCGGAACTCGTCGGCTGCGCCTCCTCAGACAGCCGCGCCGGAAGGCCCCGCCCGCTGCTGCGCTGCTCGGCGGGTCAGAACGGGCTTTCAGCAAGCACCGAGCCTCTACGGAAAAACCGGTGGAGGCGAGACGCTGGGGTTTTGCTTGTGCGTTGATCATCGCGCCCTGCTTCAGCAAACGCGCGGTGTTTGCGAAAAGCCCGTTCCGACCCGCCGAGCAGCGGAACGGCAGGCGGGGTAGTCCGGCGCGGCTGTTTGAGCCCGAAGGGCGAGTTCCGCGCCGGCCGCCTGGCGTGAGCAGCGCAGGGGAGTCGTTCGCAACGCGAACGACCGGGGAGGCGGGTCGCCTTTCTTGCTTACTTCTTTGGCGAAGCAAAGAAGTGAGTCGCCCGCCGGGGCGAAATCCCGGCCAATTCAACTCAAAACAACGGAAAGCCTCGCAGCAAAGGCACAGACACAGCGTTCTACACCCCCCTCTGAAGCCGCCTATTGCCGCCTCAGACCCTGAAACGGGACACAGTCTGCTGCAGCTGGCCCGCCAGCTCTTCCATGTCGCGGGCTGCGTTGGCGGTGGCCTCGACCGATTCGTTGTTTTCCCTCGCCATCGCGGCGATGTTCTCGATGCTGTTGGCCAGGGCCGCGCTCGCCGCACGCTGCTGCTCGGTGGCCTCGGCGATCTCGTCGAGCCCCTGCCCGACCTCCACCACAGATTCGTTGGCCGCCGCGATGGTGCCGGATACGACACCCACCGCGCTACGGCTGGAAGCCAGGTGATCCAGGCCACGGTGGATGGACTCGCGAACCGCCACCGACTGCTTGCTGAGGGTCGACGTCACCGCGTCGATCTCGCCGGCGGAGCGGGCCGACTTCTCGGCCAGCTTGCGCACCTCGTCGGCCACCACGGCGAAGCCGCGCCCCTGCTCACCCGCCCGCGCCGCCTCGATCGCGGCATTGAGGGCCAGCAGATTGGTCTGCTCGGCGATGTCACGCACTTCCTGGGTCATGGCGGTGATCGAGGTGGTGGATTGAACGAACTGCTCCACCGAATCCGCCATCTGCCGGACCGCATCTTCGGCATGGCTGACTTCGGCCACCAGGGACTCCAGCGTCTTGCTACCTTCATGAGCACGCCGCAGGCTCTCCTGCGAGCGCTGATGCACGCGCTCCGCGCTGGTGGCCACGCTGGCGATGTTGGCTGCCATCTGCTCGACCGAAGCCGCCGCGTTGACCGACTGGGCGTTCTGGTTGTGGGAGCCCTCGGCCACCCGCCCGGCGCTGGCCGACAACTGGTGGGCCGATCCGGTGACCCGCGCTGCCGACTCGGAGACATGGCGCACCAGCTGGGCGATGGTGCCAAGCATCTCGTTGAAGGTGCTGGCGGTACGCCCGATCTCGTCGCGGCCTGCCACAGCCAGGCGGCGGGTCAGGTCGCCCTCGCCCTTGGCGATCTCCTCCAGGCTGGCGTTCATGGCCTCCAGCGGCGACACCACGAAGCGGCGGATGAACATCACGACAAACAGGATCAGGGGCAAAGAAACAATCAGGGCGGCAAAGATGCTCTTCCACATGAACGAATCAACGGCTGCATTCACCTTGTCGAGAGAGACCTTCATGCTGACCAGCCCCAGCGGAGTGCCGGCCGCCACTTGGTGGCAGCCCATGCAGTTCTTGCCGAGATAGTTCTCGGCGGCCAGTGCCGGCTTGACCACCCGCAGGTACTCACCGTGCTTCGGATCCCTTTCGACCCGGATGACTTCCTTGCCGCTGCCCAGAGCAGCCTTCTCGTCTTCATCCAGGGGCGGCTGAGGCCGGTTGCCCGGTCCGAACTGTTTGCTGACGCCTTCACCACGAATCACCACCAGGTCCTGAATGATGGACAACTGCTTGATCTGGTCGAGGAACACTTCACGCTGCCCCACCGTGCCGGTGATCATCATGCCGGTGAGGCCAGCCATGGTCATTTCGTGGACGCTATGGGCAAAATCCTGGGCCTGGGCAATGGCCGTATCACGATTGACCCGGGTCTCCCAGGCGATCATGCCTCCCCAGGCGATGACGAGCATCAACCATATGGCGCCGGTGAGACGAAGCCATATGGGCGTATCCGCAAGCTTGCGCATTATCCAATCCTTTAGGCGGCCGTCCGCCCCGCGATCCGGCCTGTTTGTCGTTGTACATCGTCAACGGCAACAGGCAGGAGGGCTTTAAGTTTCCCGGGAGGAAATCAGGCGCCGGACTTGGGCGCAGCAGGACGGGCGTTGAGGCGCTGGGTGGCTGCGTTCCAGTCGGCCTTGGCGATCAGGGGCCAACCCAGCAGGGCGCGGTCGATGGATTCGTCGATGAGGGCCGCTTCTTCGCGCCGCGGTGGCTTGAGCACGAAATTGACCACCTCGTTGCGATCGCCCGGATGGCCGATGCCGATGCGCAGGCGCCAGTAGTCCTGGGTACCGAGGTGTGCGGTGATGTCCTTGAGGCCGTTATGGCCGCCCATGCCGCCACCGAACTTGAGACGGAGCTGGCCGGGGGGGATGTCGAGCTCGTCGTGAACAACGAGGATCTCGGCCGGAGTGATGCGATAGAAACGCGCCAGTGCCGCCACAGACTGGCCGGAACGGTTCATGAAGGTCTGCGGCATCAGCAGCCAGACACCTTCGTTGCGGGCATTGGCCGCGAGACCGTGGAAGCGGGCTTCCTTGCTGAAGGAGGTGCCCAGGTCACGGGCGAGGCGCTCACAAAACCAAAACCCGGCGTTGTGCCGGGTTTCGGAGTATTCGTCGCCCGGGTTGCCGAGGCCGACGATGAGCTTGGGTGCAGGCTGGCTCATGCGTCAGCGCTCCAACAAACCGGAGGGCGATCAGGCCGCCGGGGTTTCTTCGGCGTCGTCGCTACCGCGAACAGCCAGGATGGTGGCCACAACCGGGTCTTCACCGTGGGTCAGGGCCTTGACACCCTTCGGCAGGGTCAGCGCGGACACGTGGATGGAGGAGCCGCTCTTCAGGTCCTTCAGGTCCACTTCGATGAACTCGGGCAGGTCGCCGGGCAGGCATTCCAGGTCGAGTTCGGTCAGCGGGTGGGAAACCATGCCGCCTTCGAGCTTGACGCCCGGGGCGATGTCGGCGTTCACGAAGTGCAGGGGCACCTTCACGTGGATCTTGTGAGTGGCATCCACGCGCTGGAAGTCCAGGTGCAGCACTTGCTGCTTGTACGGGTGCCACTGGGTGTCCTTGAGGATCACGGACTGGGCGGTGCCGTCGAGGATCATGCTCAGCACGGACGAGTGGAAGGCTTCGTTGCGCAGGGCGTGGAAGATCTCGTTGTGGTCAACTTCGATCTGCACGGGGGCGCTGGTGCCGTACACGATGGCGGGAACGTTGCCGGCACGACGCAGGCGGCGGCTCGCACTCGATCCCTGCTTTTCGCGCGTCTTGGCGTTGAATTGAATGGTCATTTCTACAGCTCCAGTAAAAAGCCCCTCCGCGACCAGAAGGGCTGAAAAAAGCCGGAAACCCAGGAGGCTTCCGGCTCGAAAATCGTAAGGCTTACTCGCAGAACAGCGAGCTGACCGACTCTTCGTTGCTGATCCGCAGGATCGTGTCGGCCAGCAGCTCGGCGATGGAAACGGAACGGATCCGCTTGCAGGCCTTGGCTTCGTCGGACAGCGGGATGGTGTCGGTGACAACCAGCTCGTCCAGGTCGGACTCATTGACACGGCTGATCGCCGGACCGGACAGCACCGCATGGGTACAGTAGGCCATCACACGCTTGGCCCCGTTCTCCTTGAGCGCCTGGGCGGCCTTGCACAGGGTGCCCGCGGTATCGACGATGTCGTCCATGATCACGCAGGTACGGCCCTGCACTTCACCGATGATGTTCATCACCTCGGAGACGTTGGCCTTGGGGCGACGCTTGTCGATGATGGCCAGATCGCATTCGAGGCGCTTGGCAAAGGCACGGGCCCGGACCACGCCGCCCACGTCGGGGGAGACGACCATCAGGTCTTCGTACTTCTGCTTTTCCAGATCGGCCAGCAACACCGGGGCGGCGTAGATGTTATCCACCGGGATGTCGAAGAAACCCTGGATCTGGTCAGCGTGCAGATCAACGGTGAGGACACGCTGGACACCGGCGGCCTGCAGCATGTTGGCCACCACCTTGGCGGTGATGGGCACGCGTGCCGAACGGGGACGGCGGTCCTGACGGGCGTAACCGAAGTAGGGAATCGCTGCGGTGATGCGGCCAGCGGAAGCCCGCTTCAGCGCATCCACCATGATCAGCAATTCCATGATGTTATCGTTGGTGGGAACGCAGGTAGGCTGCAGGACGAAGACGTCCTTGCCACGTACGTTCTCGAGAAGTTCGACATTGACTTCGCCGTCCGAGAACCGCCCGACAGTGGCGGAACCCAGGGATTTCCCAAGGCGGCGAACAACATCCGCGGCCAGTTTGGGATTGGCGTTGCCGGTGAAAACCATCAGGCTGCCCGAAGCCATGATCACCTCTCGTTACTGCGATGAAGTACAGCTTAAAACAAAACGGGCAGGTTTTAGGCCTGCCCGCTGAATTTGGCTGGGGAAGAAGGATTCGAACCTTCGAATGCCGGAATCAAAATCCGGTGCCTTGACCAACTTGGCGACTCCCCAAGAAATCGTTTCGCAACTTACACAACCCATTCCTGCAGGGGGTGTCTGTCGAGCCCTTCGGCTACCCAGACTTTCATGCCCTGCGGGGCGGCTGCTGCAACCTGCTCTGCCTGCTCCTTCGAATCGAAGGGTGCAAACACGCAAGCCCCTGAACCACTCATTCTTGCTGCCCCGTATTGCGACAACCAGACCAGCGACTCAGCCACTTTTGGAAACCGTCTGCAGACTACCGCCTGCATGTCGTTCCGCGTTGTGTGCATCGCGAAGGCCCGCATTATTAGGATTTCACTATCGCGTGTCAACTCCTGATCGGAAAAAATTTCAGCGGTCGGCACAAAGGCATCCGGCGCCACCATCACATACCAGGCCGGCGGCACGCTCAGAGGCTGCAGGGCTTCCCCCACCCCCTCGGCAAAAGCGGTCTCACCGAAGATGAAAAAGGGTACGTCCGCCCCCAGCCCGAGCCCGATCTCCTGCAGCTGGGAACGGGACAGGCCGCAAGCCCACATGCGGTTTAGCCCGATCAGCACAGTGGCCGCATCGGAGCTCCCGCCTCCCAGCCCGCCGCCCATGGGGATGCGCTTCAGGACACCGATGTCAGCCCCCCAGGTGGCGCCGCTGGCCGCCTGCAGGGCCCGCGCGGCACGTACCACCAGGTCCGACTCGGGCGGCACCCCGGGTACGTCGCCGATGCGCCGGATGACGCCGTCGGAGCGGCGCTCAAGGGTGATCTCATCCCCCCAGTCGATCAGGCGGAACGCAGTTTGCAGTAGATGGTAGCCATCCGGGCGGCGCCCCACGATGTGGAGGAAGAGGTTGATCTTGGCAGGCGCAGGCAGGCAGGCCCGCTCCGGCAGGAAGGTATCGGTGGGATGCATGGGATCAGGGGTTCCAGGCGTCGACGATCAGGCGCAGACGAGTATCGCCGCGATGCACGTCGATCTTGCGGGGCAGGTCCTCGGCGGCCTCCCCCACGTACTCGATATATTCAATGGTCCAGCCGCCATCCACCACGCGGCGGGGACGTCCGACGGCGTCCACCTCGCGCAGCTCGGCACCGGACCGGACCCGCGCAGTGGCCCACAGGGGCAGTTCGGCAAGGGGGGCAGCCACGCCAAGTGCACTCTCGGCCAGCTCGGCGGCGGTCGGCGCCTCCAGGCGGCGGCCGTCGGCCAGGGTCATGCGGGCCCGGCCCGGCTGCGCGTCGATCCGCGCCAATCCCTGGCCGAGAGGGCCCGTCAGCAGCCATTCATCGCCTGTTGGGCCGTGCTGCCAGCTCAGGCCAGCCACCGCCTGGCGCTCACCGTCACGGACCTGCAGGCGCCCCTCCAGCTGGAAGGAGCTCAGTTCGGCCGCGGCACGCAAGGGGACGGACAACCCGCCGGCGGGCTGCACAGCGCAGCCTGTCAGAGCGACGGCCAACACCAGCAGAGAGGCCTTCAAGGCTTGAACTTCTTGATCACGTCACCCAGGACGGCATTGTCCGGATGTTCCCGGGCGGCATCCTTCCAGGTGCGGGCCGCCTCGTCGCGCCGTCCGAGCATCCACAACACCTCACCCAGATGGGCCGCGATCTCCGGGTCGGGGCGCGTCTCATAGGCCGCCCGCAGGCGCTCCAGGGCACCGTCGAGATCACCCTTGCGGTAGAGCACCCAGCCCAGGCTGTCGACGATGAAGGGGTCGTTCGGGGCGAACTCGAGCGCCTTGCGGATCAGCGCCTCTGCCTCATCGAGGCGCTGGTTGCGCTCAACCAGGGAATAACCCAGCGCGTTGTAGGCGTGGGCATGATCTGGCTTCAGCGCGATCAGCTTGCGCAGGCGCCCCTCCATGACCTCCGGGCGCCCCAGGCGCTCGGCCATCAGGGCGGACTCATACAGGTAATCGGGACTGTCCGGGTTCGCAAGCAGGGCCGCATCCAGCACGTCGAACGCTTCTTCATTGCGGCCGGCATCACGCAGCAGCTGCGCCTCGGCCAGCACGTACTGGCTCCGCTCGGAGGACGCGGCATCGCGGGCCCGCTCCTGCAGCAGCTGACGCGCCTCGGCAAGCCGCCCCCGCGAGGCAAGGATCTGCGCAACCTTGCTCTGCGCCACCGGATAGCGGGCCCCCGGGGCAACCTCCTTGTACCAGCCGATGGCGTCATCCGGTCGACGGGCATCCTCGGCGATCTGGCCAAGATACATGCGCAGCGTGTCAGCCTCCGGGAAGCCCAGCGCCAGCAGGCGCCGGAAGTGGGCTTCCGCGACCACCCCGTCACCGGCCTGGAGCGCCAGCAAGCCGGCGGCATGCAGCAGATCCTTGTCGTCCGGGGCGTCCTTGAGGAGCGCCTCGAAATGCTGCCTCGCCGGGCCGAATTGCCGGGCCCCCACCAGCAGGCGCGCCAGCACGGAGCGCACATCCCTGGCGCCGGGATGGGCGGCCAGATAATCCTGCAAGGTCTGGATGCCGGTGCCCGACGCGGCCTCCTGCTGAAACCGGGCCTTCAGGATGACGGCCTGCTCCCAGTCGGGACGCAGGCGCAGGGCCTCGTCAAGGGCCACGGCAGCGGCGGCGGAATCCCCCGCGACGAAAGCCGCATTGGCCCGCGCAAAGTGCGCCTCGGGGTGCTGCAGGTAGGGTTCGGTCACCTGTGTGACAAGACGCCGGATCAAGTCCTTGTCCGGAATCCTGGCCAGCCCCTGATTGAGACTCAGCAAGGTGGAGCCGATATTGTCGCCCTGGCGGGCAAGGGTGGCGGCCAGCCGGGTTTCGAGCTCGTCGAAACGGGCCTGATTGACCAGGTTTCCGGAAACCAGTTGCTGCGCCGGGATGGATTCCGGCTCGAGATCCAACCACAGCCGCGCCGCCTCGCCGGCCAGCTCAGCCTGGCGGGCGAGGAGCGCGATCTCGGCGGCCCGCCGGGCAATCCGCGCGTCCCGGGTCCGCTGGGCGAGATCAAGATAGGAGCGTGCGGCCAGGGTCGGCTCGGAGCGGACTAAAGCGATTTCCGCCAGCAGCACCTGATAGATGATCTGCGGTGTCAGCTCATTGTCGGGATAGACTGCAGCCGGTCCGGCGGATGATGCATCCTCTTCAACGGGTGGCTGCTGGGCCCGGGCAGTGCCGGTCAGCAAGCCGACGGACAGCAGTACGGCCAGAAGACGGGGGGGGAAAGCGGCTCGGATGGTGGGCTTCATGAAATTCTCAACAAAAACGCACGAGGTCCCGTCGCCCCGCACTCCCAAAGGCATGCGACGCCCGGTCCCGCTGTTGGATCGCGCCGCTACAATAGGGTTCGCCGATGTTAGGCGCTTTCCCACAGCCCAGCAAGCCAGCCCCCAGGCCCCCGAGATGCCCGAATTACCTGAAGTTGAAACAACCCGCCGGGGTATCGCCCCCGAGCTCGAGGGGCAGCGCTGCGATGGCGCCAGCATCCGCCAGCCACGCCTGCGCCACCCCATTCCAACCGATCTCGACCTGCTGCTGAAGGGCCAGCCCCTGCTCGGCGTGGAGCGCCGTGCCAAGTACCTGCTGCTGCGCTTCCCCACCGGCCGCCTGCTGGTCCACCTGGGCATGTCGGGCAGTCTGCGCATCGTTCCCGGAGACGAAGCCCCCGGCAAGCACGATCACGTGGACCTCGCCTTCGGCACGCGCGTCCTGCGCCTGCGCGACCCCCGGCGCTTCGGCCTGGTCCTGTGGCAGGCCGGGGACGGGGAGCATCCCCTCCTCGCCCATCTCGGCATCGAGCCCCTCGACGACGCCTTCGACGGGGCCTGGCTGCACCAGGCCAGCCGGGGGCGTGCGACGCCGGTGAAGCTGTTCCTGATGGATGCCACCCGGGTGGTGGGCATCGGCAACATCTATGCGTCGGAGAGCCTGTTCCGGGCCGGCATCGATCCGGTCACGCCGGTGGGCGAACTGGGTCTCCGCCGCTGCGCCAGGCTGGTCGAGTGCATCCGCGAGACCCTGCGCGACGCACTCGCAGCGGGCGGCAGCTCCCTGCGGGATTTCGTCGGCAGCAACGGCTCACCGGGTTATTTCCAGCAACAGTACTTCGTGTATGGCCGGGACGGCGAGGACTGCCGCCGCTGCACGACCCCGATCCGGAAGCGCATCATGGGGCAGCGTGCCACCTTCTATTGCCCGCGCTGCCAACGCTGAGAGTGTTTCGGTCAGACGCAATCCCGTTTATGCTAACAATATCGACAAGCCGCCGGCGAAGCGGCGCCATGTCCAGGAAACACGCCCGTGAAAGACGCTCACATGCTTGCTGATCACTTCTCTGCCTACACCCAGTGGCGAGGAGACGTTGCCGCCGGGATCGGCGACCTTCGCAAATGGCTGCAACAGAACGAGATCGGTGACGCCCAATCCGACCTGCGCCTGCAATACCTGCTCGACCGCCTGCGCGAGGACAAGCTCGTGGTGGCCTTCGTGGCCGAGTTCTCGCGGGGCAAGTCCGAGCTGATCAACGCGGTCTTCTTTGCCGGCTACGGCAACCGCATCCTACCCTCGAGCGCGGGCCGCACCACCATGTGCCCGACCGAGCTGCAGTGGAAGGAAGGCGACAGCCCCGAGATCCGCCTGCTTCCCATCGAAAGCCGCAAGACCAACGCGAGCATCACCGAACTCAAGCGCTACCCCGAGGAGTGGCAGGTCCGCCCCCTCGATACCCGCTCGGCGGAGAGCCTCCAGGCGGCGCTCGCCCAGGTCGGCGAAACCCGCCTGGTCACCCAGCAGGAGGCCGAAGAGCTGGGCTTTCCCATTGACGAAAGCGGCGACCGCGGCATCCGCCCCGACGCCGAAGGCAGGCTGGAGATCCCCCGCTGGCGCCACGCGATCATCCAGTTCCCGCACCCGCTGCTCGAACAGGGCCTGGTCATCCTCGACACGCCGGGTCTAAATGCCATCGGTGCAGAACCCGAACTGACCCTCAACCTGCTGCCCAACGCCCACGCGGTGCTGTTCATCCTGGCCGCCGACACCGGCGTGACCCAGAGCGACCTGGCCGTCTGGCGCGAACACGTCAATGCCGGCCGCCGGCAGCGGGGCCGCATCGTCGCGCTGAACAAGATCGACGGCCTGTGGGACGGCCTGCGCAGCGAGGCCGAGATCGAGCGGGAGATCTCCGGCCAGGTGGCCAGCGTGGCCGCCACCCTCGACATCGACCCCTCCCAGGTTTACCCGGTCTCCGCGCAGAAAGGCTTGGTGGCCAAGGTCAACGACGATGACGCGCTGCTCGAACGCAGCCGCATCGTCCAGCTCGAACAAGCCCTGTCCACCGAGCTGCTGCCCACCAAGCGCGACATCGTGCGGGACAACACCCAGGGTGACGTGGCCGACATCGTCGGACGCAGCCGCGAGCTGCTCAATGCCCGCCTCAGCGGCCTGCGCGAACAGCTTCAGGAGCTCACCGACCTGCGCGGCAAGAACCAGAACGTCATCGAATACATGATGCGCAAGGTGCGCTCGGAGAAAGACGAGTTTGAACAGGGCCTGCAGAAGTACTACGCGGTGCGCAGCGTCTTCTCGAGCCTGTCCAACAACCTCTTCGGCCACCTGGGCCTCGACGCCCTGCGCGACGAAACCCGGCGCACCCGCGAGGCCATGCTGGACGCGGCCTTCTCCCGCGGCCTGCGGGGCGCGATGAAGGGCTTCTTTGCCCACCTGCGCGGCAACCTGAAGAAATCCACCGACGAGATCAGCGAGATCTCCCGGATGCTCGACGCGATGTACAAGCGCTTCACCGTCGAGCACGGCCTCAAGCTGGCGGCTCCCACGGCCTTTTCTACGCTCCGCTACGAGAAGGAGATCGAGCGTCTGGAAGAAGCCTTCAACAACCAGTTCAACACGGTGCTGACCATCGTCACCACCGAGAAGCACACCCTGACCCAGAAGTTCTTCGAGACCGTGGCCGTGCAGGCGCGCCGCACTTTCGAGATCGCCAACCGGGATGCGGAGCAATGGCTGCGCGCGGTGATGGCCCCCCTCGAGACCCAGGTGCGGGAATACCAGTTGCAGCTCAAGCGGCGCCTGGAGAGCGTCAAGCGCATCCACCAGGCCACCGACACCCTGGAAGACCGGGTGCGCGAGCTGCAGCAGGCAGAAGACCTGCTGGTCCGGCAACTGTCCCAGCTCAACCAACTGGCCGGACGCATCGACAAATCCCTGGGCAGCACCTTCTCTACCACCGACACCCCGGCCGCCCTCGCCGCCTGAGACAGCCAATGCAAACGGGGCCGGACGCACCCTGCGGTGCATCCGGCCCCGTTTGCCGAGCGACTGCGACTTACTTGTCGGAGGTCAGCTTCAGGAATTTCTCCATCAGGTCATCCTTGCTCTCCGGGTGCTCCGGATTGAAGGGAATGCAATCCACCGGACAGACCTGCTGGCACTGGGGCTCATCGAAGTGGCCGACGCACTCGGTGCACTTGTTCGGATCGATGATGTAGATCTCTTCGCCCTGGGAAATGGCACCATTCGGGCATTCCGGCTCGCAGACGTCACAGTTGATGCACTCGTCGGTAATCATCAAAGCCATTTGCTTTACTTCCTCGTTACTTGTTGCTGTTTGTTGATCTTCAGGCACAGCCGGTCATACACGCCCGGCTGCACGAACTTGCTCACATCACCCCCCAGCCGCGCTATCTCGCGCACCATGGTCGCGGAGATGAACATGTACTCGTCGGCGGGGGTCAGGAACACGGTTTCCACGTCAGGATAGAGCTTGCGGTTCATGCCCGCCATCTGGAATTCGTACTCGAAGTCGGAGACAGCGCGCAGGCCGCGCAGAATCACCCGCGCATCGTTCTTGTGCAGGAAATCCATCAGCAGGCAGGAAAAACCCTGGACCTCCACGTTCGGATAAGGCGCCAGCACCTCCTGCGCAATCTCGACCCGCTCTTCAACCGAAAAGATGGGCCCCTTGCCGCCGCTCACCGCGACGCCCACGATCACCCGCTCGAAAAGCCTGGCGGCCCGTCGCACGAGATCTTCGTGACCACGGGTGAAGGGGTCGAAAGTCCCCGGGTATACCGCGACACCATCCCTCATGTTCCAGCCCTTCCCTCTCGGAGCAACCGTGCGGGATTCAGGCGCTGGCGGCAAAGAGGTGGTAATACACCTGCCCGGCCGTACCGTGCTTGATTCGCGTCAATCGGTCGATGTTTTCGATTTTGTATTCCGCTTCCACGTAGACCCGCCCCTCTTCGGTGAGGAGCTTCGGCAGCAGCGGCACTATCCGCTCGATCCAGCCAGCCCGGTAGGGCGGGTCCAGAAAGACCACATCGAAAGGCTGAACAGCGGAACTCGCGAATTTTAGCGCATCGCCCCTCACAAGCTGTACACACGACGCCTGAAGGGTCTTTGCATTGGCCTGCAAGGCGGCCCAGGCCACCGGATCCTGCTCGATCATCGTCACCGAAGCCGCCCCTCGCGAGGCCGCCTCGAAACCCAGCGCGCCACTGCCGGCAAAGAGATCCAGGCAGCGCAGGCCGTCCATATCCTGCCCAAGCCAGTTGAACAGGGTTTCGCGCACCCGGTCCGGCGTAGGCCGCAAGCCCTTGACGGTGCTCACGTCGATGAGGCGGGAGCGCCACGCGCCCCCGATGATGCGGATGCGGCTCAACGTGCAGCCCCGCCCTTGGCCGCGGCGCCCTTGTCGCCATCGCCGCCGACGACCACCGTCACCATGCGCTCCGGCGACACGTGGCGACGGAAGGCCTCGCGGATCTGCTCGGCGGTAACCGCCTTGACCCTGTCACGATAGGTGTCCAGATAATCCAGCGGCAGGCCGAAACCACCGATCACGGCAACCTGCTCGAGCATCTTGCGGTTGGAATCGAGGCGCAGGGCAAAGCCATTGATCAGGTTCTCCTTGGCGGCCTTCAGCTCTGCCTCGGTCGGCCCCTTGGCGAGGAAGGCATCGAGGGTCTCGGCCACCACCTTGAGGGCATCGTCCGCCTGGCTGCCCTTGGTCTGCAGACCGATCTGGAAGGGGCCCGGCTCCCGCTGGGGCGAGAAGTAGCTGTACACGCTGTAGGCATAGCCGCGCTTCTCGCGCACCTCGGAGGTCAGGCGCGAGACGAAGCCACCACCGCCAAGGATGTAGTTGCCGACCATCAGCGGGAAGAAGTCCGGATCACCGCGCTTGATGCCGGGCTGACCGATGGCCACGTGGGCCTGGGCCGAGGGGTGCGCCACGCGGATCGTCTGGCGTTCGGGCTGCTTGCCGGCCACCACGGCAGGAATCGGCTCGCCAGCCGGCATGCCGGCGGTCAGGCGCAGGGCGATGGCCTCGGCCTCGGCGCGGGAAACATCCCCGACGATGCTCACCACCGCCCGGTTGGCGGTGTAGGTGCGGCGATGGAAATCCACCAGATCGTCACGGGTCAGGCTGCCCACGCTGTCCACCGTGGGCAGGCGGCCATAGGCCTGATCGGGAAACACCGCGGCCGCAAAACGGCGGGACAGGATCGCATCAGGCTGGGTATCGGACTCCTTCAGGCCGGCGATGCTGCGGGACTTCTCGCGCTCGACCGCGGCCGCCGGGAACTTCGGCTGCAGGATCAGGGTGGCCAACAGGCCCACCGCCCCGTCCCGCTCGGCCTGGCTGCTGAGGGTGCGCAGGGACACGGAGGCACGATCCATGTCCACCCCGCCACCGATCTGCGCGCCCAGGTCGGCGCTCCGGTTGGCAATGGCGTCCTCGTCCAGGTCGCCCGCCCCCGCATCCAGCAGGGAACGGGTCAGCCCGGCCAGCCCGGCCTTGCCGGCCGGCGCCTCGGTACCACCGGCGCGGAAGTCCACCTGCACATCGACAATCGGCAAGGCCCGGCTCTCGACAAAGAACACCCGGCTGCCATTGGGGGTGGTCCAGTTCTGGATGGAAAGACCGGCCTGGGCGGTCAGGGTCGCCAGGGTCAGCAGCAGGGCCGCCCCGTAACGCTTGTATTCAAAGCTCATCGATCAACCTCGGATTCGGAGAACGTTCAGTGACGGTGGGGCGCAGCAGCCTTGGCGCGAGCCTGGGGATCCACCGGCAAGGGGTCGAGCTGGGCGACGGTGAGGGTCTCGTCGCGGAAGTACTTGCGTGCCACGGCCTGCACCTCGGCGGCGGTGACGGCGCGGATGCGGTCGAGCATCAAGGCATCGTCCTTCCAGGAGTGGCCGACCATCTCGTCCATGCCGATCTCCATCGCCTGGCCCATCAGGGAATCACGCTTATAGACCTGCCCCGCCACCGCCTGGGCCTTGACCCGCCGCAGCTCGTCCTCGGACACGCCCTCGTTCTGGATGCGGGTGATCTCCGCCTTGAGCGCTTCCTCGACCTGGACCGGGGTCTGGCCGGGCGCCGGCGCGCCGTCGAGGTAGAACAGGGATTCACCACGCGCCGTGCCGTCGTAGCCGGCACCGGCCGTGACCGCCACCCGGCTGCCACGCACGATGTTCTTCGCCAGGCGGGCCCCGTCGTAGCCGTCGAGCACGGCAGCCAGCACCTGCAGGGCGTAGAAATCGCCATCGGCCTTCACGTCACGCAGGGTCGGCACGCGCCAAGCCAATGCCACGTAGGGCAGCTCGGCGGGCGCCTTGACCACGCTGCGCCGGGGACCGGTCTGCTCCGGCTCGACGAGAGCCTTGCGCACCGGCAACGCACGGGCCTTGACCTTGCCGTAGGTGGCGGTGGCTTCCTTGAACACCGCCTGGTGATCCACGTCACCCACCACCACCAGAGTGGCGTTGTTGGGCACATACCAGCGCTGGTACCAGTCACGGGCATCCTGTGCGGTCATGTTGTCCAGGTCGCTCATCCAGCCGATGATGGGCCGGCGGTAGGGATGCGCCTGGAAGGCCGTGGCCATCAATTGCTCGACCACCAGGGAACGGGGCTTGTCGTCGGTACGCAGGCGGCGCTCCTCCTTGACTACCTCGATCTCCTTCTTGAAGCCCTCCTCCGTCACCCGAAGATTGGCCATGCGATCGGCTTCCAGGGCCATCATCTTGCCCAGCGCCTCCTTGGGCACCTGCTGGAAGTAGGCCGTGTAATCGTGGCTGGTGAAGGCGTTGTCCCGCCCGCCCGCAGCCGCCACCCGCTTGTTGAACTCGCCCGGGCCGACCGCCCGGGTGCCCTTGAACATCATGTGTTCCAGCAGATGGGCAACGCCCGAGGTGCCATCCACCTCGTCCATCGCGCCCACCTTGTACCAGACCATATGCACCACCGAAGGGGCCCGGCGATCCTCCTTGACGATCAGCTTCATGCCATTGGGAAGCGTCGTCTCGAAGGGGTTGGCCCAGACCGGGGTGACCAGGGCCGCACTAAGGGCCAGCACCGAGCTGGCAATACGCACACTGCGATTCATCATAGGCTGTTGAAGCATCTGGTAAAATTCAGGGATGGTGGCCACCGGCCGGCATGTGGCGCGGCATCATAGCGGCATTCCGGCGACCCGGCCAACCGGGCAAGGCGGGCGATTGCGCTCCCGGCCCGTCCCGATAGACCCACTCTCAGACTCGCCACCCCATGTTTGGTTTCCTGAAGAAAGTCCTCAAGCCCGGCGAAACGCCCGAGCCCGAGGCCAAGGCCGCCGAGGCGCCCCCGCCCGCTGCGGCAGCCGTGACGGCAGCCCCTGCGCCGGCTGCAAGTGCCCCGGTGGCTGCAGCAGCAGCCCCCGAACCCGAGAAGAAACGCTCCTGGATGGACCGCCTGCGGGCCGGCCTGTCCCGCACCCGCGAACAGATCGGCGGCGGCCTCGGCGGCCTGACCAGCCTGTTCTCCCGCCGCAAGATCGACGAGGAACTCCTTGAAGAGCTGGAGACCACCCTGCTGATGGCCGACTGCGGCGTCGAGGCCACCCAGCACCTGCTCAAAGAGCTGCGCCTGCGCTGGAAGCGCGACAAGCTGGAGACCGCCGACCAGCTCCAGGGCGCCCTGGCCGAAGGCCTGCTGGACATCCTCTCGCCCCTTGAGCAGCCGCTGGCGATCAGCAGCCACAAGCCCTACATCATCATGATCGCGGGCATCAACGGCTCCGGCAAGACAACCTCCATCGGCAAGCTGGCCAAGCACTTCCAGAACGAAGGCAAGAGCGTGCTGCTGGCAGCCGGCGACACCTTCCGTGCCGCCGCCCGCGAACAGCTGATGACCTGGGGCGAGCGCAACGGCGTGGCGGTGATCGCCCAGGAGTCCGGTGATCCGGCCGCAGTGGTGTTCGACGCGATCAGCGCCGCCCGCGCCCGCAACATCGACATCGTGCTGGCTGACACGGCCGGCCGCCTGCCGACCCAGCTGCACCTGATGGAAGAAATCGCCAAGGTCCGCCGGGTGATCCAGAAGGCGGAGCCCTCCGGCCCCCACGAGGTGCTGCTGGTGCTGGACGCCAACATCGGCCAGAACGCCCTGCAGCAGGTCAAGGCTTTCGACGCGGCCATCGGCGTGACCGGCCTGGTCGTCACCAAGCTGGACGGCACCGCCAAGGGAGGCGTTGTCGCCGCCATCGCCCGCCAGTGTCCCAAGCCCCTGCGCTTCATCGGCGTGGGCGAACAGATCGACGATCTCCAGGTGTTCCGGGCGAAGGAGTTCGTGGATGCCTTGTTCACCCCGCTGGGAGGCAACAGCGAAGAGAAGGCCTCATGAAGGCCTGATCCTCGCATCCGGCTACACATGACAAAGCCGCCCGAGGGCGGCTTTGTCATGCTGCTCCGCTGGCCACTCAGGCCGGCAACAGCCGGTCCAGGTCGGCCACGATGCGCTCGGCGGCCTTGCCGTCCCACAGCACCGGCCGACGCCCCTGCTTGCCCTGGCCAGCCAGCACCTTGGCGGCCTCTTCCAGGATGCGGGCCGGGTCGGTGCCCACCAGCACGTTGCTGCCTTCGTCGAGCGTCACCGGACGCTCGGTGTTCTCACGCAGCGTCAGGCAGGGAATGCCAAGAGCGGTGGTTTCTTCCTGCAGGCCACCGCTGTCGGTCATGATCAGGGCCGCATCCTTCCACAGGTTGAGGAACTCCATGTAGGACTGGGGCTTGGTCAGCACCACGTTGGGCCCCAGGTCGAGGCCGAATTTTTCCAGGTTGCCGCGGGTGCGCGGGTGCACCGGGAAGATCAGCGGCAGGTCCACGGCGATCTGCTTCAGCGCGCCGGCGATGCCACGCAGGTTGGCCTCGTCGTCCACGTTGGAGGGGCGGTGCAGGGTGACCACGCCGTATTTCGGGTACTTCGCTTTCAGGGCCTCGGTTTCCATACCCGCCTTGTCGGACGCATCGAGCTTGTCACGCTGGTAGAGCAGGTTATCCACCATCACGTGGCCCACATGGAATACGGCGTCCTGGCGCTTGCCTTCCTTCAGCAGGTTGTCCACGCCCGCCGGCTCGGTGCAGAAGAACCAGTCGGAGATGCTGTCGGTGACCAGGCGGTTGATCTCCTCGGGCATGCGCATGTCGCCACTGCGCAGGCCGGCCTCCACGTGGGCGACCGGGATGTCGAGCTTCTTGGCATCGATGGAGCAGGCCAGGGTGGAATTCACATCCCCCACCACCAGCACGCAGTCCGGGCGGGCCTTCTGGCAGATCTCCTCGAAGGCCACCATGATCTTGGCGGTCTGGGTGGCGTGGCTGCCGCCGCCGGCCTCGAGGTGGTAATCGGGCTTGGGAATGCCCAGCTCGTCGAAGAACACGTCACTCATTTCCCGGTCGTAGTGCTGGCCGGTGTGGATGATCCGGAACTCGAAGCGGTCGGCCCGGGCCTGCAGGGCACGCACGATGGGCGCGATCTTCATGAAATTGGGGCGGGCGCCGGCAACGAGGTAAATGAGCGAACGGGACATGCAGAACTCCACGGGCGGAATGACAGGCGCGCATTATCGCGCGGGCTTCATGACACCAACAAAGAAATAGTTGTCAGGCTGCGGCGGCTGGGCAAGCGAGATCAGGCGAAGCTCTCGCACTCAGCCAGCCTCTTCCCCGCCACATCCTTGGCCGACAGCAGCGGTTCGCCCGCCAGCGGCCACTCCACCCCCACCGCCGGGTCGTTCCACAGCAGGCTGCGCTCATGCTCCGGGGCATAGTAGTCGGTGGTCTTGTACAGGAAGTCGGCGCTTTCGCTTGTCACCAGGAAGCCGTGCGCAAAGCCCGGCGGGATCCACAGCTGGCGCTGGTTCTCTTCGCTCAGCTCGACCCCTTCCCATTTGCCGAAGGTCGGCGAAGACTTGCGCAGGTCCACCGCCACGTCGAAGACG
>NZ_JABBGA010000034.1 GCF_012927165.1 Zoogloea dura
GGCGTTTTGTCCGGCGGCGTCCATGCCGGCCAGGCGGGTCTTCGGGTCACGCCAGCGGGCCATGTAGTCCTGCACGTTCAGCGCCTGCCCTTCGGCCTTGGCTTTGCGCAAGGCCGCTTTGCGCTCCGGGGCGCCCAGGCTGAGGATCCAGTCGCCCACCCGCAGCTTGATGTCACCGTCGGGTTGCGATTCGAAGGCCGGGCCCCAGTACGGGTCCTGGTCGTAGTAATCCGGGTGCGGGGCGTGGGCGTGCAGGTCGATCAGCATGGTCAGCGGGCCTTTCTCAGGGGTGGGGGCGTGAGTGGCAACGCGCACCTCAACGACCGGAGCACGCGCACCGACCCCACGGAAAAACCACCCTCCGTCAGAAAGCCTGCGTCTTTGTCTCCTGCCGCCGGGCACTCATGCGTTGCCTCGATTCGTCAGAAACATCATGCACAAAATAAACACAAAAGGCAAATGTGTTTATATATCTAACTAAATTCATTGCTCATGAAGCCAAGCCGCCGGGACACCAGTCCAAGAATCAAGCTTTCGATACGCGAGGAACGCTCACGCTGTGTCGGCCCCCTCGGGGCCAACTGCTCACTGAGCACGTAACGGATCATCATCTCGCACACCAGCTCCCGATCAATGCGGATACCCAAGCGGGCATCCCAGGCATCGAAGACGATCGCCAGTACGTCCTGCAGGCGCAGCACCGAGTCGTGGAAGATGCGCTGAAAAAAACCAAGCGCGTACTCTGGCGCCACCTTGAGAAGACGACGGGCCTGCCCACTTTCCAGGTAGGCCTCCAGATACGCCACCACCGCCCGAAAACGGCTATCGGGATCTTCCGTCACTTGGGCAGCCACGAGCAGCGCCGAATGGAAGTTATCCCGCTTATGGCAGGAAAAGGCATCAAGCAGATCACCCTGGGACGAAAAGTAGCGATAGAAGGTGCCACGGGACACCTCAGCCTTCTCGCACACTTCAAGAATCGAGACACGGTCGGAACCTGAGCGAAGGATGATGTCCTCCGTCGCTGCCAGGATCGTTGCTATCGTTTCCTCCGAACGCCGGTTACGGCGTCCTGCCCCATCCCCCACGCCTTTACGGCCGGCAATAGCCCCCATTTCAGTACTCGCGCACCGGTACGTCACGAGGGCGCGAGTTGTAGCCAGGAAGGTGCAGGCCACCATCAACGTGAATCGCCTCCCCAGTCATGTAGCAGGACAGCTCACTGGCCAGGAAGAGCACTGCAGGGGCAATATCGGCCTCTGGATCACCACTGCGACCCAGCGGACGTAAAGCCGCCGAAGCTTCAGCAAAGCCCGGATTCTCGGCTGCGAGCTTGTGAAAGGTCGCACCCATTGCCGTGGGGGCAATGGCATTGACGGTAATGTTGAAGCGCCCCCATTCAGCTGCAGCGCTGCGTGTCAGGCCGAGGATGCCGGCCTTGGCGGTGTTGTAGTCGGCATGCAGCCAAGCACCGGTATCCACATCGATAGAGTAGAAATTGACGACTTTGCCACCGCCCCGCAACTTCATGTGTGGAAGTGCCGCCTGCATCGCCCACCAAGATGCCCATACCGTGGACTTCAGCGTCCGCTCGAGCATCTCATCGGTCTTGTCTTCCATGCGCACGTTGGGCGACGGCACAAAGGCGTTGTTCACAAGAATGTCGAGGCCACCAAAGTGGCTGGCCGCCGCATTCACGGCGGCCACAACGCTTTCCTTCGAGGTCACGTCAGTGCGCACGAACAGTGCCCTGCCGCCCAACTCCTCCAGTTCGCAGACAACCTGCTCGCCGCTGGCCACATCAATCTCCGCGACAACCACCGCCGCACCTTCGCGGGCAAAACGTCGCGCCACGCCCTTGCCAATGCCGCCACCAGCGCCGGTAATCAGGGCAATCTTGCCTTCAAGTAGTCCCATATCCCCCTCCTTTATTTTATAAACACAAACTCTGTTAATGTTCACATATTGGCAAGACAACGGATCGCTGTCTATAGCCGGCAAAAGATTCTCCCCACCCATACAGAGCGAAAAGCGCACCCGACATGCAGGCCTTCAGACGCAGGATAGAAATCCGCTCGCGGAGCACCACGACGGGAGGCGAAGTACGTGCCGCCCTGGAAGACGACTTCCACCATTTCCGCGTCACGGTGCGCCATAAAGACGGCATCGTCAGCGCCGTCGAGGGCGCCTCGCCACGTCATCCGTTTACCGCTTGTCCCGCCGCCGCCGGGCAACTGCAGGCACTGCAGGGCATGGCGCTGACCACCGTTGCCAGCAGCGTCACCCGCCATGTGGAAGACGCCAGCGAGCAATGCACCCACCTGCTCGATCTGGCGGGCCTGGCCATCGCCACGGCTGCAGTCGGGCTGGCCCGGCGCTGCTACGAGATCGACGTCCCCCGCGAAAACGGGCACGTCACCGCCGCCCACCTGCTGCGCGACGATGCTTACCGGCTCGACTGGAAACTCGACGGCGGACGCATTGCCGGTCCCCCCCCCTTTGCGGGTGTCAGCCTGCACGAAGGCTTCGCCCGCATGGCGCTGAGCACCCTGCCACCCGATCAGGCCGAAGCGGCAATCGTCCTGCGGCGCTGTGCAGTGATCGGCGCCGGCCGCCTCAAGAACATCGACCTGGAACCCCACGCCAAGCCCGCCGGTCGCTGCTACGCGCAGCAGCCGGCACGGGCGCCCCTGGCGATCCGCATCGTTGGCTCGACGCTGGATTTTTCAACCAGGGCAAGCGCCCTGTGCGAGGGCGACGCGCGCTGGCTGGCCTTCGCCACCGAAACCTGAAGCTCAAAACAGCAAGGCCTCCACGACAGGAAGCGTCGTGGAGGCCTTGCCCCAAAGTCAGCCGGGCCTTACTGCGCCAGCACCCAGCGCACCAGAACCCGCGCTTCGTCTTCGCTGACGGCCACGCGGGCCCCCGGCGACGGCATCTTCTTGGTTCCCCAGTGGAAGCCGCCCGCATCCGGCGAACCCTTCACAACCGTCTTGACCAGCATATCCTCGGCCTGAGCCTTGCCCTTGTACTTTTTGGCCACGCTCTTGAAGGCCGGCCCGACCACTTCCTTGTCGAGGGCATGACAGCTCATGCATTCCCTGGCCTTGGCCAGGTCGGCCCCCTCGTCGGCACGGGCTGACCCCGAGGCCATTACCAGTCCGGCAAATACGCCGATCCACAGCTTTTTCATCGTCTCCGCTCCTATTTTGTTGTCCCGAAATACAGCGTGCCGGGCCAGGCCCGACACGCCCGCTCCGAAAGCCGGCAGGCTTCTGGATTCTTTGCACAGCGCCAGGATCAGTCCCGGTTGGCGGCTTCCCACACTTTCAGCTCAAAGCCGGGGGCCGCAGCCTCCGCCGGCGTCAGGCGGGGAGGACGAGCCAGGATCTTGCGTGCCGCCATGTGATCGCCGGGTCGGTTGCAGGACTCCACGGCCACCAGTTGGTCCTGACGAAAGCACAGCACGGACAACTGATTGCTCTCCGGAGCACCGAGCATCACGGTGCTGTCACAGCCATTCGACAAGCCGGCGATCTGCAGCTTGAGCGTCCCCTGATCCGTCCAGAACCACGGCAGCGCGGTATAGGGCGCCGGCTTGCCGACAAGACGGGCCGCAATCGCTCGGCCTTGGTCCACCGCGTTCTGCACCGACTCCAGGCGCAGGAGCTTCTGATCGTTGTGGATGCACGGAAAGGCCGCCACATCACCCAGCGAAGAAATGTGCGGATCGCTGGTTAGCAGCGTGCTGTCGACGGTGATCCCGTTGTCGATGTCGAGACCGGCCTCGAGGGCCAGCTGGAGGTTGGGAATCACGCCAATCCCATACACAACCAAGTCGGCCAGCAGGCGCTTGCCCTCAACGGTTTCCACGCCGCAGACCTTGCCGCCCTCGGTGAGGATGTGGCCGATACCCTGGCGGAAATCGAAATGCACGCCCCAGCCCTCGTGGGCGCAGCGGAACAGCTCCGACATTTCCCGCGACACGGCACGCGCCATCGGCCGGTCGCCCAGCTCCAGCACATGCACGGTCGCGCCATTGGCGGCGGCCACTGCGGCGAACTCCAGGCCGACAAAACCAGCCCCCACCACCACCACGTTGCGGGCCTCCTTGACCAGCGGCGCCAAGGCGTCGGCGTCGGCCTTGGTCTTGATGCCGAAGACACCCTGCGCTTCGGCACCCGGCACCGCCAGCGGCCGGTTATGAGCCCCCATGGCCAGCACCAGGTGGTCGTAATCCACGCTGCGCCCGGAGGCCAGGCGCACCTGGCGGTTGTTACGGTCCACCGCCACGGCCTGGTCGTGCACCAGCTCAATGTTCTGCTGGGTGTAGAAATCCTCCGGCCGGAACAGCAGCGCCGTGGCGCTGATCTTGCCGAGCAGGTAGGCCTTAGAAAGGGGCGGCCGCTGGTAGGGCAGGCCGGGTTCGTCGCCAATCAGGGTGATGTTGCCCTGATAGCCCTCCTGACGCAGGGAAGCGGCGACCTGGAAGCCGCCCTGCCCCGCACCGACGATCACAACCGAGTTGAGCGCCATGGTGTCTGTCTCCGATATTTTTATGGATGCGCGGCTGGCTCAGTACTGGGAGGCCGGCAGGCGGATCAGCAAGCCGTCCATGCCTTCGGCAATCACCAGCTGACAGCTCAGACGACTGTTGGCGCGACGCTCGGTGACGTTGTCGAGCATGTCCACCTCGGTACCTTCTGCGGGCGGAAAGCGTTCCACCCAGGCCTCATCCACATAGGCGTGGCAGGTGGCGCAGCTGCAGGCACCACCACAGTCGCCCTGGATGCCGGGCAGCATGGCGAAGGTGGCAGCCTGCATGACGGACTGGCCGACTTCGCCGTGTACTTCGTGGGTTGTGCCGCTGTGTTCGATGAAAGTAAGGGTTGGCATGGTTTCGACTCCGATAAAAGTAGGCGGGTGCTCAAGAGCGGCCGGCAAGCGCAACCACCCCGCCAAACCCGGGGTCACGTCCCAGGGTAAGCAGAAGCGCCGGTCCGACGAGGGAACACACGAAGCAGTAGCTCAGCATCGCGGTGTAGGAAGCGGTGTAACTGAACAGCGCGGCAAACAGCAGCGGCGCCAGGGCCGAGGCCACGGTGTTGAGGCCCTGATGCACACCAAACAGGCGGCCGTATTCGCGCAGGCCGAAATAGCGAGCGATCAGGAAGGCGGCAATGTCGAACTCGGCCCCTGCCCCAAAACCAACCAGCACGGCCGCCAGGCCAAGCAGCGGCAGATCGTTGCTGCCATTCATGTAGATCAGGCAGCCCAGCGCCGGCAGAAACAGGCTCACTGCAGCAACGCCCGGTGGCCACATGCGATCGAGCAGATAGCCCACCACCACGCGGCCGAAGATCAGCGAAACGCCGAAGCCGCCAAAGATCAGGCTCGCGTCGGCGCCCGACAAGCCCCTGTCGCGCAGCATCGGAATGGTGTTGGTAACCATCCCGACGATGGCCGAGATCACCAGTGCCAGCGCCACGTTACAGATCCAGAAACGCCGCGACACCAGCCCTTCGCGCAGGGACATGCCCTCCAGCCACACATGCGGCGCCACCTTGCCGTCATCGGCGGCACGGGCCGGCGCATCGTCGATGGGCAAGCGGAACCAGATCAGCACCAGGGGCAGCAGCAGGCCAAGATTGAGCACCGCAAGGATCACGAAGGCTGCCCGCCAGTCCCAGCGCTCAATGCCCCAGGCCATCAGACGCGGCACGACGGCCGCGGTGATGCCGGTGCCCGACAGGCCGATGGCCAGCGCCAGCCCCCGATTGCGCACGAACCATAGGTTGAGCAGCTGGGTCCAGGTCACCGCCAGCGAGCCCATGCCGATGATCGGCAGCAGCGCAAAGGCAAGGTAGAGCGACCACACCGATCCACTGATCAGCGTCGTGGCCAGGTAGCCAAGGGCAATCAGCAGCAGTGACGCCACCACCACCCGACGCATGCCGAAGCGCAGGTTGATCCAGCCGACCACCTGCAGGGACAGCACGGCCCCCCCGAACAGAAAAGTCACCGCCACCTGCAGTTCGCTGCGGCTCCAGCCGAAGGCCTGCTGGAGGGGAATCACCAGCGTGCCGAAACCATAAAGGAGCGCCGCGTTGATGCTGATGGCGACGCCGACGATGGACAGGACCAGCACCCGCCAGCTGTGTTTGAACTCGGTGAAATCGATGCTCGCCAAGCCGATGGGAGAACCCATGGACCATGCCCTCCACAAGAATTTGGATGGACAGCCCCTGTCACCGACCATCAGGCCGTGACAAGGGTGTTCCCGCTGTGCTGCTTAAAGGAAGATCGCCAGATTGGGCGTACCGAGCACGGCCTGGTCGAGGATTACCTCGCGGCGTGCCAGCTTCAGTTGGCCGTCCACCAGGCGCAGCACGTCGTTCCGCTCGCCGCTGATCAGGTCGAGATCGGGGCTGTCGAAGCGGCTGCGGGTCAGCAGTAGGTAACTCACCACGGCCAGCTCGCCTTCCACACCGGTGGTGCTTACCTGCACGTTGGTCACCAGCCGGCGGGTACGTGACGGGGGATCTTCGGCCCAGGCGCTCTTGGTTTCGGTGAGGCGCATGATCCGGCCCATGATCGAGCGGTAGTCATCATGGTAGTGCTGGACCGTGCGGATGATGGAGGCCGCATGCTGGGCCATCGGCCGGGTCTGGCGCAGGGGCACGGTGTAGATCAGTTCCGGGCTAAGCAGCGCGCTCCACTCCTTGAGCCTGATGGCGTCGAGGAGGCTGGCCTCCCGGTACAGAAAGCCGAGAACCTGGTTATAGGTATCGGAACCGATGGGCACGCACTCGCCCTGGGCGAGGTCGGCGGTGGGCAGGGCTTGGGTTGCAGTCATGAATTCGCTCCTTGTAGATGGACGTAGGCCAGGGGGTCAGGCGTTGGCGAGCATCAGCTCGTGCCAGTGCAGCCACCAGTGCCACTGGGTGTCATCCTTGGTGAAGCCTTCATTGACAATGCCCGGACCCGGCCAGCCTTCCGGCGCTCCGGTGGCATAGACGGCCTGGTACTTGAGCGTGGATTTGCGGCCGCGGGCACCCTTGGCGGCAGTGGTCATGTGCGGCCAGGTGTCGGAGTCGTCCTGCTCGACCATCCCGGAGGTACCGAAGAGCTGGATGCTCTGGCGCAGCATCTTTTCCTTCAGCTCCTGCGGGGTGTCCTTCTCGGCCAGCACCCAATTAACGAACTCCAGCTGGTCCGGCCCCTTGGGCACATAGGCGTGCAGCAGGGTCAGGCCAAGCACCGTGCCGTCGGACTGGGGAATGTACACAAAGGCAAACAGCACGTTGGGGAAGATGCCGCCCACCTGCGGCGGCATCGAGACCAGCACCTTCAACTGGTCTTCGCTCAGCTTGCGCTTCAGCTGGGGCACCATCTCGCGAGTCACACCCGGCGGCGGCAGGGCGTCCAGCTTCTGGTCAACGCTCAGCACATCCGGATCGAGGCCGGTCAGTTTGCGGATCTTGCGGCCCAGGTCGATGCAGCGCAGTGCGTGGCCGTGGGGTGAGCTGACTTCGACACCGATCATCTCGGGGCTCAGGTCGGCACCACCCTCCTGGCCGCTCTTGGCGTAGTTGCCCACTTCACCGAGCCAGCGGTGCAGGGTCAGGGTGTGGAAACCATCGGCGGCGGACTGTTCGCCAGCAGTCTTCCAGTTGGCCCGGACGACGAAGCGCTGCGGCGGTCCAAGCACCTCAAGGCCCTTGTCGGAGCGCTGAAAAAGAATATCGAAATACCACTTGGCGTCACCGAGGAAGTCCTCGAACGACTCGCCCTCGTGATCCCAGGTAGCGAAGATGAGGCCGCCGTAGAGGGTCACCCGGGCCTGTTCCAGGCTGAGTTCGGCCTTGCTCATCATCGTGCCGTGCATGCATTCCTTCTCCACCGGGGAGGCTAGGAAGTCACCGTTGGGACGGAAGGCCCAGCCGTGGTAGATGCACTTGTGGATCGGTGTATTACCCGCATCCACAGTGGAAATCTTCATGCCCCGATGCGGGCACACGTTAAGGGAAACACTGATCTGGTCATTCTTGCCGCGAGCCACGATCACCGAATCCGACCCCATGTCACGCACGATGAAATCGTTCTCGGCGGGGATTTCGGTTTCATGGCCAAGGAGCAGCCAGCTATGCCCGAAGACCCGCTGCATTTCCAGGTCGTAGATCTCATGGTCCGACAGGGCCCGCATCTGCACTTCGCGGGTGTCGACCTTGATCAGATCCTCGATTTTCGTGCCGTCGGACAGCACATTCCTTGTGGATGTCAAAGCTCTCTCCTTTGGGTTTGCTCGCTCGGGGAGCGAATGGGTTTATTGTTTTTTTGGCAGGTACTGCGCTTACGCCACAGGCTTCGTCATGCGGGTACGCAATAGGCCGATGCCGTCGATTTCCAGCTCGATCACGTCGTCGGGCTTGAGGAAGCGCAGTTGTTCTAGGCCACACCCGTTGCCCACCGTGCCCGAGCCCAGCACTTCGCCCGGGTAGAGAGTTTCTGAACGGGAGATGTGGGCAATCAGGTCCTCGAACTGCCAGCGCATGTCACGGGTGTTGCCACGGCCCCACTCCTCGCCATTCACGCGGGCGATCATGTTCAGGTCGTAGGGGTCACCAATCTCGTCGGCGGTGACCAAGCAAGGCCCCATCACGTTGCCGGTGTCGAAATCCTTGCTCTTGGCGGGTCCGAGCATGCCGACCATCTCGATGGCCTGGGCATCGCGGGCACTCATGTCGTTGAAGATGGTGTAACCGAGGATGTAATCACGAGCCTTGTCGCGCGGAATGTCCCTGCCCTTCCTGCCGATGTAGCAGGCCAGCTCCAGCTCGAAGTCCATGGCCTTGCTGTACGACGGCCAGATCACGTCGTCATCGGGGCCGATCACGGCGAAGCGGTTGCCCTTGTAGTAGATGGGCTGCCGGTTGAAGGTGTCGACAACCCGGTCGTCGGCGCGGGTGTTCATGGCCTTGAACGCGGCTTCCGGGTCCGGCTCGCGGGCCACGCGCATGCGGCGGGCGGCGGCGAAGCTCTGGCGCAGGTGCAGCTCGAAACAGGAGCAGTCGCGGATCTGCGGCGGTGGCTGGATGGGGGCACACAGATGCACATCGGCGCGCGCCAGCACGGCACTCGCCGGGGTGCGCTGCACCAGGGCGCGCGCCGCATCGAGGGCGCCCTCCCCGGCTTCCACCAGCGCCAGCACACTGGTGAATTCCGGCCGGGAACGGCCATGGATGGCTTCGCTGGCGAGCTGCAGGTCGAGCACCAGCTGGTCTTTTTCGAGCAGGGCGCCGGCACGTTGAAAACCGCCGGCATCACGGTAGGTGACAAGTCTCATGGGGTCTCCTCAGACGCGGCCACAGACCGGAATCAATGCGCCGGTGACCGCCGAGGCGTCATCCGACAGCAGGAAGGCGATCACAGCCGCCAGCGCAGCGGCGCTGACCCAACGGGTGGCATCGGCATCGGGCATGTCGGCACGGTTGGTGGGCGTGTCGATGATGCTCGGCAGCACCGCATTGACGGTGACACCCTTGTCCTTGAGTTCTTCGGCAAGAGCTTCGGTGAGCCGCGCCACACCGGCCTTGGAAGCCGCATAGGCGCCCATGCCGGTGGCGGCCTTGCTGGCCGCCAGGGCGCCGACATTCACCAGGCGACCCGCACCCTTGGCCAGCAGATGCGGCAACACGGCCTGGGACGCCACCACCGCGGTGCGCAGGTTCATGCTGTACATGCGATCCCAGGATTCGATGCTGCCGGCCTCGACGGTTTCCCACACAAAGCCACCGGCCACGTTAACCAGCGCATCAATGCCTCCGAGCTCCCCGGCGATACGGGAAAAGGCGGCGCCAGCCGACTCGGGGCTGCCCAGATCCACGCCGCCGAGGGCCAGGGCCACATCCGGCAAGGCCTGTGCCGGAACGGCGGAGCGGTCTACGAGGACGACGCGGGCACCCTCCTTCACCAGCTTCGCCGCCAGCGCACCGCCAAGGAAGCCGAAGCCTCCGGTAACAACGACAGTGCGGCCTGTGAGCGTTTGAGTCATGGTCGATCCTTGATGTGGCGTTGCAGGGGAAACGGTCCGAAACATCTTTTGAGAGCGGACCTGACGTGAAAACTTTAGACAGATTTTTGTTATCTGTCTATATGTGGATGCTAGAATTAAATTCCGAAGACAGATAACAACGCCCCGGAGACCAAGGACCATGGCCCGCAAACTCCCCGCACTGAACCCTGACAACTCGGCCTTCTGGCAGGGTGGCGCAGAGGGCACGCTGAACATGCACCACTGTCAGGGCTGCCAGCGCTACTTCCACCCGCCGGCACCGATCTGCCCGCGCTGCCTGAGCCAGGACGTGGGGCCGCGCCCGGTGAGCGGCCGCGGCAAGGTGCTCAGTTACACCATCAACCACCAGCGCTGGAACGCCGACGTCGAGATGCCCTATGTAGTGGCCATCATCGAGCTGGCCGACCAGCCGGGCCTGCGTCTGGTCAGCAACATCGTCGGCATGCCGGTGGATGAGGTGCACATCGACATGCCCGTGCGGGTCACCTTCAGCCAGGTCGAGGATGTCTGGCTGCCATTTTTTGAGAGGGAGGCATGATGTTCGACCGCCTGTTTGAGAAGGATGTGGCCATCAGCGGTATCGGCCAGTCCGAGGTTGGCCGCCCATCCGGCCTGTCGGCCATGCAGCTGACCCTCGACGCAGCCCTGGAAGCCATTGCCGACGCCGGCCTGAGCCGCGACGATATCGACGGTGTAGCCTGCTGGCCCGGTGACAACAACAATGGCGATGCCTTTTCGCCAGTCGGCCCGAACGCGCTGATCAGCACCCTCGGGCTCAAGGTGAACTGGTTCGGTGGCGGCTACGAAGGCCCGGGTCCGCTGGCTGGCGTGATCAACGGTGCCATGGCGATTGCCAGCGGTCTGTGCAAGCACGTGCTGGTGTTCCGCACCATCACCGAAGCCAGCAGACGCCTTACTGACAAGACCGCCAGCGCCCTGACCAACAAGACCATCGGCCGCGACAGCAGCTTTTTCTGGCAGTGGTACACACCCTTCAATGTGCTGTCGGGCATCAACCTGATGGCCATGTACGCGCAGCGCCATTTTCACGAGTACGGCACGCGCCCCGAGCAGTTGGCCCAGATCGCCATGACCTGCCGCGCCAACGCCGCCCTCAACCCGAAGGCGGTGTACCGCACACCCATGAGCCTCGACGACTATATGAGCTCGCGGATGATCTCGACGCCGCTGCGCATGCTCGACTGCGACGTACATTGCGATGCGTCGACGGCCATCGTGCTGTCACGCATTGATGCCGCCCGGGGTGGCCCGAACCCGCCGATTCGCCTGGAAGCCATCGGCGCGGCCCTGCACCAGCCGTGGTCGTGGGACCAGATCGACCTGACCGCAATGGTCACCGGCGAAGTGGCCCGCATGATGTGGTCACGCACCGACCTGAAGCCTTCCGACCTGGGCTCAGCGCAGCTCTATGACGGCTTCTCGATCCTGACGATGATCTGGCTCGAAGCCCTCGGCCTGTGCCCCCTCGGCGAGGGCGGACGCTTTATCGAGGGTGGTCACAACATTGCCCGCGACGGGGTGATCCCCATCAACACCAACGGCGGCCAGTTGTCCGGCGGTCGTACCCACGGGCTGGGTTACGTTCATGAAGCCTGCACCCAGCTGTGGGGTCGGGCGGGCGAGCGTCAGCTCAAGGCACACCGCGCGTCGGTGGTCGCCGCCGGCGGTGGCCCGCTGGGCGGCAGCGTATTGCTGGTCCGGGAATGAAGGTCGACACCACCCCCGCCATAAAAGGAATTCCCATGAAAAAGATCCTTGCCCGCCTCATAGTGCTGCTTGGCTGCACGATCCTGCTGCCGGCCCGCGCAGAACCGCCCATCGCCACCCGCACCGAAATCGATGCCGGGCGCGCCCAGGTGCTGCTCGGCCAGGCTGTCGAGCATTACCGCGCAGTCGGTGACACAGCCCTGGCCGAATTCGGCCGCCAGGGGCGCTTCATCGACAAGGAACTCTATGTTTACGTGCTCGCCAGCGACGGCACCATGCTCACCAGCGGCGGCTCCTCGGCTTCGCTGATCGGCCGCAACGTCAGTGCCATGCGCGATGTGGCCGGCAAGCCCTTCTTTGCCGAAATGCTCGAAATCGCCAAGACCCGCGGCAGCGGGCACGTGGAATACCGCTGGCTGAATTGGGTGGACAACACCGTGCAGCGCAAGCAGGCCTACTTCGAGCGAGTGAATGAGCGCGTATTGGCCGTGGGCTACTACCTGCCCCGCACCAGCCCGGCCCAAGCCAAAGCCTTCCTCGAGCAGGCGGCAACAGCCATGCGCGCAGCGCCCGACGAAGCCATCAAGGAGTTCAACAAGCTTGGGGGACGCTTTGTTCAGGACGACCTCTACGTATTCGTGATCGACATGAAATCCGGCCACTTCGTCGCTCACGGTGTGCAGCCACGCCTGATAGGCACCGACGGGCTGGAACTGAAGGACGCCACCGGCCAGCCCATCATCCGCAACATCCTGAAAATGGCCCAGACACGTAAACAAGGCGAACTCGACTACCTGTGGCCCAACCCGGTCACCAAGAAGAGTGAAGCAAAACGTACCCTCTTCCAGGTCGTCGGCAGCCACGTTGTCGCCGTGGGCTACTACCACCAGTAGCGTTCCCCACCTCCCTCGGCCCGAGACAAAACGGGCTTTTTTGACCCGCTTCGGCGGGTTTCTTTTTTTCCTGCCGTTCACGGGGAAAATTCTTCCTGCGAGAATTTTAATTCTCCATATAGAATGACGGCTCTGATTTAACATCTCCAACTCTGCTCGCCCAGTCCGGCCCCATGAAAACAGACCTGAACGACAACAGCGCTGACAATTTTTTTGCGGACGATGACGGGAGCAGTCAGGAAGGTGGCAACCGCGGTGGTAACGGTGTGATGGTCAAGCCCATCATCAACGCCATCCGCATTCTGCGTCACCTGACCGAAACCGCCACGCCTGAACGGGCGGCGGACCTGGCGCGGCTGCTGTCGATCAACCCGAGCACCTGCTTCAACATCCTGCGCACGCTGGTGGCAGAGGAGATTGTCGAATTCGATCGTCGCGCCAAGACCTATTCGGCTGGCCTGGGCCTGGCCAAGCTGGTCGGCAACATGGTAACCGAAGGCCAGCGCCTGGAAGCCGCACGGCCGCTGATGCAGGAGTTCGCAGCGCGCTTCGGTGTGACCGTCACCCTTTGGCGGCGCATGGGCACCGACCGCATCGTGCTGGTCAGCTCGGAAACCAGTCCGGCCGACCTGCGCATCGACATGGCCGCCGGGCAGCGCCTGCCGATGCTGATGGGTGCCAGCGGGCGCCTGTTTGCGTCCCGGCTCGACCTCAGCGATACAGAGATCCGCGCCGTATTCGACAAGATCCGCTGGGCCCGCCCCCTCAGCTTCGAGACTTACCTGCAGGAAGTCGAGCAATGCCGCCAGCAGGGCTGGTCAGTGGATGACGGTTACTTTTCGGCCGGCATCATGGTCATCGCCGCGCCGGTGTGCGACCGCAACGAGAACATCGCCTACACGGTTTCGGCGGTGATGTTCCGCGGCCAATACGATGAGGCCGGCGTCGAGATCGTCGGCCAGGCCATTCGTGAGCTGGGCCAGAAGCTCAGTACGATGCTCTTCTGAACGACGCCTCCCTGGCCCTTGGGAGACGCCGTTTTTAGCTCACTAAATAGTGACACTTTTTTGTTTTCTGTGCATAATCGTTGCAGCAGCTTGGTGCTGCGTTCGACTGTGAGGAGACAAAAATGAACAACCCTGAAAATGCCGAAAAGGCACTGCATCGTGTCACGGCAGAGCGCAGCAAGTGCTGCGGTTACGGCCTGTGCGCCGCCATTTGCCCGGAAGTCTACAAGCTCGATGCGGACGGCTTGGTCTATCTGGACAGCGAATTCGTCCCGGCCGGTTTCGAGGAAGCTGCTATTGAAGGCGCTGCCGCCTGCCCGGCCGAAGCCCTGATCGTCGAAGCCCCTAGCGGCACCTGACATTCCCTTAAATCCATCGCCAACTGCAGGCCCGGCATCGTCTGGGTCCGCAGGCGCAGTCACGCGCTGGCATCGCTTCAGGGGGCATCCCATGGCACGTCTCTCAGGCAAGGTCGTACTCATTACAGGCACCGGTGGCGGACAGGGGCGCGAGGCAGCCCTGCGTTTCGCCCGGGAAGGCGCCATCGTCGTCGGCTGCGATGTGGACGCCACCGGCCACCAGGCCACCCGCTCATTGCTCCAGGCCGAAGGCCTCGAGTTACATGGCCAGGCACCCGTCGACCTGGGCGATCCGGAACAGGCCCGTGACTGGGTTGACACCGCCGTCGCTGCCCACGGTCGCATCGACATTCTCTACAACAACGCCTCGGCAGCCAGGTTCGGCCCGGTGGGCGAGTTCTCCATCGAGGACTGGCACTACACGATCCGGAACGAGCTCGACCTGATCTTCTTCACCACCAAGTACGCCTGGGCGCACCTGACGGCAAGCAAGGGCGTGGTGATCAACATCGCCTCCACCGCGGCCTGGGGTGGCTCGCGGGTGGCCGGCATCTCGGCCCATTCGGCGGCCAAGGGGGCGGTGGTGTCGTTTACCCGCCAGCTGGCCATCGAGGGCGCACCACGCGGCATCCGGGCAGTGAGCATCAGCCCGGGCTTCATCGTTACGCCGGGCACCGCCGCTTTTGTCGACGACCCGAAGATCCGCGCCGCGCTCCTCGACGGGGTTCCGATGGACCGGCCCGGCCTGCCCGCCGAGGTCGTTGCGCTGGCCCTCTTCGTGGCCTCCGACGAAGCCTCTTTCATGACCGGCTCGGACCTGGTCGTGGATGGCGGCCTGCTCGCCCACTGAATCCACGCAGAAGGCTCCACCAGAAAAGCCTCGCCATAAAGCGCACCCAACGGTTGATTCCACTCTGAACCCACCAAGGAATAAAACAATGGACATCATCGGCATCGGCTATCTCGGCTTCGAAACCACCAAACTGGACGAGTGGCGCGAGTACGGCCCGCAGGTCATGGGTTTCGGCATCGGCAACACGCCGGAGAGCGACCCCGACTCCCTGTATTTCAAGATGGACGACCGCCGCCACCGGCTGGCCTTCCATCCGGGCACGATCGACCGCATCGCCTACATCGGCTGGGAGGCCCGCGGTCGCCTGGCCTTCAATGCCGCGGTCGAGAAGTTTCGCGCCGCCGGCGTGGATATCACCGTGGGCGATACCGAGCTGTGCGAGACCCGCGGCGTCAAGGAGCTGATCCGCTTCCGCGACCCGGTCGGCTACCAGCACGAGTTGTTCTATGCGCAAAAGTGGACGCCCCGCTCCTTCACCCCGGGCCGCAACCACGGCGGCTTCGTGTGTGACGAGCGCGGTGTCGGCCACGTGGTGCTGATCACCCCGGAATACACCCCGGAGCTGGAGCATTTCCTGACCGGCATCATGGGCTTCCACTGGTACGGTTCCGGCGCCGGCAAGGGCAAGACCGGCTTCTTTCGCTCAAAGCTCAACAACTTCACCAGCCACGACATTGCCTACGGCTTTGGCCCGGGGCGCATGGGCGTACAGCACGTGGGCGTCTTCGTGAAGAGCCTGCGCGACGTGGGCGAAACCCTGGACATCGTCAAGGCACGCAATCTGCAGTTGCAGATGACCCTCGGCCAGCACACCCAGGACCCGCACGCGTCCTTCTATCACTTCAACCCGTCGGGCTTTGCCTTTGAGACCATCACCGAACTCGAACCCTGGCAGGGCGATGCCTTCGAGCTGAACCCCGAGAAGCTCAGCACCTGGGGCCACGAGATCGTCGGGCCGATCCTCGGGCCGAGTGTGCGCACACCGGAAGAACTCCTCGAACCTGCGTATCTGGCGCGAAAGAAGAGCAAGGCATGAAGATCGCGCGGGTCGCCGATGCTGACGGCGACCGCTTCTGGGCGCTGATCGATGTCGATGCCGGACTCGCCCGGCGGATCGGCGCGCCGTTTGCCGCATGGGCGCCGCTCGCCGCAGCGGGTGACGAGGCCGCCCTCGGCCTCGCGCCCGAACCCGTACCGCTGGCGAGCCTGCAACTGCTCGCCCCCCTCGAACCCGGCGCGCGGGTCTTTGGCGTCGGGCTCAACTATCTCAGCCACCTGACCCGCCTCGGGCGTACCCAGGCACCGCCCCATACCATTGCCTACATCAAGCCGGAATCGGCCATCGTCGATCCAGGCGGTGAGATCGCCTACCCGCCAGTCACCACCCAGCTGGATTTCGAGATCGAACTGGTGGCGGTGATCGCCCGCCCATTGGGCAACGCCGAACACGCCAGCACTTGCCTGCTCGGCTACACCGTCGGCAACGACATCAGCGCCCGCGACGCGGGCAAACAGCTTGGCTCCCTCGACCTGTTCACCCAGAAGGCCCTCGACCGCAGCGCCCCCGTCGGTCCATGGATAGCGACCCTCGATGCCTGCGGCGGCCCGGGCCAGCCTGATCTGGCGATGCGCCTCTCCATCAATGGCGAGCTGCGTCAGCAGGACCGCACTTCCCACATGATCTTCAGCCTCGACGAGCTCCTCGACTTCGTAGATGCGCGGGTCGCCCTGCGTCCGGGCGACCTGCTGTTCACCGGCTCGACCTGCGGTGTCGGCCTCGAGGACGGGCGCTTCCTTCAGCCCGGCGACCGCATCGAAGCGGAGATCGAAGGCATTGGCCTGCTCGCCAACCGAGTTGGCGCGCCGCGGGTGCTGCCGCCTGAACGCCGCAAGGGGCGGCTCGGCCTGCCGCTGGCTGCCTGATCCATCACATCAACCCCGCACGCAGACATTTCTGGAGGCCACGATGTACAGCCATATCCTCGTACCCACCGACGGCACGGCCCTCTCGGTACACACCGTCACCAAGGCGGTGGAGTTCGCCCGTACCGTCGGCGCCCGCATCACTTTTTTCTACGCTGATCCGGACGCCTCGGCCTCCCTCACCGACGACGCCGCCCTGCTCAAGCTGATCGCTCCCGACACCTACCGGGACGACTACAGCGGACGAGCCCGTGAAATCCTCTCCAAGGCCGCCGTGTCGGCAGGCGCTGCGGGTATCGAATGCGAGACGGTCAGCCGCACCAGCACGCGCCCCCATGCGGCGATCCTGGCGGCCACCGACGAACTCGGCTGCGACCTGATCTTCATGTCCTCCCACGGCCCGCGCAGCTTCGGCGGCGTGATGCTGGGCTCGGAAACCCTCAAGGTGCTGGTCGGCGCCAAGGTGCCGGTGCTGGTCTCATCGGTCGAAAAGAACGACCCGGCGCCAGCAATGAACATGGTCACCTCGATCATGAAGGACGAGCACCGCAGCATCGCCGTGGTGGCCTACGGCCTGCGTACCTTCGCCCGTGGGCTGCAGGAAAACCGGCCGGTGGATTTCGACCTGCTCAAGTCCATGCTCGGTTATCTGCGCGCCTTCCCGTCGAAGCTGCACCACCCGAAGGAAGAGGCCTACCTATTCAAGAAGGTGCAGGAGCGCACCGCCGAACTCGACCCGCTGATCACAGAACTCCAGCGTCAGCACCGGGAGGGGGACGCCGCACTGCATGCGCTGGTCGAGGCTATCGAAACCCTAGGCACCGCCACGCCAGACGAACGCATCGCCTTTGTGACCCGACTGGAGAGCTTCGCCGGTGAGCAGCTCAAGCATATCGGGATGGAGGAAAACCGAATCATGCCAGCAGCATCCCGCTGCCTGCTGCCCGAAGACTGGGCGACCATCGCCCGCGCCTTTGGTGAAAATGGCGATCTGCGCTTCGCTGAAGAAACCCGCGAGAGCTTCCGTCGCCTGTTCTCGCGCATCGCCAACCTCCAGTGACTCCCCGATGAGCGGCCCCTCGGCATGGGCACCTCTTCGTCATCGCCCATTTCGCGCCCTTTGGCTGGCTACGGTAGTCGCCAACTTAGCCGTTTGGATGCAGAACATTGGCGCCGCCTGGATGATGACCGAGCTGGCTGCGTCACCATTGATGGTGGCCCTAGTGCAAACCGCCATGGCGCTGCCGGCATTCGTCCTCGGCATGCCCAGCGGCGTGATCGCCGACCTGATGGACAAACGCCGCTTGCTGCTCATCACCCAGGGACTGGCCCTGCTGTCGATGATTTTGCTGTGCATCCCGGCGCTGGTGGGTAATCTCGGTCCGGTGGCGCTGCTGGCTTACACCTTCGCCCTCGGTTCAGCGAGCGCCCTCAGCATGTCGGCCTGGCTGGCGTGCACCATTGAGCACGCCCCGCCCGGACAAACTGCCGCCGCCATTGCACTGGGCACGGTGTCCCCGAACATCGCCCGGGTTCTTGGCCCGGCGCTGGCCGGCGCGATCATCGCCCGGGTCGGCACACCACTACTTTTTGTGCTGGTCTGTGCCTGCATGGCCAGCGTCATCGCCCTGCTGACACGACTCGGCACCACAGCCCCGATCAGCCGTCTTCCCGGCGAGCGCTTTTTCCCGGCCATCGTCAGCGGCCTGCGCTATGTCCGTCACTCTCCCTCACTATGTCGCGATCTGGGCAAAGTCGCTATTTTTTCGACAGCTGGGAGTGCCCTATGGGCCTTGTTGCCACTGATAGCACGCGAGCGCCTCGGACTCGCCGCGGATGGCTACGGCATTCTGCTCGGCTGCCTCGGCGCCGGGGCGGTAGTGGCGGCCCTGCGCTTGCCCGATATGTACCGACGGCACCCGCTGCAGCGCATCGTTTTTGCCGGTGGCATAGCGTTCGCGGCAGTCACGCTGCTCAGTGGGGTCGTTACGAGCCTGACGCTGCTGGGTGTGCTTTATGTAGTGGGTGGCATGGCCTGGATGGCGGTCAATACTACGCTGATGACGGTGATTCAGACCTCCACTGCCCTGTGGGTGAAGGCGCGGGTTGGCTCCATCTATCTGATGTTGATCATGGGCGGCATGGCCATGGGTGGTGTGTTGTGGGGACTGATCGCAGCACGCCTAGGAGTAGCCAGCGCCCTGATCACTGCCGGGCTGGTGATTGCCGCCGGAACCTTCCTGTCGCTGCAGAAGGCGCTGCATCTGGGACGAGAGGAGGACTTCGGCCCTCCCACGCTGACGCTCCGAACCCAGTCAGTGCTGGACATCACGCCCGGCAAAGGACGAGTATGCATTGAAGTGAGCTATCACGTGGCCGAACCACAGCGGGATGAGTTCATCTTGCTGGCACACGCCGTCGGACGCATCCGACGCCGCAATGGCGCCTGCGACTGGCATCTGCAGAGGGATCTGGGACACCCGGGTCACTACACTGAACGCTTCATCGTCGACTCCTGGCTGACCTACCGGCGTCAACAGGAACGCAGCACCGCTGCCGATGCGCTTCAAGAGGAGCGTCTTCAACGCTTTCTTGCCGTGCCAGATCAGTTAGCACGGCACTATCTAATCGAACAAAAGACTTCCTAGCGATGATGGGACAGGGCGGCAAAGAGACCGCCCGCTGCCTCACCCAGGAATGAGCCATGCGCCTCATGCGAAAACATCTCATGCGAGGCGGCACAATGAATCTCCGTAACGCACAGGAACGCCACCTCCCGCTGGATGCGGGTATCGGGCATGTAGGTAAGGCCGGCGCAGCCAATGACGAGTGCAACGGCACGTGCAATTTTGATAACCATCTTGTCTCCTCCTTGACCCCTATGGGGTTCTCTGTCTGAACTACTCTGAATAAACTAGAAGAGAGTTCTAAATGGAGAATAGCTCACTTCTAAAAAAATACAATAATTTTAAATATGTTCAAAAAAATGGCCCATCGGGACAATGCCGATGGGCCGAAAATCTCTCCGGTGGCACGAATGGGAGGAGAGGTAACGCCACCACCAAAGAGAGGTCGCAAAAAAAACGGTGGTCAGATCGCCTGAGTCAGTGCCGGGGCCGCCTCGAACAGATCAGCCACCAGTCCGTAATCGGCCACTTGGAAGATCGGTGCATCCGGATCCTTGTTGATGGCAACAATGACCTTGGAGTCCTTCATACCGGCCAGGTGCTGGATTGCCCCCGAGATGCCGACCGCCAGGTAAAGCTGCGGGGCAACGATCTTGCCGGTCTGGCCGACCTGGAAATCATTGGGCACAAAACCCGCGTCCACGGCCGCCCGGCTTGCTCCCAGCGCCGCGCCGAGCTTGTCGGCAAGGGGTTCGAGCACGCGGCGATAGTTGTCGCCGCTGCCCAGGCCACGGCCCCCCGAAACGATGATCTTCGCCGCACCCAGCTCGGGGCGTTCGCTGCGGGTCAGCTCGCGGTCGACCAGCTTGCACAGGCCCAGCTCAGGGCCCGCGGCGATGGTCTCAACTGCAGCAGCAGTGCCTGCCAAGCCCACCGACTCGAAGGCGGTAGTGCGGATGCTCAGGAACTTGATCGGGTCGATGCTCTTCACTGTCGCCAGGGCGTTGCCAGCGTAGATAGGGCGCACAAAGGTGTCTGTCGATTCGATGCCGACCACGTCCGACACCTGGGCCATGTCACACAGGGCCGCCACGCGGGGCAGCAGGTTCTTGCCTTCTGCGCTGGCCGGCACCAGCACATGACTGTAGCCAGCGGCCAGCCCCCTGACCAGTTCGGCCAGGTTCTCGGCACCACGCTCGGCATACTGCGGTGCATCGCAGAGCAGTACCTTAGTCACACCACTGAGTTGCGCCACCGCCTGGCCCACCGCCGTACAGCCAGCACCAGCCACCAGTACGTGGATTTCGCCTTCTAGATGATGAGCAGCCCCGAGCGTATTGAGAGTCGCCGCCTTGAGGGTTTGATTGTCGTGTTCAGCAATCAACAGAATCGCCATTTCAGATCACCTTTACTTCGTTCTTCAGCTTTTCAACCAGCTGTGCCACATCAGAAACCACGATGCCGGCGCTACGCTTGGCCGGCTCGACCACTTTAAGGGTCACGAGGCGCGGGCTCACATCGACACCAAGCCCGGCCGGGTCGAGGGTGTCGAGCGGCTTCTTCTTGGCCTTCATGATGTTGGGCAAAGTCGCGTAGCGCGGCTCATTGAGGCGCAGATCAGTGGTGATCACCGCGGGCAGGCGCACCGCCAGGGTTTCCAGGCCGCCATCCACTTCGCGCACCACAGTGGCCTGGCCATCGGCAATCGTCACCTTCGAAGCGAAAGTCGCCTGCGACCAGCCCAGCAGCGCAGCCAGCATCTGGCCGGTCTGGTTAGCGTCATCGTCGATGGCCTGCTTGCCGCAGATCACCAGCGCCGGGCCTTCCCGGTCGCACACAGCCTTGAGCAATCTGGCCACCGCCAGCGGCTGCAGATCAGCATCCGACTGGACCAGGATGCCTCGATCGGCACCAATGGCCAGCGCCGTGCGCAACACCTCAGCCGAGGCGGCCACACCGCAGCTCACTGCCACCACTTCGCTGACGACACCGGCTTCCTTCAGACGCACAGCCTCCTCCACGGCGATCTCGTCGAAGGGATTCATGCCCATCTTCGCGTTGGCCAGATCGACCCCGGAACCATCGGCCTTGACGCGCACCTTAACGTTGTAATCAAGCACACGCTTGACCGGAACCAGTACCTTCATTGCTTTCACTCCTTTGTTATTGCGGGTTCAGCAGGCCAGCTCGGGCCGGTCGGCAAACTGGGCCAGGGCTTCCGGGTTGGCCAGCGCCTCGACGTTCTTCACCGGCTGGTGATGCACCACATTGCGCACGGCCAGTTCAACCACCTTGCCGCTCTTGGTACGGGGAATCTCATCCACCTGGACGATGCATGCCGGCACGTGACGCGGCGAAGCGTTGTCGCGAATCTGCTGGCGAATACGCTTCCTCAGTGCGTCGTCGATTACCAGGCCATCGACCAGGCGCACAAAGAGCACGACGCGCACATCGCTTGGATCAGTCGGCGGCCAGTCTTGTCCGATCACCACAGCCTCGAGCACCTCAGGCAACTTCTCGAGTTGACGATAGATCTCGGCGGTGCCGATACGCACGCCCCCCGGGTTGAGAGTGGCGTCGGAGCGGCCGTGAATAATGAAACCGCCGTGCTCCGTGAGCTCACAGAAATCCCCGTGGCACCACACGCCGGGGAAGCGCTCGAAATAGGCGGCCCGATACTTCGCCCCGTCCGGATCGTTCCAGAAACCGACCGGCATGCTCGGAAAAGGCAGCCGGCACACCAACTCGCCCTTCTCGCCGGTCACCGGCCGGCCATCGTCGTCCCACACCTCGACAGCCAGACCAAGGCCGGCACCCTGAATCTCGCCACGCCACACGGGTAGGGTCGGGTTGCCGAGCACAAAGCACGAAACGATGTCGGTGCCGCCGGAAATCGAGGCCAGCAGCACATCCTTCTTAATGGATTCATAGACAAAATCGAAGCTCGCCGGCGCCAGCGGGCTGCCGGTGGACATCACCATGCGCAGGTCCGGCAGGTGGTAGGCATCGGCCGGACGCAGGCTGCTCTTGGCGAGGGTCTCGATGTACTTGGCCGAGGTGCCGAAATGGGTAAAGCGCTCCGCCTCGGCGTAGTCCCACAGGATGCGACCGTCGTCCACGAAGGGGTTGCCGTCGTAGAGCATCAGCGTGGCCCCGGTGGCCAGACCGGACACCAGCCAGTTCCACATCATCCAGCCACAGGTGGTGAAGTAGAACAGACGGTCGCCCTCCTTCACGTCGCTGTGCAGGCAATGCTCCTTGAGGTGCTGCAGCAGCGTGCCGCCGGCGCCGTGCACGATGCACTTGGGCACACCGGTGGTGCCCGACGAGTACATCACGTAGAGCGGATGGTCGAAAGGCAGGCGTACATAGCGCGGCTCTGCAAGGTGCTGGAAGGGCGCAACGAAGGTCTTGTAGGACACGGCCCGCGGCAACCCTGCCAGGTTCGGCTCGGCGCCGGCAGCCAAATAGGGCACCACCACCAGCTGACGCACGCTGGGGAGGCGCGGCATCAGTTCGGCAAGTTTGCCTGTGATGTCGATGGCCTTGCCGTTGTACCAGTAGCCGTCACAGCTCAGCAGCACTTTGGGCTCAGTCTGGCCGAAGCGGTCCACCACGCCCTGCACGCCAAAATCCGGCGAGGCGCTGGTAAACACCGCGCCGATGCTCGACGCCGCGAGCATCGCAATGAGCGTTGCAGGCACATTGGGCATGTAGGCTGCCACGCGGTCACCCTGCTCCACGCCAGCGGCGCTCAGCGCGGCGGCAAATCTGGCCACCTCGCTGCGCAGCACCTGCCGCGACAGGCTCTGTTTGACCTTGTCTTCGCCCCAGAACACCAGCGCCTGCGGGTTGCCGCTGTCGCGCAGCAGGTTCTCGGCAAAGTTCAGGCTGGCATCGGGAAACCAACGGGAATCCTGCATGCCACCCGAACGAATGAGGCCGCGCTCACCCTGGTCGCCGAGTACCTCACAAAACTCCCACACCAGGCGCCAGAACGGCACGGGCGAGTGGACCGACCACTCATGCAGAGCCGCTTGGCTCTCCAGCGGCCGGCCGGACAGAATCCGGGCACGGGCGGTGAAGGCTGCCATGTTGGTGGCGGCCACGTCGGCAGGGTCGGGCACCCACAGCGCTTGATTCTGGTTGTTTCCCATTTCCCTTCTCCTCCTCTTGTTTTGCGCTTCAGCACCGCCCTGTCGGACTCAGGCGGCAGCTTGATCGTGAAAGTCGCCCCGGTAGCGGGCCAGCAGCGCCGCACGGCGGACATCCGCCTTCTTCATGTTATTTTCCTTGACGTGCCCATAGCCGCGGATCGTCTCCGGCAGGCTGGCCAGCTCCAAGGCAAGCGACAGACGTTCGCCATCAAGGGTGCTGGCAAACTCATCCACCAGATCCAGGTAGTCGCGCACCATCTGTCGTTCAGCGCGGCGCTCGGCGGTCTTGCCGAAGGGGTCGAGGAGCGTGCCACGCAGGCCCTTTAAACCAGCAAGCAGGGGGAACAGCTTCATCAGCCACTGGCCATAGCGACGCTTGACCAGATGGCCATCAGCGTCCTTTCTAGCCAGTAGCGGCGGTGCCAGATGGAAGCCAAGCTGATAATCTTTGCCCGGCTCGCCCTCAAACTGTTCCCGCAGGCGCGCCAGGAAGACCGGCGATGCGTGCAGCCGTGCCACTTCGTACTCATCCTTGTAGGCCATCAGCTTTGCCAGGTTGCGGGCCACCGCTTCGGTGAGCTGCAGCTTGCCGTCGCGCACTCGCTTTTCTTCCACAACACGAATCTTGGCCACAGCCTGCAAGTAGAGATCGGCATAGGCGCGGTTCTGGTACGCCGTGAGCTGGGACGCACGCCGCTTTAGCAGCGCCTCCAGGCTTTCGCGCAGTTCGAGCACTTGGCTAGGCCTACCCTTGTCGGCGGGGAACAGCAGGGCGTTCAGCCCTGACAGATCGTGGGCGGCCACACGGCCACACTCGAACGCCAGGCGGTTCTTATCCACCGCCACACCATTCAGCTCGATAGCCTTGAGCAGCGCCGCGCGGGACACCGGCACCCAGCCCTTCTGCCAGGCAAAACCGAGCATCAACGGGTTGGCGTAAAGGGTGTCACCGAGAAAAGCCAGAGCCAGCGCGTTGGCATCGAGAAACTCGCACGCCTCGCCAACACTGTTGCGCACATCCGACTCGGTGGAAAGCGTCGGGAACTTCCAGTCCGGATTGCCGATGAACTCGGCGGTCGGTGTGTGGGCACTGTTCACCACTGCCCGGGTTACGCCGTGGCGCATCTTTGACAGGGCGTCGGACGAGGCCGAAACAATGGCGTCACAACCGATCAGCAGTTGTGCCTCCGCGGTGGCAATGCGGGTGGCGTGGATATCACCCGGCGTATTGGCGATCTGCACATGGCTCAGAACCGCCCCACCCTTCTGAGCCAGACCGGTCATGTCGAGCACCGTGACACCCTTGTTTTCGAGGTGGGCGGCCATTCCCAGCAGCGCACCTACGGTGACGACGCCGGTGCCACCGACGCCTGTAACGATGATCCCAAACGGACGCTTGAGCACGGGCAGAGTCGGCTCGGGCAGCGTAAAGCCGGCCAGGGCTGCGTTAGGATCGCGGCCACCGGCAGCCTTCTTCAGCTGGGCACCTTCAGCCGTCACAAAGCTCGGGCAGAAGCCCTTCAAACACGAGAAATCCTTGTTGCACGAAGACTGGTTGACCTTGCGCTTGGTGCCGAGCGATGTTTCCAGCGGCTCCACCGACAGGCAGTTGGACGCCGTCGAGCAGTCACCGCAACCCTCGCAAACTTCCTCGTTAATGAACACGCGACGGGCCGGGTCGGGATACTCACCACGCTTGCGGCGGCGGCGCTTCTCGGTGGCGCAGGTCTGGTCGTAAATCAGGATGGTGACGCCGGCGGTATCGCGCAGCGCTTTCTGCAGGTGGTCGAACTCGTCCCGGTGATGAACCGCGACCTCGGCCGGCAGGCCTTCGCGCGAGGCGAATTTTTCAGGCTCGTCGGTGACGATGAGGACCTTGCTGGCGCCCTCGGCCGCCAGTTGGCGGGCAATCTGCGGCACCGTCAGGATGCCGTCCACCGGCTGGCCGCCGGTCATCGCCACGGCATCGTTGAAGAGGATCTTGTAGGTAATGTTGGCCTTGCCAGCCACCGCCGCCCGAATAGCCAGCAGACCGGAGTGAAAGTAGGTGCCATCGCCCAGGTTCACAAAGACGTGCTTGTCACCCGAGAAGTGCATCTGGCCAAGCCAGGAGACGCCCTCCCCGCCCATCTGGGTGAAGGTTTCGGTACGCCTGTCCATCCACATGGCCATGTAGTGGCAACCGATGCCGGCCAGTGCGCGAGAGCCTTCCGGCACCCGGGTCGAGGTGTTGTGCGGGCAGCCGGAACAGAACCACGGCTTGCGCTCGACGGTGAGGCGCGGGCGGGCTGCTTCGCGCTCCTTGGCCTCGATGATGGCAATGCGATACAAGACTTTGGCGCGCACATCTTCCGGCAGGCCGACCCGCTCCAGGCGGCTGGCGATGGCCTTGGCAATCAGCGCCGGCGACAGTTCGTAGCGGGCCGGCAGCAACCACTGGCCACGGGGCTGCGACCATTCACCGCCAGCGTTGTCGCGCTCGTCAAACTTGCCGTAAATACGCGGACGCACGTCGTCACGCCAGTTGTAGAGCTCTTCCTTGAGGGCATATTCGAGGATCTGGCGCTTCTCCTCGACGACCAGGATTTCTTCCAGCCCGGTCGCGAAGTCACGCGCATCATGGGCGTCCAGCGGCCACACGCAGCCCACCTTGAAAACCCGGATACCGATCTGCTGGCAGATTTCGTCGTCGAGGCCAAGGTCGGTCAGGGCCTGGCGCACGTCGAGATAGGCTTTACCGGCTGCCATGATGCCGAAACGGGCCTTTGGCGAGTCGATGACCACCCGGTTGAGGCGATTGGCACGGATATAAGCCAGCGCTGCGTACCACTTGTGGTCGAGCATGCGGGCTTCCTGATCCAGCGGGGGATCGGGCCAGCGGATATTCAGCCCACCCTTCGGCACCTCGAAGTCCTCGGGCAGCACCACCTGCACCCGCTCCGGATCCATGTCGACAGAGGCCGTCGATTCAACCACATCGGTCACGCACTTCATCGACACCCACAAGCCCGAATAGCGGCTCATGGCCCAGGCGTGGATGCCGTAGTCGAGATATTCCTGAACGTTGGACGGGTACAGCACCGGAATGCCGCAGGCGATCAACAGGTGTTCCGACTGGTGGGCCACCGACGAGGACTTGGCCGCGTGGTCGTCGCCGGCCAGCATGAGTACGCCGCCGTGCTTCGAAGTACCGGCAGCGTTCGCGTGCTTGAGCACATCGGCCGAGCGATCCACGCCAGGGCCCTTGCCGTACCACATGCCAAACACGCCATCGACCTGGGCATTCTGGTACAGATTGACCTGCTGGGTGCCCCACACGGCGGTGGCCGCCAGATCCTCGTTGAGGCCGGGCATGAAGACCACATCATGGCTGGCGAGGTGCTTCTTGGCCTTCCACAAGGCCATGTCGAGCCCCCCCAGGGGCGAACCGCGGTAGCCGGAAATGTAGCCGGCCGTGTTCAAACCGGCCAGCCTGTCACGCTCCTTCTGGAGCATCGGCAAGCGGGCCAGAGCCTGGGTACCGCTGATGTAAACGCGGCCCTTTTCCAGGGTGTATTTGTCCTCGAGGGACACCGCACGCAGGGCGTCGGTGGCGGCCACCGTCAGGGGGGAATTCATGCGCTGTCTCCTGTTACTCGTTTTATTTGAACAAATACTACAAAACTGTATTGTTATCGTAAAATCACAAATACTGAGTTCTGGTATTTGAAAAACGCATGGAAGCCGACAGCAATATCACCCTGCGCCAGCTGCGCTATTTTGTCGCCGCAGCCGAGACCGGCCAGTTCTCCATGGCCGCCACCCGCACCCATGTATCCCAGTCGGCCATCACCAACGCGGTGCTGTTGCTGGAGCAGACTCTTGGCACGCGCCTCTTCGAGCGCCTGCCCCATGGGGTGGCGCTGACCGTCGAGGGGCACCGTTTTCATCAACACGCCAGCCACATCCTCAGCGCATTGCAGGATGCGGTAAGGGAACCTCGCTTCCAGGCCCCCCAGCAAAAGGGCGTGCTGCGCATAGCCGCCTCCTACACCCTGCTCGGCTACTTTCTGCCGCCCTTGCTGGCACGCTTTCGCATGAATTACCCGGAGGTGCAAATCGACCTCCACGACATGAACCGGGAGGGCATTGAGCAAGCAGTGCTGGAAGGGAGCATCGACATGGGCGTGGTGATCCTGTCCAACGTGGCCGAGCGGGAACGTTTCGCTCACCACGTACTGGTGCGGGCCCGCCGCCAACTGTGGACCTCGGCGTCGCACCCGCTGCTGGAAAAGGACTCTGCATCCCTCGAGGACATTGCGGCCTATCCCTACATCCAGCTCACCGTGGACGAAAGCGAGGCGTCCACCGGTCGCTACTGGGCGGCCAGAGGAATCACACCGGCGCCAGCCTTTCGAACCAGTTCGATGGAAGCCCTGCGCGGGCTGATCGCCCACGGTTTCGGCGTCAGCATCCTGTCTGACATGGTCTATCGACCGTGGTCACTGGACGGCAAGAAAATCGAGGCGCGCCCGGTGCTGGATGTGGTTCCGCCGATGCAAGTGGGTCTGATATGGCGACCGGACGCCCCGCTGGAACGACCGGCGGAAGCCTTCCGGCAATTCCTGATCCACACCTGCGCAAGCTGATCAGCCCGCTCTCGACGTTTTGCGCCTAAGCACCACCGGCGAGCCCCCCGTCGAACGTTTGACCATCCACTTGGCCAAGGCCGGATCCATATAGGTGGCATGGAGGGGAAACCACTCCTCCAGCGCCCCGGCCAATTCGCGGCATACCTTGCGCTGACCGGTGGCAACCAAGTCCCTCACCTCAAGCACAGAGCGCATCACCGCCGCGTGCTCCTCCACGTGGCAATCCCCGGCCGGATAACCGTCCAGCGACATCCACTGCTCCTCTTCGCCAAAGTGGCGCCCGATGTGGGCCAGAAAATCGTCCAGTACGGCCTGCAACTCGTCATCGGGGGCGGTGCGCAAGCGCTTCACCAGCACGACGAACTCCTGGTGCGTGTCGTCCATGGGTCGGTAGCCGAGGAGCAGGCCGTCGTGCCACTCGCCGGTCGGGACATCGGGCGGCAGCGGGTTAATATCCAGCGCGGTCATACCCGGCTCCTATCGATTGGCTGCGCCACGGCCGTCACCCAGCCCCAGCATGCCCAGAAATTCGCGCCGGGTCGCCGGGTTCTCGCGGAAAGCGCCCAGCATGCGGCTGGTCACCAGGCTGGTGCCCGGCTTATGCACCCCGCGGGTCGTCATGCACTGGTGCGAAGCCTCGATAACCACCGCCACACCGCGAGGCTGGAGCACCCGCTGCAAGGTATCGGCGATGTCGGTGGTCATCTTCTCCTGAATCTGCAGGCGCTTGGCGAAGACGTCTACGAGCCGCGCCAGCTTGGAGATACCGACCACCCGCTGGTCCGGCAGGTAGCCGATATGCACCTTGCCGATGATCGGTGCCATGTGGTGTTCGCAGTGGCTCTCGAAGCGGATGTCGTTCATCACAATCATCTCGTCGTAGCCGCCGACCTCACTGAAGGTGCGGGCCAGAATATCGGCCGGATCGGACCGGTAGCCGGCAAAGAACTCGTCGTAGGAGCGCACCACCCGCGACGGCGTGTCCAGCAGTCCCTCCCGCGCCGGGTCGTCACCCGCCCAGCGGATCAAGGTGCGCACGGCCTCCTCGGCCTCTTCCCGGGTCGGCCGGGCGACCGGCGTGCCGGCCTCTTCATGGTTGTTCGACATCCCTCTCTCCTCTCGCTCGTTCATTCTGTTTAAACGCGGAAGTGGCACACCGCCCGATCCAGCTCACCCGCCGACTCGCGCAACTGGCGCACCGCCCGTGTCACATCGCGGGTGAGCTGGTCACTTTCGCCGGCCAACCGCGAAAACTGATCCACGCTGGCCGCAATGTCCTGGCTACCTTCATTCTGTGCCGTCACTGCACCGGCAATCTCGTCAACGCCCCGGTGCGATGCATTCACCAGCGCACCGGCCTTCTCCAGCACACCCTCCAGTTCGCCCATCAGGCGATGGCTGTCGTCAAGGGCCTGGGTGCCCTCCTGCAGCGACCACTCCACCGCCTCCGACTGCCGACCCAGATCGCGGGTCAGCGCGTCGATGGAGTTAGCGGCCAGCGCCGAGCGCTCCGCCAACTGGCGGACCTCGTCGGCCACGACACTGAAGCTGCGCCCCTGCTCGCCGGCCCGGGCGGCCTCGATGGCTGCATTGAGCGCGAGCAGATTGGTCTGCCCCGACAACTCCTTGACCTGTGCAATGCTGGCGGTGATAGCCGAAGTGCTGCGCACAAAATCCCCCACCGAGCCGCGGATGTCGTTGAAGGCACTGCGCATGTGCACGATTTTATCGAGCAGGCGCTGCAAGGCGCCCCGCCCCGCTTCGGCCCCCTGCAGGCTGGCCGATGCCGATTTGCGCACATCACTGGCACTGGCAGCGATGGACTCGATGCTGCGGATCATGCGCTCCACCGTATCCCCGACCGCAGAGGCAGCCTGAACCTGATCGTTGGCACCCGAGGCCACCCGGCCGGACGCGCCATAAAGCTGCTCGGCCGATGCAACAACCACCGTCGACACCTGCCCCACCTTCTTCACTGCCGTCTGAAAACCATCCACCAGTTCATTGAAGGCCCGTGCGGTGCGGGCCACTTCATCGTTGCCCACCACATGAACCCGACGTGTCAGGTCGCCCGAGCGCAGCTCGATGGACGCCTCTTCGATGGCCCGGATGGCCCCGACAATCTGGCCACGCACCAGCAGGCTCACCATCAGAGCCAGCAGCACGGCCAGCACCGAAGCGCCGATGACGACCTTGACCACCTGCCCGGCCATGCGGTCGGCGCTGGCAAAATCTTCACTCGCCAAGGCATCCTGCAAGCGAACCAGGGCCGAGATCTGTCCGAAGACCCGGTCGTATTCCTTGCGCACCAGACTCAGGCGGCGAAAGCTGCCCTCCGGGTCAGTCGCCGCCGCCGAAGTCAGTTCGGTCACGGCATCGGCGAAAACCTGGACCTGCCCCTTCAACTCTTCGTAGAGGGCTATTTCCTCCGCATTGAGGCCGGGCCGCGCCGAACTGGCGGCGATGATCCCGACCAGCTCCGTCACGCTGGCCTTGAGGTCGTCCGCGTACTGGGCGAGCTCCTCCTTGCGCACTTCTGTACCCGGTTGCATCAGGTGCACCATCATCGCGTAGGTGCCCACCATCGTGTCCTGGGCCGCCGACGAAGCCACCAGAGTCTTCCGGTATTGCTCAAAGCGGACCTGCTCGAAGGAGCGCAGCACGTCCTGCTGGCCAGCCATGCCGAACCAGGCCACACCGGCCACCATCAGAAGCAGGGCCACAATCAGCACCGGTGCGACGAGCAGCTTGGCGCCGATGGAATAACGGCCCAGAAAGGCCACCGCCGGCTGCCAGGATTTCAGGCCAGAGAACAAATCACGTGTTTGCATTTTTCCTCCACGCCAAGGCGCGAAAAAAAGAGGCCCGTGTAAACGGGCCCTCAAGTGGAGGTAAATCGAGGATCGGCGGAACTGCCTTAAAGGCTGCGACCGATGATTTCTTTCATGATCTCGGAGGTGCCGCCATAGATGCGCGCCACCCGGGCATCCACCCAGGCCCGGCTGATCTTGTATTCGCTCATGAAACCGTAGCCGCCGTGCAACTGCAGGAACTCGTCGAGGAGCTTGCCCTGCATCTCGGAACCCACCAGCTTGGCCATCGCAGCCACGTCCGCCGACAACTCGCCGGCCAGGGCCTGGGCCAGGCAGTGATCAACGAACACGCGCAGCATGGTGGCCTGGGCCTTGGCGTCGGCCAGCTTGAAACGGGTGTTCTGGTAGTCGAGAATCGCCTTGCCGAAAGCCTTGCGCTCGCGGGTATAGGCGATGGTTTCTTCAAGCAGGGTGTCGATCGACTGAGCCGAGCGGATGGCGATTATCAGGCGTTCCCAGGCGAGTTGATGGAAGAGGTAATTGAAACCCTCGTTCTCCTCGGCCAGGCGGTTGCTCACCGGCACCCGCACCTCGTCGAAGAACAGCTCGGCGGTGTCCTGACCCTTGAGGCCAACCTTCTCCAGCAGGCGGCCCTTCGAGAAACCCGGCCGGTCGACTTCGACGCAGATCAGCGTAAGGTTCTTGCTGGCAGGGTCGAGCTTGACCGCTGCCACCACCAGGTCGGCGTTGCCGCCGTTGGTGATGAAGGTCTTCTGGCCATTGATGACGTATTCGTCGCCCTCGCGGCGGGCTGTGGTGCGCATGGAGCGCAGGTCACTGCCCGCGCCAGGCTCGCTCATGGCGATCACGCCAATGGTTTCGCCGCTGACCATGCCAGGCAGCCACTTCTGCTTCTGTTCCTCAGAACCGTAGGCCACCAGGTAATTTGCGACGATCTCCGAGTGGGTGGTGAAGCCCACCGCCGTCCCATTGACCCGGGCCAGCTCCTCGATCATCACCGCCGAATGGCCGTAGTCGCCACCGGCACCACCGTATTCCTCCGGTACACAGGAGCACAGCAACCCGGCCGCGCCGGCCTTCAACCAGACGTCCCGGGGCACGATGCCGGCCTTCTCCCAGTCGTGCAGATGGGGCACGATTTCCCGGTCGATGAAGCGGCGCGCCATGTCGCGGAACATCTCGTGGTCTTCACGGAAAACGGTTCGCATTGTTTCTCCTCCAGATTCGATTTTTTATGCCGGCTCAGCGGCCGGTGAACTGCGGTGCACGCTTTTCCACGAAGGCATTCACTGCCTCCTGGTGGTCTTCCGTGTGGTGGGCCAGCGACTGGAAAGCAGCCGACAGTTCGAGCAGGGAGTCGAGGCGCATGTGCTGGCCCTCACGCAGCAGGCGCTTGGTCAGGCGCAGGCCGTGGGACGGGTTGGCAGCCATGCGGCGAGCCACGTCCAGCGCAGCACTCAGCAGTTCGGCAGCCGGCACCACTTCAGTCACCAGCCCCCACTCGAGGGCCTTGGCGGCGTCGATGGTGTCGCCGGTCAGGGCCATCAGGCTGGCCTTGGGCATGCCGACGATACGCGGCAGCAGCCAGGCGCCACCGTCACCAGGAACGATGCCGAGCTTGACGAAGCTCTCGGCGAACTTCGCCGTATCGGCGGATATGCGCACGTCGCACATGCAGGCCAGATCAAGACCGGCGCCGATCGCCGGACCGTTGATCGCAGCCACCACCGGCACATCCAGCTCATAGAGGGCCAGCGGAATGCGCTGGATGCCGTTGCGGTAGCTTTCACGCAGTTCGTAGGGCGAGCCGGCGAAGATGCCGCCGCGCTCACGCATGTCCTTGACATTGCCGCCAGCACAGAAGGCGGGGCCATTGCCGGTGAGCACCACGACCTTGACCGAACGGTCGGCCTTGACGCTTGCGCACAGGTCCACGAACTCCTGCATCTGAGCCGGTTCAGACAGGGCGTTGCGGGTCTCGGGGCTGTCCATGCGTACGGTGAGGATGGAATCCTCCCGCTCGGCGATCAGAAAGGGCTTCATGCGTGGGCTCCTGCCGAGGTTTCAAGTTGGCCAGCGACGAGGCTTGGCCAAAAGGCCGCTGCGCCGCCCTGGCACAGGGCCCGGCCAAGTTCGCCCGACCAGTAGGTAAGGGTTCCGAACTCGCTGCGCCAGCTCCATAGCCGGCGTGTGCCCAGATGCAGCGCGTGTTCGTGGGTGAAGCCAATGGCTCCGTGCACGCCGTGGGCCACCGAAGCGCCAATCCCGGCGGCCTCGGAAGCACACACCTTGGCGGCCGTCACCGGCAGGCGGGCCAGGGTCTCGGCGGATTCGGCGAAGGCTGCTTCAGCGCCCATCACCGACGCCGCGGTGTGCTCCGAGAGCACCGCGATCTGGTGCTGGATGGCCTGAAAACTGCCAATCGCCTTGCCAAACTGGACCCGCTCGTTGGCGTAGGTGATGGTCATCTCAAGCATGCCCTGCAGGGCACCGGCGATCTGCGCCGAGCGCAGCATGGCGCCGCCCAGAAGCAGCACGTCGGTGGGCACACCTGCCGGTAAGGGCACGGCCAGCAAGGGCACGGCAGATTCATAAACGAACTCGTCCCGCGCTTCGCCAGCCGTATTGCTGCGCAGCGTGCAGGCGCTGGCCCCTTCGACGGGCAACAGCACCAGCGTCGGCACCTCGCCGGCAGCAATCGCCACCAGTGCGGGCACGTTACGTCCCCACGGCACATCGACGGCGACGCCGCTGACCTTGCCAGCAGCCAGCTTCAACGAGCCGCGGGCGGCAAACGACAGCGGCCCGGCCTGGGCCGGTTGCCCACAGACGCCAAGCAGCCAGTTGGCCAGCAGGGTTTCGGGCAGCGGCAATGGCAGCGCATAGCGGCCGCACAGGCGCACCACACCACACAGGTCGGCCCAGCTGGCGCCGGCACCGCCCAGGGCTTCGGGCACTGCAGCCAGGCCGAAGCCGGACTCCTCCAGCGCTGCCCACAGCTCGGCAGGCCAGTGGCCCGTGTCGGCAGCCCGCACCGCATCGGGGGTAACCAGGTCGGCGAAGAGTCGCTCGACGGTCGAATCGAAGATTTCCCGCATGATCAACGCAAGCCCAATCCGCGCGCGATGATGCCGCGGAGAATTTCCCGCGTACCGCCACGCAATGAAAACGAAGGTGCCATCTGGGTCAGATAGGCCAGTACCTGGGCGTGGTCGCAACCGCCCTCCGCCGTCGGCGGGATGTCGCACAGCAGCTGTGCCAGCTCGGGGATTTCCTGCTCGAAAACAGCCCCGAGATCCTTCACGCAGGACGCCGCCCACGCCGGGTTCTCGCCGGCGGCCAGCTGGGCCGTCACCGACAGGGACATGTTGCGCAGGGTGACGAGGCGCGCCGCCAGGCGGCCGATTTCCTTGGCCTGCAGGGCATCGGGATCGCGGCCTACGGCGTCGATCAATGTGTGGATCAATGCAATGGAACTGAGGAAGCGTTCCGGGCCGCTGCGCTCGAATGCCAGCTCGGCGGTCACCTGCGACCAGCCCTGCCCTTCGGTACCGATCAGGGCATCGGCGTCCAGCACCACCTCGTCGAGGAAGACCTCATTGAAGTGTTCGCTGCCGGTCAAATCCTTGATCGGGCGGATGGTGATGCCGGGCAGGGACAAATCGATGATGAACTGGGACAGGCCTTCCTGCCGCTTGCTGTTCTCGCCGGTGCGCACCAACGCGATCATGTAATGGGAGCGGTGGGCGTTGGTGGTCCACACTTTTTGGCCGTTTACCACCCACTTGTCACCCTCACGGCGGGCGCGGGTCTTGATGGAGGCCAGATCGGAGCCGGAATTGGGCTCGCTCATACCGATGCAGAAGTATTGCTCGCCGCGGCAGATGGCCGGCAGGTGGCGGTCTTTCTGGGCGTCGGTGCCGTAGTGAAGGATCTGCGGGCCGCTCTGGCGGTCGGCAAACCAGTGGGCCGATACGGGCGCACCGGCAGCCAGCAGTTCCTCGATCACCACGTAGCGGGCGAAGGGGCTGGCGTCGGAGCCACCATAGCGCTTCGGCAGGGCCATGCCGACCCAGCCGCGGGCACCCAGGCGACGACTGAATTCGGCATCGAAACCCATCCACGAATCGGCCCGACGAATGGCTGGATAGTCCTTCAGCGTGTCGGCAAGAAAGGCGCGCACCTCGCTGCGGAGCGCTTCCGCTTCCGGCGGGATACGACTGTATTTGAACTGGTCGATAGACATGAGCGTTCTTCAGTGAGGATTGACGCGCCAGCCGGAGACTGTCCTCCGGTTGGCGTCGGCCTGCTTACAGCGCGGTCTGGGCGTCGGCGGCGGCGAACATCTTGTTGATGTCGCCGGATGTCACCGGCTTGTTGGGGTCACGCTCGGGTGCGGCACCGCCCAGGCCCAGGGCCGGTTCAATGCTGACGTGGCCAGCCTGGGCACGCAGGGCGCCGACCGTGCAGTTCTCGCGTCCCAGAATGGCGAAGGGGTCGTAGGAAAACTCGCGCATGGCGTTGAGGTGGGAGATCTTGTTGATGATCTCGTCCGGCAGATGCTGGGCCTGCTTCCAGAACACGTTGGCCGACTCGGGCCAGGTGCAGTCGGAATGCGGGTAGTCGCATTCCCAGGTGACCATATCCACGTTGATGGCGTCCAGGTTCTTCAGGCCGAAGGCATCCTCGATGAAGCAGGTGATGATGTGCTCGTTGAAGATGTCGCTGGGCTTCTTGCCGCCGAAGTTGGAGTTGGTCCACGCCTTGTGGTGGTTGTGGGTGAAGTCCGCGCGCTCCAGCAGGTAGGGAATCCAGCCGATGCCACCTTCCGACAGGGCCATGCGCAGCTTCGGGTACTTCTTCCACATCGGCGCCCAGATCCAGTCAGCGGCCGAATTGGAGATGGAGATCGGCATGGAGGTGATCCACGCATCGATCGGCGATTCATCCGAGGCGTGAGCCGCCTTGACGCCAGTGCCGATGTGGCAGCAGATCACCACGTTGTTGTCGGCACAGGCCTTCCACAGCGGGTCCCAGTGGTCGTTGTGGATGGACGGGTAGCCATGCACGGTGGGGTTGTCGGAAAGCGTCAGGGCATGCACACCCTGGGCTGCCAGCCGCTTCACTTCGGCAGCGGCGGCCTGCATGTCCCACCATGGCACCATCATCAGCGGGATGAAGCGGCCGGGGGCGGCATTGCACCAATCGTGCAGATGCCAGTCGTTGTAGGCCTGGATGGCAGCCAGACTGACGGCCTTGTCGGGCATGACCTGAAAGCGCTGGCCGGCAAAACCCGGGAAAGTCGGGAAACACAGGGAGCCGAGCACACCGTTGGCGTTCATGTCTTCGACGCGGGCCTTGATGTCCCAGGTGCCACGGCGCATCTGCTCGTAGGAGAGCGGCTCCATGCCGTATTCCTCCTTCGGGCGGCCAACCACCGAATTGAGGCCCATGTAGCCGGTGGCCTGCTCTTCAAACACCCAGATGTCACGTCCCCCCAGCTGCTCCACCTTCGGCTGACGACCCTTGAATTTGGCCGGCATGTGGCGATCGAAGGCGCCGCGCGGCTCAATGGCGTGGTCGTCGACGCTAACGAGAATCAGATCTTCCAGTTTCATTTGTGTCCCCTCTTGGTGTTGATCCCGCGCCGGGCGTGGATCGATATTGGAGTTTCAGTTTAGTGCAAGGCCGGCTTTTTGTTAAACACTTTTTTGATTTATGTTTAGTTTAAATGCCAGCCTTTCCATGAATCAGTCCCAGATCACCGGCACCGAGTGCGGGCCACGCAGTTGCGCGCCGGTGATGCGCGGCTTGGGCTGATCGGGGTCGAGGCGGAGGTTGGGGAACAGGTCTAGCACCGCATTAAGGGCAACCTGCAGCTCGGTCTTGGCGATGAACTGGCCGATGCACATGTGCGGCCCGAAGCCGAAACCGAAGGACGGCTTCACCTTGCGGTCGATGTCGAACTCCTCGCTGTTGTCGAAGACGTCTTCGTCCCGGTTGGCCGAGGTGACGATGCACTGGACCATTGCCCCCTTCGGGATCTGCATGCCGGCCAGCTCGAGGTCCTGAGCCGCTTGGCGCACCTTAAAGGTCGCCACCGGCTCCAGGCGGATCGCCTCGTCGATGGCCTTGGGCACCAGTGAGCGGTCCTTGCGCACGCGATCGAGTACGTCCGGGCGTTCCAGCAGCAGCAACATCAGCGAGCCGAAGGTACGCGTGGTGGTCTCACCGGCCGCCGGCAGCAATGACCGCACGAAGGTGGTGATCTCGTGATCGTCCAGCGAGCGGCCTTCATAGGTGGCACGGATCAAGCGGCTGATCAGATCGTTGCCTTCGGCGCCGTTCCGGCGCACCTCGACAACGGCTTCCTTCACCGCGTCGTAGAGGCACTGGGCCGCTTCCATCGCAGCCTTGCGGGCCACGGCCGCTTTCTCCGGATCGACCTGCGGACCAGCCAGGATGGCCAGCGCCCAGGCGGCGTACTGCTCGACCTTTTCCGGCTGGTCATCGGGGAAACCGATCAGCGCGTAGATCAGGCGAATCGGGAAGTGCAGGCCGAAATCCATCAGGTCAGCCTTGTGCTGGGGCACCAGCGGCTTCAGGTATTCGTTACGGACAATCGGGTCCATCTTGCTGTCGCGCCAGGTGTTTACCACATCGGGCATGAAGATGGGCTGCAGCAGCGCGCGAGCACGACGATGGGCCTCGCCATCCATGCCGGTCAGGATCAGGCCGTCGAAGAAGGCCCCGAGGCCCTCGGCGATGAAACCGCTGGTGTAGTTGGTGGCGTCCCGCAGCACCGCCATCACGTCCTTGTGCTTGAACACGGTGAAGGTCTTGCGCTCGGCATCGTAGCGGGCGATGTTCGGCACGCCGATCTTGCTCATGAAGTCTTCGGCGATGATCGGCGAGTTCTTGCGCATCTCCCGATAGATCGGGTAAAGATCCACATCGTTGCCGCCATAGTTGTTGGCGACGCCTGCAAAAGCGCGCTCCAGCGCTGATTCTGTCTTGTCGTTCATTTCTGCTCTCCTCCTGGGTGGTTTACTGACGGCCGATCGCTCTCAGGCGTCTGCCGTAGCGGACTCGTCCTTGAAACCGATGCGGGCATGGGCACCGTCGCAAAACGGCTTTTTGGCCGATGCGCCGCAGCGACACAGGAAGACCGCCGGGCCCGGCAACGGAAGCACTGCACCGTCCTGCACCAGTGCGATGGCACCGTCGACCTTCAGAGGGCCGTTCTTCAAAACCGAAACCTTCACGTCCGACATGCTTTCTCTCCTCTTTGAATAGCGATGACTCAGCCCAGCGCAGCCTCGATGGCTGCGACCAGGGCCGGGTGATCCGGCGCCACATCGGGGGCGAAACGGCCTGCGACCGTGCCATCACGTCCGATCAGAAACTTCTCGAAATTCCACATCACATCGCTGTCCCGGGCCGGTAGCAGGCCGTGTTCGGTGAGCACTTGACGCAGGTGCGCATCGCCGGACAAGGTGGCCACCGGCCGAGCGGTGATCAAGGCGTTGTAAAGGGGGTGACGCTGGCTGTTGATGCCCAGCTTGGCGAACAACGGAAAGCTCACCTGAAAGCGGCTCTCGCAGAAGGTCTGAATCTCCGCTTCGCTGCCCGCCTCCTGGGAACCAAAGTCGTTGCAGGGGAAGCCAAGCACTACCAAGCCCTGCTCCCGGTACTTCTGATACAGCGCTTCAAGGCCAGCGTACTGAGGCGTAAGCCCGCAAGCCGAGGCTACGTTGACGATCAGCAAAACCTTGCCTTGGTAGTTGCCAAGCGTGGACGGGCTACCGTCGATACGGTGCACCGGAATTTCGTAAATACTGCTCATACCAAGTTCTCCTCGTAGGCTTGCTGCACGTAAGTCATGCGGCCACCGGCCAGCATCAACGCGCAAAACAGGTTCAATTCGACGATCTGGGGCGTAGAGAACCAACTCGCCAGATCGGCATAGATGCGGTCGTCGATGGACAGGTAGTCCCCCGCGAAGAGCTCGGCATAACGCAGCGCACTGCGCTCGGGACCGGAGAAGTGCTCGCTGTCTGCCGTCAGACACGCAATGTCGGCCTCGGTGACGGAATCGTCTTTACGCGCCACCTGACAGGCCCGGCAGGTGGTGATGGACGCGATCTTCAGGCGAACCAGCTCCTTCAGCCGGCCGTCCAGCACCCCGTTCAGATGCATTTCCTCAAGAGCTGCCAGCCAAGCCTCGGCAACCTTCGGACGGTGGGCCCAAACCTGCACCGGCAGGCTCGAACTCAGCATCCGGCTGGCACGGCCGCGAACCAGCGCCTCGGCGAGCGAAGCAGGAAGGGCATCAAGCGGAACGGGATCAATACGAGACATGCTCTCTCCTGCCGGTGGCTGCTTGTTTCAGAAGCGCTCGATGATCGTTGCGGTACCCATCCCGCCCGCACAGCAGATCGCCTGCAGCCCGTAACGGCCACCCCGACGCTCCAACTCGTACAGTAGGGATGTCATGATCCGGGCCCCGCTGGCCCCCAGCGGATGACCCAGCGCAATCGCCCCGCCATTCACGTTGAGCTTCTCCAGGTCCGCGCCCAGCTCCTGCTGCCACATCAGCGGCACCGGGGCGAAGGCTTCGTTCACTTCGTACAGGTCGATGTCCGCCAGACTCAGCCCGGCCTGCGCCAGCACCCGGCGGGTCGCCGCGATCGGGC
>NZ_JABBGA010000035.1 GCF_012927165.1 Zoogloea dura
CACACCCGGTCGCCGATGGAGGCCTTCTGGTACAGGCCCGCATCCACGCTCAGGTCGCTTTCGCCCGCGCTCAGGTTGACCACCCCGGTCTTGCCCGTCAGGGGGTCGAAGTCGCTGTCGGTCGCATCATTGCCACCCAGGTCCTTGCCGCTCAGGAAGTAGCCGGTCGGCGCCACCACCTGGGCCGAGTAGTCGCCCGGTGCCAGGTTGTTGAACAGGTAGCTGCCATCCGCCCCGGTGGTGGTGGTACCGACCACATTGCCGCTGGCGTCGATCAGCTTGACGGTCACCCCGGCCAGACCGGCTTCACCAGCGTCCTGCACGCCGTTGGCGTTCTTGTCCAGCCACACCTTGTCGCCGAGGGCGGCGGTGCGCTCGTCCACGAAGTCGTTGCCGGTGCTGGTGCCCCCTGCCGGCACGGTCACGGCGATCACGTTGGGATTGCCGCCGTCCTTGTCGGAGACGTCGAGGTAGCCCGGCTTGTTGGTTTCCTCCACCGTGTAGTTACCGGCAGGGACGTTATTGAAGCTGTAGTTGCCGCTGGTATCGGTCGTGGTGCTGGCCACGATGTTCCCGGCGCTGTCCTTCAGCACCACGGTCACGCCGGCGATCGGCGCGTCGCCCGTGTTGTTGTTGTCCAGGTCCTCGCGCACGGTGCCGGTGATGGCGCCGGGCGTGGCGACGATGCCCGCATCCCAGCTGCGATCGGATTCGCCGGACTGCAGGACGGTCTGGATCGTCCTGCCGGTGGCCGCGTCGGCATCGCTGTCGCTGGCGTCGGTGGCCGCCGCTGCGTCCCGGGTGGTGAAGGCATAGCCGGCCGGCAGCGTGGCCTTGTCGAACTGGACGCTGTAGGTGCCGGGCTTCAGCCCGCTGAACAGGTAGTTGCCCGCAGCATCGGTGTTCTGGCTGCTCACCACGTTGCCCGCGGCATCCAGCAGGGACACCCTGACGCCCTGCACGCCGGCTTCAGCCGCATCCTGCACGCCATTGGCGTTGCTGTCGTACCAGACCTTGTCGCCCAACTCGGCCAGCTTGTAGAGGCCGGCATCCACGTCCGGGTTGTTCTGCCCTGACACCAGGCTGACCAGCCCGCTCTGCCCCGCCGCGTTGATGTCACTGTCGATGGCCTCAACGCCCCCCAGGTCCTGGCCGCTGATTTCATAGCCCGCCGGCTTGACCACGGCCACCGAGTAGGTGCCGGGCGTCACGCTGAAGCTGTACTGGCCATCCGCCCCCGTGGTGGTGCTCTGCACCACCGCGCCCGTGGCATCCCGCAGCTGCACCACGACATTGGCAATGCCCGCCTCGCCCGCGTCCTGCACGCCGTTGGCGTTGGTGTCCTCCCACACCCGGTCTCCGAGAATGGCCGGGCGCTCGTCCACGAAGTTGTTGCCGGTACTGGTGGCGCCGGAAACCACACTCACCGCAATCACGTTGAGATCGCCGCCATCCTTGTCGGAGACGTCCAGGTAGGTCGGCTTGTTGGTCTCCACCACCGTGTAGCTACCCGGGGGCAGGCCGTTGAAGACGTAGTTGCCGCTGCCGTCTGTAGTGGTGGTGGCCACCACCTTGCCGCTGCTGTCCAGCAGGGTGACGGTCACGCCTGGGATCGGCGTGTCGCCGATGTCATCGTTATTGCTGTCTTCCAGCACGGTGCCGGATATGGCGCCCGGAACGGGCACGGCGAAGGTGATGGTATTCGGTGTGACGTCGAGGTCGGCGCCACCACAGCCAGCGGTCCCGCCGTCGTCACGCACCTGGAAGGTGAAGGACTGGGCCCCGCCGGCATCGACCGGTGCCAGGTAACTCAGCTTGCCGGCAGCGATATCGGACGCCAGGATCTCCTGCCCGGCCACCACGGCGACACCATCCAGGCGCAGCACGCCGCTGGCCGGCACCGAATCGATCACCACCGACTTGAAGCCGTTGCCCTCCACCGCATCGACAAAGCCGAAGTCGCCGAGCCCGAGTACGTAGACATCGCCGTTGGCCAGCGCCACCCCCTCGTCCGCGCCGGTGGGGGCGTCATTGACCGGCGTAACCTGGACCGTCAGGTCGAGGATGAAGCCGCTGCCCGTACTGTCGGTACCCAGCACGCTCACTTCCAGTTGGCCGTTGAAGTTGGGCAGCGAGCTCATGTCCAGGCTCAGGGTGTCCTTGTCGACGGCGGTGAAATAGCCGGCCGTGACCTCCTGGTACACCCCATCCACCTTTACATACAGCCTGATCTTCTCGGGATTGATCGCCGAATAGTTTGAATCCGCCAGCTTGAGCAGGTCGAACAACTCAAAAGTCTTGCTGGTGTCTTCACAAAGGGAAATGCTTGTTGCGTAACGCGGCAGTGCCATGACCAATCTCCATCGCTGTGTTTTTCGTTTCGACCCCGAGATAAAGAGGGAGCGAGCCGTGAAATCAGGGATGAAAAGGCAATTAGCGCGCCAACGACCCGCATAAATTTGTCAAAAACGATATTTTCAAATCACCTCAATTACTTATACAAAAAGAAAAGCTTATTAACAAATATTAAAAACGGCACATCAAACCTGCTGTAAGAAATCCCGACACCCATATATGAAAAATCAGGTAAATCCGCGGCAACACATCCTCTTCTTTCTCATAAAAAACAGCAAAAATCAAAACCAAAGCACTGTTTTAAATGAAATTTTTAAAAACAAAACACCCACAAAAAAACAAGCCTCCCCTTCCACCCTCTACCCAGAAATCACTCAAACCCCCATAAAATTCTTCGACAGGCATTTATTCACAACACCACCTCACCATGCGACATTTCCTTTAAAACCAAAAACCACAAAAAAATACTAATCACCCAACCAAAAGAAACAAAATGTTGTTAAAAATAAGACACGATTTTCAACCCCACCCTCTTTCCCCATAAAAAGTCACATAAAAATTGAAAACAAAACCCCATTAAAAGAGTTCGTGATTTTTTGACATTTTTCCACCTCCGCTCCTGTGGCACCATCGGCAGCCTGAAAACAGGGAAACCGGATTACGGCTTCCAGCGAATCGCCCTACCGAGTTCATTCCCATGCCTGAATCCCCCACCTTCATTCCGGGCTCGGCCCCGGTCGATGGCATCATCGACCAACTGATGTTCCTGGCCCATTTCTTCGGAAAGCGTGCCGACCCCGTCCAGTTGCTGGCCGACACGCCAATTCAATCGGGCCGCATCGGCGAATCACATATCCATGAATGCGCCCAGCGTGGCGGCCTCCACCTCAGCCGCACGGACAAGCAGCCCGAGGCCTTCCGGCCCTCGGAACTGCCGGCCCTGATCGTGGTTGCAAACGGTGAACCGCTGGTGGTGCTGAAACAGGAGGGGGCCCAATTTGAATGCGTGCAGGCGGGCATCTGCGGCAGCGTCCGCCTTGATGCCGCCGCCATCGCCCAGGACTACCCAGGGGTCGCCTACTTCGTCCGGCCACGGGTGTTCTTCGACAGCCGCAGCCTGCTCTATCACCTGCCCCGCCCGCGGCGCTGGTTCTGGGACACCCTGCTGGCCAACCGCAGCATCTACGGCTGGGCCCTGCTGGCCACCGTGATGAGCAACCTGTTCGCGGCAGTCATCCCCTTCTACACAATGTCGGTCTACGACCGGGTCATTCCCAACAACGCCCTCGAGAGCCTGTGGGTCCTTACCGCCGCGGTGGGGCTGGTCATCGTCTTCGACCTGGTCATCAAGCTGCTGCGCAGCTACCTGCTCGAGTCGGCGGCGCGCAAGGCCGACATCGCCATGTCGGCGCACGTCTTTGCCCACGCCCTGCGCCTGCGGGCGGCGCACCGGCCCGCCTCGGGCGGCGTGCTCGCCAACATCGTGCGGGACTTCGAATCGGTGCGGGAATTCGTCACCTCATCAACCCTCACGGTGCTCGGCGACCTGCCCTTCATGCTGTTCTTCCTGGTCCTGATCGCCCTCGTCGGCAACTGGCTGGTGCTGGTCCCGGCACTCATCATTCCGCTGACCATCGGCGTCTCGGTGCTGATCCGCCGGCCGCTGACCCGCCTGCTCGGCGCGAGCATGCAGGAGTCGGCCCAGCGCACCGCCCACCTGTTCGAAACGATGCACGGAGTGGACACCCTCAAATGCCTGGGCGCCGAAGCCTGGGCCCGGCGCAAGTGGGAGATGCTGACCGTCAAGATCTCGGAAAACGCCGTGCAGATGCGGGAATGGACAGCCTTCGGCAGCTATGCCTCGCTGCTCCTGACCAGCGTGGCGACGGTGCTGATCGTCATGTTCGGCGCCCTGCTGATCGCCGAAGGGCAACTGACCATGGGCCAGCTGATCGCCGTGTCGATGCTGGCCGCCCGCGCCATCACGCCGGCAACCCAGATCGCCGCGCTGGTCGTCCGCTACGAGCAGACCCGCCAGGCACTGCAGGCCCTCGACAAGGTGATGGAATCGCCCACCGACGAGGCCGGCGACAGCCTGCACCTGCCACGCCTCCAGGGCCGCATCGACTTCCGGGATGTGCACTTTGCCTACCCGGCCTCGCCGCCCCTGCTGAAAGGCCTCAGCCTGAGCATCCGCCCCGGCGAGAAGGTCGGCTTCATCGGCCGCATCGGCTCGGGCAAGAGCACCCTGTGCCGCCTCCTCCTCAACCTGTACGCCCCGGACCAGGGGGCCGTGCTGGTGGATGGCCTGTCGGTCGGCCAGTTGGAGCCCCAGAGCCTGCGCCGCCAGGTGGGCTACGTCCCGCAGGACGTCGTGCTGTTCCACGGCGACATCCGCGAGAACATCCTGCTCGGCAACAGCCAGGCAAGCGATGCCCAGCTCCTGGAGGCCCTGCGGATGTCCTGCCTCGACGAAACCCTGGCGCAGATGCCCAACGGCCTCGGCACCCAGGTCGGCGAGCGCGGCGAACGCCTGTCCGGCGGCCAGCGCCAGGCCGTCTCCATCGCCCGGGCGCTGGTCCAGCAACCACGTCTGCTGCTCCTCGACGAGCCCTCGAGCATGATGGACCCCGGCACCGAAGCCCGCCTGATCGAGAACCTGCACAGTCTCAAGGACACCACCCTGCTGCTGGTCACGCACCGGATGGCCATGTTGCCTCTGGTGGATCGTCTGGTCGTCCTCGACCAGGGCCGGGTCGTCCTCGACGGCCCCCGCGCCGACGTGCTGCGCAAGCTGCAAGGAGCCCCCGGCAGCAACGCCACCAGTGCCGCCAGCACCGGAGCCCCCCCCAAGGAGTTCGCCGCATGAATGCCCCGATTCCCCCGCGCCTCGACAGCCAACCCCTCGGGCCCCATCCCGACTTCGACCGGGGCCCCCGTCGCGCCGCGCTGCTCCTCCTCGGCACCACGACCCTGTTCTTCGTCCTGCTTTTCGCCTGGATGAGCCTGGCCCGCCTGGACATCTCGGTGAACGCCAGCGGCGCCGTCGTGCCCTCCAGCCGGACCCAGCAGATCCAGAGCATGGAGGGTGGCATCCTCACGCTTCTGAATGCCCGGGAAGGCAGCGTGGTCCGCCAGGGCGACGTCCTCGCCGTGGTGCAGAACCTGCAATTCAACGCCGACATGGGCGAGTCGCAGCAAGCCCTGTGGGGCGCCCGCGCCGCCCTGATCCGCCTCGAAGCCGAAGCCCGCGGCACCTCGCCGCTCTTCCCGCCCGAACTGGAAGGCCAGGCCCCCGAGCTGGTGCGGGAACAACGCACCCTGTGGCAGAGCCGCCGCCAGGAGCGCCAGAACACCCTGGAAACCCTCTCACGCCAGCTGGCCCAGCGCCAGCAAGAACTGGCCGAGGCGCGGACCCGCCACCAGACCCTTTCCGAAAGCATCGGGCCGGCCCGCGAAGCCCTCGCCATTGAGGAAAAGCTGGGCGCCGCCGGCGCCGGTGCACGGGCCGACCTGCTTGCCGCGCAGCAACGCTACAGCAGCCAGAAGGGCGACCTGGAAGCCACCCGCATCACCATCGGACGCACCGAGGCCGCCGTGGCCGAAGCCCAGTCGCGCCTGTCGGAAACCCGCGCGCGCTTCCTCACCGAAACCAGCAAGGAAAAAAACGAACTGGAACTGCGCGCCGCCACCCTCACCGAACAACTGGCGGGCCGCAGCGACAAGGTCGCCCGGCGGGAGCTGCGCGCGCCCCTCGACGGAGTGGTCAACCGCCTCCTGGTCAACACCCTGGGCGGCGTGGTGAAACCCGGCGAGAGCATCATGGAAGTGATTCCCGCCGACGATCGTCTCCTCGTGTCGGCCCGCGTCAAGCCCGCGGACATCGCCTTCATCAAGGCCGGCCAGGCCGCCCGGGTGCGTATCAGCGCCTACGACTCGTCCATCTTTGGCACCCTCGAGGCCGAGGTGGTCCGGGTCGGTGCCGACGCCATCGTGGATGCGGAACGCAAGGAGACCTACTTCGACGTCTTCCTGGCCACCCGCCGCAATTACCTGGGCGAGGCCGCCGAGCACCTTGCCATCTCCCCCGGCATGGCCGCCGACACCAGTATCCGGACCGGCCAGCGCACGCTGATGGAGTATCTGCTCAAACCCCTGGTCAAGACCCTCGACAAGTCCCTGCGGGAACGCTGATGAAAACCCCTTGCCCGGCCCACCGGCCGATCCTCGCCCTAGTCCTCGCCCTTGCCGCCATGGCCACCCAGGCCGCCCCCCTGCCGACGGTGGTGGACAAGGTCCTGCTGCTGCAGCCCGGGGTGCGTTCCGCCCAGGCCCTGCTGCGCGCCGCCGAGGCTCAGATCACCCAGGCCCGCTCCGATTTTGCACCGACCCTGGGATTGAGCTACCGCAACACCGACTCCCGCGACGAAACCCAGGGAAACCCTGTGGATCGGCGGCTCCGCCGCAACGATGCCAGCCTGCGCTGGAACATCTTCAACGGGGCAGCCGACACCCACCGACTGCGCTCGGCGGCCTTCGGACGGGATGCCGCCGAAGCCGACCTGGACAACGTCCTCGAACAACTCACCTACGAGATCACCGAGGCCTACACCGACGTGGTCCGTCTGCGCCAGACCATGGACAGCCTGCGGGCCACCCTCGAACGCCAGGAACAGGTAGCAGCCAATGTGGCCCGGCGGGTCGAGGCCGGCCGCATCCCGTCCGCCGAGCTCGACCTGATCCACGTCCGCCAGATCCAGAACCAGGCCCTGCTCGGCCAGTTGCGCGCCCAGCTGGGCACCGCCGAGTACCGCTACCGCCTGCTCGCTGGCGAAGCCCCCGAGGCACTGGTCACGCCCTCGCTCCGGACCGACGCCAAGGCTGGCGACCTGGATGCCCTGGTGGAGCGCATCCGCGAACGCAGCCCCCGGCTGCGCGCCGCGCTCCAGCGCAGTGCAGCCCGCCAGGCCGACATCGGCGTCGCCCGCGGCAGCTTCTTCCCGTCGGTGGACCTGTCCTTCAGCAAGCGCCTGGACAACCACAGCAATCCCGTGCCGGTCACCGACACCGACCGCTCGACCCAGCTGCAGGTCAGCATCGACATTCCGCTCGGCGGCAAGAACCTTGGACGCCATACCGAGGCCGTGGCGCGCCACCAGGCCGCCCAGGCCGATGCCGATAAGCTGCTCTTGAAGGTATCCCGCGAGCTCACCGACCTGCACCACCAGTACCTGGAAGCCTCCGGCATCGCCCCCCGGCTGGAACAGCGGGTGATGGCGGCGCAACGGGTCGCCGCCGCCTATGCGCTGCATTTCGAGGCAGGCCGGCGCAGCCTCAACGATCTCTCCATCGCGCAGGACGAACTCTTCAGCGGCCAGCGTGCCTTGATCGAGAACCGGGCCCAGCAGATCACCCTGCAAGCCCAGCTGCTGAGCCTCGCCGGCGAACTGCGGGAGGCCCTGCGGACGCGCTACCAGGCGGCTCCCATCACCCCAGAGCTGCTCGGCACGGAGCCTTACAGCCCGGCATTCGCCGCGGCGCCGCTGCCGGTCATCGAAGCCCCGCCGGCACCGCGCATGGATCTGGATGAAGCAGCTACCTCACCAACCGCCACGGCGGGCCTGCCGCCAGCCCGGCAGATCCAGGCCTGGGCCACCGCCTGGTCGGCCGGCGACTACACCGCCTACCGCAGCTTCTATGCCGAAGACTTCAGGCCGGGTCGCGGACGCAGCCTGGCCGGCTGGGAAGAAGAGCGCCGCCGGCGTCTGGCCGAGGCCCGTTCGCCGCAGATTCTCATCGAGGATGTGCAAGTCCGCAGCACTGGCGCGGAGCGGGTCAGCCTGCGCTTCGTACAGCGCTACAGCGCTGGCCACTACCAGGACGTGGTACGCAAGCAACTCGACTGGGCACGCCAGGACGGGCGCTGGAAGATAGTCGCAGAAACGGTCCTGGCCGCGCCGGCCAAGGCCACGGCAGAAGTCACCCCGGAGCCCTGAGCACAGACTGCGGGCTTACAGCCCCAGCTCGCCCCACATCTCGTCCACCCGCTTCTTCACTGCCGGGTCCATGGTGATCGGCGTGCCCCATTCCCGGCTGGTCTCGCCGGGCCACTTGTTGGTGGCGTCCAGGCCCATCTTGGAACCCAGCCCGGCCACCGGGCTGGCGAAATCCAGGTAATCGATGGGCGTGTTGTCCACCAGGGTGGTGTCGCGGGTGGCATCCATGCGGGTGGTCAGGGCCCAGATCACTTCCTTCCAGTCGCGGATGTTCACATCCTCGTCCACCACGATGATGAACTTGGTGTACATGAACTGGCGCAGGAAGCTCCAGATGCCGAACATCACCCGTTTGGCATGCCCCGGATACTGCTTGCGGATGCTCACCACCGCCAGCCGGTAGGAGCAGCCCTCCGGCGGCAGGTAGAAGTCCACGATCTCGGTGAACTGCTTCTGCAGCAGCGGCACGAAGACCTCGTTGAGCGCCAGGCCCAGCATGGCCGGCTCGTCGGGTGGCTTGCCGGTGTAGGTGCTGTGGTAGATCGGATCGCGGCGGCTGGTGATGCGCTCGATGGTGAACACCGGGAACTCGGCCTGCTCGTTGTAATAGCCCGTGTGGTCCCCGTAGGGCCCTTCCATGGCCACTTCACCGGGATGGATCACCCCCTCGAGCACGATCTCGGCGGAGGCAGGCACCTGCAGATCCGAGCCCAGGCACTTCACCAGTTCGGTCTTGGCGCCGCGCAGGAGGCCGGCAAACTGGTATTCCGACAAGCTGTCGGGCACCGGGGTGACCGCCCCCAGGATGGTCGCCGGATCGCAACCGAGCACGACCGCCACCGGAAAGGGCTTACCGGGATTGGCCAGCTGGTGGTCGCGGAAATCCAGGGCACCGCCCCGGTGAGCCAGCCAGCGCATGATGACCTTGTTGGAGCCCAGCACCTGCTGGCGGTAGATGCCCAGGTTCTGGCGGGTCTTGCTGGGGCCGCGGGTGACCACCAGGCCCCAGGTGATCAGGGGCGCGGCATCGCCGGGCCAGCAGTGCTGGATGGGCAGGCTCGCCAGATCCACGTCCTTGCCCTCCTTGACCACCTCCTGGCAGGCCGCCGAGGACACGACCTTAGGCGACATGTTGAGGACCTGGCGGAACACCGGCAGCCTGTCCCAGGCATCCTTGAGCCCCCTGGGCGGCTCCGGCTCCTTGAGGAAAGCCAGCAGCTTGCCGACCTCGCGCAGGGCGCTCTGCCAGTCCTCACCACTTTCCCCCATGCCGAGGGCGACCCGCTGGGGGGTGCCGAACAGGTTGGCGAGCACCGGCACGCTGTGCCCGCGCGGCTTTTCAAAGAGGATCGCCGGACCACCGGCCCGCAGCACGCGGTCGCAGATCTCGGTCATTTCCAGGTGGGGATCGACGGGGACGCTGATCCGCTTGAGTTCGCCGAGGCGCTCCAGCTGGAAGATGAAGTCACGAAGGTCGGAATAGCGCATGGCAAACAGGCCAACTGGAAAAGAATGAACGGAAACGGCCGCAAAGGCGGCCGTTCTCTAACTGGCAGGGCTGGACTCAGTCAAGCAGGGCATTGATGGCCCGGATATCCTCGTCACCGAGGCTGCCGGCCGCAGCCTTGAGCTTGAGCTGGGCCATCAGGGTGTCATAACGGGCCTTGGCCAGCTTCTGCTGGGTGTCATACAGCTGGCTCTGGGCATTGAGCACGTCGATGTTGATGCGCACCCCCACGTCGTAGCCAAGCTTGTTGGCGTCCAGGGCCGAGGTGGACGACACCTGGGCCGCCTCGTAGGCCTTCACCTGGGCAAGCCCGCTGGTGACCCCCAGATAGGCCTGGCGGGCATTCTGAGCGGCGGTACGACGCGCCACATCGAGATCGGCCGCGGCCTTGTCACGCAACGAGGCGGCCTCGCGCACGCGGGAATTGACGGCGCCGCCCTGGAACAGCGGCATGGACAGCTGCACGCCGATCACCGCGGTGTCGGTATCGGTACGGACCGGCGTGGCGAGGCCGCTGAAAGTCGCCGTGGAGCCCACCGAGTTGCCGTAGCTGGCCACCAGGTCGAGGGTCGGCAGATGGGCGGCACGGTTGCGCTCGACCTCGCGGCCGGAAATCTCGCCAACCACCTGAGCCGCCTGAACGGACAGGTTGCCACCTTCGGCCGCGCTCACCCAGGACTGGATGTCGGCCGGTTCGGGCCGGCTCAGGGCCACGCCCTTGCGCAGGCCCTTGAGGGCCTCCGGCGCCTTGGCGGTGAGCACCTGGAGGGCATTCCGCTTGACCTCGAGATCGCTCTCGGCAGCCAGCATCTGAGCCGACGAGAGGTCGGAGCGGGACTGGGCCTCGTGCACGTCGGTGATGGTCACGGTGCCCACCTCGAAGCTCTTGCGGGCCAGGGCCAGTTGCTGCCCGTTGGCCTCGTTGAGCGCGGTGGCGGCGGCCAGCACATCCTGCGCGGCGAGCACATCGAAATAGGCCTGGGCCGCGCGCAGGGTCAGGTCCTGGCGGGCCAGCTGGTACTGGGCTTCGGCCAGGGTGCCCTGGAGTTCGCCCTGCTTGTACTGGACCCAGTTCTGCCAGCGGAACAGCGGCTGGGCAAGCTGCACCTGCCAGCCGTTGGAGTTGTACTTGCGTGTGACGGGAACATGGTTGAGATCGGCGTTGTTCCAGTTGCTGTTGCCGCTCAGGCTAACTGACGGCAGCAGCCCGGCACGTGCCTGGGGCAGCTTTTCGAGCCCGGCGTCGCGGGACGCCAGGGCCCCCGCCAGCGTGGCATCGTTGGCGAGGGCCTCGCGATAGATCTGTTCCAGGTCGGCCGCACCGGCACTGGCGCCCGCCAAACCCACCACCATCGCAATCGCCGCACCACCAAGCCGTCTCATCATGTTTTCCGTCATCCTGTTGTTGTGAAGATCCTCTCCAGAAAACGCTGGGCCGCCCCAAGTTTTCTTGCCCCCTCGGGGGTGGGCGGGGCGGAGCCCTGCCCTGGGGGCACTCAGTAACGGGGCATGGCTGGATCCACCTGGAGCGCCCACTGATCAACCCCGCCTGCGAGGTTGATCATGTGGGAGAACCCCCGGCTCTCCAGGAACATCACCACCTGCATGCTGCGTCCGCCGTGGTGGCAGATGGCGACGATCTCGGTGTCCGGGTCCAGCTCTTCGGAACGGGACGGCACCGTGGCCATCGGCATGTGCACCGAGCCCGGGATGGCGCAGTACTGAAATTCGTTGGGCTCGCGCACATCGAGCAGGACCGGGGCCGGACGGGCCGGGTCCTGCAGCCATGCGGCCAGTTCGCTCGGGGTGATCTGCTTCATGGCCTTGATCGCTCAGAACTTGAACTGGCTCTTGCGCGGGGCGTTGCGCATCATCGGCACGCCGTTCTCGAAGAGCGACTCGGTGCGGTACTGGCCTTCGGCCACGCAGGTCACCAACTGAGCCGTGGCCAGGCGCTCATCGCCGACGAAGGCGAACAGGCGGCCACCCACCTTGACCTGCTGGAGCAGGGATTCGGGGATCTGAGGCACGCCGCCGGACACCACGATCAGGTCGTAGGGGGCGTTGCTGGGCCAGCCGCAGATGGCATCGCCTTCCTCGACGATGACGTTCTCGACGCCATAGCGCTTGAGGTTCTCGTGGGCCATGTTGACCAGGGCCGGTTCGATATCGACGGTACGCACCCAATCAGCCTTGGCGGCCAGCAGCGCCGCGAAGTAGCCGGAGCCGGCGCCCACCTCGAGGACCTTGTCGGAACGCTTGACCTGGATGGCCTGGAGGATCTTGCCCTCGATGACCGGCACCAGCATGCTGCCGCCGTGGCCCAGGGGAATCTGCGCCTCGGACAGGGCCAGGGCCTTGCAGGCCTCCGGCACGAACTCTTCGCGGCGAACGCTCATCAGCAGGTCGAGCACGCCAAAGTCCAGCACCTCCCAGGGGCGGATCTGTTGCTCGACCATGTTGTACCGTGCTTGCTCGAAATTCATTATGTGACTCCCGGATATATATTAGCACAAGCTAATATTTATGATCTGCATGCCTGAAACTTCGCAAAAACCTGCGAATTTTAGCTTACTTGAGCAGGACTTAGATCATCGGCAGCACTCTTCACGCCCGGCTCCCGGCGTACCCGGTACCAGGCTGCATACAGCGCGGGTACGAACAGCAGGGTCAACAGGGTGGCCACGATCAGACCGCCCATGATCGCCACCGCCATCGGCCCGAAGAAGGCGCTGCGGGTCAGCGGGATCATCGCCAGCACGGCGGCTGCAGCGGTCAGCGCAATGGGGCGCAGGCGGCGCACGGCGGACTCGACGATGGCCTCCCACAGGCTCAGGCCCTTTTCCACGTCCTGCTCGATCTGGTCCACCAGGATCACCGAGTTGCGCATGATCATGCCGAACAGGGCGATCGTGCCGAGCATGGCGACAAAGCCGAAGGGTTTGTTGAAGAGCAGCAGGAACAGCACCACCCCGATCAGGCCCAGGGGTGCCGTGAGCACCACCATGGTGGTCCGCGAGAAGCTGCCCAGCTGAACCATCAGCACCGTGAACACCACCGCGAAGAACAGCGGGAAACCGGCGTTGACCGAACTCTGCCCCTTGCCGCTCTCCTCTACCGCGCCGCCGGTCTCGATGCGGTAGCCCGCCGGCAGGCGCGCACGGATCGGCTCCAGCAGCGGCTCCACCTGGGCGGTCACGGTCGGCGCCTGAATCCGGCTGTCGTAGATCTGCCCGCGCACGGTGATGCTGGGCTCGCGGTTGCGGCGCCAGATCAGGCCCTGCTCGTAGGCATAGCTGACGGTTGCCACCTGTCCGAGGGGCACCGGCTTGCCGGCGCGGGTCGGGATGGACAGCTCGCCCACCAGCGACAGCTTGTCCCGCTCGAGCGCATCGGCCCGCAGGATCACGTCGATGGACTCGATGCCCTCCCGGTAGCTGGTGGCGGCCAGGCCACGCAGGGAGGTGTTGAGGAAGTTGGCCACGTCCTGGGTGGTCAGCCCCACCAGGCGCGCCTTGTACTGGTCCACGTCGACCCGCAGCACCTTGGACTGCTCATCCCAGTCGAGCTGCACATCCGACAGGCTGGGGTTGGCACGCATCACATCGGCCATCTCCGCGGCATGGCGGCGCACCGTGGGGATGTCCGGCCCGCTGATCCGGAACTGCACCGGAAAGCCCACCGGCGGGCCGTTCTCGAGGCGGGTGATGTTGGCACGCAGGTTGGTGAAGTCGTGCTTGAACAGCTCGATCATGCGATCACGCAGCGCCTCCCGGGCCGGGATGCTGTCGGTCAGGATGACGAACTGGGCAAAGTTGGCCGCCGGCAGCTGCTGGTCGAGGGGCAGGTAGAAGCGGGGGCTGCCGGTGCCCACGTAGGCCACGTAGTTGCGGATGCCCTCTTCCTTGGCCAGCACCTTCTCCAGCTTCTCGGCCTCGGCCTGGGTGGCGCGCAGGCTGGCCCCTTCGGGCAGGCGCAGGTCGATCAGCAGCTCCAGCCGGGTCGAGCTGGGGAAGAACTGCTGCTGCACGGCACCGAACCCGACCATCGCCACGACGAAGATGCCCAGAGTGGCGCCGATCACCGTCCAGCGGTGGCCCACGCACCAATTCACCACGGCGCGGAAACGGTTGTAGAAGGGCGTCCGGAAAACCGCGTCCTCCTCCCCCTCGAAATGCGGGTCACCCAGGCCGATGCGTTCCTTGAAAGCCTCCAGGCGCGGAAAGCGGCGGGCCAGCCACGACGCCTTGCGCGGCGCCCGCGGGTCGGGCAGCAGCTTGTAGCCCAGGTAGGGCACCACGATCACCGCCGCCAGCCAGGAGGCCAGCAGGGCGATGGCGTTCACCTGGAAGATCGAGCGGGTGTACTCGCCGGTGGACGACTGGGCGGTGGCGATCGGCAGGAAGCCGGCCACCGTCACCAGGGTCCCCGACAGCATCGGGCCGGCGGTGCTGGTGTAGGCAAAGGCCGCGGCGCGGGAGCGCTCCCAGCCCTGCTCCATCTTCACCAGCATCATCTCGACGGCGATGATCGCATCATCCACCAGCAGGCCGAGGGCCAGGATCAATGCGCCCAGCGAGATCTTGTGCAGGCCCACGTCGAACAGACGCATGCCGAAGAAGGTCACCGCCAGCACCAGCGGGATCGACAACGCCACCACCAGGCCGGTACGCAGGCCCAGCGAGAAGAAGCACACCACCAGCACGATGATCACCGCCTCGGCCAGCGACTTGACGAACTCGTCGATGGAGCGGGTCACCGCCTCGGGCTGGCTGGCCACTTCGGCCAGGTCCAGGCCGACCGGCAGGGCCGCCTGGATGTTCGCAGTCGCGCTCTTGAGATTGCGCCCCAGGGCGATGATGTCGCCGCCCTTGGCCATCGACACGCCGAGGCCCAGGGCGTTCTGCCCCTGGTAACGGAAGCCGGGCGCCGGCGGCTCGACGAAGCCCCGCGCCACCGTGGCGATGTCGCCGATGCGGAGCTCGCGCCCGCCGGCCTGGATGCGCGTCTCGCGGATCGCCTCGACCGTGTCGTAGGCCCCGCTGGGGCGCAGGTAGATGCGCTCGTCCTTGGTCTCGAAATACCCGCCCGGCGCCACCCCGTTCTGGCGCGCCAGTGCATCGGTGACCGTCTGCACATCGAGCCCGAGGGTCGCCAGCTTGGTGTTGGACAGCTCCACGTAGATGCGCTGTTCCTGCTCGCCGATCAGGTCCACCTTGGCCACGCCGGGCACCCGCAGCAGCTCGCCGCGGATCCGGTCGGCCTCGGACTTCAGGCGGGCGTAGTCGAAGCCGTCGCCGGTCAGCGCATAGATGTTGCCAAAGACGTCGCCGAACTCGTCGTTGAAATAGGGGCCGCGGATACCCGTCGGCAAGGTGCCGCGGATATCGCCGATCTTCTTGCGGACCTGGTAGAAGACGTCCTGCACGTCCTTCGCCGGCGTTGAGTCCTTGGCCACGAACAGCACCACCGACTCACCGGGGCGGGAATAGCTGCGGATGTTGTCCACGTAGGGGACTTCCTGCAGCTTCTTCTCGATGCGGTCGGTAAGCTGCTCCTCCACCTCCCGCGCCGAAGCGCCGGGCCATTCGGAACGCACCACCATCACCTTGAAGGTGAAGGGCGGATCCTCGGACTGGCCGAGGTTCTGATAGGAGATCACGCCGATCAGGGCCAGCGCCACGATCAGGTAACGGACCAGCGGCTGGTGGTGCAACGCCCACTCGGAAAGGTTGAAGCGCTTCACGCTCAGCCCCCCGCCTTGACGGCCACCGGCAGCGCCGCCGCCGCGGGCTTGCCTTCGGCCACCGGCTTCAAGGCCTGGCCGGCCACGATCTTGTGCACACCGGCCACGGCGATGGTCTCGCCCGCCTTGACGCCACCGCCCAGCAACACGCCATCCTCCCGGTACTGCACGACGCTCACGCTGCGTAGCACGGGCTTGACCAGCTCGCCCTCTGCCTGCATCACCCACACGGCGCTGCCACCCTGGTGCTCGAACACCGCGCTGGCCGGCACCAGCAACGCGCCGTCACGCCCGGAGTCGGACGGCAGGATGACGTTGGCGGTCATGCCCAGCTGCACATCCGGCGTCGAATCAACGATGGAGATCCGCACGGCGTAGGTGCGCGTCGCCGCGTCTGCCGCCGGCGCGATCTCGCGCACCCGCCCCTTGAGGCTGGCATCGGGCCGGGCCCACAGGCGTACCAGCACCTGCCCGGACTTGCGCAGGTCGGCGATGCGGCTCTCGGGCACCCCGATCAACACTTCCCGCTCCCCTTCCCGGGCCAGGCGCAGCACCGGCGTGCCATCCTTGACCACCTGCCCGACCTCACCGCTCACCGCCGTGATGACGCCGGCCTGATCGGCCACCAGGCTCGTGTAGCCGGCCTGGTTGCCAGCCACGGTAGCCTGGGCCTGGGCCTGCTCGACCCGTGCAGCGGCAGACTTGTAGGTGGCCTCCTTGGCCTCCAGCACGCTGCGGCTGACGAAGTTGCGCCCCACCAGATCGCGGTAGCGCTCCATCTCTGCCTTGGCAAACACATATTCATTGCGGGCCGCCGCCAGCTGGGCCCGGGCCGCCTCCGCCGACAGCCCGGCGTCGGTGGGATCGAGCCGCGCCAGCACCTGGCCGGGCTTCACCACGCTGCCCACATCCACCTTGCGCTCGACGATCTTGCCGGCGATGCGGAAGGACAGATCGGATTCGTAGCGCGCCCGCACCTCGCCGGAATACACCGCACCACCAGCCACGGGCGCCCCCGCCAACACCTTTACCAGCACCGGACGCGGCGCCTCAGCCACCGGCTCGGGATGGGAACATGCGGCCAGCAACGCCAGGGCGAGCACACCGGGAACAAACTTGTTGATCATGCGGAAAGCTCCGGAGGGGCGACCAGCAGGCCGCGGAAGATCATGTCGAAATAGGTGTCGAAATAGGTCGGCGAGATCGGATTCGCCGCGGCAGAACAGGCCGCCGCACAACCTGCAATGGAGTGCTTCCAGACCGACAGCATCAGCAGCGGGAAGAACACCAGCTGGCGCAGGGTTTCCACGTCCAGGGCACGGAAGACGCCCTGCTCCACGCCGGTCTGGATGACCTTGCCGAGCAGGCTCATCCAGCGCTGGATCACAGCTTCATTGTGATACGCCGCCACTTCGGGAAAGTTGCGGGCCTCGGAGATGATCAGCTTGGAGATTCCACCCAGCTCGGTGGCCCCCACGTGGGTCCACCAGTCCAGCAGGATCTCCTTGAGCAGGCGCTCGGGATCGTCCTTGAGAGTATCCAGCTTGGCTTCCATCTGCTCGAACAAGGGCACCAGGCCCTCCTCGATCACGGCCCGGAACAAGGCTTCCTTACTGTCGAAATACAGATACAGGGTGCCCTTGGACACCCCGGCGCGCGCCGCCACCTCATCGAGACGCGTGGCGGCGAAGCCCTTTTCGATGAACAGGGACAGGGCGGCCGCGGCCAGCTCGGCGGGACGTGCCTCCTTGCGGCGCTGGCGACGGGGAAGATCGGGCTCGATCATGAAAAACAAATTAGTGACTGACCAGTCAGTAATTTAAGTGAGCTTCCTCCACTTGTAAAGATGAAATTCAGCCCCCTCCGCCTCAGCGCATGCTCACCCGCGTACCGACCGGCACGAGAAAGGCCGCGCCCACCACGGCTTCGTAGCGCCCCGCGGCGGCCCAAACCACCGGCCGGCCCCGGCCCGGCACCTCCAGACCTTCCAGGCGCACCCCGTCCGGGCCGTCCCAATGGGCCAGCACTCGCCCGTTGTAGGCATCGTGCACATCCAGCCCGCGCTCACCGAGCACCCACACCCGGCGCCCCTCCTGCTGCAGGTGTGCAGCCACCACCGGCCCCCGGCCGCGGCTGCGCAGCGTCGCCAGGGGCGTGATCGCCCCCCGGCTCAGATCCAGCACCCGCAGCTCGGCGCTGCCGGCCGGCGCCAGCAGCACCCAGCCCAGTTCAGGCACCCGCAGCTCCACGCCGGCCGCGGCCGCCACACCGGAGAACAGCGCGAAGGCACAGGCGGAGAAAACTCGGAAGAACACACCGGACATGTCTGGCCCCCTGCTGATCGATTGAAGTCGACCTGACAATACCGAACACTTTCAGGGCCACACAGATACACTATTCGCACAAAACAGCGGGCTGTACCGGCGCCTTCGCTCAGATTGGCCCGGCGCTCCGACCAACACACCTGCCTTCCCGCCGATGCTGCAGATCACCCTATCCCCCGACCTCCCCACACCGCTGGTGGACCAGATCGTCCAGGCCATCCGCAACCGCATCGACGACCGCGTGCTGCGGCCCGGCGCGCGCCTGCCGCCGATCCGGCAGTTCGCCGAGCAATATGGTGTATCGCGCTTCACGGTGGTCGAGGCCTATGACCGGCTGGTCGCCCTGGGCCACCTGCAGTCACGCCGCGGCTCGGGCTTCTACGTGGCGAGTCGCGCCCTGCCGGCGCCCTCGGCGCGGCCGGGCGACGTGATCGAGCGGGCCATCGACGCCACCTGGCTGATGCGGGAGATGGCCGTGGACGGCCCCGATCGGATCCTCGCCGGGGCCGGCAGCCTGCCCGCCGAGTGGCTCGACGAGGCCGGGGTGTTGCGTGCCCTGCGCGCCCTGACCCGGCGCAAGGACCTGCGGCCGGTGAGCTATGGCTCCCCCCAGGGCTATGCGCCCCTGCGCGCGCAACTGCAGGTGCGGCTGGCGGAGATCGGCATCGGCGCCACCGCCGGGCAGATCGTCCTGACCTACGGCATCCACCAGGCGCTCGACATCGTCTGCCGCTACTTCCTCAAGCCGGGCGACTGCGTGCTGGTGGACGACCCGGGTTACTGGAACCTGTTCGGCAACCTGCGCCTGTACGGAGTAGCCCTGGTGGGCGTCCCGCGTACCCCCGAGGGGCCCGACGTCCGCGCCCTCGAGGCCTTGCTCGCCGAGCACCAGCCACGCCTGTTCTTCACCCATTCGGTACTGCACAACCCAACCGGCTGCAACCTGTCTCCCGCCAACGCCTTCCGCATCCTGCAACTGGCCGAGAAGCACGACTTCATGGTGGTGGAGGACGACATCTACGGCGACCTCGCCCCCAACGCCGCCACCCGCCTGGCCAGCCTCGACCAGTTGTCGCGGGTGATCTACACCGGCAGCTTCTCCAAGACTCTCTCCGGCAACCTGCGGGTCGGCTTCCTGGCCTGCCGGCCAGATCTGGCTCACCTGCTCACCGACGTGAAGATCGTGTCGATGATGTCGTCCGCGGAGCTGTCGGAACAACTGATCCACCAGCTCCTTACTGACGGTCCCTACCGCAAGCTGCTGGAGCGCCTCAAGGGACGCCTGGTGGAGGCCACCGGCCGCAGCCTGCGGATGCTCGAACGGGTCGGGCTGCAGGCCGACCCGGAGCCCGCCGGCGGCGTCTTCGTATGGGCCCGCATACCGGGGCTCACCGACAGCTCGGAGCTGGCCCGACTGGCTGCCCGGGAGAACATCGTGCTGGCGCCGGGCAGCGTCTTCCGCCCCCAGGGCCAGCCCTCCGGCTACCTGCGCTTCAACGTCGGCTTCAGCGACGACCCGCGGCTGGAGCGCTTCCTGGCCCGGGCCCTGGATGCCGGCCTGACGGCGAATGGCGGCGAAGTGCCAACTCAGTCACACCCGCCGGCACAGCCGGGGTAAAGATCGCCGCCACGGCACCGTTAGCTGTATCCGTGCCTTGAAGACGCAGCCCGCGCCCGACTGCCGCCGGAGACTTTAGTGACAGACAACCCGCTTACCACGCCCCTCACCGGAACCCTGGTCGACTGGCAAGCCCTCGAAGCCCAGTTCAAGGGCAAGACCCGCTTTGTCACAGGCCTGGCCGAAAAGGCCCTCAAGCAATACCGCAGCAGCGCCGAACAATTGCATGCCATGGCCGCCGGCTCCGGCGACTATCCCGAGATCTCGTTCCTGGCCCACAGCATCAAGGGCACCGCCGGCACCCTCAAGGCCGACCTCGTTCACAACCAGGCCTCCGAGACCGACCTTGCCGCCCGCGCCGCGCGCCCCGAGTGCCGCAACATGGCCGGCGACCTGGCCGAGCTGCTGGAAGCCTTGATGGTCGAGCTCGAAGCCAGGATCCGCAACCAGCCGGCCTGAACCTCGCCGCACATCACACAAACATAAGGGGCGACCTCGACGGTCGCCCCTTATTCCATCCAGGACCGGCGGGCCCCGGGCCCGCCCGCCTCAGCGTGATTCCTTGATCAAACGCCCGCGCACCGACTGCACCGGCCGCGCGTTCATGGGATACAGGCGCGAGAAGATGGCGATCTGCTCGGCCGAAAGCTGGGCCGGCTGCTTCATCACCATCCACAACACACCTTCGCTGCAGGGCGGCGTCGTCAGCGAGCCCATATAGGTGTAATAGGCCCGGTTGTCCGGCAGCAACTGGTTCAGATCGATGGCTACGCCCTCGGGGGAATAATCCACGTTCTTCTCCAGGGGCAGGTTGTTCCACAGCGTCTGCACCAAGGCATGGGCCTGCCCGCGCTCCAGCAATACCGCAACCACCGCCAGACGCCCGTCCAGATCCTTGTGCACCAGGTGCACCACCATGTCGAAACCGCGGCCGTTGATGCGCTCTTCGGACGGGCGATGGAAGTGGAACTGCACCAGGTCGTACATCCGCCCCATCACCGCCATGGTGTTGCCCTGGCCCAGGTTGACCTGGACGGTGTGGCCATTGTCGATGATGCGGAAATTGGACAGCTTGTAATCGAAGCGGATCGGCTCCAGCTCAACCTTGATCCCCTCGCGGATATCGATCGGCGACTGCCGCTCACCCACATTGCACAGCTGCCACTCCGGCTTGAGCGTGCCCCAGTTGGGCGGCCCGCTCTCGCCATCGTAGGTCCAGTGGATGTCGTGATGGGCCAGGGGCGTTCCCGCAGCCGCCCCGCCGTGACCCACACCGGTGGCCACGGCCACCGAAGGAGAACGGTAGACCCGCGGCCTGGGCCGCGGCGGAGGGATGTAGGCAGGAACCCGGCTGACTTCCGGTGGTGCCACTTCAACCCGCGGCGCGGGCTTCTCGGCCGGCTCCGCCTTGGGCGGCGGCGCTGGCTTGTCGATGAAATTCTTGCGGATCGGAATGGAGGCCTGCTCCTCGGCGGCCTGCCCCTTGCCTTCGGACACGCGGGTCACCGCGGCCTTGTCGGCGCCCTTGGCCGGGCGGTAATCCGCCGCCCGCAGATCGGCTTTGACCTGGGCGTTCTGGGCCGCCTTCGAGGCATTCCTGGCGAGCTGCGAGATATCCGCCGGCGCCCCTCCGGCGGGCTTGCAGACATCGCGCCAGAGCTTCTCGTCCACGCTGCCCGGCGCCACCGCCACGTCCTTCTCGACCTTGACCTTCTCGTCCTTGAGCACCGCCGAATCCGCATCCAGGTACACCCGCTTGATGGTCGCGAAGGTCTGGTTGCGGCAGTCGTAGCGGTTGAGGGCCTTCACCGTGGTGTAGCCCGCCGTCTCGGCCTCGGACTCGGACAGCACGATGCGGCCCCAGGCCACCTTGGTGCCGGGGTCGGACTGCAGGACACTGGCCCGATCGAGCTCGATGGTGCGCTTCTTGTCGGACGCAACGGTCTGCCAGTCGGCCGCGAACACGGAAGTCGTGCCGGCCAGCAACAAGAGCGCGGCAACGGGTCGCATGCTTGAACGCATGTTTTCTTCTCCGGAAGAGTGCAGGGCCATGCAAGGCCCGAATGCCAACCATTTCGGCATCACAGACCAAAAGCTTTAGCCGACGCCCTTCTCAAGTGCCAGCCCCTTCTTTGAAAAGGGTTTTTCAAAATGTGGCAAACCACAAAAATCCCCGAAGAATCTTGCGTTTAGGATGCGCTTCCAGTAATTTGCGGGCCATACGTTAGGGGTGCCTGTGTGCTGCGACACACGGCTGAGACTTACCCTCCGAACCTGATCCGGGTCATGCCGGCGTAGGGAAACGTGGCTCCTGCCGCCTTTCCCACTCCCGGCGGCCCTCCCCAAAGGAGCCTTCATGAACGCCACCGACAAATTCCTCGCCGCCTCCGCCCATGTGGACGAAGCGGCCGTAGCGCCGCTGCCCAACTCCCGCAAGATCCACATCGAAGGCTCCCGCCCGGACCTCCGCGTGCCCATGCGTGAAGTCTCCCAGGCCGACACCCCCACCGGCTTCGGCGGCGAGAAGAACCCGCCGATCTTCGTCTACGACTGCTCCGGCCCCTACACCGACCCCGCCGCCCGCATCGACATCCGCTCCGGCCTGCCCGCCCTGCGCCAGCGCTGGATCGAGGAGCGCGGCGACACCGAGGTGCTACCCGACCTGAGCAGCGAGTTCGGCCGCGCCCGCGCCGCCGACCCCAAGCTCGATGAGCTGCGCTTCCCCGGCCTGCACCGCAAGCCCCGCCGCGCGCTGCCGGGCAAGAACGTCTCCCAGATGCACTACGCCCGCCAGGGCATCATCACCCCCGAGATGGAGTTCGTCGCCATCCGCGAGAACGTCAACCGCGCCGCCTACATCGAGAGCCTGCGCGCCACCGGGCCGATGGGCGAGAAGATGGCCGCCCTGCTCGGCCGCCAGCACAAGGGCCAGGACTTCGGTGCCTCCATCCCCGCCGAGATCACCCCCGAGTTCGTCCGCGCCGAAGTCGCCCGCGGCCGCGCCATCATCCCCAACAACATCAACCACCCGGAAAGCGAGCCGATGATCATCGGCCGCAACTTCCTGGTGAAGATCAACGCCAACATCGGCAACTCGGCCCTGGGCTCCTCGATCAACGAGGAGGTCGACAAGATGACCTGGGCCACCCGCTGGGGCGGCGACACGGTGATGGACCTCTCCACCGGCAAGAACATCCACGAGACCCGCGAGTGGATCATCCGCAACTCCCCGGTGCCCATCGGCACCGTGCCCATCTACCAGGCCCTCGAGAAGGTGGACGGCAAGGCCGAGGAGCTGACCTGGGAGATCTTCCGCGACACCCTCGTCGAGCAGGCCGAGCAGGGCGTCGACTACTTCACCATCCACGCCGGGGTGCTCTTGCGCTACATCCCGATGACCGCCAACCGGATGACCGGCATCGTCTCCCGTGGTGGCTCGATCATGGCCAAGTGGTGTCTGGCCCACCACAAGGAGAGCTTCCTCTACACGAATTTCGAGGAGATCTGCGAGATCATGAAGGCCTACGATGTGGCCTTCTCGCTGGGCGACGGCCTGCGTCCGGGCTCGATCTACGATGCCAACGATGCGGCCCAGCTGGGCGAGCTGGAAACCCTCGGCGAGCTCACCGACATTGCCTGGAAGCACGATGTGCAGACCATCATCGAGGGCCCGGGCCATGTGCCGATGCACCTGATCAAGGAGAACATGGACCTGCAGTTGAAGCACTGCAAGGAGGCTCCGTTCTACACCCTCGGCCCGCTGACCACCGACATCGCGCCGGGCTACGACCACATCACCAGCGGCATCGGCGCTGCCATGATCGGCTGGTACGGTACGGCCATGCTGTGCTACGTGACGCCCAAGGAGCACCTCGGCCTGCCCGACAAGAACGATGTGAAGGAAGGCATCATCACCTACAAGCTGGCCGCCCACGCCGCCGACCTGGCCAAGGGCCACCCGGGGGCGCAGATCCGCGACAACGCCCTGTCCAAGGCCCGCTACGAGTTCCGCTGGGACGACCAGTTCAACCTCGGCCTCGACCCGGACAAGGCCAAGAGCTTCCACGACGAGACCCTGCCCAAGGAGTCCGCCAAGGTGGCCCACTTCTGCTCCATGTGCGGCCCGCACTTCTGCTCCATGAAGATCACCCAGGACGTGCGCGACTTCGCCGCCAAGCAGGGCATCGCCGAAGCCGAGGCGCTGGAAAAGGGCATGCAGACCAAGGCCGTCGAGTTCGTGAAGAGCGGCGCGGAGATCTACCGCAAGGTGTGAGCCTGGGGGGATCTTCGTCCTTCGCCCTTTCGTCCCTTCCCTGCTCGATACAGAAGAACCCCCGCCGGCTCAGGCCCGCGGGGGTTCTGCTTTTTGAGGTGCGCCTGTGCACACCCCGCTCAAGGGATGGCGGATGTCACTGCCGGGCGCGCGGATCGGGCTCACGTCCCGGCGGAATTGAGTTCCGCCATGCCGGAATTCAATTCCGTGACCCCGGATGTCAAATCCGCAGCGCGAGATGTCAAATCCGCGGGGCGACTCACTTCCGCACGGCCTGAAGTGACTTAAGCGGGGGCGTGACTCAGTTCACCATCTCCCACGCCAGCTTGGCGATCAGTACCGAGACCACCACCAGGAAGGCCTGCCGCACAAAGGCCGTGCCGCGGCGCAGAGCCAGCCAGGTGCCGACGTGGGCGCCTGCCAGATTGCAGGCTGCCATCACCAGGCCCACGGTCCACAGCAAGGGGCCGTGACTGGCAAAGAAGCCGATGGCCGACAGGTTGGTGGCCACATTGATCAGCTTGGCGCTGGCCGAGGCACGCAGGAAGTCCATGCCGAAAAGGCGCACGAAACCGAAGATCAGGAAGCTGCCCGTCCCGGGCCCGAAGAAGCCGTCGTAGAACCCGATGACCGCACCGAAGGCCACCGCGCGCCAGCGATCGGCAGCGGTGAGCTCACGCGTTTCCGCATGCCCGAAATCCTTGCGGCGGAAGGTGTAGATGGCGACCGCCAGCATCAGCACCAGCACCAGCGGGCGCATTGCCTCGCGGGGCAGCCAGGCGACCACGGCAGCCCCCACCCAGGCGCCGGCCAACGCAGCCAGCGCTGCCGGCACCACCACCTTCCAGGGAATCTGCACGGAGCGGGCGTAGCGCCACAGGGCCGCGCTGGTGCCGGCGATGCTGGCCAGCTTGTTGGTGCCGAACAAGGTCGGAATGGCCACTTGAGGGTAGTGGCCGAGCAGCACGGGGATCTGGATCAGGCCGCCACCGCCGACCACGGCATCGACCATGCCGGCAAAGAAGGCGACAGCGCCAAGAAAAATGAAATCGAGAGGCATGGCAAGCAGACTGGAAGACATCAAACCGGGCGCCGTGCGGCGACCGCCAGCGGCGCCCCCCAGGCCTGCCCGCAGACCAGGTCGAGAGGACCGGAGTCCTCGTCCACCAGATCGGCATATTGCCGCACCAGCTGGGCCAGGGAGTCCGTCTCCAGCTTGCAGGCGAGGCGGGCCCGGTGGACCTCCACCGTGCGGGGCGACACCGCCAGGGCACGGGCGATCTCCTTGTTGGTGAGCCCCGCAACCACCAGGCCCAGCACCTCCCGCTCCCGCTCGGAGAGACGGGTATAGAGGCTGCGGGCATGGCGGGAGCGTTGCTGCCGCTGGCGCTCGAGCACATGCTGGCCCACGGCCTTGCGCAGGATATCGGGGAGGCTGTCTTCCGCGGCGGACAGGGGCAGAAACTCGCGCGCCCCCGCCTTGAAGGCCCGCCGGCACAGATCGACAGTGGCATCGCGGGCCAGCACGATCACGGGCATATCCACGCCCAACGGGCCCAGCCGGTCCAGCAGTGCCAGTTCGGGACCGGAACCGGCAACCTCTACGAGGAGGGCGCCGGTGGCATCGGGGTCGAGTGCGGACAGAAAGCCGTCGGCATCACGCCACGCCTGGAAACCGAAGCTCAGGCCACTTGCCAGAAGGACGACGTTCCCGCAGGCGGCGGCGTCCCGTGTGACGAGATGGATGCAGGGCATGGGCACGGAACAAATCATGAGGTATTCCCTTGTTGCGGTTTGAGAGCGAGGGACAGCAACACAAAGAAACATTCACTCCATTGGCATGGAGAAGAGATCTGAAAAAAAGGCCCGATCCATGATGGATCGGGCAGACCTGCCTCCCCCAACAACGGGAAGGCACAGGCGGGGATGCTCAGGCCGTTGCCTCTGCAGGCACGGCTCCATCTGCCACGGGCAGCGCTTCGTCGACATCGTCCAGTCTCGGATCGACAGGGTCAATGGCGTTTTCCCACTTGGCCACGGCAGTGGTGGCGATGGCGTTGCCGAGCACGTTGGTGGCGGTGCGGCCCATGTCCAGGAAGTGGTCGATGCCCATGATCAGCAGCAGACCGGCCTCCGGCAGGTGGAACATGGGCAGCACGGCCGCCACCACCACCAGGGACGAACGGGGTACGCCGGCCACGCCCTTGCTCGAGATCATCAGCACCAGCAGCATGGTGACCTGCTCGCCGAGGGACATGGGGATGCCATAGGCCTGGGCCACGAACAGGGCCGCAAAGCCGGTGTAGAGCATCGAGCCATCCAGGTTGAAGGAGTAGCCGAGGGGCAGCACGAAGCCGGTGACGCGGTTCTGCACGCCGAACTTCTCGAGCTGCTCCATCAGCTTGGGGTAGGCCGACTCGCTGCTGGCGGTGGAGAAGCCGAGCAGCATGGGGCTGCGCACCAGCTTGATGAGGCGGAACACCTCCTTGCCCAGCACCATGTAGCCGGCGCCGATGAGCACCACCCACAGCACGAGGAGCGCCAGGTAGAAGCTGGCCAGCAGCTTGCCGAACACCGCCAGCATGCCGACGCCCTGGGTCGTCACCACCGCGGCAACGGCCGCGAAGACACCCAGCGGGGCAAAGCGCATCACGTAGTCGGTGACCTTGAGCATCACATGGACGACTTCATCCATGGTCTGCACCAGGCTGCGGGCGGCCTGGCTGTGCAGGTTGCCGAGGGCCAGGCCGAAGAACACCGAGAACACCAGGATCTGCAGCACCGAGTTACCCGCCATCGCCTCGACGATGCTCTTCGGGAAGACCTGGGTGATGAAGTCCTTCAGGTTGAGGGCCCCGGTCTTCAGGTTGGTGGCGGTGCCGGCTTCCGGCAGCGGCATGTTCAGCGCGTGGCCCGGCTGCAGCAGGTTGGCAAAGACCAGCCCGATCAGCAGTGAGGCGAGCGAGGCCGCAATGAACCAGCCCAGGGCCTTGGTGCCGATGCGCCCGACAGTCTTGGAGTCGCCGATGTTGGCGAGGCCGGACACCAGGGTGGCGAAGACCAGCGGCGCGATGATCATCTTGATCAGGCGCAGGAAGATGTCGGTGACGATGCCGAAGTAGCCGGCGATCTCCTTGGCCGCCTCGGGCGTCGGCGCGGCCTGGTTGCAGGCGTAGCCCACGATGATGCCGAGGACCAGCGCGACAAGGATCAGCAGGGAGGATTTGTTGGCTTTCATGATCGGGCTCCGTGAATGGAAGATCAGGCGCCGGCCGGGCGTACCGGCAGGGCACGCGGGCGGGTCAGCACTTCAGGACGCAGCACCTCGGCCAGGGCCTCGGCGGTCATCAGCCCGCGCTCCAGCACGATCTCGGCCACACCGCGGCCGCTGGCATGAGCTTCCGCCGCCACGTCGGTGGCATGGGCGTAGCCGATATAGGGGTTGAGGGCGGTGACGATGCCGATGGAGCGCTCGACGCTGGCCCGCAGCGCATCCCGGTTGGCGGTGATGCCATCCACACAGCGGTCGGCCAGCACCACGCAGCCCTTGGTCAGGTGCAGCACGCTCTTGAACAGGCTGTGGGCGATGATCGGCTCGAAGGCGTTGAGCTGGAGCTGGCCGGCCTCGGCGGCGAAGGTGACGGTCATGTCATTGCCGATGACCTCGAAGGCGATCTGGTTCACCACCTCGGGGATCACCGGGTTCACCTTGCCCGGCATGATCGACGAACCGGCCTGGCGCGGCGGCAGGTTGATCTCGCAAAAGCCGGCGCGGGGGCCGGAGGACAGCAGGCGCAGGTCGTTGCAGACCTTGGAGAGCTTGGCCGCCACCCGCTTGAGCACCCCGGAGAGCTGGATGAAGGAACCGCAGTCCTGGGTGGCCTCGATCAGGTTGGGGGCGGTGACGACCGGGATGCCGGTGATCTCGGCCAGGCGGCGGCACACCAGACCGGCGTAGTCGGGGTGGGCGTTGATGCCGGTGCCGATGGCGGTGGCGCCGAGGTTGATCTCGCGGATCAGCAGGGCGGCTTCCTTCAGGCGCTCTTCGTCCTCGCCGAGCATGGTGGCGTAGGTGGAGAACTCCTGGCCGAGGGTCATCGGCACCGCGTCCTGCAGCTGGGTACGGCCCATCTTCAGCACGTCGGCAAACTCTTCGGCCTTGCGCTCGAAGGCGGCGCGCAGGTAGGCCATGGCGTCCACCAGGCGGAAGATGCCCACGTAGGTGGCCAGCTTCAAGGCGGTGGGATACACGTCATTGGTGGACTGGCTCATGTTGACGTGTTCGTTGGGGTGCAGGAAGCCGTATTCGCCCCGCGCGTGGCCCATGATCTCCAGGGCCCGGTTGGCGATGACTTCGTTGGCATTCATGTTGGTGGAGGTGCCGGCTCCACCCTGGATCACATCCACCACGAACTGATCGTGCAGGCGCCCCGCCACCAGCTCGTCACAGGCCGCGACGATGGCATTCATGCGCTCCCGCTCGAGCAGGCCCAGCTCGCAGTTGGCCTGGGCGGCGGCACGCTTGATCTGGGCCAGGGCGCGCACCAGGTCCGGGTAGACCGCGATGGTGATGCCGGTGATCGGGAAGTTCTCCAGGGCGCGCAGGGTGTGCACGCCGTAGTAGGCAGTGGTCGGGACTTCCTTGTCGCCGAGCAGGTCGTGTTCCAGGCGGTGGGTGGCGGTGGTCATGTCTTGTCTCCTGATGTGTGATCCGGTGACCGGTGCGGCGAGGCGCCGGTCGGGCCCTCTTTCCATTGCACAGGCCGTGCCACCCGGGAATACGCCCAGGAGAAAACGCAAGACATTGATAAACAAGGATTCGTAAAAACGGCGGTGCCCGATTCATCCGGTTTTCCGAACGAACAGGGCTCCGCCCGTCTGGAGATCCGAACGGCGCTCAGGCCTCCCCCCGGCCGTGCCTCTGGCAGGCCCCAACGGCGGCACCGCCTGTGGGGCGTCCTGCCGGGCCGGATCGAGCCCGGCGTCACAACCCAAGCCGAGCAGTGTTAACATCCTGTCATCGCCCTGCTCCGGACCGCCCCGATGAACCTCGAGAAAGTCGTCTTCGGTTTTTTCATTGTCTTTGCCGCCACCCTCAACTTCGGTTTCTTCATCGGGGATCTCGACAATCCGGTCCATCACGACATCTACGAGCTGTTCGCGGCCATCGTGGTCAACCTGATCGCCACGGTGCTCAAGTTCGGTGACCGCACCCAGATCGGCGCCATCCACCTGGCCACCAGCCTGGTGGCGGACCTGCAGTTGCTCGCCGCGGCCATGGTGTGGGGTTATGCCGTGCATGTGGCCGGCACCGGCCTGACCGCAGGCGCCATGTCCAGCATCGTGTCCCTGTCGGGCGGCGCCCTTTTCGCCAACGTGGTATCGGTCGTCATCCTGATCGCCGAGACCATCATGCAGCGGCGCTGAGGCCGTCACCGTGGGCAGCAGCACTCCCACCAGCACCATCTTCCTGGTCCTGCGGCGGCTGCGCACGCCGCTGATCGTCCTCATCACGATCTTCGCCATCTCGGTGCTGGGGCTCACCCTGGTGCCCGGCCCCAGCGGCCCCGACGGTGCGCTGCCGCGCCTGAGCTTCTTCCACGCGGTGTATTTCTTCAGCTACACCGCCACCACCATCGGCTTCGGCGAGATCCCCTACGCCTTCTCCGAGCAGCAGCGGTTGTGGGTCACCGTGTGCATCTACCTGTCGGTGATCGGCTGGGCCTATACGCTGGGCACGGTGTTCGCGATGCTGCAGGACAAGAACTTCCTCAACGCCGTGGCGGTGCAGCGCTTCGCCCGCCAGGTGAAGCGGCTGCGCGAGCACTTCTTCCTGGTGTGCGGCTACGGCGAGACCGGCCGCCTGATCTGCCAGGCCCTTGACGAAATGGGCTACCGGGCCGTGGTGATCGAGAGGGACGAAGCGAAGGTGGGCGACCTGGAACTGCAGAGCTATTCTGCCGACATGCCGGCTCTGTGTGCCGACGCGGGGCAGCCCGACACCCTGCTGTTTGCCGGCCTCACCAGCAAGTACTGCCGCGGCGTGATCACCCTCACCAACGACGACAACACAAACCTGGCGGTGGCCATTGCGGCCCGCCTGCTGGCACCGTCCCTGCCAGCCCTGTGCCGGGCCGAGCATGCCGAGACGGTGGCCAACATGGCCTCCTTTGGCACTCGCCACATCATCAACCCCTTCGAGAAATTCGGTGAATACATGGCCTTGGCCCTGCATTCACCCGCGGCGTATCACCTGCTGCTGTGGCTCACCGGCCTGCCCGGCACCACCGTCACGCGCCACCGCGACCCGCCTGGCGGCCGCTGGGTGCTGTGCGGCTACGGCACCTTCGGGCGGGTCATGACCGGCGCCCTGGAGAACGCGGGCCTGCCCGTCACCATCATCGACCGGGCGCCGCCAGCCGACCCGGCCCACATCTGGGTGAAGGGCGACGGCACCGGCCACGAGGCGCTGCAGGCGGCCGGCATCCACGACGCGGTCGGCATCGTCGCGGCCACCGGGCACGACGTGAACAACCTGTCCATCGTGGTCACCGCGCGCCAGATGAACCCGGGCCTGTTCACCGTGCTGCGCCAGAACCAGGTCGCCAACCGCGCCTTGTTCGACGCCTTCGAATCCGACTTCACCATGGTGCCGAGCGAGATCGTCTCGCACGAATGCCTGGCCATCCTCACCACCCCGCTGCTCGCCCCCTTCCTCGACGCCGTCCGGAAAAGCGACGAGCCCTGGGCCTGCGGCCTCCTGGACGATCTCACCGGGCGCTTCGGCTGGGATGTCCCCGCGGTGTGGAGCGTCACCCTCAACCTGGCCCAGGCCCCCTCGGTGTATCGCCTGTTGATGCGTGGCGCGACCCGCCCCAGCCTGGACGAGCTGCTGCGCGCGCCGGTCACCGACCGGCCGGCGCTGGCCTGCCGCCCGCTGCTCCTGATGCGCGACGGGCGCCGCCCCAGCCTGCTGCCGGCAGGCCACGAGACGCTCCAGCTGGGCGACCAGATCCTCTTCGTCGGCACCGAGCAGGCGCGCAAGGAGCTGGGCCTGACCCTTTTCAACGGCCACACCCTGCAGTACGTGCTGACCGGCAAGGACTCGCCCGGCGGGCTGGTCTGGGAATGGCTGGCGCGGCGCCGCGCCGGATAGGCAGGGCTGGCGCCCGGGCCGCCCGCCCCGGCTCAGTCAGCCGCCCAGGTAGCGGGCGAACTTCTTGTCCTCGACCAGGATGTGGTCGGTGAGCCAGTTGCGGAGATAGCGGGAGATCTCTTCGCCCAGGGCCGGCGTGAAGTTGTTGCGGAGCTTGTCACGCAGGGCGATCACCTCCTCTGCCATGCGCCGGTGGACCTTTTTGTGGGCATCCAGGTGCGGGTAGCCGTTGCGTTCGAGCAGGCGCTCCTCCCGGCCGAAATGCGACAAGGTATAGCCGACCAGCTCATCCACCACGAACTCCACCGCGCTCGGATCGTGGCAGTTGGCCTCGAGGGATATCTGGTTGATGAGGGTCAGCAGCACGGCGTGGTCGTGATCGACCACCGGATCGTTCAGGCTCATCAGCGCCGACCACTGGATGTTGCTGGCCCGCTCGCGGACCTCCAGGACCTTGCCGAGGGCCGCGACGACCCGCGGGTCGAACTGGGTGCCGGCCGACTCGCGCATGTAGGCCTCGACCTTGTCGAGGGGCCAGGCCGGCTTGTAGGGGCGCTCCGATGACAGGGCGTCGAAGACATCCGCCACCGAGGTGATGCGGGCCGACAGTGGAATCTGCTCGCCGGCCAGCTGGCTGGGATAGCCCTTGCCATCCCAGCGCTCGTGATGGGAGAAGGCAATCTCCGCGGCCAGCCGGAAATGCAGGCTCTCCGGCAGCAGGCGGCTGGCCTTCTTCAGGATGCTGCCGCCATCCTCGGCATGGCGCTCGATCTGGGCCCGCTCTTCCGCTTCGAGCTTGCCCTTCTTGAGCAGGATGCTGTCGGGCACGCCGACCTTGCCGATGTCGTGCAGCATGCTGGCCGTGCCCAGGTGCGACAGGAAGTCGGCGCTCAGCTCTTCCGCCGGATAGCCCACGCCCACCAGCTCGCGGGCGATCTCATGGGTCAGCCGGGCCACCCGCAGCACGTGCTCGCTGGTATCGGTATCGCGGTATTCGGCGAGATCGGCGAGGGTCGACACCGCCACCTTCATCACGCTCTCGAGCTTGACCGTCGAACGCCTCTCCAGGGTGATGTCGCGCACCTGCAACAGCAGCGTGCCGCTTTCGGTGGCACGGGCCACCACGAAGAGATGGCGCCCCCGCTCGCCGACGAGCTCGACCTGCCGCTCATCCCCAGCCACCAGCGCCTCGCGCAGCACCGACAGCCGGCGGCGCAGATCATCCCCCTGCCCGACGCCCTGGGCAGCCAGGCAATCGAGGATCAGGGCCAGGCCCGAGCCTTCCCTGAATGGCGTGCGCCCTGGAGCCACCATGGCAACAAAAGGAGCGTTCTGGTAAACCAGCCGGTGGTGTGCATCGAAGATGGCCACCCCTTGGTCAAGGAGATCGAGGGCATCGAGCGGGATATTCATTGGACACTGGCAGCAAGACCCGGCACAGCGCCGGACTCTTCATGATGCACGATGGATGCTGCAGTGCGATATGAACAATCACCAGCGCCTGCCGTGACTTCATCAACCAGGCCGCAAGCACATCCGTGCAGCACGATCCGCCCGGGGGCATGCCACGAAGGCTAGAATGCGGCGACGCAACACACCGAGCCTCCGATGCCCCTCTCCCTGCCCCACTCCCTGCCCCTTGTCCGCAGCGTATTCGTGATCGCCCTCATCGGCATCTTCATCCTGGCGATGATTCCCCTGCCGGAAGCCATCACGGTGTTCTCCTTCCAGGACAAGGTCGAGCACACCGGCGCCTTCCTGGTGTTGATGCTGCTTGGCGGAAAGGGCTGGCCGACCGGGCTGGCGGCGCTGTTCCTCGGCCTGGTGGCCTATGGTCTGGGCATCGAGTTGTGCCAGCATTTCTTCACCGCCAACCGGGTGGGCGACCCCTGGGATCTGCTGGCGGATGCGCTGGGCGCGGCGGCGGGCTACGGCTTGCTGTGCAGCGGCATGGGCCGCCGCATCATTCGTCGGCAGGCCTGATGGGTTTGGCGGGGGAATCCGCCGACAGGAACTCGAGCCGGTCGTTCTTGCGCGAGAACGTCCCCACCAGGCGGCCGGGGGGCTCCTCCGGCGGCTCGGTCCAGCGCTGGAACTCGCACTTCTCGGTGCTCGCCAGATACCAGCTCTTGCCCTGCTTGAGGGCCCACAGGCTGCTCCCCGCCTCGTAGACCTCCATCTTCACCGTTCCCGCCACGCCCGACTTGATGTCGTAGCGGCGCATGCAGGTGGGCATCCGCGACACCACGATGGCCTGGTTCACATCACTGCTCCAGAACCAGGTCTGCTCGCGCACCAGGCTGATGTTCTCATCCTTGTTGCCATTGATGATGAAGGCGGCCCCTTCGTATTCGCAGGCCGTCAACATGGGGAGCACGGCCAGGACCAGCAGGGGCTTGATAAAGGTGAGGCGCATCTTCGATCGGATCGGAGGGAGGGGTCAGGGGTCAGCTCAGGGATCAGGCCAGCTTCCAGCCGATGGTCTCGCCGGCGCGCAGCGGCACCAGCGGATCTCCCGGCAGGTAGTCGAGGCCGGCGGGCACGTTCCAGTCTTCCTTCACCAGGGTGATGGTGTCGGCGTTGCGCGGCAGGCGGTAGAAGTCCGGGCCGTTGAAGCTGGCGAAGGCTTCGAGCTTGTCCAGCGCACCGGCCTGCTCGAAGGCCTCGGCGTACAGCTCGATGCCGGCGTGGGCGGTGTAGCAGCCGGCGCAGCCGCAAGCGGCTTCCTTGGTGGTCTTGGCGTGGGGCGCCGAATCGGTGCCCAGGAAAAACTTGGTGCTGCCGGAGGTGGCCGCCTTCACCAGGGCCTCCCGGTGGGTCTCGCGCTTGAGCACCGGCAGGCAATAGTGGTGCGGGCGGATGCCGCCAGCAAAGATCGCATTGCGGTTGAGCAGCAGGTGGTGGGCCGTGATGGTGGCGCCCACGTTGGCCCCGCTGTCGTTCACAAACTGCGCCGCGTCGGCCGTCGTGATGTGCTCGAAGACAATGCGCAGGGTCGGGTAGCGCGCTGCAAGCGGCGCCAGTACGCGATCGATAAAGACACGCTCGCGATCAAAGATATCCACGTCAGCATGGGTCACCTCTCCATGAACACACAGGGCCAGGCCCGTTTCCGCCATCCGTTCGAGAACGGGATACACCTTGGCGATGTCAGTGACGCCCGCGTCCGAGTTGGTCGTCGCGCCTGCCGGGTAGAGCTTGGCGGCGGGGATGAAGCCGCTGGCGGCGGCCTTGTCGATCTCTTCGGGCTTGAGGCTGTCAGTCAGATACAACGTCATCAGCGGATCGAACTTGAGCCCTGCCGGCACCGCCGCCCGGATGCGCGCCCGATAGGCGTCGGCCTGCTCCACGCTGGTCACCGGCGGCTTGAGGTTGGGCATGATCAGCGCCCGGCCGAAGCGGCGGGCGGTATCGGGCACCACGGCAGCCAGGGCGGCGCCATCGCGCACGTGCAGGTGCCAGTCGTCGGGGCGGACAAGGGTGAGCAGGGTCTGGGTCATGGCAGTTCGTTGAGCCGATCGAAAGTCTGAGGCCCGCATTTTAACAGCCTCGCGGGGCACGGCCCTGCCCGGAGTTCCGGACGGAAATCCGGGCGCCCGCAGCGGGGCTCATCCGGAAATCCGAACAGAAGGCCCCCAGCCTCCACGCCCCCTTCATTAAAAATCAATGACTTGAAATTGATTCCAGCCCTCCCGCGGGCTGGCACGCGCTCTGCAATGTAAAGGACAGCCGACGCCCAGGCACCCAACGTCCTCAACCCTTGCAGGAGTCCAGCACCATGCGTACCCCGTTCAAGCTCGCAGCCACCTGTCTGATCCTCGCCGGTCTTGCCCAGCCGGCGCTGGCGCAGGAATCCCCCACCCTCAAGAAGATCAAGGACAGCGGCACCATCGCCCTGGGCCACCGCGAATCCTCCATCCCCTTCTCCTACTACGACGACAAGCAGCAGGTCGTCGGCTACTCCCAGGAGCTCATGCTCAAGGTCGTCGACGCCGTCAAGGCCGAGCTCAAGCTGCCCGCCCTGGCCGTCAAGCTCACCCCCGTCACCTCCCAGAACCGCATCCCCCTCGTGCAGAACGGCACCGTCGACATCGAGTGCGGCTCCACCACCCACAACGCCGAGCGGGC
>NZ_JABBGA010000036.1 GCF_012927165.1 Zoogloea dura
GCCGAGCACAAGGCCCTGCCCGGCGCCACCGCCCTGTCGGAGGCCGCCGCGCGCAACCTGTACAAGCTGATGGCCTACAAGGACGAGTTCGAAGTGGCGCGCCTGCACACCGACCCGGCCTTCCTGGCCGAACTCGATGCCCAGTTCCCCCACGGCTACAGCGTCAAGTACAACCTGGCCCCGCCGCTGCTGGCCGACAAGGACCCGAAGACCGGCCACCTGCAGAAGAAGCAGTACGGCCCGTGGATGTTCAAGGCCTTCCAGCGCATGGCCGGCCTCAAGCACCTGCGCGGCGGCGCGCTGGATCTCTTCAGCAAGACCGAAGAGCGGCGCATGGAACGGGCCCTGATCGAGGAGTACATCCGCCAGCTCGACGAGATCGTCAGCCAGCTGACCCACGCCAACCATTCAGCCGCAGCCAGCCTGGCGGCCTGGCCGGATGAGGTGCGGGGCTATGGGCACGTGAAGGAGAAGAACCTGGCCAAGGCGCGGGTGCTGCAGGCGGAGCGGCTGGCCGCCTTCAGGAATCCCAGCCAGGTGGTGATGATGAAGCGGGCGTAAGCGGCCAGGGTGCGGGGGAGACCGGCCCCTGCACCCTGTATCACAACAAAGCCTCTCTGCCGCAAGGCAAGAGAGGCTTTGTTGTATTGGCGGGACGGGAGGTTCAGACCATGCCGGATCCGGGCTGACGATTCTGTTTGTAACGCCGGAGCGTTTCGGAGGGGAGTTCGTTGAACTGTTTCCGGTACTCGATCGAGAAGCGGCCGAGGTGCATGAAGCCCCAATCCATCGCGATGCATGAAATGTTCTTCTGGGAGCCGTTGCGCAGGATTTCGCGGCGTACCTGCTCGAGCCGGTGCTTCTTGCGATAAGCGAGGGGTGTCAGCCCGAAGTACAGCTTGAAGCCCTCGTAAAGCTTGAAGCGGGAGACCCCGGCCACTTGTTCGATGTGCTCCAGGTTAACGTCGTCCTTGGCTGTGTCGAGGATGAACTGACGTGCCTTGAGCAGGTATTGGGGGGTCTTGCCTTCGCGGGAGCTGTGGAGCTCTTCCGAGTAGTTGTTGGGCTGCGCCAGCAGCAGGCCACGGATGAGGGTGGCTTCCAGTTCCGCCGCAAGGTGAATATTGCGGTAAAGGCTCTGGCTGCACGCCATTTCAGTCAGCAGGTGGCGCACGATTCTCCACCACGAGGCGGTTTCTCCACTGGTGGCGTCCATGGTAGGGGAGAAGGTCAGCGGCCTGGACAAAGGGCGCTGCAGCAACTCTTCGAGTACCTTGGATACGGCGGCGTGCGACATTGACACCAGCATCTTGCGGCAATTCCCTGCGATCACCAGTTCCTGAGCGACGTTCGGCACGAGGATGGTGCCCATGTCAGCGGTAGACAACAGCCGTCGCCCGTCGACCTCGAGTTCCTGTTCGCCGGTGATGGGCAGGCTGATGCTGAAGCTGTGCAGGGGGGTGGGCTCGTTGACCAGGATCGACACATCGGTGCCGTATTCCACGACGCCGATGGTGGTTGAACGGGACTGCAGGACGCTGCCTGAGTGCCGGAACTGCAGAGGGCGGTTGGCATGTGCCTTGAGGCCATGAGGGCCACAGATTTCGGCCATCCATGTCTGGGCACTCTTGAGGTCACTGCAGGATGTATGCAGGTCCTGTGGAACAACTTTCGCGATCGTCTCCATCACGAACTCCTGGGTAGGGGTTGAGGCTCCGCTTCATGCAGCTATTCCGGGCCGGTTGGTGCGTCTGGTGTGTGGCTCCGTGATCCTGTTGGTGCAATCTTGTTGTCGAGCTGCGTGTCGGAATCTTAAAAAATCGAGATTTATAATAAATATCGATTTTCTTGTCAGGCTTCTCTGCTGTCAAGCGCCACCCTTGAGGGGAAATACCCCCCCCATCGTTGAACGGGGACGCGGTGCTCGAGCCGGGAGCCGCGGTTTGACGGCTGTTTTCCGGCTGTGGCCCGCTGTCCACAAAAACCGGACAGACATTCCCCAACAGCAGGATATTCCTGGAAAAAGAACGGCCTTCTAATGGGGGCTCCATCAACACCAAAACAATGGGGACAACATGAGTACCGCAAGAACTACAGCCGACTGGCGCGAATTTGTCTCGGGTTGCCTTGATTTTAGACCGGAGGAGGGCGTTTACCGAGTCGCGCGCCGCATGTTTACGGAGCCCGACCTGTTCGAACTCGAGATGGAGATGATCTTCGAGAAGAACTGGATCTATGCCTGTCACGAGAGCGAGATCTCCCAGCCCAACGATTTCATTACGATGAATGCCGGCCGCCAGCCGATGATCATCACCCGCGACGGAAATGGCAAGCTCAACGCGCTGGTCAATGCCTGTCAGCATCGCGGCGCGACCCTGACCCGGGTCGGCAAGGGTCGGCAATCCACCTTTGTGTGCTCCTTCCACGCCTGGACCTTCCGTTCCGACGGCAAGCTGCTCAAGGTGAAGGCACCCAGCGAATACCCGGAAGACTTTGACTTGGCTTCCCGCAACCTCAAGCGGGCGCGCATTGCCAGCTACAAGGGCTTCGTGTTCATCAACCTCGACACCGAGGGTACCAATTCGCTGGAAGATCATCTCGGCGATGCCAAAGTCTTCCTGGACCTGATGGTGGCCCAGTCCCCGACCGGTGAGCTGGAAGTTCTGCCGGGCAAGGGCACTTACACCTTCGATGGCAACTGGAAGCTGCAGAACGAGAACGGCCTGGATGGCTATCACGTCAGCACCGTGCACTACAACTACGTGGCCACCGTTGTTCATCGCCATGAGCTGAATGCCCAGAAGGGCGCCGAGATCACCAATACGCTGGACTACCGCAAGCTGGGTGCCGGCGATTCCGATACCGACGATGGCTGGTTCTCCTTCCCCAACGGGCACAGCGTGCTGTTCAGCGAAATGCCCAATCCCAGTGTGCGTCCCGGCTACGCCACCATCATGCCGCGCCTGGTCGAGGAGTATGGTGAAAAGAAGGCCGAGTGGATGATGCACCGGCTGCGCAACCTGAACGTCTATCCCAGCCTGTTCTTCATGGACCAGATCAGTTCCCAGCTGCGGATCATCCGCCCGGTGGCCTGGAACAAGACCCAGGTGATCAGCCAGTGTATCGGCGTGAAGGGCGAGTCCGAAAAGGATAGGGAGAACCGCATCCGTCAGTTCGAGGATTTCTTCAACGTTTCCGGCATGGGCACCCCCGACGATCTGGTGGAGTTCCGCGAGGCCCAGCGCGGCTTCCAGGCCCGCCTCGAATCGTGGAACGACATTTCCCGCGGCCACACCAAGTGGATCACCGAATCCACTCCCAATGCCGAGACGCTGGGCATCTCGCCGGTTCTGACCGGTGCCGAGCTGACCCATGAAGGGCTTTACATCAACCAGCACGGTGCCTGGCGCGATTTCCTGCTACGGGGCATCGACAAGAAATCCAAGAGCGAACAAGGAGCGGAATGATGGGCGATTTGCAGAAGAGCGTTGAGCAGTTCCTCTACCGCAAGGCCGAACTGTGCGATCGGCAGGCCTGGGACGATTACCTGGAACTGTTTGACGAAGGTGCCGAGTTCCACATTCCCCAGTGGGATTCCGAGCATGTCTACACCACGGATCCGAAGCGCGGCATGTCGATGATCTACTATGCCAACCGCTCGGGGCTGGAGGATCGGGTCTATCGCATCCGCACCGGCAAGTCGGCGGCATCGACTCCGCTGCCCCGCACCCTGCATCTGGTGACCAACGTGATGATCCAGGAGGCGTCTGACTCCCAACTGGAGGTCAAGGCCAAGTGGGTGACGCACTACTACCGCTTTGGCGTGGCGGCGCACTTCTTTGGTGAAGTGACCTACACCCTGAAGCCCGCAGGCAACAGTTGGGTGATCCTGCGCAAGCATGTGCTCGTGCTGAACGACGTGATCGATTCGGTCATGGACTTCTACCACGTCTGAGCGCAGATGTAGCCAGAACTCAGTTTGCTCCTCGATCAGGTCTGCCATCCTGACGATTGGCCTGCTTCGGGTAACCGGGGCAGGCCTTATTTTTTCATCTTGGGGCCGACCCAGGATGAAAAGTGCCCCCTTGGGGGCAGCGACCCGCCCACTTTTTGTCAGTGCCCCGACTGTGCGGGGATGCCATCTGCCTCCGGCAGGAGGACAATGAGTGCCTGGAGGCGCTGAATGCAGCTTCCTGTCAGGGGTGTTTCCCGGCCAGCGGGCTGCGAAACCAGAACAAGAAAGGGCAGATCATGAGCTCCAAGCACCGTCATCTTCTCGAATCAATATTCCGCGATCCCATCAGCAGCAATATCCAGTGGCGCGAGGTGGAGTCCCTTCTCCATCATCTGGGGGCCGAGGTCGAGCCGGGCCACGGCGCCCGTTTCCGGGTACTGCTCAACCGGCATGAGTTCTTCCTGCACCACCCCCATCACAGCAACGAGTTCGGCAAGCAGGAACTCAAATACCTCCGTGAATGCCTGGCTGGGGCTGGAGTGACGCCTTCGGCCTACGAAGAGAAAGAGTGACGAAGCGGGCTGGGCTTCATCCGCCTCAGAGCTGAAGCAGGCCCATGGCCTTCAGGCTGAGGAACAGTGAGGCTCCGATCAGCAGGTTCTTGAAGCTCACGTAGCACAGCATGTCCATCAGGCTGGCCCGGCGATACAGGCGGCCCCACCAGGGGCCTTCCTTGACATAGGGTTTGCCGTCCAGCCGGACGAATACCTCCAGCACGCTCCAGCCGAACCACCAGCCGATGATCGCCCCCGCCGACAGGTGGCCGAGGGCGGTGAGGATCCAGGCGATGGTGGCCGCGACGGCAAGGCCGAAGCCGGCCAGGCGTAAGGATGTCCGGCCGCCTTGGGCGCCGCTGCCCCAGGGCCACAGGTGGTCGCGGAGCTCGGCGGCCAGCCAGGCTGCACCCCGGGCTTCCCCGTAGGAGGGCTGGCGCAGTTCGTTGCGGTCGGCGAGGGTCATGAGTGCTTTTCTTCCGTGGCAGATCTGGCGGGGGCGGGATGGATGGGGATGAAGTAGCCCCGTGCGTCGATCGGGGTGAGCGGCTGGCCGGCCTTGTCCCGGCGTTTGCGCTCCTGGGCCAGGGGAGGGCAGGCGTGGTCGTCGTAGTACAAGACCATGCAGTCCAGGCAGAGCATGCATTCACGCTGGTCGATGTTTCCCTTGGTGTCGATGGCCAGGGAGCCGCAGCCCTTGGCGCAGGCCTTGCACTTGGTGCATTCGTCCTTCCGCTTGAGACCGAACCAGCGGAAGGTGGTGGGCATGGCCAGGGCCGCGCCCAGTGGGCAGAGATACTTGCAGAAGGGCCGCTCTGTGAAGATCGACAGGCCCAGCAGCCCCCCGGCGAAAAGGGTATAGGGCCAGCTGCGATTGAGCAGGCCGACCAGGAAGGTGGTCTTGAAGGGCTCGATCTCGGCAAGCTTCTCGGCCAGGCCCATGCTGAAGAAGGACACGGCGAGCAGGCCGAAGAAGATCGCGTACTTGAGGCCCTTGAGCCTGTCGTGCAGGGCCTGGGGGAGGTGGAACTGGAAGCGCTTGAGGCCGCAGGCCCGGCCCAGCTTGTAGAGCAGCTCGGAGAGGGAGCCGAAAGGGCAGAGCCAGCCACAGAACAGCCCGCGGCCCCACACGAACACCGTGACGATGATGAAGATCCAGAAGATGAAGATCAGCGGGTCGGACAGGAAGAGCTCCCACTGCCACTGGAAGAGCAGGCTGTGGAACCAGGTCAGGACCTGGGTGATGGAAGGCTGGGCCATGGCCTGGAAGCCCACGAAGCCGATGCTGAGCAGCCAGCCGGTGTATTTGAAGGCATTCACCCGCCACTTGTTCTTGTGGCTGGAGCGGCGTACCAGGCGGTCGCGGTTGGCGTAGGCCGCGGCCACGCCGAGCAGCAGCACGATGAAGGCGCCGATCTGCAGGGCCTTGTCCTTCCAGACCTTGAGCCAGGTGGGGTCGGGCTTGATCACTTCCGGGCGGCCGCCCTCCAGGTAGGAGTCGGCCAGCCAGTATTCCCTGTCGAAATTGGCAAAGGTCTTGGCGGCGGTCTCCTTGTCGATCCTGTTGCCGAGGAAGACCAACTTCCAGGGATAGGCGGCGGAGAAACCCTTGCCGCGGATGATGAAGATCGCCGATTCGTCGTAGGCCGGGGCGCCTGCGGCGGCGAGGCCCCAGAGGTTCACATAATCGAGGTCGCGGAAGGTGAAGCTGTCCTTGTCCTGGCGTACTTGCACCCGGTCGTAGATGCCGCCGCGGACGAAGCCGGACCCCTTGAAGGAGTCCATCCCGGCGGTCCGGATGATGAAGATGGCGTGTTCGCCTTCCTTGAGGCGCGCCATCAGGCTGGCGTAGCCGTCCTTGCCGAGCAGGGCGCGGCCGATGGTGGGCTGGTTGAGATAGCCGAACCACAGGTCCATGTAGGGACGACCATCACCCTTGAGGCCGAGGTCCTCAGGTTTGACCACCAGGTGTTGCACGCTGCCGTCGGCCACCAGGTTGGCCCAGCTGGGGGCCGCATCGGAAATGGGAAACCTGGCCTGGGGGCGGATTACCGGCTTGAGGATGCCCACCTGCTTGGCCACCTCGGTGCCGCTGGTCATCATGACCTGGTTCTGGGCAATGACGGTGACCGTGGCTCCGGTGATCGCGTCGAGGCCGATCAGGTTTTCCTCGGGGCGTGACTTGCCGATCTCGATGTTGTCGCCGACAAACTGCCCCAGGTACTGGTTGTTGAACTTGACCAGCGAGGATTCGGGGATCCCCAGCAGCAGGATGGGCTCGGAGTGCTTGAGGATCTTCACGCCGGTGAACTTGCCGGCGGTGTCCATCCCGATCAGGGTGACCACCGGTTTGCCGGAATAGGCTGGAATGTCGGTGATGTCGGTGGACAGCATCACGTAGCCGACTTTGGTCTTTTGTCCGGCGTCGTCCCGATAGCCCTCTACATACGAAGGCTGCCCCTTGCGCTCCGAGAAGCTGGTCGCCCCGGGCAGGACCTCGCTGCAGGGGGCGTAGTCACACAGCCGCGGTGAGGAAGACAACTCCGGCGGGAGCTTGATCTCGTAGGTGTCGGCGTGGGCGGCGCTGGTGAGCAGCAGGGCGGCGAGGGGGGCGAGCAGGCGGCGCAGGGTGCGCTGGGAGAACATCGAGGGCTCCGTCTATCGGTGTGACGGCGGATTCTGGTGCCGGGGGCGCCTGGCCGCCTTAAGCTGAGTCAATTCGGCAGCCGGCCCGAGGAATGGCGGCAAGCAAAAAAAGGGAGGCCGGAAGGCCTCCCCAACTTATCCCCCACGATAAGGAAACGGCTTGCGCCGGCTTACTTCTCCACGATCATGCGAGTCCGCATTTCGAGGTGCAGGGCGTGGCAGAAGTGAGTGCAGTAGCACCAGTAGACACCCGGCTTGTCGGCCTTGAAGGTGACGGACTTGGTCTCCAGCGGATTGACAATGAAGTTGATGTTGTACTTGGGAATCGCAAAGCCGTGGGTCAGGTCCTCCACCTTGTCCAGGTTGGTGAGGATCAGGGTCACCTCGTCGCCCTTCTTGACGGTGAACTCGCGCAGGCTGAAGGCCGGAGCCTGGGATACCAGCTTGACGGTGACCTTGTTGCCGTTGCGGAAGACGCCGCTTTCCTTCGGATCCTTCACCGCGTTGGGGAACTCGTCCAGGTTGTAGACCTGGCGGGTCTTGATCCGGTCGCGCTTGACGATGATGAAGTCGTGGGGCTCGGGGCGCACCGGGTGGTCGGCGATCAGCTTCATCTTCTCGCCGGAGATGTCGACCAACTGCTCGTTCTCAGGGTGGAGCGGGCCGACCGGCAGGAAGCGGTCCTTGGAGAACTTGCAGCCCACGCACAGCCACTTGCCGTCGGCTTCCCGGGTCTCGGACTGGGAGGCGTTGAGGTGGCCGGGCTGGTACTGCACGTCCAGGCGGTCCACCACGTACTGGGCGTTCTTGTCGCCGGCGTGGAACTTGATGGCGGCCTCCACGTTCCATTTCACGACCTGAGAGTCCAGGAAGAGGGTGGTGAAGGCATTGCCGCGGCCGTCGAATGCGGTGTGCAGGGGGCCGAGGCCGAGCTCCACTTCGGCCACCACGGTGGCCTTGATGTCCTCGAGCTTGCCGTCGAACCAGTCCAGCACCTTGCCCAGTTCGATCACGGTGGCGGTGGGCGACAGCTTGCCGGCGCAGATGAAGTACTTGGCATCCGGGCTGGCATTCACGCCGTGGGGATTCTTGGGGACCGGCACATAGGCGACCAGCGCGGTCTTCGGGTCCTTGTTCGCCTCGCGGGTGGCGTCCACCACCGGTACCTTGGAGTCGCCGTAGGTCTTGAACTTGCCGTCCTTGACGGCCTGCTCGATGCGGGCGATGTGGAAGAAGGTGCAGGCGTCCTTCTCGGCGGACATCATGTCCTCGTACTTGGCCCCCATCTCGGTGTTGTACTGGTTGGTGGCGGCCAGCTTTCCATCGTAGGAGGTGGCCACCAGGTCGCAGTTGCCGTCGATCAGGGCCTGCCAGCGCACCGCCATGGTCTCGGCGTCGACGCAGGTGAACAGCGAACGGTACGTGTCCACATCGTTCAGGTGGCTGCCGTCATTCGGCAGGGGGATGCTGAACTCGGCACCGGCGAAGACGCGGGTAGTGTGGGTGATGGCCGGGTCCACCGGGTCGGCCTTGTCCGGGAAGATGCCGTGGAAGCCCTGGACGTTGGGGATCTCGGTGATCTTGTCGCACTCGAAGGTGTCCAGCTTGACCCGGGCGATGCGGCCGTTGATCTTGTCGTTGATCCAGGCGTAGCGCCCGTCGTAGGTGCCGTCCTTGTAGGAGGCGTGGGTATGGTGAGTGTCGGCGACGGTGTAGCGCAGGCTGCCGTCCGCCTTGGTACCCATGATGGCCTTGGATTCATTCGTGATGCCCCAGCCGACCAAGGGGTCCGGGTTGAACACGGGGACGCGGGTGATCTCGCGGCCGGAGGGCAGGCCCAGAATGCGCATGTCGCCGGTGTGGCCACCGGACCAGATGCCGTAGTACTCGTCCAGCTGGCCCGGAGCCAGGTGGGGGGAGGCGCCATGGCTGGCGGCTGCAGGGGCCGCGCCTGCCGCGGGGGCGGCGGCGGGCGGGGCTTCCTGTTTGCAGGAGGACAGGCCGACGGACAAGCCGGCACCGGCCAGCCCGGCGAGGGCGGCGGTGTTAAGGAACTTGCGGCGTCCCGGTACGGGGGTCAGGTCGTCATGCTGCGTGTCTTGGGTGCTCATTGTGGGTCTCCGTATGTCCCTTAACCGAATGCGCGCCGTGGATTACGGCGGCCTAGCCAGTTGTCGCCGGAGCCGGGCGTCGGGAGAGACGCGGCGCCGCTGCGACAATCTGTCGCGGCGCAATGTAGGGGGGTGGGAGACGAAAGAAATTGACCGTGGGCAAGAATGGCGCCACGTACCGAAAAAACAGCCTGAAAACGCCTTGTTGAGTCAGTCTGTATTAGAACTTGCTGAAATATAAGCGCTTTTTTTGGGGGGGGAGTCAGCCCCGGTTGCCGCCGCCAGCCTGCAGCAGCACCAGCAGTGCGCCGTCGCCGCCATCGTGGGGTTTGGCCTGGCAGAAGGCCAGGATGTCTTCACGCTGGGCCAGCCAGCCGCGGGAGAGGTGCTTCAGCACCGGGATGCGACCGGGCGAGCCGTGGCCCTTGCCGTGAATCACCCGCAGGCAGCGGCGCCCCTGCTGCAGCGCCAGGGCGATGAACTGGGCCAGGCTGGTGCGGGCCTCGTCACGGGTCAGGCCGTGGAGGTCCAGCTCACCCTGCACGACCCAGCGGCCGCGGCGCAGGTCGGTGAGGACCCGGCGGGGCAGGCCGACGCGCAGGTAGGCGGCCTCGTCGCCCATGTCCAGGCGGTCCTCGAAGGAGATCGGGGATTCCAGCGCCTCCCGCAGCACCTCACGTTCGTCTTCCTCGCGCAGGCGCGGGCGGGGGGCGGGCAGGGGGCGATCGACTGCGGCGAGGTTCTTGTCCTTGAGGGGGGCAACCTCACCGGCCACCTGGCGGAACAGCGCGGCGGGATCGGCGAGCGTGCTGTCGTCAAAGGTGGGCGCAGGCGGCTCCCAGTGCTCCACTGCCCGCACGCCAGGATTGGCGCGCTGACGCTGGAGGCTGAGGTCGACCCGATTGAAGTCCTTGATCGGCGCAATGTCGCCCAGCGCTGAGCGGAAGACGGCTGCCGCATCGTTCTCGTCGACCCGGGCGGGGCGACGCGACGGGGCTTCGACTTCCAGCTCGGGCTGCCGCGGGCGAGGCGTCGGCACGGGCCTGGGCCGACCGAGCTCGGCCCGGTCGGCAGACTTCACCGGCTGTACGTCACCCACCTGGCGGCGGAACAGCCCGTCATCGTCGGCCGGCTCTGACGGAGCGGGGGCAGTGGAGCGGGGAGCGGCTTTGTTGCGGGGCCCTCCGATCACGGTCTTGAGGGCGGCATTGGGCACCTGTTGGCGGATGGCCTTGAGGGCGTCCAGCCCGGAAGTCTGATTGCGCTTGCGCATGGTGCCCGTACGGTGCTGCTCGATGCGGATTGGAACGGTGGCCGGCCGCCTCGCAGCGACCGGCCCGGGGGGGCGATCAGCCGGCCAGGCCGAGGCTGTCGAGGTAACGCTCGGCGTCCAGCGCGGCCATGCAGCCGGTACCGGCGCTGGTCACGGCCTGACGGTAGATGTGATCCTGCACGTCGCCGGCGGCGAACACGCCCGGCACACTGGTCGCCGTGGCATTGCCGTGACGGCCGCCCTGGGTGACGATGTAGCCACCTTCCATTTCGAGCTGACCTTCGAAGATGTCGGTATTCGGCTTGTGGCCGATGGCGATGAACACGCCCTTCAGGTCGATGTCCTTGGTCGTGCCGCTCTTGACGCCCTTGATGCGCATGCCGGTCACGCCGGTGGCGTCGCCCAGCACTTCGTCGAGGGTGGCGTCGAGTTCCAGCACGATCTTGCCCGCAGCGACCTTCTCCATGACCTTGTCGACCAGGATGCGCTCCGCTTTGAACTTGTCGCGGCGATGCACCAGGGTGACCTTGCTGGCGATGTTGGCCAGGTACAGGGCCTCTTCAACGGCTGTGTTGCCGCCACCGATCACGGCGACTTCCTGGTTGCGGTAGAAGAAACCGTCGCAGGTGGCACAGGCGGAAACACCCTTGCCGGAGAAGGCCTCCTCGGAGGGCAGGCCCAGGTACTGGGCGCTCGCGCCGGTGGCGATGATCAGTGCGTCACAGGTGTATTCGCCGGCATCGCCCACCAGCCGTATCGGCTTCTCGGCCAGGTGGGTGGTGTGGATGTGATCGAAGATCATCTCGGTATTGAAGCGCAGGGCGTGCTTCTCGAAACGCGCCATGAGCTCGGGGCCCTGCACGCCGTCGGCGTCGGCCGGCCAGTTGTCCACTTCGGTGGTGGTCATCAACTGGCCGCCCTGAGCGATGCCGGTGATCAGCACGGGGTTCAGATTGGCACGGGCGGCATAAACGGCGGCACTGTAGCCGGCGGGGCCGGAACCGAGGATGAGCAGCTTGATGTGACGGGTGGCCATCTGGGTGTCTTTCTCTTCTGTTTTGTCGTGAGCAAGGAAGGACCGATTATAAGGTGCTTCGTTCCCCGGGGCAGGATGAAGCTGTGCGGTGGCGGTGGACGTTTTGATGCCACTGCGATGGAGACCCTCAAGTTTGCTTTATACTTGACCGTTGATTGTCCATGACGGAAACGACGGTTCGACGGGTCGTTTCCACGCCATGTAATTCATTTCGAGTCCTGCTTAGGAGACGCTTATGTCCGTTACCAGCTCCGTGTCCACGATCGCCCTGAGGACATTCCCGATTTTCCAGGGCCTCGGCGACGACCGGCTGGCGGCAGTTGCGCGCTGTGCAATGATGCGGCGGGTGCCGCGTGGTTCGGCGGTGGTGCATGAGGGCGACCGCACGGATTTCGTCTATTTCGTGCTCACCGGCAACCTCAAGGTGATGGTCAGCGACGAGGATGGCCGTGAGGTGATCCTGACCATCCTCGGGCAGGGCGAGATGTTCGGCGAGATGGGGGTGCTGGATGACAGCCCCCGTTCCGCGTCGGTGGTGGCCGTGTCGCCCTCCGACCTGGTGACCATCGCCAAGACCGACTTCAAGCGCCTGATGCAGGAGAACTTCGAGCTCGCCTGGCACGTCATGTGCAATCTGACCCGCCGCCTGCGCGACGCCGACCGCAAGATCGAGAGCCTGGCCCTGATGGACGTGTATGGCCGGGTGGCGCGCCTGCTCCTCGAGATGTCGGAGGAGGTGGATGGCGTCAAGATGGTGCGCAAGAAGATCTCCAAGCAAGATATCGCCAAGATGATCGGCGCCTCCCGCGAGATGGTCAGCCGGGTCATGAAGGACCTGGGCCTGCGTGGCCTGATCGAGGAAACCGATGGCGGCGTGATCCTGCGCGAAAAGATCTACGATTTGTGAATGCCCCGGAAATCCTTCCTTACTCATCACGGCACGGGTGAGGACGGGTTCTCCGAAGACCCTGGTTTATAATCCGAGCGCGGCGCCTTGCCGCGCTTTTGCATTGCAGGCTCCATTCTCCGCAAGCCCCGTATCGCCATCCCATGCTCAATCGTCCTTCCACCCGCCCCTTGCCCCTCCCGGAAAAGATCGCCGGCCTGCTGCAGGAGGCCCGCTGGCTGCTGCTGGGGGTGCTGGCCCTCTATGTCGCGATGATCCTCTTCGGCTATTCGAAGGCCGACCCTGGCTGGTCCCACGCCGTGCAGATCGAGCAGGTGAGCAATCCGGGCGGGCGCTTCGGGGCGTGGCTCTCCGATCTGCTGCTCTACCTGTTCGGTGTGTCGGCCTGGTGGTGGGTGGTGTTCCTGGGCTTCGGGCTGGCCATCGGTTTCCGGCGGCTGCAGCTGGTGTTCGGGGCGGACCGCCGCTCTTTCCTGATCGTGGTGCTGGGGTTCATCGTGGTGCTGCTGTCCAGCAGCGGCCTGGAGGCGATGCGCTTCCATTCCATCAAGGCGGTGCTGCCCCTTGAGCCCGGCGGCGTCATCGGGCTGGAACTGGGGCGCCTCACCCTGCAATACCTGGGCTTCACTGGCGGGACCCTGCTGCTGCTGGCGCTGATCGCCGGCGGCATGAGCCTGTTCTCGGGCGTGAGCTGGCTGGAGGCGTCGGAGCTGCTGGGGGCGGGGCTGGAGCGGGTCTGGTTGTTTGCGACCCAGGGCGTGCAGACTTGGGAGGACCGCCGGGTCGGCCGCGAGGTGGCGCAGAAGCGCGAGGCCGTGGTCGAGACCAAGCGCAAGAAGGAAGAGGTGACGCCGCCACCGCCAGTGCGTATCGAACCGGCCATCGTCGAGGTCGAGAAGTCGGTGCGGGTCGAGAAGGAACGTCAGACCACCTTGTTCACTGAACTGCCCGGCGGAGCCCTGCCGCCGCTGGCCCTGCTCGACGAGCCTGCCCACGATGTGGAGCCGCCGTCTGCCGAGGTCCTCGAGTTCACCTCGCGCCTGATCGAACGCAAGCTCGCCGACTTCGGGGTCGAGGTGAAGGTGCTGGCGGCGTATCCCGGTCCGGTGATCACCCGTTTCGAGATCGAGCCGGCGGTTGGTGTGAAGGGCAGCCAGGTGATGAATCTGGTCAAGGACCTGGCCCGCGCACTGTCGGTGGTGAGCATCCGGGTGGTCGAGACGGTGCCCGGCAAGACCTGTATGGCCCTCGAGCTGCCCAATCCCAAGCGCCAGACCGTGCGCCTGTCGGAGATCCTCGGGTCCCGGGCCTACCACGACATGCACTCGCCGCTCACGGTGGCGCTCGGCAAGGACATCGGTGGCCAGCCGGTGGTAGCCGACATCGCCAAGACGCCTCACCTGCTGGTGGCCGGCACCACCGGCTCCGGCAAGTCGGTGGGCATCAACGCGATGATCCTGTCGCTGCTCTACAAGTCCGAGCCGGAAGACGTACGCCTGATCCTGGTGGATCCGAAGATGCTTGAGCTGTCCATCTACGAGGGCATTCCGCACCTGCTGGCGCCGGTGGTCACCGACATGAAGCATGCTGCCAACGCGCTCAACTGGTGCGTGGCAGAGATGGAGAAGCGCTACAAGCTGATGTCCGCGCTAGGGGTGCGCAACCTGGCTGGTTACAACAAGGCCGTGGCCGAAGCCGCCCGGATCGGCGCGCCCTTGAAGAACCCGTTCTCGATTACGCCGGACAGCCCCGAGCCCCTCGACAAGCTGCCCTACATCGTGGTGATCATCGATGAGCTGGCCGACCTGATGATGGTGGTCGGCAAGAAGATCGAAGAGTTGATCGCCCGCCTCGCCCAGAAGGCCCGGGCGGCCGGTATCCATCTGATACTGGCCACCCAGCGCCCCAGCGTGGATGTGATCACCGGCCTGATCAAGGCCAACATCCCGACCCGCATGGCCTTCCAGGTGTCGAGCAAGATCGACTCCCGCACCATCCTCGACCAGATGGGGGCCGAAGCCTTGCTGGGTATGGGCGACATGCTCTACCTGGCACCGGGTACCGGCCTGCCCAACCGGGTCCACGGCGCCTTCGTGGCGGACCACGAGGTGCACAAGGTGGTGGAGCACCTCAAGGCGACGGGGGCCCCGGACTACATCGAGGGCATCCTCGCGCCGTCGGAGGAGGAGGGCGGTGATCTCCTCGGCGGCGGCGAGGGCGGCGAAGGCAGCGAGGCCGACCCGCTTTACGACCAGGCCGTGGAGGTGGTCATCAAGACCCGCCGGCCGTCGATCTCCCTGGTCCAGCGTCACCTGCGCATCGGCTACAACCGGGCCGCGCGCCTGATCGAACAAATGGAGCGCTCCGGGCTGGTCACGCCGATGGGCAGCAACGGCAACCGGGAAGTGGTCGCACCGGCCCGCGAAGGAGAATCATGATCCGCAAGTCCGCATTCCTGCTAGCCCCGCTGTTCTCCATGATGTTGGTGGCCGGCGAGGCCCGCGCCGATGGACTGGCCCAGCTCAAGCAGTTCATGGAGGGCACCCGCAGTGCGCGGGGCAGCTTCAGCCAGCAGGTCCTGTCCAAATCGGGCCGCAAGCCCCAGCAGGCGAGTGGCAGCTTTGCCTTTGCCCGCCCCGGCAAGTTCCGCTGGACCTACGAGAAGCCCTACGCCCAGCTGCTGGTGGGGGATGGCAACAAGCTGTGGGCCTACGACCAGGAACTCAACCAGGTCACCACCAAGAAGCTCGGACAGGCCCTGGGCAACACGCCAGCCGCCATCCTGGCCGGCGACAACGCCCTCGACCGCAACTTCACCCTCAAGGATGCCGGAGCCGCAGATGGCCTGGAGTGGGTGGAGGCCGTACCCAAGGGCGATGACAGCAGCTTCGAGCGGATCCGCCTCGGCCTGGCCGGTGGCCAGCTCAAGGCCATGGTGTTGTACGACAACTTCGGGCAGACCACCTCCCTGCAGTTTGGCCAGCTCGAGCGCAATCCTGCCCTCGATGCCGCCCTGTTCCGCTTTGTACCGCCGGCTGGCGCCGACGTGGTTGGCGAGTAAGCGCAACACCAATGGCCGATCTCTTCGACACCCTCGACCCGCCGCGCCTGCCGCTGGCGGAAGCCATGCGGCCGCAGGCTATCACCGAGGTCATCGGCCAACGCCACCTCCTGGGGCCGGGCAAGCCGCTGGCCCTGGCCTTCCAGTCGGGCAAGCTCCATTCGATGATCCTGTGGGGCCCGCCGGGCGTCGGCAAGACCACCCTGGCGCGACTGATGGCCAAGGCCTTCGATGCGGAGTTCACCTCCCTCTCTGCGGTGTTCTCGGGCGTCAAGGACATCCGTGAGGCCATGGCCCGGGCCGAGGCCGAGCGGGCCCGCGGCCGCCACACCATCCTGTTCGTGGACGAGGTGCATCGCTTCAACAAGGCCCAGCAGGACGCCTTCCTGCCTTACGTGGAGCAAGGCCTGGTCACCCTGATCGGTGCGACCACCGAGAACCCGTCCTTTGAGGTCAATTCGGCCTTGCTGTCCCGGGCCGCCGTGTATGTGCTTGAGCCCCTCACCCAGGACGAACTGACCGAACTCTTCGAGCGGGCCCGCCTGCATGCCTGTCCGGAGCTGCACTTCGAGGACGATGCCCGCGACCGCCTGACCGGCTTTGCTGATGGTGATGCCCGCAAACTGCTCAACCTGGTCGAGCAGATCCAGACCGCGGCCGAGACGGCCGGCGTCAACCCGGTGACCCCGGCCTTCATCGACGAAGCCCTGTCGCGCAACCTGCGTCGCTTCGACAAGGGTGGAGAGGCCTTCTATGACCAGATCTCGGCCTTGCACAAGTCGGTGCGCGGTTCGGACCCGGATGCGGCGTTGTACTGGCTGTGCCGGATGCTGGACGGCGGTGCCGACCCCTTGTACCTGGGGCGCAGGCTGGTCCGGATGGCCGTCGAGGACATCGGCCTGGCCGATCCGCGTGCCCTGGAAATATGCCTCAACGGCTGCACCACCTACGAGCGCCTGGGCTCTCCGGAAGGCGAGCTGGCACTGGCGCAGGCAACGGTCTTCCTGGCCTGCGCGGCCAAATCGAACGCGGTTTACAAGGCGTATAATGCAGCGCGTCAATTTGTGAAGCAGGATGCTTCACGGCCCGTGCCCATCCACCTGCGCAACGCCCCTACCAAGCTGATGAAGGAACTGGGTTACGGCAAGGCATATCGCTATGCGCACGACGAACCCGATGGCTACGCCGCAGGTGAGCGGTATTTCCCCGACGGAATGTCTCCGCCGGGATGGTATGAACCCGTCGCCCGGGGCCTTGAGGCCCGGATCGCCGAGAAGCTGGAGCGCCTGCGGGCCCTGGACCGGGAGTACGAGGCCCGGCAGGCCGGCAAGGGGGTCAGTGAGTGATCGGGTGGGCTGCGATGAAGCGGGCGCAGGCGTCGCGGAAGCGCTTGGCCTTATCCTGGTCGCCCCGCTCCTCGGCCTCGTCTACGAGATCGAGCATGAACTTGGTGAGCATGAGTGTGCCTTCCCGGGTTTGTACGAGGCCGCAGGCAATCTGGGCGGCCGCGACATCGGGAATGTCGTGGTGTTCGGCGATGATGGCGACGTCTTCGTCGGTCAGGTCGCAGTAGTCAAGGCAGTCGCGAATGGACAACATCGGGTTTCTCCTTCGGTGGTCGCATTTGAGCAGCGCTTTCAAATGAGCGCCTTTAATCCAATTGTGACCTGTGAGAGTGTTAAATCAAGAAAAGTTTCCGTCTCGGCTCACTATTAACTTCTTGATTTCTATTGATTTTGCAAAGCCATGCGGACAACTCATGTTGCGCCGCAATATATCCGAAAAGCGGGTGTCCTGCCCAGCCCTTTGCGGGCCCGCTCGAGCAAATGCGTTAATTTTCTGATTTGAATAGGGATTGTCATGCTTGATGTGCAACTGCTGCGTACCCGCCTGGACTTTGTTGCAGAGCGACTTGCCACCCGGGGGATGAATCTCGACGTGCAGGCCTTCCAGGCCCTGGAGGACGAGCGCAAGACTCGCCAGACCCGCACCCAGGATCTCCAGGCCCGTCGCAATGCGTTGTCCAAGCAGGTGGGCCAGCTCAAGTCCAAGGGTGAGGACGCCTCCGCAGTGCTCGCCGAGGTGGCCGGTATCGGTGACGAGCTGAAGGCCAACGAAGCGGCGCTGGCAGAATTGCTTGAGCGCTTCAACGCCTTCGTCGCCGGCCTGCCCAACCTGCCCCACGACAGCGTGCCGGTCGGCAAGTCCGAGGAGGACAACGTCGAGGTGAGCCGCTGGGGCGTCGTGCCGAGCTTCGACTTCGAGGTGCGTGATCACGTGGACATCGGCAGCCGCCTGGGTGGGCTCGACTTCGAAACCGCGGTCAAGATCTCCGGTGCCCGCTTCACGCTGATGAAGGGCGGCCTGGCCCGCCTGCACCGGGCCCTTGCCCAGTTCATGCTGGACACCCATACCGCCGAGCACGGCTACACCGAGCTCTACACGCCCTATATGGTCAACGCGGCCAGCATGTACGGTACCGGCCAGCTGCCGAAGTTCGAGGAAGACCTGTTTGCCGTGCCCAAGGCTGATGGCAGCAAGTTCTACCTGATCCCCACCGCCGAGGTGCCGGTGACCAACATCGTGCGCGACGAGATCGTGCCGGCCGAGTCGCTGCCGATGAAGTTCGTCTGCCACACCCCGTGTTTCCGCTCGGAGGCCGGCAGCTACGGCAAGGACACCCGCGGCATGATCCGCCAGCACCAGTTCGACAAGGTCGAGCTCGTCCGTATCGAACGCCCGGAGGATGCCTGGGCGGCTCTGGAGGAACTCACCGGCCACGCCGAGGCCATCCTGCAGAAGCTCGAGCTGCCCTACCGCAAGATCGTGCTGTGTTCCGGCGACATGGGCTTTGGTTCGGCCAAGACCTACGACCTCGAGGTCTGGCTGCCGGCCCAGAACACCTACCGCGAGATCTCCTCCTGCTCCTGCTTTGAGAGCTTCCAGGCCCGCCGCATGCAGGCCCGTTTCAAGAACGCCCAGGGCAAGAATGAAACCCTGGCAACCCTCAACGGTTCCGGCCTGGCGGTGGGGCGGACCCTGGTGGCGGTGCTGGAGAACTACCAGCAGGCTGACGGTTCGGTGCGCATCCCCGCGGTGCTGCAGCCCTACATGGGCGGTGTGACGGTGCTCGAAGCGCTCTGAGCAGGAGAGACATCAGGCCACCTGCGGCCTTTGACGACCGGGTCTGCGGACCCGGTTTTCTTTCGCCTTCAATTTCTGTATATTAGTACATACTAATTTGAAGGCGGATTGATCATGAGCTCCAAATCCTTTGTTCAAATCACGGGAGATCTCAACAAGGGGCTCAAGGCCCTGCATGCCGAGCTTCCCGAAACCATGAAGGGTTTCTCATCGCTGGCCAGGGAGGCGATGAAGGAAGGTTCCCTGAGTGCCTTGCACAAGGAGCTCATCGCCCTGGCCATCGGTGTGTCGGCCCGCTGCGACGGCTGCGTGGGCTTCCATGTCAAAGCCCTGATCCGCCTCGGTGTGACCCGTGAGCAACTCATGGAAACTCTTGGTATCTGCACCTACATGGGAGGCGGTCCAAGCCTGATGTATGCCGCAGAGGCCGTACGGGCCTATGATGAGTTTGCCGGGAATGCCAAGCCTGCAGAATGACTGGATTTTCGGATTATTTAAGTTATAATCCTTGGCTTCGATCGAGCAGAATGTTGTTGTTTCAACATTTCGTTCAGCACTACCTGGAGAGGTGGCAGAGTGGTCGAATGCGCCGGACTCGAAATCCGGTATACGGTTCTCCGTATCGAGGGTTCGAATCCCTCCTTCTCCGCCAGAACATCAGCAAAAAAACGCCCCTTTTGGGGCGTTTTTGCTTTCTGCCCCACAACGTACCCATCAAAGAAAAAGTGGTTGAATGCTGTGACGTGATGCGCCCCAGTTCCGTTGCCTGCTCGGTTGTAGGTCAGGAGAACTGCTGGTGGCAAGGCTGGATCGGAGAGGGGCGTGAGTAGCCTCCATGCGGTCTCCGGCTGCGGCCAGATCCGCCGCACGCGAAACATCAGGATGTCAGGCTGCGACAGGTCGGCCGGGTTGGCCTCATGCCCCACCTGGTACAGAAGCATGTAGGCCGGCAGCACGGAGACTGGCCGAGTTTCGTCCATGGAGGAGTTTGCGGAACATGTTGGAGACGAATTCAAGGCACTCCTTTCGTAGCTGCCCCCTGTAGGTAATCGAGGCCTTCAATCCATCCACAAAATCTGTGGGTAACTCCTTGAACAACGCGCGACAGCCCGCGCCCTGACCGGGATAGCGACGCCTGCCCAGAAAACAGGCGCCCCTCCCTCAGCTTCTCGGCATGCCGCAAGGCCTTCGCCTCAGGCAGAAGACGAAGCGGAGGGCTACCGCGGCCGAGGGCGGTATCTCACGCCCTTGCTCATACCTGGCCCCGCCAGACTGCACCCCCAATCCCCCCAAGAAGGCCGTCTGCGTCAGGCCCAGTGCAGTCCGCTGAGCCGCAAGATCACGCCCGGTGCTCCACTTCTCGATTGAGAACGCTGCGGCGGTCGATCGCGGCAGATCGTTGAACGGAGCCCGAAGCTCGGCCACCGTGGCAAGCAGCGCAGACTCCGGCATGTAGGTAAGCCGCAGGAGAATTTGAACGGGGTTCGGTATCGAATTGCCGGTCTCGTAACGGCTCCCCACACTTTGGGTAACGCCAACGCGGCCCCAGAATTCGCTTTGGGAAAGCCCTGGGTGGACTCGAAGTGCCCTGACCGCCTGACCTGAGGGAGCCCCGTCCCGCGATACCGGATTGCGGCAGCGCCCTAGAGCGTGTTCGCAGTAAGCGACGGCTGCGCCGGCACTGTGAACACGCCCTAAGTCAGAAGGCCGCGATCCCGGTTTGCGCCCGGCCGAGGATCAGCGCGTGGATGTCGTGGGTGCCCTCGTAGGTATTGACAACCTCGAGGTTCAGCATGTGGCGGGCGACCGGGTATTCGTCGGAAATACCGTTGCCGCCCAGCATGTCACGCGCCGTGCGGGCGATCGCAAGGGCCTTACCGGCATTGTTGCGCTTGATCAGCGAGACCATCTCGGGCGCCGCCGCCCCGGCCTCCAAAAGGCGGCCGACGCGCAGCGCCGCCTGCAGCCCGAGGGCGATCTCGGTCTGCATGTCGGCGAGCTTTTTCTGGACCAGTTGCGTCGCGGCCAATGGCCGGCCGAACTGGCGACGCGCCAGCACGTAGTCGCGGGCGGTCAGCCAGCAGGTCTCGGCGGCACCCATGCTGCCCCAGGCGATGCCGTAGCGGGCGTCGTTCAAGCAAGCGAACGGCGCTCCGAAGCCGGCGGCACCCGGCAGTCGATGGTCGTCGGGGACGAAGACGTCGGCCATCACGATCTCGCCGGTGATCGAGGCGCGCAGCCCGAGCTTGCCGTGGATAGTCGGCGCAGAGAGGCCGGGCCAGCCCTTCTCCAGCAGGAAGCCGGCGAGGCGGCCGCCCTCGTCCTTGGCCCAGACGATGAAGAGATCGGCAATCGGGGCGTTGCTGATCCAGGTCTTGGTGCCATTGAGCCGCCAGCCGCCGGCCACCGGCCGGGCCCGGGTGGCGAGGCTGCCGGGGTCGGAACCGGCATCGGGCTCGCTCAACCCGAAGCAGCCGATCATTTCGCCGCTCGCCAGGCGCGGCAGGAACTCATCACACTGCGCGGGGCTGCCGAAACGCTCGACGGCGCCCATGACCAGCGAGGACTGCACCGAGAACATTGAACGGTAGCCGGAATCGACGGCCTCGATCTCGCGGGCGACCAGGCCGTAGGCGACCTGCCCGACGCCGGCGCAGCCGTGGCTCTTGATGGTCGCACCGAGCAGACCGAGGGCGCCGAATTCGCGGAAGATCGCCGGATCGCTGATCGCGCTGCGAAAAGCCTCGCGGACCCGCGGCAGCAGCCGCGAGCGGCAGTAGACACGGGCGCTGTCGCGAATCTGCCGCTCGTCGGCGCTCAGCTGTTCATCGAGGCGCAGCGGATCCTCCCAGGCAAAGGCGGCCATCGCAGCCCCTCAGACGAACTGCACGCCCTGCGCCAGCGGCAGGTCGTGGGAGTAGTTGATGGTGTTGGTCGCCCGCCGCATGTAGGCCTTCCAGGCGTCGGAGCCGGCCTCGCGGCCGCCGCCGCTCTCCTTCTCGCCGCCGAAGGCACCGCCGATCTCGGCGCCGGACGGCCCGACATTGACGTTGGCGATGCCGCAATCGCTGCCGGACGCCGACAAGAAGCGCTCGGCCTCGCGCAGGTCGGTCGTGAAGATCGCCGAAGCCAGCCCCTGCGGAACCGCGTTATGCAGCCCGATCGCCTCGTCGAGATCGCGGTAGCGCAAGGCGTAGAGGATGGGCGCAAAGGTTTCGCGGCAGACCAGCAGCGTCTGCCCCGGCATCTCGACCAAGGCCGGCCGCACGTAGCAGCCCTGCTCCGCGCCCGCCACGGCGATCATCTCGCCGCCATGGACCCGGCCGCCGTCGGCGGCAGCCTCGGCCAAGGCCGTCTGCTGGGCGACCAAGGCTGTTCTGTCGATCAGGGGGCCGACCAGGATGTCCTCGTCGCGCGGATCGCCGACCGGCAGGCCGGCATAGGTTCGCGCCAGGCGGGCGAGCAGTTCGTCAGCGATGCTGTCGTGGATGAACAGTCGGCGCAGCGTTGTGCACCGCTGGCCGGCAGTGCCGGCGGCCGCGAAGACGATGGCGCGCAAGGCGAGGTTGAGGTCGGCGCTGGGCGCGACGATCATGCCGTTGTTACCACCCAGTTCGAACAGGCTCTTCCCGCAACGTGCGGCAACGTGCGGCGCCAGCGCACGGCCCATCGCGCACGAACCGGTCGCCGAAAGCAGCGCGACGGCCGGATCGTCGGCGAGCGCAGCCGCCACCTCGCGGCGGCCAACCAGCACCGCCGTGAGGCCGGCCGGCACCTCGTCGAGCTCGGCTGCCGCTTCGGCCAGCAGCGCCTGGCAGGCGAGCGCGGTCAACGGCGTTTTCTGCGCTGGTTTCCACACCACGGCGTCGCCGCAGACCAGCGCCAGCGCGGCGTTCCAGGCCCAGACCGCGACCGGGAAATTGAAGGCGGTGACGACGCCGCAGACGCCGAGCGGATGCCAAGTCTCCATCAAGCGGTGGCCAGGGCGCTCGGAGGCAATAGTCAGGCCGTGCAGTTGGCGCGAGAGACCGACTGCGAAGTCGCACATATCGATCATTTCCTGGACTTCGCCGAAGGCTTCCGAGCGAATCTTGCCGGTTTCGAGCGTCACCAGCCCGGCTAGTGCGGCCTTGTGCCCGCGCAGGATTTCGCCGAAACGGCGCACCAGTTCGCCGCGCCGCGGCGCCGGCACCATCCGCCAGTGCAGGAACGCTGCGTGAGCGGCGGCGACCGCCGCCCTGGCATCGGCGGGTGAAGCAGCGGGCAGCGCGGCGAGAACCTCGCCGTCGATCGGCGAACGGACGACGATGTCGCCCGCGGTCGACGGTTCGCCGAGGCCCAATTCGGCGAGCAAGCGGCGGGCTGCGGCGGCGGTGCTGGTCATGGCGCTCTCCCGGACGGCGCTGGTGGACCGCGGCGCCCTCGTTGTTATCTTAGGAAAGGGGGGGCCGGGGAGCAAAGTACGCAGGGTGGCCGGCGACGGACCGCTAGGGCCTGTTCACAGTGGCCAATTTGAAGTTGCCCCGTTTCCGTGAACACCTCGTCCTTCAGGAACAAGGAGTCCACCATGCCTAAATCCAGACCTCCTTACGGTCGTCGCAACACCTTCTACTTTGAGGTTTGTATGGGGCGACGCCTACGACAACGCGATGCGGAGAGCTTCTTTGCCAGCCTTGAGTGCGAACTGATCGACCGGCGCAGCTTCAAGACCAAAACCGAAGCCCGTCTGACGGTCTTTACCTGGATCGAGGGCAGGTACAACCCGCGCCGCCGCCATCCGGCCCTGGGATACCGCTCACCGATCAACTTCGAGTAGCAACACTACGACAAGGAGAGCCCTCGAACTACGACAATCCACTACGATCAACGCACTTGAGTTTCAAGAGACCACCTGTCCACGGGATGGGGCAACTTCAACTTCAAATCGTAACTTCATGGATCATTTTTCCGCCTGGTGGTGCCATGCGTGCATGCGGCGGAACCGTCCAGCCAACAGCCCCTTTCCGACAACATGCCGGATCAGCGGCAGTGCGGGGCAACGGGTTTCGGCTTTCATGCCGGGCCGGGCGAGTCAATTGTCTCGGTCACCATCACTGCCGATCCCGGGGCCAATGGGTTTGCCATAGGTGAGTTCGGTATTGCGAGCTCTGCTCTTCCTGTGCCGGCGCCCACCCTTTCCGAGGGGGGCATGGCCGCCATGCGACGTCGTAGCTGATTCCCCGTGGGGAGCTTGGGGGCGGGAAAAAGGTCCCGCGTCGTCCAGAGCCTCCCCGTCCCCGGTCCACCGGAGCTTCCCTCGCAATGCCGTTCAGTTTGCGCTGAACGGCATTTTCGTTTCCGCTTGGGAAGCCGTGCTCCAATCGAGCACGGCAGGGGGTTTCAGTTCGTGATCCGGAACCGCGAAGCCATGGCCTTCAGCAGGGCCGACAGCTCCGTCATGCGCAGCGATGCCTGGGCGGCGTCGCGGATGGCCTGGGCGCTCTTGTCGCTGCCCTGGACGATCATGTCGATCTTGTGGGCGATGTCCCGGGCCGAGGTGGATTGTTCGCCGAGGGCCTCGACAATCCCGTCCATCGCGAAGACCACTTCCGAGGAGCCCGATTCGATGTGTTCGATGCTGAAGATGGCATCTCCCGCCCGGCTTCCGGCTGTATTGGAGAGCTGCACGCCGGCGCGCATCTTCTCGGCCACGGCCTTGGATTCCTGCTGGATGCGGGCGATGATGCGTTCGATGTTTTCGGTGGAGGCGGCGGTCTGCTCCGCAAGCTTGCGGACCTCATCGGCCACTACGGCGAAGCCTCGGCCGCTCTCGCCGGCCCGGGCGGCTTCGATGGCGGCGTTGAGGGCCAGCAGGTTGGTCTGGTCTGCGATGCCCTTGATGGTGATGGCGACGCCGGATACCGCCTGGGCGCTTTGTTCCAGTTGCTCCACCGCGGTGGCCGCATCCACCACCGAGTGGGTGATGTGCTGCATGGACTCCACGGCGGAGCGGATCGTCGAGGCGCCGTCCCGCGAGGCCTGGCCTGCTTGTTGCCCGAGGCGTTTGGCGGCATCGGCGTGCTCGCTGACCTGGTCCACTGAGAGCGAGAGCTGTTCCACGTTGAGGGCTATGGAGCGGGCGGCCTGGGCCGACTCGTCGGCGGTGCGCGCGGCGTGCTGGGTTCCGGTGGCCAGGTAGTTCGAGCTCTCGGCGATCTTCTCTACAGACTGACGCAGGGCTGCCGCCATTTCGTGGAGTGAGTTCTTCATCTCCGCGACGCTGGCCACCAGGTCGCCGATCTCGTCCTCGCCGGCGTGGGGGAGGTCGATGAGCAGGTTTCCCCTGGCGATCTCCTTGGCTGCGCCGAGGGCGTTGCGCACCGGCAGGGTCACCGAGCGGGTCGCCACCCAGGCCAGCAGCAGCGTGGCGACCGCAGCGAAGGATACGGCAAGGCCCAGCCAGAAGATGAAGTCCCGGACATGGACGCGGGAAGCGGCAAGCTCCCGGGCATCCCATTCCCTGGCAACGCTGACGGTCTGTTCTATGGCGTTGCGGTGGGCCTGGTAGGTGGCGGCCAGACGCCTCCGCGCCGCTGTGATGCTGGCCGGGTCACCGCCTTGCAGGGCCTCCGGCCATTCCCGGGTGGCCAAGGCGAAGAAGGCGATGGCGCTTTCCCGGGCCGCACCCATCAGCACCCTGTGTACATCGGGTGGCAGCTCGATTCCGGCCCATACCTCCTGGCGGACCTGGAATTCGGCTTCGAGCTGGCGGATGTAGGTGACCCGGGCGTCGATCTCGGCCTTGCTGGCGCCAGACATCTCCAGGGCGCTGCTGTAGGACTCCAGCACAAAAAGCGGCGGAGGGAGGATGTCGGCAAGCAAATCCTTGCTCTGCACGATGTTCTCGAAGCGTTTGCCGTCCACGCTGCTTTCCATGATGCCGTGGCCAGCGAGGAGGGCGGTCACCAGCAGCACAGCAAGCGCGAAGAAGCCGCTGCACAGGGTCCGGAAGCCGATCGAGCGTCGCCATGGGCGGAGCACGGGGGCGAAGGCTCTTAGCAGGAGGCCATCCTGCAGCCGGACCACGCTGCCCTCGCGGAGCCGGATCGAGGCATCGGCACGCATTTTCTTGTACAGGGCGTCGGCCTCTTCCACCGCCTGCCGGGTGGGCGAGATGCGCACCGACATATAGCCGTTCTGGTCGGGCAGGGGCGTGGCGGTGGCCTTCACCCAGTAGTAGCTGCCGTCCTTGCGCAGATTCTTGACCATGCCGCGCCAGGGGCGCCCCTTCTTGAGGGTGCTCCACATGTCGCGGAAGGCTTCCTTCGGCATGTCGGGGTGGCGGATGAGGTTGTGGGGCTTGCCGATCAGCTCGCTCCGCTCGTAGCCGGAGGCTTCGACGAATTCGTCGTTGCAGTCGACGATGGTTCCCCGGGCATCGGTGCGGCTGATGATCGCGCATCCTGGCTTCAGGACGTATTCCTGTCCGTTCATCTGGGCTTGTGTTCCTTATTTTGACGTAAGGGACGCAAAAGCAAGCCGGGTGCCAATAATGGGTAGTCGGCTTTTCTTTCCAGATCAATGGATTGGAAGCGGGCAGTCGGGCGCCGGAGCGGTGCGCGCGTCGGCTTTGGCGAATTTGTCGGGTGTCGCCGTGCGTCTAGGAGGGGCTGCGGCCGGCCGGGGCCCGCTGGTTCTGCTGCTCGATAGCCCATACGGCGGCTTCCAGGCGCGAGCGGAATTTCAGTTTCTTGAGAAGATTCTTGATATGGACCTTCACGGTGCCTTCGGCGATGTTCAGGTCACGGGCGATCAGCTTGTTGGAGAGACCGCTGGCGAGGCAGCCGAGGATGTCCTTCTCGCGTTCGGTCAGGGGCGCCAGGCTGCGTTCGGTGGCCTGGGCTTCGTCACGCAGGGAGCGGGCCAGCAGGCCGTTGAGGCTCTCACTGATGACGATGCGGCCGCGCTGGGCTTCGACGATGCGATCGAGAAGCTCCTCAGGCTCCATGTCCTTCAGCAGGTAGCCGTCGGCGCCGGCCCGGATCGCGGCGACCAGGTCGTCGGCGGCGTCGGACACCGTGAGGATCAGGATGCGGGCGGCGAGGTCGGCATCCCGCAGCGCGCGCAGGGTCTCGATGCCGTTCATGCCTTTCATGTTGAGATCGAGGAGGATCAGGTCCGGCTCCAGGGCGCGGGCCAGTTCCAGCCCCTCTTCGCCGCTCGAGGCTTCGCCGATCAGGTGCAGCTCGTCATTGAGGGCGAGGAGCTGGGAGACACCCTTCCTGAACAGGGGGTGGTCGTCGATGATGATGACGGAGCTTGTGCTTGGGATGTTCATGGGATGCTTCCTGGAGCGGGAGTGTGCGTCGGGGCCGGGTGGTGGGGCGCGGCCGGTATGGCGCCGGCCTGGCCCGGGAAGACCAGCTCCACCCGGGTGCCGCCTTCCGGACGAGGGCGGACCTGCAGTTCGCCCTTCAGGCTCTGGGCCCGGTCGCGCATGATCACGATCCCGTAGCGGTGGATGGGCGTGGCCTGTGCGTCGAAGCCGATTCCGTTGTCGTCGATGGTCACCAGCATGGTGGTGTCCGGAAGGTTCTCCAGGGCGATCCGGACCTGCGTGGCCCGGGCGTGGCGTTCGATGTTGGAGAGGGCTTCACGGATGATCTGGAGCACATGGATCTCCCGGTCCGGCGGCATGTCCAGGCTGCTCAGGCGGTTGTCCAGGCTGATCTCGAGGCCGGTGCGGCGGCGGAATTCCTGCACGGTCTCTTCAATGGCGGCGGGGAGGCCGCGTCCGTCGATGCGTAGGCGGAAGGTAGTGAGCAGCTCGCGTAACTGTCGATAGGCTTCACTGAGGCCGTCCCGCAGCTCCTGGACCACCTCATTGACCCGCTCGGGGGGTGGGTTGCGGCCCAGCAGGCTCTGCAGGCGCGTCACCTGGATCTTCAGGTAAGACAGGGACTGGGCCAGGGAGTCGTGCAGTTCCCGGGCAATCACCGAGCGTTCGTCGAGGAGGGCCAGGCGGTGCCTTTCCTCATCGCGGTGGAGAGCTGCCAGGGCACTGCCGATATGCCGGCCGACCGCCTGCAGGAGTTCCAGCTGCCAGGCCTCGAGGGGCTCGGCATCGGCTTGCAGGAGGAGCATGGCGCCGTGGTTCCGGGTGCCATCGAAGAGGGGGACCGAGAGGCTGCGTTCGCCCGGCCCGGCATGGCCGACCAGGACCGAGGTGAGCGGGATGTCGTCGTCGCCACAGCCGACGCAGCTCGACTCGCAGAGGGCCTGCAGGCGGGACGCGTCACCCGGCTGCCCGGTATTGACCGTCAGGCCGGAGCGTCCGAGGCATAGCGCGCCGGCACGCAGGCCGATCAGGGCCTCCACGTCCTTCAGGACCTGCAGCAGGGTGTCCCGGGTGACGGCCTTTTCGGACAGGGCGTGGGTGGTGCGGTAGAGAAGCTGCAGGGAGCGGTTGCTGCGGGCCAGCGCCTCGGTCTTTTCCTGGACCCTGTCTTCGAGTTCGCCATAGATCCGCGACAGGTCCTCCACCATGAAGTTGAAGGCTTCGCCGAGCTGCCCCAGCTCGTCGGGTTCCCGCCGGGGGATGCGCACGTCGAAATTGCCGCGCTGCACGATGCGCGCTGAGGCCAGCAGTTCGCCGAGAGGGCGCAGCACATGGCGCTTGAGCTGGAGCACCGCACTGGCGCCGAGGACCAGCAGCAGCCCGAGGGATATGCCCTGGATCAGCCGCAGCCATTGCAGTTTGGTCTCCAGGCCTTCTTCCACCAGCGCCACCAGGCGGTCGATACGGCTCACGATCCGCGCCGTGTCGCCCTGCAGGGCCCTCCGGGCGGCGGCGTCCGGGCCGCAGCGGAGAACTGCCGGGCGATAGTGTTCGCGCCATTCGGTGCCGATCTCGCGGTAGGCCTCGCGGATCGGATGTGTCTCGGTGGTCGGGATCGCTTTCAGGAGGTCGGGATGTGCATAGCGGCGCTCGAACTCGGCAAGGGCCTGCTCCAGTCTTGGCGCAGGCGACTCCCCTTCGTCCAGGCCGACAGTCGACTGGATGGCGTAGGAGTGCATGCGCAGGGAGCCCGCCATGTTGATGGCACGGGCCTCGCCGGACGACAGGTCGGCAATGATGATCGAGATGATGATGGACAGCGCGGCCAGGCTCGCAATGGCCGCGATCCAGCAACCGAGCCGGACCACGACGGATGGGGTGCCGGTACGTCCCGGGGGGGAGAAGCTGGGCGAGGCGGAGGGGGGCCGGGTGTTCAAGAAGCGGGTCCGTGGGAGGTGCAGGAACGCATTCTGGCCCAGGGGGCCGGGGGGCGGGAATATCCGCGGATGCAGCGAGGTGGAAATAGGGGGTAGGGCGGTGGGGGTGGGTGATCCTCTCCGTGTTGCGGAGGTGTTGCGCTGATCTTTTGTTAAATCATTTTAAATCAGTTTGTTGAGGCGATATGGAGTCTTGATTAATAGTACTCCGAAAGAGGTATTTAATGATTTTGGCATGGCCTCGGACGTCTGATCTAAGTCAAGTTCTGCGTGCGCTTCGGCTCCTAGACTGCGTGGCACTCCAGGGGGCAAGCCGGCTTCTCCGATTGTTGCCCTGGCGTGTTTAGAAGGAAAAAAACCATGCATACCAGCCTCGACGATCTCGCTCTGCTCCTCGGTGAAGTGGCCCTGTTCCGCGACTTGCCCGGCAATGCCATGATGGATATTGCTCGCAGTACGGAGGTGATCAGCCTGCCCAAGTGCCGGATCGTCTACGCTGCTGGTGAGCATCCGCGTGCGCTCTACCATGTGATGTCCGGGCACCTCAAGGTGTCGGTCTCGTCACCGGACGGCGATGAAAAGGTCATCGAGATCCTGTCTCCCCGCGATGTTTTCGGGGTGGCCGAGCTGTTTGACGATGCGCCCTGTGTGTCCGCCGTGGAGACGGTGACGCCGGTGGTGCTGATGGCCATCGGCCGGGAAGGTGTGCTGCGGGCGATCGAGCATGACCCGGGGCTGTCCCGGCGCATGCTGGGCGCCATGGCGCGGCGCCAGACCTCGATCGAGCGGGAGATTGCGGCCGAGTGCTTCCAGTCAGGCACGGCCAAGGTGGTGGCCACGCTCCTGCGCCTGGCAGGCCCGGATGTTGCGCGTGGCGAGTCCGTTGTCCTGGAGCTCGCCATCCCCAAGCATGTTCTTGCGGCGCGCCTGGGTTTCACGCCCGAGACCCTGTCGCGTATTTTTCGCGAGCTCTCCGATGCCGGGATGATCCATGTGCACGGCAAGCAGGTGACCCTCACGGCAGCCTTCGTTCGCTGCTACGGCAGCGTGGATGCCGGTCTGTGGGCGGGGTGGCCTGCCGGGCGTCAGCCGGGGCGGCCCGCTGCCCAGTGGTTCGAGCGGGGCGAGGGCGCTTCCCGGGCGGGCCATGCCCAACGCATTTGACATGCCGTGACATGCCGTGACATGTGTCGAACCCTGTGCATGGGTTATCCTTGCCCTCTCGCCATGGTTCGGAGTTTTCGATGCTGGTCAAGGATTCGGATTTGGATAGTCCCGTTCCCGGACTCCCCCTCAGCCGTCGCACATTTGCAGGTACTTCGCTGGCCGCCGGGTTTGCCGCAGCCGTCCGGCCGGCGCTCGGGCAGAGCGTGATCCAGACTTCCGCCGAAGGCCTCAAGGCGGGGGATATCGCCGTAAGGGGAGGCGACGGCATCCCGGTCCGGGCTTACTGGGTCCAGCCGCTTGGCAAAGGGCCGTTTCCGACGGTGCTGGTGGTGTCGGAGATCTTCGGCTTGCACGAGTACATCCGGGATATCTGCCGTCGTCTGGCGCGACAGGGCTACCAGGCCATTGCACCCAATGTGTTCCAGCGCCAGGGCGATCCGTCCACCGTGTCCAGTGTGGCCGAGATCCAGTCCGGGATCGTGGCCCGGGTTCCAGACCTGCAAGTGCTGGGTGACCTGGATGCATGTGCTGCGTGGGCGGCGGCCAATGGCGGGGACCCGGGGCGCCTGGGTATCACCGGCTTTTGCTGGGGTGGGCGGATCGCCTGGCTCTACGCGGCCCACAATCCCCAGCTGCGGGCCGCGGTGGCCTGGTATGGCCGGCTGGATGGTGTATCCACCGAAAATACGCCGCGTCACCCGGTTGACCTGGCCGCCTCCATCTACGCCCCGGTCCTCGGCTTGTATGGTGGCAAGGATCAGGCTATTCCGCTGGCCGATGTCGAGACCCTCCGCGAGGGGCTGGCCCGCGCGGGCAGGCGGGCTGAACTTGTCGTTTATCCGGAGGCTGGTCACGCCTTCCACGCGGACTATCGTCCAAGCTACCGGTCGGATGACGCGATGGATGGCTGGCGGCGCATGCTGGCCTGGTTCAGGAGTCATCAGCTTTAAGGTCGCTCCTCGCGTCCTGCGCCGTGCGCGCGGCGCGTTCCTGCCAGTCCATTGGGCGCGGATGCCGATGGCCTTCCCCCTGTCCGGATTTGCCCACGGATCCTGTCTGATGAGGCAAGGCCAGGTGCTCACTTCAAAGGCTGCAGCGCCTGCCTGAAGTCTTCCCACACCGAAGGCTCCCAGTCACGGTCAACGAATTCGGTTTGAAACGGCTTCCTGCTGACGATCGTGATGGTGTATTGCGGAGAAGATGCCTCGGTGGGCTGGATGAAGAAGCCCACCACCTTGCCGGCCGTGCCATTGACGACTTGAGACTTGATGACGCCGGAGGGTTTGTGGCTTTCGACGATCTTCATGTCGGTGCCCATGGCCACGTTTGCCGCCTGCCAGATCTGCTCGTAGTTCCGGCCACTGACCAGAAAGCTCTTTCCCTTACCGTTGCTGAGCTGCAAACTGTCCGTCGTGACGCAGGCGGACAGACATGCCGCCAGCAGAAAGGCTGCGCCAATCTTCATGGCGTTTTCTGTCATTTGCGCATGTCCGGCTTGGGTTGCGCGCCGTTGCACCTGAATATGATGACCTTGCTGCGGGTGCAGCCAGGGGTGAGCTGAATGTTGCCGGCATAGCGCGCCTTGACGTTTCCGAGGCCTTCGTGCCGGATCGAATATTGATCCTTGCCGCCGCAGGCCGCGTCTATGGCGGCGAGGGCCTCGTTCCTCCTCGACTGAACCAGCGCAGCCAGGCCGGCATCGCAGTAGTTCACCTCACCGGTGGGTTTGCTGATCTTCCGCGGATTCGCAAAGAGCTCTCTTACTTCGGAGGGCGTGAGCATGGTCGGTATCGTGCCGTCGGCGGTCATGTTCGCCTGCTCTTCCGGGGTGTAGATATAGGCCTTGCCGGCGTTGCTGCTGAACATGCCGCCACCCGCATTCGGGTCGGTCGCGCAGCCAGCCAGCGTCAGGGCGATCAAGACAGGGAGTGCGAACGGTTTCTTCATTTTTTTCCTTGGACAAGGCGATTTTGGAGTGCTCCTGGCCATGGCTGGGAGCACTTGGTGGTTCAGGGCGTCAGAGTGGACTGCTGGCGCGACACATCACCGTGCCGCTGCAGTTCGTGGCCTTGCCATACACGTTCCGGACGACCCCGGGCTGTCCATAGCCATAGGGGAAAAAGATCATCGAGCCGGTGTAGAAGTATCCGGACTGGCCTTCGGCATTGGCCTGGGTCAGCAATGCACCACTGCCCGAGGTTGCGCCCAGTGTCTTGTAGTCGAAGGTGGCGGCCTGCGTGCTGTCCTTGACGTAGATGTTCTTGAATGTCTGGCCGCCAGGCTCCCCCGCGAAGACGTATTCGCCGACGAAGCGGTAGCCCTGCTGCCCTTGCGCATTGGCCTGGGCCAGGAAGCTCTCCGGTGCAGCCTCGCCGGTCGGTGCCTGCAGGGAGTAGACATAACGTGCGTCGCTGCGGTCCTTGCCATAGATCGCGACGGTTGCTCCGCCGATGATGAAGTTCCCCACGAAGTGAAAGCCCCTGGCGCCCTGAGCGTTGGCCTGGTTCAGGAAGGCGCCGCTGCTGTTCTGGCTGGGCAGCAGTTCATAGCTGAATGGTGCCAGCCTCTGGGCGTCCTTCACGTAGAGCACGCTGTTGACGGCACCGTCGGTCATGAAGGTGCCACGCGCGTAGCCGCGTGCCCCCTGGGCATTCAGCTGGGCCTGCAGGGCGGTGGCGGTGGCGGGCAGGTCTAGCGCTTCCCAGGTGTAGGTCGTTGCCAGGTCCTTGACGTAGAGGTTGATGTACTCCGCGGCCGTCACGGCCGAGCCGAACAGGTAGGCGTAGCCGTTGCCCCCCTGCGCGTTGGCCTGGGCCAGCAGGCCGGCGCGGTCGGCCCGGTAGGTATCGGCCAGGTAGATGGGTTTGATCATCGTGGCCGACGCGTCCTGGCAGCTCAGGCTGATGTTCGAGACATTCGCCGACACCGTGCCCGAGGCGCCGGCCAGCGTGCAGCGCTGCCCGGCGGGCTGGGTCTTGATGGTGACCGCGTACGCCGCATTGGCACTGAGTCGCGTGCCGAAGGTGAAGCCTCCGTTGGTGCTGACAGTGAGATCGTCACTACCACGGTTCTGCAGTACCACGACCTTGCCCGCAGCCAGACCGGTGACCTGCCCACCGACGGAGTAGGTGGCGCCGGGCGTCGAGGTGCCGTCCTTGCCGCCACCATCCCCGCCACAGGCCGCCAGCAGGAGCGGAACCAGACCGGCCAGCCCCCAACGGAACCCTTGTTGTCGAATCGACATAAAACCTCCGTGAGATTGAAACAGTGCGCGCCGGGCCTCGGCCTCAGGCTTGCGTCATGCGCCGGCGGCGACGCATGACGCCCAGGCCGAGCACGCCGACCCCGACCCGCGCCATGGACTCAGGCTCGGGTACCCCCCTGGCCCCCCCCGCGTCAGAATAGTTGTCGCCTCTCTATGATGTTGAACCTGGGGGCGACAAGGATGAGAGATGGCTCGGTACGGAGAAGCATTCAGGAACAGAGCGGTGGCGCGGTTGTTGCCGCCGGAGAGCGCCCAAGTGGGCGTGGTATCACAAGAGATTGGGGTTTCGGTGCAGACATTGGAACGATGGCGTGAGGATGCGCAGTCCAGGCCCGCCCGAGGGCGGGCCTGGACTGCGCGCGCTCGACTCGAAGCGGTGATCACTACGGCGGCGATGGACGAGGCCGGCAAGAGCGCCTG
>NZ_JABBGA010000037.1 GCF_012927165.1 Zoogloea dura
GCAGCTTGATGCGCCCCCACTGGCTGATGTCCTCGAAGTCATCCGCACCGCTGAGGACTGCGCAGACGGCAACGGTCAGCAGCTCGCTCAGCGGGTGGCGCGTTTGCTGAGCGTTGCGCCAGTCCTCAAGCCCCTCGAAAACCTCGACCATGTCTATCAGCTTGCCCGTTTCCATCGTCCGCCCAAAAAGGCAGGAAACTACACAAAACAGAGGGCTGTGGACAGGGGATGGGCAAGCGGCTGATCGTGAACGTTATTTCGGGGTGGGAGATGTCGGGTGGGTAGCTGCGGGAGCCCTGAGTCACCCCCCTGCCCTATCAGAACGCTCACCTGTTTCGCGAAGAGGATTTCGTTACCCGTCTCAAAGCAGCCTGCTCCCAGGGCAAGTCGGTTTTTCACGCGGGGGGTATCGATCCGGATCTTATCAGTGACCGCATCCTTCTGGGGCTTACCGGAGCTTGCGCCGACGTACGCTCAATCAAATTACAGGAGAATTGGGACTGCAGCCTCGCCGCACCGGGGCCGCTGAAACACGTTGGATTCGGCATGCTTCCAGCTGATGCGGAGAAAATCGAGATCACCCGGACCATCGCAGCCAACTTCACCAAAGCAGTCGTGTACACCGCAGAAAAGGTGCTCGGCGTAAAGTACGACAGGGTGATCGAGAGCCATGATTACATCCCGAGTCCGTTAGATATAGAAGCGCCTTTCCTGATCAAGGCCGGGACGGTCGGGCGCATCACCCACAGAATGGAAGGCTTTGTCGATACAATTGGCCCCGAAGCGCTATTCACAATTGAATATCACTGGCTGATGGGAGATGGGATGCTCCCGGAGGGCGTTCAGCCCGGCCAGTACTATGTTGCAACGATCGAAGGCCGTCCATCAATGAGAATGACGCTCGATATCAAGGTTTCCAACAGGAACGATGATCGGACCTTCACTCTGGGGAAGTTGAACATTGAGCCGAGTTATGTGGCGACACTCACGCCATGCCTACAAGCTGTTCCTCACATGCTTGTTGCTGAGCCAGGCATCCTTCCCTCGTTTGGCCCCAGCCTGCATTGGATGCAAGACCTGCGCGATAGCGTCGGTAACATCTGATCTCCCCGTGATTCAGGGCAACGGGTACCGGGCGGAGCATAGCTGACACTTCTCACGCGGCTAAACCATGACGCACAGATTCTCGCCATGCCCCGGGTCACGGCGTGAAAATGCTCTTGAGGCTGCTGTCGATCTGGCTTTTCTCCAAGTACCCACTTGAGTTTGTATCACTGCTCGCGGTCTTACACATCTTAGCAGCCCCGCCAACCTTTTTCGGGGATTGTCCAGCACCTAAGATATCACTTTAGACCAGCGAGCCTTCAACTGGTCAGCATCCTTGCTGGTGACCTTGGCATGGAACTCGGTACGGGTTGGGCTGGTGGGGACTTGTTCGATGGGTTCCGCCTTGCCGGGCGCATTCAAACAGCGCGTCGGCATTCGCCTGCGGGGCTCCCCGATGACCACAACAGACTCCAGCACGCCCACGATGCCGTGTGGGCGCACTCGGGAAAAAATGGCAAACATCGAAACTCCCACATAGGTCAGCACTCAGGCCATCTGCCCAATGGCCTTGCGAAAGCGCGCGAGGGATAGCGTGAAGAGCACAGCACCAATCACCAGCAGGTAGGCGAACGGCTCCCATACCAGATCGAGCCCTGCCCCGCGGTAAAGGATGGCCTGGCTCAATTCAATAAAGTGTGTGGTGGGCGCGAGCAGCATCAGGCTCTGCACCAGTTCCGGCATGCTCTCCCGCGGGGTGAGGCTGCCGGAGAGGATCTGCAGCGGCATCAGTGTCAGCATGAGCAACAAGCCGAACTGAGGCATGCTGCGCGCCAGCGTTGCCATGAAGATACCCATCGAGGTTGTGGCGAACAGGTGCAAGGCGGTTCCGACCAGAAATAGCATTACGGAACCTTCAATCGGGACATGCAGCGCACCGCGGATCACCAGGTTCAGCGACAGGGCCGCCGCTACGAGCACCACCAGCCCGCAGGCCCAGACCTTGGCGAACATGATCTCGGTTGGCGTTATCGGCATCACCAGCAGGTGCTCGACGGTGCCATGCTCCCGCTCTCGGATCAACGCTGCGCCAGTGAGAATGATCGACAGCATCGTCACGTTGTTCACCACCTCCATCAGCCCGCCGAACCAGGACTGCTCCAGCGCCGGATTGAAGCGCGCGCGCAGGGCCAGATCCACCGGCGGCACAGTGCTGCCCCGGTAACGCTGGACGAACTCGTTCACCTCTCCCATCACAATCTGCTGCACATAGGCATTGCCGTTGAAAGCCTGACTCATGCGGGTGGCGTCCACGTTGAGCTGGATCCTGGGCGAGCGACCGGCCAGCACGTCGCGCTGGAAATTCGGTGGAATATCGAGCACGAAGGTATAGCGGCCGGCATCAAGCCCCGGGTCCACCTCGTTCAGGTTGAGGCGTGCCGGCTGCGTAAAGCGCGGTGGGTAGAAAGCCGACGCGATCCGTGCCGACAGGGCCGAAGCGTCCTCGTCGACGATGGCGATCTGCGCGTTGTGCAGAGTCTCCGGCATCGTGGTGGCGGCCATGTAGATGGCTGCGGTGAAGGTCCAAGCGATCAGGAATATCATCATCGGATCGCGGCGCAAGCTCCACAGCTCTTTGACGCCCAGGCGATAGATGCTCATCAGGTGATGACGCACGTCAGGCCTCCTGTTTCTTCAGCAGCACCACCGATACCCCGAGGATCACCGGCACGGCGATCAGCAGCGGCCAGAACGCACTGTGCAGATCCGCAAAGCCCAGCGCCTTGCTGAACACGCCACGGCTGATCATGAACATGTGGCTGGCTGGATAGATCTCGCCGAGCAGACGGCCACCGCCTTCCAGCGACGACACCGGATTGATCAGACCGGCAAACTGTATCGCCGGAAGCATGGTGCCGAGCATGGCCAGGAACATCGAGGCAATCTGGCTGCGCGTGACCGTCGAGGCCAGCAGGCCCATGCCCGTCGCACTCAGGCTGAACAGGAAGGCGCCGGCCAGCAAGGTCGGAAAGCTCCCGGTCACCGGCACGTCAAATACAGTCACGGCCAGCAGGCACATGAGCAGAAAGTTGAGCATCGCCAGCGCCACATAGGGTGCCTGCTTGCCAAGCAGAAACTCGATGCGGGTAATCGGCGTCACATACAGGTTGATGATCGACCCCAGCTCCTTCTCGCGCACGACGGCCAGCGCGGTCAGCATGGCGGGCAACATCAGCAGGAGCAGCGGGATCACCGCCGGCACCATGGCTGGCAGGCTCTTCACGTCAGGGTTGTAGCGGTAGCGGGTCTCGACATCTGCCGCGCCCGGGCTCATCCGCCCTCCCCGCTCGCGCACCTGTTCAAGCAGCCACAACTGATGCATGCCCTGCACGTAGCCGCGCACTGTTTCGGCGCGCTGCGGCATCGCCCCGTCGATCCACGCGCCAATCTGCACAGCCCCGCCGCGCGCCACATCCCGCGCGAAACCGGGCGGGATTTCAAGCGCCAGTGACAGCTCGCCACTGCGCATGCGCCGGTCGAGTTCGGCGTAGTCGGCAAGCGGCGGGCGCTCGCTGAAATAGCGCGAGCCGGCCAGGTTGAGGGCGTAGTTACGGCTCAGTGAGGTCTGGTCGCGGTCGAGCACGGCAAAGCGCAGGTTTTCCACGTCCATGCTGATCCCAAAGCCCATCACAAACAGCAGCAGCAGCGAGCCGATCAGCGCCATGGTGGCACGCACCGGATCGCGCTGCAGCTCCAGGCTTTCACGCCACACATAGCTGTAGATGCGCCCCAGACTCTGGCGAAAACGGCGCCCGCGAGTCGGCTTGGTGTGCGCTGTAACGCGGTTTTCTGCCGGCGCTGTGCGCTCTTCGGCAACTACGCCACCCGCGCCGTCCGCCTCGATCAGGTAGTCGATAAAGGCCTCTTCCAGCGTGGCCTTGCCGCGCCGGGCGATCAGTGCGGCCGGCGTGTCGCTGCCAAGCACCCGGCCGGCATGCATCATCGACATGCGGTCGCAACGCGCCGCCTCGTTCATGAAGTGCGTCGAGATGAAGATGGTCACCTTGTCGCGCCGCGCCAGCTCGATCATCAGGCGCCAGAAGTTATCCCGGGCGATGGGATCGACGCCGGAGGTCGGTTCGTCGAGGATCAGCAGCTCGGGCTTGTGCACCATCGCCACCGCCAGTGACAGGCGCTGGCGCATACCCAGCGGCAGGCTTTCGGGCAAGGTGTCGAGCACATCGGCCAGACCAAAACGCCTGACCATCTCATCCACCCGCGCCGGCACTTCGGGTTCCGGCACGTGGAAAAGGCGCGCATGCAGCACCAGGTTCTGGCGCACGCTCAGCTCGCCATACAGCGAGAAGGCCTGCGACATGTAGCCCACGCGCCGCCGCGTCGCCATGTCCTTCGGGTCGACGGGCTTGCCGAACAGCCACGCATCGCCCTCGGTGGCGGCGAGCAGGCCGGTCAGCATCTTCATCGTGGTGGACTTGCCGCAGCCATTGGAACCCAGGAAGCCGAAGATCTCGCCCCGCCGGATGCGGAAATTCACGTGATCCACCGCCACGAAATCACCGAAACGCATCGTCAAACTCCGCGCTTCGATGGCGATATCGGCGCCGCCGGCGTCCTCAAGCGGCGGAATTTCAACCACCGCATGGCCGCGCCGCTTCTCCTCCGGCAAGAGCGCAATGAAGGCCGCCTCGAGCGTCGCGGCACCGGCATGGGCCATGAGCTCCTGCGGCGTGCCGGTCGCCAGCAACCGGCCGTCGTCCATGGCCACCAGCCAGTCGAAACGCTGGGCCTCGTCCATGTAGGCGGTCGCGACGATCACGCTCATGCCCGGGCGGCTTCGGCGAATGCGTGCGATCAAGTCCCAGAACTGGACGCGGGCCAGCGGATCGACACCGGTGGTCGGCTCGTCGAGAATCAGCAGATCGGGGTCGTGGATCAGCGCACAGCACAAGCCCAGCTTCTGCTTCATGCCGCCCGAGAGCTTGCCCGACGGGCGATCAAGAAACGGAAACAGCCCGGTGCTGCGGGTCAGCGCATCGATACGCCGGCGCCGCTCGGCCATGCCGTGACCAAACAGGCGGGCAAAGAACTGCAGGTTCTCTTCCACCGACAAGGTCGGGTAAAGGTTCTTGCCCAGTCCCTGAGGCATGTAGGCGATGCGCGGACAAACGGCATCCCGGTGCCGCTTGCTGCCCATGTCCCCACCCAGCGCCTCGACCTGGCCCTGCTGCACGGCCCGGGCACCGGCGACCAGGGCCAGCAGGCTCGACTTGCCGACACCATCGGGACCGATCAGGCCCACCATGCAACCGGCCGGTACGTCCACTGTCACCCCGTCGAGGGCGGCCGTCCTGCCATAGCGCAGGTGCACGCCCGCCAGACGGACCACCGGCGCAGCGGAGGTCATGGCGTGGCCTTCTTCTCCAGCGTCAGCGGCCACGCCGCCTGGGGATCGATCTTCACCCAAGCCACACCCGGCAAGCCCGTCTTGACCTGCTGCAGGTGCTTTATCAGCAGCTCGCGATCAATCTGCGCCTTGACGCGGAACATCAGTTTCTGGCGCTCACTGACCGTTTCCACTGTCTTTGGGGTGAACTGGGCGGTGCTGGAGACAAACGAAACCCTGGCCGGAATCACGAACTGCGGTGCGGCGTCGAGCACGATGCGCACCTCGCTGCCCAGCGCCACTTTGCCAGCTACCGTTTCGGGCAGGAAGAAGCTCATGTAAACCTCGGTGAGATCCACCAGGTTGAGGAGCTTGCCGCCGGCGCCCAGCACTTCGCCCGGCTGGGCGACCCGGTATTGCACCCGGCCGGCGCGCGGCGCCTTGAGCACGCTGTCGGAGAGATCGGCATCGACGCGCGCGACGGTCGCCTTGGCGGCCGCCACGCTGGATTGGGCGCCGGTAACCTGGGTACGCGCGGCAGTGATGGCCGCCCGCGCGGCCGCCACCTGGGCCTTGGTGGCCACCACCGCGGCCTGAGCACTGCGGGTTTTGGCGCGGTCATCGTCCAGCTCTTGCCCCGACGACGCCCCCTCTCGGGCCAGTGTTTCGGAACGCACCAGACGGCGCTGCGCCGCATCGAGCTCGCTTTCACGCTGCACCACCAGCGCCTGGGCCGCCTGATGATCGCTGTCGCGCAAGGCTACCTGCGCCTCGGCCCCGGCCACCGCCTGCAAGGCCTGCTGATAGCGGGCCAGCGCCTCGTCCCGCTGGGCCTGCAAGCTGTCGATCTGCATGCGGGCAAGCGGCTGACCGGCACTGACGAAGTCGCCTTCGCGCACCAGGATGTCCTCGACCCGGCCGGCCAGCTTGGTGGCCACATCGACTTCGGTCGCCTCGATACGACCATTACCGCTGACCAGCCCCTCATCCGGCCCGGGGTTGCGCAGTGCGCTCCAGGCGTAGTAGCCCATCGTTACGGCAGCCACCAGGGCAAGGACGGGAAGAGATTTTCTGACAGTGAGGTTCATGGTCTTGCCTGCGTGTCGTTCGTTCCACGGCGACAAACGCCGGGCGTGCCACCACCCAGCGCGGAATACAGCGCCACGTGCGCACTCAGCAGCGCCCGTCGCGTCTGCACCACCTGCTGCTCGACGGCCAGCAACTCGCGCTCGGCATCGAGCACTTCCAGGTAACGCGCCGCCCCGCTGTCGTAACGCAGCTTGGCCAGCCGCGCCCGCTCGGTCTGCACCGCAAGGCTGGCGCTCAGCATATGTACCTGCTCGCCGAGCCAGTGGCGCGCCGCCAGGGCATCGGCCACATCGCGGAAGGCCGCCTGGATGACCTGCTGATAACGCACCACAGCTTGTTCGCGCCGCACCCGGGCCAGGTCGAGGGCCGCCTCGCGACGTCCGCCATCGAAAATCGGCAAGGAGACACTCGGCGCGAAGGTCCACGCGGCACTGCCATTGCGGAAAAGTCCATCCAGTTCGGCGCTGGCGGTGCCGGAAGACCCCGTCAATGCAATACGCGGAAAGAACGCCGCCCGCGCAGCACCAATATTGGCGCTCGCGGCTTTCAGACTGTGTTCAGCCGCCACGATGTCGGGTCGTGAGGTCAGCAGACCGGATGGAAGGCCAGGCGCCAGTGTGCGAAAAGTGGCGCTCTCGTCGAAATGATCGGGCGTCCGTAGCTGGCCGACATCCATGCCGGTCAACAAGGCCAGGGAGTTAGCCTGTACGGCCCGCGCCTGTTCAAGCTGGGCCAGCAGCGTGGTGGCTTGCTGCCACAAGACCTCCACCTGCATCAACTCCAATTTCGAGGTTGCGCCGAGCGCCACCCTGCGCCGGAAAATGCGCAACGATTCGGCACGGCTGGCAACCGTGCGGCGGGTCAGGGCAAGGCGCTCGTCGAGCTCGCTCAAGCCCAGGTAAGCATTAGTCACTTGGGCGATGAGGCTCAAGGTGGTCGCCGCGTACACGGCGTCAGTGGCCAGATAACTTTCGAGAGCGGCGGTCTCCAGACTGCGGACCCGCCCCCAGAAGTCCGCCTCCCAGCTATTGAAACCAACGCCCAGCTGGAGCTGGCTACCGATGACCCGCTTTCCGCTGACGCTCAGATCGGCAGGAACCCGCGCGCGCGCTGCATCCAGGCCCATGGACACGGCCGGAAAACGCTCCGCCCGCTGAATGCCATAGGCTGCGCGCGCCTCTTCGACGCGAAGCAGCGCCCCCCGTAGGTCCCGGTTGTTGCCCAAGGCCTCATCGACCAGGGCTCGCAGACCAGAATCGATGAAGTAGTCGCGCCAGCAGATCTCCGCTGCCGGTGCCGTGCCCACCGCCGCGCCTGCATCGGGATAGGCCGCAGGCACCGGCAGCGGTGGCCGCTCGTGGGGAGGCGCCAGGCTTGCACAACCGGCCAGCAAAACAGAGAGCGTCAGCGGTAAAGCCCGCCATAACCGGGGAAGCATCGCTGTATTTGGCATTTTTAGTAGAACACGCGGAAGCCGCCGTCCACGACTACCGAAACAAATTCAGGGTCACTCTACTTTCAGGACAGGGACCGCAGACCACTACCGACCAGATAGTCGTTAGTATATTCTCATGCTCGACTTCAGCGTGAAGATCTCGCTTCGGTTATCTTAAGCAGCCCTCAAGCCCAAGCGGCTCCATCCCATGCCTGCATCCGACCAACTGGCTGACGACAGAGCAACACGCCGCCCACGCCAACGTCTGTCGCCAGACACCCGCATTCCACTGATCCTTGACGCCGCGCTGGTCGAGTTTTCGGCGCGTGGTTACAACGCCACGCGTATCGATGACATCGCGGTGCGGGCCGGCTTGTCCAAGGGAGGCCTCTACGCGCACTTCTCCGGCAAGGACAAGGTTTTTGAAGCCCTGCTCAAACGCTCGCTGGTGGCCCCTGTGCTGGAGATCGAGTCGCTCCTCGAGCACGCGGCCGACATGCGCACCCTTATTGAACACCTCGTCGATCTCCTTCATGCGCAACTGGCCGATCCCGCGGTGCGGTCCACCGCGCGCCTACTGTTCTCCGAGGGCCATCGTCTTCCCGATGTGGTGGCGCTTTGGCGCCAGAACACCCTCGATGCCATGCACTATCAGCTCGGTGCACTGCTGCGCCGCTGTGTAGCCCAAGGCTTGTGCAGAGACAGCACAGTGGTCAGTCATCCGTGGCTTATCCTGTCACCAGTCGCCCATACGCTTATCCAGCAGCTCGCTTTCGGCACACTTCCGCCCAAGGAGGTCCGGCAAGCCCGGGACGCCCATGTCGACTTACTCTGCGAACTGCTCCTCATGACGTGAAGACCGGAGCCCCAAAAAAAAGAACACTTACGCACAAAGTGTTCTTTTTTTGTGTAAAAAAAAGCATTTTCATCGCCTCTCTCCCCTCTCCTCCTAAATTCGTCACCAGTTGACCTACGTCAAATCAACCACTTTGACCGAAGGGGATACTTTCAACAAGTTAAACACTTTAGTTAAAAGTGTTTACTTTTACGAAGTAAAATCCCAAAGGAGGAGAAGGCAATGCAGAAGAATTCACGGCGCACGCTGGCCGACGGGACCCACATTTCAGATCTGATCAATCTGGAAACTCGGGAAGTCGCCATGCGGACTCTGTCGGACCCGGAGCTTTATGAACTGGAGATGGAGCGAATTTTCGCCAAGACCTGGGTCTTCCTGGGTCACGAGACCGAGATACCCAAGTCTGGCGATTTCATGGTGCGCGACCTGGGCTCGGATTCCGTGCTGGTGACACGGGACAAGGACGGCATCAATGTTTCACTGAACGTCTGTCCGCACCGGGGCATGAAGATTTCGACCCTCGACTGCGGCAACACCCAGGCCCACGTGTGCATCTACCACGGCTGGGCCTTCAAGGCGAACGGCGACTTCATCGGCGCACCCGTCGAGAAGGAATCCATGCACGGCAAGCTGCTGACCAAGGAGCAACTCGGACTAAAGAAGGCTCGCGTAGCCATATATGGCGGCCTGATCTTTGCCACCTGGAACATCGACGGCCCGAGCTTTGATGAGTTCCTCGGCGACGCCAAGTGGTACTTCGACACGCTGTGGTGCCGCACTGACAAGGGTATGGAAGTACTCGGCCCCCCGCAGCGCTTCACCATCCGCGCCAACTGGAAAACCGCCTGCGAGCAGTCGGCCTCCGATGGCTTTCATGTGCTCACCCTGCACCGTTGGCTGTCTGAAGTCGGCCCCTACCGCAAGCCGGGCAGTGAAGGCGGCGGCGGCGATCTGACCCCGGAGATGTACGGCTCCGAGGTGTACACCGCCCACGCCCACACCATGCGCTGCATCGAACTGGACAGGAAGATCCGCCGCCTCACCGGCAAGGACCCGTCCGAGCTGTCGGTCAAGGAAAAGCTCGAAGCCCTGCCGCCGCCGGGTGTTACCCAGGAAATGATTCCGGAACTGCTGCGCAACCTGAGTGAAGATCAGTTGAAGGTCATCACCTGGCGTCCGCCGCAGGTCGGCAACTTCTTCCCCAACGGCCTGTTCGAATTTGTTTACATCCCGACCCCCGACGGCGTGGTTGGCGTGATGGCGCTGCATGCCTACGTGCCCAAGGGCCCGGACAAGCTGGAATTCGTGAATTGGATTCTCGCCGAGAAGGACACCCCGCCGGAACTCAAGGCAACCATGCTGCGCCTCGGCGTGCAACTGCTGGGCACCTCCGGGATGGTTGAGCAGGACGACTCCGACACCTGGCCGCATCAGACCATTGCCGCCAAGGGCGCGGTCAGCAAGCACATCACCCTCAAGTACCAGGCCATGTACGAGACTGGCAAGCCCGAAGGCTGGCCCGGCCCCGGCGATGTCGGTGACGGCTTCACCAAGGACGACACCCAGTGGCGCTGGTGGCAGTACTGGCACGAACTGATGACAGCCGAAAGCTGATCGAAGCGCCAATCCAACCAGACCACATTCGGGAGACATCCATGCTGCAGAACCTTCTTGAACCCACCCCGCTGCCTCCTTCCGTGCGCGCCAACCGGCTCGCCATCGGCAGCCCGGAATACAACGAGATTCTCGACTTCCTTTACGACGAGGCCGAGATGCTCGACAACCTGCGTCTTGCGGAATGGGGCGAGCTGCTGACCCAGGACCTGGAATACAACGCCCCGCTGCGTCACACCCGGTCCACCGCCCAGTTCGACCAGACCTACATCCGCACCGTCCAGCACCTTCACGAGAGCTACGGCTCGATGCTGATGCGGGTCAAACGCATCACCGACACCAAGAGTGCCTGGGGCGAAGACCCTCCTTCCCGCGTGAAGCGCATGGTCAGCAACGTTCGCGTCTACAAGACCGACAAGGCCGACGAGTTCAAGGTGGAAAGCTACCTGCTGGTCACCCGCAGCCGCTTCGACTTCGACTACTTCGACCTGATTCCCTGCGTGCGCTACGACATCCTGCGCCGGGTCGAAGGCAGCCTGAAGCTGGCCCGCCGGGAAATCCTGCTCGACCAGGTTGTCATCGGAACACCCAATCTGGGCATCATTCTTTGATCACGGCATAGACCGAAAAACCACATACGCCGCCCCTCTCGACATTGGGGGGCGACGGTCAGGAGACAAGACATGAAACTCGAAGACCTCATCCTCGTTAGCATCGACGACCACGCCATTGAGCCGCCCAACGCCTTCGCCCGCCACATGCCGGCGAAATTCAAGGGCCGCGAACCGCACATCGAATCCCGTGGCGGACGCGACGTATGGGTGTTTGAAGAGCGCGCCACTGGCTACATGGGCCTCAATTCGGTGGTCGGCCGCCCCAAGGAAGAGTACGGCATGGAGCCCCTCGGCTACGAGCACATGCGCCGCGGCACCTGGGACATCCAGGCCCGCGTGGACGATATGAACGCCAACGGCGTGCTCGGCTCGATCTGCTTTCCGACCTTCCCCGGCTTTGCTGGCCAGCGCTTCCAGACCTACCCCGACCGCGCCGTCTCCCTCGCCGCGATCCAGGCCTACAACGACTGGCACCTGCACGACTGGTGCAACGCTGCACCGGGCCGCTTCATTCCGCTGGCCATCGTACCCTGGTGGGACCCGGTCGCCGCCGCGGCCGAAATCAACCGCATGGCCAAGCTCGGCGTACATGCCATCACCTTCTCCGACAACCCGGCCCTGCACGGCTTTCCGTCCATCCACGACCCTTACTGGGACCCGATGTGGAAGGCCTGTGCCGACAACAGCGTGGTGATCAACTGCCACATCGGCACCGGCGCCAAGGCCGACCACGCCTCCGACCTGTCACCGATCGATGCATGGATCACCTCGATGCCGATCTCCATCGCCAATTCGGCGGCCGACTGGATCTGGGCACCCATGTGGAAGAAGTACCCGAACCTTAAGATGGCCCTGTCCGAGGGCGGCATCGGCTGGATTCCCTACCTGCTCGAACGCGCCGACTTCACCCACCGCCACCACAAGGCATGGACCAATGCCGACTTCGGCGGCCAGAAGCCCAGCGAAGTCTTCAAGAAGCACATCATCACCTGCTTCATCGAGGACGATTTCGGCCTGCAGAACCTCAAGCACATCGGCGAGGACATGGTCGGCTGGGAATGCGACTACCCCCATTCCGACTGCACCTGGCCGAACTCGCCCGAGGTCGTATGGGAGAGTTTCAAGCACCTGGCGGACGAGACCATCAACAAGGTCACCCACCTGAACGTGATGCGCGAATACAACTACGACCCGTTCGCCCTCCTCGGTCGCGAAAACTGCACCGTCGGCGCCCTGCGTGCCCAGGCCAAAGCCAAGGGTGTAAACACCGCGCCAGCCCTCGGCATGGGCGGTGCCGCACCAAAGCGCGAGGCCGGCAAGCCGGTCACTTCGGGCGACATTAACGCCATGTTCAAGCAGGCTGACGCCGAAACGGCACTCTAAGCCCCAACTTCGCAAGCCGCAGCCCCTTTCATACCATCGGCGTTCTGCCGTGGTAGGGGCGGGCTTGCGCCCATGAATTGACCCGGGAGATTCCCAATCATGAGCGAAAAATTCGATATTATCGTGGCCGGTGGCGGCCATAACGGGCTGGTTGCCGCCTGCTACCTGCAAAAGGCCGGTCTCAAGGTGTGTGTTGCAGAGAAGAACGATAAGGTCGGCGGCGGCGTCATGACCCGCGAACTGACCGTCCCGGGCTTCAAGCACGACGTCTGTTCAGTGGCCCACACCCTGCTGCAGGCCAACCCGCTGCTGCGCAACGACGAACTGGAACTCAAATCGAAGTTCGGGCTGAAGTACATCAACCCGGACAAGATGACCGCCATCTTTTACGACGACGGCACGACCCTCGAGTTCTACACCGACCTCGAACGCACCTGCCAGGCCATCGCCAAGTTCTCAGCCAAGGACGCCGAAGCCTACCGGCGCTTCAACCATCAGGTCTTCCAGAACCTCGACATGATGGTCATGGGCATGTTCCATTCCCCCCCCAGCGCCAGCACCCAGGCGGTGATGATGGAACAGAGCGCCGTCGGCCAGGACCTGATGCGCACCCAGGCCATGAGTGCCTGGGATGTCATCTGCGAATGGTTCGAGAACGACAAGGTCAAAATTGCCCTCGCCCGCTACGCCTCCGAAGCCATGATGAACCCGTTCAACAACGGAACCGGTTTCGGCTTCTACATCATCCTACCCTTCATGCACCGCTACGGCGTGGGCATTCCGGTCGGAGGCTCGGGCGCCTTCGCCGACTCGCTGCGCGCCTGCCTCGAATCCCACGGCGGCGTGGTCCGAACCTCGGCACCCGTAAAGCAGATGCGCATGCAGGGCAGCAAAGTGACCGGCGTGGTGCTGGAGTCCGGCGAGGAGATCGTTGCCACCCGCGCGGTGATATCGACCATGCACGTAAAGCAGGTTTTCCCCGACATGGTGCCCGGTGCCAGCCTGCCGGAAGGCTTCGAGCCACGTATCCGCGGCCTCAAGCACAACAGTTTCCAGCCCTTCAACCTGCACCTGGCCTTGCACGAAGCCCCCCAGTACAAGGTTGGCCCGGCGGTGGATGACTTCTTCTGGGTCGAGCGCTCCCATTCCAATTGGGAAGACTTTGCCCGCGCCTTCTCCGACCTCGAGTTCGGCATCCCGCGCCGCGACTTCATCGCCTACGTCATGCAGGACGTCTACGACAAGACCCGCGCGCCGGACGGCAAGCGTGTGCTCAACATGTACGCCTTCGCCCCCTACAACGTGAAGGGTGGCCCGCAGAAATGGGACGAAATCGGCAAGGAAGTCGCCCACGGCTTCCTGGATGACCTGCGCAAGCTCACCACCAACATGAGTGACGATAACATCATCGGCTTCTCGTGGATGACGCCGCTGGACATCGAGCGTCACAACAACGCCATGATCGGGGCCGACATCCTGCACTTCGGTTCCTACAACTGGCAGATCGGCGGCAACCGCCCGGCGCCCGGCTACGGCCAGTACAAGTCACCGGTCGATGGCCTCTACATGGCCGGCGCCAGCACTCACCCGGGCGGCGGCGTCACCGCATCATCGGGTCGCAACGTGGCGCGAGTGCTGATGGAGGAGTTCAACATGGATTTCGACAAGCTGGTCGACGCCTGAACAGCAGGGAGCAGCCAAACCATGAAGATGTTCAGCAAGGAAGGGATCGAGATGATGGAAGTCAAATCGATCCAGCAGGATGGGGACAACCTCGTGATGAAAGGCAAGGTCATGGGTTCGATGTCGACCGTGATTCTCATAAGGCCAGAAGACTGCTGGCAGGCCGTCAAGTTGCTCGACTGGCGAACACTGCTGCGCATGCCGCTGATTCTGTTCAAAGGCTATTGGCAAGCGAAGAAATCAGCTGCAGGCCAGGAGGCCAAGGCCTGATTCATCCTGCACTGCTGGCGTCCCCCCTCACTTCGAGAGTCGGGCCGCCAGCAGCACGCCAAGCCCGGCACACAGGCACAGGCCGGCAGCGCCCAGTGCGAGGCTCAGCTGCGAACCCCACAACAATGGCGCAAGAACGGCGGCGATAAGCGCGTTGAAGGCCGTCTGGACGAACAACTGCACCGAAGAGGCCATGCCTCGGCGCTCTGGCACGCAATCGAGCCCGCGTACAGTCAGGGTAGGGATGGCCAGTGACATACCTAGATTGAAAACGAAGATGTGGACCACGTACCAGGCGACGCCGGCAGGTGCTACGAGGCACACGACGATGTCGTAGCACATCGCACACCCCATGATCAGAAAGGCGTACTTGAGGGTCGTAGTCAGCAACCAGCGCTGGGCAGCCCGCCCGGCCAGCGCCGAGCCCAGCATCAAACCGCCGGTAGCGGGGCCGAACAGCCACAGGAAATCCGTCTCGCCGAGGCCCAGGTGCAGCATCAGGAACACCGGCGCCGATAGCACATACAGAAAGAAGGCACCGAACATGCACGCGTAGGCCATTGCCCAGGTCATGAAAGGCAGACTGCCGAAGACCCCCGCATAGCCCTGCGCCAGCGCAGAAAAATTGAAACGCTGGCGCTTTTCCAGCGGCAGCGTTTCGGGCAGCCGCACGGCCACGGCCACAAAGAGGCTGAGGGCCAGCAAGCACAGAAAGATAAACACGGAGCGCCAGCCAAAAGCCGCCTGCAGCCAGCCCCCAACCAGCGGTGCGATGGCCGGAGCCAACCCGAACATCATCACCACGTGCGACATCATGCGCTGGGCCAACGGCCCCTCGTGCAAGTCGCGCACCACGGCACGGCCGATGACAATACCGGCCCCCGCCGAGAAGCCCTGGAAGGCACGCAGCACCCACAACTGCTCGACACGGGTGGCCAGCGCACAGCCGAGGGAGGCCAGCGCATACACGGCAAGCCCGACCAGCACTACCCGACGACGCCCCAGCGAATCGGAAATCGACCCGTGCCACAGGGCCATGAAGGCGAAGGAGGCAAAATAGATCGACACCGTTTGCTGGAGGGCGGTCCGGTCGGTGCCCAGCACCACCGCCATCTCGCCAAAGGACGGCAGATAGGTGTTGATCGAAAACGGCCCGACCATGGCCAGTCCGGCCAGAATCACCGTGGTACCGAGGTAGCCCGCCCGGGAAGGATACCGCTGCGGCAGAAGCTCAGCCATCCATGCCGAGCACAACCGAAATATCGGCACTCGGGTCGGCGTCGGCGGCGTCGAAGTAGCGCTCGTCTTGCGGGCGCAACACGACATTGCCCCGGGGCTGGATCACGTAGGAAATGCGTGGCATCAGCCGCGGATTCGGGCCGTGATCTTGGCGTGCGGGCCATCCACCTGGGCGGCCCAAGCATCGGCGGCCTGATCGAGGCTGTAGTCCACGTAATCGACGACGATGTTCTGTTCGCGGGCGATGACCAGCAGACGCTCCCAGATGGCCCGGCGATCGGCCGGCGGACGCTGGCCGGTGCCTACGCAGGACAGGCTACGGAACAACAGATCAGCAATATCCAGGTTCACCTGGCGGCCTGCTCCGGTGCCTATGGTCAGGATGCGCGCCCCCCAGCGGGTAGCCTTGAGAGCGTTTAGCATGGGCTGTCCGCACACCAGATCGAGCACCACGTCGAAACCGTCGCCGGAGGCCGCCTTGAGGGCCGCCACGTCATCATCGCCACCAAGTCGCACCGTCGCATCGGCGATGCCGCGCTCGGCCAGCCGGGCCAGCGCCGTGCCATTGCGGGCAGCGGCAACCACCCGGCCGGCCCCCAGGTAGCGGGCCAGTTGCAGGGCGATCTGGCCGAGGGTGCCGGTAGCCCCGAGGATCAGCACGTTCTCGCCCGCCTTGATGTTGGCCTGCTCTAGCGGCACCAGTGCACCGGTGGCGGCGATACCCATCGCAATCGCTGTCCGGTCGTCCACACCGTCGGGCACGTCCCACACCTCCTCGGCCGGCACCAGGGTCTGCTCGGCCCAGGCGCCGTAGGGCAGCATCGAGCGTTCGCCGAAGTACACCCGGCGTCCGTCCGGCGCCCGGCCGACACCCTCGCCGCGAATCACGCAGGGGTATTCCACCCCCAGACGATAGGCGCCGAGCACATCCCAGCCGCCCAGGCCGGCGGTGTCCACATCGATCAGGATGCAAGCCTCCCGCGCCTGGGGCGCCGGGAAATCGAGGATGGCCGGGGCCGCGCCCCGTTCGGTAATCACAGCTGCACGCATGGCTCGCCCTTTACATCTTGTTGCTGCCGGACTGGGCGAACAGCGCTTTCATGCCCACCATCGACGGTGTATGGCTCCCGAAACCTCCATCGGCGACGATGGTCGTGCCGGTGATGAAGGACGACTCGTCCGAAGCCAGGAAGGCCACCACATCGGCGATCTGCCGCGGGGTGCCGAGTTCCGGTGTCAGGTGGTTCTCGCGGATGATGGTGAGCAGCGCGGCGGGCATTGTCTCGTGGGCGTTTTCTGCCGGCGCGAGACCAATCTGCAGCGCGTTGGAACGCACGCCCTGCTTGCCGTACTGGGCTGCGACGGACTTGGCCAGCATCATCAGTCCGGCCTTGGAAGCGGCGTAGGCCGACAGGGTCACATCGCCCTGGGCACCGAGGCCGGAGGTGGCGAAAATCACCGATCCACGGCCGAGCTTGAGCATCTCGGGAATGGCGTGCTTGCAGCACAGCATGGCGCCACGCAGATTCACCGCCATTGCCCGGTCCCAAGCGTCCACGTCCATGTTGATGACGTCCCGGTCCTTCTGGCGCTGCTCCATGTTGAGGATGGCCGCATTATTGTGCAGCACGTCGATGCGCCCGAAGTGGGACACCACGGTCTCGACCATCGCCTTGACGTCGGCCTCCTGCGACACATCGGTGCTCACGCCAATGGCCTTTCCGCCGCTGGCGCGGATGCTCTCGGCCACGGCTTCGGCAGCCGCGCTGTTGATATCCACCACCACCACGCCAGCCCCTTGGGAAGCCAGCACGCGCGCACACTCTGCGCCGAGGCCACCGCCTGCACCGGTAATGATCGCCACGCGCCCTTCAAGTTTTCCTGCCATGTCTGTTCTCCGTCCAATCCTGTTGTGATGAATACGCTCGGGCCTCAGCGGCCGGAGAAACGGGGTTCGCGTTTTTCACGGAAGGCCTGGGCAGCCTCCTTGACGTCCGATGTGGGGGCCAGCATCGCAAACAGGTCCAGCTCCAGGTCAAGACCCTTCTTCAGGTCCAGGTCCAGCGCCGCCCGGGCGGCCCGCTTCACGTAAAGCGTGGCCAGGGGTGGCTTCACAGCGATACGTGTGGCGAACTCGGCGACTTCCTGCAGCAGGGTTTCGGCACTGCTGGCAATGCGCGTCACCAGGCCGATGTCCCGCGCCTGTTCGGCGGTATAGCGCTCGCCGGTGAGCAGTGCGTCCATCGCCCTCCCTGGCCCGATCACCCGGGCCAGGCGCTGGGTGCCGCCACCGCCGGGAATCAGGCCCAGCCCGGTTTCCGGCAGGGCGAAAATAGCTTCGGGCGCAGCAAAACGGATGTCGCAAGCCAGCGCCAGCTCCATGCCGCCGCCCATGCAGTAGCCGTGGAGCGCCGCGATGATCGGCTTCTCGATCCTGTCGAGGGCCTCGATCCAGCGCGCCTGCTCCATGCGCCGACGTACTTCAATCGACGACTCGGGGCCCCGTGACTCCTTGATGTCTGCCCCAGCACAGAAGCCCCGCTGGCCTTCACCCCGAAAGACGATCACGCGGATTTGCGAATCCGCGTCGAGAGCGGCCAGGGCCGCCGGCACACCACTACGGATATCGTCATTGATAGCGTTGATCTGTCCCGGCCGATTGAGTACCACCCAACCGACGCCGCCTTCTCGTACCAGCGTAACCGCGGGGTTGATCACCTCTGTCACTGCGGCGCCCACTGCAGTCGCTTCGCTCATTTCAGCACTCCTCGAATTCGAAGACCTGGCCGTTCAGTTCAGCAGGATCGATCTTGATCAACGAACCACCGCCAATCGCTTCCGACTCTTCCACCCACGTGAATTTCACACCGCGCGCACGCAGATCTTCCGCCTTTGCGGCAAGACCATTCACCGCGATCCGGATGTAGTAAGGGCCGGGGCCCCAACTGTTCAGGTAGAGCCCAGCCTCGCTGTCCCAGCGGGTCGCCTCGATAACATCGAGGGAGGCACTGTTCTGCAGCGTCAGACCCATAGTGGCGCGGCGGTAACCTTCCCGATGGAGGGCTTCGACTTCACCGACGGGCTCCCAATCGAGATTGCTGGAGCAGCAGCGCAAAGTGTGGTCCAGATCGCGCACCAGGAAGCCACGGGCCGTCACACGGACCATGTCGCCCGGCTTCGGGTCGCGGGGCTGTGGGGCCGGTATGGCGAAGGTGTCAGCAGGCATTTGCAGCGGCTCCATCGGCATCACCTCAATGCACAGGCCACCGTCCACCACAGGGCGATAGCGCGGATCTTCAGGCGTCACGCCAAGCCACAGGCGATCAAAGGGCATCTCGGGGGTGCGCTGGGCCATGCGGAACGGCAGGCGGCGGCGCATCAGTTTGTCCACGAGGGCGTCAAACTTGGGGCCCTGGCAGGCCAGCACGATAGAGTGCGTCAGCATTGGGCGATGCCGGCCCTGGTAGGCCATCAAGCTTTCAAGGAAGTCGTGGAACAGCGGGTCGCCGGGGTTCGGACGGTCAAGATGCCACTGGGGTTCGACCCGCGTCGGTGATACCGCCAGGGACTTGTGCACCCGCAGGAAGTGGGCAATGTAGGGATGGTTGTCAAAGGCCTGACGCCAGTTCGGGTGAGAATGGATGCCCAGCTTTTTGACCAGCAGATCCGCCATCGCATCAGGATCCGGAACCATCATGTCGGCGCTCATCAACAGATCGAACATTGCGTATATCTCCTTCTAATTGCGCGCACCGGCCCCCTGGCCAGAGCGAATCCGGCCGGTCGGCGTGCTTATCGGTAATCGGGTTGTGAGAGGGCTAGGGCGCGTCTCAGGCGGTAGCGAGAGCGCCCCGGGGCTTCGGGTTGAGCAGGAAATGCGAAAGAGCCGGGATTAGCACTAGGGCACCGAGCATGTTCCACAGGAACATGAAGGTCAGCAGGATGCCCATGTCGGCCTGGAACTTGATGGGCGACCAGGCCCAGGTGATCACCCCCGCGGCCATCGTCAAGCCCACCAGGGCGACGACCTTGCCGGTAAAGTCCAGCGAGCGTCGATAGGCCATACGCAGGGTGTCTCCGCGGCGTTGTACGGCAATCTGCACCGACAGCAAGTAGAGAGCGTAGTCGACCCCGACTCCCACACCGACGGCAATCACCGGCAGCGTGGCCACCTTCAGACCAATGCCCAGCCACACCATCAGCGCCTTGCAGATGATGGTGGTCATCACCAGCGGAATCAGCGCGACGATGGTGGCGCGGATGCTTTTGAAGGTGATCAGGCACAACAGCGCTGTGGCCCCGTACACTGCGAGGTACATGGTGATGATGCTCTTTTGAACCTCGATATTGGTGGCCGCCTCGATGCCGGCGCTACCCGCTGCGAGCAGGAACTCGACGGGCTGCTCTGTGCTGCCCGAGGCGGTCTGTTGCAGGTTGAAGTCCTCGGCGATCTTCAGCACCCGGCTCAGCGTATCCGCCTTGTGGTCGGCCAGGTAGGCCACCAGCGGCGACACGGAGCAACCCTGGTTTGTGATGTCCGGCGTCGCAATCATCGCGGCCGACACCGATGCGTCGACGATGGCCTGGTTGCGGCTCAGGGCAAGCCACTTGGGGCTGCCTTCGAACATCGCCGACGACACCGAGCGGACGGATTCAGCCAGTGAAGTGGTTGTCTGAACGCCCGGGTCCTGGCGCAGGGCCCAGGCCAGATCGTCCATCTGACGCAGGGAGTCGTAAAGTCGACAGCCCTCTGCCCCCGTTTTCATGATGACCACAAACTGGTCACTGGAAAGGCCATAGTTGGCGGTGATGTAGGCGTTGTCCTGGTTGTAGCGGGACTCGGGACGCAGTTCCGGGGCGCCTGAATCCAGATCACCGATGCGCAAGTCTTTCATCACCACGGTACTGACCGCAGTGATCAGTACGGCCACGGAGATCATGCCGATAGCCCAATTGCGCTCTGTCAGCACATCAAGTCTTGCCCACAAGCGACCAATCACGGTGCGCGGCGCCACCGTGCCCGACTCCTCCTCGATGGCCCGACGAGCGGCCGATTCGCTGACACCGATGTAGGACAGGGTCACGGGAATCAGCACCAGCTTCGTAAACACAAGCACCGATACGCCAATGCAGGTGGTGATCGCCAGATCACGAATCACCGGAATGTCGATGATGACCAGCACCGCAAAACCGACGATGTTCGCCAGCAACGCAGTCAGGCCAGCCATGAACAGGCGCCGGAATGTGTAACGCGCCGCCACGTATTTGTGGGTACCACGCCCAATATCCTGGATGATGCCATTCATCTTTTGCGCCCCGTGGGACAGGCCGATGGCAAAGATCAGGAAAGGCACCAGGATTGAATATGGGTCGAGCTCGTAGCCCAGCAACTGCATGAGGCCGAGGAGCCAGACCACGCCAATGACTGCCACTGTCACCAAGAGGATGGTGCTGCGCAGGCAGCGTGTGTAGAGGTAAACAAAGATAGCTGCCACGGCCACCGACACGGCGAAGAACATCATGACTTCGCGCAGACCGGCAATCAGGTCGCCGACAACCTTGGCGAAGCCGACGATGTGGATACCGATCCGGTCGTTCTCGAGCACACGGATCTTCTGTTCAAGATCGTCGGCAAAGACGCCATAGTTCAGCGGCTCGCCGGTCTGGGGATTCACGTCGAGCATCGGCGTGACGATCATGCTGGAGCGCAGATCCTTGGACACCAGCTTGCCGACGATGCCGGCCTTGGCCACGTTGGCCCGCAGGGCCTCCACGGTTGCCGGGCTGCCGTTGTAGTTGGCGGGCATCACGGCGCCGCCGGTGATGCCGTCCTCGGTCACTTCGCGCCAGCGCACGATGGGCATCCACAGGGACTTCATCCACGAACGATCAACGCCAGGAATCAGGTAAAGGGTGTCATTGACCTTGCGCAGCACTTCCAGGTATTCGGGGTCGTAGATGTCGCCCTTCTTGTTCTCGACGACGATGCGGATGGTGTTGCCCAGACCCGGCAGCTCCTTCTTGTTTTCCAGGTAGTTCTGGATGTAGGGGCTGCCGAGGGGAATCATCCGCTCGAAGTTGGCATTGACGTGGATGCGCGTCGCCGAAAAACCGAGAAAAACCGTGGCAATCAGGCAGGCCACGAGGAAGATCACCCGGTTGTTGAAGATGAAACGCTCGAGGATGTTCCCGGACCGCCGATCGAAATCGGCAGCATCCCGAACCACAGGCATCGCACTGTTCTCTTTATGGCCGGCCATGGTTGTCTCTTGTCGTTGTTATGCGTGGCAATGTCAGCGGGCGGCGGGCAGCGTAACCAGATTGACCCCACCATGGCGTGTCAGCGCCAGGTCATTGGTACCCACCAGCGTGGCGGCCAGCACTTCACCCTGGCGCGGCACTTGCAGCGCAACCAAGGTGCGGCCGCCATCCGTAGTCGAAAAAACATGCCCGGCCTGCGAAACCAGAATCAGACGGGTGCCACCCGCGGGCAGTACGGCGATGATGCTGGCCTCTACGCTGGTTTCGATCTTGCGCCAGCTGGCACCGCCGTCTTCGCTAGCCCAGGCATTGCCGCGCAAGCCGTAGGCGAGGAGCAGGCCAGGTGCCGCATGCACGCCGAAGAAGGTGCCGTTATACGGCGTCTCGATGGTCGTAAAATGATCGTTGCCCTTGTCAAGGCGCCGCAGTAGCCCCTGCTCACCGGCAAAATAGAGTGATGCTCCATCGCTAGCCGCTGCATAGAAATGCAGGCGGCGGTCGTTCTCGGCCCGCTCGATCCATGGCTCCCAGCTCTTGCCGCCATCGCGGGTACACAGAACAAGGCCGAAGGCACCGATCACGAAGCCCTCACTGGCGTCACTGAAAAGCACGTCGAGAAAGGGGTTGGGCATCACGTCGGGGCTGGCCGACTGGGCCATCAGGCGCTCGATCTCGCCCTTCACGCGGGCTGCCACGGTGTCCCCGGCCGCTGCTCGCGCTTCATAGCTACGATTGAGGATTTCCAGCACCGAACGTCCATCGAGGACGCGCGTCCAGCTTTCGCCACCGTTATCGGTGCGCAGCACTACCCCGTCATGCCCGACGGCCCAGCCGTTGCGCGCATCCCGTAGGTGCACCGCGGTCAGGTCGGCACGCACCGGCACCGTGGCCTGGCGCCAGTCCTTGCCCCCGTTGGACGAGAACAGGATGTAGCCCCGTGGCCCGACGGCAACAACACGCGCGCCCTGGCTGGCAATGCTGACCATCGGGCTGCGCAGGGCCAGCGCGGTAATCGGCGCACCGCTGGCGAGGGGGTCGGCTGACGCCCCGGCAACAGACGCAGAGGCAAGCGCCAGGACCAGAGGCAGCGTGGCGACACGCGCCAGACCGGCCAGAATGAATCGTTTTTTCACAGCAAAGTCCCCAGTCACCATGAGTCGTGGCCGCTGCCGGCACGCTCATCGCTGAGCGCACCGACCCGGCTGGACCACCAAGCTCACCCGAAGGTCAGCGGGCAGTTTCCCGCGCCACGACTGCCTCGGGGTTCAAATCCCGGTTGGCCATCGGCTTGTCGAGCACGCCATAACCACCTTCGAGGCCGTCATTGACCAGGGCGTACATGCCCTTGTTGAAGTCATAGATGACGTTCTTGACGGTGTAGGGCGCGGCCACGTCGTAGAGCTGGACCATGGAGTTGAACAGGGAACGGTAAAGCTTGCCGCTCTGGTCGTAGGCGTCAAAGAGGCCGGCGCCGTAGGTGTCTTCGTCCAGATAGTAAGTACGCTTGGCATAGACGTGACGGTTACCCGGCTTGAGCGTCGCTTCCACCACCCACACCCGGTGCAGCTCCCAGCGCCAGCATTGCGGGTTGGCGTGGGACGGCATGAACTGCTCCTCGGTCTTGCAGCCGAAGTACAGCTTGTAGGCGTTGTAGGGAATGTACATTTCCTTCTTGCCGACCAGCTTGAAGTCGAAGCGGTCCATCATCCCGGAGAAGACGAAAAGTTCGTCGAACAGTGTCACTCCGCCCATGCTAGACACAGGAGTATCGTAGGAGAACTCCGGCGCCAGCTTCACGCGGCGCTGGCCCGGAGTGTAGCTCCAGGCACGCCGGGGCTTTTCGGTGGGATCGAGATAATCCACGATACCCGTGGCTTCACCCGCCTTGCGCACCGGCGACTGGGTGATGGAGTGAGTGCGCCAGTACATCAGCGGATCACGGCCATCAAGGTCGGCGTGGTAATAGGGGGTTTCTTCCAGGGTTTGCTGCTGGGCAGTCATCACGGCCTTGCCGGACGAATCCACCACCCACGAACGGGACGATTTGGTTGTGGTGTCAGCCTTGTAGCGCAGTTGCAGATTCCACATCACCTCATAGCCCGTCTTGGGGATCGGAAAAGGCAGACCACCGCGACAGTCGGCTTCCACGGCCAAACCGTTCTTGAGCGTCTTGCAGGTGGTGGCATTGCGCACAGTGGCGTCCAGCACCTTGGCCGGAATAGCTGCCGTGCGGTGGCTGGGATAGACATCCATGTAGTAGGTCGGATGCTTCTTCAGCAGGGTCTTCTGACCCTCGCTGAGCTTGTCCGCGTACTGGTCGACATTCTTGCCGTCGATACGCAGAACGGCCTTTTCGTCCTTGAAGGGGTCCGCCCAGAAGCCGCTCTTCGGTTTGAAGTCGGCCGGGGCCTTGGTCAGGCCACCGGTGTATTCGGGGATAGTGCCTTCCTTGTTGCCGGCCTTGATCGCGCCGTACTTGGTCAGTGACCTGCCGAGCTCCTTGGCTTCATCCGCGCCAACGGCTGCCAGGCCATGGACCGAAACGCTTGCCAAGACCAAAAGTGCGATTGCGTGCTTTTTCATGTTCTTCGTCTCCTGATTGCGGCCCTCAGAAGGCCGTCTTGAATGTGAAGGTAAGCCAGCCACGGTCTGTCGCACCAACGGCGCTGCTGAGTCCGTTGCCGCCGAGTGCCGTGGTGCCGGCCGCGTTGTAGATCGTCGCTGCAGCCAGATCCGCATACCGCAGAGTGAACTCATAGCGTGAAGCGTAGGTCATCTTGACCCCCATCGACCAGCTCATCAGGCGTTCAAAGCCACCACCACCACTGGGTGCATTACCGCTCAGTCCGTAATTAACGGTCAGCGGAACATCCATATCCCAGGACGGGAAGATATTCAGATACTGGGGGGTGAAATTGATCGCGATCTGGGCAAAATCATCGGTCGAACAACCGTCCATCTTGTTACCCAGCTTGTTACCAGGAGCGCCGCCAACCTTGGCACAGTTGTAGCCAACGCCCTTGTACAGATCCTGATTCTTGGTAACTTGATCAAGTCGGCTATAGGCAAGTTCGGCAACCAGTGTCCCGGTATCCCAAAACGAAGTTTTGGGCAGCATATACACACCATTGACAATAGCGTGCCAGGTATCGCCACGGGCACCGGTGTTGTTCACTGCGCTGACGCCGGTCGAGTTCAGGTGACCATTCTTGCGCATCGACAACTCGGAACCGAAACTCACCGGGCCAATCACCCGTGCAAAGCTCAAGCCCAGAAGTCTCACACCTTCGGGATAGACGAAGCGGAAGGGGCCGGCCGCGCCGAGGTATTGCACACCCGTTTCCGGCGCGTAGTCGTTGAACTCCCGGTAATAAGCACCAAAAGTCGATTCGATTTCCTCTACGTTCAGCTTGGCCGCAACGCCCCAGTTACCGCTACCGTCGGGCTTCTTCGCTTGAGCACGAGCCCAGTTGTTCGGGAGGCGATCCACCGTCGGTGCTGTATCGGCACCCATCAGGTAGGTACCGGCATGGGGAACCCGGGTGGGCTCCCATTCGTAGAAATACTGACCCGCGATGGACAGCCGGTCAGTGACCTGGGCCTTGCCGGACACCTGGCCAACGGGAAGGAAGACTTCCTTGGTCTCGATGCCAGGGCTCGTGACCGCCTTCACACCATCTACAGGCGACTGCGAATACGAAATGGCGTGACCGCCGATCAACAGACCCTCGCCCCAGATGTTCGTATGACGACCGACCTTGACGTTCAGCGGTACGGCACCGATGTCCATGTTGGCCCACACAAAGGCGTCGAGAAGTTCGCCAGACGGACCATTGACGTAGCGCTTTACAGATGAACTGTACTCATTATTGCGATAACTGGTGAGTGCGCCGCCAGGGGCTGTGGTGTGCACCGAGTGATCGTCGTAAGCATTGTCGTACCACGCAGCGCCCGTCACCCGAGCACCGAACTGGCCTCGATAGCTCAGATCAAGTTCGCTCAGCCAATCAACCCGATTGGTGACGACACTACCCTTTCCGAACTTGCTGTCCGACTCGTCATAGTTGGGGTTGTTCAGAAGCCGGCGATCCTGCCCTTCCATGCGCATCCCGAGGTTGTAGCGCACGGTATTGTCCCAGCGCATTCGCAGATCGGGGTTACCCGTATCCAGCTCGATCGCCATGGCACCACTAGCCCAGCCAATCGCAAGGGCTGCTGCCACACCGTGCAGCGGGAACCGTGCACGACCCAATCCTTTGTTTCTGATCATTTATTGTGTCTCCTCAGATACGACGATGACGACCATGGCCACCCATGATCCCGATGCTCCGGCTCCCTGCCCTGCGGAATTCCGAAACACCATCGACTCCTCATCCTTCGAAGCGCTGCAGGACTTTTCTGTCCTATCGACGCTCACTGCATTGTACTGAGCATTTTTTTAAAATTCTATAGTCTGATTAAAATTCTGAATACAGAATAAAACTAACTTCCATCCTTGCTGCCCAAAGCCCCCTCAGCCGGCCCGACCCGCATCCGCATCCGCATGGCGGGCACAACAGCCAGCAGAAAGACCAGGCCGACAACCATGAAGCACACGCTGAACGCCTTATCCATGGCAGCCGCCGTATCGAGCCCCCGCTCCCGCCCTTCCGCATCAAGCCAGCTGAAAAAAATCGTCAGCACGTTCACGCCGATCGCCCCACCCAGCTGGCGAATGAAATTCAGCGTTCCGGAGGCCTGGGCCAGTTGAGGCGATTCAACCAGCTGCAACGCCCCCAGGTTAAGTGACGGAATCGTCATCCCCAGGCCAATTCGTCCCAGGGCAATCAGGACGGCCAGCACGGCAAACGAACGCACCACCACGCCGGACCCAATGAGCAGGAAGGAAACCGCAAAACACAGCAAACCAACGACGATCAAGCTGTGCGCCGCAAAGCGGTCGAGCAGACGGCCGGCCGCGGTAATGCTCAGCGCCATCGCCAGTCCTCCGGGCAGCAGCATGAGCCCCGACAGACCGGCGTCGTAGTGCAGGACGGTCTGCACATACAGCGGCAGCAGGTAGGTGGAGCCATAAAGGCCCAGTCCGTAGGCAAAGGCCACCATCGCCGAGGCCGCAAAGCGTCGGTTGTAAAACAGTCGCAACTGCAGCAGCGGATAGGGAATCCGCATCTCCCAGATGACCAGCGCCACCGTAACGGCCAGCCCGACGCCGAGACGCAACAGAAAGGCCGGCGCCGTCCAGCCGTCGGCATGCCCGACCGCAAAGCCGGTCAGTAGACAAAAGATAAACAGCGCTATCAGCACCAGGCCGGGCACATCGAAGCTTTGCTGCGGGCTACTGGCGTCTCGCGCAGGGAGGTAGCGAAGACTCAGGAAGATACCGGCGACGCAGAGGGGCAGGGTGACGAAGAAGATCGCTCGCCAGCTCGCCAGATCGACCAGATACCCCCCCAGCGCCGGTCCGATGGCGGGTGCAAGCACGACACCCAGCCCAAAGGCCGACATGGCTCGCCCGCGCTCGGAGGGCGCGAAAACACGGAAGATCACCACCAGGCCCAGCGGCTGGATCAGACCCGATATCGCGCCTTGGGCAATACGTGCGGCGATCAGCAGCGGCATGCTGTCGGCCAGGCCACCTGCCAGCGAGGCCAGGCTGAACAGCACCAGCGCTCCGGCATAGGTGAGCCGCGGACCGAAGCTCCGCTCGAACCACGCAGCCAGCAGCATGGTGGTGACCATTGCCCCGAGAAAGCCCGTCGACAACCACTGGGCATCCTCGGTGCTGATGGAAAACTGCCGCATGATGGCGGGGATGGCCACATTGATGATGGTCGCCTCGACCACCATCGAGCCGGTTGCCAGCACCACGGTCAGGATCACCAGCAGGCGATAGCGGGCAGAGGAAATGCCGTCGTTCACGATGACAGGGCCACGGGGCAGCCGACAGGTGTCCGTCGCCACGCTATGCCCTCCTTCCAGACGCTCAGACTGCGCCGCCGGTCGCAGCAGCACGCGCCCGGACCGAGGCTTCGAAATCGCGCTTCAGCGTGGGGTAATAAGCGATCTGCCCGCCCATTCCCCCGGCGATGTCGATGGACGCTGCACTAATGAAGCTGGCGTAGTCGCTGGCCAGGAACAAGGCCATGCCGGCAACGTCCTCGGGCTTGCCGTAGCGGCCCACCGGCACCACCTTCATCACCATCGCATCAAACTCCTCACGGCTTACGCCCGGCCCCATTTCCTTGTAATGGCGCTCCCACTGGCCAGTATCGATCCAGCCCATGTTCAGCGTATTGACCAGGATGTTCTCCTTGGCCAGCGACATACCCAGGGACTTGGCCAGAGCAATGCAAGAAGCCCGGTTGATCACCGACGGAATACCGTCTGGCGTTGGGATGGTGCCAGCCAGCGCGTTGATTTCGATGATGCGGCCCCAGCGCTGCTTGCGCATGTGCGGCACCACCGCCTGGATGAAGCGGAAGTGGCCCATCTGCAGAATATTGGCGTGTTCAAGGATGGCTTCCGGGGTCAGCGTGTCCAGGTTGCCGCCCTTACCCTGCCCAGCGTTGTTCACCAGTACATCCACACCGCCCCACGCGGCAGCGACGTCGTCGACGAATTTGCGCACGCCTGCGGTGTCGGTGACATCCACGGCGCGGGCGATTACCGAGCTGGCAGTCGTTGCCAGCTCGGCGCCGGTTGCTGCCACGGCCTCGGCCGTGCGGGCGCAGATGGCAACCCGGGCACCTTCAGCCGCAAAAGCTCGGGCAATTGCACGACCGATACCCCGGGACGCCCCGGTGACGATGACGCGCTTGTTGCTCAGGTCGATATTCATGCTGTCCCCGCCTTCTCTGTTGGCACTTCAGCCCGCTTGTTTCACAAGCACTCGATGATCGTTGCGGTACCCATCCCGCCCGCACAGCAGATCGCCTGCAGCCCGTAACGGCCACCCCGACGCTCCAACTCGTACAGTAGGGATGTCATGATCCGGGCCCCGCTGGCCCCCAGCGGATGACCCAGCGCAATCGCCCCGCCATTCACGTTGAGCTTCTCCAGGTCCGCGCCCAGCTCCTGCTGCCACATCAGCGGCACCGGGGCGAAGGCTTCGTTCACTTCGTACAGGTCGATGTCCGCCAGACTCAGCCCGGCCTGCGCCAGCACCCGGCGGGTCGCCGCGATCGGGC
>NZ_JABBGA010000038.1 GCF_012927165.1 Zoogloea dura
AAGGCCATCATCATCATCAACCCGGCCGAACCCCCGCTGATCATGCGCGACACGGTGCACTGCCTGGTCGAGGGCGAACCGCAGCGCGATGCGATCACCGCCTCCATCCACGCCATGATCAAAGAAGTGCAGAAATACGTGCCCGGCTACCGCCTGGTGAACGGCCCGGTGTTCGACGGCAACCGCGTGTCGGTCTTCCTGGAAGTCGAAGGCCTGGGCGACTACCTGCCCAAGTACGCCGGCAACCTGGACATCATGACCGCCGCCGCCGCCCGCACCGCCGAAATGTTCGCCGAGGCCATCCTGGCCGGTGATCTCAAGCTCGAACCCGTCGTTGCCTAAGGAGGGCACCATGGAACTCAAAGGCACGAAGATTCGCGTTCATGACATGACCCTGCGTGACGGCATGCACCCCAAGCGTCACCTGATGTCCCTCGAACAGATGAAGAGCATCGCCACCGGCCTGGATGCCGCCGGCGTGCCGCTGATCGAGGTCACCCACGGCGACGGCCTGGGCGGCAGCTCGGTGAACTACGGCTTCCCGGCCCACACCGACGAGGAATACCTGTCCACCGTCATCCCGCTGATGAAACAGGCCAAGGTCTCGGCCCTGCTGCTGCCGGGCATCGGCACTGTCGATCACCTGCGCATGGCCAAGGACCTGGGGGTCAACACCATCCGCGTGGCCACCCACTGTACCGAGGCCGATGTGTCCGAACAGCACATCACCCTGGCCAGGAAGCTCGACATGGACACCGTCGGCTTCCTGATGATGAGCCACATGAACAGCCCTGAAGGGCTGGTCACCCAGGCCAAGCTGATGGAAAGCTACGGCGCCAACTGCATCTACGTCACCGACTCGGCCGGCCACCTGCTGCCCGACGGCGTGAAGGCGCGCCTGAGCGCGGTGCGCGAGGCGCTGAAGCCGGAGACCGAACTGGGCTTCCACGGCCACCACAACCTGGCCATGGGCGTGGCCAACAGCATCGCCGCCATCGAAGTGGGCGCCACGCGCATCGACGCGGCCGCCGCCGGCCTCGGCGCCGGGGCCGGCAACACCCCGATGGAGGTGCTGATCGCCGTGTGCAGCCTGATGGGCATCGAGACCGGGGTGGATGTGGCGAAGATCACCGACGTGGCCGAAGACCTGGTGATCCCGATCATGGACTTCCCGATCCGCATCGATCGGGATGCGCTGACCCTGGGCTATGCAGGCGTGTATGGCTCCTTCCTGCTCTTTGCCAAGCGCGCCTCGGTGAAGTACGGCATCCCGGCCCGCGACATCCTGGTCGAACTCGGGCGCCGCGGCATGGTGGGTGGGCAGGAGGACATGATCGAGGATACGGCCATCACCATGGCACGGGCGCGGGGCCTGCTGTAGCCCGGCCTTCAGTCCATCAGGCATGGAGGGCAATGATGAATCACGGCCGGAGAACCCGGGACGAGATCGTGGAGACCGCCCACCGCCTGTTCTACGCGCAGGGTTTCGGGGGCACTTCCCTATCTGACATCGCCAGCACAGGCAATCTCAAGAAAGGGAATTTCTTCTATTACTTCAAGACAAAAAGCGAACTCCTGATCGCGGTGATCGACAGGCGGCTTGCCCAGTCCGTCGCGCTGCTGAACAGGCTGGAGGCCAGCGCCACCTCCCCAACGGAGCTGATCTTGAGCTTCGTGCGGTCACACCTGGACGATGACGGTGAGGTCCCGCAATACGCCTGCAGTATCGGCACCCTGTGCTCGGAGCTCGCAAGGATGAAGAGCCCTGCCCTGCAACGTGCCCGCGAGGAGTTCTTGCTCTATCGGGACTGGCTGGCCAGCCAATTCAGTGCACTGGGCCATCCGGAGCAGGCGATCACGCTGGCGACGCACCTGATTGTCCGGATACAGGGCGCCGCCATCGTGGCCCGGTCCCTTGAAGACCCTTCAATAAGCGCCCGGGAGATCGGGAGCATTGCCTGCTGGCTGCAGGCGCTGCGGGAAGGGCTTGCCCTGCCGCACTGAGCCACCCGCTCACACCGCATTCGCCGCGACCTTCGCCGGCCCGGCCGCATAGTCAAGGAAGGCGGCCGGCGGGAGGGCCTTGGAGTAATACCAGCCCTGCACCGTGAGGTCGGATTGCACGGGCAGGTGCTGGAGTTGCCAGTGCTCTTCCAGCCCCTCCACCACCAGGGCGAGCTCGAGCTGATCGGCCAGCCGGCACATGGCCGAGAAGACATCCCTGCCCCGCTGGGAATGGAGGGACAAGGTGAAGCTGCGATCGATCTTGATGCCATCCACCTCGAAGCGATGGAGGTAGCTGAGGGAGGAGTAGCCCGTGCCGAAGTCGTCGATATGGATCTTCAGTCCGGCCTCCCGCAGCCTGCCAATGGCCCATTGCGCCCGGGCCTCGTCAGCCACCAGCGCATGCTCGGTGATCTCCACTACAAGCCGCCCCGGATGCTGCCCGGCCAGCTCGGCCAGGCGCAACACCGCGGCCCGGTCCATGAGGCTTGCCACCCCGATATTGACGGCCACGCAGGGAAGCTCCACCCCCGCCTCGAGCCAGTCCGAAAGCTGTTCAACGGCCGCCTGCATGACCCACTCATCCACCTCCCGGCTCAATCCGGCCTTGTCCAGGTCGTTCAGGAAGTCGCCGGGCAGCTGGATGTTGCCGGCCCCATCCACCAGGCGCAGCAAGGCCTCGCCGCCCGTCACCCGACGGCTCAGGGGATCCACCTTGGGCTGGTAGTAGAGCATGAACTCCAGGTCGGCATACTTCATCAGGCGGGCGTCGAGCGTCCGCTTCTCGAGCCACTTGCGCTGCGACACGCCCACCGGATCGTCCAGCAGGAAGCCCGCCTCCTCTTCGCGGCGGCTGAAGCGGGTATCGAGGGATCTCAGGGGCGGGGCCTCGCCGCCGTATTCCTTGCGCTCCCAGGCCATCACGAAGGGCGCGTAGATCGCCACCCCCAGCGCAAGATTGCAGAGCTGCAGCAGCACCGCGGCATAGCTGCCTTCGCTGCCGAGGAAGGCATTGATGCCGATCGGGGTATTGAACGGCAGGTCCACGCTGACTGGCGGCACCCAGCCCAGGCGTACCGTGCCATAGGCCACCAGCAGATTGGCGAGGGGGACCAGCAGCAAGGGAGGGAACAAGCGGACGTTCAGGATGAGGGGCAGTCCGAACAGCAGCAGTTCGTTGATGTTGAACAGCGCCGGCAGGATGCTCGCAGCGGCGATCATCCGGTTCTTGCGGCTGCGGCTCGCCAGCAACAAGGCACCTATCAGCGATGCGGTCGCTCCGCTGCCCCCCAGGAAGACGAAGGCACCCAACAGGCTGCGCGTGACCGGATCGGCCGCCGACGGCGCCACGGGCAGCACCTCGAGCAGGGGAAGCAGCGCGTAGTAACCATGCACCCCGACGCCCCACAAGGCGGTGTTGAGCACGCAGTAGAGGGCCCCGATCACCAGCGGGGGCATGTCCTCCACCCAAGCCAGCCCGCCGACCAGGGCAGGCAGGACCTCCAGGCCCCGCCCGATGCCCTCCATGCCCACCACCAGCACGATGGCCGCGAGCAGGGTCGGAATGACCAGGTTGAGCACCTCGCTCACGTTCTCGCCCGCCTGGGTGGCCTGGAAGGACAAATGGGTCCAGCGGACCTGCTGCAGCCGGCCGATCACCGGCACCAGCAGCACCGGCCCCAGCACGGAAAACACGATCTGGAACTGGCGCGTCCATTCTCCGTGCCAGGCCAGCAGGTGCTGCACAAGCAGCCCGTAGCCCACGCAGGTGAAGGCCACGGCGGCGCGGGGCAGATGCCACTGGATCGCCCGGACAGCCCCGATCGAGCCCCAGATCGCCAGGGGCAGCAGATCCCGCAGCGCAATGGCGATCGCTCCGGACAGCCGCACCGCGGCCCCGTCCGGCGCCAGGCGGCGCAGGGATTCATCAACGATCAGGACAGCGGTCCAGAGCATCAGATAAGGCAGCAGCCACAGCATGCCGTCGCGGACGGAGCGGGCTGCCGTGGTCTGACCCGCGGCGAGGAATAACTCGAAGTAAGGCTTCATTGACGGTCGGAGTGAAGGGCCTTCACGCCTGCCGGCCCACGGCTCCCCTCCTTGTCCAAGGCAATACTGGATGTACTCAGGCAAAGGAAAGGCTTCGGTCGTTCAGGCCATGCGCGTACGTTGAGGGAATCATGGGCGCTTGCCAAGCGCCCATGAAAGATCAATCAAGACCCGGATTCTACCCATTTTGGGGATAGGCAAACCTGCGTTCAAAACAGAAATCCTCGCTTCCACAAAGATCGGCAGGTCTTCCCTGAGATGGATGTCCGCACGCCACTCGTTTGCGTTAATTCACTGCCCCGTGCGCGAAGGCTGGATAGGCTGACGGAAAATATCAAGCGACAGCACGATGGCGCCTTCAACTACGCGGCGGCCCACGCCTGGGCGCGTGATCCCACCGGCCAGTTGCGGGAGTCCCTGGTGGTCATGGCAGACCAGGGGGGGCACTCGGAGGTGCTTGGAGCGATCCTGGACCAGACGACGGCGGCCCTGGCCCTGATCGTCAGCCATGCTCCGAATGACACGAACCAGGTAGCGAAACTCGAAGACGCGCTCGTGCGGCGCCACGTGGCCAGCACCATTGAGCTGGCAACCGACATCCCCCTCAAATCCTCGAGCAGGCCGTGCGGCCGATGGCGAAGATCGACGCCATCCGTATATTCCAGGTCAGCGGCGTGCCGGGCGCATCGGCGCCGGGAAATGGATCAGCCGCTGCCGCAGGCCCAAACGGGGCAAGGTTTCCGGAACAAGTGATGAACTCGGCCCTGCCGTATCAACTGGCCAGGCCCATCGTGGATGCGGTCATGAAGGACGCCGGGCTCTCCAACGAGGGCATCACGGGCATCGGCCAGGCGCTGGGCGGAATGCTCGGCCAGCCGGCAACGGAGGGCTGAGCAGGCCAGGCCCGACATGCTGAAGCCCTGAAAGCCAAAGCCCCCGACACGCGGGGGCTTTGAGCCTTGCCGGCAGTCCGGAGCGTCCTGCTCCGGCTGCAATGCCCGGCCGGAGCCGGGCATCCGGGCGATCAGCTACCCTTGTGCAGCTTGAACACCCACACGGAACCGCCCTGCTCCAGGAAGTTCACGCGACGGGCCACATCGCCGCCCCACAGGGGAACCGCACCGCCCCAACCGGACACCACGGCCACGTACTGCTCGCCGCCTTCTTCCCACGTCACCGGGGGAGCGACCACGCCGGAGCCGGTCTGGAAGGACCAGACTTCCTTGCCGGTCTTGGCATCCAGGGCCTTCAGCAGGCCTTCCGGGGTACCGTAGAAGGTCAGGTTGCCGGCGGTGGTCAGGACACCGCCCCACAGGGGAGCGAAGTTCTTGTTTTCCCACACGATCTTGCCGGTGGTGGGATCCACGGCGCGCAGGGCGCCGATGTAGTCGTCGTGCAGGGCCTTGATGGTGAAGCCCGCGCCCAGGTAGGCCGCGCCACGCTTGTAGGAGACCGGCTCGTTCCAGATGTCCATCGCCCACTCGTTGGCCGGCACGTAGAAGAGGCCGGTCTTCGGGTTGTAGGCGATCTGCTGCTGGTTCTTGCCACCGAGGAAGGACGGCGCGGCCAGAACGGTCTTGCCCTTCTTGCCATCGGCGCCGGCGGTCGGGTCGCCCGGACGGTTCTCGTCCACGTAGATCGGGCGGCCGGTGGCCATGTCGAAGCCCTTGGCCCAGGTGATGTCCTTGACGAAGGGGAAGATGTTCAGCGGCTTGCCGTTGGTACGGTCGAGCACGAAGAAGAAGCCGTTGCGGTCAGCCTTGCCACCGGCCTTGATGACCTTGCCGGTCTTCGGGTCCTTGTAGTCAAAGGAGACGAATTCGTTCACACCGTCGAAGTCCCAGCCGTCGTGCGGGGTGGTCTGGTAGTGCCAGACGATCTTGCCGGAATCCGGGTCGATGGCCACGGTGGCGGAGGAGAACAGGTTGTCGCCGGGGCGCAGGTGGCTGTTCCACGGAGCCGGGTTGCCGGTGCCGGCGAAGATCAGGTTGGTGTCCGGATCGTAGGTGGCGCCGTTCCAGGTGGCCGCGCCGCCGGTCTTCCACAGGTCGCCGGTCCAGGTGGCGTTGAGGGTGCCGGAGATGCCGTTTTCGACCTTCTCGCCATTCACCCACTTGTAACCCATGTGGCCTTCGACGGTCGGACGCATCCACACCATCTTGCCGGTCTTGGCATCGCGGGCTTCCATCCGGCCCTGCACGCCGAACTCGCCACCGGACACGCCGGTGATGACCAGGCCCTTGACGATCAGCGGAGCGGCAGAAGCGGAGTAGCCGGCTGCGTAGTCGTCGATCTTGTCCTTCCAGACGACCTTGCCGGTGTCCTTGTTGAGGGCCACGAGCTGGGCGTCGAGGGTCGCGAAGATGACCAGGTCGCCATACAGGGCTGCGCCGCGGTTGATCACGTCACAGCAGGGCATGATGCCTTCCGGCAGGCGGTGCTCGTACTTCCACAGCTTCTTGCCGGTCTTGGCGTCGAGGGCAAAGATGCGGCTGTAGGAAGCGGTCACGAACATCTTGCCGTCGTGGATCAGGGGCTGGGATTCCTGGCCGCGCTGCTTTTCGCCGCCGAAGGAGAAGGACCACACCGGCACCAGGTTCTTGACGGTCTTGGTGTTGATCTTGTCCAGCGGGCTGAAGCGCTGACCTTGCTGACCCAGGCCGAAGTGAACGACGTCGCCGGCAGTCTTGGCATCATTGGCGATGTCTGCGTCGGTGACTTCCTTGGCGTGCACCGAACCCGCAACCATCAGGGCGGCTGCGATCAGAGTCATCGCAAACGGCTTTTTCATTGTTTTGCTCCTTTGGATCATTGAATGTCTCCTTTGAGAAGGTGCTGATGCACGCTTCGGGACGGCCACCTCCCGGCCCAGCCGAAGCGTGCAGCAAGGCTCTCAGCGCAAGAGCTGTGCCACTGCGCGGCTCCATCTCCCCGAAAAAACCGGAGCGGGAAAATTTCCCGATAGAAAACGGGAAGTTGGCACTGGTAGGAAAGCTGAACAAGCGGGAAAAATCCAGCACTGCTGCACACTTCGGGCCGGCCGCTGCTTCATTCCTCATCAACTGCTCCAGCCTGGAGCAACCCGAAGCGACACATGCCCGGGCACACCCGGTACAACTGTCGCAGTGCAACATGAAAAGCCCCCCGCGGCATCCGCCAAAAGGCCTGCCAGGCAAGGCGTTCCGGCCCGGAGGGGGGTCTGACGGGGGCTGCTCCAGCCTCTGGAGGCCATGGCACAGGTCTTGCAGCCCTGCTGCTCACCCATAGAGCGATCGCCACCGGCAGATTGCCACCAGGAGACAGAATGAAGATTGCCGCCATCGCTGCGGTGCTGCTGGCCTGTGCCTGCAGTCTCGGTCAGGCCGCCGCGCCCGCCGAACGCCGCACCGACCCCCTCGACTCACCGCGCTGGGCCGACATGCGCAAGGAAATGTTCCCGGCCGGCGCCCGCGTCGTGTTCGACGAGCGGGTCCGCGTGACCGCCCCCCTGACCGCCGAGAACGCCATGAACGTGCCGGTCAGCGTGGATGCCGGCGCCCTCGGGGATGTGCAGGAAGTCCTGGTCTTCGCCGACTTCAACCCCATCGTCAGGATCGTCCGCTTCGAGCCGGCCGGCGCCCACCCGGGCCTCGGCTTCCGCATCAAGCTGCAGCAATCCACCCCGGTGCGCGCCGCGGCGCGCACCGCCGATGGCAGCTGGCACGTGGGCGGCGCCTGGGTGAATACCGCCGGCGGCGGCTGCACCCTGCCCTCCACCGGCAGCGGCTCGCCTGAATGGCAGAAGCGCCTCGGCGAGGTGAGCAGCCGGGTGTGGGAGCGCAAGGAAGGCGGCGAGCGGATCCGCCTGCGCATCATCCACCCCATCGACACCGGCCTGGCGGCGGGCATTCCGGCCTTCTTCCTGCAGGACCTGCTGCTCGCCGACAATACCGGGCGGCCCCTGATGCGCATCGAAGGCTTCGAGCCGATCGCCGAGAATCCCGTGTTCACCGTGGACATCCCTGCCGGCCGCAGCGCCACCGCTTACCGGGTGAGCGGCCGGGACAACAACGGCAACGCCATTTCCGCAGCGATCGAAAAATGAAGCGTCTGCCCATCGCCACCCTGGCCACCCGCTGCCTGATCGCCGCCTTCACCTTGGGCTGGACCCTGCTGCTGTCGGCGGCCGACCGGGACTACGGCCTGTCGCCGGTCAAGATCGCCGAGGACACCTGGGTCCTCGTCGGGCGCAGTGAAGATTTCAGCTTCAGCAACGGCGGCAACATCGTGAACACCGCCTTCATCGTCACCCGCGACGGGGTGGTGGTCATCGACAGCGGCCCCTCGCGGCTGTATGGCGAGCAGCTCAAGCGCAGCATCGCGCGGATCACCGACCAGCCGGTGAAGCTGGTCCTCAACACCCACCACCATCCGGACCACTTCCTGGGCAACCAGGCCTTTCCCGCCGACACCCTGGCCGCCCTGCCGGCCACCATCAGCGGCATCCACGACGAAGGCGGCAGCCTCAACGAGAACATGTACCGCCTCGCCGGCGACTGGATGGCCGGCACCGACCCCGTCACCCCGGCCCGCGCCATTTCTGCCGGTCCCCTTGAGATCGGCGGCCACCGGCTGGAGCTGATCGCCCTGGACGGCCACACCGACGCCGACCTGGTCATTCTCGACCGCAGCACCGGCGTGCTGTTTGCGGGCGACCTGGTCTTCAATGACCGGGCCCCCACCACGCCCCACGCCCGCCTGCCGCGCTGGCAGGCGGCCCTGGACCAATTGGAGAAGACCGGCTTCCGCACCCTGGTGCCGGGCCACGGGCCGGTCGCCGGCGATGCAGGCCCGATCCGCCAGACCCGCGCCTGGCTGAGCTGGCTGGACCAGACCCTGCGCCGGGCCGCCGATGAAGGTTTCGACATGACCGAAGTGATGGCCATCACCCTACCCGCCGAATTCCGCCGTCTGGCGGTGGTCGAAGCGGAGTACCGGCGGTCCGTGGGCCAGCTTTATCCGGCCTACGAACAGCGCGCCCTGAGCAAGGAGGCGGGTCGTCCATGAGCAGCCTATCGATTCTTCCCGACTGGTCGGTTCCCCGCCCGCTGCGCCTGGCCGTAACGGCCTCGATCGCGCTGCACGGGCTGGCCCTGGTCGCCCGCTTCGGCGTCCCCGCCCTGCAGCAGGACGCCCCGCCGCTGCCGCTCAACGTGGTCCTGCGCAGTGCCCTGCCGGAGCCGGCGCCCGTGCCCGCGGCCCGTCAGCTGCCGGTCGAAACACCGCCGGCGCGCGTCGCCGAGCCTGTCAGCAAGCCCCTTCCCCAGCGCCCGGCGGTCATGACCCGGCCGGTCAGCACCGAGCGCTCCGCGCCCGCCCTGGCCCGCAGCGAGCCGCCGGCGCCGGAGCAGGCCGCCAGTGCGCCGGTGGCACCCGCCCCCGTCGTTTCCGCAAGCGCGCCTGCCCGCCCTGCCCCGGTCGCCGAAGCGGCCCCTGTGGTTGCCCTGGCCGTCCATCCCGCCCTCGACGAAACACCCGACCCGGCCCTGCTCGAACGCTACGGCCGCAGCCTCTCCAGCCTCTTCGCCCGCCAGCAGCAATACCCGCGCCTGGCCGCCCTGCGGGGCTGGGAAGGCGAGGTGCAGGTGCGCGTCACCATCGCCCGCAGGGGCAACATCGTTGCCACCCAGATCGTCCGCTCCAGCGGCTTCGAGGTGCTCGACCAGAACGCCATCCAGCTCGTCGCCAGTTCAGGCCCCCTGCCCCGCCCGCCGGAAGCGCTGCAGAACAAGGAGCTGCAGATCATCGTTCCGGTCCTCTTCAAGCTGGAGAAGCCGACATGAACAGCGAAACCTGTACCTTCGACGAGGCCGCCGCCGTGACACCTTCCGAACCGGCTCCGGCACCTGCCGTCCGGCGCAGCCTGTCCCTGCGCCTGCGGGTCAGCCTGGTCCTGACCACCCTGGCCGCCGCCCTGGTGATGGCCGGCACCCTCATGTGGCTGCACGACGCGCGCACCGCCATCGGCGAAGAGGTCACCGCCGCCCACCGGGTCGCCGCCCAGTGGTTGATGGTCTCTGCCCAGGGCACCGCCGCCGGCGACCCGGCCTGGAGCGAAGACCGCCTGCTGGCCCACCTGAACGCCGTCGGACGGATCCGCGCCCATCAGCTCGAGGCACGCGGCGCCAACGGCCAGCTGCTGTACCGCTCGCCCCCGTCGGCCTACAAGATCGGCCGTGACGCGCCGGAGTGGTTCGCCCGCTGGTTCGAGCCGGGCCTGCCCACCCTCACGCTCAAGGCCAGCAGCCTGAGCCTCAGCCTGCAGCCCGATCCGTCGCGCTCGGTGCTCGACCTGTGGGACGACCTCAGCGCCGCGGCCAGTCGCGCCCTGCTTGCCCTGCTCGGCCTGTTCGCCGGCTGCTGGTTCGCCATCGACCGCGCCCTCAAGCCCCTCGGCCAGGTCATGGCCGCCCTCGACCGGGCCGGCAGCGGCAACTTCGAGACCCGCCTGCCCACCGACGGCCCCGCCGAACTGGCCTACCTGGCAGCCGCCTTCAACGGCATGGCCGGCAAGCTCGACGCCGCGGTGGCCGACAACGTGCGCCTCAACCACGAGCAGGCCGTTGCCCAAGCCATCACCGAACGCCTGGAGGCCGACCGCATCGCCATCTCGCGGGAACTCCACGACGAACTCGGCCAGAGCATCACCGCGGTCGCCGCCCTGGCCGGCGCCATCGTCCAGCGCAGCGGGGATGCCCCCCAGATCCGCCACAGTGCAGAGGTCATCCGCGATGTGGCCTCTCGAATGCAGGACGACGTGCGGGCCCTGCTGACCCGCCTGCGCCCGCCGCGCAACACCCCCGACCAGACCCTCGACGACGCCGTGCGCAGCTACCTGGCCACCTGGAGCCAGCGCCACCCGGACATCGCGCTGCACAGCGAACTCTTCGCCGGCCCCCAGCCGCTGGCCGACGACCTCACCCTGGCGGCCCTGCGCATCGTGCAGGAATCGTGCACCAACATCGTCCGCCATGCCCTCGCCGACCGGGTCCGCATCCGCCTGTTGCGGGAAGGCGCCCTGCTCACCATCGAGGTGGCCGACAACGGCCGCGGCATCCTGCCCGCCCCCGGCCAGGCCGGCTTCGGTCTGGCCGGCATGCGCGAACGGGTCAATGCCCTGTCGGGCAGCCTGGAGATCAGCAGTCCGCCGGGCGGCGGCACACGTGTCCGCGCCCGCCTCCCGATCACGCCCGAGGGCCGCTCCGCAGCAGCCGCAACATCCCTCGCCGAAGCCGCCACGGCCAGCCCCTGCCCCGCCCTTTCCTGAACGGCCCGGAGACACCATGAACCCGAGCAACGCCGCCCCGACCACCCTGGTTCTCGCCGACGACCACGCCATCGTGCGCATGGGCTTCCGCCTGCTGCTGGAAGGCGCGGGCGCCCGCATCCTGGCCGAGGCCGACAGCGGCGAGGCCGCCCAGCAGCTGATGCAGACGCTGGACCCGGACATCCTGGTGATGGACCTCTCGATGCCCGGCTGCGGCGGCCTGGCCGCGCTGGAGCGGATCCTCGCCCGCAAGCCCGGCCAGAAGGTGCTGATCGCCTCCGCCCACGCCGATGCCATCACCGCCGAGCGGGCCCTCAAGGCCGGTGCCGCCGGCTACCTGTGCAAGCGCAGCCCGCCGGACGAACTGCTGCGCGCCGTGCAGGCGGTGGCCGCCGGACAGCGCTACGTGGATCCGGAGATTGCCGCCGCACTGAAGCGCGCAGACCGCCCCGAACATCCCGCCGAGGCCCTCACCGACAAGGAATTCAACGTCTTCCTGCAGCTCGCCCAGGGCCGCTCGGTGGCCGAAGTGGCGGCCAGCTTCCATCTCAGCCCCAACACGGTGGGCACCCACCTGTACCACATCAAGCAAAAACTGGGCGTCCAGAACATGGCCGAACTGGCCATGGCCGCCGTACGCTCAGGCCTCGTCGAAGTCTGATCCTGCCCCACCCCACTGGAGACACTCTTGAATCCCAAGTCCGCCCTGCTTTTCGCCAGCCTCGCCCTGGCCGTCGCCACGCCCGCCCTGGCCGCCCGTCCCGAACTCAAGGTCACCGAACACATCGACATCTCGGCCCCGCCCGCCAAGGTGTGGGAAGCCGTCCGCAACTTCGACAACCTGGGCTGGCATCCGGCCGTCGCCAGCACCGCCCTCGACAAGGGCGGCAACAACAAGAAGGGCGCCATCCGCACCGTGACCGTCAAGGACGGCGCCAAGCTCGTGGAAGAGCTGCTGGCCCACCAGGACAGCGCCCGCAGCCTCAAGTACCGCATCATCGAGTCGCCGCTGCCGGTGAGCAATTACGTGTCCACCCTGGCGGTCAAGGCCGCCAAGGGGGGCAGCCGCGTGGAGTGGTCGTCCACCTTCCGCCGCAAGGACGAGATCGCCGCGGAAGGCGCCGATGACGCCGCTGCCACCAAGGCCATCACCGGCATCTACACCAGCGGCCTCGACGCCCTCAAGAAGCAGCTCGAAGCCCAGTAATGCCCCGCGCACCCGTGGCCGCCGCACGCAGCTTCTGCCGCTGCATCGCCGCGGGTGCCGCCCTGCTGCTGGCCGCCCTGGCTCTGCCGGCCGGTGCCGGCGACCTGGACAAGGCCGATCTGGCCCGTCGCTTCCAGCCGCCCCTGCATGTGGGCGACAAGCTGAGCGACATCCCTGCCTGGCCCATTACCAGCGAGCTCGAGCCCGAAGCCGGGCCCGTCGCCTACGCCTTCGAATCCATCGACCTCGCCCCGATTCCGGGCTTCGAGGGCACCCCCATGAACCTGCTGGTCAGCATCGACCGCAAGGGCAACTTCATGGACGTGGCGCTGATCCGCCAGCACGAACCGGTCTTCCTCTCTGGCCTCGGCGAAGGCCCCCTGCGGGACTTCCTGGCCCAGTACGCCAACAAGAGTCTCAAGCAGGAGATCACCGTCTCCAGCCTGTACGGCAACACCCGCAGCGGCGCCGGCGGCAACCGGGTGGTACTGGACGGGGTCAGCAAGGCCACCGCCTCGGTGCGCATCGTCAACCAGACCGTCCTCAGCTCGGCGCTGGCCGTCGCCCGCGCCCGCCTCGGCTTTGCCGCCCCGGCCGATAAGGGACCACTGGCCGAGGTCCGCAGCGACGTCTTCGAAAAACGCAGCTTCGCTGAACTGCTGGCCTCCGGCGCCATCGGGCGCCTGCACCTCAGCAACGGCGAGCTGGAGAAACGCTTCGCCGGCAGCGAAGGCGCCGGGGTGGATGCCGAGGCCCTGGCCCGCCCCGACGACACCTGCATCGACCTCTACGTGGCCTACCTCAACGCCCCCACCATCGGCCGGGCCATCCTCGGCGACGCCGGCCACGCCGACCTGATGCGCCGCCTGGAGCCCGGGCAGCACGCCTGGTGGGTGGCCTCGGCCGGCCGCGACGCCTTCATCGACGACGGCTTCACCCGGGGCACGGTGCCGGCCCGCCTGGCCTTCAGCCAGGGTGGCGCGCCGGTCGAGCTGCGCGACCTGGACCTGTCGCCCCTCCCACCGGACGGCGCGCCGCCCCTCAATGCGGCCCTGGTGCTGCGCGTGCCGCCCATGTCCGGGGTTGATCCGGCCAGCCCGCTGCGCTTCGAGCTGAGCTTCACCCGCGCCAAGGGGTCGATGCTGCCGGTGCTCACCCAGCGCAGCGCGCACCTCGACTACCAGGCCCCGGAGGCCCTCTTCCACCGCCCGGCCGCCCCGCTGCCCGACTGGCTGCTGGCCTGGCAGGACCGGGCCACCGAACTGGCCATCATCACCGTGGCCCTGCTCCTGCTCAGCCTGGTGCTGGCACGGCCGCGCTGGATGTCGGTGTCCGCCGGCCGCCTCAAGCTGTTCCGCCTCGGCTTCCTGGCCTTCACCCTGGCCTACCTGGGCTGGCATGCCCAGGGCCAGCTGTCCATCGTGCAGATCACCGGGGCGGTCAAGTCCCTGGCTGCCGGAGCCGGGCTGAAGAGCTTCCTGTACGACCCGGTGAGCCTGCTCCTCATCGGCTTCACCCTGCTCAGCTTCGTGCTGTGGGGGCGCGGCACCTTCTGCGGCTGGCTGTGCCCCTTCGGAGCGCTGCAGGAGTTCACCGCGCTGCTCGCCCGTGCCCTGCGCGTACCCGAACTCAAGTTCCCGGCCCGGCTGGGCGACCTGCTCGACCGGGGGCGTTTCGTGATCCTGGCGGCCCTCGTCGCCCTCGCCGCGGTGGCCCCGGGCTGGGCCGAGAAGGGCGTGGAAATCGAGCCCTTCAAGACCGCCATCACCGTCGGCTTCGACCGCAGCGCGCCCTTCGTCGCCTACGCGGTGGGGCTGCTGATCCTGGGCGGGCTGTATTACAAGTTCTTCTGCCGCTACCTGTGCCCCCTGGGTGCGGCCATGGTGCTGGGCGGCAAGCTGCGCGTCCTCGACTGGCTGCCGCGCCGCAAGGAATGCGGCCAGCCCTGCCAGACCTGCCGCCACCGCTGCACCTATGACGCCATCGAGAAGAGCGGCGCGATCCGCTACGACCGCTGCTTCCAGTGCCTGGATTGCGTGGGCATCTACCATGACGACAAGCGCTGCGCCCCGATCATGCTGATGCGCAAGCGGGAGCTGAAAGGCCAGGCGGGCACCACCTCCGGCCCGGCGCACGACCGGTAATACTGCAGCCCCGTGCCCGGGCGCATAATCGGGAGCAGTGGCAACCCAGGCCGCAGCCCTCCCGCGACAGCATCCGCCCATGCAGTCTTACCCTCTCGATACCGCCAATCCCCGCACCCGCCCCAGCCTGTGGAGCGATATCTTCGCCGGGCTGAGCGTCGCCGGCATCCTGCTGCCGGAGGCGGTGGCCTATGCCGCCATCGCCGGGGTGCCGCCGGTACATGCCCTGCTGGCGGCCCTGGTCGGCCTGGCGGTGTATCCGCTGGTCGGTTCGAGCCGCTTCGCCATCGTCGCCCCCACCTCTTCTGCGGCGGCCATCTTCGCTTCCGCGATGGGCATCGGCGGCCCATCCATGGGTTTCGCCCTGGTCTTTCTCACCGGCGCCCTGTTCCTGCTGGCCGGCCTGCTGGGCGGAGGCTTTCTCGGCAGCTTCATTTCGCGGCCGGTGCTGCGGGGATTTGCCTGGGGGCTGGCGGTCACCATCATTCTTCGGCAGGTGCCGCAGCTGGCCGGTGTGCAGGTCGAGGGCAATACGGCCCTGCAGGTGCTGGCCGGACTGGTCGGCGCGCTGCCGCGCTTTCACGGGCCCAGCCTGGGCCTGGGAGGCGCCGCCCTGGTGCTGTGGCTGGGGCTGCACCATGGCCTGCGCCATTACCTGTTCATTCCCCAGTCGCTGATCGTCCTCGCGATGGGCATGATCCTGGCCTCCGCCAGCAATCTGCCGGCCCTCGGTGTGGCGCAGGTGGGGGCCATCGAACTGCATGCCCTGGTGCCCACCTTCCCGGCCATCAGCATCGATCAATGGCTGCGTGCCGCGGAGATCGCCCCGGCCCTGCTGCTGATCGTCTTCGCCGAGTCCTGGGGCGCCATGCGCTCGCTGGCCCTGCCGGTGGGTGACCGGCTGGACGCCAACCGGGAGATGCTGGCTTTCGGCATGGCCAATCTGACGAGCAGCCTCCTGCAGGGGCTGCCGGTGGGCGCGGGGTTCTCGGCCGCCGCGGCCAACTATGCGGCGGGCGGCATGAGCAAGGTGTCCGGCATTGCGTCGGCGCTGTTCCTGGCCCTGCTGCTGTGGCTGGCGCGGGATGCCCTCGCCCTGCTGCCGCTGCCGGTGCTGGCCGCCGTGGTGATCGGCATCCTCTCCCACAACCTGTGGCCACGCACGATGGTGGATGGGCTGCGGCTGGGTGGCGATGCCTGGCTGGCCTTCATGGCGGCGGCCGGCGTGCTGCTGTTCGGCGTGCTGTTCGGCATGCTGCTGGCCGTCGGCACCTCGCTGCTGCTGGCCATCCGCCGCTTCGCCCAGCCCATCGTGGTGGAACTGGGGCAATTGCCCGGGACCCGTGACTACCAGGACAGCAACCGCCATCCCGAGGCGATCCGCCTGCCCCATGTGCTGATCGTACGCACCGAAGAGCCCCTGTTCTTCGCCAACGCGGAACAGGTCTTCCAGTTGCTGGACGGGTGGACCGCCCGGACACGCCCGCACACCGTGCTGATCAACCTGGAGGTCTGCGACGACCTGGACGTGACGGCCACCGAGGCGCTGGCGGAGTTTGCCGCGCGATTGCGCCGGGCTGGTGTGCGCCTCGCCCTGGCCCGGGTGAAGGACAAGGTGCGCGACACGCTGTCCCGTGCCGGCCTGGTCACCGGCCCGGACGGCATCACGGAGGTCTTCTGGAGCGTGGACGATGCGGCCCAGGCGATGGCGGGCAAGCCGCCCCTCAAGCCGGAACGGCGCCGCAAGGCCCGCAGCGGAGGACGGCGCGGCGGACGACGCCAGTGATCCGCGTCAGGTGGATATCAGCAGGCCCGTGGTCCACTCCACGAAATCCCGGGCGATCTGCGGCGTGACCTCATGGCCGGCCGGGTAGCGGCGGTCCTCGAAGCGCACCCCCAGCTCCTTCAGCCAGGCATGGCTGCGATCGGCCCAGCTCACCGGCAGGCGATCGTCGAAGCTGCCATGCACGATCAGTGCATCCAGCTGCGCCAGTGCCTCGGGCGACGCCAGCGCGGGGGTGATCTCCGGCAGGATGCGGCCCGACAGGATGGCAAAGCCGCGTACGGCCTGCGGCCGGGTCAGCGCCGCGCCGGCCGACATGATCCCGCCCTGGCTGAAGCCGGCCACCACGGTCTTCCCGGCCTCAATCCCGGTACGCACCTGCAGTTCCTCAATGAAGGCCAGCAGGCGGACCCGGCTGGCCTCCGCCGCGTCGGCATCGATCACCGGGCCGCTGGCAGTGAAATTGACCGCGAAGGCGCTGAAGGACGCCGGCCCCATCGGAATCGGCGAGCGCACCAGCGCCACGCTCAACGAGGCGGGCAGCAAGGCCGCCAGCCCCGCCAGCGAGGCCTCGTTGCTGCCCACACCGTGCAGCAGCAGCACCAGGCCGGCGGGCTCGCCGCTGGCAGGGCGCAGGCGATAGGCCAGGCTCAGGTCTTCGACAAGGGGTGGCAGCTGGGGCAGGACATTCATGGTGTTCCTTGAAGATCGGATGGAGACCGGGCAGGCAGAATACGACAAACCCTGCCCGGGGATGCAGCTCAGCCCTTGAACCTGGCCGTCACCTCGGCCACACGCTTGCCGAACAGGCGGGCGGTTTCCAGGTCGCCGGCGGGCATCTCGTCGGGGCTGGCATCCGACGGGCTCTGGGCCATGGCGCCGCTGAAGGAGCCCACGTAGTTCACGTCATTGCGCTGCGCCGCCTTGCTGTTGGAAGGCATCAGGCCGGTGCCCACCCAGATGCCGCTGTGCTGCATGGCCAGGGTGAACAGGTAGTGCAGGGTGGACAGCTTGTCGCCGTTCATGGTGGCGCTGTTGGTGAAGCCGGCAAACACCTTGTCCTTCCAGGCCTGGGAGAACCACGCCTTGCTGCTGGCGTCGGCAAACTTCTTGAACTGCCAGCTCACCGTGCCCATGTAGGTCGGGCTGCCGAAGATGATGGCGTCCGCCTCGTCGAGGATGTCCCAGCCGCCGTCCGGCAGGTTGCCGTCGGCGTCGATGGCCACCAGGCGGGCGTCGGCCCCTGCGGCAACCGACTGGGCAAGGCGGAGGGTGTGGCCGTAGCCGGAATGGAAGACGACTGCGATCTTGCTCATGCTGTTCTCCTGATCCATAAAGTCTGAATGGCCGCGGCGGAAACATCCGCCGGGAACTGGAGAACACTTTAGGGGCAGGCGCAGGGCGCAAGATCCAGGGTGTTTGATGGCATCATTCAAATTCTTCGAATCAAAAGCAGCGCATGTCTCCACCCCAGCCGCGTGACGTCCTCACCCCCGAAGCCCTGGCCATGCTCCAGTGCATCGTCGAATGCGGCAGCTTCGCCGCTGCGGCGCGCAGCATGGGGATGGTGCCCAGCGCCCTCACCTACCGCGTCCGGCAGATCGAAGACAGCCTGGATGTGCTGCTGTTCGACCGCAGCTCACGCCAGGCCAGGCCCACCGAGGCAGGACGCGAATTGCTGAGGGAAGGCCGGCGTCTGCTGGCCGAGCTGGACGCCGTCGCCAACCGGGTCAAGCGGGTCGCCACCGGCTGGGAGCCCAGCTTCACCCTGGCCGTGGATGGCATGATCAACCGTCAGACCCTCTTCGAGCTGTGCGAGGCCTTCCTGGCCCAGGCGCCCCCCACCCGCCTGCGCCTGCGCGACGAAGTGCTGTCCGGCACCCTGGAAGCCCTGAGCTCGGGGCAGGCCGACCTCGCCCTCGGCGTGGTGGCCGAATCGGTGATCGCCGCAGGCCTCGAATCCCTGCCCCTCGGCAGCCAGCGCTTCATCTTCGCGGTGGCTCCGCAGCACCCCCTGGCCCACGCCACCGCCCCCCTCGACGACGACACCATCGCCCGCCACCGCGCGGTGGCCGTGGCCGACTCCACCCAGCGCGGCAGCGGCCTCACCATCGGCCTGCTGGCCGGCCAGGACGTCTTCACCGTGCCCAAGCTGCGCGACAAGCTGGAAGCCCAGCTGCGCGGCATCGGCGTCGGCTTCCTGCCGGAACGCCTGGCCCGCCCCTACATCGACAGCGGCCACCTGGTCACGCCGCCGGTCGTCCGCCAGGAGCGGATCTTCAACGTGAGCTATGCCTGGCGCAAATCCGCCACCCCGCAAGGCAAGGCCATGGCCTGGTGGCTGGCCCGCCTGGCCGATCCGGTCACCCGCAAGGCGCTGGTGGACCGGCCGGCCTGAGGCACTTCAACCCACCGCCGTCACCGGCCGTGCCGCCGACAGCCTGACATCAACCAGCGCGATCGCGACCGCCGCAAAAACAGCCGGAATGGCGATGGCGATGAAGTTCATCTCGAGCGGCAGCGAGATACCCACCAGCGTACCGATGAGGATGGGCGCGATGATGGCGCCGCTGCGCCCTATGCCCAGCGCCCAGCCGAGGCCCGTGCTGCGGATGGCCATGGGATAGAACTGGCCGGTTAAAGCGTTGGTGACGATCTGGGTGCCGATGGTGCTGGCCCCGGCCAGACCCACCACCACAAACAGCAGGCCGGTCGGCATGGGCTGCCCGAGCAGGCTGATCGACACCGCGGCGAGCAGATACATGCCCACCAGCACATGTTTGATCCGGAAGCGGTCGGCCAGCCAGCCGCCGCCCACCGCGCCCACCATCGCCCCGAAATTGAGCACCAGCACGAAGTTGAGCGCCGAGCCCAGGCTGTAGCCGGCGCTGGCCATCAGCTTGGTGAGCCAGGTGCTCAGGGCATACACCATGAACAGACACATGAAGAAGGCCACCCACAGCATCACGGTGCTGAAGCCGCGGCCTTCCGAGAACAAATGATGGACCGGCGCCTTGTCCGAGCGGTCTTCGGCCGGCAGCACGAAGCTGTCTGCGGCAGACGGACGATAACCAGGCTCCAGCCGCGCCACGATGGCCCGCAACTCGTCGAGGCGCCCCACCCGCAGCAGGAAGGGCATGGACTCGGGCAGGCTGCGCAGGATGAAGGGGATCAGCAGCACCGGCGCCAGGGCGGCGTAGAACACCGACTGCCAGCCGTAGCTGACCATCATCGCCTTGCCCAACAGGGCCGCCACGATGCCGCCCACCGAATAGCCGCTGAACATCAGCGTCACCAGCGTGGCGCGGATGCGGCGCGGCGCGTATTCGGTCATCTCGGCCACCACGTTCGGCATCACCCCGCCGATGCCCAGCCCCGCCAGGAAACGCAGCGCGCTGAACACCACCGGATCATTGGTCAGGCCGGCGGCCGCCGTGAACACGCTGAACAGCAGGATGCACAGGGCGATCACCCGGCGGCGGCCGATGCGGTCCGACAGGGTGCCCAGGAAGATGGCACCGAACATCATGCCGAACAGCGCCGAGCTGGCCATGAAGCCGGCCTGGGTGGGATTGACCCCCATGTCCTTCATGATGGCCGGCATCGCGATGCCCGCCACCGCCAGGTCGTAGCCGTCGAAGATGATGATGAGTGCGCACCAGGCCAGGATCAGGCCATGGAAACGGTTGAACTTCGCCTCGTCGGCGATTTGATGCACGTTGAGCTGTCGCATGGGACTCTCCTGCAAACCAGTCGTCTGTGGGGCTGGCGGCGAAGGGCGCACCCCTCCCTTCCGGGCCCGGGGCGGGCGCGGAATGCCAGCAAACTTGGAGCTGAGGAGCGCGTCAGGCCCCGCGCGGCCGGCAGTGGGCCGGCAACGGAGATCGGGAAGTCAGGGACGCGCCGCGGAGCGGCAGGCGCTAGGGCTGCGCTGCCAGGTCTGCGGAGATGACGGAAACGCGGCTGTCGGTCGGGGTCATGATCGTCTCCTCATTATTCTTATGTGAGCAGGGGTAGCGCGGGCGCGCCCCCCATTTTTTCCCCCCTTTGGGCTGGGTATCGGTAGCGCCCCAGCCCCCGGGAGCATTTACAGCCAGGTACCGCCCTGACGCTCGCTCGGCACCTGGGTGGCCGGGTCGAAATCGTGGATCCAGCCGAGGTGATGCATCATCTCCTCGCGATTGCCGAGCCGTGCGTTGCGCACATCGGCAGCCGGGCCATCCGGCAGGTGCAGCACATCGGCAGTGGAGATCGACGCGAACTGCACCTTGCGGGTACGGCCGCGGCGCAGGCTCTCGTAGGCTTCCAGGCCTTCGGCAAAGGCAGCGGGGCCAAACTCGGCCAGTTTGGCGGCCAGCACCACCGCGTCTTCGATCGACTGGTTGGCGCCCTGGCCGTGGTGCGGCACCAGCGCATGGGCGGCATCGCCCAGCAGGGTCACCCGGCCGCGCGTCCAGCGGCCCAGCGGCGGGCGATGGAACAAGGCCCAGCGCTGGCTGGTGGGCACCGCGGAGATCATCTGCACCACCGCCGGATGCCAGTCGGCAAAACGCTTGAGCTGGTCGCCCTGCTCCGCGCCGGTGACCCACTCGCGCACCGGCCACGGCGACGGGTTGCGCTCGACCAGCAGGAAGTTGTGATCGCCCTTGCCGATCGGGTAGTGCAGCAAGTGGCCATGGGGCCCGATCCAGAACTGGATCGCCTCCGGATCGGGCAGCAGATCCAGCAGCTCCGGTGCCACAATGCCGCGAAAGCCCGAGCAGCCGGAATACAGCGCATCGTCGTAGCCCAGCATCCAGCGCCGCACCAGGGACTTGGCCCCATCGGCCCCGATCACCAGGTCGGCGCGGGCCGAAGTGCCATCTTCAAACTCCAGCACCACTTCCTTGCCGGAATCCTTCAGATCGGTGAGGCGCTTGTTGAGATGGATGTGCTCCATCCCCACCGCCTTCGACAGCACCGCCTGCAGGTCGGCCCGGTGGATGCCCCAGTAGCAGGCACCAAACTGATCCTCGTAGGTCGGCTCGCCACTGTGCCGGCCGATCACCCGCCCGTCACGCCCATCCCGGTAGATCAGGGTCGAGATGGCGTAGCACACCGCGTCGAATTCCTTGCGCAGGCCGATCTTGTCGTAAAAGCGGTTGGCGTTGGCCGACAGCGCCACCGCCGCGCCCACCTCGCGCAGCTCCGGCGTCTGTTCGTAGAGTTCCACCGCAATGCCCTGCTGACGCAGCGCGAGGGCCAACGTAAGGCCACCAATCCCGGCACCGACGATGGCAATCTTCCAGTCTCCTTGGCTCATGAGAGCTCCTTCTCTGTGGGTTAAATCCGTGAGAAGAAGCATATATCTCGAGATTTTTCAGCTCAATGCACCAAGGGTAATAGGCACTATTACCTTGAGTCATAGTCACGAAGCCAATTGATAACTTCCGTGACGCAACCCGCCTCACTCAACAGCCTGGATGCTCGGCAAAGCGCACTGCACCGCGATCACGTTGCGCAACCAGCGGTTGGCCGGGTCGCGGTGGAAGCGTGCATGCCAGAACTCATCAATCGACAAGCGCGGCAACGTCACCGGATGCTTCGAATAAGCCAGCGCCAGCGGATGGATGTTGGGCTGCACCAGCGCCTCCGGCACCGTCGCCACCAGATCGGTGGCCCGCAGCAGATGCTCCAGGCTGGCGTAGGTGGGCACCCGCAACTTCACCTTGCGCTGGATGCCCTGCTTCTCGATCAGCTCGTCGATGCGCGCATGGCCCGTGCCCGCCGCCGTCACCACCGCATGCTCCGCCGCCACAAAGTCATCCAGCGTCATCGGCTTGCCGGCCAGCGGATGATCCGGCCGGAACACGCACACATAACCCTGCTTGAACACCTGCCGACTGAAGAACCCCGTCTCCAGCCCATCGATCAGCCCGATCGCCAGATCGATCCGCCCCGCCTCCATCTCGCTCTTCAGCGTCTCACCCCCGTCCCGCACGATGTTGATGCACACCCCCGGCGCCTCCACACTCAAAAAGCGCAACAGACGCGGCAGGATGTAGATCTCCCCGATGTCCGACATGCGCAGGGTGAAACTGCGCCGGCTGCTCCCCGGATCAAAGTCGAACTCCCGGCTGATCGCACTCCGCAACGAATCCAGCGCCTCACCAACAGGCTCCGCCAGATGCCGCGCATACGACGTCGGCTCCATGCCATTGGCGGTGCGATAGAACAACTCATCGCCCAGCAAGGCGCGCAGGCGCTTGAGGGAGCGGCTGATGGCGGGCTGAGTGACGCCCAGCGTGTCCGCCACGGCCGAAACCTTGCGCTCCTTCAGCATCTGGTCGAAGACGAGGAGGAGGTTTAGGTCGAAGTTTTTGAGGTCCATGGGGTGGCTGGGCGCAATGTGACGAATTAAGTGATACCCAGATCATCGCTTGTCCGAAAAATCACTCAAAACACTAGATTACGCGGAGGAGAAGTTGTGTACAACGCAATGGGCTATAAATCCGCCTGCTCTTTCTGTACCTCGTGAAATGCCGCTACTTTTTTTCTCAATTGTGGCATACGGCGTTTTTCAGCTTGAGTAAGCGATTTGTGATAGAAAAAAGAGACTTCATCCCCATCATCCTCTCTCTTGGCGATGTTGCAAGAAGCACATGCGAGTACGATGTTGTCTATCGAGTGCAAGCCGCCATTTTTCAAAGAGCGGTAATGGTCCTTATGAAATTTTCGTTTTCCCTTAGCATCTATAAGTAATATCCCGCAGTAGTAGCAGCGCCCTTCTTGAACACTAAAGAGCTCATCTATCTGATCCTTTGTGACAACCTTATTGCTAATAGCAATTCTGCGTACGCGGCGTTCTCGATGTACGCGCAATCGCTCTTTCTCGATGAGCTCTCCATAGCCCGGCGACTCAATCACCAGATGAAAATCAGGACTTTCAAAGAGTAAGTCGTAGTGCGGCAATGTGCAATCACACCTCGAAAAGTCTTTTTTAATTGGCGCATTGCAATTTAAACAACGTCCATTCTCGATGAAGAACTTAACAAAATCAGAGTGAACACCATACGGAAAATAAACATCAAGGTGATTGGGGCGATCATCTTCATCAACAATCCACGTGCACACTGTATGCTTTTCGTAGTTCTCCCTGATCTCAAATAGTTTGTAGGGGAACCAAGAGTTTTTCCGCGCGCACATAAGATTTACGAGAAACTGTGATGATGGAAGAAGTCGGTGTAGGTCGGGTTAGCGCAGCGTAACCCGACATCACATGATCGGTCCCGCTCGTGCTCAAACACGTCGGCAACGATTTGCATAAAGGCAATAATAGCACCACCAGGGGTTATGGCACGTTGATTATAGATAGGGAATGTCTGCTTACGCTGCGCTAACCCGATCTACTTGGCTGCTTACGACCCTAATCGGTAATTGAGGATTTGGAAAAGCGGACGGTCAGGAACGCCCAGGTTAACTGGCGCCGGAGCGCGAAGCGCGGAGGCACTAACACTGGCTTAAAAATGCCAAAGGCATGGCCAGTATTGGCGTCCGCGTTGAACCGCCAGTTAGGCCGCTTCGTCTGTAAGGTTGGCTGCTACAAATTCGCTCATCGGCTTAGATTCGCTGAACTTATTTTCAACGAGAGTGGCTGCGGCCACCTCGTTCGCAGTTATAAATGCCACCGCTTTGGCCCTCAAAATTGGAACCCCTGCAAACTTGGCGCTGACAGCGGCCTTCGCAGACCAAGCGCCCCAGTTTGCTGCCTGCATGATTGCGAGGATCAGTTGCAGCGACTGCTCGTCTGTGAGTAATTCTCCGAGAGAGGCGTCTAGAGCCTCAACAGCGTTTGAGAAAGAGTTGGCCGTCACGTAGTCAGCAGATCCTGCTTTAGAGATGAGGGTTGGAAGGTAGATTGGGAGCAGGCTGGGTTTGTCCTTGACGAGCTTTACAACAAACTCAGAATGAGCTCTTTTCTCGAATAGTGCTTCGACTTCGGGTTTGAACGTAGCGAGAAAATCAGCCTCCGGAACGGCCTCTGCAATGGAAATGAGCGCTGTCGTCGGGTGAATCAGTTTGGTCTCGCTGACTGAGCTTTTGATTTCAGATATTTTTTTTGCCAGAATTGCCCGCACGCGGTCAATGGGCGTGCCACTCAGTCCAGAAATTAACTTTCCGTTGGCTGATAGTGTTTGAGTGATCACGTCTTGGTAGTCGGCATCGTCGACCTTCGACGTAATCAACTTGGTTTGAAGTGCGGAATTTGCGGAGGGATTGTCTAGTTTGGAAAGACCGACTAAAAAAAAGCTCGAGTTTTTCTTAATCGAAGCATCTGCTGAGGTAACTGCTGAGGCCATTTTTGCCACGAGCTGCGGCATTGCCTCGTCATGTAGGTTCGCTATCTCGTCCTTAACCACATTTCTAATGTCCGGGATAGATGTGCTTGGAAAGAAATTGCTGTTCTTAAGCCGCACTACAAGTTCATCGACTAGCTGAGTGGTTGAAAGGATGGGCTTTGACAGGAAGCGATCAATGGATTCGAAGAAGACAAACCTGGCCTCCTCTGGTGAGGGCTTGTGTCCCGATGGGTGAGCAGACTTGTTGCGTAGGGTTCTAAGCGTCGTGAGAAATGAAGAGTCGAGGCCGGAAATAAGGCTCTTGGATGTTAGTTGGTCTATTAGATAGCTTTCGTAAACATCTTGGTTGGCCTTCTTCTTTGTTGCCTCCGTGAATATCAACTTTGCTGCCGAATTTACATTTCCCAACTCACCTAGCTTGGCCAGCAAGTCGTCGAACAAAGCGATGTAGCTGAGAACTAATGCGCCGCGGTAAGCTCCAGCCATATAGCAACTCATTGCTTCACGCATGTAGTCGCGGATGTCGGCACCAGGAATCCTGGCTAGTAGTTCTTCCATGTCAGTCAGATGTGCCAATGGAATTTCTCTCGGTGTTTGTTAAAAGGTCTAACAGTGTTTACACGGACGCAGGGGTCTGAATCGCCCCAGGTTTCGTAGAGGCTCCGTGGTTTAAGTACAGGCGTATTCGGCCTGTTTGGCGAGTTGCTGACGATACCGATCCTCTGCCACAGCGGGTGGAATGTAGCCGAGTGGTTCCAGGCGTCAGTATAACAAAGCGATATGCCATTAAACTACACAGCAACAATGGCTGCTTTAGGGAAAGTTATACATCGGTTTGCTTCTGGCCAACTGTCGACGTTGGAAGCATGGGTTAAATTCACAAGATCTCTCGTCGGCAACGAAAGGCTTCAATCGACCCAATGTTGCCGTTGAGCGTTGAGGAAAGCTGTCGTTCAACGTTTGACATCAACGAGGACCGACCGGCGCAGCCAGTTGGGCATCCGCTCGATTAATGGTTAGACATCGCCTTTGAGTCGAGCAATTTGCTCCCGAGCAAGGTTTTCTGCCGGCTTCGATAAAATGCCATGCCCAGCGCAGAATGCCTCTGCTTCTGCTAGTACCTTGCTCTTGAGGTGAAGGGTCTTTTGCATCAGAGCTTCGAGCCTAGAGAAGACTCCATTTCTTCCTTCGTCGGTGTAGAGCGAATCGCCGTCTTGATGCATCGAGCGATGAACAAGCCAATCTCGCTCATCTTTCAAAAGACGCAAATCAGCAAGCAGTTCTGGTTGCAGCGCACCGTGCTTCTCGGCTGTTCCCAAAGCTGTGCCTAGACTTGCGCGCCGATGTTTGGCTAGTAGTTCGTATGCTTCTACTTCCGTGACGCGACCTGGCTCACGAATCTCGACTTTCATTGTGAGGAGCGTGTGCAGCACGTCTTCCAGATACTGGATGTGCCAGATGCAGCGGCCGACGCCGCTGTAGAGCGAGTCAAGTTCATCGGGTGTGAGTTGGCGGCGCATATGCTTTCGCGATGTCTAACGTTTGACGTAAGGGGCGACCGGAGCCGAAGGCGGAGGGAACCCAAAGCGCAGCTTTGGGCCGTCTCTCTCGACGGAATTGTTAGGCCAGGAACTGTCCATTTAGCCCCTTGCTTCCCTTCCCGGTTCATCCTCGGCGACGCGAAAGCGCCAATAGAAATCTGGCTTTACCCATACAACGGTACTTTCAGTGAGCTTTCTGAAAGCATCGAGAACCTTTCGACCAACAACCAGATTTCCATCGCTGTTTTCTCTGAGGAAGCTCTCTTCCTTTGCTTTTACCAAGTAATCGACGACATCATCTTGATAAATGCAACCATCTCGCTCGATTTGCGAAAGCATCCAGTTTGCGATGGATTCAGCGTCCATTATTTGGCTTCTTGCGTTACGAGTTTGAGAGAATCAAACGGGAACAGACCGGCCTCAAGCTTCTTGCCAGCAAACCATTGGCACTTGTAAAGCCCAGTCGGCTTTTCTGGAACTACTTGAACAGTCATCTCTGGGCCACCAGACTTGAGCTGAACGATCTCTCCGATATTGAAGTTCGATTTTGCTGCCATTGCTTTCTCCTTGAGTGATTGATAGGCCTAACGTTTTAGGTAAAGGGCGCTGCGCGGCGGTTTATCGCGCAGCTTCCAGCGACCGAAGGGAGCTGGCTTTGACCGAAATGTTAGATTTGAACTCGTAACCCAGTGTATTGCTCTGTCTTTCCATTGGGATAGGTGACAAACAAATACATACGTTCCGAATATTCATTAATTTTTAAGTCTGCATCAGTGTCCTTTGCGGCTTGGAGTCCCGCTTTAAGGTCTGTCACAATTCTTCCTAAATCCGGGTGTCGATCATCGTTGCTTACCCGATATTTTGCATTCTCTCTGTCTGTGTAAATTGTTACTACGGCGGCGATATGGCCGCTCTCCTCCGCAACCTGTTCAACTTCGAAATCTTGAATGTGACCGCTGTTTAAGTGCAAATTTCCCATGACTCTCTTTCTGAATGTACTTGTTGAATGGAAGGGGCTCACTGGCAAAATCTAACTTTGTTTTAGGGCGACAGTTCTGCCGCATAACATCGGAGCGCAGAACAAGATGTCTTGCAAGTTACTGTTTTGGCGAAAAACTACGCACTAAGAAATATGACAAGACACGGAAAGCAGCCGCAGTCAGCATGGTGTGGGGTGACTAGATTCATGTAAAACGCAGGCTGATAGCATACCCCTGCACCCGAATGTCCGCTATCCGGATCGGATGGCGATAGGCCGCTTCTGGCCGAAAGCTGTCACCGCCAGACTCTCTCGATCTCCACAACTGCAATCCCCCCCCCCCCCCCCCCGCAAAACCTTCCCTAATACCTCAATCAGCTCTATACGCCCTTAATGACGAACATCATCGGACGCCATCAAAAAACCTGAAGCCAAGAAAGCCGCCAACATTAAGTGCACTACATCACTGGACATTCGCTCTCCGCGCAATTAGCCAGAACATCCATTACCAACGACATTGAGCCAGACAAACTCGCCCCCTGCCTGCACAAGACAATCAACAATTCCGCCCCTCACCACCTCCACCCCTAATCAAAAGCGGCCCGCAGGCCGCTCCGTCGATCATATCCATCACCGCGCAGGCCCCAACCGGGGCCCGCGCTCCTTACCTACCCCTGCCTCACTCCCCCTCCCCTTTCTTCCCTCTCCCAACTTTCGATCTTTCACTCTTCTTCTTCAGCCCCAGCGCAGCCACCTGATCCGAATTCGGCCCGTACAGGGCGCGGGTTTCGTTCTTGATGCCGAGGATCACGTCGTGGAGGTCGCGGCGGGCTTTGGCGAGGGCGTCGGCTGCGGCGTCGGCGGCGGCTTGGGAGGTGATGGCGGTGAGTTCGGCGTCGCGCAGGGTCTTGTAGGCCAGGTCGGCGACCTCGCGGCTGTGGGCGGGGTTATTGGAGCGGTAGTCGGTGAGGGCGGTGTCACCGACCGGCACATTGGAGCCAGTTGATGATCGGCACAATGGAGCCACCTTGTGACCGGCACATTGGAGCCACTCCGTGATCGGCGTAATGGAGCCACCCACGGATCGGCACATAGGCGCCAGCGCCGGATCGGCGTAATGGAGCCAGTCTCACTCTGACGGACGTCTCGACCTTGAGCGGTCCATCGCTACCCTGCCGGGTTTGGCAGGAGAAAGCCGGTGGCCCGCAGGAGTATCGAGATGCACGAGTACCGCCAGGCCCTGATGCGTTTGCGTCAGGGCGACTCGGAGC
>NZ_JABBGA010000039.1 GCF_012927165.1 Zoogloea dura
CCCGGAGATGATCAATGAGGTCCTCGATGTGATGGTCGAGCTCGCCCAGGAGGGCATGACCATGATGTGCGTGACCCACGAGATGGGCTTCGCCAAGAAGGTCGCCTCCCGCGTCATCTTCATGGACAAGGGCCAGATCGTCGAGGACGACGCCAAGGACGCCTTCTTCGGCAACCCGCGCTCCGAACGCGCGCGGCAGTTCCTGGCGAAGATCCTGCAGCATTGAGGCCGGCCTGCAGGGGGGGCGGGAGCCGCCCCTGCAGATCCTTCATTCACACCTGCAGTCCTTCATGCGGCCCTTGCAATCGTCCTGACAGCACCTGCAATCCTTCATTCAGGCCCTGCAATCGTCCTGACAGCACCTGCAATCCTTCATTCAGCCCCTGCAATCGTCCTGACAGCGCCTGCAATCCTTCATTCAGCCCTTGCAATCGTCCTGACAGCGCCTGCAATCCTTCCACAGCCTCTGCAATCGTCCTTACAGCCCTTGCAATCCTTCATTCAACCCCTGCAATCGTCCTGACACCCCCATGATCCGTATTCTCGCCACCGGCGGCACCATCGCCGGCACTGCCGATGCCGCCAGCGGCGGCAAGCGCTACAAGGCTGCGGCCCTGCCTGTCGACCAGCTGCTGGGGCACATGGCCGGCCTTGACGGGCTGTCTGTGGACGCCGAGCAGGTCTTGTCCCTCGACAGCAAGGACATGCGCCCAGCCGACTGGCTGGTGCTCCTGGCCGCCACCCGCCGCGCCCTGCGGGACCCGGGGGTGAGCGGCGTGGTGATCCTCCACGGCACCGACACGATGGAGGAAAGCGCCTATTTCCTGCACCTCACCCTGCCGCTGGGCAAGCCGGTGATCCTGACCGGCGCCATGCGCCCGGCGGACCATCCCGCCGCCGACGGCCCGGCCAACGTCCACGCAGCGCTGGCCCTGGCCGCGACGCCCGGCCAAGGCCAGCATGGGGTGCAGGTGTGCATGAACAGGCAGGCCTTCGCCGCCCGCCAGGTGCTGAAGGCCCGCAGCTCGGGCCTGGATGCCTTCGACAGCCTGCCCGGCCAGCCCGGCGCCATTCCCTCTGCCGGGCGCTTTGCCGCGTTGCAGGTCGACGCCTTGCCCGATGTTTTCGTACTCCCTGGCTACGCCGGCGCGCCGCCGGAACTGATCGACGCCTGCGTGGCGGCGGGTGCCCGGGGCCTGGTGCTGGCCCTCAGCGGCCATGGCAGCGTCCCCACCGCCTGGGAGGCGGCCCTCACCCGGGCTCAGGCCTCCGGCGTGGCCATCCTGCGCGCCAGCCGCTGCGCCGGCCCGGTGATCCGCAATGCCAACGCCGACGACGACGGCCGGGGCTGGCTGACTGCCGGCGACCTGCCGCCCGCCAAGGCGCGCATCGCCCTCATGCTGGCCCTGGCGGCCGGCTGGAGCCGGCAGGAGATGATCGACGGGCTGGCGCAGCTGTAAGCGCTGCCCGGCGCGGCTCAGGCTCCACGGCCCTTGCGGGTGAAGGCCAGGCGGGCTTCCTCCAGCACCTGCGCCAGCTCTTCGCGCGCCTCCAGGGAGGACTGGATGAGCTTGCCCTCGTCGTGGGAAATGGCCTGCTGGCGGGCCAGCACCTCCGAGTCGTGCTTGGCGAAGCGGGCCACCAGCTGCTCGGCGAGAGCCGGCGGTTCATGCAGGCATTCGAGGGTCCATCGCGCCATCTCGAGGCTGGCCGGCAGGGTTTCGCGGATCTGCCGCTCTATCCCCAGGTCCATCAGCCGCCCCGCATGGAAGCGGTTACGCGCCCGCGCCACGATCTGCACATGGGGGAAGTGGCGGCGCACCAGCTCCGCGGTGCGCAGCGAGGCCTCCACGTCGTCGATGGCCAGCACCAGCACCTTCGCCTTGTCCACCTGGGCGGCGTACAGCAGGTCCAGGTGGGCGGCATCGCCGTAGAAGACCTTGAGACCGAAGCGCCGCATCGTATCGACCTGCCCGGCGTCCGCATCGAGGGCCGTGAAGCTCACCCCCCGCGCCAGCAACAAGCGGCCGACGACCTGGCCGACCCGGCCAAAACCGGCCACCACCACCTCGCTGGACTCATCCGGCATCTCGTCAAAGGCGCGCACCGGCGCCTTGTCGCGGGCGATGCGGGTGAGCCGGTCGCCGAGCAGCAACAACAGCGGCGAGACCGCCATGGACAGGGCCACCACCAGGGTCAGGCGGTCGGCCTGCACTTCACCCAGCACCCGGAAGGACTGTGCTGCATCGAACAGCACGAAGGCGAACTCGCCGCCCTGCGCCAACACCAGGGAGAGCTGCCGCGCCTCCTGGGCCGGCCCGCCAACGAGACGGCGCAGGACGTAAAGGACGATGAACTTGACGGTGATCAGCCCGGCGGTGAGCCCGATGATCTGCAAAGGCTGTTTGACCAGCAGCTCGAGGTTGGTGGCCATGCCCACCGCCATGAAGAACAGGCCGAGCAGCAAGCCCTGGAAGGGCGCGATGGAGGCCTCCAGCTCGTGGCGGAACTCCGAGTCGGCCAGCAACACCCCTGCGACGAAGGCGCCCAGGGACATCGACAGGCCACCCGCCTGCATCAGCAGGGCGAGCCCCAGCACGGTGACCAGCGCCGCCGCGGTGAACATCTCCCGGCTGTTGACGCGGGCCACATGGCGGAACAGCGCGTCGAGCAGGGGCCGGCCGATCACCGCAACGGCCACCAGCAGACCAAGCCCCACCGCCGGGTGGGTCAAGGCGGTGGGTTTGCCGGTACCGAAGAGGGGGATCAAGGCCAGCAGGGGAATCACCGACAAGTCCTGGAACAGCAGGATCGCAAAGGCCTCCCGGCCATGCCGGGTGGACAGCTCGCGGCGCTCTGCCAGGGTCGGCAGCACGAAGGCAGTGGACGACAACGCCAGGATGATCCCCACCACCGCCGCGGCAGACCACGACAGCCCGAAATAACGGCAGGCACCAGCCAGCGCCACCGCCACGCCGAACAGTTGCACGGCGCCCAGCCCGAACACCGAGCGGCGCAGGGCCCACAGGCGGGAGGGCTTGAGTTCGAGGCCGATCACGAAGAGCAGCATGATGACCCCGAGCTCGGCGGTGTGCATGAGGTTGTCCGGATCCCGTACCAGCTTGATGCCGGACGGCCCGATCAGCATGCCCACGGCCAGATAGCCCAGAACGGTTCCCAGACCGGCGCGCTTGAACAGGGGCACGAACAGCACGGAGGCCAGCAGCAGCGCGGCGAAGGTGGTGAGGGATTGCATGATTGAAGAATGCGACGACGTCAGCCCGCGAGTCTCTCACAAAGCAGTGGCAAGAACCTGCGAGCGAATGATCTGGTAACAAACGGCAGAAACGGAGGCAAGACAGATTCTTTTCGCATGTTTGTCAGATTTATTTACATCTCGCGTCACACCTCTTTCAAAAACAGCCTCCCCCAGGCGCTCGATGCAGGAATCATCCTCAAAGACCCAAAATGAGTTCAGAGCATTCGCCAAGCCCTTGCAATTGCAAGACAAAGCCAAATCCAACGGAATATGAATGCAAGCACATGAATAATCAGGCCTCTTCACATCCGGCCCTGTACCACGACCGGCCCTGGAGGCCACAGGCCGGCGCAAACCATGAGCCGCGTCGGCATCATTTACACCTTCGCTTTCCTCCGGATATCAAACAGCATGGCTATCGCCCGCAGAAGCGCGCCCAGCCTCGATTTACATGAAATTGTTAAAACTGGCACAAGGCGTGCATAAAGACACGCGAAAGACGATTTTTCAGTTTCAGCGCCTGAGACCAGAGGAGAACGATAATGAGACGGCACACCAAGAAGACCATCCAGGGAGCCCTGACCTGCCTGACCACCGCCAGCGCGCTGATGCTCGCCCCGGCCGCTGCCAGCGCCGTGGAACTGCCCACCGCCAACTGCGGCACCAACCTGACGTCCAACTGCCTGCGAGCCAACGATTTCAATGTGTTCTCGTTGGCCCTGCTTGATCTGCAGAAGCCGACAGGGGGCTATGACCTGCCGGCCTCCCCCGGCCAGATCGCCCCGTACACGATCATCGGGCAGAACAACGGCCAGGAAGGCGCGGGCAACCTGCAGGGTTTCGTGGACGGAACCTATGCGACGCCGTCCAACAACACGGCCAGCACCTTCTCCACCATCACCTCCAACCCCGGCGGCGTGGCCGACCCGAAGGTGGCCAACGGCGGCGGCTCGGGCGCCAATGAATTCACCGGCGACTCCGAAGACAGCTGGGACATCCGGGTCAACACCCTGAAGTCGCTCAACGGCACCCCCGTCGTCTTCTTCTTCTCGTTCAATGAAACCGGCAGCAACAGCGGCCTGCTCAACACCGACCTGCTGATCTGGGGCAAAGTCACCCTGATCAAGGACGGTGGCGGTGCCAGCCAGACCTTCTACCTGGGCGGTCAGCCCACCACCGGCGACAGCCCCCTGGACAGCCCCCTGCCCCCCACGACCGGCACCGACACCGACTTCACTGATCAGGCCAACTACGACTACGGTCCGTGGATTTACGTGCATGCAGGCATCTGCGTGGTGGGCACCCAGTTTGTCGGCTTTCCCAACAGCAGCGGCGTCTGCACTTTCGGCAGCAGCCAGTACGTGAACACCAACCTGGGCAACGACACCGCGGCGTTCATGGTCAACAGTCCGGAACTCGACGCAGCCATCCAGAGCGGTGGATACGACACCATGCAGGTGACCTGGGAAATGGCTTACCTCAACGGTGGCGGCGAAAGCGCCTGGATCGCCCCGGTGACGACGCCGGTCAAGGTTCCCGAGCCCGCACCGCTGGCCCTGCTGTCCCTGGGCCTGGGCGCCCTGGCCTGGAACACCCGTCGCAACAAAAAGAACTGAGCAGCACGGCAGGCACTGACGAAGGAGCCCGGGCAACCGGGCTCTTTTGTTTTGGCCGCCGTCACAGGCCGGGGTCTTCCCCGCCTCCGGCCAGCGCGGCCTCGATGACCCGGCGCGTCAATTGCGGCGCGAACAGCTCGATGAAGGCATATACATACCCCCGCAGCCAGGCATTGCGACGCAGGCCGATGCGGGTCGTGCTGGACGCGAACAGATGCGCCGCATCGACCATGCCCAGATCCCGGTCGGTCCCGGGGTCGAAGGCCATCCGGGCGACGATGCCGACGCCCAGCCCCATGGCCACATAGGTCTTGATCACGTCGGAGTCGATGGCAGTCAACACCACGTTGGGCTTGAGCCCCCGCCCGGTGAAGGCTTCGTTGATGCGGTTGCGCCCGGTGAAGGCAAAGTCGTAGGTGACCACCGGATAGCGGGCGATGGCCTCGAGGGTCAGCGGCTGCTCGGTCAGGATGGGGTGGCGCAGGGGCGCGATGATGCAGCGGTTCCACTGGTAGCAGGGCAGCATCACGATGTCTTCGTGCTCCGCGATGGCTTCGGTGGCGATGGCGATGTCCGCCTCGCCCGACAGCACGTACTCGCAGACCTGCCTCGGATTGCCCTGGTGGAAGGACAGACGCACATTGGGATAGCGCGCCATGAAGGCCTGCACCACCTTCGGCAGCGCATAACGGGCCTGGGTGTGGGTGAAGGCGATCGACAGGCTGCCGGTGGCTTCATTGCTGAACTCCGCGCCGACCTCGCGCAGATTGTCCACTTCCTGCAAAATGCGCCCCGCGATGCCGAGCACCTGACGGCCGGGATCGGTGATCCCCACCAGGCGCTTGCCGTGACGCACAAAGATCTCGACGCCCAGTTCTTCCTCGAGCAGGCGAATCTGCTTGGACACCCCGGGCTGGGACGTAAACAGCGCCTCTGCCGCCTCGGACACATTGAGGCGATGCCGTGCCACCTCGAAGACATACCGCAGTTGCTGGATGTTCATCGATGCCTCCGGCTTGCAGATCAATGTTTATAACTATTTCTTCTAACAGTCTAACCTAAAACTCCTTCTTGGCTCTAACAACAGGCTTTACGATGCAATGCACAAGGAGTCTGGGTAGATCATGAGTATTGCTTACACAATTGCAGGTTTTTCTGTCGGCGCCATCGTCGGCCTCACCGGAGTGGGAGGAGGTTCGCTGATGACGCCTCTGCTCGTCCTGATGTTCGGCATCAACCCTTCGGTCGCCGTCGGCACCGACCTGCTCTATGCGGCTGTCACCAAGGCTGGCGGCACACTGGCACACGGGATGAAGGGCACGGTGGACTGGCAGGTCACGCGGCGTCTGGCGAGTGGCAGCATCCCGGCCGCGGCACTGACCCTGCTGGCCCTGGCCTGGTTCGCACCAGGCGGCATCGGCGGCGCCACCAGCCTGATCAAGGTCTCCCTGGGGGTTGCGCTGCTGCTCACCGCAGTGGCGATCATCTTCCGCAAGCACATCCAGGACTTTGCCCTCCGGCACAGCAGCGGGCAGGAGAACCCCCGGCGTACCGCGATCCTCACCGTCATCACCGGCGCCGTGCTGGGGGTGCTGGTGTCGATCTCCTCCGTGGGCGCCGGCGCCCTGGGGGTCAGCGCCCTGTTCTTCCTGTATCCCCGCCTGCCCACCCTGCGCATCGTCGGCAGTGACATCGCCCACGCCGTGCCCCTGACCCTGGTGGCCGGTATCGGCCACTGGTTCCTGGGCAGCGTCGACTGGTCGCTGCTCGGCAGCCTGCTGATCGGCTCGCTGCCGGGCATCTGGCTGGGCTCCCATATTTCCACCCGGGTCCCCGACCGGGTGCTGCGTCCGATTCTGGCAACCATGCTGGTCTTGGTGGGCAGCAAGCTGATCGCGGCCTGACCGGCCCCTGAGAACAACCAGGACTATCCCCATGTACCGTTACGACTCCTACGACCAGAAAATCGTCGACGAACGCGTCGCCCAGTTCCGCGACCAGACCCGCCGCTACCTGGCCGGTGAACTCACCGACGACGAGTTCCGCCCCCTGCGCCTGCAGAACGGCCTCTACATCCAGCGCCATGCGCCGATGCTGCGGGTCGCCGTGCCCTACGGGCTGCTCTCCTCGACCCAGGTACGTACCCTGGCGCACATCGCCCGCACCCACGACAAGGGCTACGCCCACATCACCACGCGCCAGAACGTTCAGTTCAACTGGCCCGAGCTGAAGGTCGTGCCGGAGATCCTGGCCGAGCTGGCCAAGGTCGAGATGCATGCCATCCAGACTTCCGGTGCGTGCATCCGCAACATCACCTCGGACCCCTTCGCAGGTGTCGCCGGCGACGAGTACATCGACCCGCGGCCGTGGTGCGAGGTGCTGCGCCAGTGGAGCACCTTCCATCCCGAATTTGCCTTCCTGCCGCGCAAGTTCAAGATCGCCGTGAATGGCGCCACCCAGGACCGCGCGGTGATCCAGTGCCACGACATCGGCCTCGAGCTCAAGCGTGACGCCGCCGGCGAGATCGGCTTCCGCGTGCTGGTCGGTGGCGGCATGGGCCGCACCCCGATCATCGGCGCCGAGATCACCGACTTCGTGCCCTGGCAGCACATCATCACGTACTGCGAAGCCATCCTGCGGGTCTACAACCGCTATGGCCGCCGCGACAATCTCTACAAGGCCCGCATCAAGATCCTCGTAAAGGCGCTGGGCATTGCCGAGTTCAAGCGTCAGGTGGAAGAGGAATGGGCCTTTGGCAAGGGCGGCCCGAACACCCTGACCGAGGCCGAAGTCGCCCGCGTGGCCACCCACTTCACGACCCCGGCCTACGAGACGCAGCCGGCCGACGACGCCGCCTACGCCAGCCAGCGTGCCGCCAACCCGGCCTTTGCTGCCTGGGCCCGCCGCAATGTGCTGGCTCACAAGGTGCCCGGCTACGCCGTGGTGGTGCTGTCCCTCAAGGACCCCAGCCGGGCCCCGGGCGACATCACCGATGCGCAGCTCGACCTGGTTGCCGAGTGGGCCGACGCCTACAGCTTCGGCGAAGTGCGGGCCACCCACGAACAGAACCTGGTGCTCGCCGACGTGAAGCAGTCCGACCTCTTCGCGGTCTGGGAAAAGGCCCGCGCCGCCGGCCTGGCCACGCCCACCTTCGGCCTGCTGACCGACATGATCTGCTGCCCGGGGGGCGACTTCTGCGCCCTGGCCAACGCCAAGTCGATCCCCATCGCCAATGCCATCCAGGCCCGCTTTGACGACCTGGACTACCTCTACGACATCGGTGAGCTCGAGCTCAACATCTCCGGTTGCATGAATTCCTGCGGCCATCACCACGTGGGCCACATCGGCATCCTCGGCGTCGACAAGAACGGCTCCGAGTGGTACCAGGTCAGCCTCGGTGGCAGCCAGGGTAACGACACGAGCATCGGCAAGGTGATCGGCCGCTCCTTCGCCGCCGCCGAAATGCCGGACGTCATCACCAACATCATCGACGTGTACCGGGCCCAGCGCCTCGAGGGCGAGCGTTTCATCGAAACCGTCCGCCGCATCGGCCTCGACCCGTTCAAGATCGGCGTGTATGGCGACGCCGCCATCATCGAAAGGAAACAGCATGCCTAAGCTCATCAAGAACGGCAGCGTGATCGACGACGCCGCCCAGATCCTGGTTCTCGACGAAACCCAGGCGCCCGAAGCCCTCAGCCTGCCCGAGGGCCAGGTGTTCGTGCCCCTCGCCGTATGGCAGGCCCACAAGGGTGTGCTGTCCGACAACAAGGCCGTCGGCGTGTGGCTGGAGAGCCACGAGAGCGTCGACGATCTGGCCGAGGACCTCGACAGCCTGTCCGCCGTGGCGCTCAACTTCCCCAAGTTCACCGACGGCCGCGCCTATTCCGGCGCCGCCCTGCTGCGCACCCGCTACGGCTTCAAGGGGGAGATCCGCGCGATCGGTGACGTGCTGCGCGACCAGTTCTTCTTCATGCAGCGCTGCGGCTTTGATGTGATCCAGCCGAAGACCGGCAAGTACAGCGACGCCCAGCTCGAAGAAGCCCTGGCCAGCCTGAAGGACTTCTCCACGCCTTACCAGGCCGCCGTCGACCAGCCCGAGCCCCTGTTCCGTCGCGCCCGGCGCGCCGCCTGAGGGAAACCCCCATGCATCCGAACCAGAATCCCAAGCTCGACGATCCCACCCTGCGCGCCAGCCTGGAAGCCAAGGTCGCGGCCCTGAAGGCCGACCTGGCCGCCTGGGCGGCCGAGCTGCCGGCCATCACCATGGCCAATAGCCTCGGCGCCGAGGACATGGTCCTCACCGACGTCATCGCCACGAACAAGCTGCCGATCGAAATCTTCTCCCTCGACACCGGCCGCCTGCCCGTCGAGACCTACGACCTGATGGCCAAGGTGCAGCAGCACTACGGCCTCAAGCTGAAGTTCTTCTACCCGCAGCATGAAGCCATCGAGGCTTTCACCCGCGAGCACGGCATCAACGCCTTCTACGACAGCGTCGAGCTGCGCAAGGCCTGCTGCCACGCCCGCAAGGTCGAGCCCCTGGGCCGCGCCCTGGCCGGCAAGCAGGCCTGGATCACCGGCCTGCGGGCCCAGCAATCCACTACCCGCACCGACCTGCCCAAGCGCGAATTCGACCAGGGCAATGGCCTGATCAAGTTCAACCCGCTGGCCGACTGGACCGAAAAGGAAGTGTGGGCCTACATCCGCCTCAACCAGGTGCCCTACAACGCCCTGCACGACAAGTTCTACCCCAGCATCGGCTGCGCCCCCTGCACCCGCCCGGTCTCGATCGGCGAGGATGTGCGCGCGGGCCGCTGGTGGTGGGAGAATCCGGAATCCAAGGAATGCGGCCTGCACGTCAAGAAGTAATGCGTGCCCAAGAATCACCCATTGAGTAAAGCCATGTCGACGCTGACCAAACAAACCCTGAGCCACCTGGACTGGCTCGAATCCGAAGCCATCCACATCATGCGTGAAGTGGCAGGCCAGTGCAGCAACCCGGTGTTGCTGTTCTCTGGCGGCAAGGACTCCATCTGCATGCTGCGCCTCGCAGAGAAGGCCTTCCGCCCCGGCAAGTTTCCCTTCCCGCTGATGCACATCGACACCGGCCACAACTACAAGGAAGTCGTCGAGTTCCGCGACAAGCGCGCCGCCGAGCTGGGCGAGCGCCTGATCGTGCGCTCGGTCGAAGACTCCATGAAACGCGGCACGGTCGTCCTCAAGCACGAGAACGAATCCCGCAACAAGCACCAGTCCGTGACCCTGCTCGAATCCATCGAGGAGTTCGGCTTCGATGCCTGTATCGGCGGCGCCCGCCGGGACGAGGAGAAGGCCCGCGCCAAGGAGCGGATCATGAGCTTCCGCGACGAGTTCGGCCAATGGGACCCGAAGAACCAGCGCCCCGAGCTGTGGAACCTCTACAACGCCCGCAGCCACAAGGGTGAGAACATCCGCGCTTTCCCGATCAGCAACTGGACCGAGATGGACGTGTGGCAGTACATCGAGCGCGAAGGCCTCGAGCTGCCCTCCATTTACTTCGCCCACACCCGTCCGGTGGTGATGCGCCAGGGCGCCATCGTGCCCGTGAATGTCCCCCTGACCAACGGCGAGCTGACCAACCTGCCCAAGGCCGGCGAAGAGATCATCGACCTGCAGGTGCGCTTCCGCACTGTCGGTGATATCTCCTGCACCGCTCCGGTCCAGTCGGATGCCGACACCGTCGAGAAGATCGTGCTGGAAACTGCCACCACCACCATCACCGAGCGCGGCGCCACCCGTCTGGACGACCAGACCAGCGACGCCTCCATGGAACAACGCAAGAAAGAGGGTTACTTCTAAATGAGCGCCCATCAAGTAGAGGACCGGGGCCTGCTGCGCTTCCTGACCTGCGGCTCCGTCGATGACGGCAAGAGCACCCTGATCGGCCGCCTGCTGTTCGACACCAAGGCCATCCTCGCCGACACCCTGACGGCCATCGAGCGCACCTCGAACAAGCGCGGCCTGACCGCCGTGGATCTGTCCTTGCTGACCGACGGCCTGCAGGCCGAGCGCGAGCAGGGCATCACCATCGATGTGGCCTACCGCTACTTCTCCACCGGCACTCGCAAGTACATCATCGCCGACGCGCCGGGCCACGAGCAGTACACCCGCAACATGTTCACCGCGGCCTCCACGGCCAACCTGGCGATCATCCTGATCGATGCGCGCAAGGGCGTGTTGACCCAGACCCGCCGCCACAGCTACCTCGCCAAGCTGGTCGGCATTCCGCATCTGCTGGTTGCCGTGAACAAGATGGACCTGGTGGATTACGACCAGGCCACCTACAACCAGATCGTCGCCGACTACAAGGCTTTCGCCGAACAGATCGGCCTTGCCGACGTGCGCTTCATCCCGCTGTCGGCGCTGAACGGCGACATGATCGTCGACCGCGGCGAACGCCTCGACTGGTACGACGGCCCCACCCTGATCGACATTCTCGAAAGCGCGCCCGCCGCCCACACCGAGCAGGCCGAGAGCTTCCGCTTCCCTGTGCAATACGTCTGTCGCCCGCAGGCCTCCGACAACCCCGAGCTGCACGATTACCGGGGCTTCATGGGGCGCGTCGAAGCCGGGGAGATCAAGGTCGGCGACAGCGTCACCGTGCTGCCCAACGGCCTCACCACCAAGGTCAAGGACATCCAGCTCTACGGCGCCTCGCTCGACAAGGCCATCCACGAGCAGTCCGTCACCCTGCTGCTCGAGGACGAGATCGACATCTCCCGCGGCGACATGATCGTCAATAGCGACGAGCTGCCGGCCCAGACCAAGCAGATCGACGCCGTTGTCTGCTGGCTGTCCGAGACGCCCCTCTCGCCGGCCCGCACCTACTGGCTGCGCCACACCACCCGTGAGGTCAAGGCCAAGGTCGCCGTCATCGCGCATCGCGTGGACATCAACTCCCTGGAGAATGAGCCGGCAAACACCCTGGCGATGAACGACATCGCCCGGCTGAGCCTGAAGCTGGCCCAACCGATCTTCGCCGACAACTACGAGACCTCCCGCGCAACGGGCGCCTTCATCATCATCGACGAATCCACCAACAACACGGTGGGCGCCGGAATGATCGTCGGTTGATCCCCGCCTGGCCTCGCCAGGCAGGACCCATAAAGAAAGGCCCTTCGGCATTCCTGTCGAAGGGCCTTTTGATCTCTGGCGTCACGCACCGCCCATCTTCGGTGGCGCATCAACCACGGTACTAGCAGCATTCCTTCTCGATGCCATCCACCAGCGCCAGGCCCTCCGCGTCATCCAGATCCTCGAAGAGCTCCCTGATCTGCCCAAGGTGGCAATGGATCAGCAGCAGATCGTCCAGGCGCGGCCCATTCGCCCCTGCGGCCTTCTTCTTGAAATACTCCCAGAACGCGTTGCTGTGCCGGGGGTCGTCAATATAGTGGCGAACCCGCTGCATCAGATGGGCGGCCCTTGCATCACAATCGAGGCCGATGAAACTGACATAGCGATCCGGGTCGCCCAGCAGGGGATCGGCAGACTTGCGGCAGGTGCAGCTCATGGAAAACTCCTGAATCGGTTGAGATGCCGCCGATTCTAGAGGGCACTTCCCGTCCGGACTGTCGGCTAGCCGACAGTCCTCCGACCCTCACCGCCGCCCCCTTCAGGCGCCCTCCTGCCAGGCCCGCAGCACCTCCGGGCGCAGCAGACGCAATTCGCGCCGCCCGGGCCGCGCAATAACGCCTTCCCGCTCCAGGCGCTGAAGCAGGCCGGACACCGTCTGGCGCGTACTCCCCAGCAGCAGTGCAATCTCCCCCACCGGCAGATCCAGGGTAAATGCCTCCGCCCCCTCGTCCGCCCGCCCATGCCGACGGGCCATGCTCAACAGAAAGCGGGCGAGACGGCCCGCTACATCCCGAAAGGCCAGGTCCTCAATAAGCGCAATGCTGCTATCGAGAAGACGCCCTAGCACCGGCATCACCAGCCCGAGCAGGCCCGGCGTATCAGACAGATTGCGGGCGAACTCGCGGGTCGGCATCGAGAGCAGCTCGCAATCCTGCTCACAGCTCAGATAGGCCCGGGTATGGGTACTGAACATCTCTCCGGCAGCCAGATAGGACAAGGTCAACTCCTTGTCGTCGTTTGCCACGTAGACGCGCATCTGACCTTCCCTCAGGAAGAGAATCCGGTCATCCCGGGCGTGGGGAGTGGCGACCAGATAGCCCTTGGGCAGCCGCTGCAGTGAAAAGCGCGCCAGCAGGACCGCCATGGCCGGTGATGCGACAGCGCGGTTGGCGGAGGGGGGATGGATAGTCATCGCAGCGGGGACCAAGCTTGCAGGTAAGCTTGAAAAGCAAAGTCCGAGCCACGGATACCCAACACTCCCCAAAAACACAAAAGCCGGCTTTCGCCGGCTTTTTGTGCATCTGCAGACAGGTGCAGATTGGTATTGCTTAGGCAGCAGCCTGTTCCGCTTCCGGAGCAGCAACTTCGCCATCCGGACGATCCAGCAGCTCAACGAACGCCATCGGGGCGTTGTCGCCATCCCGGAAACCACACTTCAGGATACGCAGGTAACCGCCGTTGCGGGTCGCGAAACGCGGGCCCAGTTCGTCGAAGATCTTGACGACGATCTCACGATCACGCAGACGATCGAAAGCGAGGCGGCGGTTGGCCAGGCTCGGCTTCTTGCCGAGGGTGATCAGAGGCTCAACAACCTTGCGCAGTTCCTTGGCCTTCGGCACGGTGGTCTTGATGACCTCGTGACGCAGCAGGGAGTTCGCCATGTTGCGCAGCATAGCCTGACGGTGGCTGCTGGTGCGGTTGAGCTTGCGAAGACCGTTACGGTGACGCATTTGGAATTACCTCTTCTTCGTTACGCTCAACCGAGCTTTTCCAGCCCGGCCGGCGGCCAGTTTTCAAGTTTCATGCCGAGCGTCAGGCCGCGGGAGGCCAGGACTTCCTTGATCTCGTTCAGAGACTTGCGACCAAGGTTCGGCGTTTTAAGCAGTTCGGTTTCGGTGCGCTGGATCAGATCACCGATGTAGTAGATGTTCTCAGCCTTGAGGCAGTTCGCGGAGCGAACGGTCAGTTCGAGATCATCCACCGGGCGCAGCAGGATCGGGTCGATGGCAGGAGCCTTCGGCGCTTCGATCGCGGTCGGAGTACCTTCCAGATCGGCGAACACCGAGAGCTGATCCATCAGCACACGGGCGGCGAAACGGACAGCCTCTTCGGGATCAACAGCACCGTTGGTCTCGATGTCGAGGACCAGGCGATCCAGGTCGGTACGCTGCTCGACGCGAGCGCTCTCAACCATGTAGCTGACACGACGAACCGGACTGAAGGAGGCATCGAGGACGATGCGACCGATGGTCTTGGATTCGCCCGCAGCCGGACGCTGGTTACCAGGAACGTAGCCACGGCCTTGCTCGACCTTGATCTGCAGATCCAGCTTGCCGCCCGGCGCGAGGTGCGCCAGTACGTGATCCGGATTGATCACCTCGACATCGTGCGAGAGCTCGATGTCTGCAGCAGTGACGACGCCTTCGCCAGACTTCGTCAGGGACAGCGTCGCTTCGTTCCGACCATGCAGCTTGAGAACAACGCCCTTCAGGTTCAAAAGAAGATCAACCACATCCTCCCGAACACCGTCCAGCGTGGAGTACTCGTGCAGTACGCCCTCGATCGAAACTTCGGTCGGTGCGTAGCCCGGCAACGAGGACAGCAGAATGCGACGGAGCGCGTTGCCCAAGGTGTGACCGAAGCCGCGTTCAAACGGCTCCATCGTCACACGAGCGTGCACCGGCGAAACATTCTGCACCTCGATGATGCGCGGTTTCAGCAGAGCATTACTTTGCATCGACAATCCTTCTCTAGAGTCGCGCCTTAAGAGGCGCGACCGCCATTAACGCGAATACAGTTCGACGACCAGACCTTCGTTCAGGGTCGCAGGCAGCTCCGCACGTTGCGGGTAGGCCTTGAACGTGCCCTTGCCAGCCTTGACGTCCATCGCGAGCCATTCCGGAAAACCGCGGGAGTCGGCAGCTTCCAGGGAAGCCTTGACGCGCAGCTGGTTGCGAGCACCGTCGGTCAGCTGGATCTCATCGCCAGGACGAACGGTGTAAGAGGGAATATTCACCCGCTTGCCGTTCACCAGCACGCCGTTGTGGCGCACCACCTGACGGGCTTCCGCGCGGGAAGCACCGAAACCCATACGGTAGGCCACTGCATCCAGACGGCCTTCCAGCAGCTGAAGCAGGTTCTCACCGGTCTGACCCTTGCGGCGATCAGCTTCGGCGTAGGTCTTGCGGAACTGACGCTCGAGGATGCCGTACAGACGACGGATCTTCTGCTTTTCACGCAGTTGCACGCCGTAGCCGGAAAGGCGCTGGCCGGACTTTTGACCGTGCTGGCCGGGAGCGTAGGAACGACGCTCAATGGCGCACTTGTCGGTAAAGCACTTTTCGCCCTTCAGGAAGAGCTTTTCACCCTCGCGTCGGCACTGACGGCACTTGGGGTCGAGATTACGAGCCACTATTCAACTCCTTGTCAGATACGACGCTTCTTCGGCGGACGGCAGCCGTTGTGCGGGATCGGCGTGATATCGGTGATCGTGGTGATCTTGATACCCAGCGCATTGAGCGCACGAACACTGGATTCGCGGCCGGGGCCGGGGCCCTTCACGCGGACTTCCAGGTTCTTGATGCCACACTCGACAGCCACCTTGCCGGCCGCTTCAGCAGCGACCTGGGCAGCAAACGGGGTGCTCTTGCGGGAGCCCTTGAAGCCGGCGCCGCCGGAAGTAGCCCACGACAGCGCGTTGCCCTGGCGATCGGTGATCGTGATGATCGTGTTGTTGAAAGAAGCGTGGACGTGGGCGATGCCCTCAGCCACGTTCTTTTTGATCTTCTTGCGAACCTTCGCAGCAGTCTTTGCCATGTCTTATCCCTATTACTTCTTGCCGGCGATCGCCTTGCGCGGACCCTTGCGGGTACGGGCATTGGTACGCGTGCGCTGGCCACGAAGGGGCAGACCACGACGATGGCGCACCCCGCGATAGCACCCCAGATCCATGAGGCGCTTGATACACATCGTCACTTCACGGCGGAGGTCACCTTCGACGGTGAACTTCGCGACTTCATCACGAAGCCGTTCCATGTCGGACTCAGTAAGATCCTTGATCTTGGTGGAGCGGGCAACATTGGCCGCATCACAGATCTGTTGCGCACGAGTGCGACCAATACCGAAGATCGCGGTAAGAGCGATTTCCGTATGCTTGTGGTTGGGAATGTTTACCCCTGCAATGCGGGCCATGCGTTCACCCCAAAATGCTAAACATTAAATTATAAAGAATGCGGGTGACCGCATCAACCCTGACGCTGCTTGTGACGCGGATCCGTACAGATCACACGCACGACACCTTTGCGACGGACAATCTTGCAATTTCTGCAAAGCCGCTTGACCGATGCTTGAACTCTCATTTCTTGCTCCTAACTACGTATCTGTTATTTCGCTCGGAAAACGATCCGGGCCCTGCTCAAATCGTACGGCGTCAGCTGAACTGTCACCTTGTCGCCGGGAAGAATACGGATGTAATGCATGCGCATCTTTCCGGAGATGTGGCCCAAGACCACATGACCATTTTCAAGTTTGACCTTGAAGGTGGCATTGGGGAGGTTTTCGAGAACCTCACCCTGCATCTCGATGTAATCTTCCTTCGACATAAGACTATTTGAGCGGCACCCGCGAGCCCTTGAAGTTAGCCTTCTTCAACAGGCTCTCGTACTGGTGGGACATGATGTAGGCCTGAACCTGGGACATGAAGTCCATCGTCACCACCACGATGATCAACAAGGACGTCCCACCAAAGTAGAACGGTACATTCCACTTGAGGATCAGAAACTCAGGCAGCAAACAGACCAGGGTGATGTACACCGCACCGGCCAGCGTAAGCCGCATGAGAATCTTGTCGATGTAACGTGCCGTCTGGTCACCAGGCCGAATACCGGGAACGAACGCTCCGCTCTTCTTCAGGTTATCCGCCGTCTCCTTCGAATTGAAGACGAGCGCCGTGTAGAAAAAGCAGAAGAACACGATCGCAGCCGCATACAGGATCACGTAGATCGGCTGACCAGGGGCCAGCGTGGATCCGAGATCCTTGAGCCAGGTCATGCTTTCCGACGATCCGAACCACTGGGCCAGGGTTGCCGGAAAAAGAATGATGCTCGAAGCAAAGATCGGAGGAATCACACCCGCCATGTTCAACTTGAGAGGCAGATGCGAACTCTGACCACCGTAGATCTTGTTGCCTACCTGACGCTTGGCGTAATTCACCAGAATCTTGCGCTGCCCCTTCTCCACGAATACAACCACCGCAGTTACCGCAACCACGAGGATGCAGATAACCAAAGCCGTGAAGGGATGCATTGCACCGGTACGAACCAGCTCGAACAAGCCACCCAGCGAATTCGGCAGACCAGCTGCAATACCCGCAAAGATGATGATCGAGATCCCGTTGCCCAGTCCGCGCTCGGTGATCTGCTCACCCAGCCACATCAGGAACATCGTGCCGGTTACCAGCGTGGAAACCGTAACGAAGCGGAACATCAACCCCGGCTCGAGAACCAGACCCTGCTGGGACTCCAGCGCAATGGCAATACCAAGCCCCTGGAACAGCGCCAGAGCAAGCGTGCCGTAGCGAGTAAACTGCGTGATCTTGCGCCGCCCTGCCTCACCCTCCTTCTTCAACGCCTCCAGCTGCGGCGAAGCAACCGTGAGGAGCTGCATGATGATCGACGCCGAGATGTACGGCATGATCCCCAATGCAAAAAGAGTGAAACGCGACAACGCCCCACCGGAGAAGAGGTTGAACACCCCAAGGATCCCGCCCTTCTGGCTGCTGAACAACTCAGCCAGTGCTACGGGATCGATTCCGGGCACCGGGATGTGCGCGCCGATACGATAAACGATCAGCGCGCCCAGCAGGAACATCAAGCGACGCTTGAGATCCCCGAACTTACCCGGAGCAGCCAGCGCAGACTGTTGATTTGCCACGCTGAACCTTACTCGGCGGACTCGACCGAACCACCGGCAGCCTCAATGGCAGCCTTGGCACCCTTGGTGGCAGCAACACCACGCAGGCTGATCTTGCGAGTGATCGCACCGGACAGAACCACTTTGGCGGCAAGCGCGTCAGCAGCCACGATACCGGCCTGTTGCAACACGAGCAGATCGATCTGATCAACCGGCAGAGCTTCGAGCTCGGACAGGCGAACTTCACCGATGCGGGCACGGGTCAACGATACGAAGCCACGCTTCGGCAGACGACGCTGCATGGGCATCTGACCGCCCTCGAAGCCGACCTTGTGGAAACCACCGGTACGGGACTTCTGACCCTTGTGACCGCGGCCGGCAGTCTTGCCCAGACCGCTACCGATACCACGACCAACTCGCTTGGCAGCGTGCTTGGCACCCGCTGCAGGTTTAATGGCGTTCAGGCGCATTTAGGCCTCCCACTTAACGAGGTAGGCGACCTTGGTGATCATGCCTCGCACAGCAGGGGTATCCTGCAGCTCCACCGTTTGGTGGAGACGGCGAAGCCCAAGTCCGCGCACAGTTGCACGATGGGGCTGCTTCGTACCGATGACGCTCTTGACGAGCGTGACCTTCAGTTTCTTTTCGGACATGACTTACCCCAGAATCTCTTCGACCGTCTTACCGCGCTTAGCGGCAATAACGGAAGGAGCGTTGGTAGCCAGGAGGCCGTTAAGCGTGGCACGAACCACGTTGTACGGATTGGTGGAGCCGATGGACTTGGCGATGATGTCGGTGACACCCATCACTTCGAACACAGCACGCATCGCACCGCCCGCAATGATCCCGGTACCCTGGGGAGCCGGCTGCATCAGCACGGAAGACGCGCCGTGCTTACCGATCACGGAGTGATGCAGCGTGCCGTTCTTCAGGGACACCTTGGCCATCTTGCGACGAGCCTCTTCCATAGCCTTCTGCACAGCCACCGGCACTTCGCGGGACTTACCCTTGCCCATGCCAACGCTGCCATCACCATCACCGACCACGGTCAGAGCGGCGAAGCCGAGAATCCGGCCACCCTTCACAACCTTGGTCACGCGGTTGATGGAGACCATCTTTTCGCGCAGGCCGTCGTCGCGCTCCTCGGAGGCCTGCGGTTTCTTGTTACCTTGCTGCTTAGCCATGCTAAACCTCGCTTAGAACTTCAACCCGCCTTCGCGGGCGGCATCGGCAAGCGCCTTAACGCGGCCGTGGTACTGGAAACCGGCGCGATCAAATGCGACGGCTTCAATGCCGGCGGCCTTTGCGCGCTCGGCAATCAGCTTGCCCACCACCACTGCGGCAGCCTTGTTGCCGCCGTTGGACACCTGGGCGCGCACGTCGGCCTCGACGGTCGAAGCTGCAGCCAGAACCTTGGAACCACAACCGGCGATGATCTGCGCGTAGATGTGGGTATTGGAACGGAACACGGACAGACGGACTGCCTTCATTTCCGCAATCTTGGCACGGGTTTTCCGTGACCGGCGCAAACGCGTTTCCTTCTTGGTGATCATGATCCGCCCTTACTTCTTCTTGGTTTCTTTCAAGGACACCACTTCGTCGGAGTAACGAACGCCCTTGCCCTTATAGGGTTCCGGCGCGCGGTACGCGCGAACTTCAGCAGCTACCTTGCCGACAGCCTGCTTGTCGACACCCTTGATGACGATTTCGGTCTGAGTCGGGGTTTCGACCTTGATACCAGCGGGCATCATATGCACCACCGGATGGGAGAAACCGAGAGACAGGTTCAGCTTGTCGCCCTGGGCCTGAGCACGATAACCCACGCCAACCAGGGTGAGCTTGCGCTCGAAACCCTTGGAAACGCCGGTCACCATGTTGTTCACCAGAGCACGCACGGTGCCGGACATGGCCTTGCTATTGACAGCGCCCTCAATGGCGGAGCACTGCACGGCATCGCCCTGGCGCTCGACCTTGACGGAAGGATGCAGGGGCAGCACCAGGGAGCCCAGGGGCCCCTTGACCACTACCTGACCAGCACCGACCGTCACATCCACGCCAGCGGGCAGAACTACCGGATTCTTGGCTACACGGGACATGTGATTCTCTCCCTTAAGCCACGATGCACAGCACTTCGCCGCCGGCACGGGCAGCGCGCGCAGCGCGATCGGTCATGACACCCTTGGGGGTGGACACAATCGCCACACCCAAGCCATTCATCACGCGAGGCAGATCGTCGCTACCCTTGTACACGCGCAGGCCGGGACGGCTGACGCGCTCGATGCGCTCGATGACCGGACGACCGGCGTAGTACTTGAGGGACAGCGCGAGCTCGGCCTTGCCGGAATTCTCGGTGACAGCGAAATCGTCGATGTAGCCTTCGCTTTTGAGCACCTTGGCGATGGCAACCTTCAGCTTGGAAGAGGGCATCACGACAGAGCTCTTTTGCGCCTGCTGCGCGTTACGAATACGCGTCAGCATATCGGCGATCGGATCAGACATGCTCATATCTTCGACCCCTTACCAGCTTGCCTTGGTCATGCCGGGCACTTCGCCGCGGAAGGCAACTTCACGCAGCTTGTTACGACACAGACCGAATTTACGGAAAACACCACGCGGGCGACCAGTCTGCTCACAGCGGTTACGCTGACGACTCGGGCTGGCATTGCGCGGCAGTTGCTGCAGCTTCAGACGCGCGATCATGCGCTCTTCATCCGACAGCTTGGCGTTGTTGATCTGCTCGAACAGAGCAGCACGCTTGGCCGCGAACTTGGCAACCGTTTTAGCGCGCTTCTCTTCGCGATTGATCAGGGACAGTTTCGCCATAACACCCTCAGTTCTTGAAAGGGAACTTGAACGCGGCGAGCAGAGCGCGCGCCTCGTCATCCGACTTCGCAGTCGTCGTGATGCTGATATTCATCCCGCGCAGAGCATCGATCTTGTCGTACTCGATTTCCGGGAAAATAATCTGCTCCTTGACACCCAGGTTGTAATTGCCGCGGCCATCAAAGCCCTTACCGGCAATACCACGGAAGTCACGGATACGCGGCATCGCGATGGTGACCAGGCGATCGAGGAACTCATACATGCGAGGACCACGCAGGGTCACCATGCAGCCGATCGGATAGCCATCACGGATCTTGAAGCCGGCAATCGACTTCTTAGCCTTGGTGGTCACAGGCTTCTGACCGGCAATCTTCTGCAGATCGCCAACAGCGTAATCCAGGACCTTCTTGTCACCCACAGCCTCACCCACACCCATATTCAGGGTGATCTTGGTGATGCGGGGCACTTCCATGACCGACTTGTAGCCGAACTTCGTAAGAAGCTCAGGCGCAACGGTCTCTTTATAGAATTCTTGCAGGCGCGCCATGACTACCCCTTACGCATCCACTACTTCGCCATTGGACTTGAAGACGCGAACCTTGCGGCCATCCTCAAGAACCTTGAAGCCAACGCGATCAGCCTTCTGGGTGGCCGCATTGAACAGCGCCACGTTGGAAGCCTGAATCGGCATTTCCTTTTCGACGATACCGCCGACTTCACCCTTCATCGGATTCGGACGGACATGCTTCTTAACGCGGTTGATACCTTCAACCACGAGAGTGCCTTCCAGAACACGCAGAACGGTGCCGCGCTTACCCTTGTCCTTGCCCGTAAGGACGGCGACTTCGTCGCCTTTGCGAATTTTATTCACAATAACTCCTTAGAGAACTTCAGGCGCCAGGGAAACGATCTTCATGAACTTTTCGGTACGCAGCTCGCGCGTTACCGGTCCGAAGATACGCGTACCGATCGGCTCGCCCTTGTTGTTAAGCAGGACCGCAGCATTGCGGTCAAACTTGATCAGCGAGCCATCCGGACGACGCACACCCTTGGCGGTACGAACCACCACGGCGCTATAGACGTCGCCCTTCTTGACACGACCACGCGGGGCCGCATCTTTAATACTCACCTTGATGATGTCACCCACACCGGCGTAGCGACGCTTAGAGCCGCCGAGCACCTTGATGCACATCACGTAACGCGCGCCGGTATTATCGGCGACGTCCAGCATCGTTTGCATTTGGATCATTTAAACTCTCCAACTTGACACGCTAGGCGCGGCCAGTCTTGGATCCCGTTCGGGTTGATTGGACTTGCACAGGAACCGTGCAAGAGCAAAGACAGCAATGATAATGGCTTGCCAATTACTTGGCAAGCCATTTGTACAACAAGCGCTACTTAAACTGCCACAACCTGCTCGAGAACCTTGGTCACCCGCCAGGTCTTGGTCTTGGAGATCGGGCGGCTCTCTTCGATTTCGACGAGATCGCCCTGCTTCGCAATACCACCTTCAACGTGGGCATGGTACTTGGCGGTACGGGTGATCACCTTGCCATACAGCGGGTGCTTCACACGACGTTCCACCAGCACGGTGACCGTGTTGGTCATCTTGTCGCTAACAACACGACCGACTTCAACGCGCTTGACCTTCTTGACTTGATCGTTCATTTCGCACCCGCCTTCTCGCGAAGAATGGTCTTGACCCGGGCGATATCCTTGCGGACCTTGCCGAGCTGCGAAGTGTTGCCAAGCTGCTGAGTCGCGATCTGCATGCGGAGGCTAAATTGAGCCTTCCGCAGTTCAAGCAGTTCAGCGTTGAGCTGGTCGGCGTCCTTCGCCCTCAATTCCGAAGCTTTCATGTTTTACCCCACCATCCGGACAACGAAGACGGTTTCGATGGGGAGCTTGGCAGCGGCCAGGCGGAACGCCTCGCGAGCCAGGGCTTCATCAACACCATCCATCTCATAGAGAACCTTGCCGGGCTGGATCTCGGCAACCCAGTACTCCGGGCTACCCTTACCGTTACCCATCCGCACTTCCGCCGGCTTCTGAGAGATCGGCTTGTCCGGGAAAACGCGAATCCAAATGCGACCACCACGCTTGATGTGACGGGTCATCGCACGACGAGCAGACTCGATCTGGCGAGCAGTCAGACGACCACGCCCAACCGCCTTCAGACCGTACTCGCCAAAGCTTACCTTGGCGCCGCGGGTGGCGAGACCCTTGTTGCGGCCCTTCTGCTCCTTACGATACTTCCTTCTCGACGGCTGCAGCATCATTCACTCCTGCTTCTTTCTTGATCCGTTTTGCGCCATCAGCCTGTTCGCCGCCAGTGCGGCGCGCGGGCCGCTTGGCACCCGGCTTGCTGTCGGCACCCTCGTTACGACGACGGCCACGGCGAGCATCGCCTTCATTCTCCGTCGCAGCAGGCTGCTCATTGCGGGCGAGAGCCTCACCCTTGTAAACCCACACCTTGATGCCGATGACACCGTAAGTGGTATGAGCCTCGGAAACACCGTAGTCGATGTCGGCACGCAGGGTGTGCAGGGGCACACGACCTTCGCGGTACCACTCGGTACGGGCAATTTCCGCGCCATTCAGACGACCAGAGCTCATGATCTTGATGCCTTGAGCACCCAGACGCATGGCGTTCTGCATCGCGCGCTTCATCGCCCGGCGGAACATGATCCGCTTGACGAGCTGCTGGGAGATGGAGTCAGCGATCAGCTGAGCATCGGTTTCCGGCTTGCGGACTTCCTCGATGTTCACGTGAACCGGAACACCCATGATGCCCTGCAGGTCAGCCTTCAGCTTCTCGATGTCCTCACCCTTCTTACCGATTACAACACCCGGACGGGCGCTGAACACGGTGATACGGGCATTCTTGGCAGGACGCTCGATGACCACACGGCTCACGGAAGCGTGCGCCAGCTTCTTCTTCAGATGCGCGCGGACCTTCAGGTCCTCGTTGAGCATCGTGGAGAAATCGCTACCGGCAGCAAACCAGCGGGAGCCCCAGTTACGCGTAACCGCCAGGCGAAAGCCAGTCGGATGGATTTTCTGTCCCATGGGTTCTCCTTACTCTCCGACCGTCACGTAAATGTGGCAGGTCGGCTTGCTGATGCGATTGCCACGACCTTTTGCACGAGCGGTAAAACGCTTCAGCGTCGTACCTTGCTCAACATAGATGGTCTTGACGCGCAGGCTGTCGATATCGGCGCCGTCGTTGTGCTCGGCGTTGGCGATAGCGGACTCAACAACCTTCTTGATGATCTTTGCGCCCTTCTTGGGCGAAAAGGTCAGGATATTGAGAGCCTGCTCAACAGTCTTGCCACGAACCAGGTCCGCAACCAGACGACCCTTTTGTTCCGACAGGCGCACGCCGCGGAGAATGGCTTTGGTTTCCATTGTCATTTCTCCTTAGCGCTTGGCCTTCTTGCTGGCGGCGTGACCCTTGAAGGTACGGGTGAGCGCGAACTCGCCAAGCTTGTGACCAACCATGTTTTCGGAAACGTACACCGGAATGTGCTGACGGCCGTTATGAACGGCGATGGTCAGACCGACAAAATCCGGAAGCACCGTGGAGCGACGCGACCAGGTCTTGATCGGACGCTTGTCATTCGAGGCCCGAGCCGCATCCACCTTCTTCAGCAGGTGACCGTCGACAAAGGGGCCCTTCTTAATAGAACGTGCCATGTCTTACCTCTTATCGCTTGTGCCGACGCTGAACAATCATGGAGTCGGTACGCTTGACGCTACGGGTACGATAACCCTTGGTCGGCTGACCCCACGGACTGACAGGCACGCGGCCTTCGCCAGTACGACCTTCACCACCGCCGTGCGGGTGATCAACCGGGTTCATCGCCGTACCGCGAACGGTCGGGCGAATACCACGCCAACGATTCGCACCGGCCTTGCCGATCTTGCGCAGGCTGTGCTCTTCGTTACCCACTTCACCGATGGTCGCGCGGCATTCGATATGAACGCGGCGAATTTCACCGGAGCGCAGGCGAACCTGTGCGTAGATGCCTTCACGAGCCAGCAGCTGCACCGAAGTGCCGGCTGCGCGGGCCAGCTGTGCGCCCTTGCCGGGGATCATCTCGACACAGTGCAGAGTGGTACCGACGGGGATGTTGCGGATCGGCAGGGTGTTACCCGGCTTGATCGGCGCTTCCGAACCGGAAACGACGGTCTGACCAACTACCAGCCCCTTCGGAGCGATGATGTAACGACGTTCGCCATCCGCGTAGCACAGCAGCGCGATGTTGGCGGAGCGATTCGGGTCATACTCGAGACGCTCGACCTTGGCAACGATGCCGTCCTTGTTGCGACGGAAATCCACCAGGCGATAGTGCTGCTTGTGACCACCGCCCTTGTGACGGGTGGTGATATGGCCGTTGTTGTTACGACCCGCAGTCTTGGACTGCTTCTCCACCAGGGACGCAATCGGTGCGCCCTTGTGCAGAGAGGCATTCACGACCTTCACGACAGCACGACGGCCAGCGGAAGTCGGCTTGACTTTAACGAGTGCCATCTCTTATTCCCCCGCCGCGAAGTTGATTTCCTGACCCGGCTTCAGGCAGACGTACGCCTTCTTCCAGCCCTTGCGGCGGCCAGTCATCTTGCCAAAGCGCTTTTCCTTGCCCTTGACGTTGGCGACCTGAACAGCCTTCACTTCGACCTTGAACAGCAGTTCGACAGCGGCCTTGACTTCAGGCTTGGTCGCATCGCTAGCGACGCGGAAAACGATTTGCTCGTTCTTCTCGGCGATATCGGTAGCCTTCTCCGAAATCTGCGGAGCGAGCAGCACCTGCATCAGGCGCTCTTCCTTGAATGCGCTCATTGCCACATTTCCTCCATCTTGGCCAGCGCACCCTTCGTGACCAGCACATTCGGGAAGCGCACCAGGGAAACCGGATCAGTCTCGCTGACTTCGAGAACGAGGACATTCGGAAGATTGCGGGACGACAGGTACAGGTTTTCGTCGAAGGAGTCGGTGATCACCAGGACGGAATCCAGACCAAGACCCTTGAGCTTCTGCGACAGCAGCTTGGTCTTCGGCGCTTCAACAGCAAAACCCTCAACAACCGACAGACGACCATCACGAGCCAACTGGGAAAGGATCGCAGCCACACCGGCGCGATACATCTTCCGGTTCACCTTGTGAGAGAAGTTCTCATGCGGCTTGTTCGGGAAAGCACGACCACCCCCGCGCCAGATCGGGCTGGAGCCCATACCGGAACGAGCACGACCAGTACCCTTCTGACGCCAGGGCTTGTGGGTGGTGTGGGACACTTCATCCCGACCCTTCTGGGCACGATTGCCAGAACGGGCATTGGCCATATAGGCAACAACGACCTGATGAATCAGGGCTTCATTGTATTCCCGGCCAAACAGCGCATCGGACGCCTGCAGAGTCGCAGACGGCTGACCCTGTTCATTCAACAGCTTCAGTTCCATCACGCCCTCCGTCAGTTGCCAGCCTTGACAGCGGGACGAACGATCACGTCACCACCATCATGACCAGGCACACCGCCCTTGATCAGCAAAAGGCCGCGCTCGACATCAACGCGAACCACTTCGAGATTCTGCACCGTGCACTTGGCCGCACCCAGATGACCGGTCATGCGCTTACCCGGAAAAACACGACCGGGATCCTGCGCCATACCGATGGAGCCAGGGACATTGTGGCTACGGGAGTTACCGTGGGTCTGACGACCGGACGCGAAGTTGTGACGCTTGATGGTACCGGCATAGCCCTTACCAAGAGACACGCCACTCACGTCAACCTTCTGACCGACAGCAAAGATATCAACGCCAACAACATCACCCGCCTTCAGGGAAGACAGACGATCAGCGTCAACACGGAATTCCTTGAAAACATGACCCGCTTCGACACCCGCCTTGGCAAGATGCCCGGCAGCTGCTTTATTGACGCGGCTGGCACGCCGAACGCCAAAGGTCACCTGAACGGCGGAATAGCCGTCCGTTTCAGCCGTTTTGATCTGGGTCACACGGTTGTTGGACACATCCAGCACAGTCACCGGAATGGATTGACCATCCTCGGCAAAAATGCGAGTCATGCCCACCTTGCGCCCGACAAGGCCTAGACTCATTTTATTCTCCTTACCCTGGTTGCGATTGACCAGGACCGATTGTCATTACAAACTGCGCCAAAAAGCGCAAGGGCCGGATTATACCGGCCCTTGCGCCATAGGCGCAATAGCTTTGAATTACTGCAGCTTGATTTCGACGTCAACGCCAGCCGGAAGATCCAGCTTCATCAGCGCATCGACCGTTTTGTCGGTCGGATCCACGATGTCCATCAGACGCAGGTGAGTACGAATCTCGAACTGGTCACGGGAGGTCTTGTTGACGTGAGGGGAACGCAGCAGGTCGAAACGCTCGATGCGGGTCGGCAGCGGCACAGGGCCACGGACAACTGCACCAGTACGCTTCGCGGTATCCACGATCTCTTGAGCAGACTGGTCGATCAGCTTGTAATCGAAAGCCTTGAGGCGGATACGGATCTTTTGGTTTTGCATTTTATTTCCCAAAGAGCAGTCGGCCTGGCACACCATGCGCCAGGCCCATCAAAAATATTACTCGATGACCTTGGCTACCACGCCGGCACCAACGGTACGGCCACCTTCGCGGATCGCGAAGCGCAGACCTTCTTCCATGGCGATCGGAGCAATCAGCTTCACCGTCATGGAGATGTTGTCGCCAGGCATCACCATCTCGGTGCCTTCCGGCAGGGAGATGGAGCCGGTCACGTCAGTCGTACGGAAGTAGAACTGCGGACGGTAGTTGTTGAAGAACGGGGTGTGACGGCCGCCCTCTTCCTTCGACAGCACATACACCTCACCAGTGAAGTGGGTGTGCGGCTTGATGGAACCCGGCTTGCACAGCACCTGACCACGCTCGACGTC
>NZ_JABBGA010000004.1 GCF_012927165.1 Zoogloea dura
AAGCCTGCCCGGCAGCCAGCCTCTTCTATGGCTTCTGCTTCACCGGCATGGGCCTGCTCGTCACATTCGTCTTCGAGCACGCCTACCAATACACCTCGGCAGTCACCACTGGCTTCCTGCTCCTCGCCCCGTTCTTCGCGATGGGCCTGTACGAGCTTTCCCGGCGCCGGGAAAAAGGCGAAGCCTGCGCCCTGGCGCCCACTCTCACCGTGTGGCGGCGCAACGCCGGCAACATCGCCGTGTTTGCCGGTGTGCTTACCGTCATCTTCCTGATCTGGGCGCGCGCCTCCCTGGTGGTCTTCGCCATGTTCTACACTCAGGAGCTGCCCAATCTCACGGGCTTCCTGACCCAGGTGCTGGCCCTTGAGAACCTGGAGTTCCTGATCGTCTATTTCGCGGTCGGCCTGGTCTTCGCGCTGCTGGTCTTCGCCGTCAGCGTGGTGTCCATTCCGCTGATGCTGGACCGCAACCAGGATGCCATCACCTCCATGCTGGCAAGCATCCGCGCCCTGGCGGAAAACCCCCTGCCGCTGTTGTTCTGGGCCGTGCTGATCGTCGGAGCCACCCTGCTCGGCTTCCTCAGCTTCCACATCGGCCTGGCCGTGCTGATGCCGGTCGTCGGCCACGCCACCTGGCACGCCTACCGGGATCTGGTGGAACCGTTGCCGCGCTAAGAAGCCGGGCGCTTGCCACGGGCAAGCGCCGCCACCGCAGCCAGGCCCAGCACAAGCGCCGCAAGGACGAAGGTCACCACGGGCTCCAGGGTCGACAGGGTGGCGGCATCCGCGGCCCCAAGACGCCGCAAGCCTGCAAAGAACCCCACCATGGCGACGATGGTGGACACCAGGGCAATCGCGATGACCGCCGCCCAGGCGGTGGGGGTGGTCGGTGGCGCAGGCACCTGCAAGAGCATCTGTACGCCGAACACGGCCGCTGCCGCCAGCATCACCACGGCGGCAGCCGCCAGCGGGTCCTCCTCGCGCAACACCTTGCCCCCGACCAGGATGTAGACCGAATAGATCAGCGCCGCGGCCAGGCCGAAGCCGATCCCGAGCGGGCTGCCATCGATGCCGGAACCCAGGATCAGGGCCGTGCCGCTCAAAGCCGCCAGCACAGCCCCAAGCCGCAGCCGGGTCAGGCGCTCTCCCAGGAAAAGCACGCCCAGCACGGTTACGATGAACGGATAGAGGTACAGCAACAGCGCAACCAGCCCCGCCGAAGCATGCCCGAGGGCTGAGAAGAAGCAGAACGACTGGCCCACGTAGCCGACCGCCCCCATCAGGATAAGGACGCGCTGGTTTCGCCCCACCGGCCAGGGCCGGCCGGACACGGCCATGAAGACCGCGAGCAGGCCACCCGCCACCGCAAAACGCAGGAAGAGCATGGTCGGCACGTCCACACCCTCGGCCAGGGCGAGGCGCGCGAAAATGGCCATCGCCCCGAAGGACGCGGCGGACAAGGCCACCAGGCTGGCACCCAGGGCACGAGAACGATCCATGACAACAATCAGCAAGGCAAAGGGCCTCGATCCTGCCTCCCGCCCCCGGCCGGGTCAAGCCATGGCGGACATTCACCTGTCCTGCGGCCCGTTACAAGCGCAGCTCCTCGCCCGACGCTTGCATCCGCCAGCCATTCGGCGAGAATGACGCCGTTCCGCACAGCCTGTGCCATCAGCCTTCAAGGAGCCGCTCCATGAGCTTCCGTCCTGCCCCCCTCCTCACCCTCCTGGCCGTCGCCCTCACCGCCGGCTCCGCATGGGCCGCCGAGCCTCCAGGGCCGCCCACCGCCGATCTCTCGGTGGAAGCCTCCCGCAGTACCCCCAATGACCTGTTCCGCGCCGAAGTGTACGCGGAGGCCACCGATGCCAGCCCCGGCGAGCTGGCCCGGCGGGTCAATCTCACGGTGACCCAGGCCATCCAGACGGCTCGCGCCTATCCCGCCGTCAAGCTGCGCTCGGCCGGCAACGCCACCTATCCGGTGTATGGCAAGACCGGCAAGAGCATAGACGCCTGGCGCATGCGCTCAACCCTGGCCCTCGAGAGCGGTGACTCGGCGGTGCTCTCCGAATTGCTCGGCAAGCTCCAGCAAAGCATGGCCGTCACTGGGCTAAACGCCAGCCCGTCGCCCGCCACCCTGAAGAAATCGACCGATGAAGCCATCGTCGAGGCCCTTGGCGCCTTCGAGGCCCGGGCCCGGCTGGTGGCCGGCACCCTGGGCAAAAAATGGAAGATCCGCCAGGTGTCGGTGCACACCGGCGGGATCCAGCCCAAGCCGATGATCGCCTATGCCCGCGCCGCGCCCATGATGAGTGCCGATGGTGCTCCGCCCGCCCCCATCGAAGCCGGCGACAGCCCTGTCACGGTAAACGTCAGCGGCCAGATCGAACTCCTCGAATGATCGCCCTGATCCAGCGCGTCCTCGAGGCCCGCGTCACCGTAGCGGATCGGACAGTCGGCGAGATCGGCCCCGGCCTTCTCGCGCTGGTGGCCGTCGAACGGGGCGACGGGCCGGCCAACACCGCCCGCATGGTCGAGCGCCTGCTTGGCTACCGGGTATTCCCGGATGAGGGCGGCCGCATGAACCGTTCGCTGGCAGACACCGGAGGTGGTCTGCTGCTGGTATCCCAGTTCACGCTGGCCGCCGACACAGCCAAGGGCACCCGCCCCAGCTTCACGCCCGCCGCGGCCCCGGACGTGGCGGAACACCTCTTCAATGAATTTGTCGCCCTCGCCCGCCGGCAGCACACCGAGGTGGCCACCGGGGAATTTGGCGCGGAAATGACGGTATCACTGGTCAATCATGGTCCGGTCACCTTTCGGCTTACGGCCTGAGCTCGGCGCCGCCCTGCTGTTGCTTACCGCGCTGCTGGCCGGCTGCGGCCAGAGCCCCAGGCGCTTTGACAGCCCGGCCCCCACCCCCCAGGTCCACCGCCCCCCCAACGGCGGCTGGTTTGCCCTGCCCAGCGAGGACCACGGCCAGGAGATGGTGATGTTCGCCCTGGGGCTGCTCGACACCGGCTATCGGTTCGGAGGCAAGAACCCGGACGCCGGTCTGGACTGCAGCGGCATGGTGAGCTACATCGTGGAGCAGGTGAGCGGGCGCCGCCTGCCCCACAACGCCGCCGGGATTGCCGAGCGGACCCGTCCGATTGCCACCCAGGCCTTGCGCCCCGGTGACCTGGTGTTCTTCAACACCCTCGGCCGCCCCTACTCCCACATGGGCATCTACATGGGCGACGGCAGGTTCATTCACGCCCCCAGCAGCAAGGGCAAGGTCAGGATGGACCGGCTGGACAGCCGCTACTTCGCCGAGCGCTTCGAGGGCGCCCGCACGCTGCTGCCGGAAGGCTGAACACATCTCCAGGGCCATGGCCAGCCCCACTCCTCGCCGGGGCCATGGCCATGAGGCGAACTGGATTCAGGCGCCGTCTTTCAACCAGCGGGCCGCATCCAGCGCATAGTAGGTGAGGATGCCATCCGCACCGGCCCGCTTGAAGCCTACCAGCGACTCCAGCACGCAGGCCTGCTCGCTGAGCCAGCCATTGGCCACCGCGGCCTTCAGCATGGCGTATTCACCGCTCACCTGGTAGACGTAGGTGGGCACCTTCAATTCACTCTTCACCCGGCGCACGATATCCAGGTAGGGCATGCCCGGCTTCACCATGAACATGTCGGCGCCTTCCGAGATATCGAGCGCCACTTCACGGATGGCCTCATCGGAATTCGCCGGATCCATCTGGTAGGTGTATTTGTTGCCCTTGCCCAGGTTGCCCGCCGACCCCACCGCATCCCGGAAGGGGCCATAGAAGGCCGAGGCATACTTGGCCGAGTAGGCCAGGATGCGGGTGTGGATCTGCTGCGCGGCATCGAGCTCGGCCCGGATGCGGGCGACCCGGCCATCCATCATGTCGGACGGTGCAACCACGTCGGCACCCGCCTGAGCGTGGCACAGGGCCTGGCGGGCGAGCACTTCGAGGGTCTCGTCATTCAGCACATAGCCCGATGCGTCGATCAGGCCGTCCTGACCGTGGCTGGTGTAGGGATCAAGGGCAACGTCAGTGATCACGCCCAGTTCCGGGAAGCGCTGCTTGAGGGAATTCACCACGCGGGGCACCAGGCCGTCCGGGTTGTAGGCCTCCTCGGCCCCCAGCGACTTGCGCTCACTGTCGATCACCGGGAACAGGGCCAGGGCCGGCACGCCCAGGGACACGGCCTCCTCGGCCACCTCCAGCAGTTTGTCGAGGGACATACGGCTGACACCGGGCATCGACGGCACCGGCTGCACGATCCCTTCACCCTCGAGCACGAAGACGGGGTAGATCAGGTCGTCCGCCGACAGTCGATGCTCGCGCATCAGGCGGCGGGAAAAATCATCGCGGCGCATGCGACGCATGCGGGTTGCGGGAAACACGGAATGGACTGGACTCATGGAGATCTCGCGAACTTACATCCGGATACGAATCGGGGGCGGAACTTTCCCGCCGCCCGACGAACAAAGGAACAGATGGTGCTGAACCGTCTCCCGCTATACCTCCCTGAGCGGGTGCCTTGAGCAAGCAAGGCATTTTTCTGCCCCCGGCCCCCCTCGCCGGGGGTTTTTTCTTTCTGACCCCGGCCAACAGGCTGCCGTTCGAAGCGCTCCGGATTTTAAGCCCTCACGGGGCTGTCGGGATTTGATCCAGGAAAAAGAAAACCGCCCGAAGGCGGTTTTGCCCGAAGGCATATTTCCCGTCCTACAGCCCGGAAACACAAAGCCCTCAACAACCCATTACGAGCAATTCAGGGTCACTTCTTCTCCGACCCCTCGCCAGGCAATGGCGGCGACCAGCTTACGAGATGGGCCATACAGTTATCCATGACACCCGCCCAGTACTCGATCCACCAGGACATTCCGACCATGACGTTCTCCTTTTACTGTCTTGACAGCTTATGACCGGCCTTGGGGGCATTCTCCCGGAAGAACATCCATTCCGCATCCCCGATTGGCCAGCTCTCTGAGGGACATGTTGAGCATGCACCCGAAACCGGATGCCGCACCCGGAACTATGCCGCATGGTGCACTGCATCAGTGTAAATTCATTGACGTGTCACTTGAATCTCCATCAGCGGCAAGACCTGCATGAAAAAAGGGGACCCGCAGGTCCCCTCCCTTCCGCATCAGCAGCCCGACTCAGAACTGCTCTTCGGACAGCGCCAGCGCACCGCTCGCACCATTGACCACCGCATAGGCCAGGCCGGGAGCCTGGGACAGCACATGATCAGCGTAGAAGCGGGCCGTCACGATCTTGGCCTGGTAGAAGGATGCATCGCCATTCCCCTCGGCAAGACGACGGCTCGCCACCAGTGCGGCACGCCCCATCTGCCAGCCGCCCGCGACAATCCCGAGCAGTTTGAGGAAAGGCACCGACCCCACTGACGCAGCCTTGATGTCGCCACCATAGGTGGCGACGATGTAGGCTACCGCTTCTTCAAGCGCGGTCACAGCGGACGACAGTGACTTGCGGATGGCAGCAAACTCATCGCCCGCAGCTTCGGCCAGCTGGGCCTCCACTTTGCGCATCTCGCCAATCACGGCCTTCACCGTCAGTCCGTTTTCGCGGGCGATCTTGCGGCCGATGAGGTCGTTGGCCTGGATCGCGGTGGTGCCTTCGTAGATGGCGGTGATCCGCGCATCACGGAAATGCTGGGCGGCACCGGTCTCCTCGATGAAGCCCATGCCGCCATGAACCTGCACGCCGGTAGAGGTGATGTCGATGGCAGCCTCGGTGAGCCAACCCTTCACCACCGGAATCATCAGATCCACGAATGCCTGGTTGCTGGCCCGCACGGCCTGGTCCGGGTGGTGATGGGCCATGTCGGTGGCAGCGCCCACCACATAAGCCAGCGCACGCTGGGCTTCGACCTGCGACTTCATGCTCATCAACATGCGGCGAACGTCGGCATGATGAATGATGCTGACCTTCGGGCCACCGCGGACCCCCGCCTCGGTACCCTGGACACGGTCCTTGGCGTAGGCCAGCGCTTGCTGGTAAGCCCGGTCGGACAGTGCCAGACCTTCCATGCCCACGGCGAAGCGGGCTTCGTTCATCATCACGAACATGTACTCGAGGCCACGATTCGCCTCGCCGACCAGGGTGCCGATGGCGCCGCCGTTGTCACCGAAGGCCAGCACCGCCGTCGGGCTGGCATGGATGCCCAGCTTGTGCTCGATGGAAACGCAGTGCACGTCGTTGCGGGCACCCGGCGTGCCGTCGGCATTGAGCAGAAACTTCGGCACCACGAACAGGGAGATCCCCTTCACCCCTTCCGGCGCATCCGGCAGACGGCCGAGCACCAGGTGCACGATGTTGTCGGTCATGTCGTGCTCGCCGTAGGTGATGAAGATCTTCTGGCCGAAGATCTTGTAGGTGCCATCACCCTGGGGAACGGCGCGGGTGCGCACGGCGGCCAGATCGGAACCGGCCTGGGGCTCCGTCAGGTTCATCGTGCCAGTCCACTCGCCGCTGATCATCTTCGGCAGATAAGCCGCCTTCTGCTCGTCGGTGCCGCACAGCTTGACGGCCTCGATGGCGCCGTTGGTCAGCATCGGGCACAGGGAGAAGGCCATGTTGGCGGCCTGCCACATTTCCATCACCACAGTGGAAACCAGCTTGGGCAGCCCCTGGCCACCAAATTCCGGATCGCAGGCCAGAGCCGTCCAGCCGGCCTCGGCAAACTGGGTGTACGCATCCTTCCAGCCGGTCGCGGTGCGGACCTCTCCGTTGTCCCAGCGGGCGCCCTCCTGGTCGCCTGTCCAGTTCAGCGGTGCCAGCACACCGCTGGCGAACTTGTTGGCTTCCTCGATGATGGCATCGACCAGGTCCGGGCTCGCATCCTCACATCCGGGCAGGGCCGATACGGCCTCAATGTCGGCGAGTTCGCGCAGGACGAACTGCATGTCACGGATCGGTGCGTTATAGCTGCTCATTGTTTTTTCTCCACGATGTTGTTGTAGGTGTTACGACCTCCGGACCCGCGAGGCCGGCTTACTTGTTCAGATAGCTGCGGTCATCGAAACTTGCGACCCACTCCGGGCGATACACCACCATCAGGGTCAGGGCCATGCCTGACAACCAGGCCTCGGCAAAGCCCAGCAACAGGAAAAACGGCAGGTATTCGGACAGCAGCTTGTCCGCCGGGTAAGCGCCGGCGGCATACAGGCTCAGGGACGCGACAAAGCCCTGCACGAGGACGATCACCGCGGCGCCCAGGAAGGCATTGACAAATATGTAAACGAAGAAATGCCGGGGCAGCCAGCGCTCGACAGTCCGGAAGAACAACCGCCCCGTAGCGACCGGAACGATCACCATCATCAGCAGATTGATGGGGTAGGCAGCCCACTCGACGCTGCCGTTGAGCGTCACACCGGCAAGCGCCAGGGCCAGCACGACCAGGGCCAATTGCGGGCCGAAGATCAGGGTGGTGGCCATCGCCCCCAGCAGATGGAGATTGAGCCCCGGATAGACCCCGGCATTCATGCTCCACAGGAGGGTCAGGATAACCGCCGCCCCCAGCAAGGCGTTGAGCTGATGCCCGTCACCCAAGCGCCGCCAGGGAGCCGTTCTGAAGACCCACACTCCGACCCCCAACCCGCAAAGCACGGCGAAAGCGTGCCAGCCTGCGGGAAAGAGGTCGGGCGCGAAGTTCATTCAGCCGGCCCTGCGTCTCTTGAAAGCCTGGCTCAGACCGCCGAGGTGAGCTGCGGCACCGCTTCGAAGAGGTCGGCCACGAGACCGTAGTCGGCCACCTGGAAGATCGGCGCTTCCGGATCCTTGTTGATCGCCACGATCACCTTGGAGTCCTTCATGCCGGCCAGATGCTGAATGGCACCGGAGATGCCGACTGCCAGGTAAAGCTGCGGAGCGACGATCTTGCCGGTCTGGCCGACCTGATAGTCGTTCGGCACATAGCCCGCATCCACCGCAGCGCGGGACGCGCCCAACGCGGCGCCGAGCTTGTCGGCCAGCGGCTCGAGAACCTTGTGGTAGTTCTCGCTGCTGCCAAGGCCGCGACCACCGGAGACGATGATCTTGGCGGCGCCCAGTTCCGGGCGAGCCGACTTGGTCAGCTCGCGGCCGGTCAGCCGGGAGAGGCCGGAGTCGGCCACCGCGGCAACCTGCTCCACCGCCGCAGCGCCGCCCTCACCCGCAGCCTCAAAGGCGGTGGTACGCACGGTGATGACCTTCACCGGATCGGCGGACTTGACCGTGGCCAGCGCATTGCCGGCGTAGATCGGGCGCACGAAGGTGTCGGCGGACTCGATCGCGACGATCTCGGAGATCTGAGCCACATCCAGAACGGCAGCCACGCGGGGCAGCACGTTCTTGCCAAAGGTGGTGGCCGGAGCCAGCACGTGGCTGATGGCGCCGCCGGCCGCCTTGACGACTTCCACCACCTGGCTGGCGAGGTTCTCGGCGGACTGGTCGGCGAAGACCGCGGAATCGGCCACCAGGACCTTGCTCACGCCGGCCACCCGGGCGGCGGCCTCGGCGGCGCCACCGGCGCCGGCGCCGGCGACCAGGATGACGACATCACCGCCCAGCTTGGCAGCGGCGGAGACGGTATTGAGGGTTGCGCCCTTCAGGGACGCATTGTCGTGCTCGGCAACAACCAGGATCGTCATCACAGCACCTTCGCTTCGTTCTTGAGTTTTTCGACCAGCTGAGCCACGTCAGCCACCATCACACCCGCGCTGCGCTTGGGCGGCTCGACCACCTTCAGGGTGGTCAGGCGAGGCGTCACGTCCACACCCAGATCCGCCGGTTTGACGGTCTCGAGGGGCTTCTTCTTGGCCTTCATGATGTTGGGCAGGGTGGCATAGCGCGGCTCGTTGAGGCGCAGGTCAGTGGTCACCACCGCCGGCAGGGCGATCTCGAGGGTCTCGAGGCCGCCATCGATCTCGCGGGTCACCGTGGCCTTGCCTGCGCTCACCGCCACCTTGGAGGCGAAGGTGGCCTGGGGCCAGCCCATCAGCGCAGACAGCATCTGGCCGGTCTGGTTGGCGTCGTCGTCAATGGCCTGCTTGCCGCAGATCACCACCTGGGGCTGTTCCTTGTCGCACAGGGCCTTGAGCAGCTTGGCCACAGCCAGCGGCTGGAGCTCGACATCGGTCTCGACCAGGATGCCGCGGTCGGCACCGATGGCCATGGCGGTCCGCAGGGTTTCCTGGCAGGCGCCAACGCCGCAGGACACTGCCACCACCTCGGTGGCCACACCGGCCTCCTTCAGGCGTACGGCTTCCTCGACGGCGATTTCGTCGAAGGGATTCATGGACATCTTGACGTTGGCAATATCCACGCCGGTGCCGTCGCTCTTGACCCGCACCTTGACGTTGTAATCGACCACGCGTTTAACGGGAACCAGGATCTTCAATGCTGCGCTCCTTAAATAGGATTTCTCCACTGATCTTGTCGGCCTGCGGGACTCCCATCCTTGAACCGGGATGCTCCCACGAGCCTTTTCTTGGACTGCCGGCCAGTCGCGCCGTATGCGCGCAGCACGCGCCGGATCAGCAGACGCCAGCTTCTCACAGGCATCTTGCTTTGTCACTTTCCGTACGGTAGCGTATGGGCCAGAAACCGTCAATACTACGCCGAATGGAAAAAACACCCCGCCTGCAACTCGACCGCGCGGCCTGGATTCAGGGCGCCCTCGACATCCTTGCCGAAGAAGGCGTCACCGGCGTGCGCGTCGAAGTCCTGGCCAAGCGGCTGCATGTCACCAAGGGTAGCTTCTACTGGCATTTCAAGGACCGCCAGGACCTGCTCTCGGGCGTACTCGAGACCTGGAAGGAAGGCCGCATCCGCGACATCGTGAAGCAGACCCGGCGTGAACCCGGCGGCGAGGTGGCGCAGATCTTCCACGTGATCGACGTCTACAGCGCCAGCCGCAACCGCAAGGGCATCCTGATCGAGCTTGCCATGCGCGAGTGGGCCCGCCGCGACGCCGCCGCCGCCGCCATCGTCGAGGAGGTCGATGCGTGGCGCCTGCGCTGCGCCCGCGACCTCTTCCTGGCCTGCGGCGTACCCATGCACGAGGCATCCACCCGCAGCATGCTGCTGTATGCCTATGTCTTCGGCGTCTCGATGATGAACTGCGAAAAGTTCGATGGCGACGTGGCGCGCATGAAGGACGACATCCGAGCGCTCATCGCCCGCAGCCCGACCCCGGTGCCAGCGGCCTCCTGATCCGCTCCAGACCTGGAATCGCGGCAAAGGCATTGGCGCCGGTCACCTCGATCACCTCGGCCACATCCATCCCCCTCAACTCGGCCAGCACCTCCGCCATGCGCCGGATGTTGGCCGGATCATTGCGCTGCCCCGCCCCCCAGGCCGGCGCGATATCCGGCGCGTCGGTTTCCAGTACGATGGCCGACAGGGGCAGTGTCGCAGCCAGGTCCCGGATACGCCTTGAGCCGGAATAAGTCATCGCCCCGCCAAAGCCGAGTTTGAAGCCCAGCCCGATGAAGGCCTCGGCCTGCTGCCGGCTGCCATTGAAGGCATGGGCGATGCCCCCCGGCGGACGATGCCTGCGCAAGGCCTTGAGCACGCGGTCCTGGGCGCGGCGCACATGCAGGACCACCGGCAGCCCGAAAGCCACCGCCAGCTTCAGTTGGGCATCGAGGAAACGCTCCTGGCGCGGCAGATCGCCATCCTGCACAAAACCGTCCAGACCGATCTCGCCCACCGCCACCGCCGTCCCGTCCGCCAGCCGGTCGCGCAGGGCATCCACATCCTCTTCGCGGGCCTGCTTCACGTACAGGGGATGAATGCCGTAGGCGTGGACGCAATCCGGGTTGGCCGCAGACAGGCCGGCCACCGCCCCGAAGTTGTCCAGCGCCACCGCCGGCACCAGGAAACCCGCCACGCCCAAGGCGCGGGCGACCTCGATGACCGCCTGGCGGTCGGCATCGAACTCGGCTGCGTCCAGGTGGCAGTGGGTGTCGATCAGCAAGTCAGCGGCTCACTTGCCCGTCCACACCGGCTTGCGCTTGGCCATGAAGGCGTCGATGCCCTCCGCCGCGTCCTCGCACATCATGTTGCAGGCCATCACCTCGGCTGCGTGCTGATAGGCCGCATCCAGCCCCATCTCGAGCTGGCTGTAGAACATCTGCTTGCCCATGGCGATGGCCGCCGGCGACTTGGCGCAGATCGACGCGGTCAGGCGCGCCACCTCTTCGTCCAGGCTGTCGAGGGGCACCACCCGGTTGACCAGCCCGCGCCGCTTCGCTTCCGCTGCGTCGATGAAGTCGCCGGTCACCAGCATCTCGAAGGCCTCCTTGCGGCCCATATTGCGGGACAGGCCCACACTCGGCGTGGCACAGAAGAGGCCGACATTGATGCCCGACACGGCAAAGCGCGCCACGTCGGAGGCCACCGCCAGATCACACATCGATACCAGCTGACAGCCCGCCGCGGTGGCGATGCCGTGGATGCGGGCGATCACCGGCTGCGGCATGGCAACGATCTGCATCATCACCTTGCCGCACAGGCGGAACAGGGCCTGCTGGAAAGACTTGGTGTAATTGCCGCGCATCTCCTTCAGGTCATGGCCGGCACAGAAGGCCTTGCCTGCCCCGGCCAGCACCACCACGCGCACCGACTTGTCTGCCGCGACGGCTACCAGCTCGGCCAGCAGCACCTCGAGCATGGCCTGCGACAGGGCATTGAACTGGCCCGGGCGATTCAGGGTGAGCGTACACACACCATCGACATCACTACGCAGCAACATCGGTTCCTGGACATTCTCAGCTACTGCACTCATGGTCCTCTCCTCCTTGATTGGATGCCGGCACGTGCCTGCCGGTCATGGCTTGAAACTCATGGCGCGCACAGGGCCCGCGGCTTGCGGACATCTGCCGGTGCGGCGCCCTCCTCATTCAGTCCGTTCAGCCAGCCCGCCAGTTCGCGCGCCAGGTCCCGGGTAGCCGCCTGCAAGGCCACCACACCGCCCGCCGCGTCGGCTGCAGGAGCCGGCCGGCTGAGCGAAAAGGCGCGGCTGGCCACCGTCTGCTCGGCCCGCGGTGGCAACAGGCTGGCACGGGCTTCGATGACGCCGCGGCTGTCATCACCCGGCCCGAAGACCTGGGCAAACTCGTCCAGCTCGATGCGCAGGCGGCAAACCCCCTGCCCCGGACCGAGGGCACGCCGCAGGGCCAGTTCGACGAGCGGCGCCGGCGGCGCTGCCCAGCGGCTTTCCGCATAAACCTGGCGGCGCGTCGGCTGAACCTGCAGCAGTCGATAGCCGATGGCAGTGCCAGCCAGCCACGGCGCCGGCTGCACCTCGACGCTGCGCAGCGCCGCAATGCCGGCCGGTGCCGCCACCGCGTCGAGCACGCCAAAGTCATGCACCGCCTGGGCCGCCGGACGGGACGGCACGGCGCAGGCGGCCAGCAGCAAGGCCAGGGGCAAGGCAAGGGTGAATCGGGCAAGGCGCATGAGGGGGACGGACTCCGGAAAGACTATCGGACGGGGGGCCTGAAACCCGCCTCGCCAGGCCCGGGCTGCGGGGTCTCGCGGCCGAGGATCAGCATCTGGGGTGAGCGCTCGACCTCGTCGAGCAGCCCCGACAGTTGCCGGGAGGTCGTGGTCAGCTCCTGCACCAGGCCGTTGATGCGCGGCAGCGTCGAACCCGACAGCCCCTCGCCGACGCTGCTGGTCAATGTCTCCAGGCGAGCGCCGGCGCTTTCCAGACGCACCAGCAGCTTGCGCCCCTCGACGGCCATCGGCGCCGCCTCCGCGCTGGCGCGCTCGAGGTTGTTCAAGGTCCGGCCGATGCGATCAAGGTTGTCCTTGTCCAGGAAGCGGCGCAGATCGGCCACCAGGCGTGGCGTTTCCTGCAAGGTCTGGTCGAGGCCACGGCTGGACGACTCCAGGCGGGCCAGGGTGTTTTCGACACGAGCCAGGTTTTCCGGCCGGGTGAGCGTGGCCAGACGTTCCGACATGTCGCGCAGCTGGCGCAGGGTCTGCAGCGCGCCGGTGGTCAGTTCCTCGATGACGCTGGGTGCCAACGGAATCCGGGGCACCTCACCGACGATGGGCTCCGCCCCATCACCCGGGTCATCCAGCGCGATGAAAGCCAGTCCGGTCACCCCCTGGGTGGCCAGGCGCGCCCGGGTCGCCCGGGTGATCGGCAAGTCGTTGCGGATCCGCACCATGACCAGCAGCTTGCGGTGATCCTCGGGATCGAGGTCGATCCGTGCCACCCGTCCGGCCACGATGCCCCGATAACGGACGGTCGCCTGGGGATTGAGTCCATTGACACTGCCCGAGGTCACCAGGACAAGTTGCCGGGTCGCCTCCCGCTTGTCGGAAAACCACCACAGGGCCAGCACCACCGCCCCGCTGAGCAGGATGGCGAAAAGACCCGTGGCGATGGCGTGGGCCCGGTTTTCCATCAGCGGGACTCCCCTGCCCTGGCCAGCGCGGCACGGCTGCGCTCGCTGTGGAAGAAACGCTGAATGAAGGGGTCCTGCACGGTCATGATCTCTTCCAGGGGGCCAGCGGCGAGTATACGTCCTTCCGACAGCACAGCCACCCGGCTTGCCAGAGCAGCCAGGGTGTCCAGGTCATGGGTCACCAGCACCACGGTGAGCCCCAGGCTGCGGTGCAGCGAGCGGATCAGATCCACAAAGCCCGCGCTGCGATCCGGATCGAGACCCGCCGTCGGCTCATCGAGCAGCAGCAACTCGGGTTCCAGGGCCAGGGCGCGCGCCAGGGCCACCCGCTTGACCATGCCGCCCGACAACTCGGCCGGCATCCGCGCAGCCACCTCGGGCTCCAGCTCCACCATGGCCATCTTGAGCAGCACCAGGTCGCGGATCAGCACCTCATCGGTCAGGCCGAACTCGCGCAGCGGAAAGGCAATGTTGGCGAACACTGTGAGCGCCGAGAACAGGGCACCATGCTGGAACAGCATGCCGAAGCGCCGCCGCCGTGCCAGCCGGGCGCTCCGCCCGCCTTCGCCCAGGGTTTCGCCAAACAGGCGCACCTCGCCCTCCGCCGGCTGAAGCAGACCCACCATCTGGCGCAGCAGCGTCGTCTTGCCACTCCCCGACCCGCCCACCAGCGCCACCACCTCCCCCGCCGACACCGCCAGATCGAGATTCTTGTGGATCCAGGTCTTGCCGAAGCAGGTGGACACACCCTTGAGCTCCACCGGGAGCGCTGGCGGCGGCCTCATCGCTGTGGCGCTCACCGGAACGGCAGCCCGATGGAGCGGGTGGCCACCGCAAACACCGCATCGACGATGATCAGGACGGTGATTGATGCCACCACCGAGGTGGTGGTGTTGGCCGACAGGCTCTCGGTGTTCGGACGCACCCGCAGGCCGAAGTAGCAGGCCACCAGGGCGATCAGCAAACCGAAGACCGCGCCCTTCACCAGGCCGATCACCAGGTTCGCAACCGGCACCGCCCGCGGCAGCGCATTGAGAAAGTAGTCGAAACTCAGATCCAGCTGCAGGTTGGCCGACACCATGCCGCCGAAGATCGCCACCGCCGAGCCCCACAGGGTCAGCAGCGGCATGGCCAGGGTCAGCGCCACCACCTTGGGCACGACGAGGCGGACATAGCGCGAAATCCCCATCACGGTGAGCGCGTCGATCTCCTCGGTCACCCGCATCACGCCCAGCTGGGCCGTCATCGCCGAACCCGAGCGGCCGGCCACCAGGACCGATACCAGGACCGGCCCCAGCTCCCGGATGATGCCCAGGCCGAGGATGTTGACGATGAAGGAATCCGCCCCGAAAGCGCGCAATTGCAGGGCCGAAAGGTAGGACATGACCACCCCGATCAGGAAACCGACCAGCGCGGTCACGGGCATCGCCCGCACACCCACCTTGTAGAAATTGGCGGAGATTTCGAGGACGGGCCAGCGCTTGTGGTCACCGACCAACCCCCACAGGTCGATCAGGATCTGGCCGACCAGCGCCACGAAACCGACCACGTGGTGCCCGATCCCGATGACGATGCGCCCCACCTGGGCGGTGCCGTCCAGAAAGCGGTAAGGCGGCTCGGTCGGGCAGGTCAGCACCGGGATCGCCTCGACCCGCTGGAACACCGCCTCCAGCGCCGGCGGCAGCTCGAGGTTCTCCGGCCGGCGGCGCCCCCAGACCCGCCACAACAACAGGGCGCCGTAACTGTCGAGCCGCGACACGTCGGCCAGACTCCAGGCAGCCTGCACCGGCATGCCCTCAAGTTCGTCGCGCAACCGCCGCGGATCAGCCGTCAGAGCAGCCAGGGTCCAATCCCCCGACAGGCACACCCGGCCGTCACCGGCATCGGCCTCCAGGCGCAGGGCTGGCGCAGGGCTGACCGGTGACATCGGGGCCGGACTAGGCGCTACCCGCCGGATTGCGGGCCGCGGCACGCTCCACCCGCAGCTTAAGGGGCATCCCGATGGACTGCCACTGGCGCTCTTCCTCGTCCAGCGCCGCCGCCGTGAACGGCAGATCGCGCAGCCACTCGGCCTCGGCCACCAGCACATAGCCGCGCCCGTCATGCTTCAGGCGCAGCGGCGGCACGCCACGGCCGTCCCGCGCGCGGTGCACCACCGCCGCCAGGCGCAGGCACAGGATCAGGCGCCACTCGGGGCTGTCCGGATCAAGGGCCCCGACCCGCGACAGCTTGCCCCGGTGTGCCAGCACCATGCGCGCCAGACGCCCCTGGTCCATGCGCGAGAAGCCCGGCATGTCGGCATTGCCGAGAATGTAGGCGCTGTGCTTGTGATAGCTGGAATGGGCTACCGACACCCCGATCTCATGGAGCTTGGCGGCCCACTCGAGAAAACGCGCGTCCACGTTGTCTCCGTCCGCCGAAGCGGGATCGAGCTGCAGCAGAAAGTTGCGGGCCGTTTCGGTGACCTGTCGGGCATGGGCCACGTCCACATCGTAGCGGCTCATGAAGGCCGTCACCGTCGCATCGCGGAGATCGTGGTGGTGGTAGCGGCCCAGCAAGTCGTAGAGCACGCCGAGGCGCAGGGCGCCTTCCGAGAAGGTCATGCGCTCCAGGCCGAACTCCTCGAATACCGCCCACATGATCGCGAAGCCGCCGGGCAGCACCGGCAGGCGATCGGGACGCAGCCCCTCCAGCTGCATCGTGTTGACATTGCCGGCCCTGAGCATCAGGGCACGCAGTTTCTCCAGGCCGCTGCGGGTGATGCCGCCATCGGACAGGCCGTTGAGCTCGAGGATGTCCACCAGGGCCTTGGCCGAACCGCTGGAGCCCACCGCCTCTTCCCAGCCGATCTCACGGTAGGCATGGGAGATCGTCTGGATTTCCTTCTGCGCGGCCAGCTCGGCGTCGCGCAGCCCGCGCTTGTCCACCCGGCCATCCGGGAAATGGCGCAGCGAGAAGCTCACGCAGCCCATGTAGAGGGATTCCAGGGCAATCGGCTGGAAGCTCTTGCCGATCACGAACTCGGTGGAGCCGCCACCGATGTCCACCACCAGCTGCTGCCGATGGGGATTGGGCAGGGTGTGGGCCACCCCCACATATATAAGGCGGGCTTCCTCGCGGCCGGCGATGACCTCAATGGGGAAGCCCAGGGCCGCCTCCGCCTGCACCAGGAAGTGGGGCGCGTTCTTGGCCACCCGCAGCGTATTGGTGGCCACCGCCCGCACCGCTTCCGGCGGATAGTCACGCAGGCGCTCGTTGAAACAGCGCAGAGCGCTGATGCCGCGAAACTGGGCGGCCGCATCGAGCATGCGATCGGCGGACAGGCCGGCAGCCAGTCGAACGGACTCCTTGATACCATCGAGGGGATAGATCTGATCGTTGACGATCCGGCCCACCTGCAGGCGAAAACTGTTGGACCCCAGGTCGATGGCGGCGATCAATTCGCGATTCATGAATGACAGTGAGTGCGCGCCGGGCGGCGCAGAGGTCCCGGATTCTAGCACCGCAGGGCAAACCCGCCGCCCGGTAATACGCAAAGCCGCCCGCTCGTCATCTCCCTGAAACACAATCGTCACATACTCTTGCCCAACAGGACGAATACGAGGAAGAGCATGCACCGCCCCTATCCAGAGCGCCAATTCCCCAGCGGCAACTTCATCAACCGGGAGCTCTCCCTGCTCCAGTTCCAGCGCCGCGTGCTGGCCCAGGCAGCCGACCCGGAAGTCCCCCTGCTCGAGCGGCTGCGCTTCCTGTGCATCGTCTCCAGCAACCTGGACGAGTTCTTCGAAGTGCGGGTCGCCGGCGTCAAGGAGCAGCAACGCCTGGGCAGCCTGGCGCTCACCACCGACGGCCTCACGCCGACGGAGCTGCAGACCCGCATCAGCCGCGAAGTGCATAGTCTCATCACCGACCAGTACAACCTGCTCAACAACACCCTGCTGCCGGCCCTCGCCACCGAAGGCATCGTCTTCCTGCGCCGCTCGGCCTGGACCGATGCCCAGCACCTGTGGGCACGCGACTATTTCATGCGCGAGGTGATGCCCGTCCTCACCCCGATCGGGCTCGACCCGGCCCACCCCTTCCCGCGGGTGCTCAACAAGAGCCTCAACTTCGCCGTCGAACTGGAAGGCCGCGACGCCTTCGGCCGCAGCTCCGGCGCAGCCATCGTCCAGGCCCCCCGCGCCCTGCCCCGCGTGATCCGGCTGCCCAGCGAGCTCACCGGGGTCGAATACGGCTTCGTCTTCCTGTCGTCCCTGCTGCATGCCCACGTGGGCGAACTCTTCGAGGGCATGAACGTGCTGGGCTGCTACCAGTTCCGGGTCACCCGCAATTCAGACATGTTCGTGGACGAGGAAGAGGTCAAGGACCTGCGCGCCACCCTCAAGGGCGAACTGCAGCAGCGCCACTACGGCGACGCCGTGCGCCTGGAGATCGCCGACAACTGCTCGGAGGCGATGGAGCAGTTCCTGCGCACCCAGTTCGGCCTGGCCGGTGAAGACGTCTACCGTGTCCCCGGCATGGTCAACCCGGTTCGCCTCAACCAGGTGCCCGACTGGGTCGAGCGCCCCGACCTCAAGTACCGCGCCTTCCGCCCGAGCCGTCCGCGCGGCCTCGAGAAGACCCAGAACATCTTCACCGCCCTGCGCCGCCAGGATGTGCTGCTGCACCACCCCTTCCAGAGCTTCGAGCCGGTCATCGAGCTGCTCAAGGCCGCCGCCGATGACGCCGACGTGGTGGCGGTCAAGATGACCGTCTATCGGACCGGCACCGATTCGGTGCTGATGGAACACCTGGTGCGCGCCGCCCAGAAGGGCAAGGAAGTCACGGTAGTGCTCGAGCTGATGGCCCGTTTCGACGAGGAGGCCAACATCAGCTGGGCCGCCCGGCTGGAAGAAGTGGGGGCTCACGTGGTGTATGGCGTCTTCGGCTACAAGACCCACGCTAAGATGCTGCTGCTGGTCCGCCGCGAAGAGGGCGCCCTGCGCCGCTACGTGCATCTCGGCACCGGCAACTACCACCCGCGCACCACTCGTTTCTACACCGACTTCGGCCTGCTCACCGCCAACGAGGAGATCGGCGCAGACGTGGCCGAGGTGTTCAAGCAGCTCACCGGCCTCGGCCAGGCCGGCAAGCTGCGCCACCTGTGGCAGGCCCCCTTCACCCTGCAGCCCAACGTGGTCACGGCGATTCTCGAAGAGGCCGAGATCGCTCGCAGCGGACGCAAGGGACGCATCATCGTCAAGGTCAATGCCCTGCTCGAGCCCGAGACCATCGAGGCGCTCTACGAGGCCTCCCAGGCCGGCGTCGAGATCGACGTGATCGCCCGCAGCGTGTGCGCGCTCAAGCCCGGCGTACCCGGCCTGTCCGAAAACATCCGGGTCCGCTCCATCGTCGGCCGCTTCCTGGAACACCACCGGATCTTCTACTTTGGCGCCGACGGTGCCGACAAGCTCTACCTGTCCAGCGCCGACTGGATGGAGCGCAACTTCTTCAAGCGCATCGAGATCGCCTTCCCCATCCTCGATCTGAAAGTGAAACGGCGTGTAATCAAGGAAGGCCTGCGCCCCTACCTGGGCGACAACTGCCAGGCCTGGGAACTGGATGCCGACAACCATTACCGGCGCAAGAATCCCCGGACCACCCGGCGCTCCGCCCAGGAGATCCTGCTCAAGGAGCTGAGCGGCATCTCCATGGCCTGAATTCGGCGGCATGGCGGCCGGCCCTGCACGGAAGGAAAGCAGGACCGGCATGCTGTTGTAGAATCGCGGCTCTGATCCATTTCCGATGGCCTGCCCCATGTCCCAGCTTTCCCGCCCGCTTGTCGCCGCCTTCCTCAGTGCCTCCATCCTGACCGCCTGCGGCGGCGGCGGGTCTTCCGCCTCGGCGCCCGGTGGCGTCACCGTGACGGCGGGCGAGAACCAGGTCTCCCTCAACTGGAATGCCGAATCCGGCGTCGAGTACTGGTTGTGGTTCAAGGAAGGCAGCACGGTCGCCCCCGGCGACAAGACCGCCAGCTACCGCCTCAAGGTCAGCCCGCCCTATCTCCTCACCGGCCTGACCAACGACACCCAGTACGCCTTCAGCCTCAACGGCCGCAAGGATGGCGGCGAAGGCGGCCCGGGCTCCAGCCCGCTCACCGCCACCCCCCGCCTGGCTGCGAGTTCGTGGACCACCGGTGGCACCCTCGGCAGCGGCCAGACCCTGCGCAGCGTCGCCTACGGCCTCACCACCAGCAGCTCCAGCACCTATTCATATGTCGCGGTCGGTGACCGCGGCGCGATCTTCCGCACCCCCGATACCGACGCCGGCCGCCACTACGTCTCCAGCGCCGCGTTGAGCTGGATCACGCCCACCGGCACCGCCGTCGATTCGAGCATCGACCTCAAGGCAGTGGTGTATTCCACCGGGATCGCCAAGTACATCGCCGTGGGCTCCGGCGGCAACATCGCCTACAGCACCGACATCAGCAACTGGACCACCGTGCCCAGCGCCACCACCGGCACCACGGCCACGCTCAACGCCATCGCCTCCAGTGGTTCCACCGTGGTTGCGGTGGGCGACAACGGCACGATCCGCTACTCCACCAATGGCACTAGCTGGTCGGCTCCCGCGTCGGTCACGCCGGCCGTCACCGCCAACCTGCGTGGCGTCACCTACTCCACCAAGGGCGTCTGGGTGGCAGTGGGCGCCGACGGCACCGTGCTCACCAGCACCGACGCCAGCAACTGGAGCGCCACCACCCAGTCCGGGCAGCTCACCGCCGTGTCGACGGTGGCCACCACCACCAACAGCGTGACCACCTACTACTTCGTGGCCGTCGGCTCGGATGGCACCGTGCTGACCAGCACCGATGCCAGCACCTGGACCACCATGGTGCTCGGCGCCTCCCTGCGCACGGTGGCCGCCGGTACCCGCCTGGTGGCGATGGGCAGCGATGGTGCCATCTACACCCGCGAGCTCACCGGCACCACCTGGACCGCCCAGGCCAGTCCGCTGCCGACCACCGCCATGAACGGGCTCATCTACGCCCAGAACATCTACACCGCGGTGGGTGCCAACAGCAGCAGCGTCTACGCCTACTGAGACCTGCCCGACCGGATCGCACCTTCTGCGTGCGGCCCGGTCCACCGAGTGGAGCCGCCATCCCTGGCCGCTCCACTTTTCACTTTCCAAAGCCCTTTCACATGCCGTCCTCGTCCGCCAACGCCTCCTTCCTGTCCCGCTCCCTCAGCGCGGTGTGGCACCCCTGCACCCAGATGAAGCACCATGAACAGCTGCCCCTGATCCCGATCGCCCGGGGAGAAGGCGCCTGGCTGCATGACATGGATGGCCGGCGCTACCTGGACGGGATCAGCTCCTGGTGGGTCAATCTGTTCGGCCACGCCAATCCGCGCATCGGCAATGCCATCAAGGCCCAGCTCGACACCCTGGAACACGTCATGCTGGCCGGCTTCACCCATGAGCCCGTGGTCGAGCTGTCGGAACGCCTGGCAGCCCTCACCGGCCACCACCTGGGCCACGCCTTTTACGCCTCCGACGGCGCCTCGGCCACCGAGATCGCCTTGAAGATGAGCGTGCATTACTGGCGCAACCACGGCCAACCGGGCAAGAACCGCTTCGTCAGCCTCGATGGCAGCTACCACGGTGAAACCGTGGGCGCCCTGGCGGTCACCGACGTGGCTATCTTCCGTGACGCCTACGCACCTCTGGTGCGCGGCAGCACCAGCGTCGCCAGCCCCGACGCACGCCTGGCTGCGCCGGGCGAGAGCGCGGCCGACGTGGCCCGTCGCGCCGCCGCTGCACTGGAAGCCCACCTCTCCGCACATGCAGAGGAAACCGCCGCCCTGATCGTCGAACCCCTGGTCCAGGGAGCCTCCGGCATGGTCATGTACGACCCGGAATACCTGCGTCTGGCCCGTGCCCTGTGCGACCGTTACCGGGTACACCTGGTGGCCGACGAGATCGCCGTGGGCTGTGGCCGTAGCGGCAGCTTCTTCGCCTGTGAGCAGGCCGGCATCCAGCCCGATTTCCTGCTGCTCTCCAAGGGCATCTCGGGCGGCTACCTGCCGTTGTCCATCGTGCTCACCACCGACGAGGTGTTCGCCGCCTTCTACGACGACGACACGGCCCGTGGCTTCCTGCACTCCCACTCCTACACCGGCAATCCCCTGGCCTGCCGGGCCGCCCTGGCCACCCTCGACATCTTCGAGCAGGACGACGTGATCACCACCAACCGGCACAAGGCCGCCCGTCTGGGCGCGGCCTTCGGTGCCACGGTCGGCGGCCACCCGTCGGTGCGCCACCTGCGTCAGCGCGGCATGATCCTCGCCTTCGACGTGGCCGATGCCCCCGCCGGCTTCTCCCGCCGCTTCTTCGCCGAAGCCCTCGAGCGCGAGCTGCTGCTGCGCCCCATCGGCAACACCGTTTACACCATGCCGCCCTACATTCTGGACGACGGCGAGATCGACTGGCTCGCCGCCCGCTGCGGGGAAGCCCTGGAGGCCAGCCTTGGCTGAGCGCCCCGATCCCCTCGACGAAATCCGCAGCAGCCTGGCAGACCTGGATGCAGCGGGCCTGCGCCGCCGCCGCCGCATCGTCACCACCCCCTGCCGGCCCGACACCCGCCTGGCCGACCGCGACGGCCCGGTTCTCGCCTTCTGCTCCAACGACTACCTGGGCCTGGCCGCCGAATCGGCGCTGGGCCAGGCCCTGCAGGCCGGCGCCGCCCGCTGGGGCTGCGGCTCCGGAGCCTCCCACCTGGTCAGCGGCCACTATGCTGCTCACGAAGCGCTCGAAGCCCGGCTGGCCGGCTTCGTCGGCATGGAGGACGCCCTCTACTTCTCCACCGGCTACATGGCCAACATCGGCGTCATGCCGGCCCTGGTCGGCCGCGGTGACGCCATCTTCGCCGACAAGGTCAATCACGCCTCGCTGGTCGATGGTGCCCTGCTGTCCCGCGCCGAGCTGATCCGCTACCCCCATTGCGACCTGGCCGCCCTCGAAGCACGCCTGGCGGCCTCCACCGCGCCACGCAAGCTGATCGTCACCGACGGCGTGTTCAGCATGGATGGCGACATCGCCCCCCTGCCCGGACTCCTTGCCCTGGCCGAAGCGCACCGTGCCTGGCTGCTGGTGGACGATGCCCACGGCTTCGGGGTGCTGGGCCCCGGCGGACGCGGCTGCCTGGCCCACTTCGGCCTCGCCTCGCCACGCCTCATCTACATGGGCACCCTCGGCAAGGCTGCCGGCGCAGCCGGCGCCTTCGTGGCCGGACAAGGGGAGGTGATCGACTGGCTGATCAACCGCAGCCGCAGCTACATCTTCACCACCGGCGCCCCGCCGGCCCTGGCCGAAGCCCTGCTGACGGCCGTGGACCTCATCGAACACAGCGACGCGCGGCGTACCCACCTGGACGCCCTCATCGCCCGCCTGAAGGCCGGCCTGCACCTGAAGCGCTGGCAGCTGCTGCCCTCCGACACCCCCATCCAGCCCCTGGTCATCGGCGACAATCACGAGACCCTGGCGGTCTCCCGCGCCCTCGACGCCGAAGGCCTGTGGGTACCGGCGATCCGCCCGCCGACCGTACCCAAGGGGGCCGCCCGCCTGCGCATCACGCTCTCCGCGGCGCACAGCCTTGAGCAGGTGGACCGCCTCACCGACGCACTCAAGCGGCTGGAGGCCCGGGGCGCATGAGCACCGCCACGAGCCCCCTGCGTCCGCTGGTGCTGCTCCATGGCTGGGGCCTGTCGGCGGCCGTCTGGAAGCCTCTGCTCGGCCACCTCCAGCCGCAGCGTGCCGTACACCTGCCGGACCTGCCGGGCCACGGCAACGCGGCCCCGGCCGGCGAAACCCTCGCCAGCTGGGCCGATGCCCTGCTCCCCGCCCTGCCGGACGACGGCGTCCTCGTCGGCTGGTCATTGGGTGCCCAGCTAGCCCTCGAGCTTGCCCAGCGCCATCCGGAGAAAGTTGCCCGCCTGGTGCTGATCGGGGCATCACCTCGCTTCACGATGTGCGAAGACTGGCCCCACGGCCTGTCCGGCGCGACGCTCGATGACTTCCGGGCCCAGTTCGACAGCGCACCGGAGGCCACCCAGCGCCGCTTCGTCGCCCTGCAGAGTCTCGGCGACCGCGCTCGGAAGCAGGTAGCCAACACCCTCACCGACAGCCTCACCCCGGCCGATTCCAGCCACCACGCGGCTCTTGCCAACGGCCTGCGCCTGCTCGCCGAAACCGACCTGCGCCCCCGGCTTTCCCGGATCGCCCAGCCAGCACGCCTGCTGCATGGCAGCGAAGACAAGCTGATGCCGGTCACCGCCGCCGAGTGGCTGGCCGGTCAGCTCCCGGGTGGCCGTCTCAGCGTCTTCGGACAGTCCGGCCATGCCCCCTTCCTGTCACGCCCCGCCGATTGCGCGGGCCTCATCGAGGGCTTTGCCGATGAGTGACGCCCCCGCCCCGAAGCACGCCGTACGCGCCGCCTTCGACAAGGCCGCCGATGCCTACGATGCGGTGGCGGCCGTGCAGCGCAGCGCCTGTGACCGCCTGCTCGATCTCGTCGCGGCCACCCCGAGCTGCCAGCCTGGACGCATCCTCGATGCCGGCACCGGCACCGGCTATGCCCTGCCCGGCCTGCAGCGCCTGTTCCCGGCTGCGGCGCTGATCGCCCTGGATTTCGCACCGGCCATGCTCAAGCGCCAGCCCGCCGGGCTGGCCCTGCCCCTGTGCGCCGACCTCGAACACCTGCCGCTGGCAGACGCCAGCCTCGACGCCCTGTGGTCCAGCTATGCGCTTCAGTGGTGCGCGCCGCGCCAGGCCCTGCCGGAACTGGCGCGCAGCCTGCGGCCGGGTGGTCAGCTGTGGCTCGCCTCGCTCGGCCCGGGCACCCTGCAGGAGCTGCGCGACGCCTTCCGTCACGTGGACCAGGACGAGCATGTGCTGAGCTTCCAGCCACCGGAAGTCCTGGAAGATGCGGCCGAAGATGCCGGCCTGCGCATCCTCACCAGCGAACGGGACACCCTGCACGCCTGGGCGCCCGACCTGCGCGGCCTGCTGCGAGACATCAAGACCCTGGGCGCCCACCAGACCGGCGCACCGCGCCGGCGCGCACCGCTCGGCAAGCAGGCCTGGAGCCGGCTGGCCGCCGCCTATGAAGTCCACCGCACGCCGGCCGGCCTCCCCGCCTCCTACGACACCCTCTGGATCATCGCTGAAAAGAAATGACCGCCTACTTCATCACCGGCACCGACACCGAGATCGGCAAGACCTTCGTCACCTGCACCCTGCTGCACAGCGCACGCCGGCAAGGCCTGCGCGCCCTCGGCATGAAGCCCGTCGCCGCCGGCGCAGAAACGATCAACGGCGAATCCCTCAACGAGGATGCCGCCCGCCTGCGGGCCGCCGGCAGCTTCGACCCGGGCCTGGCACTGCTCAATCCCTATTGCCTGGCCAGCCCCATCGCGCCGCACATCGCTGCCGCCGAGGAAGGCGTGCAGATCGAGGTGAGCCACATCCTGAAGGCCTTCGAGGCCCTGCGGACGCAGGCGGATGTGGTGCTGGTGGAGGGCGTTGGAGGCTTCCGGGTGCCACTGGGTGATGACTACGACACCGCCGACCTGGCCCGCGACCTGGGCCTGCCGGTGATCCTGGTGGTGGGAATGCGCCTGGGTTGCATCAACCACGCCCTGCTCAGCGCAGAGGCCATCGCCGCGCGCGGCCTGCAACTGGTGGGCTGGGTTGCCAACCAGGTGGATCCGGCGATGCTGCGTTTCGACCAGAACCTGGAAGCCCTGACCCGCCGCATGCCGGCACCCTTGATGGGCGTGGTGCCCTTCCAGGCAGACGGAGACGCCGCGGCCGCGGCTGCCGGCCTGCGTCTACCGGCCTGAGGCGCGTCCCTGGCGGAGCTGCTCGAACAAGCACACTGCCGCCGCCACCCCCACGTTGAGGGACTCCATGCCCCCGGGCATGGGAATGATGATGCGGCGGGTGGCCAGCGCCGCCACCCCGTCCGACAAGCCCTGCCCCTCTGAACCGAAAAGCCAGGCCACCGGCCCGCCCAGATCGATGTCGTAGAGATCGGTGGCATCGACCAGGTCGGCGGCCAGGATCTGGCCAGGGTAGCCGGCCAGCGTCGCGGCCGCCTCCACGCCTTCGCGGATGTCGAGATGGAAATGGGCCCCCATCGCGGCCCGCAAGACGCGGGGCGACCAAGCCTGGGCACAACCCGGAGTCAGCACCACGTCGCGCAGGCCCACCGCCGCGGCAGTGCGCAGGATGGTCCCCAGGTTGCCTGGGTCCTGCACCGCATCAAGGACCACGCAGTTGCCCTGCACCGGGGCCGCAGGCGAATCGGGAATCTCCACCCGGGCCAGCACGCCGCTGGGTGAGTCGACCGGGCTGATCTGCGCGAACAGCCGGTCCGGCACCTCGACCAGGCTGTCCGGTGTGCAGCGAGCCAGCAAGGATTCGATCTCGGGCTGCAGACGTCCGCTCTCGCTGACCACCACCTGCAGCGGCGCCACCCCATGCTGCAGCGCGACTTCAAGCAGATGGGTGCCGTCTAAAAGGGTTTCCCCGGCCTTGCGTCGGTCCCGGGCCGAACCGGCCAGCGCCTGGAGGTGCTTGATCGCCGGATTGTCCCTGGAACTGATGTGCTTCACGATCAGACAGCCAGCCCGAGGGTGGCCACCGCCACGGTGAAGGTGCCGAGCAGCAGATTGATGCCGACCCGCTGGCGGATCCGGTTGAGCGCCGATGCGCCCTGGGCCCAGCTCTCGGCGGCCACCGCCTGCTGCAGCGCCTGCCAGGGGCCAAACCAGATGCTCGCAAAGACGGCCACCATCACCAGCCCGATACCCGCCATGGCATGCCAGGCCACCGGCGCCTGGGCAAAGCCAGTGGCACCGAGCATGGCGAAACCGGAGCCGACGATCAGCCCGATGGCCAGCCACACCACCCGGAAGAAACGCCCGAGCACACCACACCACAGGGTCAGGCGCTGGGCCGGCGGCAACTCCAGGGCCGCGGGGCGCAGGCAGAAATGGGCAAAGGCCATGCCGCCCACCCACAGGATCACACCGGCAAGATGCAGGAAAAGCAGCGCATGATGGAATTTCACTTCAGGTCCTCGTCGGTCCACAGGGGTGGGTTGGCGATGATGTCATGCACCGGCGCAAAACTGCGCCGGTAGATCTCGCAGGCGCCATGGGCGCGCAGGGCCTTCAGATGCGCCGCTGTGGGATAGCCCTTGTGGCCGGCCAGACCGTACTGGGGATAACGCTTGTCCAGTTCGACCAGCTGGGCATCCCTGGCCGTCTTGGCCAGGATCGAGGCGGCCGAGATCTCCTGGACCAGCGCATCGCCCTTGACGATGGCCTCGCAGGGTATGTCCAGCTGCGGGCAACGGTTGCCGTCCACCACCACCTTGTCCGGGCGACGGGCCAGGCCGGCCACGGCCCGCTGCATGGCCAGCATGGAGGCATGCAGGATGTTGAGGCGGTCGATCTCGGCGACGCTGGCTTCGGCGATGGCCCAGGCCAGGGCCTTCTCGCGGATCTCCAGGGCCAGCTTGTCGCGACGCTTGTCAGAGAGCTTCTTGGAGTCAGCCAGGCCCACGATGGGCCGGGCCGGGTCGAGAATGACCGCGGCGGCCACCACCGGCCCGCACAGGGGCCCACGGCCGGCCTCGTCCACACCACACAGCAGGATCACCGGGACGCTCCGCGGAGGTAGGGCAGGATCGCCGCGGCTGCCCGGGCTGCGGTGTCCTGGCGCAGGGTCTGGTGCATCTCGGTGAAGGTCCGGACCAGCTCCGCCGCCTTCTCCTTGTCGGTCAGCCAGCTGTCCAGGGCATCCGCCAGGGCCTGGGGCGTCGCCGCGTCCTGCAGCAGTTCGGGCACCACCTCACGCCCAGCCAGCACATTGGGCAGCCCCACCCAGGGCAGGTAGGCCATGCGCCGCATCAGCCGGTATGACCACTTGCCGATGCGGTAGGTAATGACCATCGGCCGCTTGAGCAGCGCGGCCTCCAGGGTGGCCGTACCGCTCGCCACCAGCACCACATCGGCGGCGGTCATGGCGTCCACCGCATGGCCGAAGAGGATGCGGATGGGCAGGTTGAGATGGGCGTGCCGCGCCAGCGCCTGCTCGAACAGCAGGCGCGTCTCACGGGTGGTCAGCGGCACCAGGAAACGTGCTTCGGGATGGCGCTCATGGAGATTCGCCGCCGTGGCGATATAGGTATCCGCCAGGTTGCGCACCTCGGACTGGCGGCTGCCCGGCAGGAAGGCAAAGACCGGCACGCCATCGGGGATCTGCAGCATCTCCCGGGCGCTGGCCCGGTCTGGATCGAGCGGGAATACATCGGCCAGCGGATGGCCGACATAGCTCACCGGTACGCCGGCCGTCTTGTAGAGCTCGGGCTCGAAGGGAAACAGGCAGAGCATGTGGCTCACCGAACGGGCGATGCCCTTCAGCCGCCCGCGCCGCCAGGCCCAGATCGAGGGGCTGACGAAATGGATGGCCGGTATGCCCCGGTCCTTCAGACGCTTCTCGAGCCACAGGCTGAAATCCGGTGCGTCGACGCCAATGAAGGCCGACGGTGGATCGGCGAGCAGTTGCTTGAGCAGGGTCCGGCGGATACCGGAGAGTTCCCGGTAGTTCTTCAGCGCATCCACGTAGCCGTGGACCGACAGCTTCTCGGCCGGCCACAGGGCCTTGAAGCCCATGGCCTGCATCTTGGGACCGCCGATGCCGAAGAACTCCGCGTCCGGCAAATGGCGCTTGAGCGCCTGGATCAGGTGGCTGGCAAGGAGGTCGCTGGACGCCTCGCCCGCCACCATGGCGATGCGGACACCCATGGACTAGCGGACGAGGCCACGCCCGGAGTCGGCGATGAAATCGGAAAACTGCTGGAGTTCAGGCGCTGAGGCAGCCGCCTCGGCGATCTGCCGGCGCGCCTCGTCGAGGGTCAGGCCGCTGCGGTAGAGGGTCTTGTAGGCCCGCTTGATGGCGGCGATGCCTTCAGCGCTGTAACCGCGGCGTTTGAGCCCTTCACTGTTGATACCGTGGGGCGAGGCCGGGTTGCCGGAGACCGTCACGAAGGGCGGCAGATCCTGCAGCAGCACCGTACCGACGCCGCAGAAACTGTGGGCACCCACCCGCACGAACTGGTGCACGCCGGTAAAGCCGCCCAGGATCGCCCAGTCGCCCACCGTGACGTGCCCCGCCAGGGTCGCGTTGTTGGCGAAGATGGTGTTGTCGCCAACGCTGCAGTCGTGGGCCACATGCACATAGGCCATGATCCAGTTGCCGTTGCCGACCTTGGTCAGGCCGCCGTCCTGGATGGTGCCGGTACTGAAGCTGCAGAACTCGCGGATGGTGTTGCCATCGCCGATCTCCAGGCGAGTCGGCTCATTCGCGTACTTCTTGTCCTGGGGCTCGGAGCCGAGGGAACAGAACTGGAAAATCCGGTTGTTGCGGCCGATCCGGGTATGCCCCTCGATCACCACGTGAGGGCCGACGGTCGTACCCTCACCAATCTCGACGTGCTCGCCGATGATCGAGTAAGGACCGACCTGCACACCTTCCGCGAGGCGCGCTGCCGGGTGAACGATGGCGGTCGGGTGAATGCTCATCGCTTGATCGCGCACATGAATTCGGCCTCGGTGGCCAGTTCGCCACCGACCCGCGCCACCGCCTTGAACTTCCAGATGTTGCGCATCTTGCGCACAATCTCGGCTTCCATGACCAGTTGGTCACCCGGCACCACCGGACGCTTGAAGCGCACGTTGTCGACCGACGCGAAATACACCGTGGAATCATCGTCCGGCGCCGAACCGTCGGTCTTGAAGGCCAGGATCGCAGCGGTCTGGGCCATGGCTTCAATGATCAGCACACCCGGCATGACCGGGTTGTGAGGAAAATGCCCCGGGAAGAACGGCTCGTTGATCGTCACGTTCTTGAGGCCCACCACCCGCTTGCCCAGCTCCAGCTCGGTGATCCGATCTACAAGCAGGAAGGGGTAACGGTGCGGGAGATAACGCTTGATCTCGTTGATGTCGATGATTTCGCTCATGATTTCTTTTCCAGTTCGGCGAGCTTTTTCTCGAGCTCACGCACCCGCTCGGCCATCGCATCGAGGCGACGCAAGTGGGAAAAATTCCTGACCCAGTCTGCATGGGTCTGAATGGGAACCAGCGAGGTGTATACGCCAGCCTTGTCAATGGACTTGGTGACATTGGTCGCGGCGGACACAACTATGTCATCGGCCACCTCAAGATGCCCCGAGAAGCCGGCCTTGCCGCCGACCATCACGCGCTTGCCCACCTTGGTACTGCCGGCAAGGCCAGCCATGGCAGCCATGATCGTGTCGTCACCCACCTGGCAGTTGTGGGCCACGTGGATCAGGTTGTCGAGCTTTACGCCGTTGCCGATGACCGTGTCGTCCAGCGCCCCCCGATCGATGGTCGTGTTGGCGCCGATCTCCACGTCGTCGCCCACCAACACCCGGCCGATCTGGGGGATCTTGACCCAGCGGCGCTCAGCATCGCGGGCGAAGCCCAGCCCGTCGGCACCGATCACGGCACCCGAGTGCAGGATGGCGCGGGCGCCGATCACACAACCGTCGTAGATCTTGACCCCCGCATGCAGCAACGAATCCGCACCGATCACCACACCGTCGCCGATCACGCAGCCGGCACCGATCACGCAGTTCTCGCCGATCCGGCAATCCTGGCCGATGACCGCATTGGCACCGACGCAAACCGACGGATGCAGTTCGGAAGCCACCACCGCGCCCGCCTGCAAACCGGCGACAGGACGCTTCGGCGGGTTGAACAGCTGCGCGGCCCGGGCGAAGTACAGATAGGGGTCAGCGGTAAGGATCCGCGGCCTGTCGGTCAGACCGGCGGCCTTCGGCGTCAGGATGAAGGCCGACGCCCGGCTGGTGGCCAGCGCAGCCCCCAGTTTTGGATTCGACAGGAAGGCCAGCTCACCCTCGGCGGCCGCTTCGATGGATGCGATCTGGCGAATCCGCACCGCGGGATCGCCGACAAGCTCGCCACCGAGCCGACCTACGAGCTCGTCAAGGGACAGTTCCATCCACGCCGCCCTATTTGCTGGCTTCGCTGAGCGCCTTGATCACCTTGTCGGTGATGTCGATCCGGGGGCTGGCATACACCGCTTCCTGGAAGATGATGTCGTACTTGTCCGCTTCCGCGATCTGCTTGATCGTACGGTTGGCGCGCTCGAGCACGCTGGCCAGCTCCTCGTTGCGGCGCTGGTTGAGATCCTCGCGGAACTCGCGCTGCTTGCGCTGGAAGTCGCGGTTCAGGTCATTGAACTCACGCTCCTTGTTGCGACGCTCGGCCTCACCCATGGTCATGCCATTCTTCTCGAGGGCTTCCTGCATGCCCTGAAGCTGCTTGGCCAGTCGCTGCAGGTCCTGGTCACGCTTCTCGAATTCCTTTTCCAGCTTCTGCTGGGCCTTCTTGGCAGGCGTTGCCTCTTTCATCACCCGGTCGGAATTGACGAAGCCGACTTTGACCGCGTCAGCCGCGGCTACCTGGGCAAACCCGGCCAGCAGAAGCGCTGCCAGGGTGGAAATACCGATACCTTTCACTCAAACCTCCGTCTGCAAGCTATGTGCTGCGACCATCAGAAGACCGTGCCCAACTGGAACTGGAACTTCTGGGTCTTGTCGCCTTCTTCCTTCTTGAGTGCCTGGCCCAGACTGAACTTGAGCGGCCCCACCGGGGAACTCCAGGAAAATGCCAGACCGGCACTGTATCGCAAATCCGACGCACGAACCTTGTCGTCCGCTGCCCAGACGTAACCGGCATCGGCAAACAGCGACAGCCGCATCGATTTGTCCTTCTGGGAGCCAGGCATCGGAAAATAATACTCTGCGTTCCCAACCACGCGCCGATTTCCGCCGAGGGCACGGACATAGCCGTTGGTATCGGTATAGCGCGGACCGAGGGTGCTCTGCTCGTAGCCACGCACCGAGCCGATGCCGCCAGCGTAGAAGTTCTTGTAGAACGGCAGCTCCTTGCCGTCATAGCCATGGGCGTAGCCGATGTCGCCATTCAGCATCAGGGCATAGCCACCGCCAAAGGGAATCCAGTACTGATGCTGGTAGTTACCCCGGATGTAACGCATGTCCAGCACTGGCGTCGCCACCTCGACGGAGGCGCGCTGATACACCCCGGAGGTGGGATACAGGAAGCTGTCGCGCCGGTCACGTGCCCAGCCGGCCGTGACGAGCAGGCTGCGGGCAGTATCGCCAAACGTATTGACGAAATTCACGTAAGGCGCGGGACTCGAATCGTAGACCTTGATGGTGGTCTGATCGACTGACAGGCCAAAGTTGATCCGGTCGTCCTCGGCGATCGGATAACCAAAGCGCACGCCACCACCGATGGACGAGCTCTTGTAGGTTGCCACCGACAGCGAGGTTGGATCGACGTTGCGCTGATAGATGTCCCAGCCCACGCTGACACCGTCGATGGTCCAGTACGGGTTGGTGAAGGACAGCGCGATGGTCTTGTTGATCTTGCCGGTGTTGAGCTGCAACGTCATCGCGTTGCCCGTGCCAAACAGGTTCTGCTGCGAGATCGACGCAGACAGGATGATCTTTTCGGCACTGGAGAAACCCGCACCCAGCATCAGGTTGCCGGTGGCACGCTCCTTGACGGTGAAGTTGGCATCGACCTGGTCGGTGGAGCCTGTAACCGCCGGGGTCTCGATGGTGACTTCGTCGAAGTAACCGAGGCGATCAAGGCGGACCTTGGAGCGGTTGAGCGCCTGCCCGTCGTACCACGCACCTTCCATCTGACGCATCTCGCGGCGCAGCACCTCATCGCGGGTCCGTGCGTTGCCGGCGAAATTGATCTTGCGCACGTAAACGCGACGCCCCGGATCGACGAAGAAGGTGAAGGTGACCTCGCGCTTCGCCTTGTCCACCTCGGGCGCGGCATTGACGTTGGCAAACGCATAGCCGGCGTTGCCGAGACGATCGCTGATCGCCTTGGTGGTGGCCGTGACGTTGTCCCGCACGAAAGTATCCCCGGCCTTGAGCTTGACCAGCTGCTGGAGCTCCTCTTCGGGCACCACCATGTTGCCAGCCAGTTTCACGTCGGAGACGGTGTACTTCTCGCCCTCGGTGATGCTGAGGGTGATGTAGATGTCCTTCTTGTCCGGTGTGATCGACACCTGGGTGGAGTCGATGTTGAAGTCGAGGTAACCCCGGTTGAGGTAATGGGTACGCAGCGCTTCGATGTCGGCAGAGAGCTTCTGCTTGGAGTACTGGTCACTCTTCGAATACCAGGTCATCAGGCCCGGCGTGGTCAGGGAGAATAGCTCGACAAGCTCCTTCTCCTTGAAGACCTTGTTGCCGATGATGCTGATCTGCCGGATCTTGGCGGCCTCACCTTCGACGACATTGAAGTTGACGCCAACCCGGTTCCGCTCGAGCGGAGTGACCGTAGTGGTGATCTGCACGCCGTACAGGCCCTTCGACAGGTACTGGCGCTTGAGCTCCTGCTCTGCGCGTTCGAGCACCGCACGGTCGAAGATCCGGGACTCGGCCAGCCCCACTTCCTTGAGGCCCTTCTTGAGCGCCTCCTTGTCGAATTCCTTGATACCCACGAAATCGACTTGCGAGATCGCCGGACGCTCGTCCAGAACGACCACGATCACGTCCTTGTCGACCTCGACACGAACGTCCTTGAAGAACCCGGTGGCAAAGAGGGCCTTGATCGCCTGCGCCGCCTTGTCGTCCGTGAAGCGCTCGCCCACCTTGACAGGCAGATAGCTGAACACGGTACCGGCTTCGGTACGCTGGATCCCCTCGATGCGGATGTCTTTGACAATGAACGGCTCGAAGGCCAGAGCGGGAGATGCCACGAAAAGCGCAGCGATCACCCCGGGAAGAAGCTTGGATTTCATCCGATTTCAGCTTGCAACAAGGCGGTTGATGTCGTTGTAGAAGGCGAATGCCATTAGCGCCGCCAGCAGGACCATACCGATCTGCTGGCCGATCTCCATAACCCGCTCGGAAACCGGGCCGCCCTTGATGATCTCGATCACATAATACAGCAAGTGCCCACCATCGAGCACAGGGACCGGGAGCAGATTGAGGACCCCAAGGCTGATGCTGATGAGCGCCAGGAACTTGATGTAATGAGACCATCCCATGCGGGCGGACTGGCCTGCAAAATCTGCGATCGTGACGGGACCGCTCAGATTTTTGACGGAAACCTCGCCGATAAGCATGCGCCCCATGACCGTCAGGCTCAACGCGCTGGTATCCCAGGTCTGACGCAGCCCCTTGCCCAGGGCATCAAGGCTGCCGTAGCGCACGGTCACGAACATGAGCTCACGCCGGATGTCGGCATCGGCCACCGCCACACCGATCCGACCGATGGTGCGCCCGCCCTCCTCCACCGCGCTGGGAACCACATTCACGACAAGGGGGGCACTACCCCTCAAGGCCTCCAGCTCGAGCGGCCGACCCGGTGCATCACGGACAGCAGAGACCAGATCGGACCAGTCATCCACCTTGAGCTCTCCCACCCGAAGCACCCGATCACCCGTACGCAAGCCCGCAGTTTCTGCAGCACCGCCGGGAACTAGGCGCCCAAGAACAGCTGGCACCCGCGGCCGATACAGCGTCAGCCCGACCTGATGGGCCACATCCTGCTCACCCTGATCCACCACGGTGGCAGCCAGATCGACGCGCCGGAAGGCAATCTCACCCTCCGCGTTGATCGTCTCGATGACCACCACCTGCTTTTCGAGCGCCTGGTTGAGCAGCATCCAGCGGAAGTCCTGCCAAGTCTCAACCTCGCGGCCCGCCACACTACGCACCAGCTCACCCTGCTCAAAACCCGCGCGCTCGGCCAGGCTGCCAATCTCCGGCGGCCCGAGACGCGGGCGCAGCTCCTCAACCCCACCGGTGTAGAGCCCCCAGTAAAGCGCAATGGCGAGAATGAAGTTGGCCAGAGGCCCGGCGGCCACGATGGCGATACGCCGCCAGACGTTCTGGCGATTGAATGCACGATGCAGCTCGAACGCTTCGACAGGCGCCTCGCGCTCGTCGAGCATCTTGACGTAACCGCCCAGGGGAAAGGCCGACAAAACCCATTCAGTCTGATCAGGCCCGGCACGCTTGACCAGCAGCGGCTTGCCGAAACCGAGAGAAAAACGGAGCACCTTCACGCCGCACAGTCGCGCCACCGAATAGTGCCCGAACTCATGGACGACAATCAGGATGCCCAGCGCCAGCAGGAAGGGCAGGATGTAATCCAGCAGCCCCATGCCCGTCACGACGCGAACCCGCTGACGAAACCCTCTGCCAGCTCGCGGGCCTGCCGGTCTGCCTCGAAGACGGCTTCCAGGCTATCGGCCGGCGCCGCCGGAACCGCATCCAGGGTACGCGCGATCACGCCTGCGATCCTGTCGAAACGCAGCCTCCCGTCGAGGAAGCTGGCCACCGCCACCTCGTTCGAGGCATTGAGGACGGCCGGCGCCACACCGCCCTCGCGCAGCGCGCGATAGGCATGTGCAAGACAGGGGAAGCGCTCGAAGTCCGGGCGTTCGAAATCCAGGCGGGCGATCTCGAAAAGATCGAGTGGCCTCACTCCCGCATCAACCCGATCGGGATAAGCCATGGCGTGGGCAATGGGCGTCCGCATGTCCGGATTGCCCAGCTGGGCAATCACCGATCCGTCGGCATAGGACACCATGGAGTGGATGACGCTCTGGGGATGGATCACCACCTCGATGCGCTCGGCCTCGGCACCAAAGAGCCAGTAGGCCTCGATGACCTCCAGCCCCTTGTTCATCATCGTCGCGGAATCCACCGAGATCTTGCGCCCCATCACCCAGTTGGGGTGGGCGCAGGCCATCTCCGGGGTCACATCGCGCAGTTCTTCGACGGGCTTGCGGCGGAAAGGCCCGCCCGACGCGGTCAGCAGCACGCGGGTCACCCCGCTCCCCTGCAGTCCGCGCTCAAAGCCGGCGGGCAGCGCCTGGAAGATCGCATTGTGTTCGCTGTCGATCGGCAGCAGCGTTGCTCCGTGGGCCGCCACTTCCTGCATGAAGAGCGCCCCCGACATCACCAGGGCCTCCTTGTTGGCCAGCAGGATGCGTTTGCCCGCCCGTGCCGCGGCGAGCGCCGGCACCAGACCGGCAGCCCCGACAATCGCCGCCATGACGAGATCGACCTCGGGCGCGCCAGCCACCCGGGCCAGCGCATCGGGGCCTGCCAGCACCTCCGTGGCACAGCCCGCTTCGCGAAGCTGCCCGGCGAGCCGGCCCGCATCATCCGCCTGGTCGAGGACCGCATAAACCGGCCGATGCACCAGGCACTGCTCGAGAAGCTTGTCCACCTGCCGATGCGCGGTCAGTGCAAACACGCCAAAGCGCTCGGGATGCCGGGCCACCACGTCCAGCGTGCTGACACCGATAGAGCCCGTCGCGCCCAGTACGGTTACGAGTTTCTTGCCTTGTTCCATGACTTCAGTGGGCCACCCAGAGCAACAACAGGCCTGCGACAGGAAGCGTGGATGTCAGACTGTCGATGCGGTCCAGCACGCCCCCGTGGCCGGGCAACAGGGAACCGCTGTCCTTCACACCAGCCTGTCGCTTGACCAGGGATTCGAAAAGATCACCAATGATGCTCAGCGCAGTGAATGCGATCAGGGCGGGCACCGCAGCCAGATAGGATGCTTCAACGCCGGCGTGCCCCACGGATGAGATCACCACCAGCCCGTAGACCACCACCGCCACCACCGCACCATACGCGCCCTCCCAGCTCTTGCCGGGGCTGATTCCCGGTGCAAGCTTGCGTCGTCCGAAGGCCCGACCCGTAAAATAGGCCGCGATGTCCGCCACCCAGACGGCGGCCAGCACCCCCAGGAGCAACCATGGGCTGAGCAGGCGCAGATGAGCGATGGCCAGCGCCGGCGGCAATAGGAGCACCAACCCGACCAGTGCAGCGGCGGCGGGGCTCGGCAGGCGCCACTTGGCGCGCAGCCACAAGGGCACGCAGCAGATCCAGAACAGCGCACTGACCGCGTAGACAGGCGCCAGCCCGAAAGGCGCGATCGTCTCGGGGCGATGCAGCCCCGCCACGCCCCCGGCGGCAAAGCACAGGGCGCCGACCAAGGCCGCATAGACCTTGCCGGCGCGAGGCGTGAAGCCGGTCATGCCGGCCCATTCGGCCGAACCGATGGCACAGATGAGGGAAGCAAAGGCCAGCCACAGCGGGGCAGGCAGCAGGAACAGTCCCGCCAGAAGCCCAACCAGCAGGATCAGCGCGGTAATGACCCGCGCTCTAAGCATGATCTGGCGTGGAAGAACCGGCCTCGCCACCGACGACCTGTTCGCTGGTCCGCCCGAAACGACGCTCACGCCCCTGGTAGGACGCAATGGCCTCATCAAGCGCAGCTTCGCCGAACTCCGGCCACAGCTTGTCGGTGAAATACAGCTCGGAGTATGCGAGCTGCCAGAGCATGAAATTGCTGATCCGCTGCTCGCCGCCGGTACGGATGAAGAGATCCGGCTCCGGACTGAAGCTGAGGGCGAGGTGAGGTGCCAGTTCATCCTCGGTGTACTCACCGGCCCGGGGAGCAATGGCGGTCATCTTGCGGACCGCCTGGAGGATGTCCCACCGTCCGCCGTAATTGGCGCAGATGGTGAGGTTCATCTTGGTATTGCCCTCGGTCAGTGCCTCGCCATCGCGGATCAGGGATATCAGCGCCGTATCGAAAGGCTCCAGATCACCCACCACCCGCAAGCGGATGTTGTTGCGGTGGATCCGCTCGATCTCCGCCTTCAGGGACTTGACGAACAACTGCATCAGGAACGAGACCTCATCCTTGGGACGACGCCAGTTCTCTGAACTGAAGGCAAACACAGTAAGGTACTCGACCCCGCGGTCAAGGGAGGTCCTGATGACCTCGCGCAACGAATCGACGCCCTTTGCATGGCCGGCGACCCGCGGCATCAGGCGCTTGCGCGCCCAACGACCGTTGCCGTCCATGATGATGGCGATGTGCCGCGGCACCTTGGCAGCCTCGGGTACCCCCCGGGTCGAGCTGAGAAACGGCAATCGCACCATGTCGTATCCGCCTGGAATGAAAAAACCGGTGGAGGAGATGTCGACCTGGCGGTCAGATCTGCATCAGCTCTTGTTCTTTCTGGGCCAGCAGCTTGTCGATCTCGACAATCGACTTGTCGGTCAGCTTTTGAACCTCTTCCTCGGTACGACGCTCTTCGTCCTCGGAAATGGTCTTGGCCTTCAACGCATCCTTCAGGGAGGCGTTGGCGTCGCGACGCAGGTTGCGGATCGCCACCTTGGCGCCCTCGCCTTCCTGCTTCACGACCTTGATCAGTTCCTTGCGGCGCTCTTCGGTCAGCGGCGGCATCGGCACGCGGATGACTTCCCCCTGAGCAGCCGGATTCAGACCCAGATCGGAATCACGGATCGCCTTCTCGACCTTGCCCACCATGGGCTTTTCCCACGGCTGCACGCCGATTGTCCGCGCATCGATGAGCGTGACATTGGCAACCTGATTGATGGGTACAGGATTGCCATAGTACTCGACCATGACATGATCGAGAACGCCCACGTGAGCACGGCCGGTCCGCACCTTGGCGAGATCCAGCTTGAGCGCCTCGATGGACCTCTGCATCTTGTGTTCAGTAGTTTTCTTGAGCTCGGAAATCATTGCGTCATCCTCAGCAATAGACCAGCGTACCTTCATCCTCGCCCATCACGACACGCTTGAGGGCGCCGCTCTTGAACAGGCTGAAGACGTTGATGGGCAGGCGCTGGTCGCGGCACAAGGCAAAGGCCGTCGCATCCATCACCGCGAGATTGCGGGTGATCGCCTCGTCGAAGGAAATCCGGTTGAAGCGGGTCGCGGTCGGATCCTTCTTGGGATCTGCCGTGTAGATACCATCCACCTTGGTCGCCTTCAACACGATATCCGCACCAATCTCGGACCCGCGCAAAGCGGCGGCGGTGTCGGTGGTGAAGAAGGGATTGCCGGTACCGGCCCCGAAAATGACGACGCGTCCCTCTTCGAGGTAACGAATTGCCTTGCCCCTGATATAGGGCTCGACCACCTGGTCGATGCGCAGCGCCGACTGCACGCGCGCATTGACCCCCGCGGCACGGAACGCGTCCGCGAGGGCCATTGCATTCATCACGGTGGCCAGCATCCCCATGTAGTCGGCAGTGGCGCGATCCATGCCGGTCGCTGCGCCTGCCATACCACGGAAGATATTGCCGCCGCCTATGACGACCCCGACCTCCACACCGAGACGGGTCACTTCGACCACATCGGCCACTATCCCAGCGACCACGTCACGGTTGATACCGTAGGCGTCGTCACCCATCAGGGCTTCGCCGGAGAGCTTGAGGAGGATGCGTTTATAGGCGGGCTGGCTCATCGTGTTGAAGACCTCTTACTTTTGGGCAGCGGCGGCTGCGGCCTGGGCGGCCACTTCGGCGGCGAAGTCGGTCACCTTCTTCTCGATGCCTTCACCCACGATGTAGAGGGTGAAACCGGCAACGGAGGCGCCCTTGGCCTTCAGCAGCTGAGCAACGGTCTGCTTGCCGTCTTCGGCCTTGACGAAGACCTGGTCAAGCAGGGTCACGTCCTTCAGGAACTTCTGCACGGTGCCTTCGGCGATCTTCTCGAGCATGGCTTCCGGCTTGCCGGCTTCGCGGGCCTTCTCGATGGCGATACGACGCTCGACATCCAGCAGCTCGGCGGGAACACCGGAGGCATCCAGGGACTTCGGCTTGGACGCGGCGATGTGCATGGCCAGATCCTTGGCCAGGGCTTCGTCGCCACCGACGAGGTCGATCAGCACGCCGATCTTGGAGCCGCCGTGGATGTAGCTGGCAGCAGCACCCTGGGCTTCGGTACGCACGAAGCGGCGGATGGACATGTTTTCGCCGATCTTGCCGATCAGGGCCTTGCGCACTTCCTCAACGGTCTGGCCGTTGATTTCGAGGGCGGACAGGGCTTCCACATCGGCGGGATTCTTGGTCGCCACGAGCTCGGCAACGTTCTTGACCAGGGCCAGGAAGTCGTCGTTCTTGGCCACGAAGTCGGTCTCGCAGTTCACTTCGACCATGGCGGCCAGCTTGGCATCGGCAGAGATGTAGATGCCAACAATGCCTTCGGCGGTCACGCGGGCAGCCGCCTTGGAGGCCTTGTTACCCAGCTTGACACGCAGGATCTCTTCAGCCTTGTCCATATCGCCGGCGGCTTCGGACAGGGCCTTCTTGCACTCCATCATGGGCGCGTCGGTTTTCTCGCGCAGCTCCTTGACCATGCTTGCGGTGATTTCCGCCATGCTTGCTCCTAATAGATCTATGGGTTTGGATTCAGTCGATCGGGCGCCCAAAGCGCCCGATCGCAAAAAGATCAGGCCTGTTCTTCAGCGCTGTCTTCGACTTCCACGAACTCGTCGGAACCGGCCGCGACGATTTCCTGGATCACCTGGTTCTTGCCTTCGAGCACGGCATCGGCCACGCCACGGGCGTACAGACGGATCGCACGGGAGGAGTCATCGTTACCCGGGATCACGAAATCCACGCCTTCAGGGGTGTGGTTGGTATCGACCACGGCCACAACCGGGATGCCCAGCTTGTTGGCTTCGGTGATGGCGATCTTGTGGTAACCCACGTCGATCACGAACAGGGCATCCGGCAGACCGCCCAGATCCTTGATGCCGCCCAGGCTCTTCTGCAGCTTCTCGAGCTCGCGGGAGGCCATCAGGGCTTCTTTCTTGGAAAGGCGCTCGATGGAGCCGTCTTCCACCATGGCTTCCATGTCCTTCAGGCGCTTGATGGAAACCTTGACGGTCTTGAAGTTGGTGAGCATGCCGCCCAGCCAGCGCTCGTCAACATAGGGCAGACCGGCACGACGGGCTTCTTCAGCCACGATTTCGCGAGCCTGACGCTTGGTGCCGACGCACAGGATGGTGCCGCGGTTGGCCGCCAGCTTGCGCACGAAATCCATCGCCTCGTTGTACTTGACGAGGGTCTTTTCGAGGTTGACGATGTGGATCTTGTTGCGCTGACCGAAGATGTACGGTGCCATCTTCGGGTTCCAGAAACGGGTTTGGTGGCCGAAGTGAACGCCCGCTTCGAGCATTTGACGCATGGTGACAGACATTGTGTGACTCCAATACAGAGGTTTGACCGCCGCCCGACCTGCCCGGCCCGCCAATGCGGCGCCGAACACTGCCTCGAACACCCGGCCTTCAGCCGTGGCGCCCCGGACCTCAATGGGCCGGACGTGTGAATTTTGCCCAGCTCAATACCAGACAAGCCTCCGATTATATCAGCTTTCCATTACCTCCCTCAAGACCGGCTCCACAGAACGATGAGCGGCCAGATTGCCCGGGCGGGCCGCATGAGCTAGCCTAGCGCGTTCGACACCCAAACCAAGAGTTTCCATGAGCGTCACCATAAAAACACCGGACGAAATCGAGAAGATGCGCATTGCCGGCCGTCTCGGCTCGGAAGTCCTGGACTACATCACCCCCTTCGTGAAGCCTGGCGTCACCACCGCCGAGGTTGACCGCCTGTGCCACGACTACATGGTCAACGTGCAGGGCTGCATTCCCGCGCCGCTGAATTACGCGCCGCCGGGCTACAGCCCCTACCCCAAGTCGATCTGCACCTCGATCAACCACCAGGTCTGCCATGGCGTCCCCGGCGACAAGGTGCTCAAGAAGGGCGACATCGTCAATCTGGACATCACCGTCATCAAGGACGGCTACCACGGCGACACCAGCCGCATGTTCCTGGTGGGCGGTGACAACAATTGCAGCATCCTGGCCCGCCGCCTGTGCCAGATCACCTACGAATGCCTGTGGCTGGGCATCGCTCAGGTCAAGCCGGGCGCCCATCTCGGCGACATCGGCCACGTCATCCAGAAGCACGCCGAAGGCAACGGCTTCTCGGTGGTCCGTGAGTTCTGCGGCCATGGCATCGGCGCCAAGTTCCACGAGGACCCGCAGGTGCTGCACTACGGCAAGCCGGGTACCGGCATCGAGCTCAAGCCGGGCATGATCTTCACCATCGAACCGATGATCAACGCCGGCAAGGCAGCCATCTCCGAACTGCCCGACGGCTGGACCATCGTCACCCGCGACCGCAGCCTGTCGGCCCAGTGGGAGCACATGATCCTCGTCACCGAGACAGGCGTGGAAGTCCTCACCCTTTCGGCCGGCTCCCCGCCGCGCCCGGACATCGTCGCCAACCTCCTTCCCTGACCCGTCCGCCAAGATGTCCGAATCAGCACCCATCCTGTCGCCCGACACCACGCGGGCACTGATCACCCGCTACAAGACGCGCCTGAAGACCGGCGGCGAAGCCCTCCGCGAGGCATACGAGGCCCGCCCGCTGACAGACCCGATCCTGAAGGGGCGCTCCCATCTGGTGGATGCGGTGCTGGCCGACCTCTGGCAGGACTTCCAGCTGCCCGCCGGCGCCAGCCTTGTCGCGGTGGGCGGTTATGGGCGGGAGGAGCTCTTCCCCTGTTCGGACGTCGACCTGCTATTCCTCCTCGACAGCGAAGCGGACGCCGACCTGGAAGAGCGCCTGGCACAGATGATCGGCCTGATCTGGGACATCGGACTGGACATCGGGCACAGCGTGCGCACCGTGGCCGAATGCCTGGACGAGGCCGGCCGCGACGTGACGGTCATGACGAACCTCCTCGAGGCCCGCTTCATCCACGGCAACCGGCAGCTCTACGACGCGTTTGAAACCGACCTGCGCGGTCTGCTCAACCCCGGCCAGTTCTTCAAGGCCAAGCGCCTGGAACAAGAGCAGCGCTACACCCGTCACAACGAGACCCCCTACTCCCTCGAGCCCAACTGCAAGGAGAGCCCCGGGGGGCTGCGCGACCTCCAGCTGATCGGCTGGATCAGCCGGGCCGCCGGCTTTGGCACGCACTGGCGCGACCTGGCCCGCCACAGCCTGATCACCGACGAGGAGGCCACCGAGCTGCGGGAGCTGGAGCGCTTCCTGCAGCACGTGCGGATCCGCCTGCACCACCTGACCGGCCGGCGCGAAGACCGCCTGCTGTTCGACCACCAGGAAAAGCTCGCCCGCAAGTTCGGCTACGACGCCACCGAGACCCGGCGGGCCTCGGAAGTCTTCATGCAGGAGTACTACCGGACGGCCAAGAAGGTCACCCAGCTCAACACCATCCTGCTGCAGAACTTCGGGGTCGAGTTCTTCCCCAACCGCTACCCGGCGGCCATCAACATCAACGAACGCTTCCAGTGCGTCCGCGAGCTTCTGGACGTACGCGACGAAGGCGTCTTCGACCGCCACCCGAGCGCCCTGCTCGAGTGCTTCCTGCTCCTCGAGCAGCGCTCCGAGCTCAAGGGCATGACGGCCCGCACCCTGCGCGCCCTGTGGCGCGGGCGCAAGCTGATCAATGCCGAGTTCCGCCAGAACCCGACCAACCGCGCCCTCTTCCTGCGCCTGCTGCAGCAGCGCCGCGGCGTGGTGCACGAACTGCGCCGGATGAACCAGTACGGCATCCTGAGCTTCTACCTGCCGGCCTGGCGCCGCATCGTCGGCCAGATGCAGCACGACCTGTTCCACGTCTACACCGTTGACCAGCACATCCTGCAGGTGCTGCGCAACGTGCGCCGCTTCATGGTGGCCGAGCACGCCCACGAATACCCGCTGCTGACACGCATCTGCACCGGCTTCGAGAAACCGTGGCTGATCTACATCGCCGCGCTGTTCCACGACATCGCCAAGGGGCGCGGCGGCGACCACTCCAAGCTGGGCATGAAGGACGCCCGCGACTTCTGCGAAGCCCACGGTCTCGAAGAACCGGACACCGCGCTGGTGGTATGGCTGGTCGAGCACCACCTGTCGATGTCCAACGTGGCGCAGAAGCAGGATCTCTCAGACCTCGAAGTCATCCAGCGCTTCGCCACTCTGGTGGGCAACGAGCGCTATCTAAACGCCCTCTACATCCTCAGCCATGCCGACATCCGCGGCACCAGCCCGAAGGTATGGAACGGCTGGAAGGGCAAGCTGCTTGAGGATCTCTACTTCGCCACCCAGCGCCTGCTGCGCGGGGCAACACCGCAACAGGCGCTGGGCACCCCGATCCGCCAGGAGGACGCCCGCAACCTGCTGCGCTACTACGGCCTGCGCCCCGGCACCGAGGACACGCTGTGGGATCAGCTCGACACCGTGTACTTCCTGCGGCACGACGCCGAAGACATCGCCTGGCATGCGCGCATGCTCTATTTCCGCGTGGAAACCGGCGAGCCCATCGTCAAGGCACGCTTGAGCCATGTTGGCGAAGGCCTGCAGGTGATGGTCTACATGAAGGACCAGAAGGATCTCTTCATGCGCCTGTGCGGATTCTTCAGCCGGCTGGGCTTCTCCATCGCCGACGCCAAGATCCACACCACCCGCCATGGCTACGCTCTCGACAGCTTCGTGCTGCTCGACCCGGGCCAGGAACTCCATTATCGGGACCTGATCAACCTGCTCGAGCACGACCTGACCGAGAGGCTGGCCACCCATGCCCCGGTAGACCGGCCCGCCGGCGGCCGCCTGTCCCGCGAGGTCAAGCACTTCCCGATCACCCCCGAGGTCAGCATCCGCCCGGACGAGCGGGGACAGCACCACATCATGTCAGTCACCGCCGCGGATCGCCCGGGCCTGCTCTTCGGCGTTGCCGAAACCCTGGTGCACTACGGAATCAACCTGCACACGGCGAAGATCGCAACCCTCGGCGAGCGCGTCGAGGACACCTTCCTGATCAGCGGACCCGGGTTGTCCCAGGACGCCCAGGTACTGAAGATCGAATCCGACCTGCTGGAGAAGCTCGCCGTATAGAGCCAGGACAATTCGCGGCGCTGTCAGAAGGATTCAGCCGCGCCACCAGGCAGCACGGGACGGAGCGTTCAATCGTCGCTCGCGAGCGAAGCATCCGGGAACAGCACCTCGGTGAAACCGAAGCGCGAAAAATCCCGGACGCGCATCGGATACAGCACCCCGTCCAGGTGATCGCACTCATGCTGCACGACGCGGGCATGAAAGCCTTCGGCGCGCCTGTCGATGGGGCTCCCCGTTTCATCAAAGCCGGAATACTGCAGCGACCTCCAGCGCGGCACCCAGCCGCGCAGGCCCGGCACCGACAGACAACCTTCCCACCCCCCCTCCTCGTCTTCACCGAGCGGTGTCAGCAGGGGATTGATCAGCACGGTATCGGGCACCGCGCTTGCATCAGGGTAGCGCGGGCTGGGCCCGCCACCGAAGATCACCACCCGCAGATCGACACCGATCTGCGGCGCGGCCAGCCCGGCACCATTGAGATGGGCCATGGTATCCCGCATGTCGCGGATCAAGGCCGCCAGCTCCGGCGTGCCAAATACCTCGACCGGCTGCGCCCGCCTCAGCAGGCGCGAGTCACCCATGCGCAGGACTTCGCGGATCATGCTTCGCAGATGTGGTCGAGCACCTTGCGGACCCGCCCCATCGCCTCGCGCAGGACCAAGTCGATCTCGTCGAAACAGATCCGGTTGGTGCTGTTGGCACGGCCGGCCGCATAGTTGGCCACCACGTTGATGGCCGCATAGGGAATGCCCAGTTCGCGGGCCAGCGCAGCCTCCGGCATGCCGGTCATACCCACCACGTCGGCACCATCGCGCTCCAGGCGGTTGATCTCGGCTGCCGTCTCGAGACGCGGGCCCTGGGTGGCCGCATAGACACCGCCATCGAAGACCTTCTCGCCGGCTGCCGCCCCCGCACGCAGGATGCGCTGGCGGATCCCGTCATCGTAGGGCTCGGTGAAATCGATGTGCACCACGGGCTCGTCCGAACTCTCGTGGAAAGTGCTCTTGCGACCCCAGGTGTAATCGATGATCTGATCGGGCACCACCAGGGTCCCTGGACACAGATCCGCCCGGATGCCACCCACTGATGCCACAGAGATGATCGCGTCCACCTTCGCATTGTGGAGCGCCCACAGATTGGCCTGGTAATTCACCCGGTGCGGTGCGATGGTGTGGCCGTAGCCGTGACGGGCCAGGAAAACCACCGGCTTTTCACACAGTTTTCCGAAGGTCAACGCCCCTGAGGGCTCTCCGTAAGGGGTGCGCACCACCTCGCGGCGAATCAGGTCCAGGGTGGCCAACTGGGTCAGGCCGCTACCGCCAATGATTGCCAGCATGCGTGGCTACTCCTCGAAAAAGCGTGTCGGGCGCGAATATTAGCACGGCCGGAGATCGCAACCTGTAATGCTGCGACGCGCAAAGACGTGCTAAAATTTTATGTTTACAAGTACTTCCGGTATCCAACCACATGTCCCGCGCCATTCGTAACATCGCCATCATCGCCCACGTCGACCACGGCAAGACCACCCTCGTCGACCAGCTCCTGCGCCAGTCCGGCACCTTCCGTGAAAATCAGCAGGTCAGCGAACGAATCATGGATTCGGGCGATATCGAAAAGGAACGGGGCATTACCATCCTCTCGAAGAACTGTGCGATCCAGTACGGCGAGACCCACATCAACATCGTCGACACCCCGGGCCACGCCGACTTCGGTGGCGAGGTCGAGCGCGTGCTGTCGATGGTCGACAGCGTGCTGCTGCTGGTTGACGCGGTTGAAGGCCCGATGCCCCAGACCCGTTTCGTGACCCGCAAGGCCCTGGCCCTCGGCCTGAAGCCGATCGTCGTGGTCAACAAGATCGACCGTCCGGGCGCCCGTCCTGACTGGGTGATCAACCACACCTTCGATCTCTTCGACAAGCTCGGCGCCACCGACGAACAGCTCGACTTCCCGGTCATCTACGCCTCCGGCCTCAATGGCTTCGCCGTCGAGAACGTGGACGACGAGCGCGTCGACATGCGCCCCCTGTTCGAGGCCATCCTCAAGCACGTGCCGGCCCCCGAAGTGGATGCCGAAGGCCCCCTGCAGATGCAGATCTGCTCCCTCGACTACTCCACCTACATGGGCCAGATCGGCATCGGCCGCATCAAGCGCGGCCGCATCCGTCCGAACCAGGAACTCGTCGTGATGTACGGCGACGAGAACCGCGGCAAGGGCAAGGTCAGCCAGATCCTGACCTTCAAGGGCCTTGAGCGCTCCCCCGCCGAAGTGGCCGAAGCCGGTGACATCGTGCTGGTGGCCGGCATCTCCCAGGTCAACATCGGCGTGACCCTGTGTGATCCGGAATGCCTGGAAGGCATGACCCCGATCGCGGTGGATGAACCCACCCTGACCATGAACTTCATGGTCAACTCCTCCCCGCTGGCCGGCCGCGAAGGCAAGTTCGTGACCAGCCGCCAGATCCGCGAGCGCCTCGAAAAGGAACTGCTCAAGAACGTCGCCCTGCGCGTCAACTTCACCAGCGACTCCGACACCTTCGAAGTCTCCGGCCGCGGCGAACTGCACCTGACCATCCTCCTCGAGAACATGCGCCGCGAAGGCTACGAGCTGGCTGTCGGCCGCCCGCGCGTAGTGTTCAAGGACATCGACGGCGTCAAGTGCGAGCCGTACGAAATGCTCACCGTGGACGTCGAAGAAGACCACCAGGGCGGCGTGATGGAAGAGCTCGGCCGTCGCCGTGGTGAACTCCAGGACATGCAGCCGGACGGCAAGGGCCGCGTGCGCCTCGAGTACCGCATCCCGGCCCGTGGCCTGATCGGCTTCCAGGGTGAATTCCTGACCATGACCCGCGGCACCGGTCTGGCCAGCCACGTGTTCGACGACTACGGTCCGATGGGCGGCACCCTGGCCGAGCGCCGCAACGGCGTGCTGATCTCCCAGAACGACGGTGAAGCCGTGGCCTACGCCCTGTGGAACCTGCAGGATCGTGGCCGCATGTTCGTGAGCCCGGGTGAGGCGCTGTACGAAGGCATGATCATCGGCATCCACACCCGTGACAACGACCTCGTGGTGAACCCGATCAAGGGCAAGCAGCTGACCAACGTGCGCGCATCCGGCACCGACGAAGCCGTGCGCCTGATCAACCCGATCCAGCTGACCCTCGAATCGGCCATCGAATTCATCGCCGATGACGAGATCGTCGAGATCACCCCCAAGAACATCCGCCTGCGCAAGCGCTTCCTCAAGGAGCACGACCGCAAGCGCGCTGCCCGCGAAGAGGCGTAAGCCACACCGGAATGTCTGCCGGACTCGCTCCGGCGGCAGCCAGCAAAAAGCGCGGCCCGAGGGTCGCGCTTTTTGCTGGCCTTTTGCGTCTTTACAGCCGCCCTGGCGGGCGGCCGTGGAGACGCGCTCAGCAGTCGCAGCGGGAAGCCAGGAAGGCAGCGAACTCCGCCCCCACCTCCTGGTGGCGCAGCCCCAGCTCCACCGTAGCCTTGAGATAACCCAGCTTCGAACCGCAGTCGTAGCGCTTGCCGCGGAACTGGTAAGCCAGGATCGCCTCCTCCTGCAGCAGGGAGGCAATGGCGTCGGTGAGCTGCAGCTCACCGCCAGCCCCCGGCTTGAGCTGGCGCAGATGCTCGAAAATACGGCCTGTCAGGATGTAGCGGCCGATCACTGCCTGGGTCGACGGTGCCTCCTCCGGCTTCGGCTTCTCGACGATGCCCGTCACGCGCTGAAGCTCACCGCTGTTCTTCTCGGTACTGACAATGCCATACTGGCGCGTCTCTTCCGGCGCCACGTTCATCACGCCGAGCACGGAACAGCGGTGGTAGTTGTAGACCTCAGTCATCTGCTTCATCACCGGCGTGTCACCGAGGGAATCCACCAGATCGTCGGCCAGCAGCACGGCAAACGGCTCCTCACCGACCACGGACGCTGCGCAAAGCACCGCATGGCCAAGCCCCAGGGCCTCAGCCTGACGGATATAGATGCAGTTGACGTGGGACGGCACGGTGTCCCGCACGATCTTCAGCAGCTCCGCCTTGCCACGCATCTCGAGCTCGGTCTCGAGCTCGTAGGCCTTGTCGAAGTGGTCCTCGATGGCCCGCTTGGAACGGCCGGTGATGAACACCAGGTCGGTCATGCCGGCGGCCACCGCCTCCTCCACCGCGTACTGGATCAGCGGCTTGTCCACGATGGGCATCATTTCCTTGGGGCTCGCCTTGGTGGCCGGCAGGAAGCGGCTCCCCAGACCCGCCACCGGGAAAACGGCCTTTCTCACCTTCTTCAGCATCATCACTCTCCGAACAATGTTCCCTGCCCGTCCGGCACCACGGCCGTTACGGGTAGCAGCAGACGGCGCAGACCATCCTCGTCGAGGATGCTGACACCCAATTGCTGCGCTTTTTCGAGCTTGCTGCCAGCGTCCTCGCCGGCAACCACGTAATCCGTCTTCTTCGACACGGAGCCGACTACCTTGCCGCCCGCCGCTTCGATCATGGCCGTAGCTTCGTCCCGGCTCAGGGTGGGCAGCGTGCCGGTGAGCACAAGCTTCTTTCCCGTCAGAACTCCCGGTTCGGGCGTGGCGGCCGGTTCTGTCTCGGGCCAGCGCAGGGCCTGCTCGAGGGCCGCGATGACCTCCCGGTTATGCGCTTCGGCCAGGAAGTCGAGAATCGAACGGGCCACCACCGGCCCCACATCCGGCACTGCCATCAGAGCGGCCTCGTCGGCCGCCAGAAAGTTGGGCAGGCGCCCGAAATGGCGGGCCAGATCCTTGGCCGTGGTTTCTCCCACATTGCGGATGCCCAGGCCGAAGATGAAGCGGGCCAGGCTGGTGTCACGGCTCTTGTCGATGGCTTCGACCAGGTTGGTGGCGGACTTTTCACCCATCCGCTCCAGCCCGGCCAGCAGCGTTTCGTTCACCCGCTCCCGGTCATACAGGTCGGCCGGATTGCGCACCACGCCGCCACTGACCAGCTGATTGACGATCTGCTCGCCCAGGCCGTCGATCTCCACTGCCCGCCGGCTGGCGAAATGCAGGATGGCCTGCTTGCACTGGGCCGGACAGAACAGGCCGCCCGTGCATCGCGCCACGGCCTCGTCCTCGCCGCGCGTCACGTGGGAGCCACACTCCGGGCACTGGTGGCCGATGCTCTCAAGCAGATCGAAACGGGCCGGTTCGCCCTCGCGGCGCTCCAGGATCGGGCCGACGACCTCGGGGATCACGTCACCGGCCCGCCGCACCACCACCCAATCACCGATGCGCACATCCTTGCGATCGATCTCGCCCTGATTATGCAGGGTGGCATTGGTCACCGTCACCCCGCCGACGAAGACGGGTTCGAGGCGTGCCACCGGCGTCACCGCTCCGGTGCGCCCCACCTGCACGTCGATGCCGAGCAGGCGGGTTGCCACCTCCTGCGCCGGATACTTGTGGGCCACCGCCCAGCGCGGCTCGCGGGACACGAAGCCGAGCTCCCGCTGCAGCTCCAGGCTATCCACCTTGTACACCACTCCGTCGATGTCGAAGGGCAGCGTGGCGCGCAGCGCGGCCATCTCGGTGTGGAAACGAGCCAGCGCCAGCGGCCCCTCGGCGCGGCAGCGGTGCGCGCAGAGCGGCAGCCCAAAGGCCTCGAGCGCATCGAGAATGCCGCTGTGGCTATCCGGCATCGCCCAGCCCTGCACGTCCCCCAGCCCATAGGCGAAGAAGGACAGCGGGCGCCGCGCGGTAACGGAGGGATCGAGCTGGCGCAGGCTGCCGGCCGCCGCATTGCGTGGATTGACGAAGATCTTCTGGCCCGCCGCTTCCTGGGCCGCGTTGAAGCGCTCGAACTCGTCCCGGCGCATGTAGATCTCGCCGCGCACCTCCAGCACCGGCGGCGCCTCGCCCTTGAGGCGCAGGGGGATCTGGCGCACGGTGCGCACATTGGCGGTGACATCCTCGCCGGTGCTACCGTCACCGCGGGTCGCCGCCTGGACCAGGGTGCCGTACTCGTAGCGCAGGCTGATCGCCAGCCCGTCAAACTTCAGCTCCGCGGCATAGGTGATGGGCGCGGCGGCCTCGTCGAGCCCGAGGGCGCGGCGCACCCGTGCATCAAAAGTCAGGGCACCCTGCTCGGTGGTATCCGTCTCGGTGCGGATCGACAGCATCGGCACCACGTGGGCGACCGACGCCAGCTCCGCAGCCGGCTGGCCTCCGACCCGCCGGGTCGGCGAGTCGGCGCTGATCAGGTCGGGAAATTCGTCCTCCAGGGCCTGCAGGGCCTGGAAGAGGCGATCGTACTCGGCGTCCGGCACGGTGGGCGCGTCAAGCACGTAATACGCGTATTCATGGCGTTCGAGCTCCTCGCGCAGGGCCGCCGCCCGGGCGCGGGCATCCGCAGGGGCTGTCATCGACCGGCCGCGTCAGGAGAACAGGCGGCGGGCCAGGGGCGAACCCGGCGCAATGCCGTACTCGGCCATCTGCCCCTGATACTGTTCGATCTGTGCACGGATCAGGCCGGCGGCCTTCTCGCCAAAGGGGGAACGGTTGTCATCCACCACCGCCCCGTTGAGGGCCTCGGCCAGCTGCTGGGCCAGCGCCATCATGCGGTCGAAGGTCTTGACACCATCGGACACCCGCGGCACGTCGACGCTCAGGGTGACCCCCTGGGTGACGAGGCCGCGCATGTCCTCGGCCACGAACACGCCGGGCTCCAGGTTGCTCAGCACGAACTGGCTGTTCCCCGTTTCATCCAGCGCATGGAAGCAGCCATCGGTCAGCAGTTCAAGCCCTGCCGCCTCGGCCAGGCCACGCAACTTGGTGCCCGCGAACGGCAGGTCGCGCGCCACCACGTTGACGCCGATCTGGATATCCACCCCGGCACAGAAGCGGTCAAGTTCGGCTGCCTGGGCGACGGACTCGCCACGGGCCGGGAGGGACGGGATCGCCATGAAAATGTCGCACATGTGCTGCAGCCCGTCGCTCAGGCGGCCCAGGTCTGCATCAGAGGCAGGGCCGCGGCGATCCACCAGCTGGAGCGCCGCGCACACCCAGTGATAGGCGCCTGCGCTGTTGGGGCCGACCACTTCCCAGCGGTTGCCGGAGTCGGAAAAGCCGAACCAGCGCACCGGCTTTGCGATGCCGTCGAGCTGCTGGGCCGCCGCCTGCCACAGCCTGCCGGCCACGACGGGTTCGATGGATTCGATACGAACGACCCAGTCGGCACGCTCATCAACCTCCGCCGGCAAAAGCGGTGGCACGCGACGGGCGCTGGCATCCTTCACCGTCTTGGCGCTGGGCTGCACGCGGGGCGCGGACTCCGCGCCGATCACAGGTTCGACGCGCTCGGGCTTCAGCACACCGGCGGGCAGCTCGCTGAGCACGGGCTCCTGGACCGTCGGCGTGGCCGCCTCGATGGCCTTGCGCTGCTTGCGCTCCTGCCACTTGTTGAAGGCGAAGATGCCAACGACGACGACACCGCCGACGCCGACCAGACCCATTTGCAACTCACTCATTGCCATCGATTTCCCTTGTTTCCGATCAGGCCGCGACAGATTCTGCCAGCCTCAGCGCTTCCTCGATATCCACTTCCACGACCCGCGATACGCCCTGCTCCTGCATCGTGACCCCGACCAGCTGCTGCGCGATCTCCATGGTGATCTTGCTGTGGCTGATGAACACGAACTGGGTCTGCGACGACATCCGCTTGACCATCTGGCAGTAGCGCTCGGTATTCGAGTCGTCGAGAGGTGCATCGACCTCGTCCAGCATGCAGAAGGGTGCGGGATTGAGCTGGAACATGGAGAACACCAGCGCAATGGCCGTCAGGGCCTTCTCGCCGCCCGAAAGCAGCTGGATCGAACTGTTTTTCTTGCCCGGCGGCTGGGCCACGATGGTAATCCCCGCATCGAGGATTTCATCACCGGTCAGTACCAGCCGTGCTTCGCCCCCACCGAACAACATGGGGAAGAGGCTGCCGAAATGACGATTAACCGTATTGTACGTCTCTTGCAGCTGCTCACGCGTCTCCCTGTCGATACGCCGGATTGCATCTTCCAGCGTGTCGATGGCGCCCAGCAGGTCTTCCGTCTGGGTGTCGAGATAGGTTTTGCGTTCAACAGCAGACTTCAACTCGTCAAGCGCCGCCAGGTTGACCGGACCCAGTTCGGCGATCTCCCGGCCCAGGCGGGCCACCTCGCGCTGCAGCGAGCCTTCCTTGAGATCCGGCGTGAGCAGCGGCAACAGGGCGACCTCGTCGGCCTGGGCTTCTTCCAGACGCGCGGCATGCTGGCCCTCCGCCATGTCGGCGGCCTGCACCCGCAGGCGCAGATCGGCCACCCGCTCCCGCTGTGGCGCCGCGGCATGCTCGGTGCGCTGACGGTCGTCCTCGAGCGCCCGCAGCCGGCCGTTCACACCCTCGAGAAGATTTCGGCTCTCGGCCAGCGCCGCCTCGCGTTCGCCGCGCAGCGCTACTGTCTCCTGCAGGCGGGCCGATACGGAGGCCTCGTCGATCTCCATCAGGCTCTCGCGGCGCTCCTGCAGCTCCTCGGCAATACGCTGCAACTGCTCACCGGCCAGCGTCCGGTTGCGCGAGATGTCCTCCAGCTTGCTGGCGCACTCCCGCTCCGAGTGGCGGGCCTCCTGCAGCTCCCGGCCCAGGGCCTGGTCCAGCGCGCGGGTCTCCCGCAGCGCGCTCTCGCGCTCCTGCCGCACCGCCTCGGCGGCATCCAGGCGCCCCCGCTGCAGCTCCGCCAGTTCGCGGCTGCGCTCCAGCTCGGTTTCGGCGCGCATCAGACGATCACGCTCGGCCTCCTCGCCGTGGGCGATCTCGCCCAGATCCCGGTCCACCTGGCCGCAGCGCTCTTCGTAACGGATCCGCGCCTGGTTGAGCTTGAGCACCTCCACCTGCTCGGCATGCACGCGGGCCTGCAGGCCCTGCGCATCCCGGCGCAGGCTGGCGAGGCTGTCCTGCAGACGGGTGGCCAGCGCCTCGGCTTCACCCACGGCATCCCGCGCCAGGGCGGCCTCATCCTGGGCGGCCTCGACCTCGGCGGTCAGTTGTTCGATCTCCCGCTGGCGTTCGATGACGCCATGGGTGCGCGCATCCGGGGCGTAATGGCTCAGGGCATGGCGGTCGAGCAGGCGCCCTTCGCGGGACACCAGCAGGCAGCCGGCCGGCAAGCTGTCGCGACGATCCACCCATGAGGCCAGCTCATCCGCAACGAAAACCCGGGCCAGCCAGGCCTCCAGCACGGCTTCCAGCCCCGCCTCCGGCTGCACAAGGTCAAGCAGCGCACGCGTGCCCTCCGGCGCCGGACAGGGCATCACAGGCTCAGGCAGGACAGGCAACAGGAAGGTGATGGCACCCGGCACCCGATCGGCCAGCGCCGCCAGGGCGGCCTGCCCGTCCGCTGCCGGCAGCGCGCCGAGGCGCTCGCGCAGCACGGCCTCCAACGCCAGCTCCCAGCCGGCTTCGACCTTCAGGCGCTGCCACAGCGGCTTGAGGCCCTCCAGATGATGGCGCCGCAGCCAATCTCCGAGTTGCCCCTGCACCTGGACCTTGTTCTGCAGCTGGACCAGGGCCTCGCGGCGGGCCCGCAGTTCGGTGGCCCGCTTCTGGGCATGACGCTCCGCGTCCACGGCCTGCTTCAACGCAAGCTGGGCGTGCGGCAGGCGTGCCCCCGCATCGCCGATCTCGCCCTGGGCGCGCTCGAGACACTCCTCCAGCTCATTCAACGCGGCCTCGCGCTCGGCCACCAGACGCAGGTCGGGTGCCTGCACGGCGGCCTGCTCCTGCAGCAGGCGGGCGCGCCGCTGGGCCAGGGCCTCCAGGCTGCGCTCGCTGCTCTGGCGGTGGGTGTCCTCGACGCGGATCTGCTGCTCGGCCTGGTTGAGCTCCCGACGCACCGCCGCCGCCGTGGCATCGGCGCCGCGCAGCGCCTCCTCCGCCTCGGGCAGACGCTCGCTCACCTCCATGTGGCGGGCCTCCGCCTGTTCGGCGCGCAGGGCGGCATGCTCGAGCAGGCCCTGCCAGCGCTCGCTCTCTCCGGCGAGGCTGTCCAGCTGGCTGCGCCACTGGGCATCGTCGCGCTCAAGCTGGGCCAGGCGGCTTTCGAGAATGCGCCGGCTGTCCCGCAGGCGGGCCAGCTCGCCCTCCAGGCGGGTCAGTTCGGAGCTGACCGCGAACAGCGCCGACTGGGCCAGCTGGACGCCCTCGTTGGCCTGCAGCTGGGACTCGCGCGCCTCCTCGAGCTGGGCCTCCAGCTCCTGCAGGCGGCTCGAATCCGCCTCGATGCGCCGCGTGGCGTCAGCCAGTTCGCCGGACAGACGCGCCTTCTCAGCCCGCGCCTCGTAGCACTTGAGCAGCCACAGCAGGTTCTGCCGCTCGGACAGGCTGGCATTGAGCTGGCGATACTTCTCGGCAACGGCGGCCTGGGCCTCCAGCTTGCCGATCTGCTGCCCGAGCTCGTTGCGGATGTCGTCCAGGCGCGTCAGGTTGTCGCGGGCGTCCGACAGGCGCCCTTCGGTCTCCTTGCGCCGCTCCCGGTACTTGGTGACCCCCGCGGCCTCTTCAAGAAACCCCCGGACCTCTTCCGGCTTCGCCTCGATGATCCGAGAGATCATGCCCTGCTCGATGATCGCGTAGGCCCGCGGCCCCAGACCGGTGCCGAGGAACAGGTCGATCACGTCCTTGCGGCGGACCTGCGTGCCGTTGATGAAGTAGGTGGACTCACCGCTGCGGTCGAGCACCCGCTTCACCGCCACCTCGGCGTAGGGCTTCCACTGCCCGGCGGCCTTGCCTTCGGCGTTGTCGAAGACCAGCTCGACGCTGGCCCGCGACACCGGCTTGCGGGTCGTCGAGCCGTTGAAGATCACGTCCATCATGGAGCCGCCGCGCAGGGCTGAAGCCCGCGACTCGCCAAGCACCCAGCGGACAGCATCGATGATGTTGGACTTGCCGCAGCCGTTGGGGCCCACCACCCCCACCAGATTTCCAGGCGTGAGGACGGTTGTCGGGTCGACAAAGGTCTTGAAACCGGCAAGCTTGAGTTTGGCCAGGCGCACGTGAAAACCGGGAGAAGTAAGGCTCGAGGAGGGTGGAAAGGGTTCAGATGCTGCATCGCCGCATCAGCAGCGGCCGCTATAATACCACTCGCAAAAAAAGCGGCCAGCAGCCTCCGTCCAACCCCATCCCGGAACCCTGCCATGCCCGCCTGGCGTGCCCTGCCGCCCGCCCGCAATATTCACTCCACGCCCGCCCAGGGCCGACAACAGGATCCAACCCGAACGTGAACCCGCATCTCCAGGCGCTCCACCCCTACCCCTTCGAAAAACTCCGCGCCCTTTTCGAAGGCATCACGCCGCCTGCCGGCCTGGCACCGATCCGCCTGTCCATCGGCGAACCCCAGCACGCCACCCCGGATTTCATCCGCCAGTCCCTGGTGGACAACCTCGGCGGCCTGGCCAACTACCCGACTACCCAGGGCTCCGATGCCCTGCGCCAGTCCATCGCCGGCTGGCTGCAGCGCCGCTACGGCCTGCCGTCGGTCAAGGCCGCCACCCAGGTGCTGCCGGTCAACGGCTCGCGGGAGGCACTGTTCGCCTTCGCCCAGTGCATCATCGACAGCAGCCAGCCCGACGCGCTCGTGGTCTGCCCCAATCCCTTCTATCAGATCTACGAAGGTGCAGCCTATCTGGCCGGTGCAAAGCCCTACTTCATCAATAACCAGCCTGGTGACAACTTCGGCTCTAACTTTGCAGCGGTCCCCGAAGCGGACTGGAAGCGGGTCCAGCTGGTGTATGTCTGCTCCCCGGGCAACCCCACCGGACGGGTGCTGTCCCTCGACGAATGGAAGCAGCTCTTCGATCTGTCGGATCGCTACGGCTTCGTGATCGCAGCCGATGAGTGCTACTCCGAGATCTACTTCGACGACGCCAACCTGCCCATCGGCGGCCTGGAGGCGGCCCACCGCCTGGGGCGCAGCGATTTCCGCAACGTGGTAATGTTCTCCAGCCTGTCCAAGCGCTCCAACGTGCCCGGCATGCGCTCCGGCTTCGTCGCCGGTGATGCAGAGATCCTGAAGCGCTTCCTGCTCTACCGCACCTACCATGGCTGCGCCATGAGCCCGTCGGTGCAGGCCGCCTCCGCCGCCGCCTGGGACGACGAGGCCCATGTGGCCGAGAACCGTCGCCAGTACCGGGAGAAATTCGCCGTGGTGACGCCCATCATCTCGGCCCACCTGGATGTCGCCCTGCCGGATGCAGGCTTCTACCTGTGGGCCAATGTCTCCCGCCTCGGCCTGAGCGACACCGAGTTCGCCCGGCGTCTGCAGGCCGAATATAATGTAACAGTGCTGCCGGGCTCCTACCTCGCCCGGGAAGCTCACGGCGTCAATCCCGGCTCGGGTTTCGTCCGCATCGCCCTGGTCGCCGACCTGGCCGAGTGTGTCGAGGCCGCCGGACGCATCGCTGCTTTCGCCCAACAACTTTCGAATAATTCATGACCGTACCCATGCACATCATGCCCCATCACGAGAACCCCTTTGCCGCGCTGATCGAAGACCTCTGGGAGCGTCGTACCGATCTGTCGGCGGCCACCGTCACCGCCGAGCAGCTCGAAGCCATCGAGCACGTGATCGAAGAACTCGACCAGGGCAAGCTCCGGGTCGCCGAGAAGATCGACGGCGAGTGGGTCACCCACCAGTGGATCAAGAAGGCCGTGCTGCTGTACTTCCGCACCCATGACAACAAGGTCATGGAAGGCGGCGACACCCGCTACTTCGACAAGGTCCCGACCAAGTTCGACAACTACGACGCCCACGACTTCGCTGCCGGCGGCTTCCGCGTGGTGCCCAACGCCGTGGCCCGCAAGGGCAGCTTCATCGGCAAGGGCGTGGTCCTGATGCCGTCCTACGTCAACATCGGCGCCTATGTCGGCGAAGGCACCATGGTGGACACCTGGGCCACCGTCGGCTCCTGTGCCCAGATCGGTAAGAACGTGCACCTGTCCGGCGGCGTCGGCATCGGTGGCGTGCTCGAGCCACTGCAGGCCAACCCGACCATCATCGGCGACAACTGCTTCATCGGCGCCCGCTCCGAAGTCGTCGAAGGCGTGATCGTCGAAGACAACTGCGTCATTTCCATGGGCGTGTACATCGGCCAGAGCACCAAGATCTACGACCGGGCCACCGGCGAGGTCATGTACGGCCGCATCCCCGCCGGCTCCGTGGTGGTCAGCGGCAACCTGCCCTCCGCCGATGGCAAGTACAGCCTGTATTGCGCTGTGATCGTCAAGAAGGTGGATGCCCAGACCCGCGCCAAGACCAGCATCAACGAACTGCTGCGCGACTGACCTTTCCCCCCCGGGCCGCCGCACTGCCGCGGCGGCCCGCCGATCCGGGCCGCCCGATGATCATCGACAAGCTCTTTGCCCTGATGGCCGAGAAAAAGGCCTCGGACATCTTCATTACCGTTGGCACCCCGATCCACATCAAGATCGACGGCAACACCCTGCCCATCAACCAGCAGGCCATGGATCCGACAATGATCCATCGCATGGCCTACGAGATGATGACGCCCGAGCAGACCGAGCGCTTCGAGAAGCTCAAGGAGATGAACCTCTCCTTCGGCCGGCGCGACATGGGCAACTTCCGGATCAACATCTTCTGGCAGCGCAACAGCATCGCCATCGTGGTGCGCTACATCCTCGGCGAGATTCCGCGGCTCGACTCCCTTGGCCTGCCACCCATCCTCGGCGACGTCATCATGGAGAAGCGCGGCCTCGTGCTGGTGGTCGGTGCCACCGGCTCCGGCAAGTCCACCACCATCGCCTCGATGCTGGACCACCGCAACGAGAACCGCTCCGGCCACATCCTCACCATCGAGGATCCGATCGAGTACCTGTTCAAGCACAAGATGTCGCTGGTCAACCAGCGGGAGATCGGTGCCGACACGCTCGACTGGCAGAATGCCCTGCGCAACGCCATGCGCCAGGCCCCCGACTGCATCCTGATCGGCGAGATCCGCGACCGGGAGACCATGCAGGCGGCCCTCGCCTACGCCCAGACCGGCCACCTGTGCCTGGCCACCCTGCACGCCAACAACGCTTACCACGCGCTCAACCGGATCTTCAGCTTCTTCCCGATGGACGGGCGCGCCCTGCTGTCCCTCGACCTCGCCGCAACGCTCAAGTGCATCATCTCCCAGCGCCTGGTCAAGCGGCCGGATGGCGGTCGCACGCCGACCGTCGAGATCCTGCTGAACACCCGCCAGGTAGCCGAGCTGATCGAGCGCGGTGAGATCTCCAACATCCGCGAAGCCATGGAGCAGAGCCTGGCCCAGGGCTCTCGCACCTTCGAGCAGGATCTCTTCCGCCTCTACAAGGAAAAGGTCATCAGCCTCGACGAGGCCCTAGCCAACGCCGACTCGCCGACCAATCTATCCTGGCTGATCAACAACGCCCAGTTCAGCAACGGCAACAGCGAAAAAACCAACACCCGCACGCCGTCCACCATCGATTTCGAGCAGACCGATCCGGAGGGAGCCTCCTTCCGCGAATTCACCCTCGAACTCGACGACGACTGACAACACGACCCCGACATGACCGCACCCCAGACTACAGGGAACCCCACCCTGGCCCTCGCCTGTGAACTGATCGCCCGCCCCTCCGTCACGCCGGAGGATGCCGGCTGCCTCGAACTCATCGCTACCCGCCTCGCCCCGCTTGGCTTTGTCTGCGAACGTATCGACGGTGGCGGCGTGGCCAACTTGTGGGCCCGCCGTGGTACGGCCCGCCCCCTCGTGGTGTTTGCCGGCCATACCGACGTTGTCCCCACCGGCCCCGTCGAGTCCTGGCACTCCGATCCCTTCACCCCCGACGTGCGTGACGGGCTGCTCTACGGGCGCGGCGCCGCCGACATGAAGTCGTCCCTGGCCGGCTTCGTCACGGCCATCGAGGCCTTTGTCGCCGCCCACCCGGACCACCCAGGATCCATCGCCCTGCTCCTCACCTCCGACGAGGAAGGCGACGCCACCCACGGCACCACGCTGGTGGTCAATACCCTCAAGGCGCGGGGCGAAACCCTCGACTACTGCATCGTCGGCGAGCCCACATCGGTGGACACCCTGGGCGACATGATCAAGAACGGCCGCCGCGGCAGCCTGTCCGGCAAGCTCACCGTGAAGGGTGTGCAGGGCCATATCGCCTACCCCCACCTGGCGAAGAACCCAATCCATCTGGCAGCCCCCGCCCTGGCCGAACTGGCCGCCGTGAAGTGGGACGAGGGCAACGAGTACTTCCCCCCCACCTCCTGGCAGATGTCCAACATCAAGGCCGGCACCGGTGCCACCAACGTCATTCCCGGCACCCTCGAAGTCCTGTTCAACTTCCGCTTCGCCACGGTGCACACCGCCGACGAACTCAAGGCCAGGGTGCATGCCATCCTGGATGACCATGGCCTCGACTACGACCTGGCCTGGACGCTCGGCGGCAAACCCTTCCTGACCCCCCGTGGCACCCTGGTGGCCGCCATGGAGGCCGCCGTGGGCGACACCTTGGGCCTGAAACCCGAGCTATCCACCACCGGCGGCACCTCGGACGGCCGCTTCATCGCCGAGATCTGCCCGCAGGTCGCCGAGTTCGGGCCCGTTAATGCAACGATCCACAAGCTCAACGAATGCATCGCCGTGGACGCCGTTGCCCCCCTGTCGGACATTTACCGACGCATCCTCGAAAACCTGCTGACCCGATCGGAAACGGCATGACCCACGACGCTCACGACGACCACCTCGACGACGACCATCACGAGCACGAACACGGCCCCCTGGCCGAACTCGTCACCGTTCGCGACTGGATCCGCTACGCCGTGACCCGTTTCAACCGGGCCGGCTGCTTCTACGGCCACGGCCTGCAGGATGCCTACGACGAAGCCGTCTACCTGGTCCTCCACACCCTCGCCCTGCCCCTTGATCGCCTCGACCCCTTCCTCGATGCCTGCATCCCCAGCGACGAGCGCGAAGCCATCTACGAAGTCATTGAGAAGCGTGCGGTCGACCGCCTGCCCGCCGCCTACATCACCGGCGAAGCCTGGCTGGGTGACTTCCGCTTCCAGGTGGATCCACGGGTCATCATTCCCCGCTCCTACTTCGCCGAGCTGCTGCAGGACGGCTTCAGCCCCTGGATCCAGGATCCCGAAGCCGTGAGCCTGGCCATGGACATGTGCACCGGCTCCGGCTGCCTGGCCATCCTGATGGCCCATGCGTTCCCCAACGCCGACATCGTCGCGGTGGACATCTCCGAGGACGCCCTCGAGGTGGCCCGTGCCAACATCGCCGCCTACGGCCTCGAAGACCGCATCACCCTGGTGCTTTCCGATGGCTTCTCGGCGGTTCCCGAACAGGCTTTCGACTTCATCCTGAGCAACCCGCCCTATGTGACTCAGGACGCCATGGACGCCCTGCCCCCCGAATACCTGCACGAACCCGGGCTGGCCCTGGGCTCTGGTGAAGACGGGCTCGACCTGGTGCGCAAGCTGCTCGCCGATGCGCCGCGCTTCCTCAAGCCAGAGGGGCTTCTGGCCGTAGAAGTGGGCCATAACCGTCCCATCATGGAAGAAGCCTTCCCGCAGCTGGCACCGACCTGGCTCTCAGCCCCCAGCGGGGATGACAAAGTATTTTTGCTGAATGCCGGTCAATTGTTGTAAAAGTCACCAAATTTGCTAATTTGATCAAGACTTTTCCAGCCGTGCCGTACTTATGATCTTGCTTGGGGCCAAATCAGAAATTCGGCCCCTCAACTGATAGAAATCGACAAAAACACAAAAGCAAGATCAAGGAGTCTATATGGCGACCGATCGCCCCATCCTCCTCGTGGAGGACAACCCCGACGACGAGGCCCTGACACTCAGGGCCTTCAGCAAAAACAAGATCGCCAACCAGGTCGTGGTGGCCCGGGATGGCGTGGAAGCCCTGGACTACCTGTTCTGCAGCGGGCAATACTCGAACCGGGACAGCCTCATCATGCCCGCCTTCGTGCTGCTCGACCTGAAGCTGCCCCGCATCGACGGGCTTGAGGTGTTGCGCCGCATCCGTGCCGACGAAAGGACTGCGCTACTGCCCGTGGTGGTGCTGACGACCTCGAAGGAGCATCAGGACATCTTCGAGGCCTATCGGTTGGGCGCCAACAGCTATATCCGCAAGCCGGTGGACTTCGAGAGATTCCTGCAGGCGGTGGGGCAGCTGGGACTCTACTGGCTGTCCCTCAATGAACCCTCCGACCCGGGCTCACGCTGAACCGCAGGTGCTACAACAGGCTTTCGATGTCTTCACCCAGAGCGGCGGGTGAAGTCGTCGGGGCATAACGACGCACGGGCCGACCCTCGCGATCGACCAGGAACTTGGTGAAATTCCACTTGATGGCCTGACTGCCCAGCACACCGGGACAGGCTGCCTTCAGGTATTTGAACAACGGATGCGCTTCATCCCCGTTCACGTCCACCTTGTCGGCCATCAGAAAGCCGACACCAAAATTGCGCTGGCAGAAGCGCTCGATCTCCCCTGCCCCGGCCGGCTCCTGGGCCCCGAATTGATTACACGGAAAGCCCACCACGACCAGCCCCCGGTCGGCATAGGCTTCATGCAGCGCCTGCAGGCCCGCGTACTGGGGCGTAAAGCCGCAGTGGCTGGCTGTATTCACGATCAGGATGACCCGCCCCCTGAAATCCTCGAACCGGATCAGGCCACCGGAAAGGCTGCGGGCTTCAAAGCCCGAAACCCCCTCCGCCGGCGGGTCAGGATTCACTCCACTTCCTCGATCCAGGCCTGCTGAATCGCCTCCAGCACGCGCTCTCCGCAATGCTTGGGGTCATCATCAAACTCGGGCAAGGCCATGACCCACTGCATGAGATCAACGAAGTTGATCTTCAGCGGGTCGACGTCCGGATGGGTCTCGGACAACTGGATCGCAATTTCCTGCACCTCGGTCCACTTCATCCCCGTTTACCTTCCTTGACCATGTTGATGGAGTACTTCGGAATCTCGACCGTCAGCGGCGTATCACCGACGATGGCCTGACAGGACAGACGGGAAGTCGGCTCCAGGCCCCAGGCCTTGTCGAGCAGGTCTTCCTCCAGCTCCTCGGCCGCTTCCAGGCTGTTGAAGCCATCCCGCACCACCACATGACAAGTGGTACAGGCGCAGGACTTCTCGCAGGCGTGATCGATCAGGACGTCATTGTTCAGAAGCGCATCGCAGATCGATTGGCCGGGTTCGGCCTCGATGACAGCCCCTTCGGGGCATAGCTCCACGTGGGGGAGCACAATCAGTGTGGTCATTTTGTCTTCTTCAATCCGTCCGGATCAGATCCGGAGGTCTTCTATTTTGTGGCCCGCGAGGGCCCCGCGGATGCTCTTGTCCATGCGCCGGGAGGCGAACTCGTTGGAGGCCCGGTTGAAGCTCTCCAGCTGGATCTTGATGGTGCGCACGTCCTGGCCTGCCGCTGCGTCGCGAAGCGCCGCCATTGCCGAATCGAGGGCCGCTCTCTCGGCTGCATCGAGGAGCCCGCTGTCTGCCAGCAAGGCTCTCTCGGTCGCCTCAAGCACCCTCTCCGCCTCAACCTGCTGCTCCTTGAGCGAGCGGACTTCCATATCGTCGCGGGCATGTTCGAACCCGGATTTCAGCATGTCGGCAATCTCGTGGTCGGCCAGCCCGTAGGAAGGCTTGACCTCGACCCGTGCCTCGACGCCGGTGCCCTGCTCCCGGGCCGACACGGACAACAGACCGTCCGCATCCACCTGGAAAGTTACGCGGATCCGGGCTGCACCCGCCACCATGGGTGGAATGCCGCGCAACTCGAATCGGGCCAGAGAGCGACAGGCGGAAACCAGTTCACGTTCGCCCTGCACTACATGGCAGACCATCGCCGTCTGGCCATCCTTGAAAGTGGTGAAGTCCTGGGCGCGAGCCGTCGGAATGGTCGCATTGCGCGGGATGATCTTCTCGACCAGGCCGCCCATCGTCTCAATGCCGAGCGACAGGGGAATCACGTCGAGGAGCAGCCACTCCTCTTCCGCGGCCCGGTTGCCGGCCAGCACATTGGCCTGCATGGCCGCGCCGATCGCCACCACGGTATCAGGATCAAGGTTGGTGAGCGGCGGCTGGCCAAAGAACTCGCCGACCATCTGCTGGACATGGGGCATGCGCGTGGCACCGCCCACCATGACAACCCCCTTCACGTCAGCAGGCTCAAGGCCCGCATCTCGCAGGGCCTTGCGCACCGGCTTGAGGGTCTTGCTCACCAGGTTGCGGGTGATGTCGACAAACACATCCCGGTGCACCACCAGGTCCACCTCGTCGCCGCTTTCGAGGGTCATCCGGACCGGGACCGACTCATCAAGGGTCAGACGCTCCTTGACCTCGCGGGCCTTGATCAGCAGGCGACGGGAATCCCGGTCGGAAGGCAGCGAGATGCTGGCGTTCTCGAGCATCCAGCAGAACAGGCGATGATCGAAGTCGTCGCCTCCCAGCGACGCATCGCCATTGGTCGCCACCACTTCGAAGACACCGCGCGAAAGACGCAGGATAGAGATGTCGAAAGTCCCGCCACCCAGGTCATACACGGCGTACACGCCTTCCGAGGCATTCTCGAGGCCGTAGGCGATGGCCGCCGCGGTCGGCTCGTTGAGCAGGCGCAGTACATTGAGCCCCGCCAGCCGGGCCGCATCCTTGGTGGCCTGACGCTGGGCGTCATCGAAATAGGCAGGCACCGTAATGACCACGCCCGTCAGTTCGCCCCCGAGGCTGCGCTCTGCCCTGATGCGCAGATCCCGCAGGATTTCAGCCGACACCTCGACGGGACTCTTGACGCCCTGCACCGTACGCAGGCGCACCATGCCTTCGGCGTCGACGAAGTCATAAGGCATCGTCTCCACATGGGAGACATCCTTGAGGCCGCGCCCCATGAAGCGCTTGACCGATGCAATGGTGTTGCGGGGATCGATCGCCAGGGCGGCCTGGGCCTTGCGGCCGACCGCAATGTGCCCATCGGGCAGATAGTGCACGACGGACGGCAGCAGGGTCTTGCCTTCATCGTCCTGCAGGCACTGGGGCACGCCATTGCGCACCGTCGCGACCAGCGAATTGGTGGTCCCCAGGTCGATGCCCACCGCCAGCCGATGCTGGTGCGGTTCGGTGGACATCCCCGGTTCGGAAATTTGCAGCAGGGCCATCAGGATTCCAGCGCCGTCAAGGCGTCGTTGATTTCGTGTTGCAGCTTCTCGAGAAACTTCAGGCGGCGCACCGTATCCGCGGCGACCGCCAGGTCCTTGTGCTCATCCAGCGCCACCGCCAGCCGGGCGATCAGGTCACGGCTGCTGGCACGCAGGCGCTGGGCCAGTTCTTCAAGCGTGTCCTCGTCCGCCGCCTCGCGGGCCTCACCCAGGGCTTCCCGCCATTCCATCTGCTCCATCAGGAAGTCGGGCGACATGGCGGTGTTGGTCTCGAAGGCCGGATCGACGCCCTGCATCTCGAGCAGGTACTGCCCCCGCGCCAGCGGCGTCTTGAGCGTCCGGAAGGCTTCGTTGGCATGGGTCGCCCACTGCATCGACAGGCGCTTGTCCGTGTCGGGCATGTGGGCGAAACGGTCCGGATGGACCCGCGCCTGGATATCCAGGTAAGCCTGCTCCAGACGCGTCATGTCAATGGCGAAACTCACCGGCAAGCCAAAAAGGGCGAAATAGTCCTGCTTCAGATCCAGCATGTCAAACCTTCCGCCCGAATGGCCGGGCTAGCGGAAAACGCGGGGGGAGAAAGATCAGACGGTGAAGCTCTCGCCGCAACCGCACTCACCCTTCACGTTCGGATTATTGAACTTGAACCCTTCGTTGAGCCCCTCGCGGACAAAATCCAGCTCGGTGCCGTCCATGTAGGGCAGGCTCTTGGGGTCGATCAGCACCTTCAGGCCGTGACTTTCGAAGACAACATCGTCAGCCGTGACCTCGTCGGCAAACTCCAGCTTGTAAGCCATGCCGGAGCACCCCGAGGTACGGACGCCGAGACGGATCCCGACGCCCTTGCCGCGCTTGGCGAGGAAGTTGCCGATGTGGTTTGCAGCCTTCTCGGACAGGGTCACTGCCATGATCGTGTTTCCTTTCAGCCGTTGTGCTTCTTTTTATAGTCTTCCACAGCCGCCTTGATGGCGTCCTCGGCCAGGATCGAGCAGTGGATCTTGACCGGCGGCAGGGCCAGTTCCTCGGCGATGGCGGTGTTCTTGATCTCCAGGGCCTGATCGAGGGACTTGCCCTTGACCCACTCGGTGACCAGGGAGCTTGAGGCGATCGCGGAACCGCAGCCATAGGTCTTGAACTTGGCGTCCTCGATGATGCCGTCCTTGCCCACCTTGATCTGCAGCTTCATCACGTCGCCGCAGGCCGGTGCGCCGACCATGCCGGTCCCGACGTCCTCGTCTTCCTTGCCGAAGGCGCCGACGTTGCGGGGGTTTTCGTAGTGGTCCAGGACCTTTTCGCTATATGCCATTTTCGTTCTCCTGTCAGTGCGCAGCCCACTGCACGGTGTTCAGATCGACGCCATCCTTGAACATGTCCCACAGGGGGGACAGCTCGCGGAGCTTGCCGATCTTGCGTCGCAGCAGGTCGATGGTGTAATCGACTTCCTCGACCGTCGTGAAGCGGCCGATGGTGAAACGGATCGAGCTGTGGGCCAGCTCATCGTTGCGGCCCAGGGCACGCAACACGTAGGACGGCTCCAGGCTGGCCGAGGTGCAGGCCGAGCCACTGGACACCGCGATGTCCTTGATTGCCATGATCAGCGACTCGCCTTCGACATAGGCGAAGCTGATGTTGAGGTTGTGCGGAACCCGGTGGGTCACGTCGCCATTGACGAAGGTTTCCTCAATGGTGGTCAGGCCTTCCAGCAGGCGATCACGCAGCGCGCCGACGCGCCGGTTTTCCTCGGCCATCTCGAGGCGGGCCAGGCGGAAGGCCTCGCCCATGCCGACGATCTGGTGGGTGGCCAGCGTGCCGGAACGCAGGCCGCGCTCGTGGCCACCGCCGTGCATCTGGGCCTCCAGGCGCACACGCGGCTTGCGGCGCACATAGAGGGCACCCACGCCCTTCGGGCCGTAGGTCTTGTGGGCGCTGAAGGACATCAGGTCGACCTTCAGCTTGCTCAGGTCGATCTCCACCTTGCCCGTGGCCTGCGCGGCATCCACGTGGAAGATGATGCCCCTCTCGCGGCAGATCTCGCCAATCTCGGCGATCGGCTGGATGACACCGACTTCGTTGTTCACGAACATCACCGAGATCACGGTGGTGTCGGGACGGATCGCCGCCTTGAGCACCTCAAGATCAAGCAGACCATCCTCACGCACATCGAGATAGGTCGCCTCGAAGCCCTGGCGTTCCAGCTCGCGCACGGTGTCGAGCACGGCCTTGTGCTCGGTCTTGAGCGTGATGACGTGCTTGCCCTTGCCGGAGTAGAAGTGGGCCGCGCCCTTGATCGCCAGGTTGTTGGATTCGGTCGCGCCGGAGGTCCAGATGATCTCCTTGGAATCGGCACCGACCAGCGCAGCAACCTCCTCACGTGCATCCTCGACCGCCTTTTCAGCCGTCCAGCCATAGGAATGGCTGCGGGACGCCGGGTTGCCGTACAGCTCGGTGAGGTACGGAATCATCTTCTCGGCCACGCGGGGATCCACCGGCGTGGTAGCCGAGTAATCGAGGTAGATCGGGAACTTGAGCATCTTCATCTTCTCCGTACTGCAAAAAATTGGTGTCATTCCAGGAACTTAGACCGCTATGGCAGTCAGGGTTCGAAGCTTGGCGAGATTCTCGCCGAGTGCTGCCAAAAATCCATCCACGTCCTGCCGCGTATTGCCGGCCCCCAGGCTGACCCGGACCGCGGAGCGCGCCAGCTCCGGCTCCACCCCCATGGCCAACAGGGTATGGGACGGCTCGGGGTTGGCGCTGGAACAGGCCGAGCCGCTGGCCACCGCGTAACCGGCCCGGTCCAGCTTGGCCACCAGGGTTTCCCCGTCGATGCCGGCCAGCCCGAAGAAGCTGGTGTTCGGCAGGCGCGGAGCCGACGCCGAAAAGATCTGCGCGCCCAGTGCCGACAAGCCTTCCTCCAGGTGCAGGCGCAAAGCCTCAAGCCGCCCTGCCCGCTCCGCCAGCCCTACCGCAGCCTGCTCGCAGGCCACGCCGAAGCCGACGATCGCCATGACGTTCTCGGTGCCGGAACGCAGGTTGCGCTCCTGACCTCCACCCGCCACCAGCGGCGCCAGTTCGACCCGCTTGTCCAGCACCAGTGCACCGGCCCCGATGGGCCCGCCAAGCTTGTGCGACGACAGGGTCAGCCCATGCACCGCCAGGCTCCGGAAATCCACCGCAACCTTGCCCAGCGCTTGCACCGCATCGCAGTGCATCCAGCCCCTGGCCACCCTGACTTCTGCAGCCAGGGCCGGAATATCCTGAAGCACACCGGTCTCGTTGTTGGCCAGCATCACCGACACCAGCGCCGGAGCTTCGGCGAGGATCTGCCTGAACGCGTCGATATTGATACGGCCATTTCCATCGACCGGGATCTCCTGCCGCTGCCAGCCACTCCGCTGCAGCTGCCGTGCCGGCTCCCGGACACAGGGATGCTCGATGGCGCTCACCGCCAGGCGGCCTGGCTTGAGCAGGGCCGCAGCCCCCTTGAGAAACAGGTTGTTGGCCTCGGAGCCACCACTGGTGAAGATCACCTCAGTGGGATGGGCATTCACCGCTGCCGCCACCCGGGCACGCGCCTCATCGATGGCCTGGCGTGCCGACCGCCCGTACTCGTGCCGGCTGGAAGCGTTGCCGAAACGTTCGCCGAACCAGGGCAACATCGCCTCACGCACGGCCTCGCTGAGCGGCGTGGTGGCGTTGTGATCGAGATAGACCGGCGCGAACACCCTAGGGCTCCAGAACCTCAGGCAGTCAGCGACAGCTTGCTGCCGCTGCGACAGGCCGTTCCACTGCGCTCGTCATGCAACACCGACACCGAGGCCGCCTTCTGGCGCTGCTGCTCGACCAGGCTGGCCAGGGTGACCGAATGGAGGTACTCGTACATCCGGCGATTGAGGTTGGTCCACAGCTCGTGGGTCATGCAGCGGTGCTCGTCCTGACAGTTCTCCTTGCCACCGCAAGACGTGGCGTCCAGCGGCTCATCCACCGCGGCGATGATGTCGGCCACGGTGATCGCATCCATTTCACGGGCCAGGGCATAACCGCCGCCGGGACCGCGCACGCTGCTCACCAGCTCAAAACGGCGAAGCTTGCCAAACAGCTGCTCGAGGTAAGACAGGGAGATCTTCTGACGATCCGCGATTCCAGCCAGCGTCACCGGTCCGTCGGCACAGCGCAGCGCAAGATCAATCATTGCCGTGACAGCAAAACGACCTTTGGTGGTGAGTCTCATGGCGGCTCCCGGGGCTGGTAAGGGAATAGTTGAATATTTCAGTCAACAATACCAAACCCGACAAAATCAATCAACTATTTTGCCGCCCGCCCTGGCGCTCAATCCACCATGCGGCCGAGGCTCTGCGGGTCGAAGGCATCCTCAGCCTTCGACGCCCCCTCCACCGCGATTCCGGCCGCCTCGAGACGCTCGAGCAGCACATGGATGCGGCGGTCGGTATCCACGGCATGATCGAGCAGGCCATGCAGGGCCTTGGACACGGGATCGTCCATGTCACGCGTCACCCCATAGGCGGTGAAGCCCATCTGCTCGGCCTTTGCCTCCCGCGCACGACTCGCTTCGTCACGCCCCGCCTCGATGACCCGCGCCGGATTGCCGACCGCCGTGGCGCCTGCAGGCACGGGCTTGACCACGACCGCATTGGAGCCGACCTTGGCGCCATCTCCCACCTCAAAGCCGCCAAGCACCTTGGCACCGGCCCCGATCACCACCCCCTTGCCCAGCGTCGGATGGCGCTTGGTCCCGCGATACAGGGACGTTCCGCCCAGCGTGACGCCCTGGTAGATGGTGCAATCATCCCCCACCACGGCGGTCTCGCCGATCACCACCCCCATGCCGTGGTCGATGAACACCCGACGCCCTATCGTGGCGCCGGGGTGAATCTCGATGCCCGTCAGCATGCGCCCCACGTGGCTGGTGAAGCGCCCCAGCCAGCGAAAGCCGCGCACCCAGGCCGCATGGGCAAGGCGGTGCCACCACAGGGCGTGCATGCCCGGATAACAGGTGAGGACTTCCCACCGGGAGCGTGCCGCCGGGTCCCGTTCAAGAACGTTGGCCAGGTCTTCACGCAGACGACTGAACATGAAATAACTCCAGGAAAGAGGCTTTTCGTTACAACGGGAGAAAAACGCCCCGGACCACAGCCTCAACACTTTGGGAAGAAAAATTCCCGACTATTTTAGTCTACTTCTTTTCAAAGGCCGTCAACATGCCGCGCAGTATGTTGATTTCGTCCTTCTCCAGACGGATCCGCCCATACAGACGGCGCAGACGCGGCCACAGGCGCTTGGAGTTGCTTGGATGAAAGAAGCCGCTGGCGGTGATGGCCCGATCCAGATGGGTATAGAAGCCCTCCACCTCCTCGAACGTCGCAGGCTCGAACTCGACCCCTGGCGTCTTGCCGGGGTCGAGGGCCGCCATCCTCAATTCGTAGGCCATCACCTGCACAGCGGCTCCGAGATTGAGCGACGAGTAGGCCTCGCTGACAGGAATCTTGACCGGCATATGGCACAGGGTGACCTCCTCATTGGAGAGGCCGACCGTCTCGTTGCCGAACACCAGCGCCACATCGCCGCGCCCGGCAACCGACACCAGCTCGCCAGCGGCCTCCCGCGCCCACTTCATGGGCACGGCCAGCTCACGCTTGCGGGCAGTCATGGCAGCCGCAAAGACAGTCCCTTCAAGCGCCTCGGCGAGGGTCTCAACAACCCGCGCATTCTCGAGGATGTCATCGGCGCCCGCCGCCCTCGCGCTGGCCACGGGATCGGGGAAGGACTGCGGGGAAACGAGTACCAGATGCTTCAGGCCCATGGTTTTCATGGCCCTGGCCGCTGCGCCGATGTTACCGGGGTGACTGGTACGGGAAAGAACGACACGCACGCGCTCAAGCGCGCCATCGATGTTCATATTAAAATATCGGGTTTTCCGAATTAGAGTCGACCGGTGGGCAATTGTGCCCGGGCCGGCAGACCTTGCCAGACACCCATGCATCCCACTCTGAACATTGCTGTCAAGGCCGCGCGCCGCGCCGCCACCGTCATCAACCGGGCCTCCCTCGACCTGGATCAAATCCGCGTCGAGGTCAAAAGCCCCAATGATTTTGTCTCGGATGTCGATCGGGCCGCTGAAGATGCGATCATCCAGGTGCTCCGTGAAGCCTATCCGAGCCACAGCATTTTAGCAGAAGAGTCCGGCGAGACCGGCCCGGAGGCCGAGACCGAGTACCAGTGGATCATCGACCCCCTGGACGGAACCACCAACTTCCTGCACGGCTTTCCCCAGTACGCCATCTCCATCGCCCTGGCCCGCCGCGGCGTGGTTGAGCAGGCGGTGGTCTACGATCCGAACCGCAACGAGATGTTCACCGCCTCCAAGGGCGGCGGCGCCTTCCTCAACGACAGGCGCATCCGCGTCTCCAAGCGCCTCAAGCTGCAGGATGCGCTGGTTGGCACAGGCTTCCCCTATCGCCAGTTCAAGAACGTGGACACCTACCTGGCCATCTTCAAGGAGCTCACCCAGAAGACCGCTGGCCTGCGCCGCCCGGGCGCCGCCTCCCTCGACCTGGCCTATGTGGCCGCCGGCCGCTTGGACGCCTTCTGGGAATTCGGCCTGTCCCCGTGGGACATGGCTGCCGGCAGCCTGCTCATCAGCGAAGCGGGCGGTCTGGTCAGCGACCTGGCGGGCGAATCCACCTACCTGACCTCGGGCAACGTGGTTGCCGGCACCCCCAAGGTCTTCCCCCAGCTGCTGCAACTCATCCAGGGCCACTGCGGCGACAAGCTGCCGGCCTGACGACGTGCGCCATCTGCTGATCCGGATCATGGCCGCCTGCCTGGCCCTGGCCAGCGCATCAGCCTGGGCGGGCACCGTACTGGTCTGGGGAGACAGCCTGTCCGCCGGCTACGGGCTACGCCCGGAGCAGGCCTGGCCCTCCCTCCTCGCCAAGCGCCTGGAAGGCGGCAAGCCCTCGTACAAGGTGGTCAATGCCAGCATCAGCGGCGAGACCACCGCAGGCGGGCTGAGCCGGCTGCCCGCAGCCCTGCGGACCCACAAACCGTCGGTCGTGGTGATCGAACTGGGAGCCAATGACGGCCTGCGCGGCCTGCCGCCAAAGGCCATGGCCGCCAATCTGCAGTCCATGATCGACACCATCGGCAAGAGTGGAGCACGGGTATTGCTGGTAGGCATGCGCATGCCTCCCAACTACGGCCCGGCCTACACAGCTTCATTCGAGGCCGCCTACCGGGATCTCGCAAAGTCCAACAAGATCCGCCTGGTGCCCTTCATGATGGAAGGCTTTGCCGACCAGCGCGGAATGTTCCAACAGGACGGCATCCACCCTGTGGCTGACGCCCAGCCCCTCATCCTAGACACCATCTGGCGGGAACTCGCCCCCCTGCTGCGCTGACACCTGCTTCCGCAGGGATCACGGCAGCCGCAGTGAGGGGGTGTGGCCCTTCACTGCGCAGATGCGCTGCACCACGGCCGGGCGCGGCTCGGCCACCTCGCCCTGCTCATAGGCCAGTACGGTGCAGGCATCGGCCACCCTCTCGAACAGCTCGTGCGAACGCAACAGGAAGTCCGGATTGCTGGGCTTGCCCAGGCGCTCGTTGCCTTCCATGAAGGTTTCGTAGATCAGCACACCGCCGTGATTCAAGGCCGTCAACAGCAGCGGAAGACGCGGTCGGAACAGGTAGTTGGTCACCACGATACCGTCAAAATGCCGCCCTCCGTAAGGCCAGGCGCCCTCCTCCAGGTCTGCCTCGGTAACCTGCAGATGCGGCACACCCGCCAGCAACTCCAGCGCCACGGCATCCCGATCCACCGCCTCGACCCGGAATCCGCGGGCGGCCAGCCACCGCGCGTGGCGGCCGCTGCCGCAGGCAAAGTCGAGCACTTCGCCGCCTGCCGGGATCAGGCCGGCAAAACGGGTAACCCAGGGTGACGGCACCAGCGAGGCCGTGTGTCGCATCATCGATCAAACCCTCCAGCAGGCAGACAAGTGATTGGCCGGCACTCCCCACGAGCGCGGCACCGCATTTCTGATTACGTCGCCCCATGGCAGTTCCCTGCCAGTCGAGCCACGATCCGGACGCCGAAAAAAAACGGGCGCCGCAGCGCCCGTTCTTCTAAACAGACAACCCGCTCTTACTGGGCAGCCTGTTCGTTCAGCAGCGCCTTCATGGACAGACGGACACGACCCTTTTCGTCGGTCTCGAGCACCTTGACGCGAACGACCTGACCCTCCTTGAGGTAGTCGGACACGGCATTGACGCGCTCGTTGGCGATCTGAGACACGTGCAGCAGGCCATCACGGCCCGGCAGGATGTTGATGATCGCACCGAAATCGAGGATACGGACCACCGGACCTTCGTAAACCCTGCCCACTTCGACTTCGGCGGTGATTTCCTCGATGCGCTTCTTTGCAACCTGGGCGCCTTCGGAGCTCACGGAGGAGATGGTCACATTGCCGTCGTCGGTGATCTCGATGATGGTGCCGGTCTCTTCCTGCAGACCACGAATCACCGCGCCGCCCTTGCCGATCACGTCACGGATCTTTTCCGGATTGATCTTCAGGGTGATCATGCGCGGAGCGAAATCGGAGACCTCGCCACGGGCTTCGCCCAGGGCCGACTTCATCAGGCCGAGGATGTGCATGCGGCCTTCCTTGGCCTGGGCCAGGGCAACCTGCATGATCTCCTTGGTGATGCCGAGGATCTTGATGTCCATCTGCAGCGCCGTCACGCCATTCTCGGTACCCGCCACCTTGAAGTCCATGTCGCCGAGGTGATCTTCGTCACCCAGGATGTCGGTCAGCACGGCGAAGCGGCCGCCGTCCTTGATCAAACCCATGGCAATGCCTGCCACCGGGGCAGACAGGGGCACACCGGCGTCCATCATGGCCAGGGAACCACCACAGACCGAAGCCATGGAGCTGGAACCGTTGGATTCAGTGATCTCGGACACCACGCGAACGGTGTAGGAGAACTCTTCCTTGCTCGGCAGCACGCCGGCCAGCGCACGCTTGGCAAGACGGCCGTGGCCGATCTCGCGACGCTTCGGAGAGCCGAAACGACCGCACTCACCGGTGGAGAACGGCGGGAAGTTGTAATGCAGCATGAAGCGCTCGCGGTACTCGCCCGCCACCGCATCGATGATCTGCTCGTCGCGGCCGGTGCCCAGGGTGGTCACCACGATGGCCTGGGTCTCACCACGGGTGAACAGCGCCGAGCCGTGGGCACGGGGCAGCACGCCGACACGGATATCGATCGGGCGCACGGTGCGGGTATCGCGACCGTCGATACGCAGCTCGCCACTCAGGATGCGGCCGCGCACCACCTTGGACTCCAGGTCGAAGATGATGTTGTTGACGGTGTTGGAATCGTATTCACGGCCTTCGGCGGCAAGGGCGGCATGCACCTCGTCACCAATGGCGGACAGGCGCTGGGAGCGCTCCTGCTTGGCGGTGATGCTGAAAGCCTCTTCAATCTTGGCCGCGGCGATCTCGGTCACGCGGGCGATCAGCGCCTCGTCCTTGGCCGGCGGCTGCCAGTTCCACTCCGGCTTGCCGGCCACTTCAACCAGTTCGTTGATGGCGTTGATGGCAGCCTGCATCTGGGTGTGGCCGAACACCACGCCACCGAGCATCACGTCTTCGGGCAGCTCGAGGGCTTCGGACTCGACCATCAGCACGGCGGTCTCGGTACCCGCGACCACCAGATTCATCTTGCTGGTCTGCAGCTGGGTGGCCGTCGGGTTGAGGATGTATTCGCCATTCTCGAAACCGACGCGGCACGCGCCGATCGGGCCCGCAAAGGGGATGCCGGCGATGGCCAGGGCAGCGGAAGCACCGATCATGGCAGGGATGTCGGCATCGACTTCCGGGTTCAGGGACATGACCTGAACAATGACCTGGACTTCATTGTAGAAACCGTCCGGAAAAAGCGGGCGGATCGGACGGTCGATCAGGCGGGAAGTCAGGGTTTCCTTCTCGGTCGGGCGCCCTTCGCGCTTGAAGAAGCCACCCGGAATGCGACCGGCAGCGTAGAACTTTTCTACGTAATCAACGGTGAGCGGGAAGAAATCCTGGCCGGGCTTGGCGTTCTTGGCGGCCACCACGGTCGCCAGCACCACGGTATCGTCCATGTTGACGATCACGGCGCCATGAGCCTGGCGGGCAACCTCGCCGGTCTCCAGGGTCACGGTGTGGGAGCCGTAGGTAAAGGTTTTCTTGATAGCGGTAGGCAAAGGATGTCCTTTCATTCAATCGGCTGGCGGCAAACCACAACCGCACCGTAAAGCCGAGGTAAAGCGCCTGTTTTCCTGGCGCACAGATGTGACAAAGCCGGCGTAGTCACGCGGACTTACACCGGCTGTGCCCATGATCAGACCCGTGCCAAAAACGACAGGGCTGTCACGTTCGGTAACGTAGCGATCTATCCGCTTACTTGCGCAGGCCGAGGCGACCGATCAGCTCACGGTAGCTGTCGACGTTCTTGCGCTTCAGGTAGTCGAGGAGCTTGCGACGCTGGCTGACCATCATCAGCAGACCGCGACGGGAGTGGTGGTCCTTGACGTTAACCTTGAAGTGGCCGGTCAGATCGTTGATGCGGGCGGTGAGCAGAGCGACTTGCACTTCCGGGGAACCGGTATCGCCCTTGGCGCGCTGGTAGTCGCCAACGATTTGCGCTTTTTGTTCAGTGGAGATTGCCATTTATAAACTCGGTTAGATTTAGCCTTGCGAAGCGCGCGATTATATCCAATCGGTACGCAAACACTCAAGACATTTCATTAAGGCCCGTCGCAACGAGCCGGTGGGGAGAGAGGGTTCCGGAGGCGTCGATATTGCCGACCCCCAGGAATCGTCCCTCGTGATAAACGCGGTGCAGGCCGACTTCACCCGTGCAAGCGCGCACGGCCTGGCCATGGGTCAGGACCCGCGCCTGCTCCGCGTCAAGGGGCAGCACCGGCAGATGCACCAGGAGAGCGTCCACCGGGGCCAGCAGCCCTTCCCTGGCATCCTCGGCCAACGCCTCGAAATCGGCCAGGGTGATGCTGCCATTCAGCTCGAACGGGCCGATGCGGGTGCGCCGCAGGGCAGTCAGATGCGCACCGCAGCCAAGCATGGCCCCCAGATCTGAAGCCAGGGTCCGGACATAGGTACCCTTGCTGCAGGCAACCCGCACCTTCAGACTGTCGCCTTCGCGGCCCAGCAACTCAAAACTGTGGATCGTCACCCGTCGCGGCTCACGCGGAATGTCGATACCCGCACGGGCATATTCATACAAGGCCTTGCCATGGTGCTTGAGCGCCGAATACATGGGCGGGACTTGCTCGATCTCGCCCCTCAAACGGCACAGCGTGGCTTCGATGTCCGCATCGCTTGCCGCAACCGGATGAGTCTCCAACACCTCGCCTTCCGCATCGGCCGTGGTCGTCGCAACCCCGAGAAGGATCGTCGCCTCATAGGTCTTGTCGGCATCGAGCAGGGTCTGGGAAAACTTGGTCGCCTCACCGAAGGTAAGCGGCAGCAGGCCACTGGCCAGCGGATCAAGCGTACCGGTATGCCCCCCCTTGGCTGCCTTCAGCAGCCAGCGCGCCTTCTGCAAGGCGTTGTTGGAGCTGAGGCCGGTGGGCTTGTCGAGAAACAGCACGCCGTCGACAACGCGTCGCGGCGTTCGGCGCTGAGGAGTTCGGGACAACGGGATGCTTTCGAAAATATACCGAACCGCCGACGGCGCATACGCGCCGCCTGGCGGATCAGCGATCGGCCGGAGGCGTCCCGCTCTCGTCACCGTCAGGGCGGTCTCCAGCCTCGTCAGCGATAAGCCGGTCGGACTCGAGGGCCTTGTCGATCAGGGCGGAAATGCGGTTGCCGGTTTCGACCGAGGGATCGTAATGAAAATGCAGCTCGGGCAGCGTATGAATGCGCACCCGGCGCCCCAGTTCGCGGCGCAGGAAGCTGCTGGCCCGGCGCAGGCCCTTGAGGATCTCGTCAAGACCCTCGGAGCCCGTCATGGAAGTGAAATAGACCTTGGCGTGGGCATAATCCGGCGTGATCTCCACGTCGGTCAGGGTGATGAAGCCGACGCGGGGATCCTTCACTTCCAGGCGGATGAGCTCGGCCAGCTCGCGACGGATCTGCTCCGCCACGCGCTGACCTCGTGAAAACTCCTTGGGCATGGCTTACAGGGTCCGTGCCACTTCCTGGATTTCATAGACCTCGAGCTGATCGCTCTCTTGCAGGTCATTGAAATGCCGGACTTGCAGGCCGCACTCGTAGCCGAACTTGACTTCCTTGACATCGTCCTTGAAGCGCTTGAGGGACTCCAGCTCGCCGGTGTGGATGACCACATGGTTGCGCAGCACACGGACCAGCGCATTGCGCTTGACCAGGCCTTCGAGCACGTAGCAACCCGCAATGGTGCCGACCTTGGAGATGGTGAAGACCTGACGGACTTCGACCAGACCCAGGACCTGCTCCCGCTTCTCGGGGGCCAGCATGCCGGACAGCGCGCTCTTCACCTCATCCACGGCGTCGTAGATGATGTTGTAGTAGCGCAGATCCACGCCGAAGTTCTCGGCCAGCTTGCGGGCATTGGCATCGGCACGGATGTTGAAGCCGATCACCACCGCGCCTGAGGCCTGGGCCAGATTGACGTCGGACTCGCTGATCGCGCCAACACCGCCGTGAATGACCTGCACCCGGACTTCGTCGGTGGACAGCTTGACCAGTGCATGGGCCAGCGCTTCCTGGGAGCCCTGTACGTCGGCCTTGATGATCAACGGCAGGGTCTTGACCTCGCCCTCGCCCATCTGCTCGAACATGCTTTCCAGCTTGGCGGCCTGCTGCTTGGCCAGCTTGACGTCACGGAACTTGCCTTGACGGAACAGGGCGATCTCACGCGCCTTGCGCTCGTCGGCCAGGGCCACGACTTCATCACCCGCACCCGGGACTTCCGACAGGCCGAGGATTTCGACCGGAATGGACGGACCCGCCTCTTCGATCGGCTTGCCGTTCTCGTCGAGCATGGCACGGACGCGGCCGAAGGTCGCACCGGCCAGGATCACGTCACCGCGACGCAAGGTGCCGGATTGCACCAGCAGGGTTGCCACCGGGCCACGCCCCTTGTCGAGGCGCGCTTCGATGATCAGGCCCTTGGCCATGGACTCACGCGGAGCGGTGAGCTCCAGCACTTCGGCCTGCAGCAGGATGCCTTCGAGCAGGTCATCGATGCCCGCACCGGTCTTGGCCGACACTTCCACGAACATTGCGTCGCCACCGTAGGCCTCGGGCACAACGCCCTCAGCAATCAGCTCCTGGCGAACGCGCTCGGGGTTGGCACCCGGCTTGTCGATCTTGTTGACCGCCACCACCAGGGGCACTTCAGCAGCCTTGGCGTGGTGGATGGCTTCCTTGGTCTGGGGCATCACGCCGTCGTCGGCAGCCACCACCAGGACCACCAGGTCGGTTGCCTTGGCGCCACGGGCACGCATGGCCGTGAAGGCCTCGTGACCCGGAGTATCCAGGAAGGTCACCATGCCACGCTCGGTTTCCACGTGGTAGGCACCGATGTGCTGGGTGATCCCGCCCGCTTCGCCCGCTGCCACCTTGGCGCGACGGATGTAGTCGAGCAGCGAGGTCTTGCCGTGGTCGACGTGACCCATCACGGTCACCACCGGAGCACGGGGCTCCAGCGCGAAATCCTTGTGCTCCGCGTTGTCTTCGAGGAAGGCATCCGGATCATCCAGCTTGGCAGCGACCGCCTTATGGCCCATTTCCTCGACGAGGATCATCGCCGTGTCCTGGTCCAGGACCTGGTTGATGGTGACCATGGAACCCATCTTCATCAGCGCCTTGATCACTTCGGTGGCCTTGACGGCCATCTTGTGGGCCAGGTCGGCCACGGAGATGGTTTCCGGCACGTGCACTTCACGCACGATCGGCTCGGTCGGCGCCACGAAGGACGTAGCGTCCTGGTGACGACCGCCGCGACCGCCGCTGCGGCCACCGCCGCGCCAGCCGGCTGCTCCGCCGGTCGTGTCGCCCCGGGTCTTGATGCCACCACGACGCTTGGCGTCGCCCGGCGCATCCTTGACGACAGCCTTCTTGACTTCCTTGCGGACGTTCTTGTCCTCGGTCTTGGCCGGCTTGTGCAGCGTGCCGCTCTTGGGAGCCGCTTCGCTTTCGGTCTTGGCCTTCTCGACAGCAGCCAGACGCGCCTTCTCGTCTTCGGCACGCTGCAGCATCGCGGCACGGGCGCGGGCCTCACGCTCCTGCTTTTCCTTGAGATCGGCAATCTGGCGCGCCTGCAGCTCGGCAGCACGCTGGGCTTCCCGCTCGCGGGAGGCCTTTTCCTCGGCAGACAGGATGGACCCTGCCACCACGCGACGTACCGGCGCGGCAGGACGCTGCTCGGCCTTCGGTGCGGCTGCGGCCTCCACTACCGGCGCCGGCGCAGGAGCGGGTTCGGGCTCCACGACGGGTGCCGGGGCTGCCTCGACGACCGGCTCGGGAACAGGCTCCGGTTCGGGCTCGGGTTCGGGCTCCGGAACGGGCTCCGGCTCCGGTGCCACTTCAAGCACTGGCGCAGCCTCGACCACAGCCGGCACCTCGACGATCTCGGGGGTCTCGACCAGTTCGACGTCGAATTCCGCATCGGAACCGGCAACCACGCCAGCCGCATCGGCGGCAGATGCCACGGATTCGGGCACCAACGCGTCGTCGCGCTTCACAAAGACGCGCTTCTTGCGGACCTCCACCTGGACAGTGCGTGCACGTCCGGTGGAATCGGTTGCCTTGATCTCGCTGGTCTGCTTGCGCGTCAGGGTGATCTTGGACTTGGCTGCGGTGTCGCCATGCGCACGCCGCAGGAAATCCAGCAGGCGGGTCTTGTCCTGCTCGGAGAGCAGATCGGTTTCCCGTGCCTTGTCCACGCCAGCCTTTTGCAACTGCTCGAGCAACACGGAGGCCGGCATTTTAAGTTCGCCGGCAAATTGTGTAACGGTTGTCTGTCCCATATTGAACCTCCGGGGTATTACTCGAACCAGTGCGCGCGCGCCTTGGTAATCAGATTCTTGGCCCGCTCTTCGTCCAGCCCCGACATTTCCATCAGTTCATCAACTGCGAGATCAGCCAGTTCGTCACGGGAATGCACACCACCCTGGGCCAGCTTGGCGGCCAGGGGCTTGTCCATGCCCTCGAGGCCCAGCAGGTCCTCGGCGACGGTTTCCAGTTGCTCTTCAGTCACGATGGCTTCGGTAAGGAGCACGTTGCGGGCGCGGTTGCGCAGCTCGTTCACCGTATCTTCGTCGAAGGATTCGATTTCCAGCATTTCGGCCAGGGGTACGTAGGCGATTTCCTCGAGGGACGAGAAGCCCTCGTCGATCAGGATGTCCGCCACTTCCTCGTCCACATCCAGCTTCTCGATGAAGAGCTGGCGGACGCTGCTGTGCTCGGCCTCGGACTTCCGCTCCGACTCGGCCTCGGTCATCAGGTTGATGGACCAGCCGGTCAGTTCGGAAGCCAGTTTCACGTTCTGCCCGTTGCGGCCGATGGCAATGGCGAGGTTGTTCTCGTCCACCACCACATCCATGGCATGGGCCTCTTCGTCAACGACGATGGAGGACACCTCGGCCGGCTGAAGGGCACCGATCACGAACTGGGCAGGCTCAGGCGACCACAACACGATGTCGATATTCTCGCCACCAATCTCGTTGCGTACCGCAGTCACGCGGGAGCCGCGCAGGCCCACGCAGGTGCCGATCGGATCGATGCGGGGATCATTGGACTTCACGCCGATCTTGGCGCGCAGGCCGGGATCCCGGGCGCAGGCCTTGATTTCCAGCAGGCCGTCGTCGATCTCGGGCACTTCCAGCTCGAACAGGCGCATCACGAACTCGGGCGCCGTACGGGACAGGATGAGCTGCGGACCGCGGGCACCGCGATCGATGCGCAGCAGATAGGCCTTGACCCGGTCGCCGACCCGCAGGTTTTCCTTGGGGATCATCTGGTCGCGGGGCAGCACGGCCTCCAGGCGGCCGACTTCGATGATGGCATTACCCCGCTCCATGCGCTTGATGCTGCCGGAGATGATGAATTCCTTGCGATCCAGGAAGTCATTGAGGATCTGCTCACGCTCGGCGTCGCGCACCTTCTGCAGGATCACCTGCTTGGCCGCCTGGGCACCGATACGACCAAAGTCGATCGGCTCGAGCCCTTCTTCGACGTAATCGCCAACCTGGATCTCGGGGTACTCTTCACGAGCATCAATCAGGCCCATCTGGGCTTCGTCGTTCTCGACATCCTCGTCGGGCAGCACCTGCCAGCGACGGAAAGACTCGTAATCGCCGGTTTCCCGGTCGATGGATACACGCACATCCGACTCGTCGTGGATGCGCTTCTTGGTGGCCTGGGCCAGGGCGGACTCCAGCGCCGAGAAAACGATATCCTTCGAAACGTTCTTCTCGCGGGCCAGGGCGTCAACCAACAGCAAAATTTCGCGGCTCATACCTGCAAACCTCCAAATCCCTTAAAACCTGGGAACCAGGCGGGCCTTCTCAATTTCTTCAAACGGGATCTCCATCGATCCCTTTTCCGTCTCCAGAGTCACCATGCCTTCCTTCAGACCTTGCAGGACCCCGGAAAAATTGCGTTGATTGGCGATCGGCATGCGAAGGCGGACCTGGACATCCTGACCAGCGAAACGCTCGAAATCGGCAGGCTTGCTAAGCGGCCGATCGAGACCTGGTGAGGACACCTCGAGGCGGTCGTAATCGACATTCTCAACCTCGAAGATCCGCGTCAGCTGGTTACTGACCGTTGCGCAGTCGTCTACCGTGATGCCATTAGGCGAATCGATAAAGACCCGCATCAGACGCCCACGGGGCGAAGTTTCGAAATCCACGAGTTCATACCCGAGGCCTTCCGCAGTCTGCTCGATCAGTTTCAGCAAATCCATTGACTACCCTGCAAATTCCTTGCCCACAAATGAAAAATGGGCGAAACGCCCATCCCTGTTTAATTCGACCGGATGTCGGCTCTTGCGAACCACCCGGTTTTTGAACCGCGCGCCTCTTCGAACCGATAAAACGTGCTGATTATAGCAGCCCGCCGAAGCGGGCGCAATTTGCCTATAACACAAATCCCTTAGAATCCGGGCTGACGACGCGGCTGACGCGCCGGCCGCTTGGGCTTGCCGCCCTGCACATCCGGCTTGGGAAGCCCTGCCAGGGCACAGACCTGCTCCACCGGCATGTCTTCCCACATCCCGCGCTTGAGGCGGGACGGCAGCGCCACGGGGCCGTAGCGGACGCGCATCAGGCGGCTGACAGTGAGCCCCAGCGCCTCGAACATGCGCCGCACTTCACGGTTCCGCCCCTCCGAGAGGGTCACGCGATACCAGTGATTGGCGCCCTCGCCACCCGCATCCAGCAGGGTGTTGAAGCGCGCCGTGCCGTCCTCAAGCTCAATCCCCTTGAGCAAGACCTCGCGCTGAGCCTCGTCCAGCTGCCCCAGGATGCGCACCGCGTATTCCCGGTCGAGTTCGTAGCGCGGATGCATCAGCTTGTTGGCCAGGTCACCATCGTTAACAAACAGCAGCAGCCCGGACGTATTGAAGTCCAGCCGGCCGACGGCAATCCAGCGCCCCTTGCGAAGATTCGGCAGACGATCGAATACCGTGGGACGGCCATCCGGATCATCCCGCGAGACGATCTCGCCTTCGGGCTTGTGATAGAGGATCACACGCGGGATGCGCGGCGCAAAGCGGATCGGCATGAGCTTGCCATTCACGCGCACCCGATCACCAGGCCCCACTTTCTGCCCCACATCCGCGGGCTCGCCGTTCACGGAGATCCGCCCTGCGACGATCCATTCCTCGATTTCACGGCGGGAACCGATCCCTGCGGCAGCCAGCACCTTGTGCAGGCGCTGCGGCTCCGTATAGGCCGCATCCGCGGGCTTGCGGTGACGCTCACCCTCCGCCGGAGGGAGGAGCTCACTGCTGGCGAGTGGGTAGCTCCCCTCCGGCCCCACGACCCCCTGGGGCTTGCGGGCCCGCCAGTTGCCCCGCCCCCCGCGGAGGTCAGCAAGGCCGATGGCCGACGCATTGCTGCGCGGCTGACGCCCTTCCTCGCCCCCACGCGCGGGACGCTCGGGACGATTGCCCTCGCTCTCCTGCGGCCTGCCCCTGCCCTGGCGGCCGCCGCGGGGGGCCGGAGCGCCCGGACGCCCCGATTCGGGGGCCGGTCGGCCCGGCTTGGCCTTGAACGGCCGGTTCTTAGGTTTTTGGGAGGTCGACAAGATCCATGATCCTTCAAAAGTAGGCTTAAAACGTCATTGATCGAGTCTGATCAAAAAAAATGACGGATCAACCGCAACCCTTATGTATCACGGTAAATCAATGCCTTACGTGTAACAAAAACGTCCTGTGCTCACTGGTTGAGCTTCCCGGAACTTGATGGACCCAGCCCGTCAAGCAGGAAAGCAACCATGGCTACAGAAACCCCGGAACAGCCTTCGGGGCACAGCCCAAACCCATCGCGCATCAAGCTGCACACGCTGGACATCGACCAAGCGATAGAGGCCGCACGGCAACTACAAGTGACTGTGGATCAGGGGAAAGACCCCGGCCAGGGAAGACGACAGCAGACCGCTGAAGCAATCGCACGGCTCAGGCGCGCGCACCCTCTACAAGCGTCCGCCCTCGAAGCGTGCGCGCATTATATCCGTGCACGCGGCCATCATTGGGGAGAAGCGCACATCTCCTGCGACGGGGACGCCGCCAACCACGGCATTCCGCTCCCGGCGCTCAACCCAGGCGGTGCTCGATGACATAACGGGTCAATTCCGCGTTCGACTGCACGTCGAGCTTCTCGAGGATGCGTGCCCGATAGGTACTCACCGTTTTCACACTGACATGGAGACTCTCGCCGATCTTCGTCAACGAAGTCCCCTTGCTAAGCATCAGCAGGACTTCGGCCTCCCGCCGGGACAGGGATTCATGGCGCAAGCGGCGACCTGTCGGCGCAACCCCGGCCAGGAGTTTCTCGGCCAGGGTCGGGCTGACATAACGGGCACCGCCGATCACCGTGCGGATCGCGGTAAGAATATGGCTGGGCCGGCTGTCCTTGTTGAGATAACCGGACGCGCCTGCTTCGAGGGACGGAATGGCGAACTCGTCCTCGGAAAACATGCTGAAGATCAGAACCGGCATGTTCGGGCGCAGGCGCTTGATCTGCTTGAGCACTTCCAGGCCGCTCAAGTCCGGCAGACCGATATCCAGCAAGACCAGGCTCCAATCGGACTCCTGAACCAGAGCCACGGCCTCGGCTCCGGTCGCCGCCTCCGCAGTAATTTCGAGGTCGTCGGTATCGGCCAGGAATTGCCGCAAGCCCCCTCGAACCACCGCATGATCATCGACTATCAATATCGTCGCCATCGTCTGCCTTCCTCTTGTCGGACCGCTCTTCCAATGGAATGTGCAGGGTCACAAGCGTCCCTTCGCCTGGAGTCCCCTGGATGGACAGCCAGCCACCCAGGTGCCGTGCTCGTTCGTGCATCCCGATCAAACCGAAGGAATCACTCTTGCGCCAGTCGCTCTCCGCAATGCCGACACCATCATCACGAACGTCCACGATCAGGTAACCCATGTGTTTGCGCATGGCAATCGATACCTTGGTGGCCTGTGCGTGCCTGGCAACGTTGGTCAATGTCTCCTGAACAATGCGGAAGACCGCAATATCGCGAACGGGCGAAAGCCTGAGGTAGCTCGGCATGTGCAGCCCTATTTCAAGGCCGGTCATGCGTGAAAACTCTGCCGTATACCAGTTTACCGTGGCGATCAACCCGAGGGTGTCGAGCGTCGCCGGCCGCAAACCTGCGGAGATGCGCTTCACCGTCTTCAGCGCGGCATCGACCTGGGCAAGCAACTGATCACAGCGGGTCTGCACGGGAGCAGCCAGGTTCAAACTATCGACTGTCGTGGCCAGACCGAGCTTGAGCATGGTCAGCGTACCGCCGAGTTCGTCGTGCACTTCGCGCGCAATCGTCGCATTCTGTTCCTCGCGCACGGTCTCCAGGTGGGCCGCCAGTCCCTTGAGGCGCCTGGCGTTCTTGGCCTGCTTTTGTATCAGCAGCTTGCGTTCGGTTATGTCTTTGTGCAGAACGACCATGCGCACGGGCCCGGCCCACTGAAAACAGCTCAGACTCAGCACAAACCAGCGGCGCTGGCTTGGGGAGTCACATTCGTACTCAATCGAGAAATCCTTTCGCCGCCCTGCAATGGCCGCACGAATTGCGGCAGCCACCCTGGCTGCAACCGGGTACTGTGCGCGCGCAGCCGCGTCACAGATCGTCAGGTAATTGGCCCCCTCGCTCATTTTCTCTGGCTGACCGCCGTTGGCCAGGGAGAACTCGCGCCAGGCCCGGTTCACGGCAATGATGGAGCCCTCGGCATCGATGACGCACAGGGACGACTTGAGCGCATCGATGGTGGCACGCGTCAGGCGCTCTGATTCGAGCAGGGCCCGCGCCCGTTCCTCCGCCTCGAAAGTACGCTCGACCACCCTCTCCTCGAGCGTATCGTTCAGACGCAAGAGTGCGGCTTCCGCGTTCTTCCGCGCGCTGATGTCGGTCAGACTGCCGACCACGCGTACCACCCGCCCTGCGCCATCTCGGATGATGCGGGCACTATCGGAAACATGCACCCAGTGCCCATCGCTGTGCCGCATGCGATATTCCACCTGGACGCGGTCGCGGCGCGACTTTATGCAACGGACGATCTCGGTCCGGATCTGGCGCAGATCGTCCGGATCGACCCTCGCCAGCCACCACTGCCTGCCAAATTTCGATTTGGCGGCATTCCTTCCGAAAACACGGCTGAGGCCGACGGAGCAATAGGCTGAATCGGACTGGCGATCCCAGTCATAGACCAGGCCGGATACCGCCTCCATGGCCAGCCGGAAGCGTGACTCGCTGACTTCAAGGGCCACATCGGCGCGCTTGTGCTCGGTAATGTCCTGGGTGCTGCCGACACCTGCGAGCAGTTGGCCATCGGCACCGAGCTGAAGCTCGACCCGCTCCCGTACCCATCTGACCTCGCCATCTACAATGATCCTGTGTTCGACACAGTAAGGCTTGCCATGCAAGGCGGCCCGCCAGGACTCATCCACGAAGACCCTGTCTTCGGGATGGATCGTCGACAGAAAGATCTCATAGGTCAGCGGCCCGCCCTTTGGGATACCGAAGATCCGATGGTTTTCATTGGACCAGCGCAGCTCGTTGCGCTGGATATCCAGCCGCCAACTTCCAGTTTGGGCGACAGCCTGGGCGAGTTGCAGGTCCTTCTCGCTATCACGCAGCGCCTGCTCCACCCGCTTGAGGCGACTGATGTCGAGGTTGATGCCTGCCCAGTGCGTAATCTCGCCGCGCTCGTTGCGTACCGGGACGCCTCGTGCCAGCACCGCGTGCCAAAGGCCATCGACGCCACGGACGCGATATTCGGCATCCCAGTTTGCGCCGATGCGAACACTCTCCATCCACGCACCGAAGGCGCGGACCGTATCGTCGGGGTGCAAGACGGACACCCAGCCAAAGTCCGCGCACTGCTCCTGGCTCAGCCCGACCAGTTTGAGAAAGGACTCGCTGACATAGCGGATTCGGCCATCAGGATCTGCCACCCAGACACCATAGTCGATCGACTCACCGATGGCGCGATAGAGCCGCTCGCTGTCGCGCAAGGCCGTCTCCATCCGCTTGCGTTCAGTGATGTCCCAGAGGAAGCCGTGCCAGAGAACGCTGCCATCCTGCTCACCCTGCGGCATGGAGTGGCCTTCGATCCACAGCTCGCCTTTGCGCGGATGGTGGACACGGTACTCGGCCCGCCAGGCTGTCAGGGTCCTGGCCGACGCCGCGATGGTCTCGTTGACGTAGCCGATATCGCCAGGGTGAATCCGGCTCAGGATGCGACTCGCGTCCTCGCGAACCTCCTCGGGCCTGAGCCCGTATATGGATTCCAGCGCAGCACTGGCATACGGCATGCTGACCGAACCATCCGGCCGCAACCTGAACGAGCAGATCACCCCCGGCACGGTCGCAGCGGTCTTCATCAGACGCCCCTGCAACTCCAGCTTCTCGCCCATCACAGCCTCGGCCTCTTTGCGGGCCGTAATGTCCTGGATCACGGCCAGCACGCGCAGCACCCGGCCTTGATCGTCACGAAGCGGCGTCATCTGGACATTCGTCCAGACGATCTCGCCGGTCTTGCGGACACAGCGCTTGTCAAAGTCGAGCTCACCCACCTTGCCTGCAATCACATCGCGGTAGGCCTGCCAGCTAGCCCTGCGATCTTCCGGATGCGTGATCTCAATGAAGGACCTGGCCAGCAGCTCGTTCGCATCGTAGCCGGTGATTTCACACAGCTTCCGGTTCACCCGCAGCAGGCGCCCCGTCTGCGGATCGGCTTGCGCGCTGCCCACCATCGACAGATCAAACATGCTGCGGAATTCTGCTTCATTGCGATGCAGAGCCGCCTCCGTAGCCTTGCGCTCGCTGATGTCGCTGAGCGCGATGCGGAGCTCTGGCGCACCGTTGGCGTCCAATGCGGCGCTGGCCTCCATGTGAGCCCAGAACTCGGCACCATCGTGCCTGGCCATACGCAACTCGAACTCCTGGATTTCCCTGTTTTCCGTGGGCCAAGTGTGGCGCTGGAAAAAAAGATCCCGATCCTGCTCTACGATGAACCGGGAAATCGGCAGCCCAGCCAATCCTCCCCCGACGACACCCAGCAGCCTGGCGGCACGGATGTTGGCCTGCACTATCCGCCCCTGCTCGTTGAGCGTCAGAAAGCCCACTGGCGCCAGTTCGTACAATTCGGAATAGCGCGCCCGCGCAGCCTCCAGTTCGAGATGCGTTCGACGCAATTCTTCGTTCTGCAGCTCCAGCTCAATCTGATGCACCTGCAGTTCATGAACAAGGCGCAATGAGTCTGTGGGACCAGAAGGCTGCTTGCTGTGTCTATCCTTGTCGGTCATTCGGCGCATCCATCGTTCACACCCGTGGTGTTTGCGGCCCCCTTCCCCTGTCACCTTCCAGCCTGAAGTGACACGTGCTGCAGGCCATCAGGCCAGACGCGCGCCCTGGTGCACCACCACCTGGTTGCGCCCATGGCGCTTGGCGGAATAGCACGCAGCGTCGGCAGCCTTGAGTAGATCCATCTTGCTGGTTGCGGTTTCATCAATGAGTGTCACCCCGATGCTGACACTCACCTTGAAGCACTCATCCTCCCAGTAAAACGACAGGGCGGCGATCGCCTCGCACAAGCTCATCGTGATGCATTTTGCGTCGTCGCGGGTGCAACCTCGCAGGATGAGGGCAAATTCGTCCCCACCAATACGGCAAATCAGATCCTGGGTACGCAGCCGGTGCTGGATCAACATGGCGATCTCACACAGCAAGGCGTCCCCGGCGGCATGGCCTCCTGCATCGTTGACGAGCTTGAAGTGATCGAGATCCATGAAACACAGGGCACTCTGGTCCGAGGCCCGCCGCGAGGCGGACATGGCTTCGTCCAGCGCTTCTTCAAATGCCCGCCGGTTTGACAGGCCGGTCAGAGGATCATGGCGCACCTGATAGGCCAGGATGCCGGTCGTCTCCTCGATCCTTCTGTGCATTGTCCCCTGCAAATTGGCAATGGCCCTGCCCAGGGCATTGACACCGTCCTGCAGGGACTGCAATTCAGGGCTTACGGCGTCAACGGGAACACTCGCATCGACATCCCCGTCAAGCATGCGCCGCACGGCACGGGCCAGGTGAGCAAGCGGCTCATCCACCTTGTGGGCCAGGTGCAGCGCAGAGCAAGCACTGAAGAGCAGCGTCACCAGTGCAAGAAGCAGGAAGAACAATATGGCGCTATTTTCGCGCTGGGCACTGGCGTGGGTGTCGAGTTCCACATAAACCCATCCCATGGTGTCCTGCGCCAGCGGGGCGTCGGCCGACAAGCCCGCCGCTTCGACGTCATCGAAGGCAACAGGCGCGCTCGTCACGGGCGCGGCGAAGGAAATGCGGCCATTCCGGGCTTCAATCAAGCGTGCCCGGGTGGTCGTGACGATCAGGCTCGGCGTGGCAACTTCTGCACGCCCTCCTTCGGCGATCACCTCACCCGCGTGGCTGTATATGGTCACGGCCACCACGTCTTGCTGATCGAGCACCGTCTGCAACAGGTGATCGAGATGTGCCGGACTCCGGACGGCGATGCCGAACTCGGCGGCAGGAGCCAGCAACTGGACGATGGCCAAGCCGCGCTCCCTGGCCGCATCCTCGATGCTGCGGCTATGGGCATCGCCCGTCAGACGGAAGAATAATGGAATTGCGACCGACGCCAGAAGAAAGGGCATCAGCACGGTCAGCAGAAGGTGCTGCTTCAAGGACAGGCCGCGGAACCATTTCGCAAGAGGGTCCCGCAAGGGAACAAGCCATTTTCCGGCGCGAACAAACTTGAGCGGTTCCATCGCCGGCATCGATTCCTGTCGCACCTCCAAGGCACCCCTGCCAAACGTCCGGTGCGCCCCCGAACTGAACTCAAGGGGGTTTCCTGCTCCGGCTCGTTCAATGAGGGACGGCAACTTCCGACCGTAGGATTACAGCCTCCGCCGCATCATCAACTCCGGAGCAAAGCCCCGATGACGCGACGGCCCCGGGCAGGCGGCTATGCCGTCTTTCTGCCGGCCTTGCTGGTGGTATTGGCTGCAGCCTGCCCAAGATGCGTCGCAACCGTCAGGCTGGATTCGGTAATCTGGCGCGATGTATCGACGATCTTCCCGCAGGCCGTGCCGGCGGTGCTCAATGCCGACATCAGCCACTCCGAGAACCTGGAGCTATCCACCGGACTCCGCTGAAGCATGGCCTCAAACTCGGTGATGAATTTCTTTGCAAGCTCTTCCGCACTCAGCGTCCCCACCTTGAACACCTCGGCCTGGGTAGTGCTGCAGATGGCGCCGATCTCGCTGAAATACTCGCTCGAGCGCTCCAAGTACTGCGCATAGGTGCCGGCAAGGTCACCAAGATCCAGGCCATCCTTGCGATGCGCAGCGGCTTCGGAAAACTCACGAACGAATTCGCAATTTCGAGAAAAGATCTTCTCGGCCGCACTCAGCGAAATTTCGTAAATCGACTTGAAGACAGCTCCGTTCGCGGTCGCAGACTCGGCAATATCTTGCAGATGGGCAATAGAACTCATGTAGAACCTCCGTTGGCACAACAAGGAAACGTATTTCTCAAGACCACTCTCATCAATAGCCCCTGGGCTTGATGGCGTGTCTTTACGGGATCGAATTCGCTTCCAGCAACCCCAGGGCGCATGCGCTGGTGCGGAGAAAGTTCGCCGCATAGGGATTGGCGTAGGGACCAAACGCAAGCATCGCGTGGGGCAGCGAGACTCCGCCTTTCTGCTTCCTTTTCCGCCTCGGTAAAAAGAAACAATTCCCGTCGGATGCGCGGCCTTCGTTGCCAGAAGACGATTTGTCGACGGATGGGAAGATGACGATATTCCCGGTCGGTCTGCCGATAGCCTGGCCTGATCTTGTATGCAAGCTTGTCTCCTCCACTCATTGCACGCTGTGGCCGTAAGCACGGCCTCGATAAAGGAGCTTCACCCCCGGGCTCTCTACGAAGCCATTTATGGAGTGCTGCGATTTATCAACGGTTTGCATGGTGCCATTCGCCCGTCTGACCGTCTGTCGGTGCCCGGCCCTTCTCATGACAGAATTTCACAAAGCTGGCGTCGGATTTATCCTACACACGACCAGCGCTTTACACGCAGATCAGGAAGCAGCGAGGTCAAGGGCAAGCAGATCTGCTGCCACGCGAACCTTGGACAAAAAAAAAGGCGGTAGATCCGAAGACCTGCCGCCCTTTGGCTGCTTGAGGTTTGGGTACCTCATCACTCTGTTTTTTCTACATTTCCTGCAGGAATCCCGGGGATCTCCACGAGATCCATGATCCTCTCGATCTCGGTCAACGGAGGCAGCTCGGTCAGGCTGCGCAGCCCGAGGTCCTCCAGGAATTTTCGCGTTGTGGCATAGAGACCCGGCCGACCGGGGGTGTCCCGATGACCCACCACATCCACCCACCCCCTCGATTCGAGGGTCTTCAGAACATTGGTCGACACCATCACCCCGCGGATATCCTCGATGTCGCCCCGCGTCACCGGCTGCCGGTAAGCAATGATGGCGAGCGTCTCGAGGACTGCCCGGGAGTACTTGGGCGGCCGCTCTTCCTTCAGGCGGTCCAGGTAGGTCTGGTATTCCGGACGGGTCTGGAAACGCCAGCCGCCCGCGGTCTGTATCAGCTCGACCCCTCTGCCCTGCCAATCGTCCACCAGTTCGATCAGGAGGCGGCGCACCAGATCAGGCGCCGGCTCCTCCACGAAGAGGCGGCGCAATTCGCTCACCGGGACGGGGCCGGCAGCGGCCAGCAGGGCTGTTTCCAGCACCCGCTTATAAAACTCAGGCGTCTCCAGATCCATCCGCACGTTTCACATAAATGGGCGCAAAGGCCTCGTTCTGAGTCACCACGACAAGCCGCTCCTTGACCAGCTCGAGGGTGGCCAGGAAGCTCACCACCAGGCTGGGCACGCCCAGCTCCGGATCGAACAGCGACTCGAACACGACATAGGCATCATCCCGCAGCTTGCGCAGGATCAGGGTCATGTGCTCGCGCACCGACAACTCCTCGCGCTGGATGGTGTGATGGCGCTTGAGGCGGGCCTGGCGGGCGATCTTCAGCCACGCCAGCTGCAGGTCATGCAGGCTAACCTCGGGCAGACGCTGCACCACCTTTTCGGCGACAAACACACCGACCCACTCGAAATCCCGACCCACGCGCGGCAATTCATCCAGGCGCATGGCCGCCAGCTTGACCTGCTCATACTCGAGCAGACGCCGCACCAGCTCGGCCCGGGGATCCAGCTCTTCGGCCTCATCCTCCCGCGGCGGTCTTGGCAGCAGCAGGCGGGACTTGATCTCCAGCAGCGTTGCCGCCATCAGGAGGTAATCGGCCGCGAGTTCCAGGTTGTGCGTGCGCATGGCCTCCACGTACTCGAGATACTGGGCCGTGAGGGGCACCATTGGAATGTCGAGGACGTTGACGTTGGCCTTGCGGATCAGGTACAGCAGCAGATCGAGCGGCCCTTCGAAAGCCTCGAGGATGACCTCCAGCGCGTCCGGCGGAATGTACAGGTCCTTGGGCAGATCAAAGATCGGCTGGCCGTACATCCGGCCCACCACCACCTCGAGCGGTTCGGCGGACGGAGCCAGGTCGAGGGCGGCAGTCACCATCACCAATTCACCGGCGAGGTGGGCACGCCGCCACGCCCCGGCTTCGAGCGCTCCACATCAGCTGTAGCTCAAGCCCATGGCGTCACGGACTTCGCGCATGGTTTCCTGGGCCAGCTTGCGCGCCTTGTCGCACCCGTCGGCCACGATGCTGCGCACCAGCGACGGATCATCCAGGTAGGGCTGGGCCCGCTCGCGCATGGCCTCCTGCTCCTTGAGCACCGCCTCGATCACCGGCTGTTTGCACTCGAGACAGCCGATGCCGGCGCTCTTGCAACCCTGGGTGACCCAGTTGCGCGTGGTTTCATCGGAATAGAGCACATGGAACTGCCACACCGGACAGCGCTCCGGATCACCTGCATCCGTGCGACGCACCCGCGCCGGATCGGTCTGCATGGTGCGGATCTTCTTGGCGAGGGGCTCGGCCTCCTCGCGCAGGAAGATGGTGTTGCCGTAGGACTTGGACATCTTCTGACCATCGAGGCCCGGCATCCGGGACGCCTCGGTGAGCAGCGCCCCCGGCTCCACCAGGATCATCTTGCCGCCGCCCTCAAGGTAGCCGTACAGACGCTCACGGTCCCCGTGGGACAGGCTCTGGGCCTCTTCCAGGAGGGCCTTGCCGAGGGCCAGGCCTTCGTCGTCACCATTCTGCTGAAAGCGGGTGCGGAACTCTTCGTAAAGCCGGGCGCGCTTGGAGCCGAGCTTCTTGATGGCTTCCTTCGCCTTCTCCTCGAAACCGGGCTCGCGCCCGTACATGTGGTTGAAGCGTCGCGCCAGCTCACGGGTGAACTCCACGTGGGGCAGTTGGTCCTCGCCCACCGGCACCTTGTCGGCCCGATAGATCAGGATGTCAGCGCTCATCAGCAGCGGGTAGCCCAGGAAGCCGTAGGTGGACAGATCCTTGCTGGCCAGCTTTTCCTGCTGATCCTTGTAGGTCGGCACCCGCTCGAGCCAGCCGAGGGGGGTCATCATGGACATCAGCAGATGCAGCTCCGCATGCTCGGGCACCCGCGACTGGATGAAGATGGTGGCCTGCGACGGGTCGACGCCCGCGGCCAGCCAATCCACCACCATGTCCCAGACACTGTTCTCGATCCCCTTGGGATTGTCGTAATCGGTGGTCAGGGCATGCCAGTCGGCCACGAAGAAAAGGCAGGGGTATTCAGCCTGCAGCTTGACCCAGTTCTTGAGGACACCGTGGTAATGACCGAGGTGGAGACGCCCGGTGGGGCGCATGCCGGAGAGGACACGTTCAGCGAACATGGGTAATCAAAGTCCAATGAAGGTTGCGAGAGCGAAACGGAAAAAGGCCACCAAGGGGCCAAGAATGTCGCCAAGGATACCGGTGAACAGCAAAACCAGCAGGATCGGAAAGCCGTAGGGCTCGATCTGCGCGAACTTGTAGGCCGGGCCGGCAGGCAGAAGACTCACCGCGATGCGGCCACCATCAAGGGGCGGCAGAGGAAACAGGTTGAGGAACAGCAGCACCGCGTTGATCTGCATGCCGGCATCGGCCATCTTGGCCATCGGCAGGGCATAAACGTTCTCGGGGGACATCAGGGCAAAGCGAAACAGCACGGCCCAGGCAAAGGCCATCACCAGATTGGCAAACGGTCCGGCCGCAGCCACCCACAGCATGTCGGCCTTGGGCTTGCGCAGGCGCCCGAAATTCACCGGCACCGGTTTGGCCCAGCCGAACAGCATCGGCGAACCACCCGCCAGGGTGCTCACGGCAACGATCAGACCCGGCACCAGGATCGTCCCCATCGGGTCGATGTGACGCAGCGGGTTGAGGCTGATCCGCCCCGCAAGCTCGGCGGTGGGGTCCCCGAAATGGCGCGCCGCGTAGCCGTGTGCCGCCTCATGCAGCGTTATGGCAAACAGCACGGGCAAGGCCCAGATGGTCAGGGTGACGATGAGTTCCTGCATGGTCTCGATCAGCAAAGGGGCGCGATTCTAACAGACCCGGCACGGAGCCCCCCGCCACCCGTGACGGACAGCCCGCCCAGGCCGCTCACAGGCCGAAGGGCGCCAGGCTGCCCATGCCCTCGCGAATCAGCTCGGGGGTGCCGCTGGTCAGGTCGATCACGGTGGTCGCCTCGCCACGACAGGGCCCCGCCTCGATCACCAGATCCACCTCTTTTTCGAGGCGGTCGCGGATCTCCTCGGCGTCGGTCAGCGGATGCTCCTCGCCCGGCAACAGCAGGGTCGAGCTGAGCAGCGGCTCACCCAGCTCGGCCAGCAGCGCCGACACCAGGGGATGATCGGGAACGCGCAGACCGATGGTCTTGCGCTTTGGGTGCAACAGGCGTCGCGGCAATTCCTTGGTGCCTTCGAGGATGAAGGTGTAGGGGCCGGGCGTCGTGGCCTTGAGCAGGCGGAACTGGCTGTTGTCGACCCGCGCATAGGTGGCGATGTCGGACAGGTCACGGCACAGCAGGGTGAAGTGATGACGGTCGTCTACGCCCCGGATGCGGCGGATGCGCGCCAGCAACTGATTGTCACCTGTATGCCCGCCCAGCGCGTAGGCGGAATCGGTGGGAAAAGCCACCAGACCGCCATCACGCATGATCTGCGCGGCCTGCTTGATGAGACGGAGCTGGGGTTGCTCCGGATGAAGGGAAAAGTACTGGGCCATGTAATCGGGAAAACGAAAAGTCTTAGTTCAGGCGCGTCCAGACGGGGGTGAGGTCCGGCGGCAAGGGATCGGCGCGGCCGAGGTCGATGGGGCTGTCCTCGGGGCCATGGAAATCGGAGGCCCGCGAGGCCATCAGGCCGAACTTTCGGGCCAGACGTGCAAAGGCGAGCAATTGTCCGCCATCGTGGGCACCGCAGGCTACCTCGACGGCGTCACCACCGAGTTCGCGGAAACGGTCGAAGAGAATGTCCATCTCGGCATGGCTGAGGCGGTAGCGCCCCGGATGGGCGATCACGGCCAGGCCGCCGGCACCCTTGATCCAGCCCACGGCATCTTCGAGCGTGGCCCAGACGTGCTCGACATAGCCGGGTTTGCCCCGCGCCAGGTAGTGCAGGAAGACATCATGGACATTGCGTGAGGCGCCGATTTCAACAAGAAAGCGGGCAAAGTGGGCACGGCTGACCAGAGCCGGGTTACCGGCATAGCGCAGGGCGCCTTCCATGGCACCGCGGATGCCGATGCGCTCCAGCTCGGCGGCAATCCGGGCGGCACGCCCATCGCGCCCACCGCGAACCTTGGCCAGGCCCTCGATCAGGGCCGCATTGGACGGATCGATCCCGAGACCGATGATGTGCAGGGTCTGATCGAGCCAGGACACGGAAATCTCGACACCCGGCACAAAGCGCAGCCCGAGCTCCGCCGCCGTAGCTGCCGCTTCCGGCAGACCCAGGAGCTCGTCATGGTCCGTCAGCGCGAGCAGATCAACCCCGTTGGCAGCTGCACGACGCACCACCTCGGCGGGCGTCAGCGTGCCGTCGGAGGCCGTGGAGTGACAATGAAGATCGGCGTTCAGAGCGTTCATGATTCCTTGGACAGCAGGAAAGTCTCAATAATCCGGGCCACTTCCCCCGGCTGGTCGTGATGCAGGTTGTGACCGCAATCCGGGAGCAAGATTTCCCGAAAGTCACGGAAGCACGCCTTGGCTGCCTCGTGTGCCTCATCCGGGATTCCCATCCGCTTGCGCAGATCGGACGCCACCGGTGAAACCCACAGGACCGGAGCGGCAACCCGCTGCCACGCCGCCATCAACTCGGCACGCCGGTAAAGCACGGGATTGACACGGCGATGGGCCGGATCTCCCGCCATACGGATCCCACCCTGCCCATCCGGCTCGCCGAGGTGCTCCGCCAGGAAGGCGGCACGCTCAGGCGTCAGGCGCAGATTATCCCCCTGCAGCCGGGCTGCCAGCGCTGCACGGTCGGGATAGCCCCGAAAACCTACATCCGAGGACAGGTCACGCAACCATTTCTCAAGTCGTAGCGGGGACTGCTCCGGCTCCGAATCAGCCAGCCCGAAGGCATCCAGCGCAACCAGCGCCGCCACCCTTGCAGGCCGGACCCCCGCATACTGGCAGGCCACATTGCCGCCCAGGCTGTGCCCCACCAGACGAACCGGCGCATCCCCGGCGCAAGCGTTCAGGATGAAATCCAGATCGGCCAGATAGTCGGGGAACCAGTAGGCATCCCCCCGCCATTCGGTCTGGCCGAAGCCCCGCCAGTCCGGGGCGATCACGTGCCAACCGCACTGCAGGTGGTCGACGACAAACTGGAACGAAGCCGACACATCCATCCAGCCATGCAGCATGAAGACCACCGGCGCACCCGGCTCCCCCCATTCGCGGAGGTGGTAACGCAGGCCGCGTACAGACAGGAAGCGACTTCTCGACGGGGTCATCCGCGCAAGTGTAACAGACCCTTGCCCCGCCCCGCCTCCGATGGTAAGGTGCGCGCCGTCGTGTGGGAGAGTGTTCGCGTGGATGCATCCGCGAACCGCCGAAGGCGCAACCCCCGGAACCGCTCAGGCAAAAGGACCGCCGACGAAACAACAATCTGGAGAGTGATGCCGCCCGCCCAATGTGCGATGGCCGCATCCACCGAAGGGGCACGCAGCCTTCCGCGAGGAGCCTGCAATCTCTCAGGTACAAAGGACAGATGGGGCCGAGGCGATTTGATGTCGCCTCGGCCCCATTGCTTTTCTACACTTGAACGATTGCTGCGGAGAGCCCCATGGCCCAACAGACCCCCCTTTACGCTACCCACGTCGCCGCCGGCGCCCGCATGGTGGATTTCGCCGGCTGGGACATGCCGGTCAATTACGGCTCCCAGATCGAGGAGCACCATGCCGTGCGCCGTGACGCCGGCATGTTCGACGTCTCCCACATGCTTGCCCTGGACCTGGAAGGCGCTGGCGCCAAGGCCTTCCTGCGCGGCCTGGTGGCCAACGACGTGGCCAAGCTGGGCGAGCCGGGCAAGGCCCTGTACTCCTGCATGCTCAACGAACAGGGCGGCGTCATCGACGACCTGATCATCTACTACCTTTCCGACACGTCCTACCGCATCGTCGTCAATGCCGGCACCGCCGACAAGGACGTGGCCTGGATGCAGGCCCGCCTCACCGCCAGCGGCCTGGTCGCCACCCTGGCCGTACGCCGTGACCTGGCCATGATCGCCGTGCAGGGCCCCAACGCCCGCAGCAAGACCTGGGCCGCCCTGCCCGGCTCGGAAGCCGCCTCGGCCGGCCTCAAGGTGTTCCAGGCGGCGGCCTGGGGCGACTTCTTCATCGCCCGCACCGGCTACACCGGCGAGGACGGCTTCGAACTCACCCTGCCCGTCGGCCAGGCCGCCAGCACCTGGGCCGCCCTGGCTGCCGCCGGCGTCAAGCCCTGTGGCCTGGGCGCCCGCGACACCCTGCGCCTGGAAGCCGGCATGGCCCTCTACGGCAACGACATGGACGACGGCGTGTCGCCCCTCGACGCAGGCCTGGCATGGACGGTGGACTTCAAGGACGAAAGCCGCGACTTTGTCGGCAAGGCGGCCCTCGTCGCCAACGGCGCCAGCAAGCAGGTGCTCGGCCTGGTCCTGGAAGACAAGGGCATCCTGCGCTCCCACCAGCAGGTCTTCACCGCGACCGGCGAAGGCGAAACCACCAGCGGCAGCTTCTCGCCGACCCTGGAAAAGTCCATCGCCCTCGCCCGCCTGCCCCTCGGTGTCGCCGTTGGCGACGCCGTCGAGGTGGACATCCGCGGCAGGCGCCTGAAGGCCCGGGTCGTCAAACCGCCTTTTGCGCGTAACGGCAAGGCCATGATCTGAAACCAGAATCCCCTCTTCAACGACTTGAACAAGGAAGCACAATGAGCAACCCCACCGATCTGCGCTACACCGCCTCCCACGAATGGATCCGTGTCGAAGCTGACGGCACCCTCACCATCGGCATCACCGACCATGCCCAGGAAGCCCTTGGCGACGTGGTCTTCCTCGAGCTGCCGGAAGCCGGCCGCGTGGTGGCCAAGGAAGAAGCCATCGCCGTGATCGAATCCGTCAAGGCGGCCTCCGACATCTACGCTCCGGTGGCCGGCGAGATCCTCGCCGCCAACGACGCTGCGGTGGATGCTCCCGAGTCCGTGAATGCCGACGCCTACGCCGCCTGGCTGTTCAAGATCAAGCCCGCCAATGCCGCCGATGTCGACACCCTGCTCGACGCCGCCGGTTACGAAGCCACCCTGGGCTGAGCACCACGCTCTACCGCGGGCGCACCGGCCACGGTGCGCCCTGTACTCGCTGCCCCCTGCTTGCCCCTGCAGTAAACCAACCCGAGTTTTTCCCATGTCGAAGACCCTTCTCTCCGCCCCGCTCGCCACGCTCGAACAGGGCGACGACTTCATCCGCCGCCACCTGGGCCCCTGTGCCAACGAGCTGCCGGGCATGCTGGCCGCGGTCGGTGTCGATTCCCTCGAGACCCTGATCGGCCAGACCGTGCCCGCTGGCATCCGCCTGCCCGCGCTGCTGGCCCTCGGCGAGCCGACCGCCGAGCATGTGGCCCTGGCCCGCCTCAAGGCCATCGCCGGCAAGAACGTGCTGAAGAAGTCCCTGATCGGCATGGGCTACTACGACACCATCACCCCCAAGGTCATCCTGCGCAACGTGATGGAAAACCCGGGCTGGTACACCGCCTACACCCCCTACCAGGCCGAGATTGCCCAGGGCCGCCTGGAAGCCCTGCTGAACTTCCAGCAGATGGTCATCGACCTGACCGGCCTCGAGTTGGCCAACGCGTCCCTGCTGGACGAGGCCACCGCCGCCGCCGAAGCCATGGCGATGGCCCGCCGCATCTCCAAGGTCAAGGGCCAGGGCTTCTTTGTGGATGAAGCCGTGTTCCCCCAGACCCTCGACGTGATGCGCACCCGCGCCGGCCATTTCGGCTTTGAACTGATCGTCGGCCCGGCCACCGACGCGGCCCGGCACGACGTGTTCGGCGCCCTGCTGCAATACCCCAACGAGCGTGGTGAAGTCACCGACATCTCCGGCGCCGTTGCCGGCCTGAAGGCCAAGGGTGCCGTGGTGGCCGTGGCCTCCGACCTGCTGGCCCTGATGCTGCTCAGGTCCCCGGGTGAGCTCGGTGCCGACATCGCCCTCGGCTCGGCCCAGCGCTTTGGCGTACCCCTGGGTTTCGGCGGCCCCCACGCGGCCTTCTTCGCCACCCGCGAAGCCCATGTCCGCTCCATGCCCGGCCGCATCATCGGCGTCTCCAAAGACGCCCGTGGCAAGACCGCCCTGCGCATGAGCCTGCAGACCCGCGAGCAGCACATCCGCCGCGAGAAGGCCAACTCCAACATCTGTACCTCGCAGGTCCTGCTGGCCAACATGGCCGGCATGTACGCGGTGTGGCACGGCCCCGAAGGCCTGCGCACCATCGCCGCGCGCATCCACCGGCTGACCGCCACCCTGGCCGAAGGCCTCAAGCGGGCCGGCTTCGCGCTGGCCTCCGAGGTCTTCTTCGACACCCTGCAGGTCACCACCGCCGGCCAGAGCAGCTCGATCTACGCCGCAGCCCAGACCGCCGGCTACAACCTGCGCCACGTGGACGGCAAGGCGCTGGGCATCTCCCTCGACGAGAAGAGCACCCTCGCCGACGTCACCGCCCTCCTCCAGGCCTTCGGCGCCACGGCCGACGTAGCCGCCCTCGACGCCACCGTCGCGGCCCGTGGCGGCAACCTGCCCGAAGCCCTGCTGCGCAGCGATGCCATCCTCACCCACCCGGTGTTCAACACCCACCACACCGAGCACGAGATGCTGCGCTACCTCAAGCGCCTGCAGAACCGTGACCTGGCGCTGGACCACTCGATGATCTCCCTGGGCTCCTGCACCATGAAGCTCAACGCCACCAGCGAGATGATTCCGGTCACCTGGCCCGAGTTCGCCGACATCCACCCTTTTGCGCCCGCCGATCAGACCACCGGCTACATCGAGATGATCGAAGGCCTCGCCGCCCAGTTGCGTGAAATCACCGGCTTCGACGCCATCTGCATGCAGCCCAACTCCGGCGCCCAGGGCGAATACGCCGGCCTCGTGGCCATCCTGCGCTACCACGCCTCGCGCGGCGACCATCACCGCAAGCTCTGCCTGATTCCGAAATCCGCCCACGGCACCAACCCGGCCACCGCGCAGATGTGCGGCATGGATGTGGTGGTGGTCAATTGCGACGACAACGGCAACGTCGACCTGGCCGACCTCAAGGCCAAGGCCGAACAGCACGCCGACAAGCTGGCCGCGCTGATGATCACCTACCCGTCCACCCACGGCGTGTTCGAGGAAGCCATCCGCGAGATCTGCGCCACCGTGCACCAGTACGGCGGCCAGGTGTACATGGACGGCGCCAACATGAATGCCCAGGTCGGCCTCACTTCCCCCGCCACCATCGGTGCCGATGTGAGCCACATGAACCTGCACAAGACCTTCTGCATCCCCCACGGCGGCGGCGGTCCGGGCATGGGTCCGATCGGCCTCAAGGCTCACCTGGCCCCCTTCATGGCCGACCACGTGGTCGCCCCCACCGGCCGCGAGGATCGCCCCAACGCCGGTCAGGGCGCGGTCTCCGCGGCACAGTTCGGCTCCGCCAGCATCCTGCCCATCTCGTGGATGTACATCACCATGATGGGCGGCCGCGGGCTCAAGCGCGCCACCGAGGTGGCCATCCTCAACGCCAACTACGTGGCCAGCCAGCTCAAGGATCACTACCCGGTGCTGTACACCGGCAGCCAGGGCCGCGTCGCCCACGAGTGCATCCTCGACATCCGTCCGATCAAGGCCGCCACTGGCATCTCCGAGGTGGACATCGCCAAGCGCCTGATGGATTACGGCTTCCACGCCCCGACCATGTCCTTCCCGGTGGCCGGCACGATCATGGTCGAACCCACCGAATCGGAAGACAAGGGCGAACTGGACCGCTTCATCGACGCCATGGTGAGCATCCGCAACGAGATCCGTGCCATCGAGGAAGGGCGCCTGCCGGCGGAGAACAACCCGCTGAAGAACGCGCCCCACACCCAGGCAGATTTCCTGGGCGACTGGGACCGCCCCTATTCCCGCACGGAAGCGGTGTTTCCGCTGGCCTGGGTGGGCGACAACAAGTTCTGGCCGAGTGTGAACCGCATCGACGACGTGTACGGAGATCGCAACCTGTTCTGCGCCTGCGTCCCGATGGACGAACTGGCCTGACGTGAATACGGCGCGGCCCCCGGGGTCGCGCCGGCTCAGCGGGCCAGCAGGGCCTTCAGGTGATTGATGGGAATGGCGTAGGAGATGCCTGACGGATTGGTCATGGCATTCTCCCGCATGCCCTTCACCAGGACGATGTTCAACACACCGAGGACATGACCGCTTTGCGTGTCATAAATCGGACTGCCACTGTTTCCCGGGTAAGACACGATATCCAGCTGGAGCACATCGAAGCGCGAACCGGCCGACAAACGTCGGATTGTCGCCGCATCAAGCTGCCCTGCAGACGCCAGGGGCTGTCCGGCTGGGGGGATCGCTGCGATGATGCCCCGGTGGGTCACAGGAATGATCCCCAACGACGCCCCCAGGGGAAAGCCGGTCATCGCAATATCCTGTCCATCCCGCGCCGTATCCGAATCGGCCAGCACGAGCGCAGGTAGTGGCGCCCCTGCAATCCACAGCACCGCGAGGTCATGATCCCTGTCGCGCTCATCCCGTTCGACAGCCCTTACGTTGACCCTCCCGACACCGGGCAAGACCACGACAATGCGCTCATTGGGATCCCTCCGTTCAGGAACGGCTTCGAGCACGTGGGCATTGGTGGCCACCTGGCGCCCGTCGCCAACAGCAAAGCCGGTACCGAGAAAACGAAATTGAGGGCTCCGCGTCGGCAGGTAGGTCCCCACCGCAACGATGGAGCGCTTGACGGAGGCAACGGTATCGACAAGATCAGCCAAGGCCTGCACCGGGCTCAGCAGCCCCAGTCCCAGGGCCGCAATCAGGGCACGCCTCGGACCGCTGACCAGCCCTCTCACCGGCCCGCCGTCCGGATCGCCTGAATCATCGGCGATGCAGAGACCACGTGCGGATCAAAGGGGTGCTCGCCGCGCTGAAAGAAATCGAGAATCCGGCGCACGTAGTTCTGCGTCTCCTTGTAGGGAGGAACCCCACGATAACGATCCACGGCCCCTTCTCCGGCGTTGTATCCCGCCACGGCCAGCGCCACGTTGCCCTGGTAATAGGCCAGCAGCCAACGCAGATAGGCCAGCCCGCCCTTGATGTTCTGCACTGGGTCGTAGCTGTCCCGGACGTTGAAGCGCAGGGCGGTTTCGGGAATCAATTGCATCACCCCCATGGCGTTCTTCGGGGAAGTGGCGTTCGGATCGAAATTGGACTCTGTCGTTGCAATGGCCAGGGCCAGCCGCGGCTCAATGGAGAAGCGCGGCGCCAGCGTCGTGATCAACTGCACGAGCTTTCTTTTCTGCTCGGGAAGGGAGGCCAGATACTTCTGGGTGTCCCAGGTGTCCCGCGCCGAAAACGCCCAGTCGGCCGTACGGGCCTGCAGGCAATCGGGCGCAGCACCGGTATACACGCCAACAAACCTGCGGGCCTTCTCAGCCTCGTCATGGCCCTTGAACAGAGCCATCTCGAAGAGGGTCGCCGCATAGCCATCATCACGGGGTACGCCGCGACCGTTGGCATACATCCAGCCGAGGTTGTACATCGCCTCGGCACTTCCGCCCCGGGCCGCATCGCAATACAGATCGGCCGCGAGTTCCGGATCACGGGGAACACCCTCGCCATGCTCGTAGGCCAGCGCCTGATCGACGAGCTGACGAAGCTCCAGGACGCGCGACTCCTCCTGGCTGGCCAGCCCGGGCCCGGCCACCAGGCCAAGCCCTGCGGCCAGGATGCCAAGAAGTGCGCGAAGACCCATGACCCGCCCCCCTGCCGCCCTGCTCAGAGGCGCCAGACCCGGGCGCCAGCAGCTTCGATGACCGCCGGGTCATAGAAGCTCTTCACGTCGGTAAAGACACCACTGGGCAGGAGCTTTTCGCAGATCCGGGCAACCCCCATGTCGGAATACTCCTTGTGGGCCACCGCAGCGACCACGGCGGCAGAACGCGGCAAGGCCTCCCAGGCGGTAAGGCTGACGCCGTATTCGTGCTCGGCCTCGGCCGATTCCGCCACCGGATCGTGGACATGCACGGTACAACCGAAGCTCTGCAGCTCGCGGATCACGTCGATGACCTTGCTGTTGCGCAGGTCCGGGCAGTTCTCCTTGAAGGTCAGGCCCAGGACGATCACGTCGGCACCCTTGATGTTGTGACCCGCCTGGATCATCTGCTTGACAGTCTGCTCGGCCACGTAGCTGCCCATGCTGTCATTGATGCGACGGCCAGCCAGGATGACCTGGGGGTGATAGCCCAGCATGTCGGCCTTGTGAGTCAGGTAGTAGGGGTCCACACCGATGCAGTGACCGCCAACCAGGCCCGGACGGAAGGGCAGGAAGTTCCACTTGGTACCCGCCGCCTTGAGAACCTCCAGGGTGTCGATGCCGATCTTGTGGAAGATCACGGAGAGTTCGTTCATCAGCGCGATGTTCAGGTCGCGCTGGGTGTTCTCGATGACCTTGGCCGCCTCGGCCACCTTGATCGAGCTGGCGGGGTACACACCGGCCGTGATGACGGAACCGTACACCTCGGCAACCGTCTTCAGGGTTTCCGGGGTATCACCGGAGACGACCTTGACGATCTTGGTCACGGTGCGTTCCTTGTCACCCGGATTGATCCGCTCGGGCGAGTAGCCGACGTTGAAATCCTGCTTCCACTTCAGCCCGGAGAATTTTTCGAGGATGGGAATGCAGACTTCCTCGGTGGCACCGGGGTAGACCGTTGACTCATAGACGACGATGGCGCCGCGCTTGAGGTGTTTGCCCACGCTCTCGGAGGACTTCACCAGCGGCGTGAAATCGGGCTGATGCGCATCATCGACCGGGGTCGGCACGGCGACGATGATGAAATCCGCTTCGGAGATGATCTTGGGATCGGTGCTGCAGGTCAGGTGCACTGCCGCCTTGAGGTCCTCGGTACTGACCTCGCCGGTCGGATCCACGTGGCGCCCGTAGGCAGCAACCTTGTCCACGGAGAGATCGAAGCCGACGGTCTTCATTTTCTTGCCGAATTCAACGGCGAGGGGCAGCCCCACATATCCGAGGCCGATGACTGCAATGGTGGTCATGAACTGTTCCTGAAGAAATTAACTTGAATCGATTGATTTAGAGAGAGCTGAGGAGTTGCTCCATCTCCTTGCGGCCGGAGGTGTTCTCCGGCACAACCTTCAAACCGGCCTCCAGCATCTTGCGAGCGCCATCCTTGTCGCCGGTCTTGATCAGCGCCTTGGCAAGGTTCAAGCGTAGCTGAGGCTGATTCGGGCCCAGGCTCACAGCCTTCTTGAGCGACTCCACGCCCTTTGCCGTATCACCGCCCTCCATCTGCAGAACACCCAGCGTATCGAGGACTACAGGGCTGTTCGGCGCCAGTGCCGCCGCCTGCTGAGCGACCGAGAGAGCACTCTTGTCATTGAGCTTGCCCAGCACCCAGGCCAGGTTGTTGAGCAACATGGCGTTCTTGGGAGCGATCTCGAGCATCTGGCGATACTGCTGAGCAGCCGAATCGTATTTCTTCTCGACAAGCGATCGCTCGGCCAGGTAGGTCCGCACCGTGAGGTCCTTGGGGTTGGCCCGCAGCCACTCAGAAATCTGCTTGGACGCTTCCTGCGTCTGCCCCGCAGCAAGACGCGCGTTGTGCAGACGAACAAGAGGTTGCACGCTCTTGTCACGTTTGTAGGCTTCCTCGAACGCGGCGACCGCCTCGAGGGGCTTCTTCAAGGACGTCTGCACTTCGCCTTCCAGCATGTAGCCGATGGGCGAATCCTTGCGCTGACGCTGAACTTCCCGGACCTGGGCCACAGCTGCGTCGCCACGATTGGTCGTGACCAGCACGGCAATCAGGCGTTGTTGCGCGTCGAGGGCATCAGGCTTGATCGCCAGCGCCTTGCGCAGGTTCTGTTCGGCGGAGGAAAGATCCTTGCCGGCGGTGTAGATATCCGCCAGTGCGATCAGCGGAACGATCGAATTGGGGACCCGCGTCGCAAGCTTGCCGTAGGTGCTCTGGGCCTGCTGCATTTCCCCCGCTGCGACCTGGGCGCGCCCCAGCAGGTCGAGTACGGAAGGATCTTCCGGAGCAGATGCCGCAGCCTCCTGGGACAGCACCAGAGCGCGCTTCGTATCGCCGGCCTGCGCCAGCATGCGGACCAGGGCCATACGTACCGGCAGTGAGGTCGGATTGGCTGTCAGGCCTTTCTCGAGCACGGCCTGCACATCCTTGACCTGAGTGCCCGTCATGGCCAGGAACTCGGCGTACTGCAGATACCCCTGCGGGTTGTTGGGGTTCTTGTCGACGAAGGTCTCGAAGCGCTTGCGGGCGCTGTCGAGCTGCTTGGCCTGGATATCCAGGCGCGCCAGGTTGTTGACCGCCGGCAGGAAGTCGGGCTTCAATTCCAAGGCTTTCTCGAAGGCCTGGCGGGCACCGGCAATGTCCTTTGTGGCCAGCAGCACCCCCCCCTTCATGTTGAAGGTGATCGGATCCTTCGGCTTCTTCTTTTCCAGGACCTGCACCGCAGCCATGGCCTTCGCCGTCTCGTTGCGCCGGAGATGCGCCATGATCAGGGTGATGTCTGCCTGGATATTGTCCGCATCGAGCGCCGATGCAGCTTCGAGATCCTGGAAAGCCTGGTCGGACTCACCGCTGGCAAGTCGGGTCAGGCCAAGGCGGGTGCGATAACCCGCGTTGCCCGGATCACTCTTCGCCGCCCGACTGAAAAACTCCTCGGAACGCTTGAAGTCCCCGTTCATGGCATAGACCTGCCCGGCCAAGCTCAAGACGGCGACGTCGTCAGACTGGTCCTTGAGCAGGGGTTGCAGGCCGTCCAGCGCCCGCCCCGTGTCACGCAGGCCCAGATAGGACGACACCAGCAAGCGGCGGGCGTAGACATGGTTCGGCACCTTGGCCAGCACCTTGTTGAGGTTCTCCTGGGCCTGCACGAAATCATTGCGCTGAAGCTGAAGCGCCGAAACCATCATCAGGGACGGTACGTGATCGGGCGCCACGCGCAGGACCTGAAGGATGGTGTCGTAGGCTTCCTTGGTCTTGCCCCGCTTGAAGTCGACGAAGGCCTGCAGATACAGGGCCAGCGGATGGTTGCCAACCGCCTTGCGCAAAGCACCGATCTTGGCTTGGGCATCGTCAAGCTTGTTCAGGCGGATCTGCAACGAAACCACACTCTGGTAGGCGGCGATGTCGGTGGGGCGCGCAGCGATCACCGCCTCGAAATCGGTGATCGCCTCCTGCGGCCGCCCCTTGATCAGCATCAGGTCGCCCCGCAGGGCATGGGCCTCGGGCAGCTTTGGATCGGCCTTGAGAACATCATCGATATCGGCCAGCGCACCATCGAAATCCTTGTCGACAGCTTTCAGGCGGGCCAGGCCGACACGCGCGGGGGCGTAGCCCGCCAAGGCCTTCAGCGCTGCCTGGAACTCTTCCTGGGCCGCCGGACGCTTGCCTTGCACCAGCTGGGCAAAACCCCTGGAGGTAAACAGGCTGGCTTTGGCTTCGGAGGTGATCAGCTTTTCAGTCGACAGCTCGACAACGACACGCTGCCCCTGGCCGGAGTTCAACAGCGCTTGCGCCAGCGCGGGAACGACCAGATCCGGCTTGAAGCCGGCATCGTTGGCCCTCACGAACTCCTTCTCGGCACTCGCGTAGTCTCCCTGGTCCATGTAGACCTTGCCCAGCAGATAGCGGGCCTCGGCGAGGTTGGGATCTTTCTGCAGGGCATTCTTCAACTGAATGGAGGCCGCGCTCCGATCCTCCTTGGCCATGTAGTCCTTGGCCGAGGCGATCATGGACTCAGGACTGTCGCTACAGGCGGCCAGCAGAAGGGCACATAGGGCACTGACGGCAGTATTTCGCAGCCTGTTACGTTTGGTCTGGGAACGCATCTGCATGGATCCTTGAATCACGTTGAAATTTCTTTCTTCAGTCCGAAGCGGTTCATCAAATCGTAGAGGGTCGGCCGGCTGATGCCGAGCACTTCGGCAGCCCTCGCAACATTGCCATTGACCCGGGCCATGACGCGCACCACGGCGCGCCGCTCGGCCTCTTCCCGCACCACGCGCAGGTTCAGCGCCTCGAGGGCTTCGGTCTCGCCCTCCAGGCCAACCCCCACATCCTCGGCGGTGATGCAATTGCCGTCAGCCATGATCACCGAGCGCTTGATGGCATTCTCGAGTTCGCGGATGTTCCCTGGCCAGCGGTGGGTCTCGATCGCCTGCACTGCATCATCCGTGAGAGACAGCGAACCCCTCCCGTGATGTGCCGCGAAACGCTGGACGAAGGCATGGGCGAGCAGTACCGCGTCGCCGTCCCGATCACGCAGCGCAGGAATATCCACCACGATCTCGGCAAGGCGATAGTAGAGATCCTCGCGGAAGCGGCCGGCCTGGATCAGGCCCTTCACGTCCTGGTGGGTGGCGCAGACGATCCGCACATCGACCGGGATCTCCTCGCGACCGCCAATCCGCTCGATGACCCGCTCCTGCAGGAAGCGCAGCAGCTTGGCCTGCAGCGGCATCGGCAGGTCGCCGATTTCATCGAGGAACAGGGTGCCCTTGTTGGCGACCTCGATCTTGCCGAGGGTCTGCTTCACGGCGCCCGTAAAGGCACCCTTCTCGTAACCGAAGAGTTCGCTTTCGAGAAGATTCTCCGGGATCGCAGCGCAGTTGATCGCCACAAAACGCTCGTTGCGGCGGGGAGACAGTTCGTGCAGGCCGCGGGCCAGGACTTCCTTGCCGGTACCGCTCTCGCCGAGCAGCATCACGGTGACGTTGGCCGAGGCCACCCGTTCAATCAGGCGACAGACCTTGAGCATCCCGGCATCCCGCGTGATGACGCCAGACAGGGCACTGCCCTGCTGGATCTTCAGGCGACGGTTATCCTGCTGCAGGTCGTACATCCGCAACGCCCGGTCCAGGGTCAGGGTCAGGAGCTCCGGCTCGAAGGGCTTCGCAAAGAAGTCATAGGCCCCCATGCCCACGGCACGCACCGCGTTCTCGCGGTCATGCTGGCCGGTAAGCACGACCACCTTGGTGTCCGGAGCGAGGGCAAGGATCTCGCCCAGCAGCCGGAAGCCCTCGGTCACATCATCGGGTGCCGGCGGCAAGCCAAGATCCATGGTTACCAGAGCCGGTTCATGGCGACGCAACTGGGCGATAGCCTCCTCCCGGTTGTTCGCCACTACGGTCTCGAACTGATCGAAGGCCCAGCGCATCTGCTTCTGCAGTGCGGGGTCGTCCTCCACGATCAGCAATGTCCTGCGTTTTTCAGTCATATTTCTAGTTTGCCACCGCTTCGTTACCGCTGTTCCTGACGGTCTCGGCAAGAGGCAGGCGAATGTCAAAGCGGGATCCTGATCCGACCTCGCTGTGCACCACCAGATGGCCCCCCAGCTCTCGCACGTACTGCTGCGATTCGTAGGCTCCTATCCCCATGCCACTTGCCTTGGTTGTCTGGAAAGGCTTGAACAACTGATCCCGTATGAATGCTGCAGACATGCCCGACCCCGTATCGCGCACCGTGATGCAGGCCTGCTTACTCTCCTGGGATAGTTCGACTGACACACTACCATGCTCGGAAGTTGCGTCGAGGGCATTTTGCACGATATGGCCGAGGATACGCTCAAGTCGTTCCGCATGGGCAAGCACGGCAAGCTCGGGTGCCCCGTCACTGAAACTCAGCCGCGGATAGAACATCCGCTTCGACTGGACGATATGCTCGAGCAGACTCTTGAGCGCAACCGGTTTGCGCTGATTGATCGGCGTCTTCTCCATCAACTGGGCCATCAGTCCGCGCATGCGCTCCTCCACGTGGCGCACGGTATCCAGCATGTCGGCCTGAAACTCCGGATTATCCTTGTGACGCTCCGCGTTGCGCAGCATCAGGGACATCTGCGCAACCAGGTTCTTCAGATCATGCACCACGAAAGCGGACATCCGGTTGAAGGCATCGAACTTGCGAGCCTCGATCAGGGCTTCGGTGGCCTGCATCCGCGCAAAGTAACTGGCGGCCTGGCGCCCTGCCGTCTTGAGCAGATCGAGAACCTCCCAATTGACATCCACGGGGGTGCGCGGCGTCAGGAGCATCACGAAACCGACCAGGACACCCGACGAAATCAGCGGAACAATCAACCACATGTCGGCAATTTCAGAGGCCCACTCCGGCACGCCGGCTTCGCTCTCCCGGGACATCCCGCTGCGCATCTGCTCAAGATTGACGACCCATTCACGCTCCCTGAGGAAGCGGCAGAAATCAGAATCCTCATGCTCGACAACACCACTATGGGGCATATTGAGACGCGCCTGCTGGCTGAAGTTACCATCCGCCCCTCTCAACCAGACGCCTCCGCCAGGACTCTCCACCAGATCAGACAGCGCCTTGACCACCGACTCCCCCAGACTGGAGCCATCTCCGGCGACAGAAAGCGCCTGGGTCACACCCAACCACTCCGTACGGTAGTCATACCGGTAAGCGAAGAAATGCTTGGCCAGAAGAACACGCAAACGTGCCCTGAACGCCCCCGAAAATGCGAGCACCACCAGCGACAAGGCTCCCCCGAAGAGCAGCACGAGCTGCATGGCTTCGCCCCATTCGCCACCGAAGTAGCGCATGTAGTAGCCCGCACCTGCAATCAGCAGCAGATAGAGCCCCGACGCCGCAAGGGCTGTCGAATGGAAGACCACATGACGGGAAACCGCGATCCGGAAAGTCCATTCTGGATTGCGCGATGCGGAAATCGCCACCAATGGAATGGTGAGGGAGTGAGCCAAGCCGCGGACACTCCAGACAACCGGATCCAGACGACTGAACATCAAGGCGTCCGCAAACATATACACATCGAACGCGAACAAGCTCCCCAGGGCCAGGGCAACCGGCTTGCCTCCCCAGCGGGAACGTTCCGGGATGGAGCGGTAGAAGAACTCAAGCAGGACCAGGCCATAAACAGCCGTGAACAGTGAAGTGCCGGCCCAGGTCCGCAGCGGCGTGCCGTACACCGGAAACCTGAGAGAAAGGCACAGCACACCGAAGGCGGCAAGCGACACCACGGCCATCGTCACCAGACGCGGCCACTGGGGCACCACGACCTCTCCCTCCAGCGCGGAGGGCTGGCGCAGCAATGCCACCAGGAAAGCGAACCACCCCCCCATGCGGAGGACATCCAGCAGATTGGCCAGCTGGAAGAGCCAGGCCCAGCCCAGCACAGCAAAAAGCCAGTTCAGGGCGGCCCAGGCTACGCTGATCCCTACGGCGACAATCAGGAAACCGCCGCGGGACCCCTGTTTCCAGGCGAGCCCCAGATAGATGCCGAACAAGGCATGAGCGACTGCGGCGGCGGCATAGCTCCACACCGGCACTTGCGAGAAAGTGGATTCCATCAGGCCTCGGTCAACGAAAAAAGACGCCCCCGACCAGGTCGGGAGCGTCCGGCTTTACTCCGGGTGCCGGAGCCTTGCCGGGTCAGTGCGCCCCATCGCCGGTCAGCACGACCCGTACTGTCTCGAAGAGGACCACGGTATCGAGAAACAGCGTGTGGTTCTTGACGTAATAAAGATCGTACTGCAGCTTGTTGATTGCATCATCCACCGAGGAGCCGTACTGGTAGCGGACCTGGGCCCAGCCCGTCACACCCGGCTTGACGCAGTGGCGGACGGCATAGAAAGGAATGTCACGGGTCAGCTGATCGACAAAGAAGGGGCGTTCGGGCCGCGGGCCGACCAGGCTCATGTCGCCCTTCAGCACATTGAACAGCTGCGGCAGCTCATCGATGCGGACCTTGCGGATGAACCGGCCGACACGGGTCACACGGTCATCATTGGCCGCCGCCCAACGGGGCTTGCCATCGCGTTCGGCGTCACGACGCATGCTGCGGAACTTGGTCACCTTGAAGAGGCGCCCCCCCAGACCGACGCGCTCCTGACGGTAGAAGACCGGCGCGCCATCCTCGATCACGATCATGAGCGCAGCCAGGATCATCACGGGGGTGGCCAGCACGAGCAGGATCAGGGACACCACGATGTCGAAGACGCGCTTGACGAGAGTGCGTCCCCAGCCCTGCCGGAAACCTTCACCGTAGATCAACCAGCTCGCCCGCAGCGAATCGATGCGCACCTGACCCCGTACACGCTCAAAGAAGCTGGACAGGTCGAGCACCTTGATGCCCGCCATCTTGCAGTCAAGCAACTCACGCAGGGGGATCACTCCGCCACGCCGCTCCTTCAGGGCCACGATGATCTCGTCGACACGCAGATGGTTGGCAGCCGCCAGCAGGTTGCCGTCGAAATGGACGACACGCTTCGGATCGACACGGACATCCTCTCCCGGACCTGCGGGATAGAAGCCCACCACCTGCAGGCTGCTGTTTGCCGGATGCGTCAGAGCATGCTCCACCGCCACGGCGTCCGCGCCGGTGCCAATCACCATGATACGTTTCACCAACACTCCTGCTCCCACACGCCTGACGGCAAATCCACGAACGGCAACGACGAACCCGAGCAGCACCACCACATTGATTTCCATCGCATCGTGGGCAAATTCGCCCCACGGAAGAACCCGGAAGATACCGTAGGCAACGGGAATGCTCAGCGCGATGGACATGACCACCCGCATCAAGGTGTCGCGGAAGTTACCACCAAATCCCGTCCGATAGAGCCCGAGCGCACCATTGAGGATCATCATGGTGACGGCAAATGCCAGCGCCGACGGCACCACTTCCGCCACCAGACCCGCATCCAGCCTGCTCTGAAGGCCAAACACCACCATCACGGCAACAAACAGCAGGAGTGCATCGAAGAGCACCTGCAACACCGTGTTCGACGGAACGTAATGATTGAACAGTTTCAGCATCTCGAGCTCCAGTCGCCCCGCGGGGACGACGATCCATGCAAATCAGATGACCAGGAGAGCCGCAGATTTTGCAACCCTGTGAAAAAGCGGTTAATTGTTCATGAAGATCGAATTCCGACCCTGCATCAAAGACCCGCCCGACTTGCCAAATGCGTGAGAAATCGTATGGCTGCACGATAGCGCGAAGCGGCCGGGACGCCCGTGATCCCCGTCACGCAAAAAAAATATTTCACGGTCGGCACGCCCCCCGGAACAACCCATATCGGGCGCCTGGCGCTCCTCACAATTCAACCTGCGTCCCGAACTCCACGACCCGGTTGGCCGGAATGCAGAAGAAATCCGCCGCACTGTGGGCATTCCGGAACATGAGGATGAACAGACGCTTGCGCCACAGACCGAGGAAAGAGCTGGCCTTGGGGATAAGATTTTCACGCCCCAGGAAGAAGGACGACTCCATCAGCTCAAACGGCAGCCCCTGGCTCTCGCACAAGCCCAGCGCCGAAGGGATGTCCGGGTCGTCCTTGAAGCCATAGCGGACGAAGACCCGGAAGAAACCGAAGTCGAGCTCCTCCACCCTCACCCGCTCACTCGCCGGCACATAGGGCACATCGTCAGTGATCACATTGACCAGCACCACCCTGGCATGCAGCACCTTGTTGTGCAGCAGGTTGTGCAGCAAGGCTCGTGGCACGCCGTCGGGCGCGGTGGTCATGAACACGCCGGTTCCCGGCACCCTGATCGGAGGATCGTGGAACATCGACTGAATGAACAGATCCAGGGGCATCGTATCGATGCGCATGCGCTCGGCCAGCGCCGCCCGGCCCTGCTTCCAGGTCATCAACAGGGTGTGGATGGCAAGCCCCAGGGCCAGCGGGAACCATCCCCCGTCGAAGATCTTGACCGTGTTGGCCGAGAAGAACGCGAAATCGACCGAGAAGAAGAGCAGCAAGAAGGCGAGCGATGCCCCCAGCCCCCAGTTCCACAGGGTCCTCACCACGAAGAAGGCCAGCACCGTATCAATCATCATCGTCAGCGTGACGGCGATGCCGTAGGCCGAAGCAAGGGCACTGGAGGAACGGAAGCCCAGCACCAAGGCTACCACCGAGGCCAGCAGCATCCAGTTCACGTTGGGAACGTAAATCTGCCCGACTTCCTTTTCGGAAGTGTGAACCACGTGGATACGCGGCGAGTACCCCAGCTGGACCGCCTGCTTGGTCAGTGAGAAGGCCCCCGAAATGACCGCCTGCGAGGCGATGATCGTCGCCAGCGTGGACAAGGCCACCATCGGATAGAGCAACGGCTCGGGCACCAGCAGGTAGAACGGGTTCTTCACCGCCTCCGGGTTATCGAGGATCAGTGCGCCCTGCCCCAGGTAATTCAGATACAGCGCCGGAAAGACGAAGCCGAACCAGGCCATCTTGATGGGGCGTCGCCCAAAATGGCCCATATCCGCATACAAGGCCTCACCGCCGGTGATGGCCAGCACCACTGCCCCCAGGGCAAGGAAACCCAGACCGCGGTTGGCCTCGAAAAAAGCCAGCGCATACGCAGGGTTGATGGCCCGCAGCACGTCCGGATGCCGGAGTACGTTGATGGCTCCCAGCACGCCGAGGGTGGCGAACCAGAACAGCATCACAGGGCCGAACACCGCTCCGACCCGCGCCGTTCCCTTGCTCTGGATCAGGAACAGACCGGTCAGCACCACCAGCGAGATGGGCAGCACGTACGGCCTGAACGCCGGGGTGGCCACCTCCAGCCCCTCGACTGCGGAGAGGACCGAGATGGCCGGCGTGATGACCCCGTCACCATAGAACAGTGCCGCCCCGAACAGCCCCACAGCGGCCATCGCAGAAGCCAGGCGGGGCGAACGGGTTGTCCGCAAGGCCAGGGAGGTGAGGGCCATGATCCCCCCCTCTCCCCGATTGTCGGCCCGCATGATGAAGACCACGTACTTCAGCGACACTACAATGGTGAGCGCCCAGAACACCAGGGACAGCACGCCCAGTACATTGTCCGGCGTCACCGCCAGCCCGTGATGTGCGTTGAAGACTTCCTTCATCGTGTAAAGAGGGCTGGTTCCGATATCACCGAACACCACCCCCATCGCGGCCAGGGCGACAGGCATAACCTGGGTTCGCGAGCACTTATCGTGACCTGCGACACTGTTCGCAGACATTCAACTCTCCCGTAGCGATCGGAGCACTATGACAATACGCCACGACGGGCGGCAACCGGGACGAAGACCCGATGTGCCATCCCTCCTGGTGGCAGGCAATCCGGGCGACGGCCCCGGATGGGTGCGAGATACTACCGCATTGCAGCAAAAGCAGAACGGGAAGCGTGATTCTTCACCACCTGTATTGCCGTCCGATTGCTTACGATTACGCCCGGCACGACACTGGGGAGATTAGGACAGACCCAACACCGGAAATCGCGCCAGATCCTGCTCCAGCGGAACACCCAATACTCCAGAAACGACGACAACCCACGCGGATGCCCCTTTCCACCTCGACCCTTCGCCATCTTGCCGGTGTCGCCGCGGCCTATACCATCTGTGGCCTGCTTGCACTGCATATCGCCATTCCGCCTGGCTATGTCTCACCGCTCTATCCCGCTGCGGGTATTGCCCTGGCTGCCGTGCTCAGCTTCGGCAGACAAATCTGGCCGGCAATCATGGCTGGAGCGATCCTCACCAACATCGGTGCCGTGCTACAGACCGGACTGGAAGGCTGGGCGCAGGTCACCCCCCTTATCGTCGGCATCGGCGCCGTCCTGCAGGCCTTCGCCGGCGCCGCGCTGGCCCAGCGCTGGAGCCGCTTTCCCCTCGACACGGCCGGTCCCATCCTGCGCTTCCTGTTTCTGGTCGGGCCCGTGAGCTGCCTGATCGGCGCCAGCTTCGGCACCAGCGCCTTGGTCATATCCGGCAGCCTGCCCCTCTCCGAGGCCGCCTTCACCTGGTGGAACTGGTGGGCCGGAGACGCCGTCGGGATTCTCATCGCCACCCCCCTCGCCCTGGCCTTCATTGGCCAGCCCCGTCAGGACTGGGCTCCCCGCCGGCTCAGCATCGCCCTGCCGATGCTGGTCGCACTGCTCATTCTTGCCGCACTCGAGATCCAGGTTGCACGCTGGGAGCAGGAGCGCCTGCAGACCCGTTTCGAGCGTGATGCCCACTACCTGTCCAGCATGCTGCGCAAGCGCTTCGAGGACTACACCGGCGTTCTCCAGGCGACCGAACGCGTCATGGTCGCGGCACCTGGCATGGATCAGCAGGGCTTCCAGGAATTTGCCGCTCCCTGGCTGGCCCGCTTCGACGGTCTCCAGGCCATCGGCTGGATTCCCCATGTATCCGCCAGCGGACGTGCAGCCTTTGAAGCCGCAGCCCGAGCCTCGGCAAGCACACCAGATTTCATGATCCGCGACCGCGATCGACAGAACATCCTGCACCCGGCCGCGGCGCGCTCCGACTACTATCCGATCCGTTTCATCGCGCCACTGGAGAGCAACCGGCGGGCCCTGGGCGTCAACGTCCTGTCGGTCCCGAATGCCGTGGAGGCGGTCCATCGCAGCCTGGGAAGCGGCAAGGCTGCCAGCACCCGGGCCTTTGAGCTGACCCAGGAAACCGAGGGGAAGCTGGGCGTGGTGGTCTATCAGCGCACCACAGGCCCCATCACGGGCTCCACCTCCCAGACCGGCCCGTCAGGCCCACCTCAGGGCATCGCCTTCGTGGCACTGCGCATCGAGGATGCGGTGCAAAGCGTATTGCGACACTACCCCATGCCCGGCATGGTCTATTGCCTGACCGAGCGCGCCCCCGATGCCCCCCTGGGACACCGGCTGGCCGGCCACGAAAACTGCCCTGCAACAGACGAGACAGCCCCGGGCGGCATCGAACCCTGGGTGGACAGCTTTGACTTCGCCGGACGCCGCTGGAGCATCAGCTTCTCGGTCACCCCCGGCTACAGCACCTTGTACCGCGGCTGGGAGGCCTGGATCCTGCTGGCCATCGGCCTGCTCAGCACCGGCATGCTCGGGGCCTTCCTGCTCTCCTCCACCGGGCGCGCCCGACGCATCGAGGAGATGGTTCAGCAACGCACCCAGGAGCTGGCCGATGCCACCCGCCGGCTGCGCACCCAGCAGGCCATGCTGACTCACGCCGAGCGCATCGCCCGCCTGGGAAGCTGGGAAGTGGACCCAGTCAGCGAACGGGGCCACGGCTCCGCCGAATTGTTCACCATCCTCGGCCTGCCCTACCGCGAGAGCCTCTCCCTCACCGATCTCAAGAACGCCGCCCACCCCGACGACAGGATCACGCTTGAAGAGGCCTTCGAGCAGATGAAGCACGGCCAGGCCGCCGCCAGCCTCGACATCCGCGTGCCCCTGGGCGACGGGGCACTCCCGGAACGGATGGTTCACTTCACGATAGAAGCCGGCGACCGCAGCGACGGCGACAAGCCCCTGCGCGGCACCGCCCAGGACGTCACCGCCAGCCGGGCAGCAGAGGCTCATATCCACTACCTGGCCCACTACGACATGCTCACCGGGCTGCCCAACCGCAGCCTGTGGGCCAGCCGGGCCGAGCAGGCCCTGGCCATCGCCCGGCGCAATCACCTGCGCATGGGCGTGCTCTTCCTTGATCTGGACAACTTCAAGAAGATCAACGACACCCTCGGCCACCCGGTCGGCGACCGCCTTCTCGCCGCCGCGGCCCAGCGCCTCGCCCTGTGCCTGCGCGAGGAAGATGTGCTGGCGCGACTTGGCGGTGACGAGTTCGTGGTGCTGCTGCCGCAGATCCATACGGGCGATGACGCGGCCATCGTCGCCCGCAAACTCATCGGTAGCCTGACCCGCCCCTTCGACATCGACGGGCAGGAGCTGAGCACCTCCACCAGCATCGGCATCGCCCTGTATCCGGCCAACGGCGCCGACGTGGATATTCTGCTCAAGCACGCCGACACCGCCATGTACGACGCCAAGAGCGCCGGGCGCAACGACTTCCGCTTCTTCACGCCGGACATGAACAACCGGGCCTACGCTCGCCTGATGCTCGAGAACGCCCTCCGCCACGCCCTCGAACGCGAGGAGCTGGAGCTCGACTACCAACCCCAGTGGGCCATGCCGGGGCAGCGCCTGATCGGCGTCGAGGCCCTGGTGCGCTGGAACCACCCGGAACGCGGGCGCATCTCGCCGGCCGAGTTCATTCCCCTGGCCGAAGAGACCGGCCTCATCCAGAGCATCGGTGACTGGGTCCTCCACGAAGCCTGTCGCCAGCAGGCCGCCTGGCAGGCCGCCGGGCTTCCACCCCTGACCATTGCCGTGAACATCTCGGCGCTGCAGTTCCGCCGTGCGGACTTTGCCGGGCACGTCCGCCAGGTCTTTGCCGATTCCGGCGTGTCGCCCAGCCACTTCGAGCTGGAGATCACCGAAAGCGCGCTGATGCAGCCGAGTGTCGAGACCGAGGCTCAGTTCGCGAGCCTGCGCAAGCTGGGACTCGGGCTGGCGCTCGACGACTTCGGCACCGGCTACTCCAGCCTGTCCTATCTCAAGCGCCTGCCCCTCACCCGGCTGAAGATCGACCGCTCCTTCGTCCGCGACCTGCCGGGCGACCCGGAAGATGCAGCGATCGCCACGGCGACCCTGTCGATCGCCCGGGACCTGGGCCTCGAAGTGGTTGCCGAGGGTGTCGAGACCGAGGCCCAGCGGGATTTCCTGCTCGAACGCCAGTGCGCGGTGATGCAGGGCTACCTGTTCTCCCGCCCCCTGCCGGCCACCGCCATCACCGAACTGCTGGCCAGCCAGGCGCACGCACCGGCCTGAGCGCCGGACGCGGGTTCAGGCCGGTGCCTCGCCCCCGCCCACCCGCAGGCGCGCCAGCGCCACCGCGGCGGCGGCGGTGCGGTTCTCAACCCCCAACTTGGCGAACACATGCTCGAGGTGCTTGTTAACAGTGCGCGGGCTGGACCCGAGGATCTCGCCGATGTCGGGGCTGGTCTTGCCCTTGATCACCCAGTAGAGCACCTCGGCCTCCCGGGCCGTCAGGCGGAAGGCCGCCATCAGCCCATCCACCATGGCGGCGTCCGACTCCTCGCGCAGCAACAGCAGCCACTCGTCGTCGCCGGTACGCTCATGCAGGTTGAAGATGAGCCGCCGGGCGGCCTGGTTGAGATGCAGGGGCGGAAACTCCCGCCCCTCGCGGCGGGCCCGCGCCGACTCATGCGCCCACGCCATCACCGCCGCCGGCGCGCTGTCCTCATGGCCGGGGAAGAAATCCTGCATCAGCTTGCGGGCCAGGGGCGTCTGCCACACCACCCGCCCGCTGTCGGGCCGCATCGCCAGGGTCGCCTGGCCCACCGCGTCGAGGGCCGTGCGCGCCTGCTTCATCAGGCGGGCGCTCTGCATGTGGGCGGCAATGCGGGCCAGGACCTCCTGAGGCCGGATCGGCTTGGTCACGTAGTCGGCACCGCCGGCATCGAAGGCGGCCACCACGTGCTCGGTCTCGGTCAAGCCGGTCATGAAGACGATCGGGATGTGCCGGGTGGCGAAGTCGGCCTTCATCCGCCGCGCCACCTCGAAGCCGTCCATGCCCGGCATCATCGCGTCGAGCAGGATCACGTCCGGCAGGCTGTGGCGGGCGCGCTGCAGCGCGCTCTCGCCGTTGGTCGCCACCAGCACCGTATAGCCCGCCTCGTCCAGCGCGTCGTGGAGCACCGAGAGGTTCTCGGGAATGTCGTCCACGATCAGCACCAGATCGGAGTTGAGCCGGTCGAATTCAGGCATGGGCCGCTTTCTCCAGCAAAGGGGGGATCGCCTCAAGGCGGAAATTGCGGGTCAGGCCGCGCACCTCGGCCACGAAGCGTGCATGGGCCGGATCTGCCGCCTCAATCTCGTCAAGGCAGGCCAGAATGCCCTTCACGTAGCCCAGATCGACCTGCCGGCCAAGCGCCGCAAGGTGTTCGGCCGGTGGGTAGACCAGCCCCTCCGGCAGCACCGCGGGCGGCGGCGGCTGATCGGCCTCCAGCCAGTCGAGGGCCAGGCGGCGGCCGGTCCAGTCGAGCAGTTCGGCCACCTGCACCGGCTTGAGGAAGAAGTCCCCGGCGCCGATGCCGAGCTCGTTGTCATCGGAATGGATGCCCCGCTCGTAGGCATTGGCCGAGATGATGGCCACCGGCAGGTCCGGGCGCCCTCCCACGCGGATCCGCCGCACCGTCTCCCAGCCATCCATGCCCGGCATGGCCAGATCCATGAAGACCAGATCCGGATCGAAATCCGGCAGCAGCGCCAGGCACTCGGGCCCCGAGGCCGCCTGGGCCAGCACGAAGCCGAGCGGCTCGAGCAGGGTGATCAGGAGCTCCCGGTCCACCCGCTCGTTGTCCACGATCAGGATGCGCCGCCGCTCGCCGCGGTAGCCCGCCGGATGGCGCCGCGGCAGCTCCCGCGCGGCCGCCGCCCCCTGCACCTGAGGCAGGAACAGGCGCACCCGGAAGGTGCTGCCGGCTCCCGGCTCGCTGCGCAGGGTCAACTCGCCGCCCATCACGTCGGCGAACATGCGGCTGATGGTCAGGCCGAGGCCCGCCCCGCCCGCCCCCTGGGCCGAGCTGCCGCGGGAGAAGGGCTCGAAGATGCGCTCGACTTCCTCCCTGGAAATCCCCGGCCCGCTGTCCTCGACCTCGAAGGTGGCCATCTCCATGCGGTAGGCGACCCGCAGGGCGATATGGCCGCGGGCGGTGAACTTGACCGCATTGCCCAGCAGATTGATCAGGATCTGGCGCATGCGCTTTTCGTCGGCCCGCACGAAGGCCGGCAGCTCGCCGCAGGGTTCGTAGCGGAAGGCCAGCCCCTTGTTGCGGGCCTGCAGTTCGAACATGCCGACGATCTGCTGCAGGAAATCGCGGAAATCCAGCGCCTTCACGTCGAGCGCCAGCTTGCCTCCCTCGATGCGGGCGATATCCAGGGTGCCCTCGATCACCGACAGCAGATGATCGCCGCTGCGCCGGATCACGTTGATGGCCTGGCGCCGGTGGGGCGGAATCGAGTCGTCGCCATCCAGGATCTGGGCATAGCCGAGGATGCTGTTGAGGGGCGTGCGCAGCTCGTGGCTGATCGCCGTGATGTAGCGGCTCTTGGCCTGGTTGGCCAGCTCCGCCGCCTGCTTGGCCCGCTGCAGTTGCTCGTCGGTGCGCCGGTGGGACTCGATCTCGCGCATCAGCAGATGAGTCTGGCGATTGGACTCCTCCTGGGCCACCAGGCGGCTCTTGTGGGTCAGCACCAGCCACCACACCACCAGTCCGGCCAGCAACAGCAAGGCCGCATAGCCCTTCAGGAAGGCCAGTTGCAGGGCCTGGGCGAAAGCCTCGGCGCTGTCGCCCAGCAGGTTGAGGCCGAGGTGGTAGAGCAGCCACACCAGCAGGGCCAGCCCAGGCGCGATGAAGCCCATCAACAACAGATAGTGGCCCAGCCCGCTCTCCAGGAAGGGCGTCGCCGACGCCGGCAGGACCCGGCGCAGGGCCGCCGACCACTGGGCCGACAGGCGGGCCTGGGGCTTGCATACATCGTTGCAGCGGGCGTCCAGCGAACAGCACAGGGAGCAGATGTCTCCCTGGTAGGCCGGGCAGCGGGCCAGGTCGTCGGATTCATAGTCGCGCTCGCAGATCACGCAGCGGCGCGTTCCCGCCACCGCCGGCCCGGGCTGGCGGGCCAGGTAGTAGCGCCCGCCGGTGGCCCAGGCGATCAGCGGTGAGGCGACGAAGGCGGTGACCAGGGCAATCAGCGCCGAGAAGGCCTGTGCCTCCGCCCCGAACAGGCCCAGCCAGGCCAGCACCGACAGCACCGAGGCAATCCCCATCGCCCCCACCCCCACCGGATTCACATCGTAGAGGTGGGCGCGCTTGAACTCGATGCCCGGCGGCGACAGTCCCAGGGGCTTGTTGATCACCAGGTCGGCCACCACCGCCATCATCCAGGCGATGGCCACGTTGGCATACAGGCCGAGCACCTGGCCGAGGGCCTGGAACACGTCCAGCTCCATCAGGACCAGGGCGATCACGGTGTTGAAGACCACCCACACCACCCGCCCAGGGTGGCTATGGGTCAGCCGGGCAAAGAAGTTCGACCACGCCAGGGATCCGGCATAGGCGTTGGTGACGTTGATCTTGAGCTGGGACACCACCACGAACAGGGCCGTTGCCGCCACCGCCCAGTGCAGGTCGGGAAAGACGTATTCGTAGGCGGCCAGGTACATCTGGTTGGGGTCCACCGCCCGCTCGGCCGGCACCGAATTGCTGATCGCCAGATAGGCCAGCAGCGCGCCGCCAAGCATCTTGACCACCCCCAGCACCACCCAGCCCGGCCCCCCCAGGAGCACCCCGGCCCACCAGCGGCGGGCGTTGGCCGGGGTCTTCTCGGGCATGAAGCGCAGGTAGTCGGCCTGCTCCCCCATCTGGGTGATCAGGGCGATGCCCACGGTCAGCGCGGCCCCGAAGGCCGGCAGATGGAAGCCGCCGCCCCCTCCGCTCTCGCCCGGATAGCCGGTGATGCCGGTGAGCACATCGGGCCGCTCCATGTACACGAACACATAGGGCACCACCAGCATCATCAGCCAGAGAGGCTGGGTCAGGGTCTGCAGGCGGCTGATCGCGGTGACCCCGTGGGTGACCAGCGGAATCACCACCACCGCGCAGATCAGGTAGCCCCAGGCCGGCGGAATGTCGAAGGCGAGATCCAGCGCATAAGCCATGATCGCCGCCTCGAGGGCAAAAAAGATGAAGGTGAAGGACGCGTAGATCAGCGAGGTCAGGGTGGAGCCGATGTAGCCGAAGCCCGCGCCGCGGGTCAGCAAGTCCATGTCCACCCCGTAGCGGGCGGCATAGATGCTCACCGGCAGGCCGGCCAGGAAGATGATCAGACCCGTGGCGAGGATTGCCCAGAACGCGTTGGCGAAACCGTAGCCGACCAGCAGGGTCGCCCCCACCGCCTCCAGCACCAGGAAGGACGCCACCCCGAAGGCGGTGTTGGCCACCCGCAGTTCGGACCAACGCCGGAAGCTTCGCGGGGTGAAGCGCAGGGCGTAGTCTTCGATGGTCTCGCGGGCGACCCAGGTGTTGTAGTCGCGACGGACCTTGACCACCCGCTGGACGGCATCCTGCGGGTCTTCGGCCGAAGCTGGCGCCGGGTCCGTCACTCCTTCATGCCCAGGCGCTCGAGGCGGTAGCGCAGGGAGCGGAAGGTCACCCCCAGGGACCGGGCCGCGGCGGTGCGGTTGCCGCCGGATTTTTCGAGGGCGTCCTCGATGGCATGCCGCTCCACCTTGTCCAGGTAATCCTGCAGCGCGGCCCCGCCGGGCTCTGCCGGCGCCGCCGGGTGGGCTTCACCCACGTCCGACGGATCGAGCAGGAGATCCTCCGCGTGGATCAGCTCGCCGCTGGACAAGGCCAGTGCACGCTCGAGGACGTTCTCCAGCTCGCGTACGTTGCCCGGAAAGGAATAGGCCTTGAGTGCATCCACGGCATCCTGGCTGAGCTTCGCCACCGGCTGCCCCGACGACTCGGCGAGCCGGTCGAGCAGGATCTCCGCGAGACCGGGAATATCCTCGATGCGCTCGCGCAGGGTGGGCATGCGCAGCTCGATGACGTTGAGCCGGTAGAACAAGTCCTGCCGGAAGCGCGAGGCCTCGACCATGGCCTTCAGGTTCTGGTGGGTGGCGCTGAGGATGCGCACATCGACAGCCGTTTCCGCCGTGTCGCCGAGGCGCCGGAACTTCTTCTCCTGGATCGCGCGCAGCAGCTTGACCTGCATGGGCAGCGGCAGGTCGCCCACCTCGTCGAGGAACAGGGTGCCGCCGTGGGCGGCCTGGAAAAAACCCTCCCGGTCGCTGTCGGCTCCGGTGAACGCGCCCTTGCGGGCCCCGAAGAACTCGCTCTCCATGAGGTTCTCGGGAATCGCACCGCAGTTGACCGCCACGAAGGGCGCCGCCGCACGCGGCCCCAGCTCGTGGATCATGCGCGCCGCCCGCTCCTTGCCGCTGCCCGACTCACCCGAGATGAACACCGGCGCCTGGCTGCGCGCCAGCTTCTCGATCAGCGAGCGCACCTGCACCATCGCCGGCGAATCGCCGATCAGGCTGGAGCTGTCCTTGCGCCCGGCGTCCTCCTCCTTGGGGCGCACCGAGAACACGGACTTCACCAGCGCGCGGAGCTGGTCGATCGACACCGGCTTGGCCAGGTAATCGAAGGCTCCGGCCTTGAGGGCCGTCACCGCGTTGTCCATGCTGCCAAAGGCAGTGATGACCGCCACCGGCAGGTCGCGGATGTTCTCGGAGATGTAGCGCACCAGCTCCAGGCCGTCCCCGTCGGGCAGGCGCATGTCGGTCAGGCACAGGCGATAGCGCCGCCCACCCAGCAACTGGCGGGCCTCGGCCAGGGTCGCCGCCCCGTCACTGGCCAGGCCGAGGCGCAGCAGGGTGAGTTCGAGCAACTCCCGGATATCGTCTTCGTCGTCGACGATCAGCACATCGGGGCCGCCGGAGCGGGCCCTTCTTTCGGTCTGGGTCATGGCTTGGCTCGTCCGGTAATGCGAAAACGGGCGCCACCTCCATCGGCCGGGCACAGTTCGAGGCTGGCGCCATTGGCCTCCGCGAGTTCGCGGGCGATATACAGCCCGAGGCCCGTTCCCTTGGAATGGGTGGTGAAGAAAGGTTCGAATATCTGGCCCCGCAAGGCCTCGGCAATCCCCGGACCATCGTCGGCCACTTCCAGGATCACCCGGCCGTCATCCAGGGCGCTGGCCTGGATGCGCACGGCGCCCTGCCCACCGCTGCTGTGGCGGCGCGCATTGCCGACCAGGTTCCAGAGGATCTGGCGCAGGTGGGTGCGATCCATGGCAAAGCTCAGAGTGGGTGGAACCTGGCTGACCACCACCCCCTCCACGGCCGCGCCCCCGGCCAGCTGGAACTCGTCCAGGAACTCGTCGATGAAAGCCTCCAGCGGCAGGGCCTCCGGCAGCGCCTCGTCGCGTCGCCCCAGCGCCAGTACGTCACCGACCAGCCGGTCGATGCGCTGGGCGTTGTTGCCGATGATGCGGATCAGACGGGCCTGCATCTCGCTGCGCTTCTCATCGGCCAGCAGCTCGGCGGCCTGGGACACGGAGGCCAGCGGATTGCGGATCTCGTGAGCGATGCTGGCGGTCAGGCGCCCCAGGGCAGCCAGCTTGACCTGCTGGATCTGGCGGTGGATGCGGTCAAAATCCTCGAGGTAGATCAGGGTGTCATCGGCCTCGCCAGCGGGCAGGAAACGGACCAGCAGCATCTTGCCGCTGCCTTCCGCACGCATGCTGTGGGCCGACACACCCAGCGCATCCTTGCGGGCCAGCTCGCGGGCCAGAGCCGGCGCGCAGTCGTGCAGCCGCTCGCCCTCCCGCAGGGGCGTGCCGAGCAGCGCGATGGCCTGCGGATTGAACTGATGCACCTCGGCGCCCTCGCCCACCACCAGCACACCGTCCTGCATGTCCTGGATGATCTGCCGGTTGAGCCGCAGCTGGTTGGCCAGGTCGGCACCCCGCCTGCGCGCCAGGTCTTCATTGGCGAGCGCCCGCTGGGCCAGCAGGCGGGCCACCTGGGCGATCGCAAAAAAGCCGATGCAGGTGATCCCGACGGTGACGAAGTCGGCCGCATCCCGCCCGGCCAGCCAGCGATAGGCGTTCTCCAGCAGCACCGCGACGGTGGCATAGGCCGCATAGAAGAGCACCATGCGCCCTTGTCCCACCAGCCCGGCGCCGGCCAGCGCCACCAGCAGCAGGATGGGGATTCCGCTGCGATAGCCGCCGCTGGCCCACATGATGATCGTCAGCAGGGTGATGTCCACCACCACCTGCAGGCTGACCAGGCGATCCAGGCCGAGCAGGCGCTCGGCATCGCGGAAACCGAGGATCAGGATGGCCGCCATGTAGGCGAAGGAGGCGGCGACGAAGACCACCGGGGAATCCGCCCCCAGCTGCAGCAGGCGGCCGGCCACCAGGAACACGCCGGCCAGGATCAGCCGGAACAGGTTGAGGTAGCGCAGGGGTTCCGCACGTTGCTCACCGCCGGACAACTGCATGTCCAGGGCGGCGGCGAGCTCGGATCTCATGTCCGGGGCCCCAACCGGCGGTGTTCGTCGGAACAGTAAAACTGGCCCCCGCTCTTCAAGCCCTCGCTCTCGGGCACATGCAGGCCACAGTGGGCACAGGCCACCATCTGTTCGATGGCAGGCCCGGCGCGCTCCGGCGTGTCGGCCGGGGCTCCGCCCGAGGCGGGGCGGCCGCCCTGCCCCTCTCCTCCAGCCCCTCGCTGCAGCGCACGCCGCACGTAGAAGACACCGATCAGGAAAAGGACGAAGAGGAGAAGATTGCGCACGGGAAAGGGCTCCGGAGGGACGGCCGAGTTTAGCAGAAGCGGTGGAGACGCTCGAAGGCCGCCTCCAGGGTCTCTTCCCGCTTGGCGAAGCAGAAGCGGATCACCCGCTCGTCCCGCCCCTCGCCAAAGAAGGCCGACAGGGGGATGGCCGCCACCCCGACCTCGCGGGTCAGCCAATCCACAAAGGCCGTGTCGGCCAGGTCGGCGATGGCCCCATAGCGGGCGGTCTGGAAGTAGGTGCCGGCGCAGGGCAGCAGTTCAAAGCGGGTCCCCGCCAGCCCGGCCCGGAAAAAGTCGCGCTTGGCCTGGTAGAAGGCGGCCAGCCCGAGATGACGGGAGGCATCCTGCATGTAGTCGGCCAGGGCCAGCTGCACCGGGGTGTTCACGGTGAACACATTGAACTGGTGCACCTTGCGGAACTCGGCCATCAGCTCGCCTGGCGCCAGCACGTAGCCCACCTTCCAGCCCGTCACGTGGTAGGTCTTGCCGAAGCTGGAGACGATCACGCTGCGTGCCGCCAGCTCGGGGTGCAGGGCCACGCTCTCGTGGCGCACCCCGTCGAAGGCAATGTGTTCATACACCTCGTCCGACACCACGACGATGCCCGTGCCGCGGGTCAGCGCCGCCAGCTCGGCCATGTCGGCCGGCCCCCATACCGTGCCGGTGGGGTTGTGGGGCGTGTTGATCATGATCATGCGCGTGCGGGGGCTCACCAGGGCCCGCACCGCCGCCCAGTCGGGGCGATAGTCGGGCGCCCGCAGGGCCACCCGGCGCACCACGCCGCCCTGCAGCTGGATGGCCGGCACGTAGGAGTCATACACCGGCTCGAAGACGATCACCTCGTCACCCGCATGCACCAGCGCAGCGATCGCCGTGAACAAGGCCTGGGTGGCCCCCGCGGTCACGGTGATCTCCTGTTCGGGGTCGTAGGCGGCGCCGTACAGTGCAGCCACCTTGGCCGCAATCGCTTCGCGCAGCGGCATCACCCCGGCCATCGGTGCATATTGGTTGAGGCCCGCCCGCATCCAGTGGGCTACCCGTTCAAACAGCGCATCCTCCGCGGTGAAATCCGGAAAGCCCTGGGACAGGTTGATGGCGCCACACTCCTGGGCCAGCCGTGACATGGTGGTGAAGATGGTGGTGCCGACATCGGGCAGGCGCGACACCAGGGGTGCGGGAAAACGGGGCATGGGCATACTCTCCTGAACAGGCGCGGAATTCTGGCAGAACCATGAGGCCCGGGCCAGCCGGGCAATTACCTGCACCGGGCGAAGGCGGCCCGATACAATCGGCGCGAAATCCACCGAGGAAAACCCGTGTCCGAACCCTGTCCGACCTTGCGCCGGGATGGCGATGAAGTCGTCATTCTCGACCAGACCCGCCTCCCCCACGAAGAAAGCTACGTCCGCCTCCACGATCTGGCCAGCGCCGCCGCCGCCATCCGCGACATGCAGGTGCGCGGCGCGCCCCTGATCGGCGCCACCGCAGCCTATGGCGTGGCCCTCGCCCTGCGCCACACAGCGACCGACGAAGCGCTGCAGCAGGCCCTCGATGTGCTGCGCGCCACCCGCCCCACCGCCGTCAACCTGCACTGGGCCCTCGACCGCATGCGGGCGGCCCTCCAGCCCCTGCCCCCCTCGTCGCGCGGTGCCGCGGCGTGGGCCGAGGCCGAGGCCATCCGGCGTGACGATGCGGCAACCAATGCACGCATCGGCAGCCACGGCCTGGCCGCCTTCCGGACCCTGGCCACACCCAACGGGCGTCCGCTCCAATTCATGACCCACTGCAACGCCGGCTGGCTGGCCACCTGCGGGCATGGCACCGCCCTCGCCCCCATCTACGCCGCCCACGCCGCCGGCCTGAAGGTTCACGTCTGGGTCAGCGAGACCCGCCCGCGCAACCAGGGCCTGCTCACCGCCTGGGAACTGACCCGCGCCGGCGTCCCCCATACCCTCATCGCCGACAACGCCGCCGGCTGGCTGATGGCAGCGGGCCGGGTGGATGCGGTCATCGTCGGGGCCGACCGCATCGCCGCCAATGGCGACACCGCGAACAAGGTGGGCACCTACCTCAAGGCCCTCGCCGCGCGTGCCCACGGGCTGCCCTTCTACGTGGCCGCACCACGCTCCACCATCGACTTCGCCTGCCCCGACGGCGCCGGCATCCCCATCGAAGAACGCTCCGGCGACGAGTTCCGCCTCATCCACGGGGTCGGCGAAGACGGCCGCGCGCAGCGTACCCGCATCGCCGGCGAAGGTGCCGCAATATGCAATCCGGCCTTCGACGTCACGCCGGCGGAACTGGTCACTGGCATAATCTGTGAATTCGGCATCCTGCCCCCCGACGCCCTGGCGTCCCTCCAGAATCACTGAAATCCCGAACGGAGGCCTCCGATGAACGAGAACGTGCTTCGTGCCGGCTTGCTGGCCACGGCTCAGGCCATGGCCAGCAACGGTCTCAATGCCGGAACGGCCGGCAATGCCAGCGTCCGCAGCAACTCGGGCTTCCTGATCACACCGAGCGGCCGCAGCTACGAAGACTGTGGCCCCGAGGACATGAGCCTGATGGCCATGGACGGCAGCTGGCAGGGGCCCTTCGCCCCGTCCAGCGAATGGCGGATCCACCGGGACATCCTGGCCGCCCGCCCCGAAGCCGGCGCCGTGCTGCATGCCCACTCGCCCTTCGCCACGGCCCTGGCCTGCCTGCGCCGCAACATCCCGGCCTTCCATTACATGATCGCCCGCTTCGGCGGCAGGGACATCCGCTGTGCGCCGTATGCCACCTTCGGCACCCAGGCCCTGTCGGACGGCGCACTGGAAGCCCTCGAGGGGCGCAGTGCCTGCCTGCTGGCCAACCACGGCATGCTGGTGTTCGGCACCGATCTGCGCCGTACCCTGGCCCTCGCCATCGAGTTCGAGACCCTCTGCGAACAATACTGGCGTGCCTGCCAACTCGGCACGCCGACCATCCTGTCCACCTCCGAGATGGACGAGGTCATCGAGCGCTTCAAATCCTACGGACGCCCGCAGCCAGCGGCTGCCCCCGGGGCCTCCGACACCGCAGCACCGACCGGCCAGGACTGACCCCGCCCCATGACACCTACGGCCGCTGCCCGCCGCCCCCCCCTGGCCCGCAGCCTCCTCCGCAGCCTGTCAGCCACCTTCATTCTCTGCCTGCTGGCCTTCGGCAGCGCCGTTCATTTCCTCATTGTTGCCCCCGCCACCCAGGCCCTGGCGCGGGTCCAGCTCGATCTGGCCACCGCCCAGATCCGCGCCGAGGCCGAGCAGGATCTGCGCCGCATCGAAACCCAGTTGCGCAGCGCCCGTGCCCTGGGTGAATCCGGCCGCCTGCGCTTCGACGATGCCGCCGGCTTCAACGCCCTGATTACGCCGCTGCTGGCCGGCGACGACAAGATCACGGCCATCCACCTGATGGATCCGGAAGGGCGGGAGCTGTCGCTCCAGCGCGACCCCGAAGGCTGGCGCAACCGGGTCTTCGCCACCCTGCCGCGCGACAGGAGCGGCCGCAGCCTGCGCTGGAACGGCAGCCTGACCCTGCTCGACGAACAGCCCCTCGACAACGCGGACGACCTGACCCGGCGCCCCTGGTTCGCCCCCTCCCGCAGCCCCCGGAGCGGGGACGACCTCAGCTGGACAGCTCCCTATCGCCCCCCCGGCAGCGGCGACGGCACCCTCACCGTGAGCACCCGCTGGACCTTGCCGGACGGCCGCCTGCGCGTCCTGGCCTTCGACATCCTCCTCTTCGACCTGTCACGCCTCACCGTCGACACGCCGGTCGGCGAGCGGGGCGGCAGCGCCATCCTGACCGATGGCGGAGACGTTATCGGCGTCCCCCGCTACCCCCGCTTCGCCAACCGCAACGAGCTCAGGGAGGCCGTGCTGCAGCCGGTCGCCGCCCTCGAAGTGGACTTCCTGAGCCGCGGCTACACGCGCTGGACGGACACCGGGCGCAAGGACTCCACCCCCTTGTCCTACAGCAACGAGGGCGAAACCTGGCTCGCCCAGTTCGCCCCCCTCCAGGTGGGCGGCCAGCGTTGGTGGGTGGCCGCCTTCGCCCGCGAGGCAGACTTCATCCCGGCCCGCCTGCGCGAGATTGGCCCGGTGCTGGCATTGATGATCCTGCTCAGCGGCGCGATCGCCTTCCTGCTGGTCCGGCGCATCGCCAGGCGCATCGAGCACGCGCTCGCCACCCTGGTGGCACGCAGCGAACGGATCGGCCAGCTGGATCTCAGTCCGCCGCCGCCCTTCGCGCCGCCGTGGCAGGAATTCGCAGAGCTCGCAGACACCCAGGAGCACATGCGCCACCACCTCCGGCAGGCAGGCGACGCCCTCCTCCGCAGCAAGGCCGAGCTGGAAGAAAAGGTCGCCGAACGCACCCACCAGCTGGACGAAAAGGGCCAGGCCCTGTCCGATCAGCTGCTGTTCATCGAGGTGCTCATCGACGCCCTGCCCAACCCGGTCTTCTATAAAGACCCGGAAGCACGCTTCCTGGGCTGCAACACCGCTTACGAACAGGCCTTCGGCACGACCCGCGGCTTCCTGCGCGGCAAGACGGTGCTCGACCTGCCCTACCTGCCCTCCGCCGACCGCATCGCCTACCACGACGAGGACCGGCGCCTGATCGCCGCGGCCGGCACCTCGCACAAGGAAGTGCCTCTCCCCTACGCCGACGGCCAGGTCCACGACACCCTCTACTGGGTGCGCGGATTCCGGCTGGCCAACGGCGCGCCTGGCGGCCTCCTCGGCGCGATCGTGGACATCTCCGACCAGAAGCGCGCCGAACGGAGCGCCCGGGCCGCCGAGGAGCGCAGCCGGCAGATGCTCGAATCCAGCCCCATCGCGGTGGTCATCAACCGCATCGACGGCGCCCCCCTGTTCGCCAACACCCGGGCCCTCGTGCTGGCCGGCATCGACATGGACGGCTTCATGAAGCGGCCGGTGACCGCCTGGTTCCGCGACCCCTGCACCGCCGAGAAGGCCTTGTCGCGACTGAAGAACGGGCAGCCGGTGCGCGACATGGAGGTGGAGTTCCAGAACGCCGCCGGGCAACCGTTCTGGACCCTGATGACGATGGAGCAGATCGAGGTTGGCGGGCTGCCCGCCCTGATCAGCTGGAGCTACGACATCACCGCCCGCAAGCTGGCCGAGCGCGAACTGCGCAAGCTGTCGCTGGCCGTCGAGCAAAGCCCCTCGATGCTGGTCATCACCACCCCGAGCGGCGCCATCCAGTACGCCAACCCCCGCTACTGCCAGGTGTCGGGCTACACCGCCCGAGACCTCAACGGCATCCTGCCCGAGCTGGTGGACCAGGATGGCCGCCCCCTCGAGTTCCTCGCCGAGCAGTGGCAGGCCCTGCGCCAGGACGGCGTGTGGCGGCGTGAATGCCAACTCCGCAAGGCCAGCGGCGAGCGCCTGTGGGTCGGCATCTCGGTCAGCGGGCTGGTGGAGGATAACGGCGAGATCACTCACTGCGTCTGGGTCATCGAAGACCTGGCCCTGTACCGCCAGGCAGTGGAAACCCTGAGGGAGGCCAAGCGCCTGGCCGAAGAGGCCGCCGAGTCCAAGGCCCGCTTCCTGGCCAACATGAGCCACGAGATCCGCACCCCGATGAACGCCATCATCGGCCTGGCCAGCCTGTGCCTCGACACCAACCTGCAGGCCCAGCAGCGCGACTACCTGACCAAGATCCACGGAGCCGGCACCTCCTTGCTGGGGGTGATCAACGATGTGCTCGACTTTTCCAAGATCGAAGCCGGCAAGCTGCGCCTGGAACGCACCGCCTTCATCCTCGACCAGGTCCTCGACAACGTCCTCACCTACGTCGCCCAGCGGGCCCAGGAAAAAGGCCTGGAGCTGATCCTGCAGGTTGCGCCGGACGTCCCCCAGAACCTGCTCGGTGACCCCCTGCGGCTGGGCCAGGTGCTCACCAACCTGCTCGGCAACGCCGTCAAGTTCACCGAAAGGGGCGAAGTCCAGCTGCAGGTCCGCCTGGTGCATGGCAACAGCCAGCACGCCGACCTGCGCTTCGAAGTCATCGACACCGGGATCGGGATCGATGGCGAACAGATCAGCCGCCTGTTCGAGGCCTTCTCCCAGGCCGACAGCTCCATGACCCGCCGCTTCGGCGGCACCGGCCTGGGCCTCTCCATCTCCCGCCACCTGGTGGAACTGATGGGCGGCCGGCTCGAGGTGCGGAGTGTTCCCGGCGAAGGCAGCTGCTTCGGCTTCGAGGCCGGCTTCGAAGTGGCCCAGCACGCCGTCCCCCGCGCCATGCCCGGCCTGCTCGAGGGGCTGCGGGTGCTGGTGGTGGACGACCACCCGGTGGCACGCGAAGTCCTGCTGCGGCAACTGCGCAACTTCCCCTTCCGCTCCGAAACCGTGGCCTCCGCCGCCGAGGCCCTGGCCGCCGTACGCCGCGCCGACAGCGGCGACCGCTTCGGGCTGGTCCTGATGGACCTGCGGATGCCCGAGCAGGACGGCATCGAGGCCACCCGCCGGATCAAGCAGGACCGCAGCCTGGCATCGCCCCCCTCGGTGATCCTGCTCACCGCCTATGGCGACGAGCGCAGCGCCGGCGAGGCCGCCGACGCCGGCGCCGATGGCTTCCTGCACAAGCCGGCCACCGCCTCCACCCTGCTGGACGCCATCATCGGCACCTTCGGCCTGGACGCCGCCCCCCAGCCCCACCGGCTGCAAGCCAGCGACGCCCTGGCCGGGCTCAATATCCTGGTGGTCGAGGACAACGACATCAACCAGCAGATCGCCCGCGGCCTGCTCGAGCGCCTGGGCGCCCGGGTCAGCGTGGCCGGCAACGGCCGGCTCGCCCTCGAGGCCCTGCAGGAGGCCGAAACGGGCACTTTCGACGTCGTGCTGATGGACCTGCAGATGCCGGAAATGGACGGTTTCGAAGCCACCCAGCGGATCCGTGCCGATGTGCGCCTCAACGACATGCCCATCATCGCCATGACCGCCCACGCCATGGCCGAGGAGCGCAAGCGCTGCCTCGACGCCGGCATGGACGACCACGTGGCCAAACCCATCGTGATCGAAAGGCTGGTGGAGGCCATCCTCAAGCAGATCCGCCCGGCCAGGCCCCAGGCCGTGCCTGCACCCCGACCGCCCGCCCCGTCGGCGGCCCGCCACGGCCTGCCCGAGCTGCCCGGGCTCAAGGTGGACGCGGCGCTGCGCCGGGTGGGCGACGACCCGGCCCTCTACCTGGGCATGCTCCGCCACTTCATCGCCACCCAGGGCGACTGCGCCGAACGCATCGGCGTCGCCCTCGAGCACGGCTTCACCGAGGATGCCGAGCGCCTCGCCCACACAGTGCGCGGCTCGGCCGCCAACCTGGGGGCCAGCGCCATCCAGGAGGCCGCCGGAGAACTGGAGGACGCCCTGCGCCACGGCACCGATCCCGGCCGGGCACGCGGCGCGCTGGCCATCGAGCTGGCCGCCCTGCGCGCCCTGCTGAACAAGTCCGCCCCCGCGGAAGCCCCGGCCGCCGACGGCCCGGAGGTTGATGCAAGCGCTCTGGATGCCTCCATCAAAGCCCTGATCCAGCTTCTCGAGAGCGCCGACGGCGACGCCCCCGGGCATTTCCGGCAGATCCGGAACGCCCTCGGCCGTCGCATCGGCACCGAGCGCACTGGCGAGATGGCCGAAGCCCTGCAACACTACGACTATGACCGAGCCTTGGCCTGCCTGCGGGCACTCTGAACCCTCCCGGGCTGCGTACCGGGCCGGGCTCCCACGCCGTCCAGGAGATCCCGCATGAACCTGCCGGGCACCCCGCAGCCTCCCCTGATCCTGGTCGTTGACGATGCCCCGGATTCCATCGAGCCGATCGTGCAGTGCCTGCAGCGCGCCGGCTTCCGAACCCGCATCGCCACCAACGGGGAGCGTGCCCTGGCCCTCGCCGCCAGCCCGCCCCTGCCCGACCTGATCCTGCTCGACATCACCATGCCGGACCGCAACGGTTATGAAGTGTGCCGGGAGCTGATGAACGACCCGCTCACCGCCAGCATCCCGGTGATCTTCCTGACCATCCGCAACGAGGAGGTCGACGAGCAGCTGGGCTTCGACGCCGGTGCGGTGGATTACATCACCAAGCCGATCAGCCCGCCCCTCGTGCTGACCCGCATCCGCAATCACCTGACCCTGAAAGCTGCCAGCGATTTCCTGCGCGACCGCAACGCCTACCTGGAGCAGGAGGTGCTTCGCCGCGTGCGCGAACTGGCCCTGATCCAGGACGCCACCATCGTGGCCATGGCCTCGCTGGCCGAGACCCGCGACAACGAAACCGGCAACCACATCCGGCGGACCCAGATGTACGTCCGCAGCCTGGCCCGCCACCTGCAGTCGCATCCGCGCTTCGCGGGCCAGCTGAGCGACGCCGACATCGAGCTGATCTACAAGTCGGCCCCCCTCCACGACATCGGCAAGGTCGGCATTCCCGACCGTATCCTGCTCAAGCCCGGGCGCCTCACCCCCGAGGAGTTCGAGATCATGAAGACGCACACCACCCTCGGCCGGGACGCCATCAGCAAGGCCGAATCCCTGTTCGGCATGGGTGGCAGCTTCCTGCGCTTTGCCAAGGAAATCGCCTACTCCCACCAGGAAAAATGGAACGGCTCAGGCTACCCCCTGGGCCTGTCCGGTGACCGCATCCCCCTGTCGGCGCGCCTGATGGCGGTGGCGGATGTGTACGACGCCCTGATCAGCCCGCGGGTCTACAAGCCGGCTTTCTCCCACGAGCAGGCGGTCGACGAACTGCGGGCCGGGCGTGGCAGCCATTTCGATCCCGACATCCTCGATGCCTTCCTGGCCCTGCAGGACGAGTTCCGCAGCATCGCCCAGCGTTTCGCCGACAGCCCCGACGGGCTTGCCCCCTCCGCAGCCTGAGGCTGCTGCAGTTCAATGTCCTGGGCCCGCCCCGGCCGCTCAAGAATCCTGCCTCCCGACCGTTAAAAGTCGGCCGAACGAGGTCCGCCACGGCGAACCTCTCCCAGCAGGAGACACGATGCCCCACAGCCCGTCACCATCCCGGGTGATCGATTTATTCCGCCGCTTCGGGCTGGCGGCGCTGGTGTTCGTGCTCGCCAGCTTTCTCACGCTGGACAACTACCGCTCCTCGGTCGAAGAAGAGCGGGAGCTCACCCATAGCCGCTTCCAGTCTGCGGCCCGCCTGCATGTGGCACAGGTGCGCGAGCAGGTGCGCAATCTGCTGAGCCACGCCGAGACCGTGCAGCGCCATGTCTCCTCGTCGCCGTCCAGCACGGACAGCAGCTTCCCCCACGTGACCGCCCCCTTTCTCGCCCGTCACCCGGAGATCCTGCAGGCGGGGGTGGTCCGCCTGGAGAGCGGCGGCAGTGGCAGCGCGCCGGTGGTACTGGCCCGCAGCCGCCCCGCCGCGATCCCGTCCGGGCAGCCGGCGCAGGCCGGCGAGCCCTCCGACAGCGCCTGGCTGGGCCGCCTGCAGGCTCACGCCACACAGGCAGGGCCGGACCGCCTGCTGGCCACCCCGCCCTACGCCCTCGACGCCCCAGCCGGCAGCAAGCGCAACGCCGTGCTGCTGATCGGCGAAGTCGGACGGCAGGACAGGCACGGAGAGGCCCGGCGCGAGTTCATCTTCCTGGAGATTTCGATCGATCGCATGCTGCGGGAAGCCCTGCAGCCGGTAGAGGAAGGCGACGCCGCCGGGCAGCGCCTTGAGCTCGAACTCCTGGATGCCACCGATGAGCCCCAGATCCTGTACTTGGGAGCCGACTTCCGCCTCGGCGAGGTGTCCTACGCCGACTCGCTCGATGTGGCCAACCGGCGCTGGCTCATCATCGCCACCCCGGAGGCCTTCCGCTTTTCCCTGATGCCCAGCCAGGATGCGGGCGCCCGCCTGTTCTCCGGCCTCTCGATGGGCATCCTGGCGGCCTTCGTGCTGTATGTCCTGCAGACCCGGGCCGACTCGATCCGCCACCAGGTGAAGGAGAAGACCCTGGCCCTGGCCGACGCTAACGAAGCGCTCGGTCAGTACGTCAAGGCCCTCGGCGAAACCAACCGGCTGCTTGAGACGGAGGTCGAGAAGCACGCCCGCGCCGAAGCCCTGCTGAGGGAGACCACCTCCTTGCAGCGCGCCATCCTCGACTGCGCCGAATACGCCATTGTGTATACCGACGCCGCCGGCATTATCCGGGTCCTCAACCCGGCGGCCGAGAGGCTCTTCGGCCACCGCGCCGGCGACCTGATCGGGGTCGAGACCCCGCTGGTCTTCCACACCGCCGAGGACATCGCCCGGTGGACCCTGGCCCACAAGTCGAACGGCTTCGCTGCGCTGGCGGAAGAATCCGCCAGCGGCCACCTCGAGCCCCGCGAGATCACCCTGCGCCGCCAGGATGGCAGCACCTTCCCGGCCAATATCGCGATTTCCGTGGTACGCGACGGCCAGCGCCAGATCCGCGGCTACCTGGGCATCATCGCCGACGTGACCCAGCGCCACGCGGCGGAGAGCCAGATCCGCCACCTGGCCCACTACGACAACCTCACCTCCCTGCCCAACCGCACCCTGCTCAACAAGCACCTCACCGAGAGCATCGCGGAGGCGCGCAGCCGCCACCGCGGCGTGGCGGTGCTATTCACCGACCTCGACCGCTTCAAGTTCGTCAATGACACCCTCGGCCACCAGGCCGGCGACCAGCTGCTGCTGTCGGTCGCCCAGCGCCTGCGCGGCTGTGTGCGGGATGGCGATATGGTGGCGCGCACCGGCGGCGACGAATTCGTGGTGGTGCTGGGCAGCCTGGAGGAAGGCTATATGCCCGAGGACGTGGCGGAGCGCATCCTCGGCAGCCTGGCCCGCCCCTTCGAGCTGTGCAGCCAGCAGATCACCGTCACCCCCAGCATCGGCATCGCCCTCTACCCCACCGACGGCAACGATGGCGAAGCCCTCATCAAGAATGCCGACGCGGCCATGTACCTGGCCAAGGAGCGCGGGCGCAACAACTTCCAGTTCTTCGACCACGGCCTGTCGGCCCGCTACTCGGAACGCCTGGAGCTCGAGAACCGCCTGCGCCACGCCCTCGATGAGAAGCAGCTGGAGCTGTTCTACCAGCCCCAGGTGGACACCCTGTCCGGTGAGCTGATCGGCATGGAGGCGCTGATCCGCTGGCGCCAGCCGGATGGCAGCATGGTGCCGCCCGACAAGTTCATCCCGATCGCCGAGGAAAGCGGCCTGATCGTGCCCATCGGCGCGTGGGTCCTGCAGGAAGCCTGCCGGCAGGTCCAGTCCTGGCTGCGCGAGGGGATCTGCCGCGTCCCGGTCGGTGTCAATCTGTCCGCCCGCCAGTTCGACGACGCCGGCCTGCTGGACACCATCAAGTCGGCCCTCAGCAGCGTCAATCTGCCGCCCGCCTACCTGGACCTGGAGCTCACCGAGAGCCTGGTGATGCGCAACCCCGAGCACACCCGCAGCATCCTCGCCGAATGCAAGAAGATCGGCCTGCAGCTGTCGGTGGACGATTTCGGCACCGGCTATTCCAGCCTCGCCAACCTCAAGCGCTTCCCGATCGACCGGCTCAAGATCGACCGTTCCTTCATCAAGGACATCGTCACCGAGGCCGACGATGCGGCCATCGCCCAGACCATCGTTGCGATGGCCCACACCCTGCGCCTGGAAGTGATCGCCGAAGGGGTGGAGACCGAGGCCCAGCTGGCCCTGCTGCGCCGCTGGCGCTGCGATGCCTACCAGGGTTACCTGTGCAGCCGCCCCCTCTGCGCCGCCGACATGACCCAGATGCTGCGCAGCCTGCGCGCCTCGCGCATGGTGTCGCTGGCGCCGATCTAGGCTAGAAGCGCTCCGACGGCGGCCGCGCTTCGCCGTCCTTGCCGGCGCCCCCCTTGCCCAGGCCCTCGCCAAGACGACCGAGGAGACGGGCCAGGTCCACCTGACCATGCCGGTCAAAGTCGAAACCACCGAGCTTGCCGGTCACCAGGCGGCCGCGGATGCGGTAATCGGCCTTGTCGCGCCCCTTGCCCACCTCGCCGAGCAGTCGCAGCCAGCCGTTCAGGCCGGTCGCCACCGTCACGTCCATGGTCGCCTCACCCAGGCGCGGGACCACCAGGGGCCGGTTGCTGACCCCCTTGGCAAAGGGCTTGCCGTTGAGGTCCAGGTCGAAATTCAGCCCCTCGAGCGGAATGTCCACATTGTTGGGGTTGGTGATGCGCAGAGTCAGCACGAAGCGCTGCTCGATCAGATTGCCATCCAGCAGGCGGATGCCGGCAATCGAGACATCCGGCTTCTCGAGCCCGAAAGGCAGGCCGGCGCAGCCCGCCAGAAGGAGCACCCCGCCACCGGCAACAAGACGGCGGATAAAGGAACGACGAACAGGCAGGGTCATGACATCACCTGGGCGTTGAAACAGGCTCAAGCACCCGGAGCAGGCTGGCCGTATCGTCGCGGCCGCCCCCCAGGGCCATCAGGGCATTGAGTTGCTGCCAGGTCTGGGCCACCACCGGCAGGGGCGCGCCAAGCTGGCGGGCCTCTTCCATCAGGATGGCAAAGTCCTTGTGATGCAGACGCGCCTGGATGCCCGCCACGAAATCCCGCGCAGCCATGCGCCCTCCCATCACATCGAGCACACGCGACGCCGCAGAGCCGCCCATCAGGGCCTCCCGCAGCTTGTGCAGGTCAACACCATGCGCACCGGCCAGACGCATCGCCTCGGCGCAGGCCTGGATGGCATTGACCATGATCATCTGGTTGCACGCCTTGGCCACCTGCCCCGCGCCCGCCGGGCCGATATGCACGATGGTCTTGCCGAGGCAGGCCAGCAGCGGGCGCACCCGCTCCAGCACCTCGGACGCCCCGCCGGCCATGATGGCCAGGGTGGCGTCACGGGCGCCGATCTCGCCGCCCGACACCGGCGCATCCAGCCAGCCGATACCCTTTTCGGCATAGCGGGCTGCCACCCGGCGGGCGGTGCCCGGGGCGATGGTGCTCATGTCCACATGGATGGCGCCCGGCGCAAACCCAGCGAGCAGGCCGTCCGGCGCGAGGGCCAGTTGCTCCACATCGGCGCTGGCTGTCACCACCGAGATGACCACCTCACAGCAGGCTGCCAGCTCGGCCGGCGTGGCGCAGGCCCGGGCCCCGGCCTCGATCAGCGGCACCATGCTGTCCGCACGGCGCGCCCAGACCGCCAGCTCGTGGCCGGCCACCAGCAAGTGGCCCGCCATCGGGCGTCCCATGACGCCCAACCCCACGAAACCGACCTTCACTTCATTCTCCCGACAGGCTTTCCAGCAGCTTCAGCGCAGCCACCGAATCATCCTCACCCATCCCGCTGCCCACCATGGCGTTGAACAACTGGGCCGTGGCGGCGCTGCTAGGCAACATCAGGCCCAGGCGATGGGCTTCCTGCATGACGATGTTCATGTCCTTCTGGTGCATCCAGGCCTTGAAGCCGGGCTTGAAATTGCGGTCCAGCATGCGCTGGCCGTGGTTCTCGAGGATGCGGCTGTAGGCGAAGCCGCCCAGCAGCGCCTCGCGCACCTTGCCTGCGTCCACCCCGCTCTTGCGGGCAAAGTTGAAGGCTTCCGCCACCGCCAGCACCCCCACCCCGGTGAGGATCTGGTTGCAGGCCTTGGCCACCTGGCCGGCCCCGGAGGCACCGATCAGGGTCGCGGCCTTGCCCATGCAGGCAAACAGCGGACGCGCCGTTTCGAACGCCGCCCCGTCACCGCCGACCATGATGGTCAGGCCACCGTTGATCGCCCCCACCTCGCCGCCGGATACCGGTGCATCGAGCATCACCACGCTCCACTCCGCCAGGCGCGCCGCGATGGACTGGGCCGCAGAAGGCGCAATGGTGCTCATGTCCACGTAGATGAGGCCCGGTCGCGCGCCCTCGGCCACGCCGCCGGCGCCCAGGGCGACCTGCTCCACGTCGGCTGCATCGGCCACCATGGAGAACACCACGTCACAGGCCGCAGCCACCTCGGCAGCGCTCGCCGCGCCCTTGGCGCCCGCCTCGAGCAGCGGCGCCATGGATTCGGCGCGGCGCGCCCACACGGTGAGATCGAAACCACCCTTGAGAAGATTGAGGGCCATGGGGCGCCCCATGATGCCGAGACCGATGAAACCGACTTTCATGTCCTGTCCTTGTTGCCGGGAAAAACCCCGAGCCTAGCCGCCGCCGGACGCCAGCGCAATCCGCGCAGCCCCCCGGCCCCTTCGACCCTCAGCCTCCATGGCTGACCCGGTAGATCACGCCGGCCAGATCGTCACTGATCAGCAGGGCTCCATCGGGCATCACCAGCACATCGGCGGGCCGGCCGAGGACCCGTTCCCGTCCCAGCGCATCGACCTGCAGCCAGCCGTCCACAAAGACCGTCTGTTGCGCCTGCCTGCCGGCGGCGTCGACCTCGACCCGCACCACCCGGTAGCCGGACTTGCGGCTGCGGTTCCAGGAACCATGCTCGGCAATGAAGATGTTGTTGCGGTAGGCCGCCGGAAACATGCTGCCGGTGTAGAAACGCATCCCCAGCGCCGCCACGTGGGCTCCCAGGCGGGCCACCGGCGGCACAAAGGCCTCACAGCGCTGCTTGCGTCCAAAGTCCGGATCCGGCAGGTCGCCCTGGTGGCAATAGGGATAGCCGAAATGCTCGCCCGGCCGGGCGACGCGGTTGAGCTCGTCGGAGGGCAGGTCGTCCCCCAGCATGTCGCGGCCGTTGTCGGTGAACCACAGCCGGCCATCCGCCGGATGCCAGTCGAAGCCCACCGTATTGCGCACGCCACGCGCCACCACCTCGACCGCCGAGCCGTCCGGCCGCATGCGCTGGATGTTGGCGTAGCGCTCCGGGTCCGGCTCGCAGATGTTGCAGGGTGCGCCCACAGGAACATACAGCCAGCCATCCGGCCCGAAGGCGATGAACTTCCAGCCGTGGTGGCGCTCCGTGGGGAAGCTCCCGCTCACCACCCGCGGTGGCGGCGGATCGGCGAGGCGGCGGGCGACGTCGTCCAGCGCGACGATCCGCGACACTGCCGACACGAACAGCGAGCCGTTGCGGTAGGCCACGCCGACGGGCTGCTCAAGGCCGCTTGCCAGCACATGCACACGCGGAGCCCGGACCCCGTCAACCTCGACCCCATACACCTTCCCTTCACTCCGGCTACCCACATAGACCACGCCCTTGCCACCGGCGAAGTCGCCCAGGGCCAGCCCACGGGCGCCGGGCACCTGGTCGGTCAGGACCTCGATGCGAAAGCCCGGCGGCAGCTTGAGGCGCTCCATCGGCGGCGCTCCGGCCGCTGCCGTCCAGGCCGCCACCATCAGGCACAGCCCGGCCCACCAGCGGCCCCGTCCTGCTGTACGACCCCCGATCCGCTCTGCCATTGGAACCTCCGTGCATCATCAACTTGAGGAATGGACACCGATACCCAAAGGCCGTTCGTCCCTGCCGCAATTTGCCTGATGCAGTGCCGCATCCGCTACACTCGAACGTCCGATTACCCGCCATAGCCGTCAACCATGTCCAACGCCTCCCTCTCCTACGCGCCCCTCATCAAGGAGATCGGACGCGGGCCGAAAGGCTCCCGCCCGCTGACCACCGACCAGGCTGAATCCCTGTTTGCCGACATGATGGACGGCGTGGTGCCCGACCTGGAGCTGGGCGCCATCATCCTGTCCATGCGCATCAAGGCCGAATCCCTCGACGAGCTGATCGGCTTCCAGCGCGCCCTCGACGCCCGCACGGCCCACGTCAAGGTCCCGCCCGGCCCCCGCGTGGTGGTGCTGCCCACCTACAATGGCGCCCGCCGCCAGGCCAACCTGATGCCGCTGCTGGCCATGCTGCTGGCCCGTGAAGGGATTCCGGTGCTGATCCAGGGGCGCCATGACTTCGATAGCCGGGTCAGCCCCTTCGAGCTGCTCGCCGCGCTGGACATCCAGCCGGCGGCCGACATCGCGGCGGCCGAAACAGCCCTGGCCGACTCCCGCCTGGCCTGCCTAAACCTCGACAGCCTCGCTCCGGGCCTCGTCCGCCTGCTGGCCCTGCGCCCGCGCCTGGGGGTTCGCAACAGCGCCCACACCCTGGCCAAGCTGCTCGACCCAGCCCCCGGCCACAGCGTGCGGGTGGTCTCGATGACCCATCCGGAGTACCTCGAGCGCATCCACGCCCACCTGGTCGCGCTGGGCGCCGTCGCCATGCTGCTGCGCGGCACCGAAGGCGAGGCCTTTGCCAACCCCCGCCGGCGTCCTCTGCTGGAAGTCTTCTCGGGCAGCCAGGCGCATATTGCCTTTCCTGCCGAGGAAGGCGGCGCACCGCCCATCGAAGGCCTGCCAGACGACCCGGCCATCGCTGCCAACGCAGACCTGATCCGCACCATGCTGGCCGGCGGGCGGCCCATCCCCCAGCCCATCCTCGATCAGGTCGCGGCGCTGCGCGAGCTGAGCCTGATCCCGCGAGACTGATCCGCCCCCGCCGCGCCGCGCCCAATCGTGGTGCGGCGCTTCAAGCACCACGCACCACGAGGAAGCCGCCGGGCCCCGTACTGGTGCATCCCTCCGCTGACATCGCGCCCGATACGGGCGGAAAGTGCCGCCCAGCCTGCATTCAACGCTTGGCACAAACCCTGCTTATCAGTCTCCAAGAGGAGTCGTGATGGCAGAAACCAAATCCACCTGTTGTTACTGCGGCGTAGGCTGCGGTGTCGTAATCGAACATGAGGCCGGCCGCATTACCGGCGTGCGTGGAGACCCGGACCACCCGGCCAACTTTGGCCGCTTGTGTACCAAGGGCTCCACCCTGCACCTGTCGGCCGCACCCGACACCCTGATTGCCCGGGCCCTGTACCCGGCGCTACGTACCGACCGCAATGCCGGCCGCGAACGGGTCAGCTGGGACACCGCGCTGGATACCGCCGCGGAGCGCTTTGCCGCGATCATCGCCGAGCACGGCCCGGACGCCGTGGCGGTGTATGGCGCAGGCCAACTCCTGACCGAGGACTACTACGTCTTCAATAAGCTGGTGAAGGGCCTGATCGGCACCAACAACCTGGATACCAACTCGCGCCTGTGCATGTCCAGCGCAGTGGCCGGCTACAAGCTCAGCCTGGGCGCCGACGCCCCGCCCTGCAGCTACGAGGACATTGCCCACAGCCACGCCCTTTTCATTACCGGCAGCAATACCGCCTTTGCCCACCCGATCGCCTTCCGGCGCATCGAGGATGCCCGCAAGGCCAGGCCCGGCATGAAGCTGGTGGTCGTCGACCCCCGCCGCACCGACACCGCCGAAGCGGCCGACCTGCATCTGCCCCTGCTGCCCGGCACCGACATCGCGCTGTACAACGCGATGCTCCACGTGATGCTGTGGGAAGGCTGGGTGAACCGGGACTACATCGAGGCCCACACGGAAGGCTTCGATGCCGTCAAGAAGGCCGTGCGGGAGTACACCCCGGCCATGGCAGCCACCCTCTGCGGGCTGGAGAAAAAAGCCATCGAGCAGGCCGCGGAGATCTTCGCCACTGCGCCGGCCACGATGTCCATGTATTGCCAGGGGCTCAACCAGTATTCGTTCGGCACCCACAACAACTCGGCGCTGATCAACCTGCACCTGGCCACCGGCCAGATCGGCCGCCCCGGCGCCGGCCCCTTCTCGCTGACCGGCCAGCCCAATGCGATGGGTGGCCGTGAGGTCGGTGGCCTGGCCAACCTGCTGTCCGCCCACCGGGACATGGCCAACCCTGAGCACCGGGCTGAAGTTGCCGCCCTGTGGGGCGTGGACGACGTACCCGCCCAGCCCGGCAAGAGCGCGGTGGAAATGTTCAACGGCCTGCGCAGCGGGGAGATCAAGGCGATCTGGATCGCCTGTACCAACCCGGCCCAGTCCATGCCCGACCAGGCGCTCATCCACGAAGCCCTGGCCAAGGCCGAATTCGTTGTCGTGCAGGAAGCCTTCGGCCATACCGAAACCTGCGCCTACGCCGACCTCCTCCTGCCCGCCACCACCTGGGGAGAAAAGGATGGCACTGTCACCAACTCGGAACGCGCCATCAGTCGCGTCCGGGCCGCCGTGTCCGCGCCGGGCGAAGCCCGCCACGATTGGGCGATCGTGGTGGATTTCGCCCGGCGTCTGGGCATCCACATGGGCAAGGCAGACCTTGCCGCGCGGATGTTCCCCTACACCACGCCGGAGTCCATCTGGAACGAGCACCGGGAATCCACCCGCAGTCGTGACCTCGACATCACCGGCCTGAGCTACAGCCTTCTCGAGAACGCCGGACCCCAGCAATGGCCCTTCCCGGAAGGAGCCGACGCAGGCAAGGTGCGCCTCTACGAGGACGGAGTCTTCCCGACCCCCAGCGGCAAGGCCCGCTTCGTCCTCACCGAGCACCGCATCACCGCCGAATCGCCCAGCGCCCGTTACCCGCTGCACCTCAATACCGGACGCCTGCGCGACCAGTGGCACGGGATGAGCCGCACCGGCCTGGTGGCCCGCCTGTACAGCCACGAACCGGAACCGATGCTGCACATGCACAAGGACGACATGGAACGCCGCGGCCTGGCCAGCGGTGACCTGGTGCAGGTCAAGAGCAAGCGTGGCGACGTGGTCCTGAAGGTACTCGAGTCCGCCACCCTGCGGCCCGGCCAGACCTTCGTGCCAATGCACTGGGGTGGCAATACCATGGGCGGCCAGGGCGTCAACGTGCTGCTGCCATCAGCCTTCGATCCGTACTCCAAGCAGCCCGAACTCAAGCATGCCGCCGTGCAGGTGGAGAAGTACAAGGCCGGCAAAGCCCTCGTGGCCATGCGCCGCTCGGAGCCCGATGCCAACGGGGAGTTGCATCCCAACCCGCTGGAGCTGATGGACCGCCTGCGTCGCTGGCTGCCGCATTTCCCCTATGCCAGCCTGACCCTGGCCGGCCGCAACGCCCCGGTGGTGGTGCTGAAGGCCCAGGGCGACGAACTGGCACCCCAGTTGATGGAAGCCCTGGACCGGGATCTGGCCCTGGATGACCCGACCAAGGTGCTGTCCTACCAGGACACGCGCCGGGACGTGGCGAAGCGGGCCCTGGTGGAGGGCGACTCACTGGCCGCCGTACGCCTGGCCGGGGAAACCCGGGCGGCCGACTGGCTGGCCGACATGATGGTGCAGGGCCATTCCGCCGCGGCGGTACGCCCCTGGCTTCTCGCCCCGCTGACCCAGCCACCGGCAGGGCAATCCGCACGCGGCAAGGTCATCTGCAACTGCTTTGACGTTGCGGAGGAGGATATCGCCACGGCCTTCCGCAACGGTGAGACGCTTGACGCACTTCAGGCGCGCACCCGCTGCGGGACCAATTGCGGCTCCTGCGTGCCCGAGCTGAAACGGCTGGCCCAGGCCAGCAAGCACTGACAGACCCGGGGGCATACCAGCGAAGGGACGGACACCCACAAAGACAAGGGCTCGGCCTGCGACGAAAGTCGCGAGCCGAGCCCTTGGTCGTCCGGACATACCTGGACGCGACTATTCCCGTGGCACCCGAAAGGAAAATTCCGGGTGCACACGAAAACCTGACATTTCAAATAAGAACGGGCGGACCGCCCGTTGGGATCAGGCCAGCTTGGCGTTGACGAATTCCACCAGTGAACCTACAGAAGCAAACGTCGATCCGTCGATTTCGTCATCACCGACGATGAAACCGAAATGCTCCTCGAGCATGTTGATCAGACCCACCACCGCCATCGAGTCCAGATCCGGCAGGGCTCCCAGCAAAGGGGTATCCAGATCAAACCGGGCGGCGGCGCCACCCAGGCTCAGAACTTCGTCGAGAAGCGACAGCACTTCCTTCTTCGTATCCAAAAGTACACTCCAGCATAACTAGATCAGACGTCGGTCATGGACCGTGCCACTTCAGAAGAAAGGGGCAACGGTGATTATATGCGACATTGGGGAACCGGCTGGGCGACAAATTACCTTGCTTCGATAATACCCGGCAACAACTTTCCCGGCTCCACTCCGAACGCAACCTTTGTTTGCACTCGAGGTTTCAATCAAGGGTAACGCCCCCGGCATCACCCCACCAACAATGACACATACCCAGACTGCAAACTTGACTACAATTTCGGCTTCCGCTCGTTTCAGCCGGGGCACTGCATTCGGCTCATGAGCCCTGCCCCTGGTTCGCCGGCGATTACGCCCCATCCAACGATCAGCCTCGTCGAATAGCGCAATGGACAACAGTTACGCTCTCCACCACCTCATCATCCATTCAGCTGAAAGGCGCCCCGACGCCATTGCCCTCGGTGACGGCAAGGCCGAACTCAGCTACGCCGTGCTCGCCGAACGCTGCCAGGCCTTTGCCAACGGCCTGCTGGCCCTGGGCGTGGAACGCGGCGACCGCATCGGGATCTATCTCGACAAGCGCTTCGAGACTGTCATCGGATCATTCGGAAGCGCCGCCGCCGGTGCGGCCTTCGTACCGATCAACCCGATTCTCAAGGCCCAGCAGGTCGCCTACATCCTGCAGGACTGCAATGTGCGTGTGCTGGTCACATCGCCGGAGCGCCTGCCCCAGATGAGCGAGGCACTGGCCCATTGCCCGGACCTCCGGCATGTGGTGCTGACCGGCAACCCCGCCGAGCTGCCTGCCATGGAAGGCCTTGGCGTACACCGCTGGGACGATTTCATGTCGGCGCCACCCAGGCAGGCTCATCGCATCACCGAGTCGGACATGCTGGCCATCCTCTACACCTCCGGCAGTACCGGCCGGCCCAAAGGCGTGGTGCTGTCACATCGCAACATGGTGACCGGCGCCAAGAGCGTCGCCAGCTATCTCGGCAACAATCCCGACGATACCTTGCTGGCGGCCCTGCCCCTGTCCTTCGATGCAGGCTTCTCCCAGCTGACCACTGCGTTCTTCAGCGGTGCCCGGGTCGTCCTGCTGAATTACCTTTTCCCTCAGGATGTCCTCAAGGCCGTCGTCCGCGAGCGGGTCACCGGCCTGACCGCGGTGCCCCCCCTCTACATCCAGCTGGCCCAGCTGAAATGGCCCGAAACAGTGACGGAGCATCTCCGCTACTTCGCCAACACAGGTGGCCGCATGCCCCTGGACACCCTCACCACCCTGCGTGCCCACCTGCCCCGCACCCAGCCTTTCCTGATGTACGGCCTGACCGAGGCTTTCCGCGCCACCTACCTGCCTCCCGGAGAAGTCGACCGGCGCCCCGACTCCATCGGCAAGGCCATTCCCAACGCCGAGGTGCTGGTGCTGCGGGAGGACGGCAGCGAATGCAGCCCTAACGAGCCTGGTGAACTCGTGCAGCGGGGGGCTCATGTCGCGATGGGCTACTGGAACGACCCGCTCAAGACCGAGGAGCGCTTCAAGCCCCTGCCCAACGGTGCCCCTGCCCGCCACAGCGGCCTGGTGCTGCCGGAGATTGCGGTTTTCTCCGGAGACACGGTTCGACGTGACGAGGACGGCTACCTGTACTTCATCGGGCGCCGGGACGAGATGATGAAGACCTCCGGATACCGGGTCAGCCCCACCGAGGTCGAGGAAGTCCTCTACGGCACACAACTGGTGGGAGAGTGCGCAGCCTTCGGGGTCCCCCATCCAACGCTGGGACAAGCCATCTGCGTGATTGCCAGCGGACGTGACGGCGCTCCCCTGGACACCCAGGCCCTGCTTGTCGAGTGCAAGCAGCGCATGCCGGCCTACATGGTTCCGGCGGTCATCGAGGCAAGAGACGGCCCCCTTCCCCGCAATCCCAATGGCAAGATCGACCGCAAGGCGCTTTCCACTGAATTCGAAAATCGCAGCAAGGTACAAGCATGACTGAAAGCAGCCGGGAAAAGCCGGTCCACGCCCCGATGGACCAATTCACGAGCGAGGCAGGCGAACTGCTGGTGGGCGGCATCCCCCTCGGACGTCTGCTTGCCCGGGTTGGCCAGACGCCTTTCTATGCCTACGACCGTGAGCTCCTGACCCGCCGCAGCAAGGAACTCCGCGACGCCCTCCCCAAGGGCATCAAGATTCACTACGCCATGAAGGCCAATCCCATGCCTGCCGTGGTCGGTCACATGGCACGCCTGGTGGACGGCATCGACGTCGCCTCCGCCCAGGAACTCCAGGTCGCCCTGGACTGCGGTGCCGATCCACGCGAGATCAGCTTTGCAGGCCCCGGCAAGCGTCACGAAGAGCTTCGACAAGCGGTTGCGGCGGGCATCTTGATCAATATCGAGTCCTTCCGCGAAGTGAATGAACTGGGCGCCATCCGCCAGGCCAGTGGATGGCCGGTTCGCGTCGCAGTCCGGGTCAATCCCGACTTCGAGCTGAAGAGTTCGGGTATGAAGATGGGCGGTGGCCCCAAGCAGTTTGGAGTGGATGCGGAGCAGGTCCCCGAACTGCTTGCCGCCATCGGCCAGGCCGGGCTGGCCTTCGAGGGTTTCCACCTGTTCGCCGGCTCGCAGAACCTGCGCCCGGAAGCCATCGTGGAAGCCCAGCGCAAGAGCTTTGAACTGGCCCTGCGCCTCGCCGAGCATGCCCCCTCCCCGGTTCGCTTCCTCAATCTCGGCGGTGGCTTTGGCATTCCCTATTTTCCGGGCGAACAACGCATTGATCTGTCGGCCATCGCGGACAATCTGGCAGCCATCCAGCGGGAGGCCGCCGAGAAGATGCCGGACGCCGAGATCGTCATCGAACTTGGGCGCTACCTGGTCGGCGAAGCAGGCATCTACGTGTCCCGGATCATCGACCGCAAGGTCTCCCGCGGGCACACCTACCTGGTGACGGATGGCGGTCTTCACCACCACCTGTCGGCTTCCGGCAACTTTGGCCAGGTCATCCGCAAGAACTATCCGGTCAGCATCGGCAACAGGATGAACGACGCAAACGCAGGCCCTGTCTCCGTCGTCGGCCCCTTGTGCACGCCCCTGGATATTCTGGCCGACCGAATGAACCTGCCTGACGCACAGCCGGGCGATCTGGTGGTGGTTTACCAGTCGGGTGCCTACGGTGCGACAGCCAGCCCCCGGGGCTTTCTCAGCCACCCGGACCTGGTCGAAGTGCTGGTCTGACAATCAGCCGGTCATAATGCAAACGGCCCGACTTCTTCGTGAAGTCGGGCCGTTTCAACATTCGCGTCAATGGCCGGAAGCGGATTCGAGACCGATAAGACTGTCAGAGGAAACAATCGTCGGGGAGAAGCTCAACCTGCAGATCATTGTCCTTGGCAAAATTCTTCAGGAAATTGTAGGCAAGCGGCTCTATATCGTGAATGCGCGCATCCACAAGCACAGTCTTGTCCCCGCGCAGATTGCAGGCTGGGCGGACATAGGGAGAATAGGTCATGCGGTGGTCAGCACCGAAGGCTGACATGATCCCGCACAAACGATCGGCCCAGTCGCTCGGACGGAAAGTCCTCCCGTCACTGGTGCGCCCCACAATCACGAAGTTATCGACCTTAGGAATCATGCCAAATCAACAAGATTAATCACTACGACAAAAGGCAACATCCGACTCAAGCCGACCCGACTTCGGGCCTCGTCAAGCCCGTATCAACCCCTCAAACAGCAACCGACTCCTTCCACAGGTAGCGCCTGACAAAACCCGGGAATCCCGCCACGGCGAAAAGGCAGGCCGCGACCACATAGAACTCCCAGCCCTGTCCATAGGCTGCACCGTAGGATCCCATCTCCAGGCCACGGAACACCAGCAGTGCCGAGGTAAAGAGGATCAGGACCTCAAGGGCAACCACCGCCCCGGACTTCCCGTTTCGCCGGGGGATAAGCCCCAGGAAACGTCGTTCAGTGAAAAACGGCAGATTGGCCAGAACGCACAGAAGCGCAATAACTCCCAGGGTTCCGGCCATCATCGTCTCTCAGCCGGCTCTTACAGCGAACCGAGCAGGGAATACGCACACAGTGACATCAGGGTCTGCGGCATCAATCCGAGCGCAGCAATCGCCACACCGTTCATCGACAGCAGAACACGCATGTCAGCAGAGGCGGTCAGCGGCGTCGAATCAACCGGCTCGTCAAAGAACATCACCTTGACGACACGCAGATAGTAGAAGGCGCCGATCAGCGACATCACCACCGCCAGGACTGCGATCCAGATGTAGCCGGCAGCAACCACCGCCTGCAGCACCGAGAACTTGGCAAAGAAGCCGATGAAGAACGGGATGCCTGCCATCGAGAACATCACCATCGCCATCACACCAGCAAACCACGAGCTGCGCTTGTTGAGGCCCTTGAAATCGTCGAGGGTCTCGGCTTCGAAGCCGGCACGCGACAACAGCAGGACCACGCCGAAGGACGCCATGCTCATCAGCACGTACGACACCACGTAGAACATCGAGGAGCTGTAGGCGTTGAGGGCAAAGTGACGATCCCCGCCCACCACGCCGGACATCAGGCCCAGCAACATGAAGCCCATGTGCGAGATACCGGAATAACCCAGCATGCGCTTGATGTTGCTTTGCGCGATGGCGGCGAGGTTGCCCAGGATGATGGAGAGCACCGCCAGGAACATCAGCATCGACTGCCACTGATCCGCCAGTTCGAACAGCCCGTTGACCAGCAGGCGCATGGCCATCGCAAACGCAGCCAGCTTGGGCGCCGATGCAATGAACAGGGTGATGGCCGCCGGGGCGCCGTGATAGACGTCCGGAATCCACATGTGGAAGGGCACGACACCGAGCTTGAAAGCCAGACCCGCGACAACGAACACCAGACCGAACATCAGGATGGTGCGATTACCGGCCTGGTGATAGATGGCCTGCGCCACGCCCGAGATCTCAAGGGTGCCGGTGGCACCGTAGATCATGGAAATGCCATAGAGCAGCAGACCGGAGGCCAGCGCGCCGAGAACGAAGTACTTCATTGCCGCTTCGGTCGCCCGGGCGCTGTCGCGCTGCAGCGCAACCATCGCATACAGGGACAGGGACAGCAGTTCCAGGCCGAGGTAGATGGTCAGGAAGTGGTTCGCCGAGATCATCACCATCATGCCGAGCGTGGCGTAGATGGCGAGCATGTAGTACTCGGTGGACTCGATCTTCCTGTCCTGCATGTAGCCGCGGGAATACACCAGCACGATGGCCACGGAGAAGTACAGCATCAGCTTCAGGAAGTCGCCCATCAGGTCGTCCACGTACATGTTGCTGAACGTGAAATTGACCTGCCCATCCATGGTCATGATGGTGACGGCCGCAGCCCCCACCAGCGTGAACTGGGTCAGGAAATAGACGATGTTCCGGGAGTCCCTGACGAAGGTGCCGATCAGGAGAATCGCGAAGGACATGGCGACGACGAATAGTTCAGCCGCCGCTGGATAAAAATCAGGGATAACAAAGTTCATCTTCAGCCCACAATCCGAAGGGTTTTTCTCATTGACTCGGTGTCAGAGCTTGCTGGCAGCAACATGCTTGAGCAGGTCATTGACAGACGCATGCATGACTTCCGTGACCGGGAAGGGGTAGATACCCATCACCAGGACGCAGACGGCAAGGATCGCGAGGAACACAAACTCCCGGTTATTGATGTCTGTCAGCTCGGAAACATGGTGATTCGTGATGGCACCGAACACGACGCGCTTGTACATCCAGAGGGTGTAGGCGGCGCCGACGATCAGCGTCGTCGCAGCAGCAAAACCCACCCAGAAATTGAACTGGACAGCCCCCAGGGCAACCATGAACTCTCCGACGAAGCCGGAGGTGGCGGGCAGACCGGAGTTCGCCATGCAGAACAGCATGAAGAGCGCCGCGAACTTCGGCATCACATTGACCACACCACCGTAGTCGGCGATCTGGCGCGAGTGCATGCGGTCGTACAGCACGCCGATACACGCAAACATGGCACCCGACACGAAGCCGTGGGAGATCATCTGAACCAGCGCACCTTCCATACCCAGCGGGTTGAAGATGAAGAAGCCCAGGGTGACGAAGCCCATATGGGAGATCGATGAATAGGCCACCAGCTTCTTCATGTCAGTCTGGACCAGGGCCACGAAACCGATGTAGATGACGGCTATCAGGGACAGCGTGATGATCAGCGGCGCGAAGGCCTGGCTTGCATCCGGAGCGATCGGCAGGGAGAACCGCAGAAAGCCGTAAGCACCCAGCTTCAGACCGATGGCAGCCAGCACGATGGAACCACCAGTCGGCGCTTCCACGTGAGCATCAGGCAGCCAGGTGTGCACCGGAAACATCGGAATCTTGACCGCAAACGAAGCAAGGAAGGCCCAGAAGATCAAGGACTGAACATCCATGCCCAGCTTCAGTTGGTGCCAATCGAGGATGTTGAAGCTGCCACCCGACTCCATGAACAGATAGAGCAGCGCGATCAGCATCAGCAGGGAGCCGGCCAGGGTGTAGAGGAAGAACTTGATCGCCGCATAGACCCGGTTCGGCCCGCCCCACACACCGATGATGATGAACAGCGGGATCAGCGAAGCCTCGAAGAAGACGTAGAACAACACGCCATCAAGGGCAGAGAAGATGCCGTTGATCAGGCCCGACATGATCAGGAAGCCTGCCATGTACTGCCCCACCTTGACCTGGATGACTTCCCAGCCCGCAATCACCACGATGAGGGTGATGAAGCTGTTGAGGAGCACGAAGAGCACCGAAATGCCATCCACACCCAGCGAGTAGTAGATGTTGAAGCGCGGAATCCAGGCGTAGGACTCGACGAACTGCATCGCACTCGTGGTGACATCGAAGCCGGTGTAGAGCGGAATGCTGACAGCAAGACCCGCGAGCGCGAAGAACAGCGCCACGAATCTGGCGGCCGACGCATTGCGGTCCGAACCCGTGGCGAGTGCCAGCAGGCCACCAACGATCGGAACCCAAATCGCAAGGCTGAGGAATGGAATACCCGTCATCTCTACTTTCCGTTCTATGCACCGCGAGCGGCGCTCAAGTCCTAAATCTCTATAACCCTTGATCGATGGGTCGGGCTTATCCGCGGTTGAACCAGAAGGTCAGCAGGATGAAGACACCGATGATCATCGAAAACGCATACTGGTAGATATGCCCGCTCTGGAACAGCTTGGAGAGCTGGGCAACAAACCCGACGAACTTGGCGGAGCCGTTGACCACCATGCCGTCGATCAGCGCCTGGTCACCGAACTTCCACAACCCGCGGCCCAGCAGGCGGGCGCCACCGGCGAAAACCAGCTCGTTGAAACGGTCGAAGTAGTACTTGTTCTCCAGCAGGGTGTGGAGGGGCTTGAAGGTCCGCATGATGGCGGCCGGAATCGCCGGGGCAACCATGTAGAAGACGTAGGCCAGCACGACACCCGCCATCGCCAGGGCAAAGGGCAGCGAGGTCAGGCCGTGGATCGCCATGGCGGCAGCGCCGTGGAACTCCTCGCCCAGCTCATGCATCACCCCGTGGGCTTCGCTCATGTGGATGACCTTGTCGAAGAAGCCTCCGAACAGCATGGGCTCGACGGTGAGGTAACCGACGATCACGGACGGAATGGCAAGCAGCGCAAGCGGCACGGTCACGACCCACGGAGACTCATGCGGCTTCTGACCCGGAGCGAGACCATGGTGATGCTCGTCCGCGTGGTCATCATGATGGTCGTCATGACCATCAGCATGAGCATCGGCATGGCCATCATCGTGAGCGTGATGGTCGTCATGAGCCTTGCCGAAGCGCTCCTCGCCGTGGAAGACCAGGAAGTACATCCGGAAGGAATAGAAGGCAGTGACGAAGACACCTGCGATCACGCAGAAGTACGCGTAGCCGGAACCCGGGAGGTGCGACAGCTTCACCGCTTCGATGATCATGTCCTTGGAATAGAAGCCGGACAGGAAGGGGAAACCGATCAGGGCCAGGGAACCCAGCAGCGAGGTGATCCAGGTGACCGGCATGTATTTCCACAGACCGCCCATGTTGCGCATGTCCTGATCGTGGTGCATGCCAATGATCACTGAACCCGCTCCGAGGAACAGCAGCGCCTTGAAGAACGCGTGGGTCATCAGGTGGAACACGGCCGCGGAATATGCAGACACACCCAGGGCCACAGTCATGTAACCAAGCTGCGACAAGGTCGAGTAAGCCACAACCCGCTTGATGTCGTTCTGGACGATGCCGAGGAAACCCATGAACAGCGCGGTCGTGGCGCCGATCACCAGCACGAAGGACAGTGCGGTCTCGGACAACTCGAACAGCGGCGACATGCGGGCAACCATGAAGATGCCTGCGGTCACCATCGTCGCGGCGTGGATCAGCGCGGAGATCGGGGTCGGGCCTTCCATGGAGTCGGGCAGCCAGACGTGCAGCGGAACCTGAGCGGATTTACCCATGGCGCCGATGAACAGGCCGATACAGATGGCGGTCATGAGCGGCCAGCCGGTAGCCGGCACGGTCATGGCGACGAGCGAGTCGGCCTTGGCGAACACTTCGGCGTAATTGAGGGTGCCGGCATAAGCTGCCACCAGACCGATCCCGAGCAGGAAACCGAAGTCGCCCACGCGGTTCACCAGGAAGGCCTTCATGTTCGCAAAGATGGCCGTCGGACGGGTATACCAGAAACCGATCAGCAGATAGGAGACAAGGCCTACCGCTTCCCAGCCGAAGAACAGCTGCAGGAAGTTGTTCGACATCACCAGCATCAGCATGGAGAAGGTGAACAGTGAGATGTAGCTGAAGAAACGCTGGTAACCAGGATCCTCGGACATGTAGCCGATGGTGTAGATGTGCACCATCAGGGACACGAAGGTCACGACCAGCATCATCATGACCGTCAGGGTGTCGATCAGGAAGCCGACCTCGAAGGTCAGCCCACCGCTGGTCGCCCAAGTGTAGAGAGTGCCATTGAAGGCGTTACCTGCCTGCACGTCCTGGAAGACGAACAGGGAGGAGACGAAAGAAACGGCAACACCCAGAATGGTGACCGTATGGGCACCTGCACGTCCGACCACCTTACCGAACAGACCGGCAACGATAGCGCCGAACAAGGGTGCCAGGGGTACCAACAGATAGAGCTTCTGCATCCCAGTCATCGAACGCTTCCTTATCCCTTGAGGCTATCCAGGTCATCAACGTGAATCGTCCGCAGATTGCGGAACAACGCAACGAGAATGGCCAGACCGATTGCGGCTTCGGCCGCAGCGACGGTCAAAATGAAGAAAACAAAGATCTGACCCGCAGCGTCCCCGAGATAATGGGAGAAGGCGATGAAGTTCATATTGACAGCGAGCAGGATCAGCTCGATGGCCATCAGCAGAACGATCAAATTCTTGCGATTAAGGAAGATCCCGACAATACCGATCGAAAACAGTATCGCCCCGAGAATCAGATAATGAGACAAAGAAAGCATTAATACCCCCCCTGACGATCGTCAGCAGAATTTTCAGTCTTTTTCTGCACGCATCGAAACGATGCGTACGCGATCGTCACGCTTGACTGCCACCTGGGCAGCAGGATCGACCACCTTCACGTTGGTGCGCTTGCGCAGCGTCAGAGCAACCGCCGCGATCATCGCAACCAGCAGGACGATAGATGCGAGTTCGAACGGATACACATACTCGGTATAGAGAAGACGCCCCAGCTCCTTGGTGTTGCTGTAGCCCTCACCCGGATCCGCCGGTGCCGGCATGCCCTCAAGACCGAAGTACTTGCCGCCGAGCACGATCGCCATCTCGATCACCATCAGCAGGCCGATCACTGCCCCCACAGGCAGGTAGCTCCAGAACCCCTCACGGATACGATCAAGGTTGATGTCCAGCATCATCACGACGAACAGGAACAACACCATGACCGCGCCCACGTAAACCATCACCAGGGCAATGGCCAGGAACTCAGCACGCAGCAGCATCCAGATGCCACCGGCAGTAAAGAACGTGAGGACGAGGAACAGGGCGGCGTGCACCGGGTTGCGCGCGGTGATCACGCGCAGCGCCGATAGCACCAGGACCGTCGAAAAGAAGTAGAAGACTGCTGTCTGGAAATCCATATACGTGACCCGCAAAGAAGATTTGGCTCGTGTGCTGTCGCCTTAGCGATACTTGGAATCGGCTTCCCGATCCTTGGCGATCTGCGACTCGTAGCGGTCTCCGACTGCCAGCAGCATCTGCTTGGTGTAGTAGAGATCGCCGCGCTTCTCTCCGTGATATTCGAACACCCGGGTTTCGACAATCGCATCCACCGGGCAGGCTTCCTCACAGAAACCACAGAAAATGCACTTGGTCAGATCGATGTCGTAACGGCTCGTCCGACGGGAACCGTCATCGCGCTGCTCGGACTCGATGGTGATCGCCAGTGCAGGGCAAATTGCTTCGCAAAGCTTGCACGCAATGCACCGCTCCTCGCCGTTGGGATACCGGCGCAGGGCATGGAGCCCCCGGAAGCGGGAACTCTGCGGGGTCTTCTCCTCGGGGAACTGGACCGTGATCTTCCGTGCGAAGAAGTGACGCCCGGTCAGCGCCATGCCCTTCAACAGTTCCTTGAGGAAAAGACTGCCAACGTAATCTTTCATAGAACCCATCTTCTTCTCCTCACTTCCAGATCGACAACGGCGACATCACCCAGATCGCCACCACCACGACCCAGAACAAGGTCAGGGGAATGAACACCTTCCAGCCCAGACGCATGATGTGGTCGTAGCGGAACCGGGGGAAGGTTGCCCGGAACCAGAGGAACAGGAACAGGATGAACGAGGTCTTGACTACCAGCCACAGGAAGCTGTCAGGCAGGAATCCCACCGGCGACAGCCAGCCACCCAGGAACAAAATGGACGTGAGTGCCGAGATCAGGATCATGTTGGCGTACTCACCCAGGAAGAACAGCGCAAACGCCATCCCGGAGTACTCCACCATGTGACCGGCCACGATTTCCGATTCGCCTTCCACCACGTCGAAAGGCGCGCGGTTGGTTTCAGCGATGCCGGAGATCAGATAAACGATGAACATCGGGAACAACGGCAGCCAGTTCCAGCTCAGGAAACCGAAACCCCATTCCGCCCACTGGCCCCTGCCCTGCCCTGCAACGATCTCGGTCAGATTCAGGCTGGAGGAGATCATCAACACGCAGACCAGCGCAAAACCCATCGCAATCTCGTAGGACACCATCTGGGCCGCAGCACGCATGCCGCCGAGGAAGGCGTATTTGGAGTTCGATGCCCAGGCCGCGATGATCACGCCATAGACTTCGATCGAGGTGACCGCCAGCAGGAACAGCAGACCAGCATCAACGTTGCCGACGACCCAGCCATCCGAGAACGGCACCACCGCCCAGGCAGCCAGGGCGGGCGCCAGCGCCAGCACCGGACCGATGATGAAGAGGCCCTTGTTGGCGCCGGATGGAACGATGATCTCCTTCAGCAGCAGCTTCACGCCGTCGGCGATCGGCTGCAACAAGCCACGCGGGCCCACGCGGTTGGGGCCGATGCGGACCTGCATGTAGCCGATGACCTTGCGCTCGGCCAGAGTCAGGTAGGCAACGCACAGGAACAGCGGCGCAATGATGCCGATGATCTTCAGCAGGGACCAGACGAGGGGCCAGACCGGCCCGAACAATGCCGCTACCGGCTCGATGATGGCTTCCATTACACCCGCTCCACGCTGACTTCACCATTGAGCGCCCCGAGAGGCGCCGTAAGGACGTGGGCAGCCGCCAGCCTGACGCAACCGCCGGCAACGCCTTCGTCCTCGATCAGGGTGACCACGACCGATCCCTCGGAAGAAACAAGCTTCACGCGGGCGCCCGAGTCGATACCGATCTGTGCCAGCGTAGCCTTCGACACGCGGGCCTTCGGCTCTGCCGCGTCGGTGGTTTGCTGCAGTGCTGCGGAACGACGGGCAATGGGGTCGGCAAAGTAGATGGGCACATCTGCCACGCGCTCCAGCCTGACCGATGCCGGAGCGATCTTCAGCTCGACACCATGAACTGCATTGCCCAGCTTGGCCGGTTCGACGAAACCATCCGCCCCGAGAACACGCTTGCGCACATCCTCGATGCTATCGACGGAGCAGCTTTCAAGACCCAGCATGTCGCCGATGACCTTGAGGACCTTCCAGCCCGGCCGCGCTTCGCCACGTGGCTTGACGACGGGGTAGAAGGACTGGGCCCGGCCTTCGCAGTTGACGTAGGTGCCGGCAGTCTCGGTGAATGGGGCGACCGGCAGAATCACGTCGGCGTACTCGAGCGCGGCAGCAGACTTGAATGCCGAGAACACCGCCACCATCTCCGCCTTGCCAAGAGTGCGCAGCGCACTGCTGCCGGCTGCCGTATCGAGCTCAGGCTCGAGGTTCAGAAGCAGGTAGGCCTTGAGCGGGCTGGCCAGCATCTGAGCAGCGTTGAGGCCCTTGCCAGCCACAGGCACGGCGTTGGCGATGTAGCCACCGACGCTGTTGGCGGCCTCGCCGACGACGCCGAAGGTTGCCTTGGCGACGCGGGCGATCTCCTGTGCCAGGGCATGCAGCGTTGCCGCATCCTGATGTTGCACGGCCAGGTTGCCCAGCCAGACGGCACTGCGCCGACCGGAGGCAATACTCTCGGCAATGGCGCGAGCGGCTGGCTCGGAGGATGCACCGGCGAGCGCGGCTGCATATTCGCCGTCGTAAGCCTCGCCGGAAATCTCGACCAAGCCCTTCAGCACGGCCAGCAGGCTCGATGCCATGGCGCTCGGCCGAACGTTCAAGGCATTGACAACCGGCAGTTGCCAGTCGTCGAAGGCCGGATTCAGCGCGCTCACCTTCAAGCCACGCTTGGCAGCCTGACGGATGCGCTGGGCGATGAGCGGATGATCCTTGCGGAAGAAGCTGCCGATCACGAACAGGCGATCAAGACTGCCGATCTTGCTGACCGGCATGCCGAGCCACGGAGCACCCTCGCGCTTGCCATCTGCAGAGAAATCGGACTGGCGCAGGCGGAAATCAACGTTCCCGGAACCCAGGCCGCGAACCACCGCCTGGGTCAGGTACAGCTCCTCAAGCGTGCTGTGCGGTGACGCGAGCGCACCGATAGACGCCGCACCGTGCTCGGCGGTGACAGACTTCAGGCCGTTTGCAACGTACTCGAGTGCGGTGGCCCAATCGGCCTCGGTCCACTGACCACCCTGCTTTATCATCGGCCTGGTCAGACGCTCCTCCGAAGCCAGCGCTTCATAAGAGAAACGATCCTTGTCGGACAGCCAGCACTCGTTGAGTTCCTCGTTTTCGAGGGGCAGCACACGCTTGACCTGATCATTCTTGATCTGGACAACGAGATTGCTGCCAAGGGAGTCATGGGGGCTCACCGACTTGCGCCGGGACATTTCCCAGGCACGGGCACCAAAGCGGAAAGGCTTGGAAGTGAGGGCACCAACCGGGCACAGGTCGATGATGTTGCCCGACAGCTCGGTCTCGATGGTTTTCTCAACGAAGGGCATGATCTCCGCATGCTCACCGCGGAAGGCCTGGCCAAGCTCCATCAGGCCGGCGATCTCGGTGGTGAAGCGCACGCAGCGGGTGCAATTGATGCACCGGGTCATGTCGGTCGAGACGAGGGGGCCGAGGTCCTTGTTGGAGACCACGCGCTTCTCTTCCTCGTAGCGGGACTGCACGCCGCCGTAACCCACGGACAGATCCTGCAGCTGGCATTCACCACCCTGGTCACAGATCGGGCAGTCCAGAGGGTGGTTGATCAGGAGAAACTCCATCACACCCTTCTGCGCCTTCACGGCTTGTTCGGAGTGGGTCCACACCTTCATGCCGTTGGTGACCGGGGTCGCACAAGCCGGCAAGGGCTTCGGGGCCTTCTCGACCTGGACGAGACACATCCGGCAGTTGGCCGCAATGGACAGCTTCTTGTGATAGCAGAAATGCGGCACATAGGCGCCGACCTGGGTGGCCGCTTCCATGACGGTGCTACCGTCAGGAACCTGCAACTGCTTTCCGTCAATTTCGATTTCTAGCATGTCGAGCCTACGCTACGTAAATCTTGCTGCCTTCGTGCTGAACATCCTTCGGCACGAGGCACTTCTTGTGTTCAATGTGGAACGCGAACTCGTCGCCGAAGTGCTTAACGAAGCTCTGCACCGGCATGGAGGCCGCGTCGCCCAGGGCACAGATGGTGCGGCCCATGATGTTGGCGGTCACGCTGTTGAGCAGGTCGAGGTCATCCGGACGGCCGAGGCCGTTCTCGATGCGATGCACGACCCGGTACAGCCAGCCGGTGCCTTCTCGGCACGGCGTGCATTGACCGCAGGACTCTTCAAAGTAGAAGTACGAGAGTCGCTCGAGCGCCTTGACCATGCAGGTCGTCTCGTCCATAACGATGACGGCGCCGGAACCCAGCATCGACCCGCCCTTGGAGATCGAGTCGTAGTCCATGGTGCAGTCCATCATCACCGAAGCAGGCAGGACCGGCGCCGAGGAACCGCCCGGGATCACTGCCTTCAGCTTGCGCCCGCCGCGCACACCACCGGCCATCTCAAGCAGGGTGGAAAACGGCGTGCCCAGCGGAATCTCGTAGTTGCCGGGCTTGTTGACATGGCCCGACACCGAGAAGAGCTTGGTGCCGCCATTATTGGGCTTGCCCAGCGCCAGGAAGGCATCCCCACCCTCACGGATGATGTAGGGAATGGATGCGAAGGTCTCGGTGTTGTTGATGGTCGTCGGCTTGCCGTACAGACCGAAACTGGCCGGGAACGGCGGCTTGAAGCGGGGCTGCCCCTTCTTGCCCTCGATCGACTCCAGCAATGCGGTTTCCTCACCACAGATATACGCACCGTAGCCGTGGTGGGCAAACAGGTCGAAGCTGAAATCCGACCCCAGGATGTTGTTGCCGAGCAGGCCGGCTTCACGCGCCTCCTGCAACGCCTCTTCGAAACGCTCATAGGTTTCGAAGATCTCACCATGGATATAGTTGTAACCCCGCTCGCAACCCATCGCATAGCCGGCAATGACCATGCCCTCGATCACGGAGTGTGGGTTGTAACGGAGGATGTCCCGATCCTTGAAGGTGCCAGGCTCGCCCTCGTCCGAGTTGCAGGCGATGTACTTCGCGCCCGGGAAAGCACGGGGCATGAAGCTCCACTTCAGGCCGGTGGGAAAGCCTGCGCCACCGCGGCCGCGCAGCGCAGACTTCTTGACCTCGCTGATGATCTGATCCGCGGGGATCTTCTCCGCGATGATCTTCCTGAGCGCATCGTAGCCGCCGCGCTTCACATAGTCAGCCAGCCGCCAGGTTCGGTCTCCATCGAGGCCGGAGAGGATAATGCCTTGTGAAGTCATTTTTTCAGATCAGCCAGGAGTTGGTCGATTTTCTCTTCGGTCATCCAGCTGCACATCCGGTGATTATTCACAAGAAGTACAGGTGCGTCGCCGCAGGCGCCCATGCATTCACCCTCCTTCAGGGTGAACTGGCCGTCCGCCGTGGTTTCGTTGAAGTCGATACCCAGCTTCTTCTTGATGTAATCGGCGGCATGCACACCACCCGACAGCGCGCAGGGAAGGTTGGTGCAGACGGAGATCTTCTTCGCACCGACGGGCGCGAGGTCGTACATGTTGTAGAAACTCGCCACCTCATAGACGGCGATCGCCGGCATACCCAAGTACTCGGCCACGAACTCGATGGTTTCGCTCGCGAGCCAGCCCTTCTCCTCCTGCGCGATGCGCAAGGCGCCCATGGACGCCGACTGCTTTTGGTCGGGAGGGTATTTGGCGATCTCGCGATCGATCTTCTTCAGGGATTCCGGACTAAGCATTTTCGTATCTACTGTCTGCAGAATGTCGTTAAGGTCGCAGGCCGACTCGACCGCATCAACGGTCGACGTCGCCGAACACGATGTCCATCGTGCCGATGATCGCCACCACGTCGGCGATCATGTGCCCCCGGGACATTTCATCCATGGCGGAGAGGTGCGCAAAGCCCGGCGAGCGGAGCTTCAGACGGTACGGCTTGTTGGCGCCGTCCGACACCGCATAGACGCCGAATTCGCCCTTCGGGTGCTCTACCGCTGCGTAGACCTCACCCGGCGGAACGTGCATGCCTTCGGTGAACAGCTTGAAATGGTGGATCAGCTCTTCCATATTGCCCTTCATCCGCTCGCGGGACGGGGGTGCAACCTTGTGGTTGGAAGAAATGACCGGACCGGGATTCTTGCGCAGCCAGTCGATGCACTGCTTCATGATGCGGTTGGACTGACGCATCTCCTCGATGCGGCACAGATAGCGGTCGTAGCAATCGCCTTCAACGCCAACCGGCACATCGAAATCGACCTGGTCGTAAACTTCGTAGGGCTGCTTCTTGCGCAGATCCCACTCAATGCCGGAGCCACGCAGCATCACTCCGGAGAAACCGAGAGCAAGCGCCTTCTCGGGCGTCACCACACCGATACCGACGGTACGCTGCTTCCAGATCCGGTTGTCGGTCAGCAGGGTCTCGTATTCGTCGACGTACTTGGGGAAGCGCTGGGTAAAGTCCTCAAGGAAGTCCAGCAGGGAACCCTGCCGATTCTCATTGAGTTCCTTGACGGTCTTGGCGGACTTCCACTTGGACACTTCGTACTGCGGCATCCGGTCGGGCAGATCGCGATACACGCCACCCGGGCGGTAATAGGCCGCGTGCATCCGGGCACCGGAAACCGCCTCATAGGCGTCCATCAGATCTTCCCGCTCGCGGAAGGTGTAAAGCACCATCGTCATTGCGCCAATATCAAGCGCGTGAGTGCCGACCGCCAGCAGGTGATTGAGGACGCGGGTGATCTCGTCGAACAGGACGCGGATGTACTGGGCACGCAACGGCACTTCCAGCCCGAGCAGACGCTCGATGGACATGCAATACGCGTGCTCGTTGCACATCATGGAGACGTAGTCGAGGCGATCCATGTAAGGAACCGACTGCACCCAGGTCCGGGTTTCAGCCAGCTTCTCGGTGCCGCGGTGCAATAGTCCGATATGCGGATCCGCACGTTCGACCACTTCGCCGTCAAGCTCAAGCACCAAGCGCAACACCCCGTGCGCAGACGGGTGCTGGGGGCCAAAATTGATGGTGTAGTTGCGGATCTCAGCCATTGCCTACATTTCCATAATTTTCGTCGCGCACGATGCGCGGGGTATTCTCACGCGGCTCAATGCTGACCGGCTGATAGACCACGCGGCCCAGCTCCTGGTCGTAGCGCATTTCCACATAGCCAGACACCGGAAAATCCTTGCGGAACGGATAGCCGACAAAGCCGTAATCCGTGAGAATCCGGCGAAGGTCCGGGTGATTCGGGAACACGATGCCAAACAGGTCAAAAGCCTCACGCTCGAACCAGTTTGCGCTCGGCCAGACATCGCAGACGGAATCCAGCATGGGAAAGGACTCGTCGTCCGCGAAGACCCGGAGACGCAGACGGACATTCTTGCTGACGGACAGCAGATGCACCGCAACCGCAAAACGGCCCGGCTGCTCCTGTCCTGCATAGGAAGAATAATCCAGCCCGGTCAGGTCGACGAGTTGCTCAAACCTCAGATCGGGATCGTCGCGCAGCAGCAGCGCCACGGAGGAATAGTCCCGGGCAGACACAAGCAGGGTCAGTTCGCCGCTCGCCAGAACGAGACTTTTAGCCCGCTCGCCCAGCTTTTCTGCCAGGACTTGGCTCAGACGCTCAAGTTTTTCACTCATGATGGTCAATGCTCAGCAATCAGCGGGCGATGGTGCATTCGCGCTTGATCTTGTTCTGAAGTTGAACGATGCCGTAAAGCAGCGCTTCCGCGGTCGGGGGGCAACCAGGCACATAGACATCAACCGGCACGATCCGGTCACAGCCACGCACAACGGAATAGGAGTAGTGGTAGTAGCCACCCCCATTTGCGCAGGACCCCATCGAGATCACCCAGCGCGGCTCGGACATCTGGTCGTAGACCTTGCGAAGTGCGGGCGCCATCTTGTTGCACAGGGTACCGGCAACAATCATGAGGTCCGACTGCCGGGGACTGGGCCGGAACACCACGCCAAACCGGTCGAGGTCATAACGCGAGCAGCCCGCATGAATCATCTCGACGGCGCAACAGGCGAGCCCGAAAGTCATTGGCCACAGAGAACCCGTACGAGTCCAGTTGATTACCGTATCAAGCGAAGTGGTGACAAACCCTTCCTTGAAAACACCTTCGATGCTCATAGAAACCCTCTATGCAACAATTTGTCCGCCGATGCAGTTCGACGAATCATTCCCAGTCCAGCGCACCCTTCTTCCAGACATAGACATAGCCGAGCAGGAGAATGCCGAGAAAGACGATCATCTCGAAGAAACCGAAAAGACGGATGGATTCATTCGCCGCTATTTCCCGCAGAATGGTTGCCCACGGAAAAAGGAATGCAATTTCGAGATCGAAAAGAATGAACAGAATGGCGAGAAGATAATAGCGAACATCGAACTTGATGCGCGCATCTTCAAACGGCTCGAAGCCGCATTCGAACGGGGAGAGTTTTTCTGTGTCGGGCTTATTCGGTCCGAGGACCCAGCCAGCCAAAATTGGAATGAAACCGAAAGCGGCCGCGAACAGGATAAAAACAAGAACTGGAAAATAGGTTTCCAACATAGCTTGAGCTCCCGCAACCGACAGCACTATTTCGTAGCTGCCTTCAAGCAAACGCCCGCGGAATGCGGGCGAACTGCGTATTTTCTTATGGTGCCGACGATGAGACTCGAACTCATACGGCTTTCGCCACTACCCCCTCAAGATAGCGTGTCTACCAATTTCACCACGTCGGCTTTACGTTTTGACGCTGCGCATTATAAGCCAATCACCCGGCAGCGCCAAGCATTACATATTTTTATCGGGGAATATCCTTGGCCTTCGAGGCGTCACCAGCCGGCGCCACAGGAGCCGCCGAATTCGCAGCAGGAGCCGGCACCTGAACAGCCGCACCCTCCATCACGCTGGTCGTCGCAGGGGACTTGGCGCCAGAGAGATAGCTCAGACTGAGGCTGGTCACAAAGAAGACGGCCGCCAGCACACCAGTAGTGCGGCTGAGAAAATTGGCCGAGCCAGACGACCCGAAAAGGCTGCCCGAGGCACCGCTACCAAACGCTGCACCCATGTCCGCCCCCTTGCCATGCTGCATCAGCACCAGGCCGATGACACCAAGACCTGCCAGAACGTGCACGGTCAGAACAATAGAAAAAAACAGACCACCCATCACCATCTCCGTTAAATGCCGCTCGACACACGCGCAGCGGCCGCGCAAATAGCCAGAAAACTCCCGGCAACCAGGGAAGCCCCACCAACGAGCGCCCCATCGATATCCGGCTTGCCAAACAGGAGCGACGCGTTATCCGCCGTCACGCTCCCACCATAGAGCACTCGAACACCCTCACCAACCCAACCACCAGCTGACAGCCGCTGACGGATGAACACATGCATCTCCTGCGCCTGCTCCGGCGTCGCCGTACGGCCGGTCCCGATCGCCCAGACGGGCTCATAGGCCACCACCAGCGACACCGCCTCGGCCGCAGACAAGGCTTGGGTCAGCGCATCCAGCTGGGCACCCACGACCTGAGTCGCCAAACCGGATTCACGCTGCTCAAGGGTCTCTCCGACACAGACGATCGGGCGCAAGCCCGCCGCCAGCGCCATTCTCAACTTTTCGATCACAAGCGCATCGGATTCACCAAAATAGGCGCGACGCTCCGAGTGCCCGACGATGACCCACTCACACGCCAGATCCTGGAGCATGGACGCAGACACCTCCCCGGTATAGGCACCACCCGCGAAGGCACTCAGATTCTGAGCACCCAGCATGACGCCACAACCCTCAAGTGCGGACGCAGCCTGCCCCAGGTAAATGAAAGGCGGGCATACCGCCACCTCCACCGCATCGACCGGAGGATTCTCGACAAGCCCTTGCAGCAACAGAGCATTGCTGGCGAGAGACCCGTTCATTTTCCAGTTCCCAACTACAAGCTTTTTCCGCACGTCCGACACCAAAAGCCAAATCCTTTAATTCTAGCGCCGGCGGTCGCTCAGGTCAAAATCCTCGCATGCCTGCACAACCCGGCCGGCACAGGATTCAGCGCTCAGCCTCACGCCTGACAACCTCTGCGATCCCATGGGCAATCCTGTCCACACGCACCGCATCCTCCCCCTCGACCATCACGCGAAGCAAAGGCTCGGTCCCCGACGGGCGCAGCAACACGCGCCCACTTCCATCCAGCTCCGTTGTCGCCGCATCGACCGCCTCCTGAATCGGCCTGTTGCCTACCCAGGAAAACCCCGGCTTGATACGCACATTGACGAGCTTCTGGGGATAGAAGACCAGATCAGCACACATCTCCTTGAGGGTCGCCTTTTCCTGCAACAACGCAGCAAGAACCTGCAGCGCGGCAATGATGCCATCCCCCGTGGTGTGACGATCCAGGCAGATGATATGCCCCGAGTTCTCACCGCCGAGGGTCCAGCCCTTCTCGTGCATCATCTCAAGGACGTAACGATCTCCAACCTTGGCCCGGGCAAAGGGCAATCCGAGCCGGCTGATCGCATGCTCAAAACCCAGGTTACTCATCAAGGTCCCCACAACCCCATTGGCTTTCCCTCGCCGGGCAGCAGCCTTGGCGATCACATACAGGAGCTTGTCTCCATCGTAAATCTCGCCCTCGGCGTCCGCCATGATCAGCCGGTCGCCATCTCCATCCAGAGAGATACCAAGATCGGCACCACTTTCGAGCACGGCCTTACGCACACTCTCAGGCGAGGTCGCACCAACACTCTCGTTGATGTTCAGACCATTGGGATCCACCCCCACCAGGTGCAACTCGGCCCCAAGTTCATGGAAAACCTTGGGCGCAACCATGTAGGCGGCACCGTGAGCACAATCCAAGGCAATCTTCATGCCGCGCAGATCAAGCTCATTAGGAAAGGTGCTCTTGCAGAACTCGACGTAACGACCGCGCGCATCATCAATCCGCTTAGCCTTACCCAGCCTCGACGAGGGCTCGCAACCCATGGGCTCGTCCAGGCGCTCCTCGATCTCCAGTTCGACCGCATCAGGCAATTTGGTACCTGCCGCAGAGAAGAACTTGATCCCGTTATCCTCAAACGGATTATGCGAGGCCGAGATCACGACCCCAGCCTGCAGGCGCAAGGCACGAGTAAGGTAGGCGATGGCCGGGGTTGGCAAGGGCCCCGCCAGGTACACATCGACACCCGCAGCCGAAAAACCGGCCTCCAGTGTGGACTCGAGCATGTAACCCGAGATGCGCGTGTCTTTTCCTATGATCACGGCAGGATGCTCCGAGGGCCGGAGACGTTCATGGGCGACTAGGGTCTTGCCCGCCGCATAGCCGAGACGCAGGCAAAAATCAGGAGTAATGGGCGCCTCACCCACACAGCCACGCACACCATCCGTTCCAAAATACCGTCGAGACATCTCTTCCTCACTTACATGCATTGCAGATGCAAAACCGGATTATCCCGGACTCCTGCCTCAAGAGGCAGCCTCCAGCGCCCCCCAGACCCTAAGTGCATCACGAGTCTGCGCAACATCATGGGTGCGAACGATCCGCGCTCCACGCCCGACAGCCGCAAATGCCGCCACGGCGCCCGCCACTGTCCGGCCGGTGACATCCCTGTCGGTAATCTGTCCCAGCATGGACTTCCTGGACATACCGACGAGCAAAGGGAAGCCCAGATCCACAAAACCCTCCAGCCCCCGCAGCAGCGTAAGGTTATGCTCCAGGGTCTTGCCAAATCCGAACCCCGGGTCAAGCACAATCCTTTGCCGGACGACCCCAGCGGCCTCAAGAGCAGACACCCGCTCAACCAGGAACCCGGACACCTCACCGCAGACATCGGCATACTCGGGCGCCACCTGCATCGTACCGGGCCGCCCCTTCATGTGCATCACACAGAGCGCGACAGCGCTATCCGCAACCGCCTCGAGAGCTCCCTCCACGCGAAATCCCGCGATATCGTTGATCATGTCTGCGCCTGCAGAGATGACTGCCTTCATCACCCCCGGCTTGACGGTGTCAACCGACAGGGGAGCGCCCAATGAGACCAAGGCCTCGACAACCGGCAGCACACGATCCAACTCTTCCTGCTCGGACACCGACACCGCGCCCGGCCTGGAGGACTCACCGCCGATGTCCAGCATGTCCGCCCCTTCTTCCAAGGCCAGTTCGGCTGCCCTCAGCGCTGCATCCAGCGTCGTATATCCGGGAGCCGAAAACGAGTCGGGAGTTACGTTGATGATGGCCATGATGCGCGGCTCACTCAAGTCCAGCTTGAAGCGCCCACAATCGAGTACGGTAAGCATGATTAGAATCCAGAAATGAATAAGGCCGGTCAAAGACCGGCCCTTGAAATCAACCCAGACGCTCAGGCTACAGGCGCCGCAGCAGTCGGCTCTGCACCCGGCGTGTCATCCCCCGAGCGTCGCGGAGGCACGGACGACGGCTTGGGAGGACGCGGAGCACGACCCGCCATGATGTCGTTGATCTGATCAGCATCAATCGTCTCCAGCTCGAGCAGCGCGGCGGTCATTGCCTCCACCTTGTCGCGGCTCTCCTCAAGGATCCGGCGAGCAAGAGCATATTGCTGGTCAAGTATGCGACGGATCTCCGCATCAACCTTTTGCAGCGTAGCCTCGGACATGTTCTTGTGGGTGGTTACAGATCGGCCAAGGAAGACCTCGCCTTCCTCCTCCCCGTACACCATGGGACCGAGATTGTCTGACATCCCCCACTGCGTCACCATACGCCGGGCCAGGTCGGTGGCGCGCTGGAAGTCATTGGAAGCGCCCGTGGTCATCTGGTTCATGAACAGTTCTTCAGCAATCCGGCCACCGAACAGCACGGCAATGGTCTGCAGGAGTCGCTCACGATCCTGACTGTAGCGATCCTGCTCGGGCAACTGCATGGTCACCCCGAGGGCACGACCACGCGGAATGATCGTCACCTTGTGAACCGGATCCGTCTTGGTCAGGCACTTCGCCACAACCGCGTGGCCAGATTCGTGATAAGCAGTATTACGCCGCTCTTCCTCAGGCATCACCATGGAACGACGCTCAGCGCCCATCATGATCTTGTCCTTGGCACGCTCGAAGTCATCCATATCGACAAGACGCTTGTTGCCACGGGCGGCAAACAGCGCGGCCTCATTGACCAGATTCGCCAGATCTGCACCCGCAAAGCCGGGGCAACCACGGGCCAGAATCATCGCGTCTACATCCGGCGCAATCGGCACCTTGCGCATGTGCACACGCAGAATCTGCTCACGCCCGCGAATATCCGGAAGCGGCACCACCACCTGACGGTCGAAGCGCCCCGGACGCAACAGCGCGGGATCAAGCACATCGGGACGGTTGGTGGCCGCGATCACGATCACGCCGGAAACACCTTCGAAGCCGTCCATCTCGACCAGAAGCTGGTTCAGGGTCTGTTCGCGTTCGTCGTTACCGCCCCCAAGGCCGGCGCCACGTTGACGGCCCACGGCGTCGATTTCATCGATGAAGATGATGCAGGGTGCCTGTTTCTTTGCTTGCTCGAACATGTCGCGAACGCGGGCAGCACCAACACCCACGAACATTTCGACAAAGTCAGAACCGGAGATCGAGAAGAAAGGCACCTTCGCCTCCCCTGCGATCGCCTTGGCGAGCAAGGTCTTGCCAGTACCCGGCGAGCCGACCATCAGCACCCCCTTGGGGATGTGACCGCCCAGCTTCTGGAACTTGGTGGGGTCGCGCAGGAACTCAACCAGTTCGCTGACCTCCTCCTTCGCTTCGTCGCAACCCGCGACATCCGCAAAGGTGACCGTATTGGCACTTTCATCAAGCATCTTCGCCTTCGACTTGCCGAAGGAGAACGCTCCCCCGCGCCCACCGCCCTGCATCTGGCGCATGAAGAAGACCCATACGCCGATCAGCAGGATCATCGGGAACCAGGAGACGAAGATGTTCATCAGGAAGGACTGCTCTTCCTCGGGCTTGGCTGCAGTGACCTTCACGCCGTACTTCATCAGGTCACCCACCATCCAGATATCCTGGACGCCGGGCGTATACACCGTGACCTGGCGGCCGTCCTGGGTCGTCGCACGCACGGTGCGGCCGTCAACGACAGCCTTGGCGATCTTGCCCTGCTTGGCGTCCTCCATGAACTGGGAGTACTCGACCGAGTTCTGGGCGGTCTGCCGGGTGTTGAACTGATTGAAGACGGTCATCAGCACCACGCCGATAACCAACCAGATCGCAAGATTCTTGAAGAGATTGTTCAAAACGATTCCTTGAATGCCCGTCAGGGGCCACAGCTTAATGGACCGATTCTATGTCCGATCGTTCGCTGGATCAAATGATGATGACCATAAACAAGCCCTATTGGCCACAAATTCGATCATGCAGCGCAACATACTCAACGACGCCCCGCCCCCAGCAGATACACCTCCGAACTTCGATCACGCGAAGCCTGGGGTTTCCGGACGATGACGGACTTGAACTCCGCCTCCATGGCCTTGCGAAATGCGTCAAAACCCTCCCCCTGGAACACCTTGACCAGAAAGCGGCCAGCCGGGGCCAGATGCTGACATGCGAAGTCCAGCGCCAGTTCCGCCAGATAGACCGAGCGCGCCTGATCCACCGAGGGAATCCCCGAAATGTTGGGCGCAATGTCGGACATGACCAGGTCGACCCTCCGACCGTCCAGCAGGCTCTCGAAGCGGGTCACGAATTCCTCGTCATGGAAATCCCCCTGCATGAACTCCACACCATTAATAGGCTCCATCGGGAGCAGATCGAGCGCAAACACACGCCCGCCGCTTCCGACCCGCGAAACCGCCACCTGACTCCAGGAGCCAGGTGCAGCCCCCAGGTCGACAACCACCATTCCCGGGCGGATCAGCTTGTCCTTGTCGTCGATCTCCATCAGCTTATAGGCCGCCCTGGCCCTCAGGCCATCGGTTTTCGCACGCTGGACGAACGGATCATTGACATGCTCCGCCATCCACGATTTACTGGTCTTTGAACGCTTCATCGCGGTACAATTACGCCCTTTTTTCAATGGGTTGTAAAATGATCGAACTTACGCCAGCACAACTTACGCCAGCCCAGCGGCGGGCGTTCCGCGCGCAAGCCCACCATCTCCACCCCGTGGTGAGCGTGGCAAGCAATGGCCTGACCCCGGCCGTCCTCAAGGAAATCGACTTGGCTCTGCAAGCCCATGAACTGATCAAGGTTCGTGTGTATGGAGAAGACCGGGCCCAGCGCGACACCATCATGGCCACGATCTGCAGCGAATTGGGCGCTGCATCGGTGCAGCACATCGGCAAGACGCTGATCTTCTGGCGTGAGAAGCGTGAAGTGGAAGCCACTGCACGGACTCCTGCCGACAAGCCCAAGCGCTCCACCGCCACCGCGAAGTCGGCCAAGGCCCTCTCTGCGCGCCGCGGCCTGTCTTCACTGAACAGGGTGGCCCCAAAGAAAGACCGCTGGTTCCCCGCGCCATCCAAGACGCCCCGCCGCTCCGACGATTGATCCTCCGGCCTTGCCGCCCCTCGGGAACGGCAGAGCCGCAGCTGCGCAGCCCGCAGACGACAAGCCTAGCGCAGACCGCGGGACTGAACAGCCACAAGCACCAGACCCAGCAGGCTTTGCACCAGGTAGATCACGCTGGAGACGCCATGCCATGCCGCAAAGCGGTCTCTCAAAGCACTTTCCATCACCTCCCGCGGCAAGGAGTCGACCTTCAGCTGGGCCATGATCGGCTGAACCCCGAAATAGCCTGCCACGGTCAGCAGCAGCATCAGGAGCACCAGCCAGAAAACCAGGCTCCTGAAGGCTCCTGCGTTCTTCCTCAGGGCAACGAAGACCAGCAGATAGGCCGCCGCCGCCATGCCGATCCAGGCGACGTAGCCGAACATCTCTCCCGCCACCCGGCCAGCCAGCGCCCGATCACCCAGCACATGAAACAGCGTGGGTGCCGCGAGGTACCCAATGGCCCACAGGGCACCCACCCACAGGGTGATGGAGATGGCGTAGAGATGCTCTGCCAGCCTCTGCATCATCGGACCGCCTGTCGCACTAGACGTAACGGACGTCGATCAGCTCAAGCTCCCGGACACCGCCCGGGGCCTGCAGCTCGGCAACATCGCCGGCAAACTTGCCGATCAGGGCCCGCGCGATCGGCGAACTGATGGCGATCTTGCCGTCCTTCACGTCTGCCTCGTCGTCACCCACGATCTGGTAGGTCACGGTATCACCCGTATCCAGATCCTCGAGCTCAACGGTCGCGCCAAACACGCAACGACCATCGGCATCAAGCAACTTGGGATCGATGATCTGCGCATTGGAGAGCTTGGCTTCCACCTCGCGGATCCGCCCCTCGATGAAGCCCTGCCGCTCCTTGGCAGCGTCGTACTCGGCGTTTTCGGAGAGGTCTCCATGGGAGCGGGCTTCGGCAATTGCCGCAATCACGTTGGGTCGATCCACGGCTTTCAGGCGCTGGAGTTCCTGCCGCAGTTTTTCAGCGCCGGCAACAGTAACGGGAACCTTATTCATGCCTTGACCAGCTCCGCATGCAGACTCTGGAGAGAATAGGCCTCCAGTCCGGACAGGTGACGCATGCCCATGCAGGCAGCACGAGCCCCTTCGATGGTGGTGTAGACCGTCACCTTGGCCGCGAGGGCGCTGGTACGGATGGAGCGCGAATCGGTAACCGCCTGTCGCTTCTCTTCAACCGTATTGATGACGAGGCTGATCTCGTTGTTCTTGATCATGTCCACAATGTGCGGACGACCTTCGTTCACCTTGTTCACCGCGGACACGGGCAGACCGGCGGCCGAGATGGCCGCCGCAGTACCGCGCGTCGCCACAACGGAGAAACCGAGCTCGACGAGTTCACGCGCCACCTCCACCGCCTTCGGCCGGTCGGTGTGCTTGACGCTGATGAAGGCCTTGCCTGACGTCGGCAGGCGCACACCGGCACCCAGCTGGCTCTTCACGAAAGCTTCGGCAAAAGTGCGGCCAACGCCCATCACTTCGCCGGTGGACTTCATCTCCGGCCCAAGGATCGTATCGACACCCGGGAACTTGACAAAGGGGAACACGGCTTCCTTGACCGAGTAGTAAGGCGGCACGACCTCGCCTACGACCCCCTGATCATCGAGGCTGCGCCCCGCCATGCAGCGCGCTGCAATCTTGGCCAGCGGCAGGCTGCAGGCCTTGGAAACGAAAGGCACGGTACGGGAAGCGCGGGGATTCACCTCAAGCACGTACACCACTGCGTCGTCGCCCTCGCCTTGGATCGCAAACTGCACGTTCATCAGACCGCAGACATTCAGCGCACGCGCCATGGCTTCGGTCTGACGACGCAGCTCGTCCTGCAACTTCGGCGACAGGGTGTAAGGCGGCAGGGAACATGCGGAGTCGCCCGAATGCACGCCAGCCTGCTCGATGTGCTCCATGATGCCGCCGATCATGACGCGCTTGCCGTCAGAGAGGGCATCCACGTCTACCTCGGTGGCGTCATTGAGGAAACGGTCGAGCAGCACCGGGGAGTCGTTGGAGACCTTGACGGCCTCGCGCATGTAGCGCTCCAGATCCTTCTGCTCATGGACGATTTCCATCGCCCGGCCGCCCAGCACGTAGGATGGACGCACCACCAGTGGGTAGCCGATCTCGGCGGCCAGACGCACTGCGTCTTCGGGGGTACGGGCGGTCCGGTTGGGAGGCTGCTTGAGGCCCAGCTCGAACAGCAGCTTCTGGAAGCGCTCGCGGTCTTCGGCCGCATCGATCATGTCGGGACTGGTGCCGATGATGGGCACGCCGTTGGCTTCCAGGTCACGCGCGCGCTTCAGCGGGGTCTGGCCGCCGAACTGCACGATCACGCCAACCGGCTTTTCAACCGCGACGATCTCAAGGATGTCCTCGAGGGTCAGGGGCTCGAAGTACAGGCGATCGGAAGTGTCGTAGTCGGTGGACACGGTCTCCGGGTTGCAGTTGACCATGATGGTCTCGTACCCGTCCTCACGCATGGCCATGGCCGCATGGACACAGCAATAGTCGAATTCGATGCCCTGGCCGATCCGGTTCGGACCGCCACCCAGCACCATGATCTTCTTGTTGCTGGTGGGCTGCGCCTCGCACTCATCCTCGTAGGTTGAGTACAGATAGGCGGTGGACGTGGCGAATTCCGCCGCGCAGGTATCGACGCGCTTGAACACCGGGCGTACGCCGGCGGCATGACGATGCAGGCGCACGGAGGTTTCATCGGTGGCCAGCAGTTTGGCGAGGCGGCGGTCGGCAAAGCCCTTGCGCTTGAGCTCGCGCAGCTCGACGGCATTGATCCCTTTCAGGGAACGGCCGGTCAGGGATTTCTCGGTCTTGATGATGTCTTCGATCTGGACCAGGAACCAGGGGTCAATGCGGGTCAGCGCATGCACCTGCTCCAGGCTCATGCCCTCACGGAAGGCCTGGCCCACGTACCAGATACGCTGGGCACCCGGATCACCGAGTTCCCGCTCGAGGTCGTCCTGGTCGGCTTCGACCTCATCCAGGCCATACGCGCCGGTCTCGAGACCTCGCAGCGCTTTCTGGAAGGACTCCTGGAAGGTACGTCCCATGGCCATCACCTCGCCCACCGACTTCATCTGGGTGGTCAGGCGATCGTTGGCCATCGGGAACTTCTCGAAGGCAAAGCGCGGGATCTTGGTGACCACGTAGTCGATGGACGGCTCGAAGGACGCCGGGGTCGCGCCACCGGTGATGTCGTTCTTCAGCTCGTCGAGGGTGAAACCCACAGCCAGCTTGGCCGCCACCTTGGCGATCGGGAAGCCGGTGGCCTTCGACGCCAGGGCAGACGAGCGGGACACGCGCGGGTTCATCTCGATGACGATCATGCGACCGTCCGCCGGATTGATGGCGAACTGCACGTTGGAGCCACCCGTATCCACGCCGATCTCGCGCAGCACGGCGATCGAGGCGTTACGCAGGATCTGGTATTCCTTGTCGGTCAGGGTCTGGGCCGGGGCAACGGTGATGGAGTCGCCGGTATGCACGCCCATCGGATCGAGGTTCTCGATGGAACAGACGATGATGCAGTTGTCCGCCTGGTCGCGGACCACCTCCATCTCGTACTCCTTCCAGCCGATCAGGGACTCTTCGATCAGCAGTTCGTTGGTCGGGGACGCTTCGAGACCACGCTTGCAGATCTCGACGAACTCTTCGGAGTTGTAGGCGATGCCGCCGCCGGTACCGCCGAGCGTGAAGGACGGGCGGATGATCACCGGGAAGCCGATCTCGACCTGGGCTTGGTGCGCTTCTTCCATGCTGTGAGCAATGGCGGAGCGCGCCGAGCCAAGACCGATCTTGGTCATGGCATCCTTGAACTTGAGGCGGTCCTCAGCCTTGTCGATGGCCTCTTCCTTGGCGCCGATCAGCTCAACCTTGTACTTGGTCAGCACGCCATGACGGGCCAGGTCGAGGGCGCAGTTCAGCGCGGTCTGGCCACCCATGGTCGGCAGCACCGCGTCGGGGCGCTCCTTCTCGATGATGCGCTCGACCACCTGCCAGGTGATGGGCTCGATGTAGGTGACGTCGGCCGTTTCCGGGTCGGTCATGATCGTTGCCGGGTTGGAGTTCACCAGCACGACCTTGTAGCCCTCCTCGCGCAGGGCCTTGCAGGCCTGGGCGCCGGAGTAGTCGAATTCACAGGCCTGGCCGATGATGATCGGGCCGGCGCCAATGATGAGGATGGTCTTGATGTCTGTACGTTTGGGCATGGTTCTTCAGGGGCAGTAAAGCGGATGAGCGGAAAAAGGCGCGCACTGGCGCGCCCGAGCGACGATCTGCTTCAGCCCTTCGCCTCCATCAGCGCAATAAATCGATCGAACAGGTAAGCCACGTCATGCGGACCGGGGCTGGCTTCCGGGTGACCCTGGAAGCAGAAGGCCGGCACATCGGTGCGCGCCAGGCCTTGCAGGCTGCCATCGAACAGGGACACATGGGTGGCCCGCAGGTTGGACGGCAGATTCGCCGTATCCACCGCGAAACCGTGGTTCTGGCTGGTGATCAGCACCTGGCCGGAGTCCAGATCCTTCACCGGATGGTTGGCACCGTGGTGACCGAACTTCATCTTCAGCGTTTTCGCACCGGAGGCCAGGGCCAGCAACTGGTGCCCCAGGCAGATGCCAAAGGTCGGGATACGCTTGGCCAGGATTTCCTGGATGGCTGTGATGGCGTAGTCACAGGGCTCCGGATCACCAGGGCCGTTGGACAGGAACACACCATCCGGATTGAGTGCCAGCACCTCGGCGGCCGACGTCTGGGCCGGCACGACGGTCAGGCGGCAGCCGCGCTCGGCGAGCATGCGCAGGATGTTGCGCTTGACGCCGAAATCGTAGGCGACCACGTGGAAACGCGGCGCCGTCTGCTCGACATAGCCTTTGTCGAGCTGCCACTCGCCTTCGGTCCAGGGATAGGACCCGGCGGCCGAAACGACCTTGGCCAGATCCATGCCGGCAAGCCCGGGGAAAGCGCGAGCCTGGGCCAGCGCGGCCTCGACGTTCAGCTCGGCTGCCGTCGCTGCAGTGACGATACAGCCACTCTGGGCACCCTTTTCACGCAGGATGCGGGTCAACTTGCGGGTATCAATCCCCGCGATGGCGACGATGTTCTCGGACTTCAGGTAGGCATCCAGGCTTTGCTCACAACGCCAGTTGGATGCCAGCAGCGGCAGATCGCGAATCACCAGGCCGGCAGCATGGACCTTGCCGGCTTCGCCGTCCTCGGCGTTGATACCGGTATTGCCGATATGAGGATAGGTGAGCGTGACGATCTGGCGACAGTAGCTCGGGTCGGTGAGGATTTCCTGATAACCGGACATGGAGGTGTTGAACACCACCTCACCGGTCGTCGCTCCTACCGCCCCGATGCCTTTACCGTAAAACACCGTCCCGTCGGCAAGGGCAAGAATGGCGGGCGGGAAAGCTGACACGGCGAACTCCTCGAATCTTGTGATTGGACATCAGACATGCGCATCGGACTGCACCGGACTACACATGAAAAACGGGATCAGCCGCTATGGCTATCCCGCTGAGAAACTTTCTAATTATAGCCCGAGACGCGCTTTCGGGCAAACCAGTCACCACTCCGCTGACAAGACGCTGACAACGACACTCAGGAAGTCCTGGCCCTGCGCAGCACTCCAGCGAGCTTTCCGAGCTCATCCATCAGTACCGGAAACTCCCGGCGCACGGCCGCCACATCCGACTCCTTCCCTGCGATCTCGAGGCGCTGTGCCGACGCCACGACAGCGACCGCATTGAAGACCCCTGCAGCCCCCTTGATCGAGTGCGCGACATTGCGCACACTGGGACAGTCCTCGGTCCGCACAGCCACCTCCAGGGTCTTCCGGTTGCGATCCAGGTCGCCGAAAAACAGGCCGATCAGCTGCTGCAAGGCAACCTCGTCACCATCCAGCAACTCCCGCGTCGCCTGCAGATCAGCAATGGAGGTATCCGCGCCGAAGTCGATCACCGACTCCCGGCCGGCCTCTTCCGGAGCCTCGTCATCCGATCCGCCAGCCACCCGATCTATCACGCCGTACAACTCCACGGGCTTGATCGGCTTGGCGATGTAGTCGTCCATGCCCGCCATCAGGCATCGATCACGATCACCCTGCATCGCATGCGCAGTCATGGCGACGATCGGCGTCGCCCGCCACTGCCCTCCGGCAGCCCAGCTCCTGCGGGCTTCCCGCGCCCGGATGGCCTGTGTGGCCTCGAGCCCGCCCATGACAGGCATCTGCACGTCCATCAGGATGAGGTTGAAGCGCTCCCTGTCGAAGAACTCGATCGCCTCCTGCCCGTTGGCGGCCACCGTCACCGCATGCCCGGCCTTCTCCAGCATCTTCACCGCGACAGTCTGGTTGACCGGATTATCCTCGACGAGCAGGATCTTCAGCCTCTGCGCCGCCCTGGACAGGGACTGACGGGACGCTTGGGTCACCTCCGCCTCGAAGGCCAGGAAGCGCGCCTCATCCCCGGCCGTTCCGTGGAGGGACAAATTCAGGGCCTCGGCCAGGTCATTGCGGGAAAACGGCTTGATCAGCCGCGCCCCGACCTTGAGGCGCTCGCACTTGGTCGCATCACCCCGCTGGGTATTGGCATCAAGCAGCATGATCACCCGATCCAGCCTGGGCCACCCTTGAAAGAGCCTCTCGGCCAGCGCATAACCGCCCGGAGCAGGCATCGCCGTCTCCATGAGAATCCAGTCGAAGGGCGTGTTCGCCTTGCCCGCCGCAGCAAGCTTCTCTTCCAGCGCCACCCCTCCATCTGCCTCCTTTACCTCGAGCCCGATCTCACGCAACTGGCCAGCCAGCGAACGCCGGAGCGCCTGGTTGCGAACACCCAGCAAGGCCCGCCGCTTGCCCAGGATCGGCGAACGTGCAACCTGCCCCTTGCCGATACCCACGCGAACACTGAAGCGGAAGACACTCCCCTCCCCCGGCGCACTCTCAAGCGATATCACCCCCCCCATCAACTCGACGATTCGCCGGCTGATGGCCAGACCCAGCCCGGTACCACCATATTTTCGGGTCGTGGATTCATCCGCCTGGGAAAATGCATCGAAGACCGTGGCATGCTTGTCGGCGGGAATTCCGACACCGGAGTCGCGCACCGAAAACTGCACGGCCAGCTCCCCCCCCTCCTCGCGACCACGATCGACGCGAAGCTCGACCTCCCCGCTGTCGGTGAACTTGATGGCGTTCCCGACCAGGTTCGTCATTACCTGCCGCAGACGCGTGGGATCACCGATCAAGACAGGCGGCACGTCAGGGCCTACGGCATAGAAGCACTCCACCCCCTTCTGGTAGGCCCGCAGGGCCAGCGACTTCATCGTATCGCCCAGCAGGTCAGCCAGCGAAAACTCCACCTGCTCGAGACTGAGGTGCCCCGCCTCGATCTTCGAGAAATCCAGGACATCATTGATGATGCGCAGGAGAGAATCTGCCGAGCGCTTGACGGTCAGCAGGTACTCCTTCTGCTCACCATCCAGCTGTGTATCGAGGGCCAGCTCGGTCATCCCGATGATGCCGTTCATCGGGGTACGGATCTCGTGGCTCATGTTCGCCAGGAAGTCACTCTTGGCACGGTTTGCAGCTTCGGCCTGCTCTTTGGCGTTGAGGAGCTCCAGCTCCGACTCCTTGGTATGGGTGACATCCCAGTAGGTGCCCACCATCCGCGCCCAGCGCCCGTCCGCTCCGCGGCTCGACGCCTTGCCCCGGATCAGCATCCAGCGCCAGCCGCCCGACCTGGGAGCGACCCGGAACTGCGACTCGAAATACTCCAACTCGCCGTGAAAATGACGGATCAGCTGCTTGCGCACCTGCGCCAGATCTTCTGGATGAACCAGCGGTAGCCACGAAGAGAATTCGCTCGAACACTCCTCTGGCGAATACCCCAGACTCCGCCGCCAATAGTCGTCAATGACGATACCGCCCCCCACCAGATCCCAGTCCCACAGACCACCCTCAGTGTTCTGCAGGGCCAGCTCCAGACGCTCGCGGGTCTCCCGCAAGGTACGCTCGGTCTTGTCCCTGTCGGCAAGCTGATCCTCGATGAAGGCGATCAGCGCTGCAGGCTCCCCGACCCCGCCCGAGAATGTTCCGGGGCAACGCCCGTGCTCCGCCAATCCGGCCACGAGGACCCGCAGAGCCCTGCCAAGCTCGGCATCGGCAGACGAAACAGGATCAGGGGAATTCACTCGGGGTGCCGGACTCAAAGGTAGGAATGAAACAAGGCGCGCCAAACCCCGGCGCGCCTGCCTGGAGACACCCCTTCAACGGCATCCCCAAAATCATCTTGAGCGCCCACGAGCACTCAAACTCGGCTCACTTCAAGCCAAGCACGTCCTGCATGTCGAACAAGCCTGCATCCCGCCCCGCCAGGAAACGGGCCGCCCGCAGGCTGCCTGTGGCATAAGACATGCGGCTGGAGGACTTGTGAGTGATCTCGATACGCTCGCCGATCCCCGCGAAGAGCACGGTATGGTCGCCAACGATGTCGCCGCCCCGCACCGTGGCAAACCCGATGGTCTGCCCCTCACGCTCGCCGGTCACCCCCTCGCGGCCATAGATGGCGCACGATTCGAGGTCGCGCCCGAGCGCTTCGGCCACCACCTCGCCCATGCGCAGCGCGGTGCCCGACGGCGCGTCCACCTTGAGACGGTGATGCGCCTCGATGATCTCCACGTCGTAGCCCTCATTGAGAATGCGCGCGGCCATGTCGAGCAGCTTGAAAACCGCATTAACCCCGACAGCCATGTTCGGCGCAAACACAACCGGGATCTCACGGGCGGCGTCGGCGATGGCGGCCTTGCCCTCTGCCGAAAAACCGGTCGTACCGATGACCACCGCGCACTTCGCCTGGCGGGCCAGGGCGATGTGCTGCAGGGTTCCCTCGGGGCGGGTGAAATCGATCAGGCAATCCGCCTTCGACAAGCCCTCGAGCACATCGCCGGTAATGGGCACACCGCAAGAGACACCGGCGAATTCACCTGCATCGCGGCCGATGAACGGGCTTTCAGGATGCTCGAAGGCTGCGACCAGCAGCATGTCGTCCGCCTTCATGGTGGTTTCGATGAGCATGCGGCCCATCCGGCCGGAGGCTCCGGCAATTGCGATACGAATTTGACTCATTGTTACCCCGGAATTGATCTGGTGATGCTTGCAGCCCGCCACACGCGCAGCCCTCAGGGCTTGGCGGCGGGCGCCTTCTGCTGGGCAGGAGCCGCCTCTTCAGACTGGACATCCCCCTCTAGGCGAGCCAGCTTGCCATCCTCGAAAACCACTGCCAGCTTGCGCTCCTGCAGCGCCCCCTTGCCCGGCTGGAAGCGATAGACGTAATCCCAGCGATCGGCATGAAAGACGTCCGACAACAGCGGAGCCCCAAGCACGAATCTCACCTGATCCCGGCTCATCCCGGGCTTGAGCTGGGAAACCATCTCCTGGGTCACGTAGTTACCCTGACGGACATCGATCCGGTAGGGCTTCACGAAATCGGTTACTGTGGAACAGCCGCCCAAGGCGGAAATCAGGATCGCTGCTGAGAAAAGTGTGCGCATGACGTCTCGGGAAGGAGGAACCAGCCACAAGGGCCGCATTCTCAACGAAGGTCGGAAACTATATCATACGGGGCTGGCCACACTTTTGGCCTGCTTCTCCAGTTCTTCGGGGCTTCCATGTCCAGCAACTCTCAAAACCTCAAAAGCATCGGCCTCAAGGCGACCTTTCCGCGACTCAAGATTCTCGACCTGTTCCAGAAAGCCGAGAACCGCCACCTCACTGCGGAAGACGTGTATCGGCTGCTGATCGCCGAGGAAATGGACATCGGCCTGGCCACCGTGTACCGCGTCCTGACCCAGTTCGAACAGGCCGGGCTGCTCGAGCGCCACTACTTCGAGTCTGGCAAGGCGGTTTTCGAACTCAATGAAGGCCATCACCACGACCACCTAGTGTGTCTGCAGTGCGGTAAGGTCGAAGAGTTCTTTGATCCTGAAATTGAAGAACGCCAGAACCGCATTGCCACGGAACGGGGCTTCAGTGTGCGCGAACACGCCCTCTACCTCTACGTGGACTGCAAGAAGACCGACTGCCCGGGCAAGCCGGGCAACAGCTCCAGCTAGGCTTCCAGCCCCAGCATCTCGGCCGCGTGCCGGCGGGTGGTGTCGGTTATCTGCACCCCCCCCAGCATGCGGGCGATCTCCTCGATGCGCCCCCCGTCATCCAGGAGCGAAACCCTGGAGAGGGTTTCACCCTCGCGGGTCTCCTTGGCGATCGACCACTGCCAGTCGGCCTGCGCGGCAACCTGCGGCAAGTGGGTCACGCACAGCACCTGGCGGTCCTGGCCGAGCTGGCGCAGGAGGCGCCCGACGATCTCGGCAACCCGGCCGCCGATACCCACATCCACCTCATCAAAGATCAGCGTGGGGGTCGCCCCGTTGCGGCTGGTGATGACCTGAATGGCCAGCCCGATTCGCGACAGCTCGCCCCCCGAAGCCACCTTCGCCATCGGGCGCAGAGGCTGGCTCGCGTTGGCCGTCACCAGGAAATCAGCCAACTCCAGCCCCGAGCCACAACCGCCTTCCACGTCCTTCAGCGCAATCTCGAAGACCGCGCCGGCCATGGCGAGGGACTGCATCGCCTCGGTGACAGCGGCCGACAGTTCGGCGGCCACGTGACGACGGGCGCCGGACAAACGCCGTGCCACCTCCATGAAAGCCTCCCTCGCCACTGACTCTTCCCGCGCCAGGGCCTCGGGGTCCGACTGACGCACCAATCGTTCAAGGCGGCCGCGGCTTTCCGCCAGCAGCTCAGGCAATTCATCGGGTGCCACCCGGTACTTGCGGGCGGCTGCCGTCACGCCATTGATGCGCTGATCGATCTCGGCCAGGCGCCCCGGATCCAGGTCCAGCCTGTCCCGGTATCGCCGCAGGGCATGTACGGCCTCATCCAGCTGGATACCCGCCCCGCTCAGCAGCTCCTGGATATCGGACAGCTGCGCATCATGTCGCGCCATGTCGGCCGTCCGGCTGAGCAAGCGCTCAAGGCGAGGCAGAATGGCGTACTCGCCATCGGCAAGATCCTCCAGCACCTCCGCCCCACCCTCGAGCAGGCTGGCCGCGTGAGCCAGCCGGGCCTGCTCCTGGTTCAGGGCCACCCAGTCATCGGCGTTGAAGGCCAGCTCTTCGAGCTCCTTGACCTGCCAGCCCAGCAGCTCCCGCTCCCTTTCGGTTGAAGATGCGCCTTCCTCGGCCGCTTCGCGGGCACGCCGCCGGGCAGACCATTCACGATACAGGCCGGACACCTCCCGCGCCATCGGCAACAAGCCGCCATGGGCATCCAGCAGGGCCAGTTGCGCTTCGGTGCGCAGCAAGGCATGGTGGGCATGCTGACCATGGATGTCGGCCAGGAAATCACCTGCGGCCCGCAGCTGGGCAAGCACTACCGGCGTACCGTTGATCCAGGCCTTGGAGCGCCCCCCGCTTTCGACGACACGGCGCAGCAATACGGTCTCATCCTCCACCGCCAGGGCTTGTTCGACCAGCCACTGACGCAGCGGGCCATCGGCAGGCAGATCGAACTCCGCCACGATCTCGGCCCGAGCGCGGCCCGAACGCACGGCGCCAGCTTCGGCCTTGCTGCCCAGGGCGAGCCCCAATGCGTCAAGCAGGATGGACTTGCCCGCCCCGGTTTCTCCGGTAAGGGTGCCGAAGCCCGGCCTGAAATCCAGCGCGAGCTGGTCGACGATCACAAAATCGCGGATGGAGAGATGACGCAACATGGCGGGAAACGAGGTGAAAGACGCAACCGGTCAGGTATGCCGGGGCGTGGAACTCCAGTGCAGCTTTTCGCGGAGCATGGCGAAATAGCTATACCCCACCGGGTGGAGCAGGCGCACCCGGTAAGGCGAGCGGGTGATCTGGACAGTGTCGCCCGCGCGCGTGTCATAGCGGGTCTGGCCATCGAAATGGACCCGTGAATCGTGGGGCGGCAGCAAGACGATTTCGATGCGGCAGCGATCCGGCAGCGTGATCGGCCGGGCCGTGAGGGTGTGCGGACACATGGGAACAAGCGCGATGCCATCGACACTGGGGTGCAGGATCGGGCCGTTGGCAGACAGCGCGTAAGCGGTGGAGCCGGTTGGCGTCGACACAATCATGCCGTCCGAGCGCTGGGTGTACACGTACTCGCCGTCGATGCGCAGATCAAATTCGATCATGCGCCCCAGGTCGCCCTTGTTAACGACCACGTCGTTCAACGCCACGGTATGGAAGACCCTGCGCCCGTTACGCAGCACCTCTGCGTCGAGCAGCACGCGGGTTTCCTCGGTATAGCGGCCTTCGAGAATCTCCCCGACCTTCTCCAGCGCCACATCCCGCGAGATGTCAGTGAGAAAACCCAGCCGCCCCTGATTGACGCCCACCAGGGGCACATCGAATTCGGCCAGTCGGCAGGCGCTATTGAGAAGTGATCCGTCTCCCCCCAGCACGATGGCCAGATCGGCTCGCACGCCGATCTCCTCATAGCTGGCCACTGTGAAGCCGGATGTCAGCCCCGTGGAACTGGCCGTCCCTTGTTCGATCAGAACAGACAAGCCCGAGCCACGAAGATAGCTTGCCAGGCGCAGCACCGCTTCGGCCACCTCCTGGCTCTGGTATTTGCCGATCAGCGCAATGGTATTGAACTCGCAGGTCATGTGAATGATTAAACCACATTCTTTATTAAGACCGTGCGCCGCACCGGCAAAAGCGCTCATTCAGGTACTCTGGCGCTTCTCAGCGCGGCCTGCCTTCCTTAGAATCCGGTGGTAGCCCTGAATATAAAACCATGACCAGCCTCGACCAACGCTCGCAAATCCTGCTCAAGACCCTGGTGGAGCACTACATCGCCGACGGCCAGCCCGTGGGCTCGCGTGCCCTGTCCCGCCATTCGGGCCTCAAGCTCTCTCCGGCAACGGTACGCAACGTCATGTCGGACCTCGAAGAGCTCGGCTACATCACCAGCCCGCACACATCTGCTGGACGGATTCCGACCTCTCTGGGCTACCGTTTCTTCGTCGACAGCCTGCTGACCGTGCAACCGCTGGGTGTAGGCCAGATGCAGGAGATCAAGGGACACATCCAGCCAGGCGAACCCCAGCGGGTCATCAGCGCCGCGTCCCAGCTCCTTTCCGGGCTGACCCACTTTGCCGGCGTGGTCGTCTCTCCCAAGCAGGACGTCACCAAGATCCGCCAGATCGAATTCGTCAGCCTTTCCGAGAAGCGGGTGCTGCTGATCCTGGTCACCACCGCCGGTGATGTCCAGAACCGCATCCTGTTCACCAAGCGGGCCTACTCCGCCTCCGAACTCGTCAGCGCTGCCAACTACCTCAACCAGCATTTCGCCGGCCTGGCCTTCCCCGAGATACGCAACCGCATCCAGGACGAACTCAAGCAGTTGCGCACGGACATGACCGAACTGATGAGCGCGGCAGTCGAGGCCAGTTCGGAAGCCCTGGAGGAAACCCAGAGCACCTACGTCATCTCGGGTGAAACCAACCTTCTCGACGCAGAAGACCTCTCGTCCAACATGGCCCGCCTGCGCGAGCTGTTCAAGCTCTTCGAGCAGAAGACGGGACTGATGCAACTGCTCGACATCTCCAACCGCGCCCAGGGCGTCCAGATCTTCATCGGCGGAGAGAGCGGGCTGAGCCCGCTGGACGACTGCAGCGTCGTCACCGCCCCCTACGAAGTGGATGGCCACCTCGTGGGCTCGATCGGCGTCATCGGCCCCACCCGCATGGCCTACGAGCGTGTCATTCCCATCGTCGATGTCACGGCACGGCTCCTCACCAGCGCCCTGTCGGGCCAGAACACCTGACCCCGGAAGTTCATCCATGACACGATTCTGGCAAGAGCCAGCGTATACCCATGGCACGCCGCCCCGCACGGGCGTGCTGCTGGTCAATCTCGGCACACCGGCCGCCCCCACGGCGGCCGCGGTACGCCCCTATCTCAAGCAGTTCCTGTCCGACCCCCGGGTCGTCGAGATCCCCCGTCTGGTCTGGTGGCCCATCCTCAACGGCATCATCCTGCGCACCCGGCCGGCCAAGTCGGCAGCGAAGTACGCCAGTGTGTGGACCACCGAGGGCTCTCCACTCAAGGTTCACACCGAAAAGCAGACGAAGCTGCTGGCGGGCTTCCTGGCCCACGCCGGCCAAAGCACGCTGCTGATCGACTCCGCCATGCGCTACGGCGAACCGTCCATCCGCAGCCGCCTCGACGCCATGAGGGCTGCCGGATGCACCCGCATTCTCATCGTTCCGCTGTACCCACAGTTCGCGGCGAGCACCACGGCCACCGTAATGGATGAAGTCGCGGACTGCCTGCGGCACTGGCGCAACCTGCCAGAAATCCGCTACATCCGCAGTTTTGGCGACGACCCCGGCTACATCCAGGCGCTGGCCGCCTCGGTACGCGAGCATTGGCAGCGCAACGGCCAGGCCGACAAGCTGGTGCTGAGCTTCCACGGCATTCCCCGGCGCTCCCTCGACCTGGGCGACCCCTACCACTGTGAATGCCACAAGACAGCCCGCCTGCTGGGCGAAGCCCTGCAGCTACCCAAGGAACGCCTGATCGTCAGCTTCCAGTCCCGCTTCGGCAAAGCCGCTTGGCTGCAGCCTTATACGCAGCCCACCCTGGAGGCCCTGGGGCGCAAGGGCACGGCCTCGGTCGACGTGATGTGCCCCGGCTTCGTCTCCGATTGCCTGGAAACCCTCGAAGAAATCAACATGGAATGCCGCGAGGCCTTTCTTCACGCCGGGGGCAAGCGCTTCGAATACATCCCCTGCCTCAACGAACGGGAAGACTGGATCCACGCCCTGACCCGACTCAGCCTGAGCCACCTGGGCAACTGGTTGTCGGATGCCCCTGCCAGCCCGGAGGAAAGCGAACTTCAGCGACTGCGAGCCGTCGAACTCGGCGCTGCCCGCTAGACACACCGGACACAAGGGAAGGAAAGAAACGTGAGACTGATCCTGCGCTGGATCCTGAACGCCATCGCGCTGATGCTGATTCCCGGAATCCTCAGCGGCATCCAGGTCGAGAGCTACACCGCGGCCCTGTTCGGCGCAGTGCTGCTGGGCTTTGTGAACGCCATCATCCGGCCGGTTCTGATCCTGATTACCCTGCCGATCACGCTGCTCACCCTGGGCCTGTTCACCCTGGTGATCAACGCCTTGATGTTCTGGAGCGTATCCGGGATCGTCCAGGGATTCGTGGTACAGGGCTTCTGGACGGCTTTCTGGGGAGCCCTGATCTACAGCATCCTGACCGGCCTGGTCAGCCTTGCCCTCGGCGAAAAAGACTGAGGGACCGAGGGACCGAACACGAGCCGGCCGGCATCTCCGGTCAGCCTCAACCGCCGACAGCCGCAACCGCAGCCCGACGGCGAGGTGTGCGGCGCCGCACCGCCCCCGGATCAAAGGCGCCGACCAGCTTGCCCAAGGCCGACGAGCGTGCATCCATGGCCATGCGGAAGGCGCCGTCCTCACCGTACTTCTTCACCGAGAACTTGACCCGTTTGCGCCGGCCATCCGGCAGCGGCCACGAGGCCACCCAGAACCAGCGCTGCTTTTCTTCCGGCAAGTCGCGGGTTTCCGACGCGCAATAGCGGCACACACCAACCACGCCCGAACGGTTGTTCTTTTTGACGATGTTGGAGTACTCCTGCATCGACAAGGGAGGATGCTCGGCGATGATCTGGTCCCGGTACTCCTTGGCCGCGGCGAACGAACGCTGCTTGCCGCCGAAGATGCCATCACTGAAATGCTTGCGGTAGATCACGCCGCGCCGCTGGATGGTAACGAGCCACCCGTGAGTCCGACTGGTTTCGTTATCGACCCGGCTGATTCCATACGTACTGCCTCGGCTCACAGGCCACCTCCTGTCCGCTCCGCGAAGGCCTCGCGGCTTCAGGGGAGATTTCGGCCGTCCCGCGGGAAACTTTAGACAGATTCCGAGGGCGGCCAGGCTTCCGCAAGCTCGGATCACAAGGCCTTGAAAGCGGGTCAGGCGACCCCATGATGATCTCCACCCCCCTTTGCCACGGAAACACCATGAACCAGCCCCTGCTCGTGCCCTGTCCCCACTGCCATACCTTGAACAGGGTACCGGCGGAACGCCTCCAGGACGGAGGACACTGCGGACGCTGCAAGGCAGCTCTCGTTGTCGGCAAACCCTTGGCGCTGGACGACCAGCACTTCGACATCCACGCCCATCAGGGCGATCTGCCGCTGCTGGTCGACTTCTGGGCCCCCTGGTGCGGCCCCTGCAGGAGCATGGCACCGGCCTTCGAAGCCGCCGCCGCCGCCCTCGAACCCCGGGTCAGGCTGGCAAAGGTGAATACGGAAGAAGAGCAGCAGCTCGCTGCGCGGTTCGGGATCCGCAGCATTCCAACCCTCGTGCTGATCCACAAGGGCCGGGAGCTGGCCCGACAGAGCGGCGCCCTCGGACAGGAGCAAATCGTGCGCTGGGCGGAGGCCCACCTTCCCCGGCAGAGCTGAAAGCGGCAGCTCCGGCCGGTGTCGCGCTCAATTGTCGACCAGCTGGAGCTCCATGCCAAAACCGCTCACGGTGATGCGCTCCGCCGGTGGGCCATCCTTGGAGAGCTCCCGGTAAGCCTGCCCCAGGCGGCGGGCCACGATCGTGACCAGGCGGCTCCGGAAAGCCTCCTGGCACTCGTCCGTCGCCAATGACAGAGCGGCGGGATTGATCTCGAGATATACCGTTCCGGTCGTTGCAACCGAGGTACTCACCTGGCGATGATCCTGCTGGTCGAGATAGGCCAGTTCGCCGAAGACATCGCCGTAGGCCAGCTCGCAGACCCGGTGTCCATCCACCGACACCTCGACCCGCCCGTCGACGATGATGCCGAAGCGCTGGTCTGCATCCCCCTCCCGCACCAGCAGGGTGTTCGCCTCAACCTTGCGCCAACGGGAAATCCGCAGGATCTCCCAGATCTCCACATCCTCGAACTCGACGAAGAAGGGCATCTTGCGCAGCACCGCGAAGCGCGCCGTATCCACCGGCACCAGCTTGTCATCGAGGATCTTGTAGCGGACCGCGGACAAGTCCTTGGCAAAGTCTGCGCCATTCTTGTAGCGGGAATACAGGTCCTTCTCGAGCGCCCGCCGGATGACCCCGTCGAGCTGCTCCGGCAGCTCCGAGTTGATCTGCGAAACCTGCGGTGGCTCTGTGTTGATGATCTTGTAGATCAGCTGGGCGGGGTTCTTGGCCCGGAAAGGCAGACGCCCGGTCAGCATGTGGAAGAGCACCACCCCCAGCGAGAAGAGATCTGTCTTCTGGTTGAGCGGATAGCCCTTGATCTGCTCCGGGCTCATGTAGGCCGGAGAACCCACCCCCATGATGAAGGTCGAGTCGGAGGCGCTCTTCTTGCTGATGTTCAGCGCCAGCCCGAAGTCGGTGATCTTGACGTTGTCCTGCTCGTCGACAAGGATGTTGGCCGGCTTGATGTCCCGGTGCACGATCCCCTGCCGGTAGGCGTAATCCAGTGCCATGGCACATTTGAAGATGATGCCGATGACCCGGTGCAGCGGCAGCAGGTTCTGGAAGCCGCAGTACTGCTCTAGGGTTGTCCCCGGGAAGTACTCCATGACGATGTAGGCGTAGTCCTTCTCGATCGTGGAGTCGAAGATCTTGATTATGTTCGGATGATCGAGCTTGCTCGAGACGTCCTGCTCGGCCCGCAGCAGCTTCATCAGGCGCCGGTTCCACTTGGCCTCGTCCTTGGCCTTGTCGTCGAAGCGGATCAGCTTGAGGGCGACCGGCTCCGGATACTGGGGATGCTCGGCAAGATAGACCGTGGCCGTCGCACCGCGACCGACCTCACGGATCAGCTTGTACTTGCCGACTTTGTCTGGCGCCTTGTCCATTCCAGTTTCGCACCACAAAGATTGCACCGAAGGCCGGACTCAGCCCGGCAAACCCCGATTCTACACATGCCCGAAAGCGCGCCTTTCCGACTGCGCGCCTCCCCCCTTGAAATCTTACATTGCGCCCCCAGCTAGGGCGAGTCAAAAAACGGAGTCCTTACCCATGCAACAGCAAGACACCCCCCTGGGCACCGAAGGCACGACCGCGCCGGAACTCGTGGAGAGCATCTCCGGCACCGGCACCGGCGCCGACACCGCAGCCCCCGTCACCGACACCCCGGAAGCTGACATCATTCCGAGCCTCGCCGAGCAGCTCCGCAGCGCTGAACTCAAGGCCGCCGAGCACCACGACGCATGGCTGCGTGCCAAGGCAGAGACAGAGAACGTTCGCCGCCGCGCCCAGGATGACATCGCCAAGGCGAGCAAGTTTGCCGCCGAGAAATTCGCGCAGTCCATGCTTCCGGTCAAGGACAGCCTGGAAGCAGCCCTGGCCACCGAAAACGCCACCCTTGAAAGCCTCAAGCAAGGCGTTGAACTGACGCTCAAGCAGCTCGTCTCCGCCTTCCAGAGCGCCAATGTCACCGAAGTGAGCCCCGTGGGCGAGAAGTTCGATCCCAACAAGCATCAGGCAATCAGCGCCATCGAGGCCGACGGCGAACCCAATACCGTGATCAACGTGCTGCAAAAGGGCTACCTGCTCAACGAGCGCGTCATGCGCCCGGCCCTGGTGGTTGTCTCCAAGGCCAAACCTGCCGCTTGAAACCGGCGACAGCATCCCCATATCGGTAACAAGTGACAGGGCAGAGCACCTCCGCCCGACCGAACAACAGAATTCGAACTGAAGGAAAACTCATGGGCAAGATCATCGGCATCGACCTCGGCACCACCAACAGCTGCGTTTCCGTGATGGAAGGCGGCAAGCCCAAGGTCATCGAAAACTCCGAAGGTGCGCGCACCACCCCGTCCGTCGTCGCCTACGCCGACGATGGCGAGATCCTGTGCGGCGCCCCCGCCAAGCGCCAGGCCGTCACCAACGCCCGCAACACCCTCTACGCGGTCAAGCGCCTGATCGGCCGCCGCTTCGAAGAGAAGGAAGTGCAGAAGGACATCGACCTGATGCCCTTCACCATCACCAAGGCCGACAACGGCGACGCCTGGGTTGAAGTGCGCGGCAAGAAGATCGCCCCGCCGCAGGTCTCCGCCGAAGTGCTGCGCAAGATGAAGAAGACCGCCGAAGACTACCTCGGCGAAGAAGTCACCGAAGCCGTCATCACGGTGCCGGCCTACTTCAACGACAGCCAGCGCCAGGCCACCAAGGACGCCGGCCGCATCGCCGGCCTGGAAGTCAAGCGCATCATCAACGAACCGACCGCGGCCGCCCTCGCCTTCGGCATGGACAAGAAGCCCGGTGACTCCAAGATCGCCGTGTTCGACCTTGGCGGCGGCACCTTCGACATCTCCATCATCGAAATCGCCGACATCGACGGCGAGCACCAGTTCGAAGTGCTGGCCACCAACGGCGACACTTTCCTGGGCGGTGAAGACTTCGACCAGCGCATCATCGACTACATCGTCACCGAGTTCAAAAAGGAACAAGGCGTCGATCTGAAGAACGACGTGCTGGCCCTGCAACGCCTCAAGGAAGCTGCCGAGAAGGCCAAGATCGAGCTGTCCTCCGGCCAGCAGACCGAAATCAACCTGCCCTACATCACCGCTGATGCCACCGGCCCGAAGCACCTGGCGCTGAAGATCACCCGCGCCAAGTTCGAATCCCTGGTGGAAGAGCTGGTCGAGCGCACCATCGAGCCCTGCCGCGTGGCCCTCAAGGACGCCGGCGTGAAGGTCTCCGACATCGACGACGTGATCCTGGTCGGCGGCCAGACCCGCATGCCCAAGGTCATCGAAAAGGTGAAGGAGTTCTTCGGCAAGGATCCGCGTCGCGACGTGAACCCCGACGAAGCCGTGGCTGTCGGCGCCTCCATCCAGGGCGGCGTGCTGCAGGGCGAAGTCAAGGACGTGCTGCTCCTCGACGTGTCCCCGCTGTCCCTCGGCATCGAGACCCTGGGCGGCGTGATGACCAAGCTGATCCAGAAGAACACCACGATCCCGACCAAGGCATCGCAGGTCTTCTCCACCGCCGACGACAACCAGAACGCGGTCACCATCCACGTGCTGCAGGGCGAGCGCGAAATGGCCTCCGGCAACAAGAGCCTCGGCCAGTTCAACCTCTCCGACATCCCGCCGGCCCCGCGCGGCATGCCGCAGATCGAGGTCACCTTCGACATCGACGCCAACGGCATCCTTCACGTGTCCGCCAAGGACAAGGCCACCGGCAAAGAGAACAAGATCACCATCAAGGCCAACTCCGGCCTGTCGGATGACGAGATCCAGCGCATGGTGCGCGACGCCGAGGCCCACGCCGAAGAGGACAAGAAGGCCCACGAACTGGTCGATGCCCGCAACCAGCTCGACACCCTGGTGCACTCCGTGAAGAAGGCCGTGGCCGAACACGGCGACAAGATCGGCGACGACAAGGCCAAGATCGAAGCCGCCATCGCCGAAGCCGAGGAAGCCATCAAGTCCGGCGACAAGGCCGCCATCGATGCCAAGAGCGAAGCGCTGGCCACCGTCAGCCAGAAGCTCGGCGAGCACATCTACGCCCAGGCCCAGGCCGAAGCGGGTGCGGCCGGCGGCGCAGGTGCCGGGGCAGGCTCTGCCGGCAGCTCCAAGGCCAACGACCCTGACGTGGTGGATGCAGAATTCACCGAAGTGAAAGACAAGAAGTAAGTCTGTCCGGCCGAAAGCCGACCTGACCGACCCGGCCGAGCCATGCCGGCGCCACGTGCGCCGCTCGGCTCGGCCTTTCCGCAATATAGCCAGGGCACCCAAACATGGCGAAAAGGGATTTATACGAGATCCTCGGCGTCAATCGCGACGCTTCCGAGGACGAACTGAAAAAGGCCTACCGCAAGCTGGCCATGAAATACCATCCGGACCGTAATCCGGACAACAAGGAAGCGGAAGAGAAATTCAAGGAGGCCAAGGAGGCCTACGAGATCCTCACCGACGCCAACAAGCGCGCCGCCTATGACCGCTACGGCCACGCCGGCGTGGACCAGTCGATGGGCGGCGGCGGCGGTGGCGGCCAGGGCTTCGACGGCTTCGCCGACGCCTTCGGCGACATCTTCGGCGACATCTTCGGCGGTGGTGGCGGTGGTCGCGGGCGCTCCAACGTCTACCGCGGTGCCGACCTGCGCTACAACCTCGAGATCTCCCTTGAGGAAGCGGCAAGGGGCGCCGAAAAAACCATCCGGATTCCGGCCCTTGAGGAATGCGACAGCTGCCATGGCAGCGGCGCCAAGCCCGGCACCCAGCCCAAAACCTGCCCCACCTGCGGTGGCGCAGGCCAGGTTCGCATCCAGCAAGGCTTCTTCTCGATTCAGCAGACCTGCCCGAAGTGCCACGGCAGCGGCCGCGTCATCCCCGAGCCCTGCACCTCCTGCGGCGGCGCCGGCCGGGTCAAGCGTCAGAAGACCCTTGAGGTCAAGATCCCCGCCGGCATCGACGACGGCATGCGTCTGCGCCACAGCGGTCATGGCGAGCCCGGCGTGAACGGCGGCCCGTCCGGCGATCTCTACGTGGAAATCCACATCAAGCAGCACCCGGTCTTCCAGCGTGACGGCGACGACCTGCATTGCGAGATGCCGATCAGCTTCAGCACCGCTGCACTCGGCGGGGAAATCGAGATTCCGACCCTCGACGGCGCAGCCAACATCCGCATTCCCGCAGAGACCCAGAGCGCCAAGGTATTCCGCCTGCGCGGCAAGGGCATCCGCAATGTGCGCAGCCACGCCCCGGGTGACCTGATGGTGCATGTGGTGGTTGAAACGCCGGTGAAGCTCACCGACAGGCAGAAGGAACTGCTGCGGGAATTCGAAGAGATTGCCGCAGGCAATGCCGAGCGCCACAACCCCAAGGCAAAATCCTGGATGGATAAAGTGAAGGACTTCTTCAGCGCCTGATCCTTACGCAAACTGCTGCATTGCAACAACAAATTACTGGCCGGCCCTGTTTTGGGGCCGGCCAGTATGCTTTCCGAAACCCCTTCCTTTTGTCCTATACTCGCCCCGCTATTCCCACCGACACAGACAGAAGAACGAAACCCATGCTCAGCCACGCCATGAAGTCTCTGCTCGTCAACCTGGGGGCAGGAATGCTGTTTGCACTCGGCAATCCTGCCATGGCCGCCGATCCGGGCATCAGCGACAACACCATCACCCTGGGAATGTCCGCACCGTTTTCCGGACCCAACGGTGCCTACGGAAAGGAAATGAAGGAAGGCGCCCTGGCCTATTTCGCCCAACTCAATGCCAGCGGCGGAATCAATGGCCGAAAGGTAGAACTGGTGACCCTGGACGACGGCTACGAAACTGAAAAGACCGTCGCCAACACCCGCAAGCTGATCACCGAAAACAAGGTCTTCGCCTTGATGGCTTATTACGGTTCATCGCCAACCACCGAAGCCATGAAGGTCTTTTCGGAGGCCAAGGTCCCCCTGATCGGTACCATCAGCGGCGCCGGCACCCTGCGTACACCGGCAAACCGCTACATGTTCCACCTGCGTGCCAGCTATGCCGACGAGACGGAGGCCATCGTCAATCATCTGGTCGGCCTCGGCATCAACCAGATCGCCGTCTTCTACCAGAACGACGGTTTCGGAAAGTCCGGCCTCGATGGCGTGATCGCCACTCTCGCCCAGCACAAGCTCAAGCCAGTGGCAGTGGGCTCGGTCGAGCGCAATTCGCTGGACGTCGGCAACGCAGTCGCCCAGATCGCCAAGGCCACCCCCCAGGCAGTAATCATGGTGACGCTCTACAAGCCAACAGCGGAGTTCATCCGGCAGATGCGCAAGGCCGGCCAGATTCCCCAGTTCTCGACCCTGTCGCCGATCGGCGCGGATCTCCTGATTGCGGAGATGGGTGCAAAGGAAGCGCACGGCATCGGCATTTCCCAGGTGATGCCCTACCCGTGGAACGACACACTCCCGATCACCAAGGAATACCACAAGGCCCTGCAGACCCATGCGAAACACGGCAATTACAGCTATTACGGGATCGAAGGCTTCATCAATGCCAAACTGGTGGCGGAAGCCCTCAAGAAAGCCGGGCGCGACCCCAGCCGGGAGAAAGTCGTCTCCGCGCTGGAATCAGGTGCCTTCGACCTCGGCGGGTACAAGGTGAATTACTCGCCGGCCAATCACAATGGCTCGCGCTTCGTGGACCTCACCGTGCTTGGGCGCGACGGCAAGGTCCTGCGCTAGGCCATCGAGTTCAATCAGGCACGCCGCCAGATCGTTCCCTGCGGCGTGTCCTCCAGGGCAATTCCCTCCGCCAGCAACTCGGCCCGGATGCGGTCCGCCTCCGCGAAATCCCTGGCCTTCTTTGCCTCGATGCGAGCGGCGATGCGGGCTTCGATGGACTCTTCCTCGTCGCCCCCGGTGGCATCGGCCACCCCGCCCTGCAGGAAGCTCGTCGGATCCTGCTCGAGCAGGCCCAGCACCCCCCCCAGGGCACGCAGCAGCGCTGCCGCCTCGGCCGAGCGCTCACGGTTCACCTCGCCGGCCAGATCAAAAAGCACCGACAGGCCTTCAGCCGTGTTGAAGTCGTCATCCATGGCCAGCTTGAAACGCGCCGCGTAGGGCGAATTCCAGTCCACCCCCCCGCTCTCCCCGGCCGGCGGCGCATTGCGCAAGGCCGTGTAGAGGCGCGACAGGGCATTCCGCGCATCCACCAGGTGGGCGTCCGAATAATTCAGCGGGCTCCGGTAATGCGCACGCAGAATGAAGAAACGCACCACTTCCGGGGCGTATTCCTTCAGCACATCGCGGATGGTGAAGAAATTGCCCAGGCTCTTGGACATCTTCTCATCGTCCACCCGCACAAAGCCGTTGTGCATCCAGTAATTGACGAAGGTGCATTGATGGGCGCCCTCGCTCTGGGCGATCTCGTTCTCGTGGTGCGGAAACTGCAAGTCTGCCCCACCGCCATGGATATCAAACTGGGAGCCGAGCAGCTCCGAGCTCATCGCCGAGCATTCGATGTGCCAGCCAGGACGCCCTGTGCCCCAGGGAGACGTCCATTTGACCTCTTCCGGCTCATCGGCCCGCGCGCGCTTCCACAGCACGAAATCGAGCGGATCATGCTTGCCTCCCGCCACCTCAACCCGCTCGCCCGCACGCAGCTCGTCCAGCGACTTGCCCGACAGCTTGCCGTAGCCCTCGAACTTGCGCACTGCGTAGCAGACATCCTCGTTGTCCGCCTTGTAGGCAAGGCCGTTCTCGATCAGGGTGCCGATCAGCTTCTGCATCGGCGCCACGTATTCGGTGGCTCGCGGCTCGTGGTCCGGACGCAGCACGCCGAGGGCATCGGCATCTTCATGCATGGCCCCGATGAAGCGGTCGGTCAGAGCGCGGATGCTCTCGCCGTTCTCACCGGCCCGCCGGATGATCTTGTCATCGATATCAGTGATGTTGCGCACGTAGGTCACGTCATACCCATCCGCCCGCAGCCACCGCGACACCATGTCGAAGACCACCATGACCCGCGCGTGCCCCAGGTGACAGTAGTCGTACACCGTCATGCCGCACACATACATGCGCACCTTGCCAGGCTCGATGGGTTTGAACTGCTCCTTCTGACGGGACAGGGAGTTGTAAATTTTCAGCATGGGAGTGACCGAAATGAAGCGTTTGACGACGAACCACCCTCGCAGGCGGCCGAAACAGTAGGATTAACGCCGGACAAACGGGGAACGCTCATGGCCGGCGGCAGAGCTTCTTGATAAAATGTGGCGCTGGAAATCAACTCGGACCTGATCGCCTCAGCGTGCCCGTGCGCGCCGGCGGATGATACCACATGTCAAAACGCGCCCTGGCCGTAACCCTGCTCGTTGGAAGCCTGTTCTGCAGCCCCTTGCGGGCCGATCCCCTTCAGGACCTGCAAGCCCTCGTCAAGCAGGGCCAGTTTCCACAAGCCCTCGAGCGCGCAGACCAGATGCTGGCGAGCAAGCCCCGGGACGCCCAGGTCCGCTTCCTCAAGGGCGTGGTGCTGTCGGAGCTCAACCGCGGCAGCGAGGCCATCACCGTCTTCCAGAAGCTGACCGAGGACTACCCCGAGCTTCCCGAGCCCTACAACAATCTGGCCGTGCTGTACGCTCAGCAGCGCCAGTACGACAAGGCCCGCAACGCCCTCGAGATGGCCATCCGGACCCATCCAAGCTATGCCACGGCCCACGAGAACCTCGGCGACATCTACGCGCGCCTGGCCAGCCAGGCCTACGACAAGGCCCTGGCGCTGGACTCCTCCAACCTCACCGCCCAGAACAAGCTCGCGCTGATCCGGGAAATGATCAGCGTCGGTGGCAAGAGCGTGCGCCCGGTCACCCCGGCGGTTGCAGCCGCTCCGGCGCCCGCACCCGCGACAAAGCCGGCCCCGGCCCCGGCCCCGGCTGTAGCCAGCGCCCCGTCCGCACCCGCCAAGCCCGTTGCCGTCGCCCCTGCACTCGTGCCCGCCCCGGCACCTTCCGCCGCCAAGCCGGCGCCTGCAGCGCCCCCCGCCACGCCCGCTGCTGCCGTCGTCGCCGCAGCAAAGCCGGCCACGCCTGTCCCGTCCCCGGCACCGGCCGCTCTTGCACCCAAGGAAGAACCCAAGCCCGCCAAGCGCCCCGAGATCAGGGATGAAGTGCCGCCGCAGGCTGCCGCCGTCGCCAAGGCCGTGCAGAGCTGGGCGGGCGCCTGGTCCCGCAAGGACGTCAAGGGCTACCTGTCACACTATGCCCGCGAGTTTGAAACGCCCAAGGGGCTCAATCGCAAGGCCTGGGAAGAAGAACGCTCCCAACGCCTGACCAAGCCCGGCAACATCGAAGTCGAACTCGAGAACGTCAAGGTTGTCTCGGTGGAAGGCAACCGGGCCACCGTCAAGCTTCGTCAGCACTATCGCTCGCTCAACCTGTCCACCTCGTCCAACAAGACACTCAACCTCATCAATCAGGACGGCAAGTGGGTCATTCAGCAGGAGCGGGTTGGCGGTTGATGCGTGGCCTGTTGCAAGCAGCCAGCCGGGCCCTGCTCGTGCTGGCGTCCTCCTGGGCATGTCTCGGCATCGCCGCCGCGCCGCCAACCGCGCCGGCCACCGGCGATCCTGATCCCGCCTTGGCCGCGGTCATCCGTGACATCGAGGACGGCAGGCTCGACACCGCGCTCAAGAAGGTGGATGCGCTCATCGAGCGCTTTCCCAATTTTCGCCTGGCCCACCTGATCCGCGGCGACCTCCTGCTGGCACGGACACGCCCCATCGCCGCCTTTGGCAACCTGCCGGGCGCACCGGCCGACAAGCTGTCCGACCTCCGCGACGAGGCCATCGTCCGCCTCAAGGCCTATCGCAACCGCCCGCCGAGCAACTATGTACCCCGCTACCTGCTGCAGATGGAGCAGGAGCAGAAGTACGCCATCGTCGTCGACACCCAGCGCTCCCGTCTCTACATCTACCAGAACGACGCCGGGCGCCCGCGCTTCATCGCCGACTACTACGTCGCCCACGGCAAGCTCGGTGCAGAGAAGACCCGCGAGGGTGACAAGCGAACCCCGATCGGGGTCTACTACGTCACCGCCAACCTGCCCCGCCAGAAACTGTCCGACTTCTACGGCAGCGGCGCCTTTCCAATCAGCTATCCGAACGAATGGGACCGCCAGCAGGGGCGCAACGGCCATGGAATCTGGCTGCACGGGACGCCGAGCGACACCTACTCCCGCCCGCCACGGGCCTCGGACGGCTGCGTGGTACTGACGAACCAGGACTTCGACGCCATCGCCGGCTACATGCAGATCGGCCTGACACCCGTCATCATCAGCAACACCATCGAGTGGCTGAGCCTCGACGACTGGACCGCCGAGCGCACGGCCCTCAGCCGCCAGATCGAGGCCTGGCGCAAAGACTGGGAAAGCCGCGACGTCGAACGCTACCTGTCCCACTATTCCAAGTCCTTCCGCAACAACGAGGGAGACCTGGGCCAATGGGCCCGCCAGAAGCGCCTGGTCGGCGCGGGCAAGACCTGGGTCAAGATCGAACTGAGCAAGATGAGCGTCTTTCGCAACCCGGGTAAACAGGACATGATCGTGGTCACATTCGAGCAGGACTACCGCAGCAACAACCTCTCCAATGTTCTCCGCAAGCGCCAGTACTGGATGAAGGAAAGCGGACAATGGAAGATCATCTACGAAGGCTTCGCCTGAGTCTCAACCCCACGGAATCACCATGAAAAAATTCATTCTTGCCGCAATCCTGGCCGGCCAGGCGCTTGTCGCCGCGGCAGCCAACCCCCAGGTCGAACTGAAGACAAGCGCGGGCAACATCGTGCTGGAGTTGTATCCCGAAAAGGCCCCCAAGTCGGTGGCCAACTTCCTGGAATACGTGAAGAGCGGCTTCTATGACGGCCTGATCTTCCATCGCGTCATCGATGGCTTCATGATCCAGGGTGGCGGCATGAACACCAAGATGGAAGAAAAGCCCAAGCTGCGCCCGCCGATCGAGAACGAGGCCAAGAACGGCCTCAAGAACGACGCCGGCACCATCGCCATGGCCCGCACCCAGGACCCGCATTCCGCATCGGCCCAGTTCTTCATCAACCTCGAGGACAACCGCGCCCTCAACTCGCCCTCCCCGGACGGCTGGGGCTATGCGGTGTTCGGCAAGGTCACCGAAGGCATGGAGGTGGTGCGCAAGATCGGCAAGGAGCCGACCACCACCCGCGGCTTTCACCGGGATGTGCCCGCCACGCCGATCATCATCCAGTCCGCCCGGCAACTGCCTGAAAAGGCTGCCAAGTAAGACTGCAGCCCGCACATCCACCCACACCCCAATCCCATCAGGAGCACTCAAATGGCAGTCAAACTCACCACCAACCACGGCGACATCGTTCTCGAACTGGATGCCGAGAAGGCCCCCGAAACGGTCAAGAACTTCCTCGCCTACGTGGAGTCCGGCCACTACGACAACACCGTCTTCCACCGGGTCATCAACGGTTTCATGATCCAGGGCGGCGGTTTCCAGCCCGGTATGAAGCAGAAGCCGACCCTGGATCCGATCAAGAACGAAGCCGATAACGGCCTCAAGAACGACGCCGGGACCATCGCCATGGCCCGCACCAGCGACCCCCACTCCGCCACCGCCCAGTTCTTCATCAACGTGGCTGATAACGACTTTCTCAACCATCGCTCCCCCGACATGCAGGGCTGGGGCTATTGCGTCTTTGGCCGCGTCAGCGAAGGCCAGGACGTGGTTGAGAAGATCAAGGGCGTCAAGACCGGCTCCAGCGGCTTCCACCAGGATGTGCCCAAGGAAGACGTGGTCATCGAACGTGCCGAAGTGATCTGACCCCCGTGGGAAGGGCGTCCAGCGCATGCAAGTCCATTTCATCTCCGATCTGCACCTGACCGCTGATCGTCCTGCCCTGACCGTCGTCCTGGAGCGCTACCTCACGGGAAGCGCCAGGACGGCGGCGCATGTGTACATCCTCGGCGACCTGTTCGAATACTGGACAGGCGACGACGACACAGAAGACCCGCTGAACCACCACGTTGCCGACCTTCTGGCGGCGCTGGCCAGAACGGGTACGCAGCTCCATTTCATGCCGGGCAACCGGGACTTTCTCCTCGGTCGCGAATTTGCAGCCCGAGCCGGCCTTGAGATCCTGCAGGAGCCCACCCTGATCGATCTGGACGGACAGGCCGTCCTGCTCTGTCATGGCGATGCAGAATGCACCGACGATCTGGCCTACCAAGCCTTCCGGTCGCAGGTCCGCAGCCCCGCCTACCAGGCCCAGTTCCTGGCTCAACCCCTGGCTGCCCGCAAGCAGTTCATTGCGGGCGTACGCATGAAGAGCGAGCAAGCAAAGGCCGGCAAGCAGGCGGAAATCATGGATGTGAATGCCGCTGCGATTGCAGAACTGCTGCGGCAAAACGGCTATCCACGCCTGATCCATGGACACACTCACCGCCCGGCCCTGCACATCCACGAGGTGGACGGACATTCCTGCGAACGTTGGGTGCTGTCTGACTGGCGGGAAGACTCCCGCGGCGCTCATGGCGAAGTGCTGATCTGGGAAGACGGTCGCCTGAACCGGCTGCCTCTTGACTGAAGGGAAATGCTCCCTGCCCGCCATCAAGGCAGGCAGGGTATCGGGCACATCAGATGCGGGCCAGTCCCCGGGCCAGATCGGCCTTGATGTCCTCGATGGACTCTAGCCCGACGGCAACACGCAGCAGGCTTTCACGAATGCCGGAAGCTTCCCGCGCTTCGGGAGAAATCCGGCCATGGGTCGTGGAAGCCGGATGGGTCAGGGTCGTCTTGGTATCGCCCAGATTGGCGGTAATCGACACGATTTGCGTCGAATCCACCACCCGCCAAGCCTCCTCACGACCGCCCCTGACCTCGAAGCTGACGATCGCCCCGCCGCTGCCCTGCTGGCGCAGCGCCAGTTCATGCTGCGGATGAGACGGCAGGCCCGGGTAATACACCCGCGCCACCTGGGGCTGGGCCTCGAGCCAGGAGGCCAATTGGAGGGCGGCAGACGACTGGGCATCCATGCGGATCCGCAGGGTCTCCAGCCCCTTCAGGATCACCCAGGCATTGAAGGGCGAGATGCAGGGCCCCGCAGTACGCAAGAACTTGAAAACCTCATCCACCAGCTTCTTGCTACCACACACCGCTCCGCCCAGCACCCTGCCCTGACCATCCAGGTACTTGGTGGCCGAGTGGATCACCAGGTCGGCGCCCAGCTTGAGAGGCTGCTGCAGGGCCGGCGAACAAAAGCAGTTATCCACGGCCAGCAGCACGCCAGCGTCGTGGGCGATGGCTGCAACTGCCGCGATATCGACCAGTTCGGTCAGCGGATTGGACGGTGATTCAACAAAGATCAGCTTGGTCTTCGGCGTGATGGCAGCGCGATAGGCATCCAGATCGGTCGCCGGCACGAAAGTCGTCTCGATGCCAAAGCGGGACAGGATGTTGTTGAACAGTTGCTGGGTGGCGCCAAACAGGCCGCGGGAGGCCACCACGTGATCGCCCGCACTCATCAAGGCCATGACCATGGACATGATGGCCGCCATGCCGGACGCGGTGGCCACACAGGCTTCGGCCCCTTCGAGAGCGGCCAGACGCTGCTGCATCGCTGTAACGGTCGGATTGGTGAACCGGGCGTAGACGTTGCCGTCCTCCTCACCCGAGAAACGCGCGGCCGCCTGGGCTGCGCTGCCAAACACGAAACTCGAGGTCAGGTAGAGCGCCTCGGAGTGTTCGTTGAACTGGCTGCGCTCAATACCGGCGCGCACAGCCTGGGTGTCCAGGCCGAGTTCATCCATGGGCTGCATGCTCAACTCTCGCTCCGAGAGACCAGATTGAGATCCATCTGCCCCTGCCCGTCCTCGGTGGCCGACTTGCTGGCGGCGTCGTTGCGCTGCGTCTCGACGCCGGTCAGGTACTCGGCGGTAACGTCACCAGTCACGTAGGTGCCATCGAAACACGAGGTCTCAAACACCGAGATCGACGGATTGAGCGCCTTGACGGCCTGTTTGAGGTCGTCGAGGTCCTGGTAGATCAGGGCATCGGCGCCGATCTCGGCACAGATTTCCTCTTCGGTCCGGTCGCTGGCGATCAGCTCGCCCTTGGTGGGCATGTCAATCCCGTAGACGTTGGCATAGCGCACGGGGGGCGCGGCCGACGCCATGTAGACCTTGGTGGCACCGGCATCGCGGGCCATCTGGACGATTTCCCGGCTGGTCGTGCCACGCACGATGGAGTCATCCACCAGCAGCACGGACTTGCCCTTGAACTCCTGGTGAATCGTGTTGAGCTTCTGACGCACCGACTTCTTGCGGATCGACTGGCCCGGCATGATGAAGGTACGCCCGATGTAGCGGTTCTTCACAAAGCCTTCGCGGTACGGCACGTTGAGCTGGTGCGCCATTTCCATGGCGGAGGGGCGGCTGGAATCCGGAATCGGGATGACCACGTCGATCTTCAGGTGCGGCATGGTCGCGCGCAGCTTGCGGGCCAGGAACTCGCCCATCTTGATGCGTGCGTCGTACACCGAGATGCCGTCGATCAGTGAGTCGGGGCGGGCCAGGTAGACAAACTCGAACATGCACGGGGCGTGCAGGGTGTGGTTGGCGCACTGGCGACTATGGAAACGCCCTTCAGTGTCGATCAGGATCGCCTCACCCGGGGCCACGTCACGCACCAGCTTGAAGCCCAGCACATCCAGCGCCACGCTTTCTGAGGCGACCATCCACTCGGTGCCCTTGGGGGTGTCATTGCGGCCGATGACCAGCGGGCGGATGCCGTAGGGGTCGCGGAAGGCCAGCAACCCGGTGCCCGAGATCATCGCCAGGGTGGCGTAGGCGCCACGACAGCGGCGATGCACGCCCGCCACGGCGGTGAACACCGTCTCTTCGTCCAGCCGGAAGCCCTTGGCGGCGGCTTGCAGTTCATGGGCCAGCACGTTCAGCAACACCTCCGAATCGGAGTTGGTGTTGATGTGGCGCAGGTCCGACAGGAACATCTCGCGCTTCAGCTCCTCCGAATTCGTGAGGTTGCCGTTGTGGGCCAGCATCAGGCCGAAAGGCGAATTCACATAGAAAGGCTGCGCCTCCTCGGCTGCCGAAGCAGACCCGGCGGTCGGATAGCGCACATGGGCGATACCCCAGTTGCCCGGGAGATCACGCATGTTGCGGGTGCGGAACACGTCACGCACGAGACCCGAGGCCTTGTGCATGTGGAAACGCCCGCCCTCCGTCGTGGCAATCCCTGCCGCGTCCTGCCCCCGATGCTGCAGCACCTGGAGTCCGTCATAAAGGAGCTGATTGACGGGTGATGTCGCTACTACGCCAAGAATCCCACACATTTCAAACCACCTATCGGTATCTAAGTCTTTGTCCAACGAGCTCAGGAAGCCACGGTCGCGATGCCATCACCGCTGTCTCGAGGGGCGCCGCAACCTGCGCCTCCCGCCACCACGCTTCCCGGGCAAAGCCGCCGATGCCGACGAGCAATGCCACAACGAAAACAATTACACCGCCTCTCAGGATGCCAAAGCACGCTCCCAGGAAACGGTCCGCCACGCCCAGCCCAGCCGCCCGGATCAACTCACCGAGCAACCAGCGCACAAGCGCAACCATGATCAGTACGACAACAAAAATCGCCAGAAATGCCGCCACGCCCTGAAGAGCCGGCTCGCTCACCCAGCGCGCAACGACAGGCTGCACCTCACCCGTGAAGCTGCGGGCGGCAAAGAACGCCAGCACCCAGGCCGCCAGTGCAAGAACCTCCGACAAGAGGCCCCGCCAGAACCCCAGCAATGCGGAGAGCCCCACCAGGCCGACAACGATGTAATCCAGGATGCTCAAGGCTGCAGGATCACGACTTGGGCGAAACCGATGCGGCCACGCCAAGCACCTTGCTGATCCGGGCCGCAGCCTTGTCCGCCGCCGCCTTGTTCGGGAACGGCCCCGCCCTCACGCGGATCTTGTCGCCCAAGGGCTCGACGTAGGAAGAATAGCCCTCAGCTTTCAACTTTGCGCGCAGGCCGGCCACATTGGAGGCCTCCCGGTAGGCGCCGAGCATGACCACATGGGGAGCATTCGAGCCCCCCTCCTTAGCCGGAGCGCCGGCCAGCAGGGCCTTTGCCCGCTCGGCCTCGGCCCGCTCACGCTCGGCCTTTTCCTTTTCACGCTCCTTCTCCTTCTCCTTTTCCTTCTCCCGCTCCTTCAGCTTGGGATCAGGCTTCGGCTCAGGCTTGGGTGCCGCCTTGGCTTCCGGCTTCGGATCAGGCTTGCGGGCTTCCGCGCGCAGCTCGGCCTTCGGCGCATCGCCCTTGCGGGGCGGAGGCAGGAGCTCCTCGCCCGGCTTGAAGATCGGGGCGTCGACATCGGGATCCAGCTTGCCACGCTTCGGCGGCAGGTCATCCTGCTCCGGCGGCGCGCTCTCCTCGGCCACTGCACCGGCCACCGGTTGACTGGGCACCGGCCCCTTGCCGGTGATGACCCGGGAGGTGAAATTGCTGCCTTCCTGGCCGGGAATGCGGATCTGCACGTCTTGCGTCGGCGTCCGGGGCTCATGGTCCATCACCATCGGAAGGACGATGACCGCCGCCAGCGCCAACGCGGCCGACCCGACAAGGCGCCGACGGGCGCGCTTTTTCAGGTCGTCCTGGGAATCGTTATCCGCCATCTTGAAGCTATACCTGTTACGACGTCTTCCGCGCGGCGAGCACGTCCGCCACGGTCAGGAAAGAGCCAAAGACCACGATTCTATCACCCTCGGCAGCCCGCTCATGAGCCAGCCCGTAAGCCGCCTGTGCCGAATCGCACTCGACGATATCGCCGGACACGCCGCACTCGCGGATGATCTCCGCCAGCCGGGACGCCGTCAGGCCACGGGGTCCCGGCAGGGTGCAGGCCACCCAATGATCCACGCGGTCCCGCAGGAGGCGGATCACGCCGGCCACATCCTTGTCGGCGAGCATCCCGATGACCGCCCAGGTCTCGGGAAAGAAGCCCATGCTGGCCAGGTTCTCGGCCAGCACGCCGGCGGCCTGGGGGTTGTGGGCCACATCCAGGACCACCGTGGGACGCCCCGGCAACACCTGGAAGCGCCCGGGCAGATCCACCAGCATGAACCCCTGGCGGATCGCCTGCATCGGCACCGGCAGGATGTCGCGCACAGCCTCGCACGCCGCCATCACAGCCGCGGCATTGAGGAGCTGATTGACGCCACGCAGGGCGGGGTAAGCCAGGCCACCTCGGCGACTGCCGCCAGCCAGCCAGAACGCCCACTGCCCCTGATCCCCCGCAAAACCGAAATCCCGGCCACTGACCGACAAGCGGGCACCAATGGCTTCCGCATGCCGGACCAGGGTTTCGGGCGGCTGGGGGTCGCTGCAGATGGCCGGCTTGCCAGCCCGGAAGATCCCGGCCTTCTCGAAGCCGATGGCCTCCCGGGTGTCCCCCAGAAAATCCATGTGATCCATCGCCACACTGGTCACGATGGAGCAATCGGGCTCAAAGACGTTCACGGCATCCAGCCGGCCACCCAGGCCGACTTCGAGGATCACGGCATCCACGCCCGCCCGGCAGAAGGCCGCCCAGGCTGCCAGGGTGCCATGCTCGAAATAGGTCAGCGGCACCTCGCCGCGCGCCCGCTCGACCGCCTCGAAGGCTTCGACGAGGGCTTCATCGGAGGCATCGCGACCGTTGATATGAACACGCTCGTTGTAGCGCACCAGGTGCGGCGAGGTATACAGCCCGACCCGATAGCCGGCCGCCAGCAGCACGGCCTCCAGCATCGCGCAGGTGGAACCCTTGCCGTTGGTGCCTCCGACGATGAACACCGGGCAGGTCTGGGGAAGACCCAGGGCATCCCTGACTTTCCGCACACGATCGAGCCCGAGCTGGATTGCCTGGCCATGACGGGCCTCGAGCAGGCCCAGCCAGCCTTCCAAAGTTTCCGGCAGTTGCATGTCAGGCCACGGTCGCCACGGAAGCCTGCCGGGACAGCAAGGTCAGGACTTCGGACAGGCGGTCACGCAGTTCGCGCCTGTCGATGATCATGTCCAGCGCGCCCTTCTCGAGCAGGAACTCGGAACGCTGGAAGCCCGCCGGCAGGGTCTCGCGCACGGTCTGCTCGATCACCCGCGGGCCGGCAAAGCCGATCAAGGCACCCGGCTCGCCGATCACCAGATCACCCATGAAGGCAAAGCTGGCCGACACACCGCCCATCGTCGGGTCGGTGAGCAAGGTTATGAACGGAAGCTTGCGCTCGGACAAGCGGGTGATGGCCGCCGTGGTCTTGGCCATCTGCATCAGGGAGAAGAGCCCTTCCTGCATGCGGGCACCGCCGGTGGCCGTGATGCAGATGAAAGGCAGGCGCTGCTCGAGAGCAGCCTTCACGCCGCGCACGAAGCGCTCGCCCACCACCGAACCCATCGAACCGCCCAGGAATTCGAACTCGAAGCAGGCCACCACCACCGGCACGGTCTTGATCGCTCCCTGCACGACAACCAGCGCGTCGGCTTCGCCGGTGTCTTCGTTGGCCGCGGCCAGACGTTCCGGATAACGCCGGGAATCCTTGAACTTCAGCGGGTCAACCGGCACCACTTCGGCGCCGATCTCGAAACGGGCTTCCGCATCAAGCAGATAGTCGATACGCTGGCGGGCCCGGATGCGCTGGTGATGCCCGCACTTCGGGCAGACGTTGAGATTGCTCTCGAGGTCGGAGCGGTAGAGCACCGCCTCGCAGGCCGGGCACTTGCTCCACAGACCTTCAGGAATGGACTTTCGGGCCGATGGGGTATCCCGCTTGATCTTGGGTGGCAGGAGCTTCTTGAGCCAGCTCATCGGGCACCTCCCGCCGCATCCATGGCCTCACGCACTCCCCGCAGAAAGGCCGTGACCCGGGACGGAGCTTCACCCGGCGCGCTGCTTTCAATCTCTTCAATGATCCGGCTGCCGATCACCACGGCATCGGCCAGAGCGGCAATCTTTGCCGCCGTGGCACCATCGCGGATCCCGAAGCCCACCCCGACCGGCATGCCGACCTTCTCGCGGATGGCCGGGATGCGCCTGGCCACCTCATCCAGATCGAGGGTTGCGGAACCGGTCACGCCCTTGAGGGACACGTAGTAGATATAACCGCCACCCACTGCCGCGACATCCTCGAAGCGCTTCTCGGTGGAGGTCGGCGCCAGCAGGAAGATCGGATCGAGCCCGCCTGCCCGGCAGCTCTCGGCAAAACCCCGGCACTCCTCGGGCGGATAGTCCACCACCAGCACGCCGTCCGCCCCTGCTTCGGCAGTCGCCTTGACGAAGGGCTCGACGCCCATCGCCTCGATCGGATTGGCGTAGCCCATCAGCACCACGGGCGTCTGATCGCCGGTTGCGCGGAAGCTGCGGACGATATCGAGCACCCGCCGCATGCTCATCCCTGCCGCCAGGGCACGTTCGGAGGCACGCTGGATGGTGGGCCCGTCAGCCATCGGGTCGGAAAACGGCACGCCAAGCTCAATGATGTCGGCTCCCCCTGCCACCAGGGCCTGCATCAGCGGCAGGGTCATTTCCGGATTGGGGTCGCCAGCCGTGATGAAGGGAATCAAGGCCTTGCGCCCTTCCCCTGCGAGCCGCGTGAAAGTCTGTTGGATTCTGGACATGGGTATGTACGAATGGTCGGCGGCCCCGCCGGACTGACCGACGGGGCCGCGATGAATCAGAACTGGATGCCGGACTTCTCGGCGACGGTGTGCATGTCCTTGTCGCCACGACCGGACAGATTCACCAGAAGGACCTTGTCCTTCGGCAGCGTCGGAGCGAGCTTGGCCGCATAGGCCAGAGCGTGGGACGACTCCAGCGCGGGAATGATGCCCTCGAAGCGGCACAGGTTATGGAAGGCCTGGAGCGCCTCGGCATCGGTGATGCCGACATATTCGGCGCGCTGGATGTCCTTCAGCCAGGCGTGCTCGGGGCCGACCCCCGGGTAATCGAGACCGGCGGAGATCGAGTGAGTCTCGATGATCTGGCCATCCTCGTTCTGCAGCAGGTAGGTCCGGTTACCGTGCAGCACCCCCGGGCGCCCCGCGCTCAGGGAAGCGGCGTGCATGCCGGTTTCGATACCACTGCCGGCAGCCTCCACGCCGATCAGGCGCACATCCTTGTGCTCGATATACGGGTGGAAGATGCCCATCGCGTTGGAGCCGCCGCCCACACAGGCGATCACGTAGTCGGGCTGGCGACCGACCATCTCGGGCATCTGCTCGATGCACTCCTGACCGATGATTGCCTGGAAATCACGCACCATCATCGGATAGGGATGAGGACCGGCCACGGTACCAATGATGTAAAAGGTGTTGCCGATATGGGTGACCCAGTCACGCATGGCTTCGTTCAGCGCATCCTTGAGGGTCCGGGAGCCACTCTCGACCGGCACCACCGTAGCCCCGAGCAACTTCATGCGGTAGACGTTGGCCGCCTGACGGCGCACGTCCTCGGAACCCATGTAAACCACGCACTCCATGCCATAGCGCGCCGCCACGGTGGCAGTGGCGACCCCGTGCTGGCCGGCCCCCGTCTCCGCGATGACCCGGGGCTTCCCCATCCGGCGCGCCAGCATGGCCTGGCCGATGCAGTTATTGACCTTGTGGGCACCGGTGTGATTCAGATCTTCCCGCTTCAGGTAGATCTGGGCGCCACCGAGGAGCTCGGACCAGCGCTTGGCGTGATAGATCGGACTTGGACGGCCCACGTAGTGCTTGAGTTCGTAGTTGAACTCGGCGGCAAAGGCCGGATCAGCCAGCGCTGCCTCATAAGCCTGCCGCAGCTCGGTCAGCGCCGGGATCAGCGTTTCTGCTACAAAAACGCCACCATAGGGCCCGAAATGGCCGCGCGCATCAGGAAAATCGTAGGGGGCATCAGCCATGTGCATGTTCAACTCCGGCAACAAAATCGGTGATCAGGGCAGCGTCCTTGATGCCCTTCGCTGACTCGACGCCACTGGACACGTCCACCGCCCAGGGCTGTACCCGCCTCACGGCCTCTCCCACATTGGCCGCATTCAGACCGCCAGAGAGGATCAAAGGCATCGGCAGCCTGTCAGGGATCAGAGACCAGTCGAAGGTTTCGCCACCACCACCATAGCCTTCCACGAAGGCATCCAGGAGAAGCCCCTGGGCACCCGGGAAAGAAGCCGCGTATTTTAACAGATCAAGCCCCTGCCGCATCCGCGCCGCCTTGATGTAAGGCAGCCCGAAACCCAGGCAATCCGCCTCCGTTTCATCACCGTGGAACTGCAGCACCTGCAAGGGCACCGACTGCAGCGCAGTTTCGACGAAGTTCCGCCCCGGCTCGACGAACAGGCCAACAGTCGTCACAAAGGGCGGGATGAGGCGCGCCAGCTGTGCGGCCCGCTCGAACGGGACGAAACGGGGGCTGGGCGGATAAAACACGAAGCCGATAGCGTCGGCGCCGGCATTCACGGCTGCGCGAACATCCTCTTCGCGGGTCAGGCCACAGATCTTGATTCGGGTGCGATGCACGGCGCCTCGGGTATCAACAGTTGGGGAGGCGCGATGATACGCCCGCCGCCGGGCAGCGACCACCTCGGCGGATACTCCACACCGCAAAGATACAGGCCGTCAGGGGCAAAGGTCGGCGCGGCCAGGCTGCGATTGCGCAAGGTCAGCAGTTCCGCCATCCAACCAGGCGGCTGACGCCCCTTGCCCACGTAAACCAGCGCTCCGACCAGATTTCGGATCATGTGGTGCAGAAAGGCGTTGGCATGGAAATCGAACATCACCACATCGCCATGGCGCCTCACCTGGATGGAATGCATCGTCCTCACGGGTGATCTGGCCTGGCACTGGGCCGCACGGAACGAGGTGAAATCATGCTCACCCAGCAAGTCTCCCGCCGCCTGCGCCATCAGCGCCTCATCCAGGGCACCATGAATCCACCCGACCCGGCCAGCCAGGATTGCCGGCCTGACCCTCCGGTTCAGAAGAACATAACGATAACGTCGGGATTCTGCGCTGAAGCGAGCATGGAATTCGTCATCGACCTCCACCGCCCACAGCACCGACACGCCTGGCGGGAGATGGCTGTTGGTTCCACGCACCCAGGCCTCCAGAGGGCGTTTGGCGCAGGTATCGAAATGCACGACCTGTGCCGTGGCATGCACGCCGGTATCGGTCCTCCCGGCGCACACCACGCTGACAGGCGCCTGCGCCACAGTGGAAAGCGCCTGCTCGAGGCGATTCTGCACCGTCCGGCCATGCGGCTGGATCTGCCAGCCCTCGAACAACTCGCCGGAATACTCGACACCGATTGCGACCCTCACCAGCCCTCCCAGAAAGCAATCACCAAACCCGTCACCGCCAGGCCTGACAGCAGCCAGTCCCGCCAGCACCAGGGCAACTGGCGAATGGCAGGAACATGCTGATCCGGCGGCAGCGCCGAATCCTGCAATAAAGCACGCCAGCCACCGGCCGGCGGATTTTCCACGTATTGAAAAACGAGAAGAAATCGGACGATCAGGCGCTCCGGGGAGACGCCTGTCCAGCCCAGAGGCCGACAAAGAAGATCAATTCCGGCGGCCAGGGCTGATGCGTCGAGACCTTCAAGCAGGATGGCCGCCAGCACCACCACCAGAATCAGCCGGCCACCATGCACTGCGGCCAGCACAAGACCTTCAAGACTTGGACTGCCGGGAAAACCCGAGAACAACAGTTCTCCCGGCGTAAACCACGCAAACAGCACCAGCAGCACCAAGAGCAGGTAACGCACGCGGCGCAACAGCCGCCGGACGCGCTGGTGGGCACAGAAAACGGCAACCAGGCCTATCACCAGCCCAAGCCACAGCAACCCCTGCCCTCGCATCAACTGGACAGCCAGAACGAGGCTACCCCAGACGATCAGCAGCGACGCGGGATGAAAACGGAAGCGCGCCCCTGCCCCAGACAAAGCCCGGTGAATCAACAAGCCCCTCAGACGAGGCGGGCGAGAATGGCCTGGGCTTCGTCCTTCTGGCGCCCGTTACCTTCCTTCAACACCTCCTCGACCAGCTCCCTGGCGCCATCCTTGTCGCCCATTTCCTCATAGGCCCGCGCCAGTTCAAGCTTGGTCGCCACCTCCTGATGCAGGTCGAGATCGAGGGGAGGCTCGGTCGGCGGGCCTGGATCCGGCAGCTCGAGCTCGAACGGCGCCGCCGCAGACTTGCCAAGTTCCAGGTCGATGGAGTCCAGGGAGGAGATCGGCGCCATCGGTCGGGTGCTCGTCAACTCCTCACCCGCCTTGTCGTCGAGTTCGAAATCGAAATCGAGCAGGCTGCTGTCAAAGCTGGTTTTCTCGAGATCGACGGTTGCCGTGTCAACCGGCATGCCAATGGCTTCATCAGCCAGCGTTGCAGTGAGATCCACATCAACCGTGGGTTCAGCACGTGCGATGGGCTGATGCTCACCAAATTCGGAGCTGATCTCAAAATCGAGATCGCTGGGATCAGGCAGGCTGAAATCGGCACCAACCCGCGGGGCCTGGGTCGACGTGGCCTCGAGATTCAGGGGAAAGTGATCCCCCGCCACCACCGTCGCCCCAAGAGGCGGCTGCTGGGCGGACGGCATGTCGAAGCCGAGATCGAAATCGAGGCCTCCACTGGCCGCCTCACCCACCGAGGTGGGCTTGTTGGCCGATGCCGCCTCGACGGTACCCGCTGCACTCAGGTCCAGATCGAAATCCAGAACAGAGGTATCCGGCATGGCCGGAGAAATGGTGGCCGGGCCGGACGAGGCAACCGCCCTGTCAATATCTTCAAGGCTTGCATACTGATTGAGTTCGCCAGGCAGCGCCCATGTATCCTTGAGCTGGGACGGAGACTCCAGCGGATCATCGCTGAGGGAGGCCGGCATGGGATCGCGGACCGGCTCCAGCGGCGCCGGCCGGGCTTCGGCCTGAGCAAAGCTGGCTGCCGCCGCAACTGCCGGCGCAGCCGCTGCGACAGGCGCAGCTCCCGGCACCGGAACGCGGTACAGCGGACTGTCTGGATCAAACTTGCGCCCGAGGGCTGCCGCTTTCTCCCAATCGGGGCCATTGCCGCCGGTCAGTGAATACAGCTCGGTTGCCGTGGTCTCGAACTGCTTGAGGTTCTTGCGCTGAGCATAGATCTCGAGCAGCTTCAAATGCACCCCGGTACGACCGGGATCGGTCTTGAGCGCATCGAGCAGGATCTCCTCAGCCTGGGCATCGCGCCCGTAAGCCATGTAAACATCGGCCTCTGCAACCGGATCCACACCTTCATCCGTATCGATGGACGACAGGCCCGACTGGCTGAAGTCGGTCTGGATCAGGCTGCTGCTTCCGGTATCCACGCTCTGCCCGCCCGCGCTGCTGAACACGGAGTTCGCGCCTTCATTGAACTCGGACAGCACAGGCGTGGTGGTCGGAGCTCCGGCCGCATTCCGGCGCTGCCGGAACTTGTAGGCGCCCCAGCCCAGCAGCAGGGCCAGGATCCCGCCACCGCCGAACAGCAGGGACATGTCCTCTGGCGCGGCAGCCGGGGGCTCGGGGGCCTTCGGCGGCTCGGGAGGCGGCACCGGCTTGGGCTCGGGGGCAGGCTTGGGATCGGCAGCCGGCGCCTCGACGGGCTTCGGAGCTTCGGCTTTCTCGGGGGCCTCGGCAGGCGGCTGAGCAGCCGCCGGAACCGGATTCGCAGCAGCCGGAGCAGCGGCAGGAGCTGCAGCCTCGGGCTGGATCTGGGCCAGCCCCTGGCTCTTCAATTCGACGAGACGCTGGAGCTCCTTGATGCTCTTTTCCAACTCGGCCAGACGGGTGTTCGCTTCACGCAGGGCCTTGTCGCGTGAGACAAGATCTTCCTCAAGAGCCTGCAGACGCGCACCGGACTTGTCGCTGCCCGCAGCAGCGCCGGACTTGCCCCCCTCCTCGCTCTTGGAGACCTTGAGCTGATCGGAGGCGCCCAGCACGGCGGGCGCCCGGTCTTCAACCTTGGCGCCGATACGGCCCCCGCTACCCTGCTGCGCCGGCGCTTCCTTGGCCGGAGCGGCAGCCGCCTGCTCGGCCAGACGGCGGCGATAACGCCCGAAATCAGCCGAATGTGCAACGACCTGCTGCCGGGAAGCATCACCTGCCACCTGCCGGACGGTGTCGGCATCGGGAATCCGGAGGATCTTGCCCGCCTGCAGGCGGTTCATGTCATCGGCTTCGAAGGCCCCGCGATTACCCTGGAACAGTGCCAGGAGCATCTGCTCCATCGAGACACCTTCGGGGCGATTCTCGGCCGCGATCCGGTTGAGGGTATCCCCCACCTGCACGGTGTAGGAGCGCCCTCCGGCAGGCCCCTGGGCTGCAGGCCTTGCCACGCGGGGAGCTGTCGCCCTCGCAGGCCGTGCCACCGGCATAGCCTGCGGCCCCTGGCGCAGCTCGGGACTCGCAACCGGTACAGCGGCCACCCGCCCACCACCCACATCGGGAGGATCGAGCAGGAATGTATATTCGCGAATCAGGCGACCCGCCGCCCAATTGAGTTCGACCAGCATATCGACGAAGGGCTCATTGACCGGTCGTTCACTCGTGACCCGGACAATGGCACCACCCGCCCGCCGCTCGATTGACATGCGCAATCCGCTGACGGATGGCGAGAAATCAATACCGGCCTGCCGGAAAGCCTCTGAAGACGCCAAGCGCGCCGTCATGTTCTGAAGTTCTTCCGGCGTGGCAGAGATTTCGACCTCCGCCCGGAGCGGCTGTCCCAGCCCGCTGAGAACAGTGATTTTCCCTAGGCCAGCGGCATGGGCGCCCAAAGAGAGCGCACCGATGGAAGCCGCGAGGAGGGTGCGTTTGAGCCGACTTTTCACAAGGTTCTTATGCACGAATGCGGGTCATCGAAATCGAGTTGGAGATGAACATAACATCATGGGTTTGGGGAGGCAAGTTCAAGGTATTTTTGAAGTTCCCCACCAACGCGAAATAAATTAAAAATGGCGGCCGAAGCCGCCATCTTTAATTACGTCAATCCTCGAGGAGGACTCGCAGCATACGCCGCAGGGGCTCGGCCGCCCCCCACAGCAGCTGGTCGCCAACCGTGAAGGCGGACAGATACTCACCGCCCATGGCCAGCTTGCGCAGACGACCCACGGGCACCGTCAGGGTGCCGGTCACGGCGGTCGGGGTCAAATCGCGCATGGTGATGTCGCGCTGATTCGGCACAACCTTGACCCAGTCATTCGCCGTTGCCAGCAGGCCTTCGATTTCGTCGATGGGGATGTCCTTGCGCAGCTTGAGCGTCAGCGCCTGGCTGTGGCAACGCATTGCGCCGATCCGCACGCAGAGTCCGTCGATGGGCACGGCGGGCGTGCCGAAGCCGTCCCCCCGACCGAGGATCTTGTTGGTTTCGACGCCGCCCTTCCACTCTTCCTTCGACTGACCATTACCGAGATCCTTGTCGATCCAGGGAATCAGGGAGCCGGCCAGCGGCACGCCAAAGTTGGAGGCCGGGAAGGCATCGTCACGCATGGTGCCAGCCACTTCGCGGTCGATATCGAGGATCGCGGAGGCGGGATCGTCCAGCAGCTCCTTGACCGAGCGGTTGAGTTCGCCCATCTGGGACAGCAGTTCGCGCATGTTCTGCGCACCGGCGCCGGAAGCCGCCTGGTAGGTCATGGAGGTCGCCCACTCCACCAGGTCACGCTGGAAAAGGCCGCCCAGGGCCATCAGCATCAGGGACACGGTACAGTTGCCGCCAACCCAGTCACGACCGCCCTTGGCCAGGGAATCCTTGATCACGTTCATGTTGACCGGATCAAGGATGATCACCGCCTGCTTCTCCATGCGCAGGGTCGAGGCCGCATCGATCCAGTGGCCGGCCCAGCCGGCAGCGCGCAGCTTGGGGTAGACCTCGCTGGTGTAGTCGCCGCCCTGACAGGTGATGACGATGTCCATCGCCTTCAGCTCGTCAATGCTCTTGGCATCCTTGAGCGCAGGAGCCTCCTTGCCAAAGTTCGGCGCCTTGCCGCCCGGATTGGAGGTGGTGAAGAACACCGGCTCGATCAGTGCAAAGTCGTTCTCTTCACGCATGCGCTGCATGAGCACGGAACCGACCATGCCACGCCAGCCAACCAGACCCACTCTTTTCATATTGATCCCCGATCAGACTCGATAGTTTTCTAGTAATGACCTACAGCGCAGCGATGACCGCGTCGCCCATTTCCCTGGTGCCGACCTGGCGGGTGCCCGCCTCGTAGATGTCGCCGGTGCGATAACCGGCGGCCAACACTTTCTTCACGGCATTTTCGATACGCAGCGCCTGGGCCTCCAGATTGAAGGTATAGCGCAGCATCATCGCGGCAGACAGAATGGTGGCCAGCGGATTGGCCAGACCCTTGCCGGCGATGTCGGGCGCAGAACCGTGGCTGGGCTCGTACAGGCCCTTGTTGTTCGCGTCCAGCGAGGCGGACGGCAGCATGCCGATGGAGCCGGTGAGCATGGAAGCCTCGTCCGACAGGATGTCGCCGAACATGTTGCCAGTGACCATCACGTCAAACTGCTTCGGCGCCCGCACCAGCTGCATGGCGGCGTTGTCCACCAGCATGTGGGAGAGCTCCACGTCCGGGTAGTCGGCGGAGATCTCGATCATCACGTCGCGCCACAGCTGGGTGGCTTCGAGCACGTTCATCTTGTCCACCGAGCACAGCTTCTTGCCACGCTTGCGGGCAGCCTCGAAGGCCACCTTGCCGATACGGCGGATCTCGGACTCCGAGTACACCATGGTGTTGAAGCCGACGCGCTCGCCATTCTCTTCACGCACGCCACGAGGCTGGCCGAAATAGATGTCACCGGTCAGCTCGCGCACGATCAGGATGTCCAGGCCGGCCACGACCTCGGGCTTGAGGGTGGAGGCGTTGGCCAGTTCGGGATAGAGGATCGCCGGGCGCAGGTTGGCGAACAGGTTCAGCTCCTTGCGGATGGCCAGCAGGCCGCGCTCGGGGCGCTGCTCGCGGGGCAGCGTGTCCCACTTGGGACCACCCACCGCACCCAGCAGGATGGCATCGGCAGCCTTGGCGGCCTTGCTGGTGGCTTCGGGATAGGGCGTGCCGGTGGCATCCACGGCGCTGCCGCCGATCAGGGCGGTCTCCACTTCGAAGTTGAAACCGTCGCCACGCAGGGCCTCGAGCACGCGCAGGGCCTGCTCCATGATTTCGGGACCAATGCCGTCACCCGGCAGAACGCAGATCTTCATTATGTCTTTCTATTTTTTCTGGTGGTTGGCGCCGGCCCGGGGGCCGGCAGGCGGTCAGGCAAAGAGCCAGGGCTGCTCGATGCGACGACGGGCTTCGTACTCGCGGATCTTGTCGGCGTGACGCAGGGTCAGGCCGATGTCGTCCCAACCATTGAGCAGACATTCACGGCGGAAGGGGTCCACGTTGAACGGAATCGCCTTGCCGTCGGGCCGCGTGATGGTCAGGGCCTCCAGATCGACCGATAGGCGATAGCCTTCGGTGCCGAGGCACTGGGCAAACAGCCACTCCACTTCGGCCGCGTCGAGCTTGATCGGCAGCAAGCCGTTCTTGAAGCAGTTGTTGAAGAAGATGTCGGCAAAGCTCGGGCCTATGAGCACCCGGAAACCGAAGTCTTCCAGCGCCCAGGGGGCGTGCTCGCGGGAGCTGCCACAACCGAAGTTGTCACGGGTCAGCAGGATCTGGGCACCCTGGTAGCGCGGCTGGTTGAGCACGAAGTCCGGGTTGCGGGGACGGTGGGTGTTGTCCTGCCCCGGCTGACCGACATCCAGGTAGCGCCACTCATCAAAGAGGTTGGGGCCGAAGCCGCTGCGCTTGATGGACTTCAGGAACTGCTTCGGAATGATTGCGTCGGTATCCACGTTGGCGCGGTCCATCGGCGCCACGAGACCGTCGAGTTTGCGGAAGGGATTCATCTTACTTCGCTACCTTCTGGATGGCTTCACCACCCTTTTCAATATCCTTGCCAAGGCCCTGGACAGTATTGCAACCGCCCAGGACAACCACGGCACACACGCCAAGCAGCATCATGAATGCACGCATGCTCTCGTCTCCACGCTTCAGGCCAGTTCGCGCACGTCGGCGAAATGCCCGGCGATCGCCGCAGCCGCAGCCATGGCCGGACTGACCAGGTGAGTACGCCCACCCGCGCCCTGGCGGCCTTCAAAGTTGCGGTTGGAGGTGGAGGCACAGCGCTCGCCCGGCTCCAGCCGGTCGGCGTTCATGGCCAGGCACATGGAGCAGCCCGGCTCCCGCCACTCGAAACCGGCGGCGACGAAGATCTTGTCCAGGCCCTCAGCCTCGGCCTGACGCTTGACCAGGCCGGAGCCCGGCACAACCAGCACCAGCCTGACGTTGTCGGCCTTGCGGCGCCCCCGCGCCACAAAGGCGGCGGCACGCAGGTCCTCGATGCGCGAGTTGGTGCAGGAGCCGATGAAGACCTTGTCGATGGCGATGTTCTTGATCGGCGTACGCGGATTGAGGCCCATGTACTGCAGCGCCCGCTCCATGCCCTCGCGCTTGACCGGATCCTTCTCGAGGGTGGGGTCCGGCACGATGCCGTCGATCGGGGCGACCATCTCGGGTGAGGTCCCCCAGGTGACCTGCGGCTTGATCTCGGCCGCATTCAGCTCGACGACACAGTCAAACACCGCACCCGCGTCGGAGTGCAGGGTACGCCAGTAGGCGACCGCCCGGTCCCACTGCTCGCCCTTCGGCGAGAAGGGCCGATCCTTGAGGTAGGCAACCGTCTGCTCATCCACGCCCACCAGCCCGGCGCGCGCACCGGCTTCGATGGCCATGTTGCAGATGGTCATGCGGCCTTCCATGGTCAGGGCACGGATGGCACTGCCGCCGAACTCGATGGCGTAGCCGGTGCCGCCCGCGGTGCCGATCCTGCCGATGATGGCGAGGACGACGTCCTTGGCGGTGACGCCCGCACCCAGCTGACCATCAACACGGATCAGCATGGTCTTCGACTTCTTCTGCAGCAGGCACTGGGTGGCCATCACGTGCTCGACCTCGGACGTGCCGATGCCATGAGCCAGACAGGCAAAGGCGCCGTGGGTCGAGGTATGGGAGTCACCGCAGACGACCGTCATGCCCGGCAGGGTGGCGCCGTTCTCAGGTCCGATCACGTGCACGATCCCCTGACGCTCGTCCTTGAAGGGGAAATAGGCCAGTGCGCCGACTTCACGGATGTTGCTGTCCAGGGTTTCCACCTGCTGACGGGAAACCGGATCCAGGATGCCCTGCTCCCAATGGTCGGTCGGGGTGTTGTGGTCCGCCGTCGCGACGATGGAGTCCACGCGCCAGGGCTTGCGGCCGGCCAGCTTGAGGCCCTCGAAGGCCTGCGGGCTGGTGACTTCGTGGACCAGGTGGCGGTCGATGTAGATCAGGGCCGTGCCGTCATCCTCGACGTGCACCACGTGACTCGACCAGAGTTTTTCGTAAAGCGTTTGCGCTTGCATGGGCGAAAGGACTGAGAGGGGCGGAAAAACCTTAATTATTTCACAGGCTTCGTGTGCTGAGTAGCTTGCTCGTAGAGGGGCATCACGCGAGCGGCGTACTGGGCAAGATCCTGCTGACGACTTTGATTGGACGGATGGGTAGACAACCACTGGGGCGGCTGGTTGCTGTTGGCCTTCGCCATCTTCTGCCAGAGGACGACCGCCGCACGCGGATCGTAGCCACCACGGGCCGCCAGCTCCACGCCGATGCGGTCCGCCTCGGTCTCGTGCTCCCGGCTGTTGGGCAGCTCGAAGCTCACCTTGGCGACCGAACCGATCAGGTCGGTCCCGGCCTGCCCTACCCCTAGCGCCGCACCCAGCACGGCCACTCCGAGATTGGTCACCATCGCCTGGGAGGCGCGTTCCCGCGCGTGCTCCCGGAGGGCATGGGCGATCTCGTGGCCCATGATGGCGGCGATCTCGTCGTCGGTCAGGTCCAGCTTCTCGATGATGCCGGAGTAAAAGGCGATCTTGCCGCCCGCCATGCACCAGGCGTTGAGATCGTTCGAGGACAGGACATTGACCTCCCAGCGCCAGTTGGGCGCATCCGGCCGGAAAGCCCCCGTTGCCGGAATGAGGCGGCGCGCCACGGCACGTACCCGCTCCACCTGCTCCTTGTCGCGGTTGAGGGCGTTCTTCTGGCCCGCCTGCTGGATGATCTTCTGGTAGCTCTGACTGGCGGCGGACTCCATCTCCCTGGAGCTCACCATCATCATCTGCGAGCGCTCCACGCCCACATTGCCGGTCTGGGTGGTCCGGACCGTCTGGCAGGCCGTCATCAGGCCCACGGCAAAAACTGCGGGCAACAGCCCCGACAAGCCCTTCAATCGGTACTTCATGCGCGTCACGTCTTCCTCACTCGAATTGTGCCCGGGGCGGCTCGCCCACGCCCCGCCGCCACCCCCATGCCAGCACTAGCAAGCCCAGCAGGGCAAACAGGGAACCTAGCGTATATGTCCAGGCCGGCCCGACAGACTCCCAAGTGTAGCCGCTGACCAGCCCGCCGATCATCCCGCCGGCACCAAAAGAAATACTTCCGTACAGCGCCTGACCACGAGCCTGGTGCTGCACGCCGAACCAGCGATTGACCGCCGCAACGGCCGCCGCGTGGTAGGCGCCGAAGGTTGCACCGTGCAGAAGCTGGGCCAGCAGGAGAAGCCACAGGGAGTCCGCCCCCCAGCCGATCAGCACAAAGCGCAGCACCGCCGCGGCAAAACTCCAGATCAACAACCCCCGCAGGGAAAACGCCTTGAGAAGCTGCGGCATTCCCATGAAGACCGCGATCTCGGCAACGACTCCCAGCGCCCACATCCAGCCCACCAGTGCCTTGCTGTAACCGTGGGCAACAAGGTGCAGGGAATAGAACACGTACAGCGCCCCATGGGCGGCCGACATGAAGAAACAGGCGGCAAACAGGGCCCGCACTTCCGGACGGCGGAGAATCTCGCCGAGGGCTACCGGTACGGCAGGCGTGCGTGGCCGCCCCGCCTCCGGGATCGTCAATGCACAAAACAGGATACCGGCCAGCACGGCCAGGGTGATCCACAGCAGCGCCCGCACCGGCAGGCCATCGAGCAGGTAGCCCAGCCCCAGCACGGCCAGAATGAAACCGACCGAGCCCCACACCCGGATATTCCCGTAGAGCCCCGCCCTGCCGTTCAGGTGGGCAAAGGTCAGCGTCTCAACCAGCGGCAGGGCCGCGCTCCAGAAGAAGGCCAGCAGGGCCATGCTGACGAACAGCCAGGCATAGGCATCGGTGAGCAGGAAACCCGAGAAACCCACCAGGGAAAGGAGCGCCGACAAGCGCACGATGGGCGTGCAGACGCCCATGCGGTCCGCCAACCAGCCCCACAGCGTCGGCGCTACCATCCGCATCACCGACATCAGGGACATCAGCACCGCGATCTGAGCCGCGCTCTGCCCGATGGACTGGAGGTACAGGCCGAAATACGGCGAGAAGGCCCCGACGAAGGCGAAATAGAAGAAGTAATAGCCGGACAGCCGCCAGTAGGGAATCATCGTTCGGTGTCTCACCCGCCTCCAAAAAGAAGAGCGCCCTGAGGCGCTCTTTGACACAACCCGGATACAGCGTTCAAACGGCAGCAACAGCCTTCAGCATGCCGTGCAACTCATCCTTCAGCTTCAGGCGGCGCTTCTTCAGCTCTTCCAGCTCGAAATCCGTGGCGACATCTTCGTTGATCTCGACGCGGACGACCTGACGATTCAGGATGTGATAGTCATCGAACAGTCTTGCGAAGTGCCCGTTCGACACCTTGAGTACGTGAATCTGATCCCGGTATTCGGGAAACTCGTGATGCAGATCGTGTTGCTCCATGCACTTCCTCCAGCTTCGTCAATCGGATCCCGTTTGAAATCCACTCTACGCCGCTGAGGCATGGCCAAAGTTGACCCTCGTCAATCCTTGGACCGGGGGGACGGCACGCTCTGGCGGGCTCCCGGCGCAAGCCCCGCGATACGGGGCGTTGGGCATTCGACATCGGCGTTCTGTGCCCGATGGCGCAGGGCATGATCCATCAGCACGATGGCCAGCATGGATTCTGCAATGGGCGTCGCCCGGATACCCACACAGGGATCATGGCGCCCGTGGGTATTTACCACCACCGCCTCGCCGGCCTTGTTGATGGACTGGCGATCGAGGCGGGTGCTGGAGGTCGGCTTGATCGCCATGCTGACCAGGATGTCCTGGCCCGTCGAGATGCCACCCAATACACCGCCGGACTCGTTGGACAGAAAGCCCTCGGGGCTCATCTCGTCGGAATGCTGGGTACCGAGCTGGGACACGCTGGCAAAGCCGGCACCGATCTCCACACCCTTGACGGCGTTGATGCTCATCATGGCGTAGGCGATGTCCGCGTCCAGGCGGTCGTAAACCGGCTCGCCCCAGCCTACCGGCACACCGGTCGCCACCACGTTGATGCGGGCACCCACGGAATCGCCCGACTTGCGCAGGTCGTCCATGTAGGACTCGAGCTGGGGCACGATGGCCTGATTGGGGGCGAAGAAGGCATTGCCATCGACCTCGTCCCACGACGCAAAGGGAATCTCGATGGGGCCGAGCTGGGCCATGTAACCGCGGATCACCACGCCGAAGCGCTCGAACAGCCACTTGCGTGCAATCGCGCCAGCCGCCACGCGTACCGCAGTTTCCCGGGCGGAGGAACGGCCACCACCACGGTGGTCGCGGATCCCGTACTTTTGCCAGTAGCCATAGTCGGCATGCCCCGGGCGGAAGCTCTCGGCGATGTTGCCGTAGTCCTTGGAGCGCTGGTCCTGGTTACGGATCAACAGCGCGATCGGGGTACCGGTGGTGACGCCTTCGAAGACACCGGACAGGATCTCCACCGCATCCGGCTCACGCCGCTGGGTCACGTGGCGCGAAGTGCCCGGCTTGCGCCGGTCGAGCTCGGCCTGGATGTCCGCCTCGCTGATGGCCAGCCCCGGCGGACAACCATCCACCACGCAACCGATGGCCGGGCCATGGGATTCACCGAAGGACGTGACACAGAACAGCGTACCGAGGGAGTTACCGGACATGGGAAGACTCGCGAAGACGAAAAGGAGAAAGACAAACCGACGCCGAGGTCAGGCGCCGGAGTCTATCACGCCGCCGGCACGGGGCCGGCGGCGCACTGCAGCCGCTTACTGGAAGAACTCGTCGAGCCTGCCAAAGACCGGGTGCTCACCGGCATGCTGATTAACATAGAGCACATCCTCCAGCTTCTCGACCTGCTTGATCATCTTGGACAGACGCTCGTCCTCGAAGATCAGCAGCCAGATGCGGCTGGTTTCACCCGTTCCCACCGGCATGCACAGGATGCCTTCAACGTTGAAGGCACGGCGGGCAAACAGGCCACAGATATGGCTCATCACCCCCGGGTGGTTGGCCACACCCAGCTCGAGCACGACCTTGGTGAAGCCGTTGTGCTCGGGAACGTCGGGGATGAATTCGGAAAGGTTGGTGTTCTGTTCGGACATCGTGTTATCTCCTCGGGCTCAGCCGATCATCTCGGAGTTGGCGGCACCCGGCGGCACCATCGGGTAGACGAATTCGTTGGGATCGATCGTGGCGTGGATCAGGCAGGGGCCCGGGGTATTGAGAGCCTCGGCCAGGGTCACACGCGGGTTCGGCGCCGGATCCAAATCCACTGCGCGCATGCCGAAGCCGTCAGCGATCTTCAGGAAGTCGGTCGGACGCTCATAGCGGGACGCCATGATGCGCTTGCCGTAGAACAGGTTTTGCTGCTGGTGCACCAGCCCCAGGGACTGGTTGTTCATCAGCACGATCTTGACGTTGACGTTCTCCTGGGCAGCTGTCGCCATCTCCTGGATGTTCATCTTCAGGCTGCCGTCACCGGAGAAGCACACCACCGTGCGGTCGGGCGCCGCCAGCGCCGCACCGATGGCCGCCGGGAAGCCGAAGCCCATGGTGCCGAGGCCACCGGAGTTGAGCCATTGGCGGGAACGGCGGAAGGGATAGGCCTGGGCCACCCACATCTGGTGCTGACCCACATCGCTGGTGATGATCGCGTTGTCGTCCAGGCAATTGGCGACCGCGTGGATCAGGCCATAGGGCGAACGCGGATTGTCGACACCGGGCATCGCCAGCGGGAAGCGCCCCTTGAGGCTCTCCACGTGGGACAGCCAGCGCTTGCGCAGTTGCGGCTTGACGCGCGGCAGCAGCTCGGAGAGCACCTGACCCACATCGCCAGCAATGGCCACATGCGCGTTCTTGACCTTGTGCAGCTCGGAGCGGTCGATGTCGATATGGATGATCTTCGCGTTCGGACAGAACTCGGCGGTCTTGCCGATGGCACGATCATCAAACCGCGCGCCGACGCAGATCAGCAGGTCGGCCTCTTCCAGAACGTAGTTGGTGTAGCGGGCACCGTGCATGCCCAGCATGCCCAGGGACAGCGGATGGTCCATGGGCATCGCACCCAGTGCCATCAGGGTCATGGTGGTCGGCAGGGAGGCCTGCTCCGCCAGGGTGACCGCCATGTGGGCTGCGCCGGAGTGGATCACGCCGCCGCCCAGGTACAGCACCGGACGCTCCGCCGACTCGATCATGCGGGCAGCCTCTTCGATCGCCGCGATGTCGAAGCTGGGCGCCGCATCGGGCACCACCACGTCGGGGAACTCCTCGAAGCTCACCATCTGGTTCTGGACATCCTTAGGCACGTCGATCAGCACCGGCCCCGGACGATCGGACATCGCGATGCGGAAGGCGGACGGCACGGCCGTCAGCAGCTCCTTGGCCGAACGGACCAGGAAATTGTGCTTGGTGATGGGTATGGTCAGACCATAGGTATCGACCTCCTGGAAGGCGTCGGTACCGATCATGGACAGGGGCACCTGGCCGGTCAGCGCGATCATGGGGATCGAATCGAGCTTGGCGTCGGCGATGGCGGTGATCAGGTTGGTGGCACCCGGGCCACTGGAGGCCAGGCACACCTCGGGACGGCCGGAGACGCGGGCCATGCCCTGGGCAATGAAGCCGGCGCCCTGCTCGTGACGGCACAGCACGTGATGGATCTGTTCGCTCTTCGACAGGGCGTCGTACATGGGCAGGGCCGCACCGCCAGGCACGCCGGCAATGGTGTTGATTCCCTGCCGCTCGAGCAGCTTCACGATCAGGTCTGCTCCAGTCATTTGATACATCGATTTCTCCTTGGACTTGAAAGCCGATGCGCTTTTCCGGCCTGTGGGGTGTGCCTAAAAGACAAAACCCCCGCCGGTTGCGCGCCGGCGGGGGTCTGAAATTCCTAACTCTTGACTGCCTTGGACCCTTACGACGCGCGCCTGCCTACGCTTACTACGCGTACTACTACGACGTCGACAGGAAGGGCGAAGGCGAAAATGGTCATGAGGTCATCTACAAGACTAAGCATTGATTATTCGCATGTCAGCTCCAAAACACAAGCCCTTTTTGCATCGCAGCACCCTGCCCCGGGCAATCGATCACACACATTAACCATCCCTCAGCACCCGCCGCAGGATCTTGCCCACGTTGCTCTTGGGCAACTCGTCGCGAAACTCCACGAATCTCGGCACCTTGTAGCCCGTGAGGCCTTCCCGGCAATGGGCGAGCAAGGCCTCTGCCGTCAGGGCTGGATCCTTGCGCACCACGAAGATCTTCACTGCTTCACCCGAGTGCTCATCAGGCACCCCCAGCGCAGCCACCTCCATCACTCCGGGATGGCTGGCCACCACATCCTCGACCTCGTTCGGATACACATTGAAGCCCGACACCAGGATCATGTCCTTCTTGCGGTCGACGATCCGCACGAAGCCCTCAGCATCGATGGTCGCCACATCCCCCGTGCGCAGATAGCCATCATGGGTGAACGCACGTGCCGTGTCCTCGGGGCGATTGTAGTAGCCCTTCATCACCTGCGGCCCCTTGACGCACAACTCGCCGGGCAGCCCCATAGCCACCTCATAGCCCTCATCGTCGCGCAGGCTGACGTCGGTCGAAGAGATCGGCAGGCCGATGGAGTGATTGAACTCGGGCAGATTCAGCGGATTGATGCAGACCGCCGGCGAAGTCTCCGTAAGGCCATAGGCCTCCGCCAGAGGCTTACCGGTAACCGCCTTCCAGCGATCCGCCACTGCCTGCTGGACAGCCATGCCGCCACCGAGGGCAACCTTCAGCCGGGAGAAATCCAGCTTTGCAAATTCGGCATTGTTCAGCAGCGCATTGAACAGGGTATTGACCCCCGTGATGACGGTGAAGGGGTGCGCGGCCAGCTCTGCAACAAACCCCGGAATATCCCGTGGATTGGTGATGAGCACATTCGCCGCGCCAATCTTCAAGAAGGTCAGGCAATTCGCCGTGAGGGAAAAGATGTGATAAAGCGGCAAGGCGGTGACGATGACCTCCTCACCCTCCTTCACGCAGGGACTGATCCAGGCGTGGGCCTGCTGCAGGTTGGAGACGATATTGCCGTGTGTCAGCATGGCCCCCTTGGCCACACCGGTCGTCCCGCCCGTGTACTGGAGGTAGGCCAGATCATCGTGCGTCAGCCTGACCGGTTGCAGGGCATGAGCCTGCCCCCGGGAGAGGGCATCCCGAAACCCGACATGGCCGGGCAGATCCCAGGCCGGCACCATCTTCTTGACGTAGCGCAGCACAAGATTGACCAGCAGGGACTTTGGAAAGCCCAGCAGATCTCCCAGCCCCGTCACCACCACATGCCGGATCTGCGTATGGGCGCGCACCTCCTGGAGCGTATGCGCGAAGTTCTCCATGATGACGATGGCTTCGCACCCAGCGTCACCGAGCTGGTGGGCAAGCTCCCGCGCCGTGTACAGCGGATTGACATTCACGACGACAAACCCTGCCCGCAGGATCGCGAACATCGCAATCGGGTATTGCAGGCAATTGGGCATCATCAGGGCAACCCGCGCACCCGGAGCAAGCCCCAGTTCTCCCTGGAGATAGCCGGCGAACTGCCGCGACAGTACATCCAGTTCCGCATAGGAAATGGACTTGCCCATATTGATGTAGGCAGTCCGCCCGGCAAACTTCGCAACGCTCTTGTGGAACAGATCGGCGAGGGAAGCGAACTCCCCGGGATCGATCTCGGCGGGCACACCAGGGGGATAGCTTTTCAGCCAAATCTTGTCCATCGTTTGTCTCCTTTGTAGTTGGTGATCGGACCTGCAACACCTGACCACATGCGTGGCACAGCCATCGGCAGGATCCCGCCCTCCCCGGCGGCCCGGCATGCATCACATGCCGGCTCCCAACATACCTTTCGACAGGCGCTTTCCGCGCCTTGTTCTTCAGGCCGCCCGCCCCCTGCGCAGCGCGGCCATCTTTACTGCAAACTCCCGGGGACCGGCTCAAGCCGTCCCCGCACATCAGGCCTGATCTTCAGCGGGCCAGTTCCTGATGTAGTTCTTGAGCATCCGGTTCTCGAAACTCTGCTCTTCGAGCACAGCCTTGGCTACGTCGTGGAAAGACACCACGCCCATCAGCACGGAATCATCCATGACAGGAAGATAGCGCTGATGATGTTCAACCATCTGGCGACGCAACTCGTCCATTTCCATGTTGAGCGCCGCGACCACGGGATCCTTGAGCATGGCCTCCTCGACCGGCAAGGCCTCCCAGGCCGCTCCAGCACGCTGGGTTGCCAGCAACACCTCGCGGAAAGTCAGAAGGCCCACCATGCGCCCCCGGTCAAAGACCACCAGCGAGCCCACATCCTGCTCCGTCATGATGGAAACAGCCTCGGCGAGGGTCTTGTTGGAGGCAACCGTAAACAGCACCTTGCCCTTGATCGCGAGAATTTCACTGACCAGCATTTTCTTTTCCTCTTGGTGGCACGGATCGGCCGAAATAAATCCTGCACCGGATGGTATTCGATTGCGCGCTGCCCGCAAAGCCTTTCGGAATCAGGACTTACCCCATGTCAAAGGGAAAAGGTCCGCCAAAAGAGGGATCCAGGGCAAAGAGCATTCACAATGCGAAAGTCGATTTCGACACAAGAAATACCAGACCTTATAAGCGCGAATGAGGATGCAAAACAGCACTGACCATCCAACCCCCCCGCGCCACACCAAAAGCACAAAAGCAAAAGGGGGACTTCCGTCCCCCTTTTGTTGCAATCATGCCTGCAGCGATCAGTTCTTGGACTGGTCGACCAGCTTGTTTGCCTTGATCCACGGCATCATGTCACGCAGCTGACCACCGACCACTTCGATCGGGTGGGCGGCGTTCAGACGACGACGGGCGGTCATGGCCGGGTAGTTGGTCTTGCCTTCCAGGATGAACATCTTGGCGTATTCACCGGTCTGGATGCGCTTCAGGGCATTGCGCATGGCAACGCGGGACTGCTCGTTGATCACTTCGGTGCCGGTCACGTACTCGCCATACTCCGCGTTGTTGGAGATGGAGTAATTCATGTTGGCGATGCCGCCTTCGTACATCAGGTCGACGATCAGCTTCAGCTCGTGCAGACACTCGAAGTAAGCCATTTCCGGAGCGTAGCCGGCTTCGGTCAGGGTCTCGAAGCCCATCTTGACCAGCTCGACAGCGCCGCCACAGAGCACAGCCTGCTCGCCGAACAGATCGGTTTCGGTCTCTTCGCGGAAGTTGGTCTCGATCACGCCACCCTTGGTGCCGCCGTTGGCAGCAGCGTAGGACAGGGCGATGTCACGGGCCTTGCCGGACTTGTCTTGGTACACGGCGATCAGGGTCGGCACGCCGCCGCCCTTCAGGTACTCGGAGCGCACGGTGTGACCGGGGCCCTTGGGGGCAACCATCACCACGTCCAGGTCGGCGCGGGGGACGATCTGGTTGTAGTGAACGTTGAAGCCGTGAGCAAACGCCAGGGTGGCGCCCTGCTTCATGTTCGGGGCGATGTCATTCTTGTAGACGTCGGGCTGGGATTCGTCCGGCAGCAGGATCATGACCACATCGGCGGCCTTGACGGCTTCTGCAACTTCCTGAACGTTGTGACCGGCATTGACGGCCTTGTTCCAGGAGGCGCCATCCTTGCGCAGGCCGACGGTCACATTGACGCCGGACTCCTTCAGGTTCTGGGCGTGGGCATGGCCCTGGGAACCGTAACCAACGATCGTCACCTGCTTGCCCTTGATCAGGGAGAGGTCCGCATCCTTATCGTAAAAAACCTTCATTTCATGCCTTTCTGACACAAAGAGTCGCAAATCGCGGGAGGGCGCCAGCCTCTGGCCGGCACCGTCCCCCGCATCACACTTTCAATACCCGATCGCCTCGGCCGACACCGCAGATGCCGGAGCGCACGGTTTCGAGAATCAGCCCGGCGTCGATGGCGCCGACGAAGGAATCGAGCTTGGCCTGGTTGCCGGTCAGCTCGATGACGTAACTGGTGTCAGTCACGTCGATGATGCGCCCGCGGAAAATGTCCGCCATACGCTTCATTTCTTCACGATCCTTGCCGGTTGCGCGCACCTTGACGAGCATCAGCTCGCGTTCGATGTGGGCGGACTCGGAGAGATCCACCACTTTCACCACTTCCACCAGCTTGTTCAACTGCTTGGTGATCTGCTCGACGACGTCATCGGAACCGCTGGTCACGATGGTCATGCGGGACAGGGAGGCGTCCTCGGTCGGCGCCACCGTCAGGGATTCAATGTTGTAGCCCCGGGCCGAAAAAAGCCCCGAGACGCGCGACAGTGCGCCGGCTTCGTTCTCGATCAGGAGGGAGATGACGTGTCTCATAATTGTCTTGTTCTGGATGGCCAACAACCCACGCAGCCAGTGGGCATCAAGCGCCGTGGAAGGGTCGGAAGCCTGCCGGATCTTCCCCACGGCAAACTCCTGCGATTCAGAGGTCCTCGGCCGACAGGATCATGTCCGTCAGGCCCTTGCCACCCTGCACCATCGGATACACGTTTTCGGTGGCATCCACCTGGAAATCGAGGAAGACCAGATCGTTCTTCTGCTTGAAGGCCTCACGCAACGCCCCTTCGACATCACCCGGCTTGTCGACCCGGATGCCCACGTGACCATAGGCCGCGGCCAGCTTCGGAAAATCGGGCAGCGCGTCCATGTAGGACTCGGAATAACGGTTGCCGTGGAACAGCTCCTGCCATTGCCGGACCATGCCCAGGTAGCCGTTGTTCAGCAGGATCACCTTGATGGGCAGGCGGAACTGCTTGCAGGTTGACAGCTCCTGGATGTTCATCTGGATGGAGCCCTCACCCGTGACGCAGGCCACCGGTGACCCCGGATGGGCAAGCTGAACGCCCATCGCTGCAGGCAGGCCGAAGCCCATGGTGCCGAGACCACCGGAATTGACCCAGCGACGGGGCTTGTCGAACTTGTAGTACTGGGCGGCCCACATCTGGTGCTGGCCCACGTCCGAAGTCACGAAGGCCTCGCCGGAAGTGACTTCCCAGAGCTTCTGGATCACGTACTGGGGCTTGATCAGACCTTCGCCCTGGGTGAACTTGAGGCAGTCGCGGCGACGCCATTCGTCGATCTGCTTCCACCACGACCCCAGGGATTCCTGGTCCGGCCGCTGCGAGGTCGCCTCGAGCTGGGCGAGCAACTCACCCAGCACCTCAGCCACGTCGCCGACAATGGGCACATCCACCTTCACGCGCTTGGAGATGGAGGACGGATCGATGTCGATGTGGATGATCTTGCGCGGCTCGGACGCGAAATGGTCCGGACTGCCGATCACGCGGTCATCGAAACGGGCACCCACGGCGAGCAGCACATCGCAGTAATGCATGCCCATGTTGGCTTCGTAGTTGCCGTGCATGCCGAGCATGCCGACGAACTGCGGATCGGTGGCCGGATAGCCGCCAAGCCCCATGAGCGTGTTGGTACAGGGGAAACCGAGCTTGCGCACCAGGGCCGTCAGCTTGTCGGCCGCGTCGCCCAGCACCACCCCGCCGCCGGCATAGATCATCGGCCGTCGCGCTTCGAGCAACAGTTGCAGGGCCTTCTTGATCTGCCCCTGATGCCCCTTGACGACGGGGCTGTAAGAGCGGATCGAAACCGTCTGCGGGTACTCGAACTCACACTTCTGAGCTGTGATGTCCTTGGGAATATCGACCAGGACAGGACCAGGACGACCCGTCCTGGCCAAGTAGAAGGCTTTCTTGATGGTGGGCGCGATGTCGCGCACGTCACGCACCAGGAAGTTGTGCTTCACGCAGGGACGCGTGATACCCACGGTATCCACTTCCTGAAAAGCATCCTGACCGATGGCGGCGGACGGGACCTGCCCGGAAATCACCACCATCGGGATCGAATCGCAGAAGGCCGTCGCGATGCCGGTCACCGCGTTGGTCGCGCCGGGACCGGAGGTCACCAGGGCAACACCCACCTTTTCGGTGGAACGGGCGTAGCCGTCGGCAGCATGGATCGCCGCCTGCTCATGACGCACGAGCACATGGCGGACCTTGTCCTGCTTGAAAAGCTCGTCGTAGATATACAGTACAGCCCCACCCGGATAGCCGAACAGATAATCGACCTTTTCTTCCTGGAGGCACCTGATTACAATTTCCGCACCGGTCATGACCATCACTGCACCCGAAGCTATATCGGCGATGTAAAACGTTGAACCATACCGCCGCCCCGCGGATTGGTCAAGGAAGCCGTTGGGCTGCCCTGCATTCACCTGCGCCAGCGGTTGCGCCATCCCTGCCCCCCGGCAGCGACAAACAGTCGGGCCAGGCGCGCCCGGACCACAAAGGATTTACCCCTGTCATCCCGCCTAGAACTATCGGATTTTCTTGCCAGCGTCGAGAGACGGGCCCTCAAGCAGGCCCTCTTTGCGGTCCGCAATGAAGAGTCGGCGCTGGATATCGTTCAGGACGCGATGATGAAGCTCGCCGAGAAGTACGGGGACAAGCCGCCGGAGGAGTTCCCCATGCTCTTCCAGCGCATCCTGCAGAACACCATCCGCGACTACTATCGCCGACAGAAGGTCCGCAGCATGTGGACCACCCTGCTGTCAGCCTTCTCCGGCCCCGAAGATGACGAACACGATCCGCTCGACACCCTCGAATCTGCCGACAGCGACTTCAAGAGTGAATCGCCTCAAGCTCAACTGGAACAAAGACAGACTCTGGTTGCCATAGAAAAGGAAATCGAAAGGCTTCCTCCACGTCAACGCGAAGCCTTCCTGATGCGTTACTGGGAAGAAATGGATATCGCTGAAACGGCTGCAGCAATGGGTTGCTCCGAGGGCAGTGTCAAAACACACTGTTCCCGTGCCACGCACACCCTTGCTGCTGCACTTGCTGCAAAGGGCATCAAACCATGAACGAACGGGAACTCCAGATCAGGATCCGGCAACATCTGAACATGTCTGCCCGGGAAATCTCCCTGCCGGCGGCCAATCGTCTGGCCGAAGCGCGACAAAAGGCCCTGTCGCGACAGAAGGTACGCGTCAAGAGACTCAGCCTGGCGGGCATCGGCCAAAGCATGGTCGAACATATTCTTCCGCATGGCCGGACTGCGGTCGCCATGCTGGTGGTCCTGCTGCTCGCCGTGGGCAGCGGCTTCCTCGGCGAACTGCAGCATGTGGCTGACCTTGAAGAAGTGGACAGCGCTCTGCTCGCCGACGACCTTCCCATCGACGCTTACCTTGATCGCGGATTCGACGCATGGGTTCAAAACGAATCTCCCGACTGATCGCCGCGATTGCTCTCGTGGCCTCGACCCAGGTCGTGGCCACACCGCCTCTCACGGTTCCTGCCTGGAAAGACCTCTCGCCTGAGCAGCAGCGCACGCTCGCCCCGCTGGCCAAGGAATGGAAGGACCTCCCCGACGATCGCAAGCGCAAGTGGGCAGGCATTGCTGACCGCTTCCCCGGTTACACCCCGGAAGAGCAGTCGCGCCTGCAACGACGAATGGAGACCTGGTTCGCCCTGACCCCTGAAGAACGCGCCACGGCACGTGACCAGTACCGCAACCTCCAGCGCATCCCCGCCGAGAAGCGCGAAGTTCTGCGCGAGAAGTGGATCACCTACCAGGAACTGCCCAGCGAGGAAAAGTCGCGCTTCAAGGAGGCCGCCAGCAAGCCGGCCGCCAAGGCCTCCGTCCCCAAGACCGGCGCCGCCCCCCTCAAGCCGCTGAGCGCCCCCCTGCCCCCCCGGGTTGTCGTCCCGAAGAAGCCCGCACCGCCTCCACCGGTCGAGCCCGCCACGGTCCAGGAGACCCCGCCCCCGCCTGCTCCGGGCACCACTGCCATGCCGCCCGCGCTGGAGCCTCCCGCGGGCGCCAGCACCGCCATCGTTTCCGGCAAACCCTGACCCCAGCCACAGCCTCCCCGCCCCCGGGGAGCAGCTGGCTGCGGACGCTCTCAACCGCTGCCTCCCCATTTCATGCCCCAGACCTCTCCCTCTTCGCCGTCGGCGACGCACCCGCGCCAGCTCGCCGAACTCGCCGGGCTGCGCCGCCGCCTGGCGAGCATGCTTTATGAAACGCTTCTTCTTTTGGGGGTGCTGGCCCTGACCTTCATGGTCCCGCTTCTCATCCTCGGCATAGGCACGGGCTACAGCCCCCCGGGCGAGCTACTGTGGATCCATGTGTTCATAGTGCTGGGGATGTACTTCCTGTGGTACTGGCGCAGAGGCGGCCAGACCCTGGCCATGCAGACCTGGAAACTGCGCATCGTGGATACGGCCGGCAACCCGGTCAGCCTCGGGCGCGGGTGGGCACGCTACGCCCTGGCCTGGCCGTCGGTGCTGTTTCTTGGAATGGGCCTGTGGTGGGCCCTGATCGACCGGGATCGGCAGTTCCTGCACGATCGCCTCGCCGGCACCCGGATCGTCCTGCTCTCGGGACAACCGACCGCCTGAAATACAGGAGCGGGCCTCAGCGTCGCTCCACCCACCACATCATGAACATGGCCGCCAGCAGGAAGGCGATGCTGGGCGTCAGCGCCGCAACGGCGGGCACCCAGCCGTTGATCACGCCCAGATTGGAGAACAGGCCATTGAGCAGGTGGAAACCCACCCCGATCATGATGCCCGAGAAGACTTTCAGGCTGACCCCGCCCATCCGCGTCTGCATGTAGCCGAAAGGCAGGGCCAGCCCCATCATCACCAGGGACGCAAAGGGGTAGGCCAGCTTCTTCCACAGGGCAATCTCGTAGCGCGTCGTGCGCTGACGGTTTTCATCCAGGTGGCGGATGTACGAATACAGGGTCGACACCGACATCCGTTCCGGCACAACCATCAGCACCGACAACACATCCGGCGTCAGCTCCGAGTGCCAGATCAACTCGTCGATCTTCAGCACCTCGGTCCGCTCGCCATGAAACACCGTCTTGCCGACTCCTTTCAGACGCCAGCCGGCACTCTTGTCATACGCACCGGACTCGGCCTCGCTGATGGACAGCAGCATCGCCCGATCATCGAACTCGTAGATGCGGACACCCTGCAGCGAGGTATCCGGCAGCACGCTGCGCACATTGACGAACAGATTGCCATCACGCACCCACAGACCGGTCTTCAGCTCCTGGGACACCATCGAACGGGTCGCGGCCAGGCGCCATTGCTGCGCGGCGCGCTCCGCCGGCGGCGCCAGGTATTCACCAAACACGAAGGTCAAGGCCACAAATACCAGCCCCACCGACAACAACCCCAGCAGGAAACGCCGGGTCGACAGGCCGGACGCCCGCAGCACGGTGATCTCGGAATGCCGCGCCAGGGTGGTCAACGCATAGAGCGTACCGATCAGCACCGCGATGGGCAGGAGCTCGTAAACACGCCCCGGCATGATCATTAGCACATAGATCGCGGCGTGATGCAGGGCATAGCCGTTCTTGCCGACATCGTCCAGCTCGTTCACCAGGTCAAAGAAGGCGAACAGGCCAAGAAAGGCCAGGAGCACAAGAGCGACAGCCGCGTAGATCTCGCGGCTGATATAGCGAATATAGACAGGGATCATCAGCTTCTGCGCCAGCGGGCGAACACGCTCAGACGCCGGTAGAACAGCAGGGCCAGCACGCCGAGCATCACCACGTGGGGAACGATCAGGCCCACGTCGAAACGCAGCCGTCCCTGCCCGACCCAGGCCTGGCAGACGCTGATCGTGTTGCTGTAAATGAGATAGACCAGGATGGCCAGGATCAGGTTGTTGGTGCGCCCTGCCCGCGGATTGACGAAGGACAACGGAATCGCCAGCAAGGCCAGCATCACCGCCAGCAGCGGCGTGCTGATCCGGGCCAGCAGCTCGGCCTGGTTGCGCTGGTCCGGATTCTTGATCAGGGCCGGCAGGGCCAGGGTCTTGGGCTGGCGGGGGCCATCGACCGCCTCCTTCGACTCCATGAGGATCTGGTAGCGCTCGAACTCCATCACCCGGTAGCTCGGCGTACCCGGCGTGCCCTCGTAACGACGCCCGTTCTCGAGGACCACGAAGCGATTGCCGTTGGGATCCACCTCCATGTGCCCCTCGGCCGCCACCATCACACCCAGGCGGCCATGCTGCATGCTGCTCGCGAACACGTTGCGGACCCGCCCCGCATCGCCTGACAAGGCCTCGACGAAGAACACCCGCTCGCCGCCCGACGACTCACGGAACAGGCCGGGCGCCACCCGGGTGACGTCATCGCGATTGTTCAGTTGCTCCTTGTACTCGACGCTCTTCTTCTGGGCCCAGGGCGCGCCGAAGAGGGACAAGGCCGCGATCACCACCACCACCGGAAGCACGAAGCGCAGCACCGGCCGCACCCACGCGGTGAGCGGCAGGCCACTGGAAAACCAGACCACCATCTCCGAATCCCGATAGGAGCGGGACAAGGACATCAGCACGGCGATGAACACGGTCAGGGACAGCACCACCGGCATCTGGGCGACGGCACCGAAACCGATCAGGGCCAGCACGGCGTCGGCCGGCACACGCCCTCCCGCAGCCTGACCCAGCAGGCGGATCAGCACGGTGGAAATAAGAATGGCGAACAGCGCCACAAAGACCGCCACGGCGTTCTGCGTGAATTCGCGCTGGGCAGCTCGGAGAAAAATCATGCGGGGGCAGTAATTGGCGCCTGGGAAGGCCGTTTTGACGTCTGCCGGGGTGGCGGCCATAATGTGCCGCGATATCCCCAATTGACGCGTGTTTCCAAGGAGAAGCGGGTGGAATTTACCATAAAGGCCGGAGCCCCGGAAAAACTCAAGAACGGCTGTGTGGTAGCGGGCGTTTTCAGCGGCGGCGAGCTGTCTGCAAGCGCCAGGGCCCTCGACAAGGCTGCTGACGGTGCCATTTCGACCATCCTGGCGCGCGGCGACCTGGACGACAAGGCCGGCGCCACGCTAATGCTCCACGCCCTGCCCGGCCTGGCCACGCCCCGCGTGCTGCTGGTCAGCCTGGGCAAGAGCGACGCCCTGTCCGACAAGGCCTACCGCGATGCCGTGTCTGCCGCTGCGCGCCAGCTCGGCGCCTCGCCGGCCGAAGACGCCGCCTTCTGCCTGGCTGAAGCCGAAGTACCGGGCCGCGACCTCGCCTGGCGCCTGGCCCAGGCCACCCAGATCCTGCTCGACAGCACCTATCGCTGTGACGAACTCAAATCCAAGCGGGACGAATCCCGCAAGGATGTCCGCCAGATCGTCTTTGTCACCCGCGCCAAGATCGACGACAACCTGAAGGAGGCCGTGCGCGAAGGCCAAGCCATCGCCGAAGGCATGGCCCTGGCCAAGACCCTCGGCAACCTGCCCGGCAACGTGTGCACCCCGGGCTACCTGGCCACCACCGCCAAGAAGCTCGCCAAGGACCACAAGATCAAGGTCGAGGTGCTCGAGCGCGCCGACATGGAAAAGCTCGGCATGGGCTCCCTCCTCTCTGTGGCCCGCGGCTCCCACGAGCCCCCCAAGTTCATCATCCTCAACTACAAGGGCGGCAAGGCCAAGGACAAGCCGGTCGTGCTGGTCGGCAAGGGCATCACCTTCGACACCGGCGGCATCTCCTTGAAGCCCGGCGAGGGCATGGACGAGATGAAGTACGACATGTGCGGCGCCGCCAGCGTGCTCGGCACCTTCAAGGCCATCGCCCGCATGGAACTCCCGATCAACGTGGTCGGCCTGATCCCCACCACCGAGAACATGCCCGGCGGCTCGGCCATCAAGCCGGGTGACATCGTCACCTCGATGTCCGGCCAGACCATCGAGATCCTCAACACCGACGCCGAGGGCCGCCTGATCCTGTGCGACGCCCTCACCTACGCCGAGCGCTTCGAGCCGGCCGCGGTAGTCGACATTGCCACCCTCACCGGCGCCTGCATCATCGCCCTGGGCAACCTGACCTCCGGCCTGCTGGCCAACGACGACCAGCTCGCTGCCGAACTGCTCGCCTCCGGCCAGGCCGCCGGTGACAAGGCCTGGCAGCTGCCCCTGTGGGACGAGTACCAGGACATGCTCAAGAGCAACTTCGCCGACATCCCCAACATCGGCAGCAAGGGCGCCGGCACCATTACCGCCGCCTGCTTCCTGGCCCGCTTCACCAAGGCCTACAAGTGGGCCCACCTTGACATCGCCGGCACCGCCTGGAAGTCGGGGGCCGACAAGGGCGCCACCGGCCGGCCCGTGCCGCTCCTCACCCGCTTCCTGATCGAGCGGGCGTCCCGCTGAGCACCACCCCGGGCCTTCCCATGACCACCGAGATCCGCTTCTACCACAACGCCCCGGACCGTCTGCGCGTCGCCTGCGTGCTGACCGCCAAGGCGTGCGCAGGTGGCAAGCGCATCTCGGTGTTCGCACCAGATGGTGGCACGGCCCGCCATTTCGACCAGATGCTGTGGGCCTTCCAGCCCCTGGCATTCGTGCCCCACGTCCCGGCTGGCTCGCCACTCGCGGCCGAAACCCCGGTGGTGATCGGCACCACCCTCGACGTGCTTCCCCACGACGACGTCCTGATCAACCTGGGTGACGAACTCCCCGCCGGCTTCGACCGCTTCGAACTGGTGCTCGAGATCGTCGGCCCGTCCGACCCCGAGAGGGCTGCCGCCCGTGGCCGCTACCGGGACTACAAGGCCCGCGGCTACACCCTGGCCGCCCACGACCTGGCCCAGCGGAGCGGCGAATGAACATCCACCACAGTTCCGACTTCGAGATCTCCCTCGAGGACGAGGACACCGAACCTCACTTCTCCGCCGAAATCGACGCGGACAGCGCTGATGGCGACGACCTGCCGGTCCTCACCGAGGTGGTCAGCGAACGGGTCGAACCCTATATCGGCGAGAGCACGCCCATCATCCTCGAGCCGCTCACGCCAGACCCGGCGCCCTTCGCGGCGCCCGCCGGGATCGGCCCGGAGGCCGCCACCAACCTGATGGCGGAACGCCTGATCGCCCTTGAAACCGCGATCAGCCGCCACATCGAGGACTGGATGGCCAATGAGCTGCCGCAGCTCATGTCGCGGGAGCTCGACGAATTCGCCGACCGCATCCGGGTCAAGGCGGTGGCCCACCTGCGCAGCACCCTCCTCCCCCTGATCTCCACCGAGATCGCCGACAACCTGGACGACGACAGGAGCACCTGAGGCCTGTCGGTTCGGGGCAAGACGGGCGCATCCGCTATAATCCGCCCTTTGCCTTAACAGACAGAGTCCCCATGGAACTGGCCAAGAGTTTCGAACCGGCGGAGATCGAACGCCGCTGGTATGAGCACTGGGAGTCGAGCGGCTACTTCGCCGCCGGCCTCGACCGCAGCAAGCCCGCCGATCAATCCTTCTGCATCCTGCTGCCGCCGCCCAACGTCACCGGCACCCTGCACATGGGTCACGGTTTCAACCAGACCATCATGGATGCGCTGACGCGCTTCCACCGCATGCGCGGCTGGAACACCCTGTGGCAGCCGGGCACCGACCACGCCGGCATCGCCACCCAGATCGTCGTCGAACGCCAGCTGGACGCCCAGGGCATCTCCCGCCACGACCTCGGCCGCGAGAAGTTCCTCGAGAAGGTCTGGGAATGGAAGGAATACTCCGGCGGCACCATCACCCGCCAGATGCGCCGCATGGGCACCAGCCCGGACTGGTCGCGCGAGCGCTTCACCATGGACGCCGGCCTCAACAAGGTGGTCACCGAGACCTTCGTGCGCCTCTACAACGAAGGCCTGATCTACCGCGGCAAGCGCCTGGTCAACTGGGACCCGAAGCTGCACACCGCCGTCTCCGACCTGGAAGTCGTCCAGGAAGAGGAAGACGGTTTCATGTGGCACCTGAGCTACCCGCTGGCCGACGGCAGCGGCAGCCTCACCGTGGCCACCACCCGTCCTGAAACCATGCTCGGCGACACCGCCGTGATGGTCCACCCGGAAGACGAGCGCTACGCCCACCTGATCGGCAAGACCGTGCGCCTGCCGCTGGTGGACCGCGAGATTCCGATCATCGCCGACGAATACGTCGACCGCGAGTTCGGCACCGGCGTGGTCAAGGTCACCCCCGCCCACGACTTCAACGACTACGCCGTCGGCCTGCGCCACGGCCTGCCGATGATCATCGTGCTGACCCTCGAAGGCACCGTGCCCGCCAACGGCACGGTGGTCACCCACGGCGTGGTCAGCGGCGCCGTCCCGCTGCCGGCCGACCTGGCCGGCCTCGAACGCTTCGAGGCCCGCAAGCAGGTGGTGGCCCGCTTCGAGGCCCTCGGCCTGCTCGGCAAGATCAAGCCCCACAAGCTGCAGGTGCCCCGTGGCGACCGCACCGGCGTGGTCATCGAGCCGATGCTCACCGACCAGTGGTTCGTGGCCATGTCCAAGCCCGGCGAGGACGGCAAGTCCATCACCGAAAAGGCGCTGGAAGTGGTTTCGTCGGGCGAGATCAAGTTCGTCCCCGAAAACTGGGTCAACACCTACAACCAGTGGCTCAACAACATCCAGGACTGGTGCATCTCCCGCCAGCTCTGGTGGGGCCACCAGATCCCCGCCTGGTACGGCGACAACGGCGAGACCTTCGTCGCCCACAGCGAGGAAGAAGCCCGCGCCCTGGCCGACAAGGCCGGCTACGGCGGCGCCCTCAACCGCGACCCGGACGTGCTGGACACCTGGTACTCGTCTGCCCTGTGGCCCTTCTCGACCCTCGACTGGACCTCCGAATACCCGGCCAAGTCGAACGACGCGCTGGATCTCTACCTGCCGTCCACCGTGCTGGTCACCGGCTTCGACATCATCTTCTTCTGGGTGGCGCGCATGGTCATGATGACCAAGCACATCACCGGCAAGATCCCCTTCAAGCACGTCTACGTGCATGGCCTGATCCGCGACGGCGAAGGCCAGAAGATGTCCAAGTCGAAGGGCAACGTGCTCGACCCGATCGACCTGATCGACGGCATCGGCATCGACGCCCTGGTGGCCAAGCGCACCACCGGCCTGATGAACCCCAAGCAGGCCGCCAGCATCGAGAAGAAGACCCGCAAGGAATTCCCCGACGGCATCCCCGCCTTCGGCACCGACGCCCTGCGCTTCACCTTCGCCAGCCTGGCCAGCCCCGGCCGCGACATCAAGTTCGACATGAGCCGCTGCGAGGGCTACCGCAACTTCTGCAACAAGCTGTGGAACGCCACCCGCTTCGTGCTGATGAACGTCCAGGGCCACGACCTGGGCCTCGAGCACAAGCAGGACGGCCCCAGTTGCGGCGGCAACGGCCCGCTGGAGTTCTCCTTTGCCGACCGCTGGATCGTCAGCCGCCTGCAGCGCGTCGAAGCCGAGATCGCCCAGCACTTCGAGGAATACCGCTTCGACCTCGTCTCCAAGACGGTGTATGAGTTCATCTGGGATGAGTACTGCGACTGGTACCTCGAACTCGCCAAGGTGCAGATCAACACCGGCAACGAGGCCCAGCAGAAGGGCACCCGCCGCACCCTGATCCGCGTGCTCGAGACCATCCTGCGCCTGGCCCACCCGCTGATCCCCTTCGTCACCGAAGAGCTGTGGCAGACCGTCGCGCCGCTGGCCGGCCGCAAGGACGTGGACAGCCTGTGCCTGGCCCGCTACCCCGAGGCCGACCCGGGCCGCATCGACGAGAAGAGCGAGGCCGACGTGGCCGAGCTCAAGGGTCTGATCTACGCCTGCCGCAACCTGCGTGGCGAGATGAACATCTCCCCCGCCCAGCGCATGCCCCTGGTCGCCGCCGGCAACGCCGAGCGCCTGAAGAAGTTCGCCCCCTACATCGCCGGCCTCGCCAAACTGTCCGAGGTGCAGGTGGTGGACGAGATCAGCAGCGAGGAGCTGGCTCCGGTCGCCGTCGTCGGCGAGCAGCGCCTGATGCTCAAGGTGGAGATCGACATCGCCGCCGAGCGCGAGCGCCTGTCCAAGGAGATCGCCCGTCTCGAAGGCGAGATCATCAAGGCCAACGCCAAGCTCTCCAACGAGAGCTTCGTGGCCCGTGCCCCCGCCGCCGTGGTGGCCCAGGAGAAGGAGCGCCTGGCCAACTTCAGCGCCACCGTGGACAAGCTCAAGCCTCAGCTGGCCAAGCTGGGCTGATCGCTGAGTCAGTCGCAGCCCACGAAAAAAGGCCACGCAATGCGTGGCCTTTTTTCATCGCGACCCGTGCAACCGCGGCTTACTTGCGGCGCAGGAAGAACTCGAAGACGCTGTCCGGCAACTCCCCCTGGCTGACCAGCTCGTTGCCGGTCTGCCGGGCGAAGGCGGCAAAATCCTTGACCGAGCCCGGGTCTGTCGCCAGCACCCGCAGCACCTGCCCCGCCTGCAACTCCGCCAGGCCCTTCTTGGCCCGCAGGATGGGCAGCGGGCAGTTCAGGCCCCGGGCATCCACTTCCTTGTCAAAATCCATTTACGGTTCACTCCATGTCGAAGGCGCATCAGCCGCGATTCTAACCGTGCCCGGCGCTTTCAGCGCTCGCGCCGCTCCTTCATCTGCTCCGCCAGCAGGGCGCGGACTTCGCGCAGGCGCGAATCCACCGCTGACATCTCGAAGAAATCCCCGTCCTTGGCGCCTTGGGCCAGGGTGAGCTGCTCCGCCGACGCCGCATATTTGCCCTGGATCGCGTACATCTCACCCAGCGAGCGATGCTGTGCCATCCGATGCCCGAAGGCGGCCTCGGTGCGCGCCCGCAACTCCCACAGCAGCGCATCACCCGGGGTGGTCTGCAACTCGGTCTTGACCAGGTTGAGGGTCTCCGTCGTGCGCCCGGCATCGAGCAAGGCTCCGGCCTCGCCGTAGAGCAGCCGACGGGACTGCGGAAAGCGGCTCCGGCCGTCATGAAACACCTTTGCCGCCCCCGCCGCATCGCCCTTCGCCAGCAGCAGCTCGCCATCCAGGCCCTCGATCATCGCGGAGGGCTGCTTGAGGCCACGCAGGGCCACCAGCTCCCGCTCCGCCTCGGCAAAACGTCGGCTCGCCAGGTAAGCGCGCGCCAGCGCATAGTGCGCCACCACGCTCTGCCCGTCGCGGCGCCCGGCATCCTGCAGTTCGTCCATCAGCTCCCGCGAGGCCGCCTTGCCGACCCGCAGCTTGGCGCGCACCAGCTGGAAGTCGAGGGAGTCAGGCACCTGCCGGTAGGGCAGATGGAGGATACGGTCCTCCATCTCGGAGATCCGGTCGGAGGTCAGCGGGTGGGTCCGCATGTAGGCGGGCGCGTTGTTCTCATAGAGCCGGCTGTTGCGCTGCAGACGCTCGAAGAAGCTGGCCATGCCGCGCACGTCGAAGCCCGCCGCGGCCAGGTTCTGGACACCCAGGCGGTCGGCCTCGTGCTCGAAATCGCGCGAATAGGACAGCTGCGAACTGATGCCCGCCGCCTGCCCGGCCATGATCGCGGCCTGGCTGGCATTCGGGCTGGACTTGGCGGCCAGCACCGCCACCAGCAGGGTCGCCAGCATCAGCATGCTGGAACGCCCCTGCTGCCCCACCATGCGCGCGATGTGGCGCTGGGTGACGTGGGAGATTTCGTGGGACAACACGCCGGCCAGTTCGGATTCACTCTGGGCAGCGAGGATCAACCCCGTGTGCACGCCGATCTTGCCGCCCGGCATCGCAAAGGCATTCAGCGACGGATCGTTGACCCCGAAGAACTCGAAAGGCATCCCCGCGCCGGGCCCGGCCGCCACCAGGCGGTCGCCCAGGCGGTTGAGGTAGTCCTCCACCTCGGCGTCGCGCAGGTAGGCCGGATCAGCCCAGCGGATGTCGCGCATGATCTGCATGCCGAGCTTCTGTTCGGCCAGCGGCGACAGGTCGGCGGAGGCGCTATCCCCGAGGTCGGGGAGGCCCTGGGAGTAGCTGCCCGGCACCAGGGCGAGGCACAGCAGGACGGCGATCAGGCGATTTTTCACGGTGCTATGATAGCGCCCCGCGCCACAGGTTCCCCACCTTCACCACGCCGATCATGAGCAACACCCTCCCCCCCCTCACCCACTTCGACGCCCAGGGCCAGGCCCACATGGTGGATGTCTCCGCCAAGTCAGAAACCCGCCGCGTGGCCCGCGCCGAAGGCCTGATCGTGATGCTGCCCGCCACCCTAGAGCGCATCCTCGCCGGCGACAACAAGAAGGGCGACGTGATCGGCATCGCCCGCATCGCCGCGATCCAGGGCGCCAAGCGTACGGCCGACCTGATCCCGCTGTGCCACCCCATCCCCCTGACCCGCGTCGCCGCCGACTTCGCCATCGAGGGCACGGATACCATCCGCTGCACCGTCACCGCCGAAACCGTCGGCCGCACCGGCGTCGAGATGGAAGCCCTCACCGCCGTGCAGGTCGGTCTGCTGACCATCTACGACATGTGCAAGGCCGTGGACAAGGGCATGACCATGACCGGCATCCGCCTGCTCGAAAAACAGGGCGGCAAGTCCGGGCACTGGACGACCGGGGGCTGAGGCTCAGGCAGCCCGGGCCGCCAGCGGAAAGGAACGCAGGCCCAGGCGGATGGCCGGTGCTTCCACCAGCCGGTAACTCAGCAGCGCCAGCGCCAGGCTTGCCAGGGTGGCGCCTCCCAGCACCCACAGCGCCATCGCCGGAGCTCCGGCATCGGTGGGCAGGGCCGCCTTCAACCACAGCAGCACAGGCAGATGCCACAGGTAGAGGCCGTAGCTCAGGTCTCCCAGCCGGCGCAGCGCGCCGGAGCCCAGCACCGGCAAGGGCTTCTCCGCGAGCGACAGGGCATGGACGATAGCGGCGATGGCAGCCCCTGCGCAGGTGGTCCACACCGTGAGCAACAGCCCACCCTGGTAGTAGGTGGCGAGGTTGTCGAGCAGGATCACACACAGGATGACCAGCCCCGCCATTCCCCCGAGCAGCCACGCCAGCACAGCACGCGGGGATGCCTTGCGCGGAGCATGAGCCGCCGCAACCCCCAGCACGAACAGCGACAGGGAGCCAGGCAGCGCGTTCAGGATGGTCAGGTTATCCGCCTGATTCGGCGCGGGCCAGATGAAGGGCACCGCATAGCGCCACAGGAAGGTCACCACCACCGCCGCCAGCAGCACCTGGACGGCGCCTCTCGCCCGGATCAGCAGCACGACGGCCGGCAGGATGAGGTAGAACATCATCTCCACCGGCAAGGTCCACGCCACGCCATTGATGGGTCGCTCCATCCACGGCGGCAGATCCATCCACAACAGCAGGTTCGCGGCAAACTGGCGCGCCGGCGGCATCCCGGGCCAGCTCGCCCCCATCGCCGCGATGGCGATGAAGGCCATCAACTGCACCCAGTAGGCAGGCAGGATGCGCAGCCCCCGGTGGGCCAGGTAGGCACCGACAAAGCGCGCGTCGAGCCGTGCATCCTTCAGCTTCCCCGCCAGCAGGAAGCCCGACAGGACGAAGAACACCGTCACCCCCAGCCAGCCGAAGCCCAGCGGCGTCGCCAGGCTGAACGCCAGCGGCCCCGCGGAGAACTGCAGCAGGGGCGCCGCACCGGGAATCAGCGCAACCCAGTGGAACAGGAAGACCGCCAGCGCGGCCAGGCCACGCAGGCCATGCAGATTCAGGTTGAACTTCAAGTGAGGGCCTGTCTTATCTTCAACGCAAAGGATGAGATGATACGGCCCCCAACCCGCTCCCCCACACCCACGCACACCATGAATCGGCGGATCTTCCTTGAGCTCTTCAGCAAGGCCGGCGCTGTCGCCCCCTTCATCGGCAGCGGCCTGCTGCGCCCCGGCCAGGCACTTGCCGTCGACTTCAACCGCGCGCCCTTCGAGGCCAAGACGGCCGCCGACGTGCTGCGCCTCACCGGCACCGGCGGCGCGGAGGCGACCCGCGACATCTTCCTGAAAGTGCCCGAAGTCGCCGAGAACGGCGCTTCCGTGCCCATCGAGATCGCCAGCAACATCCCGGGCACGACCCGGCTCATGGTGATCATCGACAAGAACCCCCTGCCCCTCGCCCTGCAGTTCAACTTCGGCCCCGAGGCCGTGCCCCGCCTGCAGACCCGGCTGCGCATGGCCGAAAGCTCCCGCTTGCGCATCGTGGCGACGGCCGCCGGCAAGCACTACACCGTGTTCCGTGACGTCAAGGTCACGGTCGGCGGCTGCGGCGATTAGCGGAAGAAAGGCCCCACCATGAGCGACCCCATCAAGATCCGCGCCAGCATCAAGGGCAGTGAAGGCGAAGTCCGCGTGCTGATGCCTCACCCCATGGAGACCGGGCTGCGCAAGGACCCGTCCGGGCGCATTCCGCCGGCCCACTTCATCATCCAGGTCAGCCTCAGCCTCAACGGGCGCAGCGTCATCGAGGGCGCGCTGGGCACCTCGGTGTCGGCCAACCCCCTCTTCGCCTTTCAGCTCAAGGACGTCAAGGCCGGCGACCGGGTGGCGGTGAGCTGGCTCGACAACACCGGCCAGAAGGGCGCGGCCGAAGCGGTTTTCGGGGCCAGCTAAGGCCCGCAGACTGTAACCCGGGCGCGCAAGACAGGCGCGCATCATCGGGTCTAGAATGGGCCGCTTCGCCGATCCCGCCCGGGTTCGGCCGCCCACTTCATCCAGCCCGACGGCCTGCCCATGAGCCACGAAATCGAACTGAAGCTCACCCTTCCCCAGAAATCCCTCGCCGCGCTCCGTCGCCACCCGCTGATCGCCGATGCGCCCCGCGACGGACGCACCTGCACCCTCGAGAACACCTATTTCGACACCCCGGAGCTGGAGCTGCGCGAACGCCGCATGGCCGTGCGCACCCGCAAGGCCGGCACGCGCTGGCTGCAGACGGTGAAATGCGCCGCCGAGTCCACCGGCGGCCTGTCCTCCCGCCCGGAGTGGGAGCAGCCCTACACCAACGGCTGCTTCGACTTCTCCGCCATCGACCGGGACGACGTGCGCAGCCGCCTGGAATCCCTGCATCCCCGCCTGGTGCCGGTGTTCACCACCCGCTTCAAGCGCGAGACCTGCATCCTCACGCCGCGCGAGGGGGTCAAGGTGCTGGCCATGATCGACTCGGGCACCATCGAGGCGGACGGCCGCGAACGCCCCCTGTGCGAGCTCGAGCTTGAACTGGTCGAGGGCGAGCCCGAGGAGCTCTATGCCCTGGCCCTGCAGCTGGCCGAGACCCTGCCCCTGACCCCCGAGAATGTCAGCAAGGCCGAACGCGGCTACCGCCTCTTCTCCAACCACGCCCTGCGCCCGGCCAAGGCCCGCCCGTCCCGCCTCAGCGCCGAGCAGTCGCCGGTGGACGCCTTCCGCATCATCGGCTTTGATTGCCTGGCCCTGTGGCAGGCCAATGAATCCGGCGCCCGCGAGAGCGACGACCCCGAATTCATCCACCAGTTGCGCGTCGCCCTGCGCCGCCTGCGTTCGGCCCTGCGCCTGTTTGGCCCGGCCCTGCCCACCGACTTCGTGGCGCGCTGGTCCGACGCCCTGAAGGACGCCGCCGACGGCCTGGGGGCCGCCCGCGACCTGGACGTGATGCTGGCCGAAGTGCTCAGCCCGGTGGCCGAATCCGGCCTGGCCGACGAGGCCACCCAGCGCCTCATCGCCATGGCGGTGGACCGCCGCGACCGTGAAAAAGCCGCCGCCCGCGAGCAGTTGCTCGCCGCCAGCCACGGCCGCCAGATGCTGGCCCTGGCCGCCGACCTGTACACCCTGCAGAGCGACGCCCTGGTCAAGTCCGCCAACCTCACCACCTTTGCCCGCCTGCAGCTGAGCCAGCTGCGCAAGCGGGCGCGCAGGCGCTTCAGCGCCGCCGCGGACGACCTGCACGCGGACAAGCTGCACGAGCTGCGCGTGTCCCTCAAGCGCCTGCGCTATGGCATCGAGTTCCTGCTGCCCCTGCTGCCCGAAAAGGCCACCGTGCGCTTCGCCAACGATGTCGCCGAAGTGCAGGAGACCCTCGGCTACCTCAACGACGAAGCCGTTGCCCGCAGCCGCCTCAAGACCTGGGCCGGCAAGGACCCGGAGTTGCGCAGCGGCGCGGCCTTTGTCGCCGGCTGGCATGCGCCCCGTGTCGCGCGCCTGCGCAAGAGCGTGCTGCCGGCACTCGAGCCCCTGCTGTGGGGCAAGGCCCCGTGGAGGCGCTGATGGATTCATCCGCCCGTAACATCCCTGCTCCAGACTGCCGGCCTCTCGATAACAACAAAGAGGAGACGCACAGGATGGATCTGCTTTTGTGGCGCCACGCCGAAGCCGTGGATGGCGTACCCGACCACACCCGGGAACTCACGGAGCGCGGCATTCGCCAGGCCCACAAGGTGGCCGAGTGGCTCGAGAGCCGGCGCCCGAAGAAGCTGCGCGTCCTCGTCAGCCCCACCACGCGCACGCGCCAGACGGCGGGCGCCTTCACCTCCAGCTTCGAAGTGGTGCCCGCGCTCGCCCCGGGCAACGACATCTCCAGCATCCTCGCCGCCTGCGGCTGGCCGGATGGTGGCGGCTCGGTGCTGGTGGTCGGCCACCAGCCCGAACTCGGCCGCCTGGCCGCCCTGCTCCTGTCCGGCCAGGAGGCCGACTGGACGATCAAGAAGGGCGCCCTGTGGTGGTTCACCAACCGGGTGCGCGAAGACGAGACGCAGACCGTGCTGCGCACCGTGATGCCTGCCGATCTGGTGTAAGCCCCTCTGCGGGGGATGGTCGCCCCTTTCATCCGGATCCATGCGCCGCTCTCCCGGACAGGCCGGCCCATGCCCCGGGCTGCTCCGGTCCGTCTTCCCGAATGGCCGCCCCTATCCCCGGATAGCGCACGAGCATCTCAAGGCCCCTCGCGAGCGAGCTTTGGGGTGGGCGGGGCCTTATGCGGGACAGGGGCGATCTGTCCCATCAAGCGTCGCGAGGCACCCGCGGACAGGGCTTGCCCTGTGCGCAGCCCCTCGCGAGACACTCCCGCACCAAAAAAAAGGCCCGCAGGGCGAACCTGCGGGCCTTTTGGCATGCGTGCTGTCGATCAGACCGACAGCGCCTTCACATGCTGGATCACCTCGCCGATGGCCTGCTGGGCAGAGCCGTAGAGCAGACGGGTGTTGTCCTTGTAGAACAGGGCGTTCTCGATGCCCGAGTAGCCGGTGCCCTTGCCCCGCTTCACGACGATGACGTTCTGCGCCAGGTCGGCGTTGAGGATGGGCATGCCGTAGATCGGGCTGGACTTGTCGGTGCGCGCCGAGGGGTTCACCACGTCGTTGGCACCGATCACCAGGGCCACGTCGGCCTGGGCAAAGTCGCCGTTGATCTCTTCGAGGTCGAAGATCTTCTCGTAGGGCACCCCGGCCTCGGCCAGCAGCACGTTCATGTGGCCGGGCATGCGCCCCGCCACCGGGTGGATCGCAAACACCACCTCGACGCCCGCTTCCTCCAGCAGTTCGGACATCTCCCACACCTTGTGCTGGGCGCCCGCCACCGCCATGCCGTAGCCCGGCACGATGATGACCTTGGAGGCATAGCGCATCACCGCCGCCGCATCCATCGCACCGATCTCCTTCTGCTCGCCCTCCACCGCCTCGCCGCCGCCGGCGGCGGCCATCGGCACGAAGAGGATGTTGCTGATCGGCCGGTTCATGGCCTTGGCCATCAGCTGGGTGAGCAGCGTGCCGGCGGCGCCGACCACGATGCCGGCGATGATGAGCGCCGGAATGCCCATCACGAAGCCCTCGAAACCCACCGCCAGGCCGGTGAAGGCGTTGAACAGGGAGATCACCACCGGCATGTCGGCCCCGCCGATGGGCAGGGTGATGATGGTGCCGAGGACCAGCGACAGGACGAAGAAGGCCACCACCAGCATCGGATCGATGGCCGGCGCCAGCACGATGGCCGCACCGAGGCCCACCGCGGCCAGAGCCAGCACGATGTTGACGACGTTCTGCGCCGGCAGGCGGAAGGCCGACTTCATGACCCCCTGCAGCTTGGCCCAGGCCACCACCGAACCGGCGAAGGACACGGCGCCGATCAGCGCACCGAGGGTCGCCAGCAGGGTCACCACGGTGCCGTGCATCTCGCCGCGGGCAAACTCCACCGCCGCAATGGCCGCCGCCGCGCCGCCGCCCATGCCGTTGTAGATCGCCACCATCTGCGGCATGTCGGTCATCGCGACCTTCTTGCCGGAGATCCAGGCCAGCGCACCGCCGAGGGCGATCGCCAGCACCATCAGGGCGAAGTTGTTCATGCCCGGGGTGAGGAAGGTGACGACGGTGGCCAGCACCATGCCCACCCCCGCCCAGACAATCCCCTTGCGCGCCGAAACCGGCGAGCTCATGCCCTTCAGGCCGAGGATGAAGAGCACCGCGGCCACAAAGTAGCTCGCGTCAATCAGCCACTTGATCGCCATTACTTCTTCTCCTTCGACTTGAACATGGCGAGCATGCGTTCGGTCACCACGTAACCGCCCGCCGCGTTGGCCGCGCCGAGCAGCACGGCAACGAAGCCGATGGCCTGCTCAAGCGGGGTTTCCGCCTGGCCGAGGGCGATCATGCCGCCCACCAGCACCACGCCGTGCACGAAGTTCGAGCCGGACATGAGGGGCGTGTGCAGGATCACCGGCACACGGGAGATCACCTCGTAACCCGTGAAGGCCGCGAGCATGAAGATATACAGTGCAACGAATCCGTCCATGGTCGTCCTCCGCTTACATTCCAAGGGCCTGCTTCACGCCGGCATGCCGCAGCACCCCGTCGTGGGTGAGGCAGGCGCCAGCCATCACTTCGTCCTCCCAGTCCAGGGCCAGGGCCCCGTCCTTGATGAAGGGCGAGATGAAGTTGAAGAGGTTCTTGGCGTACATCTCGGAGGCATGCACGGGCATGCGGCTGGGGATGTGGGTGGGGCCGATGATCAGCACTTCGCCAACCCAGGTCTTCTCGCCCGCCACCGTGCCGGCCACGTTGCCGCCGGTTTCGGCGGCCATGTCCACCACCACCGAGCCCGGCTTCATGCGGGCCACCATGTCGGCGCTGACGATCTGCGGCGCCTTGCGCCCCGGGATCGCCGCCGTGGTGATGAGGGCATCGCACTCGGCGATGGCCTTGCCCAGCTTGTCGGCCTGCTGGCGCTTCTCGTCATCGGTGAGTTCCCGCGCATAGCCGCCGCTGCCGGCCGCCGACACGCCGGTGTCCACGAACTTGGCGCCGAGGGATTCGATCTGTTCCTTGGTCTCCGGACGCACGTCATAGCCGGACACCATTGCGCCAAGACGCTTGGCGGTGGCGATGGCCTGCAGGCCGGCCACGCCCGCGCCGATCACCAGCACCTTGGCCGGGCGGATGGTGCCGGCGGCATAGGTGAGCATCGGGAAGAACTTGGGGCTGTGGTCCGCCGCGATCAGGGCGCATTCATAGCCCGCCACCGCAGCCTGGCTGGACAGCACATCCATGCTCTGGGCCCGGCTGATGCGGGGCAACAGTTCCAAAGCGAAACAGGTGATCTTCTTTTGGAGCAACAGCTCGACGCGTTCGCGGCTGGCCCAGGGCTGCTGCAGCCCGACCAGCACGCTGCCCGGCTTGAGCGTGTTGAGCGCATCCAGCCCGAGGGGCTGAACCTGCAGGAACAGATCAGCCTTTTGCAGCACGGCAGCCTGATCGGCAGCCAGCTCGGAGGCCCCGTAATCAGCATCACGGTAATACGCTGACTCGCCAGCACCCGCCTGGAGCAGCAATGCTGCGCCAAGCCCTTGATATTTCTTGGCTACGTCCGGTACGAGCGCTACGCGGCGCTCCCCCGGCGTGAGCTCTTTGGTCACACCGATGACCAGAGGCATGGAACCTCCTTATAAGTAAGTGGAATTCTGCTATCGTCGCGAGAGGGGTTCGCCGACGTAACACTATCTGACAGGAACTACCGGGAATTGCCGGGTAAAAACCCCGATCCTGAGCTCAAATCCGGCCAATTGATCCGAATATTGCAAACAAGATGCGCAAGTCTAGCAAGAAACGAACCCATCTTCCCCGAAAGTTGGGGTTACCCCCAGGTACCCTGGTGCATGTGGGTGAGATCAAGACCGACAAGCCCAGCATCACGCTGATCGAGTTCGACGCGGGCGGAATCACCGAGACGCACTTCGACTCCCTCGAGGCCTCCCGGCAGCATCAACCGGTGCGCGAGAAGCTGTGGCTCAACGTACACGGCCTGCATGACCCTGCCGTGATGGCGGAGATCGGCCGGCGCTTCAAGCTGCATCCGCTGGTCCAGGAAGACATCCTCAACACCCAGCAACGCCCCAAGAGCGACGAGTTTGCCGACTACCTGTACATCGTCGTCCGTTGCTTCGACTTCGACCCGGAGCGCCATTGCCTGAACTCCGACCAGGTCAGCATCGTGCTTGGACGCAATTTCGTGCTGACCTTCCAGGAACGCCCCACCGGCGCCTTCGAAGCCATCCGCGAACGCTTGCGCGCCGAGAACGGCGCCATGCGCAACCACGGCGCCGACTACCTGGCCTATGCCCTGCTTGACACCCTGGTGGACCGCTACTTCGTGATGCTCGACCATCTGACCGACGAGGCCGAAGAGCTGGAAGAACAGGCCCTGAATCATCCCAACCCGGCGCTGCTGGTGGACATCAACCGGGTCAAGCATGAGGCCTTGACGCTGCGCCGGGCCATCTGGCCACTGCGCGAAGTGCTCAACAACATGTCACGGGCCGACAACGGCTTCTTCAGCCCGGATACGCGGCTTTACCTGCGGGACATCTACGACCACACGGTGCACGTGCTGGAATCCCTCGAATCCGTGCGCGACCTACTCGCCGACCTGCTCGACATCTACCTGTCCAGCGTCAGCAACCGGCTGAACAGCGAGGTGCGCATCCTCACCGTGCTGACCACCCTGTTCATGCCGGCCACCCTGATCGCCGGCATCTTCGGCATGAACTTCCGCAGCATGCCCCTGCTCGAGGAGGCGGACGGCTTCCGCCTGGCCATGACCTTGATGGCGGGCGCAGCGGGGCTCATGGCGGCGGTGTTCTGGCGCCGCAACTGGCTGAAGACAAAATGAAAACCGCCCGGTGACGGGCGGTTGAAAAGCACGCTGCAGTACTGCGGACCAGGCCTGAAGATCAGGCCCCCAGCGCCGGGAAATCGGACTTGGGCCGGCTCGGCACCTCGACCAGCTTGACCACGGCCAGTGAAATGTTGTCACCACCACCACGGGCCCGCTGACGCGCCAGTTCAATCAGGATGGAAGCCGCCTCGCGGGGTGAATTGTCGGCCAGGATGCGGCCAGCTTCTTCCTCGCCGATGTAGGCCCACAAGCCGTCGGAGCAGAGCAGGAACGCATCGCCGCCCACCAGGGGCGAGGCATGCCCGACATCCACCCGGGGCTCCCGCTCGGACCCCAGGCAGGACAGCAGCACGTTGCGGTTGGGATGACGCAATGCCCCCTCCGCGTCGAGACGCCCCTTGCGCACGAGCTCCTCGACCAGGGAATGATCAACGCTGCGTGTCACCAAGCTGCCGGACCTGAAATGGTAGAAGCGCGAATCACCGCAGTGAGCCCAGTCGGCCCGGTCCGGCTGCATCATGAAGACCACAGCAGTGCTGTGCGGATCCTGCTCGCTGGTGAAGCGGGTGAGCTTGATGACGATATGGGCTTCGTCGATGATGCTGCGCAACAGGTCGGGCGCACTCTCGGAAGCCGGCGCAAAAGCCTCGAAGTTCTGGCGCGCCTTGAGGATGACCTGCTCCGCCGCCATGGCGCCGCCCGAGTGCCCCCCCATGCCATCTGCCAGCACGGCCATGAGGGTACCCTTTCGATTGGGGTGGGCAAACACTGCGGCCCTGTCCTGCTGCTCGGTACGATCGCCCGTATGCTTGGCCACGCAGGCTTCAGCCTGATAGCGCTTCTTGGGTGCCGTACTATCCGGCGCAGTCAGGGAGGTCACAGTGGGGTTGAGCATAGAGCATGCTGGCAAGCACCTGCTCCGCATAAAACGGAGGACGCCGGCCCGAAAATCCTTATATCAAGGGCTGCATTGCATGCAACCCTGCTAAGTGCAACGGCCGACAGCTTTCGGCATTTCACAAGTGTAACTTGTTAAATAAACTGAAGCCGTACATTCATCCTGACTTTCTAACGTCATCCGTGATTTTTTCATCAATCAGCTCGATCCAATGCTGAATGGGTAGCTCCGTGGCACCACTCAAATGCTCGATGCAACCAATATTTGCAGAAGCAATCCTCTCGGCCCCCTTCGCCGTGAGCGCCGCCAGCTTGTTGGCCCTGAGCCGGCCGGAAAGTTCCGGCTGCAATATCGAATAGGTCCCTGCCGATCCGCAGCACAGATGCGCATCGGCCACGGCTGCCAGTTCATATCCGGCAGCCTCCAGCAAGCCCTCCACCACACCCCGGATGCGCTGCCCATGCTGCAGGCTGCAGGGTGACTGGAAAGCGATGCGCTGGCGCGGACGCGTGACAGCCCTCTGCGCCAGCACAGCCTTCAGGCGTTCCGCCCCGGCGGCCACGATCTCCGCCGGATCCCTGGCCAGTCCGGCAACCCGCGCCGCCTTGGCGGCATAGGCAGGATCATCCTTGAGCAGGTGGGCGTAATCCTTGACCTGCACGCCGCAGCCCGAGGCCGTGACCACGATGGCCTCGACCCGTCCGGCCGCAATCTCCGGCCACCAGGCATCGACGTTGCGGCGGGCATCCGCCCGACCTCCGTCGTGGTCCTGCAGATGAAAACGGACCGCACCGCAGCAGCCCGCCCCGGCCGCCTCGATCAGGGAGATGCCCAGCACATCCAGCACCCGCGCCGTGGCCGCATTGATGGAGGGACGCATCGCCGGTTGCACGCAACCCGCCAGCACCAGCATGCGCCGGGCATGGCGCGGCGCCGGCCAGACGCCCGCAGCCGCTGCGGCCGGCACCTTGGCCGACAAGGCACGGGGCAGCAGCGGCTTGAAGACACGCCCCAGGCTCATGGCGCTGCCGAACAGGCCGGTCCTCGGCACGAATTCCCGCAAGGCCCCACGCAGCACCCGGTCACTGCCGGTACGCGGCACCTGCTGCTCGACCACGTACCGCCCGATGTCCGCCAGGCGGCCGTACTCGACCCCTGACGGGCAGGTCGTCTCGCAGGCACGGCAGGTCAGGCAGCGGTCCAGGTGCAGGCGGGTCCTGGCGGTGGCCTTCTGCCCTTCCAGCACCTGCTTGATCAGGTAGATGCGGCCGCGCGGGCCATCCAGCTCATCGCCGAGCAGTTGATAGGTCGGGCAGGTTGCCGTGCAGAAGCCGCAATGCACGCACTTGCGCAGGATCGCCTCGGCCTCGCGGCCTTCGGGCGTGTCCTTGATGAAGCCGGCCAGATTGGTCTGCATGATTCAAAGGCCCTCGTAGAGGCGACCCGGGTTGAACACCCCGGCCGGATCGAACGCATTCTTCAGGTTCCGCTGCAGCGCCAGCATGGCCGCAGGCAAGGGATGGAAGCACTGGCCATGGCGGTCGCCATGGCGGAACAGGGTGGCATGCCCGCCGAGCGCTTCGACACGCTGCCGGATGTCCGCAGCCGGCCGCTCGCTGCGCAGCCAGCGCTGGGCGCCGCCCCACTCCACCAGCTGCTCACCATCCAGCTCCAGCGCCAGTGCATCGCTCGGCAATGACAGGCGCCACAGGGGAAGCTCGCCGGCAAAGAAGGGATCGGTGTGATCGCGCAGGCCGCACCACAGCGCAGCCGCCGCCCCCTCGTCCAGGGCCTCACCCCCCAGGCGTGCCACGGCCGCCCCGACGGCAGCCGTGGCGCCGGACAGACGCAGGTACAGGCCGCCGCTCCGCCATGCAGACGCCGAGACGGGCAGCGGCTGGCCACCCCACACATTGAGGCGGTGCAGCGCATCGGCCTCATCGGTATCAAACCGCAGCGTGGCTTCGGCCAGCGGTCGCGGCAGAACCTTGAGCGACAGCTCGATGATCAGGCCGAGCGTTCCGAGGCTCCCCGCCAGGGCCCGCGACACATCGTAGCCGGCCACGTTCTTCATCACCTCGCCGCCAAAGCGCAACACGTCGCCACGACCGTCGATGAGGCGCGCACCCAGCACGAAATCGCGCACGCCCCCCACCGCCGCCCGCCGCGGCCCGGCCAGCCCGGCGGCCACGCAGCCGCCGATGGTGGCGCCGGCCGCGAAATGGGGTGGATCGAAAGCCAGCATCTGGCCCCGCTCCGCCAGCACGGCCTCCAACTCGGCCAGCGGCGTACCGGCTCGCACGCTGACGACCAGCTCGCTCGGTTCGTAATTGACGATGCCCCGGCAGGCGCCGGTCTCAAGCAGCTCGCCCACCGGCTCCCGGCCGTAGAAATCCTTGCTGCCGCCGCCACGGATGCGCAGCCGCCCGCCGCCGGCCGCCGCCTGGCGCACGCGCTCACTCCAGGCCTGGATCAGATCGTCCATTGCTGTCTCCATTGTTCTTTTCATTGTGTTCATCGGCAGCGGGCGTCCGCCGCCGCCCGGCCAGCCGGCCCGCGGTTCGCAGGCCCATCCAGGTTCCGACCAGGGACAGCACCGGCACCGCCACGAACAGGAACTGCAGCCAGCCCTCCGACAGCCCGTCCATCAGAAACGGGGCAGGTCCGGGTGGGCCTGGGGCGAGGTCCGCCCCATGCGCTCCCGCCCATACTCGGCGCAACGGTTGAGGGTGGGGATGGCCTTGCCCGGGTTGAGCAGGCCGGCTGGATCGAAGGCCGCCTTGACCCGGTGGAAGGCCTTGATCTCAGGCGTCGCAAACTGGCTGCACATCTGGTTGATCTTCTCGATGCCGACGCCATGCTCGCCGGTGATGGTGCCCCCCAGGGCCACCGACAGCTCCAGGATCTCGGCCCCGAAGGCCTCGGCGGTGTGCTGGTCGCCCGGTTTGTTGGCATCGAAGAGGATCAGCGGATGGAGGTTGCCATCACCCGCATGAAAGACGTTGATACAGCGCATGGCGTACTTCCGCTCCATCGCCTGGATGGCCTTGAGCATCTCGCCGAGGCGCTTGCGGGGGATCGTGCCGTCCATGCAGTAGTAGTCCGGCGAGATCCGCCCCGCCGCCGGGAAGGCCGCCTTGCGCCCGGCCCAGAAACGCAGGCGCTCGGCCTCGTCACGGGAAACCCGGACTGCAGTGGCGCCGCTGTTCTCGAGGATCGCCCGGACCCGCCCGATCTCCTCGGCCACCTCCTCCGGCGTGCCGTCGGATTCGCACAACAGGATGGCCTCGGCATCCAGCGGGTAGCCCGCCTTGACGAACTCCTCCACCGCCGCGGTGGCGGGCTGATCCATCATTTCCAGCCCGGCCGGAATGATGCCAGCGGCAATGATGGCGGCGACCGCATCACCCGCCTTGACCACATCGTCGAAGGCCGCCAGCACGCACTGGGCCAGCTGGGGCTTGGGGGTGAGCTTGACGGTGACCTCGGTGACCACCGCCAGCATGCCCTCCGAGCCGGTCACCAGCGGCAGCAGGTCATAGCCCGGGGCGTCCAGGGCGAGGCTGCCAAACTCAACGATCTCGCCCTGGATGGTGACGCCGCGCACCTTCAGCAGGTTGTGGATGGTCAGCCCGTACTTGAGGCAATGCACCCCGCCGGAGTTCTCGGCCACGTTGCCGCCGATGGTGCAGGCGATCTGCGACGAAGGATCCGGTGCGTAGTAAAGGCCGAAGGGTGCGGCCGCTTCCGAGATGGCCAGGTTGCGCACCCCCGGCTGGACCACGGCACGGCGGGCATGCGCATCGACGCCCAGGATCTTCCCGAAACGCGCCAGGGACAGCACCACGCCAAAGCGATGCGGCTGGGCGCCACCGGAGAGGCCGGTGCCGGCCCCCCGCGCCACCACCGGCACCTGCTGGGCCGCACAGATCTTCAGGATCTCGACCACCTGGGCCTCGGTCTCGGGCAGGACGACCACCAGCGGCACCTGGCGCAAGGCCGCCATGCCATCGCATTCGTAAGGCCGCAGGTCCTCGACCTCGTGGAGCAGGCCGGCCGGCGCCAGGACCCGCGACAGGGCCTGCACCAGGCGGGCCTTGTCCACCTGCGAGAAATCCCGCTCCACCGCCCCGAAGGCCGGCTCCTCGAACCTGTCCGCCATGCTCGTGTCTCCTGGTTGCCCTGCAGGCCCTGCCACCTTCTGCGCCGGGCGGCACCCCGGTCGCTTCCCGGCCGGCAGGCATGGGCCATTGATCTGCATGTCCGGGAAGCCGCCACCAGTCTAGAAGAGGCCGCAGGAAGATGCCAAGTGGCCTGCGCCGGAAAGCGCTCAGGCGAACAGCGGCGGCGGCCGGAAGCCGCCCAGCAAGGGCTCAAGATCAGCAGCCACTTCCAGCAATGTCGCCTCCGCCCAGCGCCTCCCCACCACCTGTACCCCCACCGGCAGGCCGTCGAAGACCCCGACCGGCAGGACCGCCACCGGATTGCCGGTCACCGAGAACGGCACGGTCAGGCCGATGGTTGCCTCCAGGTAAGGCAGGCGCCGGCCGGCCACGGTCAGCGCGGGCGGACGCGACAGCGCCCCCATCGGCCGCCCCGGGTAAGCCACGCAGCTGGCCACCGGGCACAACAGGGCATCCACTCCACCAAGGAAGGCCTCCAGCGCGATGATCGACTCTTCGCGCAGATTCAGTGCCTGGTTGTATTCCCGCAGATCGAGGCGCGCGCCACGGGCAAGCGCCCGCAGCAAGCGCTCCGAGGATGGCAGCACATGGGGCACCGAGCGCAACAAGGCACGCTGCCAGACCGGCAAGCCCAGACCGACCTCGACGCCCCCGATGAGGCCGAAGTTCTCCCGCAAGGCCTCCGGATCCAGCCCGGGAGGCACCACGCGGCTGACCTCGTGGCCCACGGCCCGCAGCCTGTCCGCCAAGGTCTCCATGGCAATCCGCGTCCGGTCGCAGAGCGGCAGGCCGAAGTCGGTCCACAAGGCCAGTCGCAGCGGTCTGCCCTGCCGCGGCAAGGGGACAGTCACGGACGCCACCGGCGGCACCTCCATATCCTCCCCGTCCGGCCCCGCCAGCAGCCCGTAGCCGAGTCTCAGGTCGGCCACGCTGCGGGCGAGCAGGCCAAAAGACAGCATGTGGCGCACACTGCGCGCGCCCCCGAACCGGGCCGGCAGGTGCGGGATATGCCCACTGCGGGGGATCCGGTTTTCGGTCGCCTTGAAGCCGGCCACGCCGCAATAGGCCGCCGGGATACGGATCGAGCCGGCCAGGTCGCTGCCTGGGTCGAGCAGGGACAGACCCGCCGCGACGGCCACCGCCGCCCCGCCGCTGCTTCCTCCCGGCGTCAGATCCGGGTTCCAGGGGTTACGGGTCAGGCCGAACAAGGGGCTCCAACAATGCGGTGCGCCAGCCAGTTCGGGCAGATTGCTCTTGCCCAGGATGACCCCACCCGCTGCTCTCAGCCGGGCCACCACGGTCGCATCCCGCTCCGGCACGTAATCTGCAAGGGGGCGATGACTGGCGGTCGTGCGCAAGCCCCGGGTCGCAAAGGCGTCCTTGATCGAAAGGGGCACGCCGGCCAGCGGAGGCAGAGTCCGACCCTCCCGGCGAGCCTGATCGACACCACGGGCTGTCGCCCGAGCTCCGGCCGGATCCACACTTACCAGGGCATTGAGCTGGGGATTCAAGCGTCCGATACGCTCAAGAAAGGCTTCCAGCACCCTCTCTGCGGATACGCTCCCGTCACGGATCGCAGCAGCCAGCGAACTGGCATCCGAATCGAATGGGCCCGGACGCTGTAGTGTCATGCCGATATCCTCAGAATGGAGAAAAGTGTCGGCCCGACAGTGCCTCCCGGTCTTGAACCGAAACGCCGCCGCGGTCCTCCAGAAGCCGGCGGGACCAAAGTGCGAGGCGCGCAGCGCTGACGGCACCCGACAGGCCCGGAAGGCGGAATCATCAGCCCGTTGCGTAAGCAATGCGGCAGCCCGGGCGGCGGCAGGTGGAGGGGACCCGGCCCCATCAGGTCCGCATCAGCGCATCCAGCCAACCGAAGCTGTCTTCACTGCGGCCGCTGGGCGCATACTCACAGCCGATCCAGCCCTGGTAACCAATGGCGTCCAGATGACGGAACAGGAAGGGGAAATTGATCTCCCCGGTACCCGGCTCATGGCGCCCGGGGTTGTCGGCCAGCTGGATGTGCCCCACCCAGGGCAGGTTGCGCATCAGGGTGAGGGCCAGGTCGCCCTCCATCACCTGGGCGTGGTAGATGTCGTACTGCAGGAACAGGTTGGAACGGCCGGCGGCGTCCAGCAGCGCCAGCGCGGGCACCGTGCGATCCACGAAGAAACGCGGCGTGTCGCGGGAGTTGAGGGGCTCCAGCAGCACCTGGCGTCCGGCCCCCGCCAGGGCATCGGCGGCGAAGCGCAGATTGTCCACCAGGGTGTCTCTCAGCACCGCCTCGGTGATGCCCTCGGGGCGCAGCCCGGCCAGGCAGTTCACCCGAGGGCAGTTCAGGCTCTCGGCCCAGGTGGCCGCCCTGGCGACACCCTCCCGAAACTCGGCGATGCGTTCCGGCAGGCAGGCGATGCCCCGCTCTCCGACAGCCCAGTTGCCGGCGGGAAAATTGAACAACACCACCGCCACACCCGCCTCGCGGGCCGCGGCAGCCACCTCGTCGGGCGGGAATTCATAGGGAAAGTGGAACTCCACCGCCTTGAACCCGCAAGCTGCGGCGGCGGCAAAGCGCTCCAGGAACGGTCGATCGAGGAACAGGAAAGACAGGTTGGCGGCGAAACGGGGCATGGGCGGGCGCAACGAGGACAAAGGGATATTGTCGCCGATCCTGCCCCTCCGCGAAAACCATCCGGGCACGGCATGAAATCAAACGGCGGCCTGCGATGGGTTATCATCGCGCCCTTGACCCAAAAACCAAACCCAAGCCAACCAATGATCCGCAAACTGCTGCGCCGGGTATTCCGCCGCGCCGCACCCGCCAACCGAGTTCTCGAACCTGCAGTCATTCCGGTCGGCCGTCACGGCGTGCGCCGGGAGCAGATATCTCCCGCCGCCAACAAGGTCTGCACGACCCTGCAGGAGGCCGGCCACAAGGCCTACGTGGTGGGAGGCGCGGTCCGCGACATCATCGTCGGTCAGACGCCCAAGGATTTCGACGTGGCCACCAGTGCCACGCCCGAAGAGGTTCGCGCCCTGTTCCGGCGCTCCCGCATCATCGGCCGCCGCTTCAAGATCGTGCACGTGATGAGCGGCCAGGAGACCATCGAGGTCTCCACCTTCCGCGCCATGCAGGATGCGGAATCCACCGAAACCGACGAGCACGGCCGGGTTCTGCGCGACAACGTCTTCGGCTCCATGGCCGAGGACGCCACCCGCCGCGACTTCACGGTCAATGCCCTGTACTACGACCCTAGCGACGAGACCGTGGTTGACTACCACCACGGCGTCGCCGACCTGCAGCAACGCACCCTGCGCATGATCGGCGACCCTCGCGTGCGCTACCGCGAAGACCCGGTGCGCATGCTGCGCGCCGCCCGCCTGGGCGCCAAGCTGGGCCTCACCATAGACCCCGCCGCGCGGGCGCCGATCCGCGAGATGGCCGAACTCCTCGAAAACGTGCCGCCAGCGCGCCTCTTCGACGAGATGCTCAAGCTGCTGATGTCCGGCCATGCGGTCAAGTGCCTGCGCCAGCTTCGCGAGGAAGGCCTGCACCACGGCCTGCTGCCCCTGCTCGACGTGATCCTCGAACAGCCGATGGGCGAGCGCTTCGTCTGGCTGTCCCTCGAGAACACCGACGAACGCGTACGCCAGGGCAAGCCCATCTCCCCCGGCTTCCTCTTCGCCACCCTGCTGTGGCACGAGGTTCTCGCCGACTGGGAAGCCCGCAAGGCCAAGGGCGAACACTCCCAGCCCGCACTCTTCGACGCGATGGATGCGGTGCTCGACCAACAATCGGGCAAGCTCGCCATCACCCGCCGAATCGCCGGCGACATCAAGGAGATCTGGGCGCTGCAGCCGCGCTTCGAGAAGCGCGCCGGCAAGACCCCGTACCGCCTGCTGGAACAGGTCCGTTACCGCGCCGCCTGGGACTTCCTCCGACTGCGCGCCCAGTCCGGCGAGCTGCCGATGGAGCTGCCCGACTGGTGGGAAGCCTTTGCCGACGCCCATCCCGAAGCCCGCGAGAACATGCTGCTGCCCGATCGCGGCAACGCCCCCAAGAAACGTCGCCGGCGCCGCAAGCCTGCCGCTGAAGCCGCTGGCGAATGAGCGCGCAACGCCCCTGTGCCAGGGCCTTCGTGGCCCTCGGCGCCAATATCGGGGAGCCGGTACAGCACCTGCGCGCGGCCGTCCGCGACCTCGATGCCCTGCCCGGCACCCGGGTCGTGGCGCGCTCCTCCCTCTACCGCAGCGCGCCGGTCGGGCTCCTCAACCAGCCGGACTTCATCAACGCGGTGGTGGCCGTGGACACCACCCTGGCGCCCCTCGAGCTGCTCCGCCAGCTGCTGGCCATCGAAGCCGTGCACGGCCGGGTGCGAAGCATCCCCAACGCACCGCGCACCCTCGATCTGGATCTGCTGCTGCACGGCGACAGCGTGCTGGGCGATGCGGAACTGACCCTGCCCCACCCGCGCATGCACCAGCGCGCCTTCGTACTGCTGCCGCTGCTCGAGATTGCTCCCGACACCCGCCTCCCCGGCCTGGGCCTGGCCCGCGACTTTCTCGACCAGGTGGCCGGTCAGGACATTCACCGCTTCGAGGCCCTGTGAGATGAAGCCGCGCCAGACCCACCGTGTGCGCCGCCTCCCCGGGGCAGCGCAGGACATGGTGGCCGGCCGGACCTGACCGATATGCCGATCTGGATGCAAACCGCGCTGCTGCTGGCAGCATCGAACGTGTTCATGACCTTTGCCTGGTACGGGCATCTCAAGAACCTGAGTACCTCCCCGTGGTACATCGCAGCCCTGGTGAGCTGGGGGATCGCCCTCTTCGAATACCTGCTGCAGGTGCCGGCCAACCGCATCGGCGCGCAGGAACTCAACCTGGCCCAGCTCAAGATCATGCAGGAGGCGATCACCCTCGCGATCTTCGTGCCCTTCGCCATTTTCTACATGCAGCAGCCCCTCAAGCTTGACTATCTGTGGGCCGCCCTGTGTATCCTAGGGGCCGTTTACTTCATCTTCCGTGCCTGAAGGGCTGAAGGACCCCCATGCTCGAAAAAGCCCGTTACATCGTCGTGGAAGGCCCCATCGGAGCCGGCAAGACCACCCTGGCCCGGCGTCTCGCCGACCGGCTCGGTGCCGACACCCTTCTCGAAAACCCGGCAGACAACGCCTTCCTCGGGCGCTTCTACCAGAACATGGAACGCTGGGGCCTGCCGACCCAGATCGCCTTCCTGTTCCAGCGCAGCGAGCAGCTCGCCAGCTTTGAGCAGGAGACCCACAAGCGGGTCATCTCCGACTTCCTGATCGACAAGGATCCACTCTTCGCCGAACTCAACCTCGCCGACGACGAACTCAAGCTCTACCGCCAGCTCTACGAGCGCCTCAAGCCGAATGCCCGCAAGCCCGACCTGGTGATCTACCTGCAGGCCCAGCCCGACATCCTGATCGACCGGGTGCGCAAGCGCGGGGTCGAATCCGAGCGCAAGATCAGCGAGCCCTACCTGCAGCGTGTCGCCGAGCGCTACGCCACCTTTTTCCATCACTACGACGCCGCACCGCTGTTCATCGTCAATGCGGAGTCCCTCAATCCGGTGGACAAGGACGAAGACTTCGAACTGCTCTTCTCCCGCCTGCTGGCCATGCGCAGCTACCGGGAATTCTTCGGCTACGCCGCCTGACCCCACCCCCGCCCTTCGCCCGGCCCCTCGGCCATCACGCCCCTTGTGCCCTGCACAAGATTGGGGTTAACTCCTGCCGCGAGGAGAACCAGCAATGAGCTACCTACAAGAAAACAACAAACCCATCACCCTCTTCGAGCTCGGCAAGATGCGCGCCGAAGGTCGCAAGATCGTCATGCTGACCGGCTATGACGCGAGCTTCGCCGCGCTGCTTGAGCGCAACGGCGTGGACGTGATCCTGGTCGGCGATTCCCTCGGCAACGTGCTGCAGGGCCAGAAGACGACCCTGCCAGTGACCATGGACCACATGGTCTATCACACCGAGTGCGTCGCCCGGGGCTGCAGCCGCCCGCTCATCGTCACGGACATGCCCTTCGGCAGCTATGCCGAGAGCCCGGCCCAGGCCATGCGCAACGCCGCCCGCCTGATGGCCGCCGGCGCCCAGATGGTCAAGCTCGAAGGCGGCGCAGTGATGGCCGAAACAGTCCGCTTCCTGGTCGAACGGGGCGTCCCCGTGTGCGCCCACATCGGCCTCACCCCCCAGTCCGTGCACCAGCTCGGCGGCTACCGGGTGCAGGGTCGCAGCGATGCCGGCGCCGCCACCCTGAAGGCCGACGCCCTGGCCCTGGAGCAGGCCGGCGCCTCCCTGATCGTCATGGAAATGGTGCCGGCCGGCCTCGCCGCCGAAGTCACCGCCAGCCTGAGCAGCATGGCCACCATCGGCATCGGCGCAGGCGCCGACTGCCACGGCCAGGTCCTGGTCCTGCACGACCTGATCGGCGTATTTCCCGGCAAGCGCCCGCGCTTTGCCAAGAACTTCATGGAAGCCGCCACCAGCCTCGACGAAGCCGTCGCCCGCTACGTGGCCGACGTCCAGGAAGGCCGCTTCCCCGGCCCCGAGCACAGCTACTGAGATCCGCCATGCAGATTCATCCCACCATCGCCGGCCTGCGGGCCGCCCTGGCCGATGCCGGCCGCGTCGCCTTCGTGCCGACCATGGGCAACCTCCATGACGGCCATATCGCCCTGATGCGCCAGGCGCGCAGCCAGGCCGACGTGGTCGTGGCGAGCATCTTTGTGAACCGCCTGCAGTTCGGCCCGAAGGAAGACTTCGACAAATACCCGCGCACTTTCGAAAACGACTGTGCCCGGCTGACGGATGCCGGCGTGGACATCCTGTTTGCCCCGGACGAGGGCGAGATGTACCCCACCCCCCAGCGCTACCACGTGGAACCGGACGCCGCACACATCACCATCCTGGAAGGCGCGGTGCGGCCGGGGCATTTCGGCGGGGTTGCCACGGTGGTGCTGAAGCTGTTCAACATCGTCCAGCCCGATGTCGCCCTGTTCGGCAAGAAGGATTACCAGCAGCTCATGGTGTTGCGCAACATGGTGCGCGAGCTGGCACTGCCCATCGAAGTGATCCCCGGCGAGACCATCCGCGCCGAGGACGGCCTGGCCCTGTCCTCACGCAATGGGTATCTCAGCGCGACGGAGCGGGCCGAGGCCCCCCGCCTGTATCGCCAGCTGGATCGGATCCGCAGCCGGATCGCAGCCGGTGAGCGGGATTTCCTGCGCCTCGAGACGGAAGCCGTGGCAGAACTGGCTGCCCATGGCTGGCAACCGGACTACATTGCGATCCGCCGCCGTGCCGACCTGCAGGCGGCGGCCAATGGCGATGCCCTGGTGGTACTGGGCGCCGCGCGCCTGGGCAATACCCGCCTGATCGACAATCTGGAAATCTGAGGCCCTGCAGGCGGCTCAGACGGAGCGGATGAAATTTGCCTCGACGCGGCAATCTCCGCCCTCGCACAGGCGCCGGACCTGGCCGAAGCACTCGGCCAGCGCCATGCAGGTGCGGATGTCTTCCACCAGGAACTGCCGCAATGCAATGCACAAGGCCATTTCGCTGACGCCCTCCTCGGAGGCCGAGGCGGCACGGATCGACCTCAGCACGACGGGGTAGACCGGATCCTCGCCAAGCATCACCGCCAACCTCACCCGGATATGCGGTGCGTTGCCCGAAAGCTCGGGATGCAGCTCCAGCCTCCTGCACGCCTGCAGGATGCACTCCCTCACCACCCGGTGGTGTCCCTTGCGCTGGTCCATGGCAATACGCTGCAGGCTCTCCTCCCAGACGGCAGGAATCCGGCTGCGGGCGCCTGCACGCTCCCGCCAGGCCTGCCAGGCGAGGACAGCCAAGGCCAGAAGGCCAATCAGGGCGAATAAGTGCATGTTCATGGTCCGGCGCTCCCAAAGCGGTACTTGCACTGCAAGCTTAGGGTGGGCGGACCCGCAGACCGTGCAATTAATTCACGGTGACCGAGAGAATTTGCGAGGCAGCAGATCAGGGTGGGCCAGCGCGGTACCGGACGAATCCTCCACCTGCTCCAGGCGATAGCCGCTTCCATACGAAGCACTCAGGCGGAAACCTCGCCCGGGATGGATGTCCAGCTTGCGCCGGATCCGGCTCACATGCGTGTCCACCGTTCTTGAAACCGCCACCAGGCGGCTTCCCCACACCACTTCGAGCAGCTTTTCGCGGGACAACAGGCGGCCCGGATTGCGGAAGAAAAAGACACTGAGCTCGAACTCCTTGTCGGTGAGCACAACCCGACGGTCTTCAATGAAGGCCTGCTTGCTCACCATATCGAAACGATAGGGCGGCAGTTCGAGCAGTCCCCTGCGGGCAGCCATTCGTCCTTCGCTTCGACGCAACAAGGCACAACTGCGGGCAACGAGCTCCCTACCGCGCGCAACGGTGATGTAATCGTCAGCGCCCTGCTCCAGCATCTCGGCAAGGCGCGCCTCGTTGTCCTCACAGTTGTAGAGGATGACGGACGCTCCACCGCTGGGCCTGGACTGCAGCCACCGGAAGGCCGCCTCCACCTCCCGGGCTTGCTGGTCCAGGAGGAAGAGCTGGAATTCCGCCTCCAGGGCTTCGCTGGTCAGCTCGAAAGCGTCCATGAACACCTGGACGCGCAGCCCCGCGAGTTCAAGCCTGCGTATCAGCGGCGCTGGTGCCGCCCCCGACCCCGCGCTCAGCAGGGCCACATTTCTGCACGTCCGGGTCATCGACTACCCTAAAGGATATTGCCACCCCGGACATCCTACGCAAATTATTGAAGCGTAAAGCGTTTTGACTAAATTTGACTCTACTGACGACACCCCGGCCGTGCCACAAGGCTCAGGCCGAGCAGGCCTGCACACCCGTGGAGTGATGTCCGGAGGTGGAATCGCCCGGCTCATCCAGAGAGATGGTGACCAGCTCCGACACCCAGGGCTGACGCGAACGCTCCAGGCGATAGCCGGTACCGTAGACTGCGGACAGATGGAATTCATTGCCCCTCAGCAGCGCCAGCTTGCGCCGCAGGCGGCTGACGTGGGTATCGATGGTCCGGGACTCCATCGGCCGGGACACCTGCCAGATCATCTCGTGGATGTGCCCCCGGGAAATCATGCGGCCGATATTGCGGAACAGGAAGAGCCCCAGGTCGAATTCCCTCTCGGTCAGATCGATCACTTCGCCCCGCAACCATACCGTCCTGGTCTGCAGGTCGAAACGGTAGGATCCGAAGACGAGTTCGGACTCCAAGCGGAACAGATCCGGATGGCGCCGCCGCAACACGGCGCCGATGCGCCCCACCAGCTCACGGCCCGCCAGGGGACGGGAGATGTAGTCCTCGGCCCCCGCTGCCAGCACTTCCGACAGCAGCTCCTCATCGTCGATGCAGTTGATCAGCATCACCGGCAAATCGCTGCCTGGAAGGGCACGCACCCGCTGCACGAAAGAGGCGCAGTCGTCGCCGAGCAAGACACCATCGGCCAGCACCAGATCGAAGCTCTCCCGGCTCAGGGCCCGGCGCAGCTTCTGCTCCTGATCAAAACCATGGATCGCATGCCCCACCCCCTGCAACAGCCCGGACAAGGCCTCGGCCAATTGCACTTCGCCGATCAGCAGCGCCAGTCGCATCAATACTTCCCCTCGGAACAGGATCACCAGAACGGAGGGGGATGCTAGACAGGTATGCCCCGGACAAGAAATGCTGACCGATTCTCACCGCTTTCAGTCAGAGCAGGCGGGCGTGCTCGGTGAAGGTATAGCCACGCCCGTAGTCCGACACCACCGGCAGGCGCAGACCACAGCGAGACTGGGCCTTCGAGCGCAGCCGGCTGACCATGGCCTCGAGACGGTGGGCGCTGTAGTCAGGCTCGTCGCCGGCCAGCAGGACGACCAGGTCATCCTTGCGGGCGTGCCGTTCGGGATCAGCGAAAAGCGCGGCGAGAAAACGGGTCTCGCCCACATTGAGCAGAAAGGTGCCGCCATTCGGCGCGGTGAGGAGGCGACGCTCGCCATCCAGGTACCAGGGCTGAGGCAGCATGCCGGAAGCCAGCGGAGCCAGGTTGCCCTGCAGGCGGCGATGCACGCTGAGCAGGGTGGCCTCCAGCTCCTCCGGATCCACCGGCTTGACCAGGTAGGCATCGGCACCATCCCGCAGGCTGGCGATGCGCAGCTCCCGCTCGCCGCGCCCGGTGCACATCACGATGCCCGAGCGGATGTAGCGCCGTGCCTGGCGGCAGAAGCTCAAGCCGTCACCGTCCGGCAGGTTGATGTCGAGGACCAGCAGGTCATAGGGGCGGGCCAGCCGGGCGTCCGCCTCCCGGATGGTACCGGCAACACACACCGAAAACCCCGCCCCGGACAGGAAGGCGGAAATCTCGGCACACAGGTCGCGGTCATCCTCTACCAGAAGCACCGAGATCATGCCGGCACCTCCTTGCCAGTCACCTCCGGAAGCCCCTTCGGACCAGCTGGCAGGCGCAGGGTGAACCAGGTCTCCCCGTCACGATGCCCTCCCACCAGCGCCCCTCCATGGACACGCGCCACGTGGCTGGCCAGGGCCAAGCCGATACCGAAGCCGCCTTTGGCGCTGACCGTCTTGCGGCTGCGGCGGAACACCTGGAACGGACGCTCGGCCAGATCCGGCGGCAGCCCTTCCCCCGCGTTGATCACCCGATAGATCACCATGCCGGCGGTGGCCTCCACCTCCAGGCGGATCGGCGTTCCCTCCGGCGAGTACTTGGCAGCGTTGTCGAGCAGGTTGGACAAGGCCAGCACCACCAGCTCGGCGTCCATCGACACGTCCTGCTCGGGAGCCCCCCTTTTCTGGAAGCGCAGATCTCGCCCACCGTGCAGTGCCCGGATTTCGTCCAGCGCCCGCAGGGCCGGCAGGCTGACCGGTTCGAGGGCGAAATCCGGCTCGAAATCGGGCTGACCGATGCGCTGCAGGCGCAGATGGCGATCGATCAGGCCGCTCATGCGCTGGGCCGCATGATTGAGCCGGGCAAGACGTTCGGCATTCTCCGGCACCACCTCGGGCAGGCTGCGGCGCAGGTTGCCCAGGCCGGTGAGCAACACCCCGAGGGGGCTGCGCAGTTCATGGGCGACGAATGCGAAGAACAGGGACTGCTCGTTGCGCAGGCGCTCCTCCTGCTCAGCCAGGGAGCGCTGGGCGGTGGCCTCGCCATCTGCCGCCTCCCGCGCCTGGCGCTCATCCCGCAGCTCCGACAGGATGCCGAAGTGCAGGAAGATCGCGTAGGCGATGAGCGCCGGCGCCGCCGTCTCGAAGGTGGAGTTCCAGGTCAGCAGGCCGAGGGCCCTCGATACATGCACCAGCATCAGGCCGGTAAAACACAGATAGGCACCGAGCATCCAGCCCGCCCCCAGGTGCCCGTCCCGCAGATTGCGGTAGCACGCCATCACGCCCACCACGGCGATGAAGGGCTGCAGCCACTGCACCACCGGCATCACGTGCACATAGAGGCCCAGTGGAACACTCGCTGCACTCAGCACGATGGCAGCCGCGAGATAAGGCAGGACCCGGTCGAAAGCCGGAAAGTGCTCGGCCAGGCGCAAAGGCTTGCGCACCAGCAGCATCGAGAAACCATAGAAGACGCAATGCAGCACCCGGGTCAGGCCATGGGCTACCCAATCGCTCTCCGGAAAGAAATACTGGGCCAGCAATCCATTGGCGGCCGCCACCGCCACTGCCATCATGAACATGAAGGCGGCAAAGGCCAGATAAAGCCGCTGGCCGGTCCAGAACCAGTTGACCAGGTTCATCGCCGACACCGTGAGCACCAGCCCGATGGCCATCCCGATGCCGAGCAGGTCGCGCTGGACCTGCACACGGAAGGACCACGGCTGCCAGACCGTGAAGGCCGTGGACATGCTCGTGCTGGCCTTGATCCGGACATAGAACACCTGCGGCGCGCCGTCCGGCAGTTCCAGCGGAAACACCGCCGTGCGATAGACGATGGCCCGCGCATTGACCGGGAAGCGATCTCCTGCCCGCAGCTCCTCCCAGCTGGTCCCGGCCTGCCGCCGCGCGTAGAAGCGGACGTCGTCCAGGTAGGGGGCACGGGATTCCAGCCACCACTCGACCGGTGCCAGAGGCGCGCGTCGCAGGCACAGGCGGACCCACACCACGTCCCGGGTGTAGCCAAGCGCCAGGCCATCGGCTTTCAGCGGCGCGAATCGCTCCTGGAACGCCGCGGCGGACACCTCCTCGATGCCCAGCCGGCCACCGCCATCACGGTAGATCTCCAGGTCGGCCCCGTTCAGGAGGCGTTGCCCCTCGTCATCGGCCAGCACCGCGCTCGACGGGGTACAGGCCAGGCAGGCAGAGGCCAGCAGGATCAGCAGCGCTGCAACCAGGACGTGCAGCGGCAGGCTGCGAAAGGCGGGTCCGGCGAGGCGAGCCCTCACCCAGAACGAGAATCCCGACGAAGATTGGATATGACGGAGCAGCATGCGGGCGCAAGGTTAGCCCAATCCGGGGCACTCACGTAGACCCTTACCGAAACTCACCGCAGCCAGACCGCCCGCCAGCCGCAAACGCCCGCCCCGCAACGCGGGCCGGAATTTGCCCGGCGCCTCGGGAGCATTGCCAAAATAGGCGCTCCGCCCCTTGCGCTCCCGCCGACTTGGCTCCAAGCTATATGAATCGGGAAGCCCGTGGAGCGAGGCCGCGAGGCATGCCGAAGCCAACAATAAGGAGGGTAGATAATGGCAGCAACGGTTCAGCAGATCATTCAGAAAAAAGGCGACACCACCTATTCGGTTGCGCCGGACACCACAGTGCTGCAGGCCCTCAAGCTCATGGCCGAACGTAATGTGAGCGCGGTGCTGGTCACCGAAGGGGAGCGTCTCGTGGGAATCTTCACCGAGCGGGACTACGCTCGCAAGGTGGTGCTCAAGGGGCTGGCCTCCAAGGACACCAAGGTGGGTGACCTGATGACCCAGAACGTCCTGACGATTTCTCCTGCCCATACGGTCGATGACTGCATGGCCATCATGACCAACAACCACATCCGCCACCTGCCGGTGGTCGACAAGGGGCAGCTTACCGGCATCGTCAGCATCGGCGATGCGGTCAAGTCGGTGATGGAGCAGCAGCAGGCCACCATTGAGCAACTGTCCGGCTACATCGCCGGTGGTCTGAGCACCTGAAAACCCCCGGCAGGCCGGAGCGGTTCAAGTCTCCGGCCCTGCCCCCGGAGATGGGAAGCGGACGGTGACGGCCAGCCCGGCACCACCTTCCCGTTCAAGCCCTGGCCTGAAGTCCAGGCTCGCCCCGAGAATCCTGACGATACGCGCGACGATGGAGAGGCCCAGCCCGCAGCCTTCCGCATCCTGATCCTGCCCACGGGCAAAGCGCGTCAGCACCTGCTCCTGCATGTCCGGCACAATGCCCGGCCCGTCGTCCTCCACCCGCAGGCTGTGCGTCGCCTGATCCACGACGACCCTCACCCTGCCGCCGTCCGGGGTGTAGCGCAGGGCATTGTCCACCAGATTGCGCAGCAGAACCTCCAGCCACCAGCGATTACCCGCCACCTCGAGGGCATCCGGAGCCTCCAGGGACAGGCTCTGCCCGCGCTTGATGGCGTGGTTCGCCAGCACGGAACAGACCTGCCCCGCCACATCCACCAGGTCCGCCCGCATGCCTCCCGCCAGCGCCGCATCCGGATCGAGGCGGGCCAGGGTCAGCAACTGCTCGACCAGGTGAGTCATCCGCTCGACCCCCGACAGCACCTGCGACAAGGCATGGCGCCGCCCGCCCTCGTCGTCGCTACGGCTCGCCACCTGGGCCTGGATCCGCAAGGCCGCCAGCGGGGTGCGCAGTTCATGGGCCGCATCGGCAGTGAAGCGCTTCTCGTTGTCGAGCGCCTCTGCCAGCCGCGTCACCAGCGCATCCAGCGAGGTGACCAGGGGCGCGATCTCGGCCGGCAAGGGGCCCTTGACCTGCACCGGCTGCAGGCAGCCCGGCTCCAGCCCGCCCACCGCCCGCGCCACCGCATCGAGCGGGGCCAGCGCCCGCCCGACGACGATCCAGATCGCCAGCGCGATGAGTGGCAGGCCGATCAGGATGGGGGCCAGCAGGTGCAGGGCGATCTCGCCGGCCAGCCGGTAACGCGCGTCATGGTTCTGCCCGACGATCACCCGGTAGGGGCTGTGGCCATGGTCCATCGCGTAGAAGCGCCACAGGACGCCATCCACCTCCTGCTCGTCGAAACCCGGTGACCGGGTGGCTGGCACCTCCGGCATCTCGGAAGAGCGCACGAGCAGGCTCCACTCGCCGGACTCCTGCCGCCGCCAGGCCTGGAAGGCCACCGGCAACGGGTAGTCGTGCTGATGCTCGACCATCTCCTCTGCCACCTGGGGTGAGTCGCCGGTAGCCACGATGGCCAGCAGGGTTTCCGCCACCTGCTCCAGCTGGGCGTCGAAGAGCTCGTCCGCCTCGCCGTGCGCCGTGCGGAAGGCCACCACCGCGGACAGCCCCCACAGCACCGCCACCACCCCGATCAGCAGGGCCAGCAGACGCCGCCGCAACGAGTACACCGGCAAGCGCGGCATCAGAGGGGCGCCTCGCCGACCAGATAGCCCACCCCTCTCACGGTACGGATCAATTCGCTGCCCAGCTTGCGGCGCAGGTGATGAACATGCACTTCAAGGGCATTGCTCTCCACGATCTCACCCCAGGCATAGAGACGCTCCTCGAGGATCCGGCGGGTCAGGACGCGGCCAGCCCCGGCCAGCAGCATGTGGAGCAGATCGAACTCCCGCCCCGTGAGCGCCACCGGCTGGCCGCCGCGGGTCACCGTACGACCGGCCGGATCGAGGACGATGTCACCATGGCGCAGGCACGCCTCGGCCCGCCCGCTGGCGCGGCGGATCAGGGCCCGCAGGCGGGCCGCCAGCTCATCCAGATCGAAGGGCTTGACCACGTAGTCGTCGGCACCACAATCCAGCGCCCCGACCTTGTCCGCCACCCCGTCGCGGGCGGTGAGGACCAGCACCGGCAAGTCCTTGCCGCCCGCCCTCAGGGCGGAAAGCACACCCATCCCGTCACGTCGCGGCAGGCCGAGGTCGAGCACCAGCGCGGTGAAGCTCTCGGCGGTCAATGCCGCCAGCGCCGCCTCGCCATCCCGTACCCAGTCCACAGCAAAACCCATTCCCGCCAGCCCGGCCTGGATACCATCACCCAGCAGCCTGTCGTCTTCGACCAGCAATATCCTCATCCCATCCACCCGGTATCCAGTTGCCCGCCAGCGTCACGGAGCCATCTCTCAATCATGCCCGCCCCGGCTTAATGTTGTCTTAAGCTGGCAGACACAGACTGGATTATCCCTCTCGCCCGCCTCCCGAATGATGATGCAAGGCACTTCTCCCCTTCCCCTGCTGATAAGCCTGGCAGCGCTGCTGGGCAGCCCCGTCGTCCAGGCTGGCGAATTCGTTCCGGTCACGGCGGCCCAGAGCAAGGCCCTGGGCATTGTCGTGCAGTCCGCCAAGCCCCCCGGGCAGGCCCTGGCAGCCGGACTGCCGGCCAGCATCGAGATCCCCAACGGGCAGCAGCGGGTCATCGCCGCGCCCCTCGCCGGCATCGTCGAAAGCCTCGAGACCTCGCCCGGCATGGTGGTCAGGAAAGGCCAGGTGCTGGCCCGCCTGGCCAGTCCGCAAGCCCTCGAACTGCAGCGCGACCGCATCCAGGCCGACGCCCAGGCCGCCCTGGCCAGGCAGACCCTGCAGCGGGATGAACAGCTCTTCCGCGAAGGCCTGATCGCCGAGTCGCGCCTGCAAGCCAGCCGCGCCAACGCCACCCAGGCCGTCGCCCAGGCCACAGAGAGGCGCCAGGAGTCGAGCCTGGCCCAGCACAGCGGCGGCCATACCCTTAGCCTCACCGCCCCCATCGCCGGCACGGTGCTCGAACAGCAGGTCACGGTCGGCCAGCGGGTCGAGCAGGCCGCCCCGCTCTATCGCATCGCCCGCCTCGACCCCCTGGTCGTGGACATCCAGGTGCCGCTGGCCATCGCCGCACGGGTCCGGGTCGGTGCGCCGATCCGCATCCCGTCCACCGGCGCCGCCGGTGAAGTGATCGCCGTAGGGCGGGCCGTCGATCCGGCCAGCCAGAGCGTCCGCGTGCGCGGCACCATCAACCGCGGCGCCGACAGCCTGCGCCCCGGCCAGGCCACCGCAGCCGACCTGGTCCTGCCCGAAGGCCCCCGGAGCACCACCGACAGCCAGGTACCGGCATCCGCCGTGCTGCACCACCGGGACAAGTCATGGATCTTTGTGACGGCCCGGGAAGGGGATGCCACCGGTTATCGGGCGCTGCCCGTCACCGTCGGCGGCCGCGTCGGTGACGCCGCGCTGGTCTCCGGCCTGCCCGCCGAGGCGCAGGTCGTGACCAGCGGCGTCGCCGCCCTCAAGGCCAACTGGCTCGGCATCGGGAAAGAATGAGGCCATGCTGTCCCGTCTGATCGAGTTCTCCCTCACCCAGCGCCTGCTCGTCCTGGTGGCCACCCTGCTGCTCGTCGGAGCCGGCGTGGTGGCCTGGAACGGACTGCCCGTCGACGCCTTCCCCGACGTGTCCACCACCCAGGTCAAGCTGATCATCAAGGCCCCGGGCATGACCCCGGAAGAGGTCGAAGCGCGCATCACCGTGCCCATCGAGCAGGAAATGCTGGGCATCCCGCACCAGCGCGTCCTGCGCTCCACCTCCAAGTACGCGCTGGCCGACGTGACCCTCGACTTCGAGGATGGCACCGACATCTACTGGGCCCGCCAGCAGGTCGGCGAGCGCCTGTCCGGCGTGCTCGGCAACCTGCCGCCGGGCGCCAGCGGCGGCCTGGCGCCCATCACCACGCCGCTCGGCGAGATGTTCATGTTCACCATCGAGGGGCCGCTCTCCCTCGAAGAGAAGCGCACCCTGCTCGACTGGACCCTCCGCCCGGCACTGCGCACCGTGCCAGGGGTGGCCGACGTCAACAGCCTGGGCGGCGAGGTGCGCAGCTTTGAAGTGGCGCCCGACCCGGCCGCCCTGGCCGCCCGCGGCCTGAGCCTGGCCCAGCTGCAGAGCGCCCTGGAGGCCAACAACCGCAACGACGGCGCCGGCCGCCTCAACGAGGGCGAGGAGACCCTGCTGGTCCGCGCCGAAGGGGCCATCCGCAATCTCGACGACGTGCGCGCCATCGTGCTACGCAGCCACGCCGGCGCCATCGTGCGGGTCGGCGATGTTGCCGACGTACGCATCGGCGCCCTCACCCGCTACGGCGCAGTCACCCGCAGCGGCCAGGCCGAGGCCGTCGAAGGCCTGGTCCTCGGCCTGCGCGGCGCCAATGCCGGCAAGGTGGTGGAAGGGGTCAAGGCACGCCTGGCCGAGCTGGCCCCGGTCCTGCCGCCCGGCGTGCACATCGAAGCCTTCTACGACCGCAGCGAACTGGTGGGCCGGGCCATCCATACGGTATCCAAGGCTCTGGTCGAGGCCATCGTGCTGGTGCTGGTGCTCCTGCTCGCCTTCCTCGGCAACCTGCGCGCCGCATTGGTCGTCGCCCTGATGCTGCCGCTCGCCGCCCTGGCCACCTTTGTCGCCATGCGCCAGGTGGGGCTGTCGGCCAACCTGATGAGCCTGGGTGGCCTGGCGATCGCCATCGGCATGCTGGTGGATGCCGCCGTGGTGGTGGTCGAGAACGTCGAAACCGAGCTCACCGCTGGCGGCGCAGCCACCCGCCAGCCGCTGCTCCACCTGGTTTTCCGGGCCACCCGCGAGGTCGCCTCGCCGGTCGCCTCAGGCATTCTGATCATCATCATCGTGTTCCTGCCGCTGCTGACCCTGGAGGGCCTGGAAGGCAAGCTGTTCAGCCCGGTGGCGCTGACCATCGTCTTCGCGCTCGGCGCCTCGCTGCTGCTGTCCCTCACCGTGGTGCCAGTGCTCGCCTCGTGGCTGCTCAAGCGCGGCGACGCCCACGAGCCCTGGCTGGTGCGCAAGTTGCAGGCAGCCTACGCACCGATGCTGGACTTCGCCCTGGCCCGCGGCCGGCTCATGGTGGCCATTGCCGGCGCCTCGCTGGTCGCCGCGGCGATAGCCTACATGGGGCTCGGCAAGGCCTTCATGCCGACCATGGACGAGGGCGACATCATCATGCAGCTGGAGAAGCTGCCCTCCATCAGCCTCGATCAGACCATCCTCACCGACCTTCAGGTCCAGAAGGCCATCATGGCGGCGGTGCCCGAGGTCAAGGCCATCGTCGCCCGCTCCGGCTCGGACGAGCTGGGGCTGGACCCAATGGGCCTCAACCAGACAGACACCTTCCTGGTCCTCAAGCCCCGCGAAGAATGGCGCCAGCCCGACAAGGACTGGCTCACCGACCAGCTCCGCGCGGTGATGAGCCAGTTCCCCGGCATCGCCCTGACCTTCACCCAGCCCATTGACATGCGCGTCTCCGAGATGCTCACCGGCGTGCGCGGCGACCTGGCGATCAAGCTCTACGGACCCGACCTGCCCACCCTCAACCGCCTGGCCGGCGAGATCGAGGCCGTGGTCAAGGCAGTACCAGGCGCCGAAGACACCATTACCATCCGCAACGAGGGGGTCCAATATCTCAGCATCCAGGTGGACCGGCTCGCCGCCGGCCGCTTCGGCCTCAACGTCGAGGATGTCCAGAACGCCTTGCGCAGCCTGCTCGAAGGGCGCATCACCGGCACGGTGATCGAAAGCACCCGCCGCGTCCCGCTGCTGATCCGCGGTCCGGCCGAGCTGCAGCGCGACCCCGCCGCCTTCGCCGCCCTGCGCATCACCACTGCAGATGGTCAGAGCCTGCCCCTGGCCAGCGTGGCGAAGATCGAGCGGGTGGACGGCCCGGTCAAGGTCGACCGGGAAAACGCCCAGCGCTACTCGGTGATCCAGTCCAACGTGCGCGGCCGCGACCTCGTCGGCTTCGTCGAAGAGGCCCGTGCCGCCGTCACCGCCAAGGTGCCCCTGCCCGCCGGCTACCGCCTGGCCTGGGGTGGCCAGTTCGAGAACCAGCAGCGTGCGGCGGCCCGCCTCGGCGTGGTGGTGCCGATCGCCCTGGGGCTGATCTTCGTGCTGCTCTTCTCCACCTTCGGTTCGGTGCGGCAAGCCCTGCTGGTGCTCGCCATGGTGCCCTTCGCGATGGTCGGGGGGGTATTCGCGCTGGCCCTGTCGGGGGAATACCTGTCGGTGCCGGCCTCGGTGGGCTTCATCGCCCTGCTGGGCATCGCGGTGCTCAACGGCGTCGTGATGGTGAGCTACTTCAACCAGCTCCAGGCCCGCGGCATGCCGATCGGCCAGGTGGTGGTGGAAGGCGCCCGGCGCCGCCTGCGCCCGGTGCTGATGACCGCCAACATCGCCGCCCTCGGCCTGGTGCCCCTGCTCTTTGCCAGCGGCCCCGGCTCCGAGGTCCAGCGCCCGCTGGCCATCGTGGTCATCGGCGGCCTGTTCAGCGCCACCGCCCTGACCCTGCTGCTGCTGCCCCTCCTTTACCGACGCTACGGCGTCGCCCCCGTCACTGCCGAGGCCTCCACCTCATGAACAGCACCACCGATGCGAGGGTCGTACTGACCCTCGTGATGCCCGTCGAAGTCGAAGACGTCCTGCTCGAAACCTTGCTGGAGCACCCCGAACTCGCCCCGGGCTTCACCTCCCACCGGGTCGAGGGGCTCGGCCAGCGGGTCACCTTCATCGGCACCGCCGAGCACGTGCGCGGCAGCGCCGCCCACTGCCGGGTGCAGCTGGTGATCCCCCGCGACGATGCCGAGCGCCTGCTCGACATCCTGCGCAGCCGCTTCGCCACCAGCCGGGTCTTCTTCTGGATGGTGCCGGTCCTGGCCAGCGGGAGGCTCGCATGAAGCCCATCTGGATCGCGCTCCTGGTGCTGGCGGCGCCGTTCTCCGCCCGGCCCGGCGAGGCTATCGAAGCAAGCGACCTGCCCCCTGCCGCGCAAGCCATGGCGGTGCTGCTTGCCAGCCCGATGGTCAGCGCCGCTGGCGCCGGCATCGAGGCGGAGGAGGCCCGTGCCCGCCGCCTCGCCGCCGGCAGCCACGAATGGACCGTACGCCTCACCGAGCAGCAGCGGCGCGTGCGCAATACCCCCGACGGGCGCTTCAACGAATGGGATGTGGGCATCGACCGGGCCTTCCGCCTGCCGGGCAAGGGCGACCTCGACCGGCAACTGGGCGCCGCCGGCGTGGCGAGCGCACGCATCGCCCGCGGCGACGCCCTTCATGAAGCGGGACGCGGCCTGCTGGCCAGCTGGTTCGAGGGGCTGCGGGAGCTCAGCAGCGCCGAGCAGTGGCGTCGCCAGCGGGATGTGCTGGCCCGCCAGGCCCAGGTGGTGGCGCGGCGGGTCCAGCTCGGTGATGCGCCCCGCCTGGAAGGCCTGCAGGCCGAGGCCGCCCTGGCCCAGGCCGATGCCCAGTATGTCCAGGCCAGCGGACGCGCCCAGCTCGCGGCCGCGCGCCTGCGCCGCCAGTACCCCGGCCTGAACCTCCCCGACGCCGTGGTGGAGCGCCCTCCCGAGCCCGTCGAAGGCACGGAGAGCGAGTGGATCCAGGCCATCCTGGAGCACAACCATGAACTGGGCGTCGCCCGGGCCCAAAGCGCCCGCTCCCGGGTCGGCGCCAGCCGGGCCGACGCGGAGCGGATCCCCGATCCCAGCCTGGGCGTGCGGCTGGCCCGCGAGCGGGATGGCGAGGAGCGCCTCGTCGGCATGACCCTGAGCATCCCCCTCCCCGGTGCCGGCCGCGCCGCCGATGCAGATGCGGCCATCGCGGAAGCACGCGTCAGCGCCCATCGCGAGGCCGCGGTGCTGCGCCGGGTCGAGAGCGAAGCGGCCGCCCTGCATCGCCGGGCCCTTTCCAGCCGTGCCGGCTGGCTGCGCCAGCTCGACGCCGCCGAAGCCCTGGGGCGCAGCGCCGACCTGACCGAAAAGGCCTGGCAGCTCGGCGAGGGCAGCCTCAGCGACACGCTCAATGCCCGGCGCCTGGCCCACGAGGCGCACCTGTCCGCCCAGCTGGCCCGGCTCGAGGCCAGCGAGGCCCGCTACAGCCTGCTGCTGGACGCCCATCGCCTGTGGCCCCTGGACGTGCGCGACACGGATCAGGACGACCACGATCACCACTGAGGCAGGGGCTGGCGCCATTCGACGCTTGGCGGCGGTTAGAGACGGTTAGAATGGGGCCGCCCATTTCATCAGCATTCAACGTGCCGCCGACTCTGCCCCCCATCATCGACGTCGAGGCATCCGGCTTCGGCACCGCCAGCTACCCGATCGAGGTCGGCGTGGCCCTGCCCGATGGCCGGACCTACTGCTCGCTGGTACGCCCCCTCGCGCAGTGGACGCACTGGGACGACAGCGCCGAGCAGGTGCATCGGGTCAGCCGCAACACACTTGTGAAACACGGGCGGCCCCCGGAAGACGTGGCCGACGAGGTCAATGATCTGCTCGCCGGCCAGACCGTCTATTGCGACGCCTGGTACCACGACCTCACCTGGCTGAGCCGCCTCTTCGAAGCCACCGGACGGGTCCAGGCCTTTCGCCTGGACGACATCCGCTGTCTGCTGAACGAAGCCCAGGCCGACCACTGGAACAGCACCAGGACCCGCATCCAGGCCGACCTCGGCCTCCACCGGCACCGCGCCAGCAACGACGCGCGGATACTCCAGGCCACCCTGCAGCGGGTCCGCCTCGACCATCCGGCACCCGGCCGGATGCCGGGCAGCGCTCAGAAGGAAATGCGGTAGCTGGCGCTGGTCGGCCCAAGGATCCAGTTGCCCGCCCGCACACCGATATAGGCGCCGGCCGCGTTCCAGGCCATGTCCTTCCAGGAGAAGCGGTTGCAGTCCTGCTGCGAATCGTAGAGCTCCTTGGCAAGGCCCGGCACCAGGGCCAGGCCGACCGACGTCAAGGTATCGTCGGAGAGCCGCGAAGCCCCCACGCCCAGGGCCAGGGACACGCCGAAATGGGCGGCCTTGTCGCTGCCGGCCCAGTCGTCATGATGGGCACCGCAGGCTTTTGCGCCACCGGCAAAGCCGGCCAGCAGGATCAGGATGGTCAGGTTTTTCAAGCATCACCTCGTGACAAATGGATTGTGCACCGCATGATACGTGTGCAACCCTTCCCTTGCACCCAGACTGGCACAGCCGCCCCTGCTGCCATTCCCGCCGTGGAGGCCTGCGCCTCACTCGTCCTTGCGGAACTTGTCGTGACAGGCTTTGCAGGACTCCCCGGTCTTGCCGAACTGGGTCTTGATGGCGGCGGCATCGCCGGTCGCGGCCACCTTCTGCAGCTCGTTGGCTTCCTTGATGAAGGCCAGCGCCAGCTTCCTGACCTCGTCGGGCTGCTGGAAGAACTCCGGTTTGACGCGGGTCTTCTGGCCGCCGACATCCTTGTCGGTGCCCGGTCCGTAGAGAGCCCCCATGCCCGAGTTCGCAGTGGCGGCGATCACGTTGGCTGCGGCGAGAACCTGGTCCTTGTTGAAGCTGCCCGGGTTGTCGATGACCTGCTGCTTGATCTTGCCCATGTTCCAGGACATGAACGCGTAACCCGCCTTGCGGAACTTGATCTGGTCTTCCGGTTTGGCCTGGGCACTGGCACCGGCGGCCAGGCCCGCCGCGGCCAGGCCAAACAGCACGTGCTTGATCTTCATGAAATGACTCCCTCGTTGATGGCATGCTGCCGTTGCAGGAAATACGGACTGGCCGGCCCTGCGCGCGCCGGCCGGCGGATTATTCCACAAGAATCCGGACACGCTGTCGGCCTTGCCGCCATGACAATCCAGCCAGTCTTCGGGAACCACGCTCCAGGTTTACGATCCGAGCGTCATTGTTCAATCCACGGGATCCCATCGTGCGCCACTTTGCCGCCTCTCTCGCAGCCCTCTGCCTGCCAGCCCTCTCCGCCTTTGCCAACGAACGGATCGACCTGCAGACCGAAGCCGCGATCCCACGCAGCGGCAATCTGTACGGTATGGGTATCGGGGTGCTACCCGCCACCTCCGGCTCCGATGAACTGAGAGCCATGGTGCTACCGGTCATTCAAGCCAGCTATGCCGAGCGCTTCTACATCAATGCCCTGCGCGCCGGAGTCTGGCTTATCGATTCGGACGATCGCCGGGTGCGCCTCGGACTCGCCGCCGACGCCCGATTCGGCTGGAAAGCCGGGGATGGACGACGTACCCGCGGCATGGACGACCGCGACTTCTCGGTGGATATCGGCCCGGCGCTGCGGTGGCAGACGGACTACGGCACCGTCAATGCCCAGTGGGGCTTTGACGCGGGCTCGGCCAGCAAAGGGCAGAGTGCCCAGTTGCAGTTCGTGCGGGCCATCATCCGGGGCCCGGGCCTGCGTCTCAACGGCGTGCTCGGCGTCACCTGGAACGATCGCCGCATGAACGACTATTACTTCGGCGTTTCGGCACGCGAGGCGACCCCGGACCGCCCGGCCTATCAGGCCTCTGCCGGCGTCCAGTGGCAGGCCGGAGTCAACGGAGCCTGGCCGGTTGGAGACCGGGGCTCGCTGCTGTTCGGCCTGATGGCCACCCGCCTGGGTAACGCCCAGGCGGACAGTCCGATCGTCGAAACCCGCATCCAGCCGCTGGCCTACGCAGGCTATGGCTGGACCTTCTAGGCCCTCTGCTCAGAGCGGGCGGCGGACCGTCAAGGCACCACGGATCTGCCCCTTGGCGTAGCCAAAAGCCCTGTCTCCGGGGTAGGTGCCCTCCAGCACCTGCTTGAGGGCCGGCTCGATCGACTCCACCGGGCCGTGGCACTTGAGGCACACGTCCCCCACCGGGATCGCCCGCATGTAGCGGAACACCGGCTTGCCGTTCTCGGTGAACACCTCGCCGACTTCAAGCGTCTCCACTTTTTCGCCATTGGCGGCGCGGATGTTGAAGTCGGCGAGTTGGCGGGCCTCCCAAAGGTCCGGCGTACCGGTGGCCTGGTTGCGGGTCTTCAGGCTCACCCGGCTCATCGCCCAGCCGGTCTTGACCGACTGCTCCTTGAGCAACTGCGGCGCGGCGTCCTTGCACACCGGGATGGCCGCCACAGCCCCCTTGCCGGCAACTGTCTCCTGCATCATGGCAACCACCTTCGGCAGCACCGGCAAGGCGTTCTTGCGCGTGTCGAGCTTGAGGGCCTCGAGATCATGGGCCAGGGCGACGCCCGACAGACAGAGGGTCAATGTGAAAGCGGCACGAAACATGGCGACACCTTTAAATTAGAAAACACTAATATAAAGGAAATCCTGGCCGGCGGCCATGCCGGATCTATTCTGGATGCAAGGCGGGGATGTCCGGGAAACCAATCCTGCCCGCGGCAGACCAACAACAGCCATCCCTCAACCCACGGAGCACGCCATGGAATCCCAGACCCACAGCATTGCCAATCTTTTCGCCCAACTCGGGCTGCCCGACGATGCGCTGGCCATCGATGCCTTCATCGTCAGCCATTCCCTGCCCCACGACATCCAGCTGTTCGATGCGCCCTTCTGGAGCGCCGCCCAGGCGGCCTTCCTGAAAACCGAGATTGCGGAGGACGCGGACTGGAGCCCTGTGATCGACACCCTGGACGCGCGCCTGCGCGCCAGGCAGTAAGGAGCAGGCCGGAGATCAGGCCGGGAACAGGAAGCGCTGGGGATCGACGCCCCATTTGTCCGGCGCCTCCGCCGAAACAATGCGGTCCCCGCCGCCGCTGCCCAGCTTGCGTCCCAGATCGAGCATCTCCGGCTTGATGTAGCCGTTGGAGCGGGTGCTGAAGAAGACCCGCAGCTTGGGCGTGAGCAGGCTGCCGTCGTTCTGCTCCACCACCACCCCCAGCCGCCCCGACTCCAGCCGCACCAGGCTGCCCACCGGGTAGATGCCGACGCAGCGCATGAAGGCCTGCAGCAGCTTCTGGTCGAAGTGATCGGCGCTCCACTCCCACATCTTGCGCAGCGCCTCGGCGGCCGGCATGCCCTTGTGGTAGCAGCGATCGGCGGTGATCGCGTCGTACACATCGACGATCGCCGCCATCCGCGCCATGGTCGAGATCTGGTCGCCCGCCAGGCGGTCGGGGTAGCCCTTGCCGTCAAGCCGCTCGTGGTGGTGACGGGTGATGTCGAGGGGAATGGGGCCGATCCCCGGTGTATTCACCAGCACGGCGTGACCATCGCCGGGGTGCTGGCGGATCAGGTCGAACTCCGCATCGGTCAGCCGCCCCGGCTTGTTGAGCACCTCGTCCGGCACCTTCATCTTGCCGATATCGTGGAGCAGCCCACCAATACCACCCTGACGCAACTCATCACCTTCGAGCCCCAGGGAGCGGCCGAAGGCGATCATCAGGGTGCACACGCTGACCGAATGCAGGAAGGTGTAGTCGTCCTTGTTCTTGATGCCGATCAGGCCCAGCAGCGCCCCGCTGTTGCGCAACACCGAGCCCGTGATGGCCTCGACCACCGGCTCGGCATCCTCGAGGGACACCGCCTTGCCCAAGCGCACGTCGCTCATCATGGTGCGCACCACCTTGTGGGCCTGCTCATGCACCTTGCGGGCACGCGCCAGCTCCTCGTGCACGGTGGCGCGGACATGCGGGGTCTCGGGTGCGGCCAGGGCGGCGATGATCTCCTGCTCGACCGCCTGCTTCACCTCGTCGGCCGCCACCGCGTCACGGTCATCGATGCCCTTGTCGGTATCGATGTACACGTGCTGGATGCCGGAATCGACGATGCGGCGCAGATCCCCCTCGTCCTTCAGCTTGAACTGGGCCCGCCAGAACGGGTGGGACATCCAGTCGCCGCACATTTCTTGAATGAACATGCCCGGCTTGAGCCGGGACACGGGAATCTTCTTCAGCATCCGGGTGAGGCCACGTGGCCTGGTGATCTGATTGACAAGGCAGTAACGGCGCAGGAATACCCGGCTTGAGTATCAGAATGCTGCTTAGCCGCAGCTTCGACACAAAAGGGCTCATGCACTGTCGCTATAATGCCGGCTTCTTTTTGCACTGCACACAAACAACTTCATGGACATCACCTTGCTCATCAAGGCGCTGATCCTCGGCGTGGTCGAAGGCCTCACCGAGTTTCTGCCCATCTCCAGCACCGGCCACCTCATCCTGGCCGGCGACCTGCTCAACTTCAATGATGACCGGGGCAAGCTGTTCGAGATCGTGATCCAGTCCGGCGCCATTCTGGCAGTGGTCTGGGAATACCGGGAACGCATCATGAAAACCTTCTCCGGGCTCGGCCGCCAGCGGGAAGCCAACCGCCTGGTCCTCAACCTTTTCATCGCCTTCCTGCCTCTGGCCGTCCTCGGGCTGGCCTTCGGCAAGGCCATCAAGGCCTCGCTGTTCGCCCCCCTGCCGGTGGCCACCGCCTTCATCCTCGGCGCCTTCGTCATTCTGTGGGCCGAACGCCGCACCCACACGGTCAGGATTCACAGTGTCGACGAAATGACCCCCCTCGACGCCGTCAAGATGGGCATCGCCCAGGCCTGCGCACTGATTCCGGGCACCTCCCGCTCGGGCTCCACCATCATCGGCGGCATGCTGTTCGGCTTCTCGCGCCACGCCGCCACCGAATTCTCCTTCTTCCTGGCCATCCCGACCTTGGGGGTCGCAACGGTCTACCAGCTCTACAAGGAGCGGGCGCTGCTCAGCGCCGACGACCTGGGCATGTGGGTGGTGGGCTTCATCGCCGCCTTTGCCTCGGCCTTCCTGTGCGTGCGCTGGCTGCTGCGTTACATCTCCAACCACGACTTCGTGCCCTTCGCGTGGTACCGCATCGCCTTCGGCATCGTGGTGCTCGCCACCTGGCACTTCGGCCTGGTGGAATGGACCGCCCACTGAGCAACGCCCCCGACCGCACCGACCCGGGCCTTGCCGGGCCGTGGGGCGTCGCGGGCAGCTTGATCGAAATCCAAGACGAGGCACGCCGGCGGAGCCTGCCCCTGCGCATCTACCTGCCCGACGCCCCCCGCCTCAATGGCCTGGTGCTGTTCTCCCACGGCCTCGGCGGTTCGCGTGACGGCGGGCAGGCCTGGCTGAGCCACTGGGCCAGCCACGGCATCGCCGCCATTGCCGTGCAACACCCGGGCAGCGACCTCAGCCTGCTCGGCGAGGGCCGCTCGCCGCTGGCGCTGCGGCAGGCCTTCCGGGCGGCGATGAGCCCGCAACACCTGGCCCTCCGGCTCGACGACCTGTGCTTCGTGCTGGCCGCCATCGGTACGCATCCGGACTTGCCCGCCAGCCTGGCAAGCGCGCCGGGCATCGGCCTGTGCGGCCACTCCTTCGGGGCGGTGACCACCCAGCTGCTGGCCGGCGAGCAGCGCCCGAAGCATCCGGCCCGGCCAGTCGACCAACGGGTCCGGGCGGCGCTGGCCCTCAGCCCGTCGGCCCGCGAGCCCGAGCAGGCGCCGGGGCTGGCGCAGCGCTTCGGCACCATCCAGCTGCCCTTCATGAGCCTGACCGGCACGCGGGACGACGGCATGGGCCTGTCCGACATCACCACCGAGAACCGCCAGTTGCCCTTCCGCCACATGGCGCCGGGGCACAAATACCTGCTGGTCTTCGACGGCGGCACCCACCTGGATTTTGCCGGCCAGGCCAGCGACGCAGAGGGCTCGGTGTTCCGCCTGCGGCGCAATCCCCCGCCCTTCAGCGCCAATCTGCTGGCCGCCTCCACCGCCTTCTGGCTGGCCCACCTGGCAGACCACCGCCCCAGCCTCGACTGGCTCCACACCACCCTGCCGCAGCGCCTGCGGCCCGACGACCGCTTCGAGACCCGATGATCATCTACCTCCACGGCTTCCGCTCCGGCCCCCAGTCCTGGAAGGCCCGCAGCCTCGGCGCCCGGATGGCCGCACTGGGGCTGGCCGATCAGCTGTGGTGCGACCAACTGCCGGTCTCGCCGTGCGCCGCCATCGCCCTGGCCGAAGCGCAGATCGCCCGCTGCAGCACGGCCCCCACCCTGGTGGGCAGCTCCTTGGGCGGCTACTACGCCACCTACTTGGCCAACCAGCACGGCTGCCGTGCCGTGCTGGTCAACCCAGCGGTGCTGGCGCCCCTTTCCCTGTCGGCCTACGTGGGCGTCCAGACCCACATGTACACCGGCGAGCCCTTCGAACTGACCGAAGCCCACATCGCCGAGCTGCGCAGTCTGGAGGTCGCGCAGCTGGCACAGCCGGAGAACTACTGGCTGCTGGCGGAGACCGGCGACGAAGTGCTGGACTACCGCCACGCGGTGGCCCGCTACGCCGGCAGCCGCCAGACCGTGCTGGAAGGCGGCGACCACAGCTTCACCCGCTGGGATGCCTGGCTGGACGAGATTATCCATTTTGCAGGACTGCTGCCGACCCCATGACGACACTCCCCGAAGGCTTCGACGCGCGCCGTTTCAAGGCCCTGGAGCGCAGCGGCTTCAACCGCATCGCCACCCGCTACGCCGACGGCGCACCACTGCGCGCCAGCCTGCAGGCGGCCCTGCTCGACGCCGCCGCCCTGCAAGCCGGCGAGCACGTGCTGGACCTCGCTGCCGGCCCCGGCCTGCTGGCCCGCGATGCCCTGCGCCAGGTTCAGCCCGGTGGCCGGGTGGTGGCCAGCGACATTGCCGAGGGCATGCTCGCCGAAGGCTGCCAGCGTGCCAGCGCGGAAGGCCTGCCGGCCCTGCTTGCCGCAGCCTGCGACGCCGAGCACCTGGCCTTTGCCGACAGATCCTTCGACACCGTCCTGGTCGGCCTGGGGCTGTTCATCTTTCCCGAGCCGGCCCGGGCCCTGGCCGAACTGCGCCGGGTCATCCGCCCGGGCGGCCGGATTGCCCTGTCGGTGTGGGGGCATCGCGAGTCCGTGCCGCTGATCAGCCGCGCCCAGGACTGTATCGCCCGCCTGCTGCCAGCCCCGCGGGTGGCGCGGCCGTCGGTCTTCCGCCTCGGCGAGCCGGCCGTGCTGGAGGCCCTGCTGCGGGACGCCGGCTTCGGCTCGATCCGTATCGAAGCCCACACCCTGCGCTGCCGCTTTGCCAATGCCGACGCCTACTGGCAGGCCTTTCTCGACCTGGCCGGCGGCGCCGCCGAAGCGCTGGCACGCCTCCCGGACGCCACCCAGGCCTTGCTGCGCAGCGAAGTCGCCGCCGAACTCGCACCTCACCGCGTGGTGGATGGAAGCGGGGACGGCATGGCCTGCGAGGTCGAGGGAGAAGTCCTGATCGCCACCGCCTGGCGCTAGGCGTCGCCCTCGTCCGCCGCCGCGCTGTCGGCTCCCTTCACCACTGCAAAGCGGGCCAGGGTGCGCTCGCGGGCTCGGGCGTGGTCCACGATGGGCGCCGGGTAGTCGCTACCGATCTGGCAGCCGGCCAGCTTCTGGTCGATGGGCGGCAGGGTCCACGGGGCATGGATGTACTTGTCCGGCACCTTTGCCAGCTCCGGCAGGTAGCGGCGGATGAAGGCTCCGTCGGGATCGAAGCGCTCCGACTGGGTCACCGGGTTGAAGATGCGGAAGTAAGGCTGGGCATCACAGCCGGTGGACGCCGCCCACTGCCAGCCGCCGTTGTTGGCGGCCAGGTCGAAATCGTTGAGATGCTCGGCGAAATAACACTCGCCGAGGCGCCAGTCGATGCCCAGGTCCTTGGTCAGGAAGGAGGCCACGATCATCCGCAGGCGGTTGTGCATGTAGCCGCTGTGGTTGATCTGACGCATCGCCGCGTCGATCACCGGATAGCCCGTGCGGCCCTCACACCAGGCCTCGAACAGGGCCGGCGCCGCCTCCCAGGCCACCTTATCGTACTCGGGACGGAAGCTGGCGCCCACCACGCGGGGGTGGTGCCACAGGATCTGGAAGTAGAAGTCACGCCAGATCAGCTCGGACAGCCAGGTCTCCGCGCCCTCCCCGCCCGCCTCCTGGGCGGCCCGCGCCAGTTCGCGGATCGACACGGTGCCGAAGCGCAGATGCACGGAGAGATAGGACACGCCCTTCACCGCCGGGAAATCCCGGCGAGCCTTATAACGCCCCATGCGCTTCAGAAAAGCCTCAAACAGGCGCCGCCCCGCCGCCATGCCGGGCTCGATGCCTAGCTCGGCCAGGTTGGTCGGCTCGAAGCCCAGGCTCTCCAGGGATGGCAGGACCTCGCCGGCCGGCGGGAGCGCCAGATGCCCGGCGTATTTGTCGATCGGGTAGGCCTTGAGATGAAAGTCGGTGAGGGTCTTGAGCCAGGCCCGCTTGTAGGGCGTGAACACCGAGAAGGGCGAGCCGCCCTGGGTCAGCACCTCGCTCTTCTCGAAGATCACCTGGTCCTTGAAATCCCGGAAGGCGCAGCCCAGCACCCGCAGCCTGTCGGCCACCTCCGCGTCGCGGGCCAGGGCGGCGGGCTCGTAATCCCGGTTGGCAAAGACCGCATCGACGCCCAGCGAGGCCGCCAGCGCCGGGATGCAATCCCGCGCCGCGGCGTGGCGCACAATGAGGCCGCCGCCCCGGGCCCGCAGGGCTGCGTCCAGTTCGGCGACGCTGCCATGGATGAACTCCACCCGCCGATCGGCACGGCGCGGCAGCACATCGAGGATCTCCGTATCGAAGACAAAGGCGCAATACACCCGCTCATGGGACTTGAGGGCGTGGTGGAGCGCTGCATGATCGAAGTCGCGCAGATCGCGACGAAACCAGACAAGAGCGGCAGACATGGAACCAATGGCACGGGCAATGGACTGAAGGGACGCAAGCATGCCCCAAAAGTTGCCACTACAATCGCGCACCTCGGCTTAAAATAACGCCCGTGACTACGACGACCATCAATCTGACCGACCACTTTCTGATTGCCATGCCTGCCATGGCCGATCCGAATTTTTCGCGCACCCTTACCTACATCGCCGAGCACAACGAGAACGGCGCCATGGGGGTCATCGTGAACCGTCCCACCGACATGCGGCTGGCGACGCTGTTCGAGCGCATCGACATCCCCTTCGAGCAACCAGACTTTGCCGATCTGCCGGTGTATTTCGGCGGCCCGGTGCAGTCCGACCGGGGCTTCGTGCTGCACCGCCCGGCGGGCAAGTGGCATTCCACCCTGACGGTCAGCGATGACATCGGCCTGACCAGCTCGCGCGACGTGCTGCAGTCCCTCGCCGCCGACGGGAAACCCGCCGAGGTCCTGGTGGCCCTCGGCTACGCCGGCTGGTCGTCCGGCCAGCTCGAGCACGAACTGGCCCAGAACGCCTGGCTCACCGTGCCCGCCGACCTGACCATCGTCTTCGACCTTCCCCCCGAGGAACGCCTCGCCGCGGCCATGCAGCTCCTCGGCGTGGATTTCGCCAAGCTTTCGGACGTCGCCGGACACGCCTGAGTGGGAACCGTCATTGGCTTCGACTTCGGCCTGGCGCGCATCGGCGTGGCCGTGGGTGAAACGGAAACCGGCCATGCCCACCCCCTGGCGGTGATCTCCGACGAGGCCAATGCGGCCCGCTTCGCGGCCATCGAAAAGCTGCTGGCCGAATGGAGACCCGCCTCCCTGGTGGTCGGGCTGCCGGTTCACCTCGACGGCACCGAACACGCCATGACGGTCCGCTGCCGGCGCTTCGCCAACCAGCTCCACGGCCGCTACGGCCTGCCGGTGGCCCTGGTGGACGAGCGCCTGTCCTCCGCCGAGGCCGAGGAGCGCCTCGCCGAGGCCGGGCACCACGGCTGGCGCAAGCAAAAGCCCCGGCTGGATTCCGCGGCCGCCCAGATCATCCTGCTCCAGTACTTTGAAAGTGCCCGACATGCAGCTTCCTGAAGCCGATCAGCTCATCGCCGCGCTGGCCGAGTCCATGCGCCCCCGCGTCACCCCCGACACCTGCCTGGTGGGCATCCACACAGGCGGCGTGTGGCTGGCCGAGCGCCTTCACGCCCTGCTCGGTCTGTCCCAGCCGCTGGGCAGCATCGACGTGAGCTTCTACCGCGACGACTACTCGGCCAAAGGCCTGCATCCCCAGCCCCGGGGCTCGCGCATCCCCTTCGACGTCGAAAGCAGCCACATCGTTATCGTCGACGACGTGCTCTACACCGGCCGCACCACCCGCGCCGCCCTCAACGAACTGTTCGACTACGGCCGTCCCGCCCGGGTGGACCTGGCGGTGCTAGTCGACCGCGGCGGTCGCGAGCTGCCCATCGCGGCGAGCTTCTGTGCCCTGACCCTGCCGGCTCCCCTGCCCGCCGGGCAAAACCTCCAACTTGAGCGCGACGACTCCGGCGCCCTCACCCTGAGGCTGATCCATGCGTAATCCCCAACTCAACAAGCACGGCGAACTGCAGCACCTGCTGACCCTCGACGGCCTGCCCCGCGCCATCATCACCCAGATCCTCGACACCGCCGCGCCCTTCACCGAAGTGGCCGAGCGGGAGGTCAAGAAGCTGCCCCTGCTGCGCGGCAAGAGCGTCTTCAACCTGTTCTTCGAGAACAGCACGCGCACCCGCACCACCTTCGAGATCGCCGCCAAGCGCCTGTCCGCCGACGTGATCAACCTCAACGTGGCCACCTCGTCCACCAAGAAGGGCGAGACCCTGCTCGACACGGTGGACAACCTGTGCGCCATGCACGCCGACATGTTCGTGGTGCGCCACGAGTCCAGCGGCGCGCCCTACCTGATCGCCCAACACCTGGAGAACACCGGGCGCGACCACATCCACGTGGTCAACGCCGGCGACGGGCGGCATGCCCACCCCACCCAGGGCCTGCTGGATATGTACACCATCCGGCACTACAAGAAGGAATTCCACAACCTCACCGTGGCCATCGTCGGTGACGTGCTGCACTCCCGGGTCGCCCGCTCGCAGATCGCCGCGCTGACCACCCTCGGCGTGCCCGAAGTCCGCGTCATCGGCCCCAAGACCCTGCTCCCCACCGATGTCGAGAAGATGGGCGTGCGCGTCTTCCACAGCATGGAAGAAGGCCTCAGGGGGGTGGACGTGGTGATGATGCTGCGCCTGCAGAACGAACGCATGAACGGCGCCCTGCTGCCCAGCCCACAGGAGTTCTTCAAGGTCTGGGGCCTCACCGCCGAGAAGCTGGCCCTGGCCAAGCCCGATGCCATCGTGATGCACCCCGGCCCCATGAACCGCGGCGTCGAGATCGACTCCGCGGTGGCCGATGGCGGGCAGGCCGTGATCCTGCCCCAGGTCACCTTCGGCATCGCGGTACGCATGGCCGTGATGAGCATGTTGGGCAGCCACTGAGCAGAGACAGGTTCCAGAGAATGAACATCCATATCCAGAACGGCCGGCTGATCGACCCGGCCAACAAGATCGACGCCCGGCATGACCTGTTCATCGTCGACGGCAAGATCGCCGGAGTGGGCGCCGCCCCTGCCGGCTTCAGCGCCCAGCACAGCATCGACGCCAGCGGCCTGGTGGTGGCCCCCGGGCTGATCGACCTGGCCGCCCGCCTGCGCGAGCCCGGCTTCGAATACAAGGCCACCCTCGAGTCCGAGATGGATGCGGCGATGGCCGGCGGCGTCACCAGCCTGGCCATCCCGCCCGACACCGATCCGGTGCTGGACGAGCCCGGCCTGGTGGAAATGCTCTGCTACCGGGCCAAGAAGCTCAACCGCGCCCACGTTTACCCGGTGGGTGCCCTGACCATCGGCCTCAAGGGCGAGCAGCTTTCCGAGATGGCGGAGCTGGTCGAGGCCGGCTGCGTGGCCTTCAGCCAGGCCAACACCCCCATTCTCGACACCCGCGTCCTGGGCCGCGCCATGCAGTACGCCGCGACCTTCGGCTTCCGGGTCTGGCTGCAGCCCCTCGACATCTTCCTGGCCAAGGGCGGTGTCGCCCACGACGGCGAGGTGGCCTCCCGCCTGGGCCTGCCCGGCATCCCGGCCAGCTCCGAGATCATTGCGCTGTACACCTATCTGCGCCTGGCCCGCCAGACCGGCGCCCGCCTGCACATCACCCGCCTGTCCTGTGCCGAGAGCCTGGACCTGATCGAGCGGGCACGCACCGAAGGCGTGGATGTGACCTGTGACGTGGCCGCCCATTACCTGCACCTCAGCGACATGGACATCGGCTATTTCAATCCGCATTGCCATGTGATCCCGCCCTACCGCAGCCAGCGCGACCGCCAGGCCCTGGCCCAAGCCGTGGCGGATGGCCGCATCAACGCCATCTGCTCCGACCACACCCCGGTGGACGACGACGCCAAGCAGGCCCCCTTCAGTGAGTCCGAGCCGGGCAACACCGGGCTCGAGCTGCTGCTGCCCCTGACGCTCAAGTGGGCTGCCGAGTACAAGCTGCCGCTGATCGATGCGCTGGCCCGCATCACCTCCGAGGCAGCGAAGATCGCCGGGATTGCCAAGGGGGGCCACCTCAGTGTCGGCGCCCGCGCAGACGTGTGCATCTTCAACCCCGATGCCCACCAGCTGATCAGCCGGAGCATGCTCAGGAGCCAGGGCAAGAACACCCCCTTCCTGGGCCTGGAACTGCCTGGCAAGGTCCACTACACCTTGGTCGAGGGCTCGGTGATGTACGACACCTCAAATTAACAAATATTTTAATTTCGACAATTTATAAAAACAAAATCGGCGCCGTAGGCGCCTTTTTTGTTTTTGTGAAGTTAAATTTGTCACAGATTGTGAATGAAACACTCAACTACATAAATAAAGAGCCCCTCCCGCCGTAACGGACATACAGCCCGGAGTGGGCCCATACGAAAACCATAAACCACCCGTTACCGGATCCCGCGTGCGCGTCTTCCGGGGAGAGAGATTGTGATCAGCGCGTCTGTCGAGAAAGCCGCGGAACGCCTCCGCAAGGCCGTTCCCATCATGGTGAAACATGGCATTCCGGTGACACCAGTCAATTACGCACTCTGGTACACCTACGTCTCCAACGACGACCCCACCCTCAACCGCCGCATCGACGACATCGTCGCCACCTACGGCACGGTGCCCTTCAGCCGGGCCGCAGACCTCTTTCGCGAGCATGTCTCGCCGGACGGCGAGCACGACGCCGCCCTCACCCGGGTCAAGGAAGATCTCGAAAAGATGGTCCAGGGCATCGGCCAGGAACTCAACGCGAGCCTCAGCGGTACCCGTGACTTCAACAGTCTGCTGGACGAATGCAGCCGGGACCTGCGCAGCCCGCCCGGCACCGGCAACAGCTTCGAGGACGTTTTCGGGACGGTGGAGAAGCTCCTGCAAGGCTCCACCGCCATGCACGAAAGCAGCGCCCGCTTCGAGCAGAAACTGAAATCCGCCAACGCCGAAATCCGCCGCCTGCGCGACGAAATGGAAGCCCTCCGCCACAACGTCATGCATGACGAACTGACAGGGGTCAACAATCGCCGGGCCTTCGACACCGAACTGGCCCAGCTCACCCCACAAGCTGCACGTGGCGTGCCCCTGCATCTGGCCATGCTGGATATCGACCACTTCAAGCAATTCAACGACCGCTTTGGCCACCAGGTGGGCGACCGCGTGCTGGGTGTGGTCGGCAAGCAACTCAACGACACCGGCAGGCTGGGGGTCTCGGCCTACCGCTATGGAGGCGAAGAGTTCGCCCTGGTCTTCTGTGGCGGCACAGCCCATCAGGCAGTCGATCTGTGCGAGAACCTCCGCGTGTCCATCGAGCGCCTGGCACTCAAGGACAATCGCAGCGGTGAACGCCTCGCCCAGATCAGCATTTCGATCGGCATGGCCAGCTATAGGGCCGGTGAGAGCACCGAAGAATTCATCGCCCGTGCCGACCACTCGCTGTACAAGGCCAAGCAGAGCGGACGCAACCGCCTGTGCCGGGAAGAATGAACCCACAGCATGCCAACGGCACGCATCCATGAAAAAGCCCGCCGGACTCCGGCGGGCTTTTTGACTTCAGGGCAGGGACTCGGGCCAGCTTACTTTTTGTCGCCCTGTAGCGCCTTCTCGAGCGCCTTTGCGGCATCGTCTTCGGGCGCGGCCGGTGCTTCAGCCCCCGGCGCAGGCCGCTCACCTTCCTTCTCCTCCGCATCGAACTGCACAGGCGCATCCTCCTGAGGCGGCTCGTCCGGCACGGTGATCTCGACCTGGTCCGTATCCACCACCTGCTGGGTATCCAGGCTCATGGTCACCAGTTGCGGAAAGGCGATCAGGATACCCACCATGATGATCTGGATCACGACGAAGGGCACTGCCCCCCAGTAGATCTGGGTGGTCTTGACCGAAGCCGGGGCCACCGAGCGCAGGTAGAACAAGGCAAAGCCGAAGGGCGGATGCATGAACGAGGTCTGCATGTTCACACCCAGCAGCACACCGAACCAGATCAGGTCGATCCCCAGCTTCTCGGCCACCGGCGCCAGCAGTGGCACCACGATGAAGGACAGCTCGAAGAAGTCCAGGAAGAAGGCCAGCAGGAAGATCAGGATGTTCACCACGACCAGGAAGCCCACCTGGCCGCCAGGCAGATCCGCCAGCAGGTGCTCCACCCACAGGTGGCCCTCCACACCATAGAAGGTCAGCGAAAAGACCCGGGCACCGATCAGGATGAAGATCACGAAGGTGGTCAGCTTGGCGGTGCTCTCCATGGCTTGCTTGAGCAATGTGACTGTGATGCGCTTGCGCAGCAGCGCCATCACCAAAGCGCCAAACGCCCCCATCGCACCACCCTCCGTCGGCGTCGCGATACCCAGGAAGATGGTACCCAGAACAAGGAAGATCAGCATCAGCGGCGGAACCAGGGTGGTCAGCACCCGCAGCATCAGCTTGCCACCGCGCAGCACGCGTGCTTCCGGCGGAAGGGCTGGCGCGGCCGACGGCTTGAGGATGGCAACCAGCGCCACATAGGCCACATAAAAAGCCGTCAGGACCAGGCCGGGGATCAGCGCCCCCTGGTACATGTCGCCCACCGAACGGCCGAGCTGGTCGGCCATGATGATCAGCACCAGCGAAGGCGGGATGATCTGGGCCAGCGTGCCGGATGCCGCGATGACCCCGGTGGCGAGACGCTGATCGTAGCCGTAGCGCATCATGATCGGCAGGGAGATCAGGCCCATGGAGATCACCGACGCGGCCACCACACCCGTGGTGGCCGCCAGGATCGCTCCGACGAAGATCACGGCAAAGGCCAGGCCGCCGCGCACCGGCCCGAACAATTGGCCAATGGTATCGAGCAGATCCTCTGCCATCCCCGATCGTTCAAGGATTAGCCCCATGAAGGTGAAGAAGGGAATGGCCAGCAGGGTGTCGTTCGACATGACCCCGAAGATACGGTCAGGCAAGGCCTGGAACAGGGCCGGGGTGAGCATGCCGAGTTCGATCCCGATCAGACCGAAAACGATGCCGTTGGCCGCCAGCGCAAACGCCACCGGATAGCCAAACAACATGAACAGGACCAGCGACCCGAACATCAGGGGCGCCATGTTGGCGGCGATGAATTCCATTTAGACGTTCTCCCCGCGCTGCTGCTTGATGGCCTTCGCGAGTTCTTCCTCGGCGGAGGGGGTATGTTTCTTGGCGTTGGGATCCTCGATCAGGCCATTCAGGAAAGCTATCCGCTTGATGAACTCGGACACCGCCTGGAGGATCAGCAGCCCGAAGCCCAGCGGCACGAGGGCGCGTACCGGCCAGATGATCAGGCCGCCAGCGTTGGAGGAATACTCGTTGTTGAGGTAGGAGTTGATGAAGATCGGCCAGGACAGATAGAGCACGGCGACCGCCATCGGAGCCAGGAAGAACAAGGTGCCGATGATGTCGATCCAGGCATGGGCACGGGGTGAGAGATGGCCGGAAATGACGTCGATACGGACGTGCTCATTGCGCATCAGGGTATAGCCGGCACACAAGAGGAAAATCGCCGAAAACAGATACCACTGGATCTCCAGCAGGCCGTTCGAGCTGTAATTGAAGGCATAACGCACGAAGGCATTGACCGCACTGATGAGGGTGACGACCAGAACCAGCCAGACCGCCGCCTTTCCGACGCGCTCAGTCAGGGCATCAATTCCTCGAGATAGTTTGAGCAGGGCTTGCACGTCCCACACCTCCTTGTAGTTTTAGACCCATATCTTGGTGTTGCATCACAGGGCTGGACGCGCCTGCACCTTGAGGCCGGATTATCGGCGAGATTGCCGCTCCAACAATCAGGGATTACGCCTACCGTTACGTAAGGACTGCCATACCCTGTCGGCACGGCCTCTGCATGCGATACTTCAGGCCCCTAGCGCCCCTCAATTCATAGTCGCATGAGCACCCGTATCTGCCTTGTCCGCCATGGTGAAACAGCCTGGAATGCCGAACGCCGCCTCCAGGGCCATATCGACATTCCCCTCAATGAAAAGGGCCATGCCCAGGCCCGCGCCACCGCGGCCGGCCTTGCCGGTGAACGCTTCTCCGCGGCGTATTGCTCGGATCTGCAACGGGCCCGCCAGACTGCCGACAGCATCGTTACCCGTTGCGGGCTGGCGCCCGAATTCGACGCGCAATTGCGGGAGCGTCACTACGGCGCGTTCCAGTCCCTGACCTACGACGAAGCCCGGGCCCGTTTCCCGGAGGCCTACAGGCACTTCGAAAGCCGCGACCCTGCCTTTGTGTTTCCGGATGGAGGAGAGAGCCTGCGGGAATTCGCGGCACGCATTCACGACGTCCTCCACCGCATCGCCCGAGCCCACCAGGGCGGGCAGGTACTGGTGGTGACCCACGGTGGCGTCCTCGACATTGCGCACCGCCTGGCCACCGGCAAGCCCCTGGACGCACCGCGGGATTTCACGATCCCGAACGCTGCGCTCAACTGGATCGAATGGCACGGAGACTCCGCAACTGATTGGTCGCTCATCGCCTGGGCCCGCCAGGATCACCTCACTGACAGCCTCGACGAGCTCCCCGACGCCTGAGAACTGCTCATTCTGGGTTCAAGATTTCCTGCCATTTGTCGTATGCACTCTCTGCCCCCCATTCCGGTCAGAGAGTGCACCATGTTCAAGCTCAATCGCCTGTCCCTAGTCCGTCAGATCACCATCGCCGGCACGCTCGTGAGCCTGGCCGTCTTTGCGGTCCTGATCGGCTTCACCTCCCACTACACGCAAACGGCCGCCCTGGCCAAGACGGACGAGGAACTCTCGCATCAGATCGAGAGCATCGTCCGCATGCTCGAACTCAGCCACGACAGCGCCGTCGCCCATGCCAGCAAGGGTCTCGATCGGGTCCGGGACAGCCTCGGCCCCCTGCGCATCGGCCCTGAGACTCAGACCCAGGGCAGCTATCAGCTTCCCGTCGTGCGCAGCGGTGACAAGGTGGTGAATGGCAACATCGCCCTGCTCGAGAGCCTGCGCAAGCAGACCGACTCTGATCCCGCCCTGCTGCTGCGCTCAGGCGACGAGTTCGTGCGCTCGGCCACCCTCCTCAAGACCAAGGACGGCAAAAGCACCGAAGGCACCCCCATTCCCTCGGGCAGCCCGGAGCACAAGGCCCTCCTGGCCGGAAAGACCTACGCCGGCGTCGTCAAGCGCTCGGGCAAGTACTACGTCTCTGCCATCGAGCCCATCAAGGACGGCGACGGCAAGGTGGTGGGCGCCCTCGCCTCCCGGGTCAGCATCCAGCAGGACATGGATCGACTGATGCAGGCCGTTGCGTCCATCAAGTCGGGACAAAGTGGCTATGCCTACATCCTGACCAGCGAGAGCGACCCCACCAAGTCTGAATTCATCTTCCATCCGACACTGACCGGCAAGACCATTGGTGAGCTCGCCCAGCCCACCCTCATCAAGATTGCCGAAGAGCAGATCAGCAAGAAGCAGGGGCACCTGACCTACGCCTGGCCCCACACGCCCGGCGGTTCCGATCTGGGCGACAAGATCGTCGTATACCGCTCATCCCCGTCCTGGGGCTGGGTGGTATCCACCGGTAGCTTCGTCGACGAATTCACCGTCGAGGCGCGCAAGCTCCGCAACACCCTGATCGCCCTGTGCCTCGGCGGCGCCCTCATCCTGGCGGGCACCCTTTACGCCATCACGCGCAACCGGCTGGCACCGATCAAGGACATGCTCGAGGCCAGCCGACGCATCGGCGAGGGCGATCTGACCGTGCGCTTTGCCCAGACTCCGGCCAACAGCGCAAATGAACTGGACCGGATCGCCCATGCCCTGGGTGGAACCGTCAGCAAGATGGGCCAGCTGATTGGCGATGTCATCCAGACCAGCAACACGGTCAAGGACGCAGCCCGTGAGGTCCGCAGGGGATCCGACCAGGTAGTGAGCGGCACCACCGCCCAGAGCGAGGCCGCCGCCGCGCTGGCTGCCGCCATCGAGGAACTGTCGGTCAGCATCACCCAGGTCTCCGACAGCGCCGCCATCGCCCGCGACTTCACCCAGCAGGCACAAGGCCACGCCGATGACGGCAGCAACAAGGTGCGCGTCGTGATCAGCGGCATGGATCGCATCGCCAGCGAGATAGGCAAGGCCGGTGAAGCCGTCAATCTGCTATCCGAACGCTCCGCCCGCATCTCCAACATCGGCAAGATCATCAACGAGATCGCCGACCAGACCAACCTGCTGGCCCTCAACGCGGCAATCGAGGCCGCCCGGGCCGGCGAAAGCGGCCGGGGCTTCGCCGTGGTAGCCGACGAAGTGCGCAAGCTGGCCGAGCGCACCGCCAGCTCGACCCGCGAGATTTCGACCACGGTGACCGAGGTGCAGGGCGAGGCCCAGCGCGTCGTCACGATGATCGCCGGAGTGGCCCGCGAGGTGCAGGGCGGGGTCCAGTCCGCCACCGCCTCCGGAGAAGTCCTGGAGACCATCCGCAATGAGAGCGGGCGCACAACCGGCGCCGTGCTGGACATTGCCAGCGCCACCCACGAACAGAGCGCCGCCAGTCAGGAAGTGGCGCGGGGGGTGGAGCGGATCGCCCGGATGGCCGAGCAGAACAACCAGATCACCCTTCACACCCATGAACAGACCGCCACGCTCGAGCGTCTGGCCAGTGACCTGGAGGCCAAGGTCAGCCATTTCCGCGTCTGACTCCCACACCCCGCTACCCAGGCGGGGCATCCGGGGCTTTCGGCAAGCCCCGGATGCCGTGCTAAACTCCGCTTTTGACTCACGCACCCGCCGGATAGCCATGTTTTCCAAGCAAAATACCCTCGCCAAGGTCGATCCTGAACTGTGGCAAGCCATTGAGGCCGAAAACCGCCGTCAGGAAGATCACATCGAACTGATCGCCTCCGAAAACTACGTGAGCGCCGCCGTCATGGAAGCCCAGGGCTCCCAGCTCACCAACAAGTACGCGGAAGGCTATCCGGGCAAGCGCTATTACGGCGGCTGTGAATTCGTCGATCTGGCCGAGCAGCTCGCCATCGACCGCCTCAAGACCCTGTTTGGCGCTGAGGCTGCCAACGTCCAGCCCAATTCCGGCTCCCAGGCCAACCAGGCCGTGCTGATGGCCTTCGCCAAGCCAGGCGACACCATCATGGGCATGAGCCTGGCCGAGGGTGGTCACCTGACCCACGGCATGCCGCTGAACATGTCCGGCAAGTGGTTCAACGTCGTCGCCTACGGCCTCGACAAGAACGAAGAGATCGATTACGACAAGATGGAAGCGCTGGCCCGCGAGCACAAGCCGCGCATCATCATCGCCGGCGCCTCCGCTTACTCCCTGCGCATCGACTTCGAGCGCTTCGCAAAGATCGCCAAGGAAATCGGCGCCATCTTCTGGGTGGACATGGCCCACTACGCAGGCCTCATCGCCGCAGGCTACTACCCCAACCCGGTGCCTCACGCCGACGTGGTCACCTCGACCACCCACAAGACCCTGCGCGGCCCGCGCGGCGGCATCATCCTGATGAAGGCCGAGCACGAGAAGGCGCTCAACTCCGCCATCTTCCCGGGCCTGCAGGGCGGCCCGCTGATGCACGTGATCGCCGGCAAGGCCGTCGCCTTCAAGGAGGCGGCGACCCCCGAGTTCAAGCACTACCAGGAACAGGTGCTCGCCAATGCCCGCGTGATGGCCCGGGTGCTGGGTGAAGAACGCGGCCTGCGCATCATCTCCGGCCGTACCGAGAGCCACGTCTTCCTGCTCGACCTGCAGTCCAAGAACATCACCGGCAAGGAAGCCGAAGCCGCCCTCGGCCGCGCCCACATCACGGTCAACAAGAACTCCATCCCCAACGATCCGCAGAAGCCCTTCGTCACCTCCGGCATCCGCATCGGCTCGCCGGCCATGACCACCCGGGGCTTCACCGAGATCGAGGCCGAGCGCGTTGCCCATCTGATCGCCGACGTGCTCGACAATCCCAACGACGAATCCACCCTCGAGAACGTGCGCACCAAGGTTGCCGAGCTGTGCCGCAAGTTCCCGGTGTACGGCGCCTGAGCCGTATCAGCAGCAGGCAGGGACGCTAGCGCATGCACTGCCCTTTCTGCGGCGCCGAAAATACGCAGGTCACCGACACCCGTGAAAACGAAGACGGTGACATCGTACGGCGCCGCCGTCGCTGCCTGTCCTGCGACAAGCGTTTCACCACCTATGAACGCATCGATCTCAAGATGCCCCAGGTGGTCAAGAAGAACGGCAGCCGGGCTGATTTCAGCCGCGACAAGCTGCTGGGCAGCCTGAAGCTGGCCCTGCGCAAACGCCCGGTCACCGCCGAGAACGTAGACGCCGCTGTAGACCGCATCGAAGCCAAGCTCCTTGCCTCCGGCGAACGCGAGATCGCCTCCGAACGCATCGGCGAACTGGTCATGCGTGAGCTCAAGAAGCTCGACAAGGTCGCCTACATCCGCTTTGCCTCCGTCTATCGTGCCTTCGAGGACGTGGATGAATTCTCCGAAGTGATCCGCGAAGTCACCACCCGTCCCCGCGGACGTCCCCCAAAAGCGACCTGATTCCCATGAGCGCCACCGCCGACGATTTCCGGTGGATGGCCCGCGCCCTCGAACTGGCAGCGCGCGGACTGTTCACGACCACCCCAAACCCACGTGTCGGCTGCGTGATCGTCCGGGATGGCCAGATGGTCGGAGAGGGCTGGCACGTCCGTGCCGGCGAGGCCCACGCCGAAGTCCACGCCCTGGCCATGGCTGGGGAATCCGCCCGCGGCGCAACGGCCTACGTAACCCTCGAGCCCTGCTCCCACCACGGACGGACACCGCCCTGCGCCGATGCGCTGATCAAGGCGGGCGTGCAGCGCGTGGTGGTGGCCATGAGCGACCCCAACCCGCTGGTGTCCGGGCGTGGCCTGCAGCGCCTGCGGGATGCCGGCATCGACACGCTGGCCGGCATCCAGGAAGGCGAAGCCCGCGAGCTGAACATCGGCTTCATCTCGCGCATGACCCGCGGCCGCCCCTGGCTGCGCCTCAAGGCCGCCGCCACGCTCGACGGCAAGACCGCGCTGGAGAATGGCGTCTCTCAATGGATCACCGGCGAAGACGCACGGCGTGACGCGCATCGCTGGCGCGCCCGCTCCTGCGCCGTCCTCACCGGCATCGGAACGGTCCGCGACGACGATCCCCAGCTCAACGTACGCGCGGTTGCCACCGAACGTCAGCCCCTGCGGGTGGTCGTCGATGCGCGCCTCGACACGCCGCTCAATGCCCGCCTGCTCGATGGCGGCCCGGTGCTGATCGCCGCCGCCGTAGACAATCCGGAACGCATCGCCGCCCTGCAGCGCCGGGGGGCCGACGTGGTCGTGCTACCGAACGATGGCGGCAAGGTGGATCTGAATGCCCTGATGCTCGAACTCGGGCGCCGGGGGCTGAATGAAGTCACCGCCGAAAGCGGGTTCAAGCTCAACGGCTCGCTGCTGCGGGAAGGCTGCGTCGACGAGATCGTGCTCTACCTGGCGCCATTCCTGGTCGGCGACGCCGCACGCGGCCTGTTCAACCTGCCGGCCCTGAACGCCCTCGCCGACAAACGCCCGCTGAACATCCGGGATGTGCGCTTGGTCGGCCAGGACCTGCGCATCCTGGCCCGCCCAGCCTGAGAGTGCGCCAGGCCGGGCCGGGGCCCCGCATCAGCGGGTCGCACATACCGGACAGGACGGGTCGCGGCCCAGACGGATCGTCCGCCAGTCCATGGCCAGCGTATCCAGCAGCAGCAAACGCCCCACCAGCGGCTCGCCGCAACCTGCCAGCAGCTTGAGCGCCTCGGCGGCCTGGACTGCGCCGACGATGCCTGTAAGCGGCGCGAAGACCCCCATCACCGCACAGCGGATCTCCTCGACATCCTCCCCCTCCGGAAAGAGGCAGTGATAGCAGGGGCTATCGGCCTGCCGCAGGTCGAATACAGAGACCTGCCCGTCAAAACGGATCGCCGCGCCGGACACCAACGGCCGACCTCTGGCCACACAGGCCCGGTTGATGGCATGGCGGGTGACGAAATTGTCCGAGCAATCCAGCACCACGTCGGCCAGACCGACCTCCTCCTCGAGCGCATCGCCCTCCAGGCGATGGGCCAGCGGCACGACCTTCACTTCCGGATTCAGGCGGGCCAGCGTATCGCTGCCCGACTCGACCTTGAGCCGCCCTACGCCCTCCTGGCTGTGCAGGATCTGGCGCTGCAGATTGGTCAGATCCACCGTATCGCCGTCTGCCAGGACGAGGGTACCGACCCCCGCGGCCGCCAGGTACATCGCCGCCGGAGAGCCCAGCCCTCCGGCCCCGACGACCAGGACACGGGCATTCACGATGGCATCCTGGCCCTCGATACCGATCTGGGGAAGCAGGATATGGCGCGAATAGCGCAGCAGCTGATCGTCATTCATGGGTGATGGACAAAGACAGGGGCGCAAACCTGCACCCAGGGGAAAGAAACAACAGGATGAGCCGTGACCGGCCTACTTGTACTCTCGGAGATCCGGCGGCGTGTCGTCGTGATCCCCGTGAGGATGGGCCGAGTAGGCATGGACATAGACTTCGTGGGACTGCTTGATCAGGCGTTCCGGAGAGCGCAGGTTGTGCACCTGGGTGTCCTCCACGTAATAGATCAGGGCCCGGTGCAAGCGGATCAGCAAGGTCCGCTCCAGTTGGAAACCCGCCGTGACCAGCGCCTCCTCCAGCAGCTCAAGGGTGAAGTCGAGTACGTTGTAGTGGACGATCAGGCTCAGGGCATCGCGTCCCGCCTCAACCTGCACCCCGCGCAACGCGGCAAGCGAACGTCCGGCCTGCACGACCTGGTCGGCCGGCCATTGCTTGAAACGGATCTCCCGGGTCTTCAGCACGCCGGCGCCAGCGTGCTGCGGGTTGCCATGCCTGCGGCCAGCCAGCTTGTAAGCAGTCTCTCGTCGCATTCAGGGCCCCCGCCGTCCGGATCACTTGCCGCTATTCTGGAGGATCTGCAGCCCCTTGAGCAAATTCACCGCTTGGGCCAGTTGATAGTCGTCCTTGCCGGCAATCTCGAAGGGCGGCCTGGATTCGTCCGCCTCGTCCTTCTTGTCCTTGTCCTTGTCCTTGCCCTTGGGGGCCGCATCCTTCCTGGGCGCAGCTGGGGCAGCTTCGCTGCGCGGCACTTCCGGATCCTTGCCGTTGCTCAGGTGGCGCTCGAGATCCGCCTCGCGCAGGCGCTCGCGGGATGCCCCGTTAGGGGTCTCCTCGACAAGGATGTCCGGGACGATGCCCTTGGCCTGGATGGACCGGCCGTTGGGTGTGAAATAACGGGCGGTGGTGAGCTTGATGGCCGAGTTGCTGTTGAGCGGGATGATGGTCTGCACCGAACCCTTGCCGAAGCTCTGGGTGCCCATCACTACGGCGCGCTTGTGATCCTGCAGGGCCCCGGCCACGATCTCTGACGCCGACGCCGAACCGCCATTGACGAGTACCACCATTGGCACGGTCTTGATGGAGGCCGGGACATTACGCATGTAATCGTCGCGCACGCCGCGCAGGTAGTCCTCCGGCACCGCCAGATACTTACGCTTGGCGTCCTCGGTGCGGCCATCAGTGGACACCACCAGGGCCTTGGGCGGCAGGAATGCCGCCGACACGCCCACTGCGCCGTGCAGGAGGCCACCCGGGTCATTACGCAGGTCGAGCACCAGCCCCTTCAGCTCACCCTGCCTGGCAAGCTTCTCCAGGTGCTGCACGAGCGAGGCCGCCGTCTGCTCCTGGAACTGCACGACCCGCACATACGCGTAGCCGGGTTCGACCATCTTCGACTTGACGCTCTGGACCTTGATGACTTCCCGCACCAGCGTGACGACGATGGGCTTGGCCTCCCCCTTCCGTGCGATGGTCAGCACGATGGAGGTCTTGGGCTTGCCGCGCATCTTCTTGACCGCGTCGTTGAGGGACAGCCCCTTCACCGAGGTATCGTCGAGCTTGATGATCAGGTCACCGGCCTTGATGCCGGCCCGGAAGGCGGGAGTGTCCTCGATCGGAGAGATCACCTTGACGTAGCCGTCCTCGGAGCCCACCTCGATGCCCAGGCCACCGAATTCGCCCTGGGTGCCGACCTGCAGCTCCTTGAAGGCCTCCGCATCCAGGTAGGCCGAATGGGGATCGAGGTTGGACAACATGCCGCTGATCGCGTGGGTGATCAGCTTCTTGTCTTCCACCGGCTCCACGTAGCCCTGCTTGATGGCATTGAAGACATCGGCGAGATTGCGCAACTCCTCAACCGGCAGCGGTGCGAGCGCGGAATTCTTGTCCGCGTTGGCCGAAAAATTAAGGCTGATCAGGACACCCGCACAAAGCCCGGTGAAGACCAGGCCGGCCTGTTGCAGTTTGCTGCGCATAAAGTCTCCGTCGTGATGCCGGAGGGCTGGCTCCGGTCACCTTCTCGCGCCCGCCATGGGCTTTTCAGAAAGGGAGAGAAGTATAAACCGGAAAGGTTCCGCACTCCCCCGCCAGCCCCAACCCCACCCGTCGGCGCAGACAGACCCGCGCCCGCGACCCGGCCGGCGGAGGCAGCTGCGCACCCGCAGCGCGAAAAGTGGTATTTTACGCGGTCTGCCGATGCCATCATCGGCTGGACCAGCCACGCATAAAACCCTGGTCAGTTCGTTTCGACAAGGCCCGACCCAGACTTTTCGCCCCCCAGCTCTCCCGCGCCATTCGTGAAGACCGACATCGTAGACCTCATCGCCAAGCAGGAGCACATCGAGACCGCCGCGCGGGCCCTCAAGGCCATCTCGCACCCCTTGCGCCTCAAGATCCTGTGCGTGGTGGGGAGCGAGGAAGTCTGCGTGCAGGACATCGTCGAAGCCGTCGGCACATCTCAAAGCAACATCTCGCAGCACCTGGCCATCCTGCGCGACAAGGAAGTCCTGCTCACCCGCAAGGATGCCAACCGGGTGTATTACCGGGTCGGCGACCCCCGCACACTGCAGTTGATCGGCATGATGCGCGAAGTGTTCTGCCGGGACGACTGACCCTTCAAGCTCCGGAGTCTTTCAGTGGAATTCATCCAGCAACACTGGTATTGGGCTGCGCTCGCAGCCGTCAGCGGCACGCTGCTCATCGTCACCTCGGTGCGCGGCAGCCGGGGAATCAGCCCGGCCCGGGCCACCCAGCTCATCAACCGTGACGACGCCGTCGTCATCGACGTACGGGATGCCGGCGAATATGCCGCGGGCCACCTCCTGAACGCCCAGCACATCCCCCTCGGCGAGCTCGAGAAGCGCCTTGGCGAACTCGACAAGCTGAAGGACAAGCCTGTTATCCTCAATTGCCAGAGCGGCAATCGTTCAGCCTCCGCCTGCGACATCCTGCGCAAGGCCGGCTTCACGCAGGTGCACAACCTCGAAGGTGGCATCGCTGCCTGGGAGCAGGCCGGCATGCCGGTCAGTCGCAACAAGAAAAAGAAGTGAGCATCATGGAACCCAAGATCCTCATGTACGCCACGGCCGTCTGCCCCTACTGCGTGCGGGCCGAGGGCCTTCTGCGCCGCAAGGGCGTGACCGACATCGAAAAGGTCCGCATCGACACCGACCCCGAACGCCGGGACGAGATGATGACCCGCACCGGCCGCCGGACCGTGCCGCAAATCTACATCGGCGACTATCACGTGGGCGGCTGTGACGAACTGTTCGCCCTCGACCACGCTGGAAAGCTCGATCCGCTGCTTCGCGGCGAAGCGGTCTGATCAGTTATCCCCCTTTCATCCACGGAAAAACCACCATGTCCGAAACCGCACAACAACCCGTCTTCTCCATCGAAAAGCTCTACGTCAAGGATCTGTCCGTGGAGGTGCCGAACGCCCCCAAGATCTTCCTGGAGCGTGAAACCCCCCAGATCAACGTGCAACTGCGCACCGAAGGCAACCCGGTCGATGAAGGCGTGTTCGAAGTGAACCTGACCGTCACCGTCACCGCCCAGCTGCCCGAAGACAAGACCGTGTTCCTGGTTGAAGTGGCCCAGGCCGGCATCTTCCAGATCCGCAACGTGCCGCAGGAAGACCTGGAGCCGATCATGATGATCGGCTGCGCCAACATCCTCTTCCCCTACGCCCGCGAAGCCGTCTCCGACGCCGTGGCCCGCGCCGGCTTCCAGCCCGTGATCCTCGCTCCGGTCAACTTCGAGGCGCTGTACCAGCAGAACCGCCAGCAGGCCGCCGAACAGGCCGGCGCAGAAGCGACCATCCAGTAATGACCCTGCGCCGCTCCCTTGTCGCGGCGCTGTGGACCCTGCCGTTCGCCTTCGCGGCGGCAGGCGCAGGCGCTTCGGACTTCCGCTCCCTCGCCGAACCGGCGATCCTGTACGACGCGCCGTCCAAGCAGGGCAAGCCGCTCTTCGTGATCCAGCGCCACACCCCGGTCGAGACCGTGGTGAACATCGACCGCTGGGTCAAGGTCCGCGAGCCGGCCGGAAGCCTGCTCTGGCTGGAACGCCGCCAGCTCTCCGAAAAGCGCACCCTGATCGTCACTGCCCCTCGGGCCGAGATCCGCCAGAAACCCGACGCCGCATCGCCGCTGGCCTTTGAAGCCATCAAGGACGTGGTGCTCGAGCTCGCCGACAAGCCGGCGGATGGCTGGGTCAAGGTCAAGCACCGGGATGGCACCGCCGGATTCATTCGCATCAATCAGGTCTGGGGGCTCTGAACGCCATGCGTATTGCCGTTTTCGGCGCAGGTGCCTGGGGCACGGCGCTGGCCATCGCCTTCAGCCGCAACCACGCCATCACCCTGTGGAGCCGCGAAGCCTCCGAGATCGAGGCCCTGCGCAAGGACGGAGAGAACCACCGCTACCTGCCGGGCATCCGCCTTCCGGAGGGCATGCACTTCACCCACGACCTGGCCGAAGCCGCCCAGGCCGACCTGCACCTGGTCGTCACCCCGCTGGCGGGCCTGCGCGACACCGCGCGCGCGCTGCGCCTGGCCGCCCCGGACACCCCGCTGCTGTGGGCCTGCAAGGGCCTGGAGGCCGGAACCACCAAGCTGCCGCACCAGATCGTCGCCGAAGAACTGGGGCCAGACGCGCCCTGCGGCGTCCTCAGCGGCCCCAGCTTTGCCGCCGAGGTGGCCCAGGGCCTGCCGGCCGCCATCACCCTGGCGGCGGGCAACATCGACTTCGCCAGCCACTGGGTGCAGGCACTCCATAACAACCGCCTGCGCCTCTACGCCAACGATGACCTGGTCGGCGCCGAAGTGGGCGGTGCCGTCAAGAACGTCATGGCGATCGCCGCCGGCGTGGCCGACGGCATGGGCTTCGGCCTCAACGCACGGGCCGCCCTGATCACCCGCGGGCTCGCCGAGATCACCCGCCTGGGCATCGCGCTTGGTGCCCGCCGGGACACCTTCATGGGACTTGCCGGCCTCGGCGACCTGGTGCTCACCTGCACCGGCGACCTGTCCCGCAATCGCCGGGTCGGCCTGATGCTGGCCGAAGGAAAGACCCTGCCCGACATCCTTCAGGCCCTCGGGCACGTGGCCGAAGGCGTCAGCACCGCCCGTGAGGTGGCTGCCCTGTCAACACGCCTGGGGGTGGACATGCCCATCACGCTGGCCGTTGCTGGCGTGCTTGCCGGCACCCTGTCGGCGCGGGATGCCGTGGAACAACTGCTGGCGCGGGACCCGAAACAGGAATAAGCCCCCGGCCTGCTTGCGCTTGTCGAGTCAGGCGCCACCGGCAAAGCCATGCTGACGCCAGGCTTCGTAGACCACCACGGCGGCGGCATTGGAGAGATTCAGACTGCGGTTGCCCGGCTGCATCGGGATACGCAGGCGGCGATCACTTCCGAACTCCTGGTGCAGCGCTTCGGGCAAGCCACAGGACTCGGACCCGAAGACGAACACGTCGCCCGCCTCAAACGCCACCTCCGCGTAGCTCCGCCCGCCATGGGAGGTCAGCGCGAACATGCGGCGGCCTGCCAGGGCCTCGCGGCATGTGGCCCAGTCCGCGTGCACGGTCACCACCGCCATGTCCCGGTAATCCAGGCCGGCCCGGATGAGCTGCTTTTCCTCGAGAGTGAAGCCCAGTGGCTGGACGAGATGCAGGCGCGCCCCGGAATTGGCGCACATGCGCATGATGTTGCCGGTATTGGGAGGGATCTCCGGCTGATGCAGGACAACATGGAACATGGGCGCGGATTGTGCCCGGCTGCCAGCCTTCCATCAAGCCGGCGGCGGCGTACGGGCCACGATCCGGTTCTCAACCCGGGCAGCCCCCGCCGCCTTCAAGCTCAGCGCCAGCTCGGCCAGGGTCGCCCCGGTCGTCATCACATCATCAAGCACCACGATGCGCAGCCCCTTCAGAGGCCGCCTGACTCTGAACGCTCCGCGCATGTTGGCCACCCGTTCGCCCCAGGGCAGTCCTGCCTGGGGACGGGTATCCAGGTCGCGCACCACCCCGTCCAGCAAGACCGGCAAGCCCCAGCGTCGTGCCAGCGGCCTGGCCAGCTCAGCGGCCTGATTGAAGCCCCGCTGACGCAGGCGGGCTTCGTGCAGGGGCATCGGCACCACGAGGTCCGCCTCGGGAACCGGCTGCCGGGCCAGCAGGTCGATGAGCAGGCGAAGCACGGCGAGCCGGTGCGCGTACTTCAGGGCCTGAACGATGCGGTCCACCGGAAAGGCATAGTCGAGCGCAGCCAGGGTCGCCTCATAGGGCCGCACATGGGCCAGGCAGGCACCGCAGGTCTGCGCCTCCAAGGCCGGCAACGCGCACACTGGACAACGCGCCAGCCCGATGCCCGGCAGGCTTTCCAGGCAGGCCCGGCACAGCACGCCGTCGCCGCTTCCGGCGCCGCAGGCGAAACACTGCTGTGGCAGCAGGATACGCAGCGCGGTATCCAGCATACCGCCCCTGCCAAGTGCATGATTTGACAACTCCGGACCCCTTCAGGGAAACTAAAAGGCTTCGTAATTTATAATTACAGCTACAACAAGGGTGCAAGACCATGACCGCAACCATCGCCCAGGCAGAGAACCCCACCACCGCCAACGCCCCCGCCCGCAAGCGCTGGAGCGTCGCCGAAGTCGAGGCCTTGTTCGCCCTGCCTTTCAATGATCTCCTGTTCCGCGCCCAGCAGGTGCACCGCGAGAACTTTGACCCCAACGCTGTCCAGCGCTCCACCCTGCTGTCCATCAAGACCGGCGGCTGCTCGGAAGACTGTGGCTACTGTTCCCAGTCGTCCCGCTACGACACCGGCCTCGAGAAGGAAGCCCTGCTGCCGCTGAACGAGGTGCTCGACAACGCCCGCGCCGCCAAGGCCAAGGGCGCATCGCGCTTCTGCATGGGCGCCGCTTGGCGCGGCCCGAAGGAGAAGGACCTGGCCCCCGTGCTCGACATGGTCCGGGAGGTCAAGAAGCTGGGCCTCGAGACCTGCGTCACCCTGGGCATGCTGCGGGATGGCCAGGCCGAGCAGCTCAAGGACGCCGGCCTTGACTACTACAACCACAACATCGACACCTCGCCCGAGTTCTACGGCCAGATCATCACCACCCACACGCTGCAGGACCGCCTCGACACCCTCGACAAGGTGCGCGATGCCGGCATCAACGTGTGCTGCGGCGGCATCGTCGGCCTCGGCGAGACCAAGAAGAGCCGCGCAGCCCTGATCGCCGAGCTGGCCAACATGAACCCGCCGCCCGACTCCGTGCCCATCAACAACCTGGTACAGGTCGAAGGCACGCCCCTCGGCCAGAACGAAGCCATCGACCCCTTCGATTTCGTGCGCGTGATCGCCGCCGCCCGAATCACCATGCCCAAGAGCTACGTGCGCCTGTCCGCCGGCCGCCAGGAGCTCGGCGACGGCACCCAGGCCCTGTGCTTCATGGCCGGCGCCAACTCGATCTTCTACGGCGAGCGCCTGCTCACCACCGACAACCCCGACGCCGACGCCGACGACAAGCTGTTCGCCCGCCTGGGCCTCAAGTCCGTCTAAGGCACGGCGCATTCGATGAGCATGCCGGACTTCCAGCTCGACCCGCGGCTCGTGCGCCGTCGGGCCGGGCGCGCTGCGGCCGGCTATGCCACCGTGGACGCCCTGGCGCGGGAAGTCTCCCGCCGCATGGGCGAGCGCCTCGAATACATCCGCGTCGAACCCCGGCGCATCCTCGACCTGGGCTGTGGCCCGGGTGCCGACCTGCCGACCCTCGGCGAACGCTACCCCGGAATACCCCGGATCGCCATCGACGCGGCGCCGGCCATGCTGACCCAGGCCCGCGGCGAGCAAGGGCTGCTCAAGCGCCTGATGCGCCTTGGCAAACCCGCCGACCCCGACTTCGTCTGCGCCGACGCCGCCGCCCTGCCGCTCGCCCGCGGCAGCGTGTCGCTGGCGTGGTCGAACCTGATGCTGAACTGGCTGCACGATCCGTTGCCAGCCCTCAAGGAGCTTCACCGGGTACTTGAAGTCGGCGGCCTGCTGATGTTCTCGACCCTCGGCCCCGACACCCTCAAGGAGCTTCGCGCTGCGCTGCCGCCCTCGCAGCACGAGCACCTGCACCGCTTCATCGACATGCACGACCTGGGTGACGCCCTGATCGGCGCCGGCTTCTCCGACCCGGTGATGGACATGGAGATGATCACCGTCACCTACACCCGCCTCGACGACCTGTTCCGCGACCTGCGCGACAGCGGCTGCAACAACGCTGCCGAAGCCCGCCCCCGCGGCCTCACCGGCCGATCCCACTGGCAGCAGTTGCGGGCCGCCTACGAGGCCCTGCGCCGCGACGGGCGCCTGCCTGCCAGCGTGGAGGTGGTCTACGGCCACGCCTGGAAGGCCGCCCCGAAAGTGGCGGAAGACGGACGCTCGGTCATCCAGTTCCAGCGCAAGCCGGCCTGAGCCATGCAGCCCATCTGGCTCTTCGACCTCGACAACACCCTCCATAACGCCAGTCCGCACATCTTCCCGCACATCAACCGGAGCATGACGGCCTACCTGATGCGCCATCTGCAACTGGACGAGCGGAGCGCCAATCGGCTGCGCATGGAGTACTGGAAGCGCTACGGCGCCACCCTCACCGGCCTGATGCGCCACCACGGCACCGATCCGGCGCACTTCCTGCACGACACTCACCAGTTCCCCGACCTGTCGCGCATGGTGGTCTTCAACACCGCGGTACGCCATCTGCTGCGCCGCCTTCCGGGCAGGAAGATCATCTTCTCCAACGGCCCGCAGCACTACGCCGAGGCCGTCCTCGCCGAGATGGGCATCCGGCCGCTGTTTGCCGATGTCTACTCTGTCGAGCGCATGCGCTTCCACCCCAAGCCCAAGCTCGCCGGCTTCCAGCACCTGATCCGCGACCACCGGATCAACCCACGGCACTGCATCATGGTCGAGGACAGTGCCGAAAATCTGCGCACCGCCAAGCGCCTCGGCATGCGCACCGTCTGGATCAGCCGCAGCCTGCGCCAGCCGGACTTCGTCGATTGCCAGCTGACTTCCGTGCTCGGACTGGCGCGACACGCGATCTGGGCCCGCACTTCGAGGTAAAATGCCGGATTACGCTACTGAACCAGCGAGTCCGCCATGCCCTTCTCCAAGACCGAAAACCTGAATATCGCGGCCTTCGACCGGATGCCCTCACCGGACGAGATCACGGCCACCCTGCCACTCTCCGACAGGGCCGCCCAGGTCGTCACCGAAGGCCGCCGCACCCTCCAGGACATCCTCGACCGCAAGGACCCGCGCATCTTCGTGGTCGTCGGCCCCTGCTCCATCCACGACCCGGTCGCAGGCATCGACTATGCCCGTCGCCTCAAGGTCCTGGCCGATGAGGTCGCCGACACCCTGGTGCTGGTCATGCGCGTGTACTTCGAGAAACCGCGCACCTCCACCGGCTGGAAGGGCTACATCAACGACCCCTACATGGACGACTCCTTCCGCATCGATGAAGGCATGCAGAAGGCGCGCCAGTTCCTGCGCGACGTGAACGAGGCCGGCCTGCCCACCGGCACCGAAGCCCTCGACCCCATCGCTCCCCAGTACTACGGTGACCTGATCGCCTGGACCGCGATCGGCGCCCGCACCTCCGAATCCCAGACCCACCGTGAGATGGCCTCCGGCCTGTCCACCCCGGTCGGCTTCAAGAACGGCACCGACGGCTCCCTCGATGCCGCCGTCAACGGCATCCTGTCCGCCTCCCACCCCCACAGCTTTCTGGGCATCAACGGCCAGGGCCAGTCCTCCGTCATCCGCACCCGCGGCAACGGCTATGGCCACGTGGTGCTGCGCGGCGGCGGCGGCCGCCCCAACTACGACACGGTGTCGGTCTCCCTGGCCGAGAAGGCCCTTGAAAAGGCCAAGCTCCCCGCCAACATCGTGATCGACTGCTCCCACGCCAACTCCTGGAAGAACCCGGACTACCAGCCCCTGGTGATGCGCGACGTGGCCCACCAGATCCGCGAGGGCAACCAGTCCATCGTCGGCCTGATGATCGAAAGCCACATCGAAGCCGGCAACCAGCCCATCCCCGCCGATCTCTCCCAGCTCCGCTACGGCTGCTCGGTGACCGACGCCTGCGTGGACTGGAGCACCACCGAGACCATGATCCGCGGCACCCGCGACATCCTGCGCGACATCCTGCCAAAGCGGAGCGCTGCCTGATGAATCTGGTAGTCCAGGGCCCCAAGGTCGAAACCCGCGCCCTGAAGGATCTGGCCGCACTCAGTGGCTCCGGAGGCCTCGGCCGGATTGGCCCCAATGCCTTCCGGCTGCTCGGCGCCCAGCCCCACGAGGGGCTGGCTGCCTACTGCGACGAACACCAGCTGGATTTTGCCTTCGTCCCGGAGAACCGCCGCCTGAAGGACTTCCGGCTCTTCGTCACCGACATGGACTCGACCCTCATCACCATCGAGTGCATCGACGAAATTGCCGACATGCAGGGTCTCAAGACCGAAGTCGCGGCCATCACCGAAGCAGCCATGCGGGGGGAACTCGACTTCCGGGAATCCCTGACGCGTCGCGTCGCCCTGCTTGAAGGGCTCCCGGAGAATGCGCTCGCAAGAGTCTTCAACGAGCGGCTTCAACTCACCCCGGGCGCGGAAAGGCTGATCGACGGTCTCAAACGAGCCGGCATCGTCACGGTGCTGGTATCGGGGGGCTTCACCTACTTCACCGACCGGCTACAAAAGCAGCTGGGCTTCGATTACGCCGTCGCCAATCAGCTCGAAGTCCGGGCAGGCAGGCTGACCGGCAAGGTCAAGGGTGATGTCATCGACGGCGAGGCCAAGCGCCACACCCTGCAGGTGGTACGCAAACACCACGGCTTCGCCCCCGAAACCGTGATCGCTGCCGGCGACGGCGCCAACGATCTACCCATGCTGACCGAAGCCGGCGTCGGCATCGCCTACCACGCCAAACCGGTGGTGCGCGAAAAAGCCAGCTACGCGCTCAACTACAGCGGCCTGGACGGCATCCTCAACCTGTTCGGCTGAACGCCGCGCAGGGAGGAGCAGGAATTGGTGCGACTGGCACGAGCGTTCCGTCGCAGAAAGCCGAAGGGCCCTTTCCCGGAGACGTACTGACCGGTTCAATCCGTCTCCCGCGCGGCCTTCCCGACCTCTTCACTCGCGACCAGTGCAGTTGCATCCTAGCGACCACCTGAAGTGCCGTCCGTGGAAGAACTCACATGCTGCAGAACAGCATTGATTATGTTGTCGAAATTCTTTACACCCGTTTCGGTGCCGTATATATTGGCGGGATGCCTATCAAGAAGACGATACTCGGCTTTTTTGTAGCGATCGCGTGCTCCGGCGCGGCATTCGCAGCGGAGCTCCCCCAGTTTCGGGGGGAAGAGCCTACTCCCCAGCCGTCCATGTTCGAACGCTACACGGAATCCGTCCGTTCACTGGTGGACCGTAGCCTCAACCTGCTCGGCGTACCCTATCGCCTCGGTGGCACCAGCCCGCTTACCGGCTTCGACTGCAGCGGCTTCGTCGGCAAGGTTTTCGCCGACGCCCTCGGTTTCGGCATGCCCCGCACCGCCAGCGAAATGTCCCAGATGGGCGAGAAAGTCAGCATCGCCGAGCTCAAGCCGGGCGACCTGGTGTTCTTCAACACCATGCGACGCGCCTTCTCCCACGTGGGGATCTACCTCGGCGACAACCAGTTCGTGCATGCCCCCTCCACGGGCGGTGTGGTTCGCGTCGAAGACATGCGCCTGAGCTATTGGGCTGCCCGCTACGACGGTGCCCGGCGCGTGCTGCCCGGCACCCAGTTCCCGAGCTCATCCTTTCCCGGCAATGCCTTCCAGGGCGGCTCCTTTCCCAATGCCCCCTTCCCTGGCGCACAGCCCCGCCCACCCCAGACCAACTGACGTCACGGCCGCCATCCCGCACGCTGACGGCCACCCCGCACACGCCCTCGCACGCCAAGCATGATTCCCTGGCTCGGCGACACCCCTGCCTTCCCCCCGGTCACCCGCGCCCTGCGTGAGCCCAACGGGCTGCTCGCGGCGGGGGGAACGCTGAACCCCGAATGGCTTCTCGCCGCCTATCGGCGCGGCATATTCCCTTGGTTCAACGAAGGCGAACCCATCCTGTGGTGGAGCCCGAACCCCCGCATGGTGGTATTTCCAGACCAGGTCCGGATCACCCGGTCACTGCGCAAGACCCTCCGCAACACCCGCTACGAAGTCCGCCTCGACCATGACTTCCCGGCGGTCATCCGCGCCTGTGCAGAACCCCGCGCCGCTGGCATTGGCACCTGGATCACCGCCGACATCCAGGCGGCCTACATCCGCATGCATCAGCTGGGCTACGCCCACAGCGTCGAGACCTACATGGATGGCGAGCTGGTCGGCGGCCTCTATGGCATGGCCCTCGGCCAGGCCTTTTTCGGTGAATCCATGTTCAGCCGGCGCACCGACGCATCCAAGATCGCCTTCGCCCACCTGACGCGCTTCCTTGAGCAACGGAATTTCCGCGTGCTAGATTGTCAAATGACCACGCAGCATCTGGCTTCCCTGGGAGGCAGGGAGATTCCCCGCGAAGCCTTTTCGAGGCTGCTGGACACACTGACCGGCCAGCACGCGCCCCCGGAGCGCTGGCCGACCGACGGAGCGAACACCCCCTGGACGTAGCGCGACATGCTCAAGGACTACCCCTACTCCCTGCTGCAGTTCTACGCCACCGCCCCCTACGCGTGCTCCTACCTGCCGGACCGCCAGGCCCGCTCCCAGGTCGCCACCCCCAGTCACCTGATCGACACCCCGCTGTACAGCGAGCTGGTCCGCACCGGCTTCCGGCGCAGCGGCATCTTCACCTACCGCCCCTATTGCGACACCTGCCGCGCCTGCGTGCCAGTGCGCATCCCGGTCGACGGCTTCCAGCCCACCCGGAGCCAGCGCCGGGCCTGGGCGGTGCATAGCCGACTGCAGCCGCGGGAGCTGCCCCTCGAGTTCATCGAAGAGCACTACATGCTCTACCAGCGCTACCAGGCCAGCCGCCATGCCGGCGGCGGCATGGACCAGGACAATCGCGAGCAGTACGCCCATTTCCTGCTGCAGAGCCACGTGGACAGCCGCCTCATCGAATTCCGCGAAAACGGCATCCTGCGCATGGTCAGCGTCATCGACTGCCTCACCGACGGCCTGTCCAGTGTTTACACCTTCTACGACCCGGACATCCGCGGCCCCGGTCTGGGCACCTTCGGGGTGCTCTGGCAGATCGAGGTCTGCCGGGAGCTCAAACTCCCCTACCTTTACCTGGGCTACTGGATCCGCGACAGCCGCAAGATGGCCTACAAGGCCTTGTTCCGCCCCCTGCAGGGCCGCGTCGGCGGCCAGTGGCAGACCCTTTCAGACGCCGACCTGCAACAACTCGACTGACCCACTCCATGTTCAAGACGATCCGGGGGCTCGCCCTCACGCCCCTCTTCGCCTGGTGCCTGAGCGCCCACGCCCTGCCCGGCCTCGACGAGCTGCAGTCCGCCCCTCACCGGGACTGGCTGACCCTGTCAGGGGTCTCCCACCACTTCCAGCCCGACCGCCGCGACTGGCGGGAAGTGAACCCGGGCTTCGGCTTCGAGCGCGAGTTCAAGGACACCCCCTGGGTGGCCAGCGCCGGCTATTTCCGCAACAGCTACGACAAGAACACCTTTTACGTCGGCGGCCGCTGGATGCCCCTCGAGGCGGGCCCCTTCCGCTTCGGGGCCTTCGGTCTGCTCGCCAGCGGCTACCCCTCCCCCATCCTCGTCCTGCCCGCCGCCTCGGTCAGCCTCGGCCGCGTCGGCGCTAACCTGGTGGCCCTGCCCAACCTGCCCGGCTACAGCGGCTACCTGGGGCTGCAGATCCGCATCGCCATCGAGTAAGTACAGGAAAACAAGAGTTTTCCGCACTGCGGTAGAATGGCGGATGCTCTACGAAATCGCTCGTCCCATCCTGTTCTCCCTTGACGCGGAGACCGCCCACGAAACCGCCCTGGCCGCCCTCCATGCCGCCGGGCGCCTGCTGCCTGCCGGCAAGCCTCTCGAAGCCCGCCCCGTCGAAGTCATGGGTCTGCGCTTCCCCAACCGCATCGGTCTCGCCGCCGGCCTCGACAAGAACGGCGAAGCCATCGACGGCCTGGCCCGCATGGGCTTCGGCTTCATCGAGATCGGCACCATCACCCCACGCGCCCAGCCCGGCAACCCCAAGCCGCGCATGTTCCGGCTGCCTGAGGTGAAGGGCATCATCAACCGCATGGGCTTCAACAACCACGGCATCGATGCCCTCATCGGCAACGTGCAGGCCATGAAGTACCAGGGCATCCTCGGCATCAACATCGGCAAGAACGCCGACACGCCCATCGAAAGGGCCGCCGACGACTACCTCATCGGTCTCGACAAGGCCTACCCGCTGGCCAGCTACATCACCGTCAACATCTCCTCGCCCAACACCAAGAACCTGCGCCAGCTGCAGGGCGAGTCCGAGCTCGACGCCCTGCTCGGCCAGCTCAAGGCCCGCCAGGCCCAGCTTGCCGACAAGCACGGCCGCTACGTGCCGATCACCCTCAAGATCGCCCCCGACCTGGACGACAGCCAGATCACCAACATCGCCGACGCGCTGCGCCGCCACCGTATCGACGCCGTGATCGCCACCAACACCACCCTGGCCCGCGACAAGGTCCAGGGCGTGCCCTTCGGCGATCAGCAGGGCGGCCTCTCCGGCGCCCCGCTCTTCGAAGCGTCCACCGCGGTGGTCGCCGCCCTGGCCAAGGCACTGCAGAACGAGTTGCCGATCATCGCTGCCGGCGGTGTGTTCGATGGTCGCCAGGCCCGTGCCAAACTGGAGGCCGGCGCCCGACTGGTGCAGGTGTACAGCGGCCTGATCTACCGCGGGCCGGCCCTGGTCCGCGAGGCCGTCGCCGAAACCCGCGACTTTGCCTGATGGCGTGGATGACCCCACTCACGACAGGCTTGAGCCCCTTCCAGCCGGCGCGAGATAATCCCGCCCTGGCCCTCCCCGCACGGCAAGCATGACAAGCTACCTTTTCGTGATCCTCGGCGCCGTTCTGGTGAACAACGTCGTCCTGGTCCGCATCCTCGGGCTGTGCCCCTTCATGGGGGTCTCGAAGAAGCTCGACACCGCCGTCGGCATGGGGGCGGCCACCACTTTCGTGCTCACCCTCGGCTGCGGCACCAGCTACCTGGTGGATCACTACGTGCTGATGCCGGCCGGCGTGGACTACCTGCGCACCCTGGCCTTCATCGTCATCATTGCCGCCATCGTGCAGGTCACCGAGCTGGTCATCCAGAAGACCAGTCCCGTCCTGCACCAGGTGCTGGGCATCTACCTGCCCCTCATCACCACCAACTGTGCGGTGCTGGGCGTACCGCTGCTCAACGTGGCCCTGCACCACGACCTGCTTGAATCCCTGCTCTTCGGCTTCGGCAGCTCGGTGGGATTCTCCCTGGTGCTGGTGCTGTTCGCCGGCATCCGCGAGCGCCTGGATGGTGCCGACGTTCCGCAGCCCTTCAAGGGCACCGCCATCGCCATGGTCACCGCCGGCCTGATGAGCCTCGCCTTCATGGGCTTCGCTGGCCTCGACAAGTACCACTGACGCAGCCCCATGCTCACCGCCATCCTCATCATGACCGGCATCGCCCTCGTCCTCGGGGCGGTGCTGGGCTTCGCCTCAATCAAGTTCAAGGTCGAGGGCGACCCGCTGGTGGACCAGATCGACGCCATCCTGCCGCAGACCCAGTGCGGCCAGTGCGGCTTCCCGGGCTGCCGCCCCTACGCCACGGCCATCGCCGGCGGCGAGGCGGAGATCAACCAGTGCCCCCCCGGCGGCGAGGAGGGCATCCGCAAGCTGGCCGACCTGCTCGGCCGCGAGTTCAAGCCCCTCTCCGAGGAGCACGGCGTCGAGAAGCCCAAGTCTGTCGCCGTCATCGACGAGGCGACCTGCATCGGCTGCACCCTGTGCATCCAGGCCTGCCCGGTGGACGCCATCGTCGGCGCTGCCAAGCAGATGCACACCATCATCGCCGCCGACTGCACCGGCTGCGAGCTATGCCTCGCCCCCTGCCCGGTGGACTGCATCTCCATGGAGCCCATCGCCGAGACGGTGGACACCTGGAAGTGGCGCTACCCGGTCTTTGCGATCAAGCAGACCGCCTGACTACCGATCATGCTGCGCAAACTCTTCAGCTTCCATGGCGGCGTCAAGCCCGCCCCCCACAAGGATCAATCGACCCTCGCCCCGATCGCCTCCGTGCCCCTGCCGGAACGCCTGGTGATCCCGCTCCACCAGTCTGTCGGCGGGCACCCGCGGCCGCTGGTCCAGCCGGGCGAGCGGGTCTTCAAAGGGCAGCGCATCGGCGGAGCTGACGGATCGCTGTCGTCCGCCGTACACGCCTCCACCTCCGGCCTGGTGCGCGACATCGTGCCGGCTGTCATGCCCCACACCTCCGGCCTGACCACCCTATCAGTGGTCATCGAACCGGACGGAGAAGACCGCTGGGGCGAGCTGGACCGGGTCAACTTCCGCAGCACGCCCCCTGACGAACTGCGCGACTTCCTGCGCGACGCCGGCATCGTGGGCCTGGGCGGTGCCGTCTTCCCCAGCCACCTCAAGCTCAAGCCCGGCAAGGAAGGCAGCCTGCAGACCCTGGTGATCAATGGCGCCGAGTGCGAGCCCTTCATCACCTGTGACGACATGCTGATGCGCGAGCGCGCCGGCGACATGCTCAAGGGCATCATCGCCATGCGCCACATGCTGCAGGCCCGCGAAGTCCTGATCGGCATTGAGGACAACAAGCCGCAGGCCATCGCGGCCGTGCAATCCGCCATCGCCGCGAGTGGCGAGACCGGCATCGAGGCGGTGGCCATCCCCACCCGCTACCCGGCCGGCGGCGCCAAGCAACTGATCCGTGTGCTCACCGGCATCGAAGTGCCCCACGGGCGCCGCTCCACCGACTTCGGCGTGCAGTGCTTCAACGTGGGCACCGCCTACAGCATCTTCGAAGCACTGGAGCGAGGCCGGCCCCTGATCTCGCGCATCGTCACGGTCGCGGGCAACGTGGACGCTCCACGCAACTACGAAGTGTTGATCGGCACCCCGATGGATCACGTCGTGCGCCTGGCCGGCGCCCGCGCCGGCACCGACCGCTACATCATGGGCGGCCCGATGATGGGCGCCCGCATGCCAGCCTTCGACGTGCCCGTGGTCAAGGCCACCAACTGCATCCTGGTCGGCAGCCCCGCCCTCTTCCCGCCGCCGCCGCCCGAGATGCCCTGCATCCGCTGCGGCGAATGCGCCAAGGCCTGCCCGGCAGACCTGGCGCCCTTCGAGATGTACTGGCACTCCCGCGCCAAGAATTTCGGCAAGGCCCAGGAATACCACCTCTTCGACTGCATCGAATGCGGCTGCTGCAGCTTCGTGTGCCCCTCCCACATTCCCCTGGTGGACTACTTCCGCTTCTCCAAAAGCGAGATCTGGGCCCGGGAGCGGGAGAAGGAGGCGGCCGACACCGCCCGCGACCGCTTCGAGTTCAAGAACTTCCGTCAGGAGCGGGAAAAGCAGGAGAAGGCCGAGAAGCTCGCCGCCAAGGCCGCTGCCACCCGCGAGAAGGTCGGTGCCGATGGCAGCGCTGCGGCCGCGAGCAGCAGCACGGCGCCGGCCAAGCCCTCCGGCGACGACGCCAAGCGTGCCCTGATCGAAGCCGCCATGGAAAAGGCCCGCCAGCAAAAGGCTCAGATACAGCCCAAGAACACCGACGCGGCCAACCCGGCCGTGCAGGCCGAGATTGCCGCCATCGAGGCACGCCGCCAGGTTTCCGCCACAAACCCGACGGATGCGCCCCCTGATGGCCCCCCCTCCAGCGGGGCCTGATTCCTCCAGCCCATGATCAACTCCCCCTTCGTCCGCAAGCCGGCCAGCGTCCAGAGCGTCATGCTCCAGGTGCTGCTCGCCCTCGTACCCGGCATTGCCGCCTACGCCTGGTTCTTCGGCCCCGGCATCCTGGTGCAGATCGCCCTCGCCACGGCCGCAGCCCTGGTCGGCGAGGCCGCCGTGCTGGCCGTCCGCGGCAAGCCCGTGGCGCTGTTCCTGGGCGACCTGTCGGCCATCGTCACCGCCTGGCTGATCGCCCTGACCTTCCCGCCCATCGCCCCCTGGTGGCTCACCGTCACGGGCACCTTGCTGGCCATCGTGATCGTCAAGCAGCTCTACGGCGGACTCGGCCAGAACCCGTTCAACCCGGCCATGGCGGCTTTCTGCCTGATGATCGTCGCCTACCCGGCGCTCATGTCCCAGTGGCCGGCGGCCGGCCAGCTCGATGCCCGGACCCAGCTCGACCTCATCTTCGGCGGCGCCCGCCAAATCGATGCGATCACCGGCGCCACGCCGCTCGACGCTCTCCGCACGGCCCTGCGCAGTGCCGCCGACCCCGCCTCGACCCTGCATGGCCTGCGTGCCGCGCAACTGATGGACGGCCCGGCCTTCGGCCTGATCGGCGGCCATGGCGGCGAATGGGTCGCCCTCGGCTACCTGGTCGGCGGCCTGTGGCTACTGCAGCGGCGCATCATCACCTGGCACATTCCGGTCGCCTTCTGCGCGGCCCTGTTCGCCGCCGCAGGCCTGCTGTGGGCGCTCAAGCCCGAGGGTTTCGCCTCGCCCCTGTTCCACCTGGCCTCGGGCGGCACCATGCTTGGCGCCTTCTTCATCCTCACCGACCCCGTCTCCGGGGCCACCACCGCCCGCGGCAAGCTGCTGTTCGCGGCCGGTGCGGCCATCTTCACCTACGTGATCCGGGTCTTCGGCGCCTATCCCGACGGCATCGCCTTCGCCACCCTGCTGATGAACATCTGCGTGCCCCTGATCGACATGAAGACCCAGGCACCGGTCTTCGGCCACAAGAAGGACTGAACAGGCGATGAGCGAACCCACAGCCCTCGGCCTGTCCGCCCGCACCGGCGTGGTCATGGTGGCCTTCACCGTCGTGTTCACCGCGATGATGGCCTTCACCCACGAGGCCACCCGTGAGCAGATCGCCGCCTCGGCAACCGAAGAGAAGATGAAGCTGGTCTCCGAGGTGCTGCCCGCCGGCCGCTACGACAACGCCCTGCTGGACGACTACGTCAGCCTCGGCCCGACCCGTGAACTGGGTCTTGACGAAGGCGGGCGCATCTACCGCGCCCGCAAGGCCGGCCAGCCGGCCGCCCTGCTCATCGAGGCCACCGCCCCCGACGGCTACAGCGGCCGCATCGAGCTGATCATCGCAGTCGCGGCCGACGGCGCGGTGTCCGGCGTGCGGGCCGTCAGCCACCGGGAAACACCGGGCCTCGGCGACTACATCGACCCGCGCAAGGACAAGGACAAACGCAGCCCCTGGATCACCCAGTTCGCCGACCTCAAGGCCGCCGACATCCCGGACTGCAAGGTGAAGAAGGACGGCGGCCGGATCAGCTATCACACCGGCGCCACCATCAGCGCCCGCGCGGTGACCAATGCCGTGGCGCGGGCCGCCCGCTTTGCCGCCGACCACCAGGACCGCCTGTTCGCCGCCCGCCCCGGCGACACCTTCTGACCGGAGCCCTGCCATGGATCTGAAAACCTGTCGCGAGATTGCCTGGAACGGCATCTGGAAGCAGAACACCGGGATCGTGCAGATCCTCGGCCTGTGCCCCATCCTGGCCATCAGCACCAACGTGGTGAACGCGGTCAGCCTGGGCCTGGCCACCATCCTGGTGATGGCCCTCTCCAACCTGACCATCGCCGCGCTGCGCAACTTCATCCCCTACGAGATCCGCATCCCGGTGTTCATCCTGATCATCGCCGCGCTGGTCACGGTAGTGGACCTGTCCTTCAATGCCTGGCTGCACGAGCTCTACCTGGTGCTGGGGATCTTCATTCCCCTGATCGTCACCAACTGCATCGTGCTGGCCCGGGTCGAGGCCTTTGCCGCCAAGAACGAGCCCATCGGCTCGACCATCGACGGCATCGCCATGGGCATCGGCCTGACCCTGGTGCTGGCGGTGCTCGGCGCCATTCGCGAAGTGGTCGGCAGCGGCACCCTGTTCTCGGGCATCGAGATGATCTTCCCGTCGGCGCAGGGCATCGTGCTGTTCGGCGACGACTATCCCGGTTTCCTGGTGGCCGTGCTGCCCCCCGGCGCCTTCATCGCCCTCGGTTTCCTGATCGCCGGCCGCAACTGGCTGGAGGCCCGCAAGCAGGCCCGCGCCCGCCTGCAGCCGCCGCCTCCGGCCACTCCGGCCGACACCGCGGCCAACGACGCCGCCGAGCCCGCCTGATGGCCGACATGCGCCTGGCCAGCGTGGCCGAAGCCTTCCGCCGTCTGCGGGACGCCAACCCAACCCCTACCACCGAGCTGGAATACGGCTCGCCCTACCAGTTGCTGGTGGCCGTGGTGCTGTCCGCCCAGGCCACCGACAAGGGCGTCAACATCGCCACCCGCAAGCTCTTCGCCCTCGCCCCCAGCCCGGAAGCCATGGTGGATCTGGGTGAGGAAGGCATCTCCGAACAGATCAAGACCATCGGCCTGTTCCGCAACAAGGCAAAGAACACCCTGGCCCTGTCGCGCCAGTTGCTGGAGCTGCATGGTGGCGAGGTGCCCAACGACCGCGAGGCCCTCGAGGCCCTGCCCGGCGTCGGCCGCAAGACCGCCAACGTGGTGCTCAACACCATTTTCGGCGAGCCCACCATGGCCGTGGACACCCACATCTTCCGCCTCGCCAACCGCACCGGGCTGGCCCCCGGCAAGGATGTGCTGGAGGTGGAGAAGCGCCTGGTGCGCCGCATCCCCAAGGAATTCATGCGTGACGCCCATCACTGGCTGATCCTCCACGGCCGCTACGTGTGCATCGCCCGCAAGCCCAAGTGCGGCGAATGCCTCATCCGCGACCTGTGCCTCTACCGCGACAAGACGGAATAAGGAAACCCGACCCCATGTTCGACCCCTCCCGCGACCAGGCCCGCCAGTTCTTCGTGGCCTCCTGGGCCAAGCACAAGAACCGCGAAGTCCTGACTCAGCTCGAGATCATCGCCGCCGACCTGGTGGCCCATCACCCGGAATACCAGCCCCTGCTGGAAGACCCGGACGCGGTGTACAAGGACTTCAGCCCCGAAGACGGGCAGGTCAATCCCTTCCTGCACCTGTCCCTGCACCTGGCCATCGAGGAGCAGCTGTCGATCAACCAGCCGCCCGGCATCCGCGAGGCCTTCGAGCAATGCCAGGCCCGCCACGGTGACCGCCACGCGGCGCTCCACGATGTGCTCGAATGCCTGGGCGAGACCATCTGGCAGGCCCAGCGCGACAAGGCCCCGCTGGACGCCCGCGCCTACGTGGACGCCGTACGCAAGCGCGCCGGCCTTTGAGCCGAGCATGCCGCCCACCATGCCGTATTGCACGCCGCCGGCATTCCCGGCCGGCAAAGATCCGGGTCGCCTCCTATACTGGTGCTGAACAGGGACTCATCCCTGACAGAAAAGGGAGCCAACCATCATGGCAATCGATGCCTTGAGCACCTCGGTCCTCGCCAACGCACAAACCACGGGCAATGCCACCAGAACACGGGAAAGCCCGGCACTGACGGCGGCCGGCGTCGAGAAGGCGGTACGCCAGAGTTCCGCGTCACAGATTCTCCAGGCCTCGGCCGAAGTGTCGATCAAGGCCGGGGACGAATCCCAGACCCTGCTCTTCAAGTCGGCCATCAGCCGCATCAACGAATTGCTGGCACCAGAGTTCGGCGACAACGCCCTCGAAACAGCGGCCGCCAACCAGGACAATTCTGCCCAGGCCACGGCAGACCGCATCCTCAGCATTTCCACAGGGTTCTACGCTGCCTATGCGGCCCAGCACCAGGGGGAAGACCAGGCACAGACGCTCAACAACTTCGTCGATGTCATCCGTTCGGGCTTTGAACAAGGCTTCAACGAAGCCAAGGACATCCTCCAGGGGCTCAAGGTCCTGGACGGCGATATTGCCAGCGGCATCCAGAGCACCTGGGATCTGGTTCAACGAGGCTACAACGACTTCCTGACCAGTCAGTTGAACAAACTGAATTCAGAGGTGGAGCCCGAAGCAGCCACCTGAAACAGCCACCCGGGATCCCCACCTAGAGGGTCCCGCCTGGGTGCTTCCGCGCCCGGCGTGCCGCAGCCAGAAAATCCAGCATGATAGGCGCGCTGTCGAGCAGGTCGGCACCGCCGCCATGAAACTCAGGATGCCACTGGAAACCGGCCACATAGCCGGCACCCTTCCAGCGGATCGCCTCAACGATGCCGTCAGCAGCCCTCGCCTCCACCTCCAGGTCGTTGCCCAGCCGGTCGATGGCCTGGTGATGGATGCTGATCACCTGCCCCTCCGACCGCCCCGCATACAACTCGGCCAGCCGGGTGCCGGGCACCACCGCAACCTCATGGACATGCCGGTCGTAGAGGGCGGGCTCCACATGGCGGGCCGCCTCGGGACAGGCGCTGGCGATGTCCTGGTAAAGACTTCCGCCCAATGCCACATTGATCAGCTGGCAGCCCCGGCAGATACCCAGCACCGGTTTGCCCTGGAACACAAACTCCCAGAACAGCTCGATCTCGTACCGATCGCGGATGCGATCCCCCGGCCACAAGGGGCTGGTCGGCGCCATCCCGTAGGACTCCGGTGCCATGTCGGCGCCGCCCTGCAAGACCAGGGCATCGAGTTCCACCGCGTACTCGCGCAGTGAGATCGCCCGCCGATCCACGCCTCCGCCGGTTTCGATGGTGGGCACCATGAAGGCCAGGGCACCGTGGGCCATCACCCAGTGAGCGATCGACTGCTCGATATATTGCAAGGTCTTGCCCGGAAAGTTCAGCTCCGCTGGTGGATCATGCATGAGGCGGGCCGACAGGCCGATGCGCAGCGGACGAGAGCCATCCTGACTCATGGCTCATGGCTCCGCCCAGCGCAGGCATTGCTGCCGCACCAGTTCGGGCAACAGGGGATCGGCGGCCTGCTTGTTCCGCAGCCACTGGGCATCGTTGCGGCGCCCCCCCGCATCGTCGGCCAGACGCGCACAGATCGCATCAGTTCCCAGCTCGGCCGCATGATGGCCGATCCGGCCGATCAGGCGCACGATCTCGTCGCCGAGCATGCCCCGCTCGCCGGAGGACGGGTCGACCCAGACGCCGCCATAGCCAAAACGGCAGGCCTGGAAGCGGTTGAAGGCATACACCAGGTAATCGTCCTCGGTGGGACGAAAAGGCTTTTCCACGATCAGCCAGCGGGCCAGGGCCTGGATCAGCGCGGCCAGGGCGGCGGCCCGCTCCACCGTGAGCGGCGTGTCCAGCACCCTCACCTCGATGGTGCCGTACTCGGGCTTGGGACGGATGTCCCAGTAGAAGTCCTTCATGCTCTCCACCACCCCGGTCCGCGCCATCTTCGCAAAGTACTGCTTGAAATCTTCCCAGTTGAGAACAAAGGGCGCCCTGCCGGACAGGGGAAAGGCAAAGATGGAGTTGAGCCGGGCGGAGTCGAAGCCTGTGTCATTGCCCTGGACAAACGGCGAAGAGGCCGACAGGGCAATCAGGTGCGGGATATAGCGGGACAAACCGTGAAGCAGCAGCAGCGCCTCGTCGGAGCCGGGGCAACCGATATGCACGTGCTGCCCGAACACCGTGAACTGCTTGGCCAGATAGCCATACAGGTCACTCAGGTGCTGATAGCGGGCCCCGTCCGAAATCCGCCGCTCGCCCCAGTGCTGGAAGGCATGGGCGCCACCGCCGCAGATGCCTATGTCGAGCCGCCGCGCCCCTTCCAGCAAGCCGTCACGCAGGGCAGTAAGCTGGGACAGAGCATCGGCATGACCATTGCAGATGCCGGTGGCGATCTCGATCATGCTCTTGGTGATCTCAGGCTTCACGTCACCGACAAAACCCTGCTGGTGCAATACCCGCAACAGGTCCGGGGCAGAGCCGACCAGATCGAAATCATGGGTGCTGACCAATTGCAGCTCCAGCTCGATGCCCAGGGTCAGGCAACGCGAGTGGGCAAAGGATTCAAGCGCCACTGGCGGCCTCCTTTCCTTCCGGGGTCTCGCCGCAATGGCTCAAGGCCCACTGGGTCGCGATCGGACCGAGTATCTCCATCACCATCGCCGCGCCGGCCAGCGCCGCGGCCACTTTCATCCCCATCGCAGGGAAGGCCGAGTAAAGGCTGGCGGTAAGCAGGAAGGCCGTCCCCGACATGGGCAGCAGGGCCACTCCCAGGGCTGTCGCCTGGGCCGTGGACAGGCCGGAGCGACGGCCGAACAACACCGTACCGGCAACCTTGGCAAAGGCCCGCAACAGCAGCAAGGCCACCCCCGCCAGGCCGCCACCGACGATCAAGCGCCAGTCCGCCGCCATGCCGTTGGCCACAAACAGGAGCACCACCAACGCCCCACCCGCAGTGCCAAAGTGGCGCGGCCACAAGCAGGGGCGCGGGTCCCGGCTGCGTAGCAGCATGCCGGCCAGCAGCGGCACCAGGATTGGCGAGGCCCCGGACAGGCGGACCAGCACCAGGGCCAGGAAGATCAGCCCCAGCAACAGCAACGCGCTGTTCTCGTTGGCCAGATCGAGCCGACGCCGGGCAAGGCCCACCGCCAGGGCCAGCATAATGGACAGCACCAGGGTATTGAGCAGGAACCACAAGGGCGGCCGCAGGGCCTCAAGGGCATTGCTGCCATGCACCTGCCCGAGCAGGCCCAGGATGACCTGCACGGCCACCACCGCATAGATGGTGTTGAGCGCCGACAACATCAGCAAGCGCTCCGTCACCTGCCCCCGTGCCCCGATCTCGCTGGCCACCCGCATCACCACCACCGGCGAACTGACCATGCAGACCGCAGCCAGGGCCAGCGAACTGCCGGGCCCGAGGCCCAGGTAATGGCCGATGCCGAAGACCAGGAAAAAGCTGAGCCCGGCCTCGGCCACACTGGTTGCCGCCAGCCAGGGATTGGCCCGCAACCAGGGCAGATTGACCCGGCTGCCCAGTTCGAAAAGCAGCACCGCCATGGCCACCTCGAGGCCATGCTGGAAGCCCTCGGACAACTCAAGCCCCGCCCCGTCGAAACTGCTTGCCGAAGCAAACAGCCCGACCAGGGTGTAGCCGACGATGCGTGGCCAGCGCAGCAACCGGAACACGGCTTCGCCGGCAAGGGGGGCGATCACCAGGAGCAGGGCCAGGGCGAAGCTGGTATCGAGGGGCGTGATCCAGCCGGGCAGAAAGGACAGATCGGGCGTCATGCGGTCTCCTCCAGGGCCGCCGGGAGACAGGCGCACGAGGCGCGGCAGCGGCGGGCATCAAGGAATGGCGAGTCACGGAACCGCCGGGATGCACCCCGCGGCTGAAGCGGAACGGGGTGGGCTTTCAGGTAGAGCCGCCATGCAGGCCAGAGGTTCCCGAACCCGGCCGAGCGGGCTCGCCGCCAGGCCTACTCGTGACGCAGCGCCTCGATGGGATCCAGGCGCGCCGCCCGCTGCGCCGGGACATAGCCGAAGACCACTCCGATCGCCGCCGAGAAGCCGAAGGACAGCAGGTTGATGCCCGGATTGAACAGGTAGGGCACGTGCATCAGCGCCGCGCCGCCCATCGACGCCAGGGTCGCCAGCACGATGCCGACCAGCCCGCCCAGGGAGGCCAGCGCCACCGCCTCCACCAGGAACTGCAGCAGCACCTCCCGCTCCAGCGCCCCGATGGCCAGGCGGATGCCGATCTCGCGGGTCCGCTCGGTGACCGACACCAGCATGATGTTCATGATGCCGATGCCCCCTACCAGCAGGCTCACCGCCGCCACCGCCCCGAGCAGGCCGGTCATGACCCGGGTGGTGCCCGAGAGGGTCTCGGCGATCTGGCGGGTGTCCATCACCGAGAAATCGTCGTTGTCGCCAGGCCCGATGTGGCGGCGCTCACGCATCAACCAGGTGATCTGCTCCTTGGCGGCGTCCATCGCCCCATCGTCGCGCACCGAGATCATCAGGCTGCCCACGTCCACCGAGCCGGTCAGGCGGCGCTGCACCGTGCGCAGGGGCATCACCACCAGGTCATCCTGATCATTGCCCATGGTGGACTGCCCCTTCGACGCCAGCAGGCCGATCACCTCGCAGGAGAACTGCTTGACCCGGACCTGCCGGCCGACCGGGTCCTGGCCGCCGAAGAGCTCGCGGCGCAGGGTGTCGCCGATCACGCAGACGGCAGCACCGGCCCGCTCCTCGGCTTCGTTGAAGATCCGCCCTGCCGCCACCTGCCACTTGCCGGTGGCAAACCAGTCCCGGCTGGTGCCGGTCACGCCGCTGGACCAGTTGCGGGACATCGCCACCAGGGTCACGCTCTTGCTGCTCACCGGCACCACCGCGGCGAGGCCGGCCACCTGGCTGCGCAGGGCCTCCACGTCCGCCGTCCGGAAGGCCGCCGCGCCGGCCGAGTCCCGCCCCGGGCCAAGATGCTGGCCGGGGCGGATGATCAGCAGATTGCTGCCCAGGCTGGCGATCTGGTCCGACACGGAGCGGGTCGCTCCGTTGCCGAGGGTCACCATGGTGATCACCGCCGACACGCCGATCACGATGCCCAGCACAGTCAGGAAGGAGCGCATCAGATTGCGGCGGATCTCGCGCAGGGCCAGCAGCACCGCGTTCCACAGCATCATGATGTGCTCTCCGGCTGCCCGGCTGGGGCATCGTTGCGGGTGTCACTGGCGATCAGCCCATCCACCAGCCTGACGATGCGCCGGGCGTAGGCGGCCATGTCGGCCTCGTGGGTCACCATCACCACGGTGAGGCCCTTGTCCCGGTTGAGGCCGGTGAGCAAGGCCATGATCTCGTGGCTGCGTGCCGTATCCAGGTTGCCGGTCGGTTCATCGGCCAGCAGCAGCGAGGGGCCGGTGACCAGCGCACGGGCAATCGCCACGCGCTGCTGCTGGCCGCCGGACAGCTCGGCGGGGGTGTGATGTCCCCAGCCCTCCAGCCCCACCGAAGCCAGGGCCGCCCGGGCAAGCTGGTGGCGCCGTTCATTCCCCTCACCGCGGTAAAGCAGCGGCAGCTCCACGTTCTCCTGGGCCGAGGTGCGGGCCAGCAGGTTGAAGCCCTGGAACACGAAGCCCAGGGCATGGCGGCGCAGGCGTGCCCGCTGGTCCCGGTCCAGGGCTTCCACCGCCAGGCCACGGAAGCGGTAGCTGCCGCCGCTCGGCGTATCCAGGCAGCCCAGGATGTTCATCAGCGACGACTTGCCGGAGCCGCTGGGGCCCATGATCGCCACAAACTCCCCTTCCTCGATGCTCAGGTCCACCCCGCGCAAGGCCTGGAAAGCCGCCGGACCGTCGCCGAAGCGCCGGGTAACACCCGTCAGGGCGATCAGCGGGACGCTCATTTGCGTGCCGCCGCTGCTTCGACGATCACTTCCGCACCCGCCTCCAGCGGCGTCTCGCCCTCTGCCGCGCGGACTTCGGAAAACTGCCCGTTGCTGCCCAGTACATTGACCCGCAGGGGCGCCGGAGCACCATCCTTCAGCAGCCACAGGGTCTGGCTGCCATCCTTGGCCAGGGCCTGGCCGGCAACCTTGGCCGGCGGGCCAGGCGGGCGGGGCATCAGGCTGGCGAGCAGGCTGCGCTTGTCTTCCACCCGGGCGGCCGGAGGCGAGAAGCGCAGGGCGGTATTGGGCACCAGCACGACGCCGCTGCGCCGGGCCGTGGTGATCTCGGCGGTGGCGGTCATGCCCGGGCGCAGCAGCAGATCATCGTTGCGCACCTCCAGGATGGTCAGGTAGGACACCACCTGGTCCTTGGTCTGGGATCCCCAGCCCACCCGGGTGACCCGGGCCGGAAAGCTCCGCCCCGGCCAGGCATCCACGTGAAAGCGGGCGTCCTGGCCCTCCTTGACCTTGCCCACGTCGGCTTCGTCCACATCCACCTGCAGTTCCATGCGGCGCAGGTCCTCGGCCAGGGTGAACAGCACCGGCGCAGTCATCGCCGCCGCCACCGTCTGGCCGGGCTCCACCTTGCGGGTCAGCACGATGCCATCGATGGGCGAGCGGATCGTCGCCTTGCCGAGGCTGATCTCGTAGCTGCTCAGCACCGCCTGCGCCGACGCGACCGTTGCTTCGGCCACCCGCTGATCGGCCACGGCGCGCAAGGCGGCGGCCTCGCCGCTGTCGAGCTCGGCCTTCGACGGCACCTTGCCGCCCGACAGGCGCGCTACCTCCCGCAGGCGGGCCAGGCTGGCCGCCGTCTCGGCCACCGTGGCCTCGGCCTGACGCACCTTGGCCCGGGCCGAGGCCAGGTCGGCTCGGGCCTGCCGCACTTGGTCGCGCAGCTTGAGCGTGTCCAGGCGGGCGATCACCTGCCCTTTGCGGACCCGGTCATTCACATCCACCAGCACGCTGTCCACGATGCCCGACAGCTCGCTGCCCACATCCACCGAGTTGGTGGGCTGGAGATTGCCGGTCGCCGATACGTTGATGACAAGTTCTCCACGCGTGGCGGCCTGGGTCCGGTAGTGCGGCCCCTCGTCGCCCTTGCCGCCGATCAGGCCGTAGGCTGCCAGCAGGACGAGTACGAGCAGGCCACCGCCCAGCAGGCGGCGCCCCCTTGTTCCAAAGCGGGACGTGCTGCCCTGGAAGACGAGTTCGCGGAGATCTTGCGCGGAGCGATTTTCAGGGGCGTTCATACGGCAGGCGGGGAAACCCGGGCGTTCATGGCGGTATCCCTGGGCGACCATCCGCCTCCCAGGGCCTTGTAGAGCTGGATCAGGGCGGTCACCCGCTCGGCCTCGGCCGAGGCCAGGCTGTCCTCGATGGAGAGCAGGCTGCGCTCGGTGGTGAGCACCGTCTGGAAGTCGATCAGCCCGGAGGTGTAGCGGTGACGGGCCAGCAAGGCCGCGTTGCGGGCCGCCCCGGCGGCGCTGCTCAGGGCCTGCTGGCGCTCGCGGCCGTTGGCAAGGGCGACCAGGGCGTTCTGTACCTCCTCGAGCGCCGTCAGCACGGTGGCCTCGTAGGCGGCACGGCTCTGGTCGCGCACCGCCTCCTGGGCCTGCACCCGCGCGCGGGCACGGCCCGCGTCAAACAAGGGGCCGCTGACGCCGGCCGCCAGGGAGCGGGCGATCTGCCCGCCGCCGCCCAGCACCGACAGGCCGAGCGCCTCGAGGCCGAGGTTGCCGCTAAGGCTGAAGGCGGGATAGCGGGCCGCCTCGGCCTGGCCGATACGGGCGGTCTCGGCAGCGAGACGACGTTCCGCCGCCTGCACGTCGGGGCGCTGGCGCAGGACCTCCGCCGGGATCGACAGGGCGATGCCGGGCGGCAGGCTGGGCAAGGCGCGGCCGCGCGTCCCTTCATCGACGGCAAGCACCGCATGCAGGCTGCCCGGTGTCCGTCCGGTGAGGATGGCAAGGCGATGCTCGGCCCCGGCGCGCCCGCTATCCAGGGCAGGGATGGCAGCCCGGGTGCTGTCCCGGTTGCTGCGCGCCTGCTCCACCTCCAGGCTGCTGGCCAGCCCCGCCTGGCTGCGCCAGTCGGTGATCTGCGCCGTCTCGGTCTGGCTCGCCAGATTGTCCCGGGCGATCGCCAGGCGCGCCTGATAGGCCCGCAGCTCCACGTAGTTCAGGGCCACCTCGGCCACCAGGCTGACCCGCGTGGCCTGCAGGTCGGCTTCACTCGCCGCCAGGTCGGCCTCCGCCGCCTCGAGGGCGCGGCGCGTCCCGCCGAACACATCCGGCTCCCAGGCGGCATCGAAGCCGGCCTGGTACAGGCTGCGACTCACCCCCAGCGCGGTGCTGCGGCTGGCGCCGGCCGATGCCGAGAGCGTCGGGAAGCGGTTGGCCACAGCCAGTTCCCGGGCCGCGCGGGCCGCCCGCAATGCAGCGGCGGCACGCTGCAGGTCCGGGTTGGCGACGAGCGCCTCATCCACCAGGCGGGACAACTGCGGGTCTGCGAGCTGGGTCCACCAGCGCGACAGGTCGATGTCGCCGGCAGGTACGGTGCCCTCCAGGGGCACGGCCTGCCAGGCTGCAGGGGCTTGCGCCACGGGAGGGTGGTAATCCGGGCCGACAGTGGCACAGGCCGCAAGCAGGCTGCACAGGAGCAGCGGCGCCAGGCGGGCAACCGGAACAGGGAGAGACAGGGCCATGGGCTCGATCGGGGAAGCTCTGCGCCACTGCGCAGCGATACACCGATGATGGCCGGGCGACGGGTTAGCCGCGGTTAGGCCAACGTAAAAACGGGTAAAGACACTTGCGCAGCCCTGCGCCGGCCAAGTGGGGTCAACGCAAACGGGCCCCGAAGGGCCCGCTTTGTCGCGCTCAGGGGCTGCCGCCCCGGGGGCGTCAGATCACCACGGTCTGAGCCTGGCCTTCGGCGCGGGCCTCGATGGTGCCGAGGGTGTAGACCGTCTCACCGGTGCTGCGCAGCTGGGCCGCAGCCATCTCGGCATCTTCGCTGGCGACGATGACGACCATGCCGATGCCGCAGTTGAAGACCCGGTACATCTCCTGGGCATCCACGTTGCCGGCGCTCTGCAGCCACTGGAACAGTTTGGGCATTTCCCAGGCGTCCTTCTTCAGCACGGCTGTGAGGTTCTCGCCCAGCACGCGGGGCACGTTGTCGAGCAGGCCACCGCCGGTGATGTGGGCCATGCCCTTGACCAGGCCATCGCGCTTTTCCATCAGCGCCAGCATGGACTTCACGTAGAGGCGGGTCGGCTCCATGATCACGTCCTTCAGCTTGCGGCCATGGAAATCGGCTTCCAGGTCGGGCTTGCTGACTTCGATGATCTTGCGGATCAGGGAGTAGCCATTGGAGTGGGCACCACTGGAAGCCAGGCCCAGCACCACGTCACCCGGGCGGATGGTGGAGCCGTCGATGATCTTGGCCTTGTCCACCGCGCCCACCGCAAAACCGGCCAGATCGTACTCGCCGTCGGGGTACATGCTGGGCATCTCGGCGGTTTCACCACCGATCAGGGCACAGCCGGACAGCTCGCAGCCCTGGGCGATGCCTTGCACCACGGTGGCGGCGGTGTCCACATGCAGCTTGCCGCAGGCGAAGTAGTCGAGGAAGAACAGAGGCTCGGCGCCCTGCACCAGGATGTCGTTGACGCTCATCGCCACGAGATCCTGACCCACCGTGTCGTGCTTGTTGAGCTGGAAGGCGAGCTTGAGCTTGGTGCCCACGCCGTCGGTGCCGGACACCAGCACCGGATCCTTGAATTTCTTGGAGATCTCGAACAGCGCGCCGAAACCGCCGATGCCGCCGAGCACCTCCGGGCGCATGGTGCGCTTGGCAAAGGGCTTGATACGGTCGACCAGGGCATCGCCGGCATCGATATCCACACCGGCATCGCGATAGGTAAGGGAGCTCATGGGTTCTGTGATCTCTTCTGAAGCGACCGGTGCCAACGGGTAAAACGCTCATCGGGTTGAGCGCCCCGCCGCGACCGGCTACATTAACGGGCCTTGCGCCGCAAACTGCCGGACCATTCCGCCCGTCGCGCGCAAACAAACCCGAATTTTAGCCGAAATGTCGCCCGCCCGCCCCTGCCCGGTGCGCGGAGGCGAAACCGCCCGTGAAGCAACTCACCCTCGATCTGCACGCCGACGCCCCCCCGCTGCTGGAGAACTTCGTCGCGGCGGCCAACGCCGACCTCCTGGCCGCCCTCTACGAGGCCGTCCCGGTCGCCGACATCCCCCAGCATCTCTTCCTGTGGGGCGATGCCGGCAGCGGCCGCAGCCACCTGCTCAAGAGCGTGGTCACCGCCGCTGCCCAGGCCGGGCGCCCCGCCTGCTACCTGCGCGCCGCCGACGTGGGCGCCACCCTGCCCGAAGCACCGGCCCTGCTCCTCGCGGTGGACGACGTGGAAGCACTCGGGCCGGAGGCCCAGATCGCCCTGTTCCGCGCCTTCAACGGTGCGCGCAGCCAGCGCATGACCCTGATCACCAGCGGCTGTGCAGCGCCCCTGCACCTGCATCTGCGGGAAGATCTGCGCACCCGCATCGGCCAGAGCCTGATCTTCGAGGTCAAGTCCCTCACCGACGAGGATCGCCTGGCCATCCTCGACGCCCAGGCGGCCAGCCGGGGCTTGCGCCTCGAACCCGAGATCGTCCAGTACCTGCTGCGCCACGGCCGGCGGGACCTGTCCAGCCTGCTGCGCACCCTCGATGCCCTCGACGCGGCCTCCCTGGAACGCAAGCGGGCCATCACCCTGCCCCTGCTGCGGGAGATCCTGCAACGCGACCTGAGCCTCTAGACACGCCCGCAGCTCTGACGCAGTCCAACAGATCCATCCTTTGCCCTGACAGACCCACCATGGAACTCGCACTCTTCGACCTGGACAACACCCTTCTCGCCGGCGATTCGGACTTCGAATGGGCCCAGTACCTGATCTCCCGCGGGGTGCTGGACAAGGAGGTCTACGAGGCCCGCAACCAGCAGTTCTTCGACCAGTACAAGGCCGGCACTCTGGACATCTTCGAATTCCTCGATTTCCAGCTCAAGCCGCTGGCCCGCCACAGCCGCGAGCAGCTCGACGCCTGGCACCGGGAGTTCATGGACACCCGCATCCAGCCGATGATGACCGAGGCCTCCCGGGCCCTGGTCAACCAGCACCTGGCCGCCGGCTCGGTGGTGGCCATCGTCACCGCCACCAACAGCTTCGTCACCGGCCCCATCGCCCGGGCCTTCGGCATCCCCCACCTGATCGCCACCATTCCGGCCCAGGAGAACGGCGCCTTCACCGGCCAGCCCCGCGGCACTCCCGCGTTCAAGACCGGCAAGATCGAACGGGTCGAAGGCTGGCTCGAAAGCCTCGGCCTGTGCTGGGGCAGCTTCGCCAGGAGCTGGTTCTACAGCGACTCCCATAACGACCTGCCGCTGCTCGGCAAGGTCAGCAACCCGGTGGCCGTCGATCCGGATGACACCCTCCGCGCCCACGCCGAAGGCCAGGGCTGGCCGGTGATCTCCCTGCGCGGCTGATCGCCCCGGGGGCCAGAGATGGCCCCTGCCTGGCCGATCCGGCCGGCCGCAACCTATCCCCTCCAGCGTCTTCCCGAACTGGATTGGCCCACAGCCAAGGACGCTGCACGCCTGTCACAGCTTTCATCTCACCATGCATCAAAACCCCTTGGCATAAATCATTAAATTTCATGAATTCGGCCGAATCAGGAGATTTGATTAAAGACGCCCATCCTGAGCACCGTTAAGGCTGGAGCTTTACGGGGCCGGCGGCTCGCCCCCCTGCCCTTACCTCACACATCAATGCCTTTCTGGACGAGGAGACATCCATGACCATAGCCAAGCGGCTGACGATCCTGCTGGCCACGCTGATGCTGGCCCTCGCTGCAGTGGGCTCCGCAGGCCTGCTGCAGATGAAATCCCTGAACGAGAACATCAAGTTCGTTCACGAAAACATCATTCCGAGCGTGGTGGCCATCGACAAGGCCGCCAACGACTTCGCCATAGTCCGGGCGCTGATCCTGCGCCACATCCTGTCCGACGACGACAAGGACATGGCCGCCATCGACGTTCAGATCCTCGAGGTCCGTTCCCGCCTCGACAAGAACCTGCAGCACTACCTGGACAATTACGTCACCAACGACCGGGACAAGGAGCTCCTCCTCACCGAGCAGAAGGAGGTCAAGCAGTTCTACGCCCTGATCGAAGAGCCCCTGGCCCTGTCCCGGGCGCAAAAACCCGATCAGGCCAAGGAGCTGATCGGAAAGGCCCGGGCCCAGGTTGCTGCGGTGGACAAGGCCTTTCAGGAGCACGTAAAATTCAATATAGATATCTCGGACGAATACGCCAATATCCGGGCCGACGCCTCTTACCGGTCCGGCCTGTGGACGATGGGGAGCGTCATCCTTGCCGCTGTAGCCGCCGGCCTGTTCCTGGGTCTGGGAACCTATCGCCAGGTTGTAGGCGCCCTGAGCGGCATCAGATCCGTTGTCGGCGAGATCGCCAGTCACCGTGATTTCACCCGGCGTGTAGACGCCAAGGGGCAGGACGAAGTCGCCGACACCGGCCGGGCGCTCAACACCTTGCTGGAGCAGGTCCAGTCGAGCTTCCAGCAGTTCCGCACCCAGACCGAGCAGGTCAGCGATGCGGCCTCCCGCCTCGCCTCGGCCGCCCACCAGGTGGCCACCGGCTCGGACGACCAGAGCGAAGCCTCCGCCAGCATGGCGGCAGCCATCGAGGAACTGACGGTCAGCATCAGCCACGTGTCGGACCGCAGCAACGAAGCCAGCACGCTGGTGGTGCATGCCGGAGCGGTGGCCCGTAATGGTGGCGAGGTGATCGGCCAGACCCTCACCGACATCCGCCGTATCGAAACCGCGGTCAAGGAAGCCGCCGAAATCGTAGCCCGCCTCGATGCAGGCAGCGCCAAGATCAATGCCGTCGTCGCAGTCATCAAGGAAGTCGCCGACCAGACCAACCTGCTGGCCCTCAATGCCGCCATCGAGGCCGCCCGGGCCGGCGAACAAGGCCGGGGATTCGCCGTGGTGGCCGACGAAGTGCGCAAACTGGCCGAGCGCACCGCCCAATCCACTCAGGAGATCACCTCCACCATGACCACCATGCAAAGCGATGCCAGCAATGCGGTCAAGGGCATGATGACGGCTGTGGATCAGGTGAACAAGGGTGTCGAGCATACCCGAGAGGCCGAACACGCCGTACGCGAGATCGAATCGGGCTCGAGCCAGACCATCGGCATGGTCAACGAAATCAGCGAGGCGATCCGCGAACAGAGCAGTGCCAGTTCGATCATCGCCCAGAAGGTGGAGCGCATTGCCCAGATGTCGGAGGAGAACAGCGCTGCCGCCGGGACCACGTCTTCGACGGCTTCGGACCTGAACAACCTGGCGTCTGCCATGCGCAGCGAAATCCAGAAATACCGGGTCTGAGTCTCCAGCCCATCCCCGAAAGCTCACCGAAATCAGGCCGGATCGCCGTGGCGATCCGGCCTGATTGCGTTTACATCCAGTGTCGCTTCCAACAATGAATGCCTAATCCAGAAACCGGTAATTTAATACACCTCCATTCAAATCCGGATAGGTACTTCCACCTCAAATAAAACAAAGAAATTTTTATCAATTTCATAAACTTAGGTACTTACACTCAAATTCATAACAACAAAGGCAAATAGAGGCTCAAGCTCAAAGAGCGGGCTCCGATAAGCGCTCATCACCGGGCGCCCATGTCCGGATTTCATTCACTCCAGGTTCCTCGCCCCCGTCGGGAATCGTTCAGGAGAAAGACCGTGACCATCGCCAAGCGCCTCACCATATTGCTCACCACCCTGCTCGCCGCGCTGATCGCCGTCAGCGCCATTGCCTTCTTCCAGATGCACCGGATCGGCAACAGCGTCCACATGATCAATGAAAACGTGATCCCCAGCCTGATCAAGCTCGACCACATCGGCGTGAACTTCGCCAACCTGCGCGCCACGGTACTGCGCCATATCCTGAGTACCAACGAGCAGGACATGGCCGGTATGGAAACCACCATAAAGCAAGTGCGCGAGAACATCGACAAGGACATCAAGGAATACGAGGACACTCTGGTTACCGATGATCGGGACAGGGAGCTGATCCGGGCAGTCCATTCAGGCGTATCCAACTACTACGCCATCATGGACACCGCGGTCGCCGCATCCAGAAAGAGCGAACAGGCTCAGGCAACCCAGATCATCACCAGCGCCCGGCCTCAGATTGACGCACTCACCAGGAATCTCAAGGACCACTTCGACTACAACATCGTTCTTGCAAACGGCTTCAGCAAGACTGCGGATTCCTCGATCTCGATGGGCACTTGGACGATCGCCGGCATTTCAGCAGCATCCCTCGCCCTGGGGCTCCTGATCGGCATCCTGACCTACCGGCAGATCATCGGCTCCCTCAATGGAATCCGATCCACGGTGGGCGCCATTGCCTCCAATCGGGACTTTACCCAACGTGTCGAGGCAGAGGGCTCGGACGAGATTTCCAGCATGGGCCGTGCCCTCAACTCCCTGCTCGAACAAGTTCAGTCCAGCTTCCAGCAGTTCCGCGCCCAGACCGACCAGGTCCACGATGCCGCCTCCCGCCTCGCCTCCGCCGCACACCAGGTAGCCACCGGCTCCGATGACCAGAGCGAGGCCTCGGCCAGCATGGCAGCGGCCATCGAGGAGCTCACCGTCAGCATCAGCCATGTCTCGGACCGCAGCAACGAGGCCAGCTCGCTGGTCACCCACGCCGGCGCCGCCGCCCGCAATGGCAGCGAGGTGATCGACCAGACCCTCGGCGACATCCGCAACATCGAGGCCGCGGTGAAGGACGCCGCCGAGATCGTCGGCCGCCTGGACTCCAGCAGCGCCAGGGTCAATGCAGTGGTCACCGTGATCAAGGAGGTGGCCGACCAGACCAACCTGCTGGCTCTCAATGCCGCCATCGAGGCCGCCCGCGCCGGTGAGCAGGGCCGCGGCTTCGCCGTGGTGGCCGACGAGGTGCGCAAGCTCGCCGAGCGCACCGCCCAGTCCACCCATGAGATCTCCTCCACCATGGCCAGCATGCAGAGCGATGCCGCCAGCGCCGTCAAGGGCATGCTGGCTGCCGTCGAGCAGGTCAACAAGGGCGTCGATCACACCCGCGAAGCCGAACATGCGGTGCGCGAAATCGAGTCGGGTTCTGCCCAGACCATCGGCATGGTCAATGAGATCAGCGAGGCCATCCGCGAACAGAGCAGCGCCAGCGCCATCATCGCCCAGAAGGTCGAGCGCATCGCCCAGATGTCGGAAGAGAACAGCGCCGCCGCCGGTACCACCTCGTCCACCGCGTCCGACCTGAACAGTCTGGCCTCGGCCATGCGCACGGAGGTGCAGAAGTACCGGGTCTGAGGACAACCGCAGCCCCGACGACCCCGCTGCACCCGCTTGTGCCGGCCAGCACAAGCAGGTGCATACTCTCGGGCCATGTCACTCCCCCCTATCAGCATCGAGGCATTGACGAGGTTTTCCGAAGCCCGCGACATGGCCAGCCTGCAAGCGGTCACCGCATTCTTCTGCGGGCAATTGGGCTTCGACCACTTCATATACGCGCTGAGGATGCCGACACGGCTTTCCGACGCGCGATTGATCATGATCGATGGCTATCCCGCATCATGGGTTGCCCATTACTTCGCCCAGTCCTATTACGATGTCGACCCCGTGATGTCCTATTGCGCGGACAACGTGTTGCCGATCGAGTGGCACAATCTCGACCTGCAGGCAGGAAGCGCCTCTGCCCGGATGATGGAAGACGCGGCACGGTTCGGCCTGAAATCCGGCGTGACCATGCCCCTGCATGGCCCGAATGGTGAGCTGGGCATCCTGAGCTTCGGTGCGGACCGCGCCGACGATGCCGCCCACGCCCTCACAAAACAGGCATTGCCCTACGTGCAGCTGATCGCCGCACATGTGCACGATGCCATCAAACGTCTGCATGGGCTGGATGAGGTACTGGAAAGGCCCAGACTGAGCAAGCGCGAACTCGAATGTCTGCGCTGGGTTGGAGACGGAAAATCCTCCTGGGAAATCTCCCAGATCCTGAATCTCTCTGAACGCACAGTCAATTTCCACATCAATAACGCGACCACGAAGCTGGGGGCGACCAGCAGGCAACATGCGGCGACCAAAGCCGTGCTCCAACACCTGATTCGCCCACACCCCTTCTGAAGGGCGCACCAGCCTTCATCGCAGTACCGCGCACCGGAGAGCCACCGTCGTGGCTATACCCGTCTGATGCGTATGCCACCTGTCAGTTCTGACAGTAGGACGCCCCCTCCTCGCTCCCTACAATTCGGCAGGTGTTTTTTTGACAACGCCAGTTCGGAACGGGCAGTTTCAAGTCTGCAGTGCAGAGACCCGGCTCCCCGACCAGAGACTCTTTGACCGAGCCAGGAAATAGGAACCTTCATGAGAGCTTATGCCCGCCTCGCCGCATTGACCGCCCTGTTCGCCATCTCACCGGGCGCCTTCGCGGCAGACACTTTCCTCTTTGCGGGGACAGGCTCCAGTGGCGTCAGCCAGGATCTTGTGCTGGGCCTGAGCAATGGCAGCTCCGTCACGCTCACCACAGGACAAGCCTTGTTCACGCCCGGCACGCTCAACCAGGGATGGTGGGGATTCGATAACGCAAATTTCAACGCCAACGACAGCATCTACGTTGGCGCCCTGCAACCTGACCCCCTCGATCCGGCCTACCTGCACCGCAATTTCTTTACCTTCTCGCTGGCCGGCATCACACCGGGCAGCATCATCAGCGCAGTGTTACGTATCAATGATGTGGGTGTCAGCTCCGGCTCGTTTCCGATGACCTACTCCCTGTTCGACGTCACGACCGACTCACAGACGCTGAACTTCAACACCGGCGTCAACCACTCGATCTACGATGACCTTGGCAGCGGCAAGCTCTACGCTGCGCAGGTGGTGACCAAGGAGTTGTCCGGCAGCTACGCAATCGGCCTGAACAACGCGGCCATTGCAGACTTGAACGCCGCGGCCGGTCGCTTCTTTTCACTCGGCGGCACCCTTGACACGCCGCCTCTGGTGGTGACGGAGCCTTCAGCGCTCGCGCTCCTGGGTATAGGTCTCGCCGCGGCAAGCCTTGGACGGCAACGCAGGCATCCCCTGGCGCCCACTTCCGATCAACTCTTCCAGGATTGAGTCATGCCACCGCTTGAATCGCTGCTGGCAGCATGGAATTGAGATGGGGCAACACCGCAGTGACAGCCTCGGGGTATTGAATGCCGTGCTAGCGCCGACTCCATTGAGCTGCTGGCGGGGCTGGCAGACCTCATCGGGTCAGGGCTGTTTGCCATTGACGCACAGGCCTTCGGTTGGGCGACGGCCCGGCGCGCGTCAAGGTAGTTGTCGCCTCGGTCATGCAGCCAACTGTTGAGTATTCACGTCAGGCAAATGCGTCTTTATGACGGACTCACGTTCCGGGTTGAGCGTGACTGCGCCAATGGGCGACCAGTTGCGCGTATTGCCGGACCAACGCGCCGGGTTGAGTTCGCGAGCCTCGGTGTAAAGAGCATGCCTGGCAGCCAGAATCGCCTGATCCTCACCGGCATGGCGCTGGGCCGGACTGACGTAGCGGATACCGCTGTGACGATGATCGACGTTGTACCACTGGACGAAGCCGG
>NZ_JABBGA010000040.1 GCF_012927165.1 Zoogloea dura
GCGCTCCGAGTCGCCCTGACGCAAACGCATCAGGGCCTGGCGGTACTCGTGCATCTCGATACTCCTGCGGGCCACCGGCTTTCTCCTGCCAAACCCGGCAGGGTAGCGATGGACCGCTCAAGGTCGAGACGTCCGTCAGAGTGAGACTGGCTCCATTACGCCGATCCGGCGCTGGCGCCTATGTGCCGATCCGTGGGTGGCTCCATTACGCCGATCACGGAGTGGCTCCAATGTGCCGGTCACAAGGTGGCTCCATTGTGCCGATCATCAACTGGCTCCAATGTGCCGGTCGGTGACAACACGTTACTCGAAGCGGTGAATGATGCGGCCGTCCGCAAGTTCTGACCCGTCCGGGCAGTCGTGCATGACGCCCTTGTACCATATGTACTCCGGCGGCCAGTAGCAGTGTTCGGTGGCGAGCTTCACCACTTCCTCGACGCTCGCGGGCAACTCGGGATTCGTATAGCGGAAGAAGACGTAATTCATGAGCCCATCGAACATCCACTCGTTGAGGTCTTCCTTGTAGGTCGGGTCATTCGGGTCGATGTCATCGTCCCCATCCGCCTCGCGCACGCGTACGTAGATATCGCTGGCGCACAGGGAGAAGGCATGATCGTCCTCGACGAACTGTCCTGATGGGTCGTGGAAGTCCTGAGCGTCTTTGATGTCGAGAGCGATGATCACGCCGAAGTGGTGAGCGTGCTCGGTCGGTGCGAACGTCTTAGCTGATTCGGCAACGTGGTGCCAGTGGTCGAAGCCGACTGCCTTTGCAGCCTCGTCCAGGGCCTCGTTGTGGGTGATTCCGTTCGCTCTCTTGAGCTTGCGGGCGCGCTGCTTGAGCTTTTCGACTTCGACGGCGGTAATAAGGATGGTGCGGCGCATTTGTGAAACTCCTATCCAATCGCGAACCTTCGGTGCCCACTGCCGAAATCCGAGGGATCAGGGATTTCTCAAATGCGAAACAGGTGATGATCGTCCCGTCCAGGTGCGCCGAGGTGGGCAGCAGGCTTCGATCCAGCCGGCGGGCAGAATAGCAGCAAGTAGGACAGGCGGAAAGAGGGTATGGCGTGCCGGCGCGGGCGCTCTCTGGAAATTGTCTAGGGCGTATGGGCGCACCTCGGCCTTTGCTGACGGTCACTGCGAACGGAAGGAGTGGCGGCTATGAGGCAGTCAGCTGTCGCCTGAGCTACTCCAGGGCTGAATGGCAGCTTTCTCGACCGCTGGCAGGCCGGCACCGACCCATTGCTGTCCTTCGTGCCGCGGTGACCAATGTCTCCACGCAGCGGTAGCGGTCTAACCCCGTTCGTTGTTCGAAAGAAACAGTGGCATCATGGCCTTTGATGATGTCTGTTCTAAGCTCAATATGACCAATGATTCTGCAGAGTATCGAACACTGGGTCTTTCTCCGTCCGGCGTTGCTTCGGAAGTTGAAGCAGCGTTAGGCGTGACCGTGGGAGAGGCTACCGCGCACCTTCGGAACGCTTCGGCAACTGCGGGCCTGGAAGAGAGCTTGGCGGCAAGGAGCCTAGGTTTGGTACAGGCGGAAGTCGAAGCCGCACAGCGGGCTGCGACTGCCTCCGTCTCCTCGGCCGTAGGGATGACAGTTGCAGACTTTCTGGGCGTTTCTGCAGCGTCTTCGTATGCAGAGGCTGTCCGTACTGACCTCTTTGGAGCCACAGGCGTGATAATGGCAGAGCAGGCTGCGTTAGGTACAAACGCAGTATCGTCAGCCCTCCCAGACGCTGCTCGAATGGCAGAGATGTCGCTTTCGACCGCAGCAGGAATGGTCACCGCAGATATGTATGCGAACTCGATTGCGGAGCAATTCGCGAGAACAAGTGGGTTGGTCAAGAGCGCATCGCTAGGGCTACTGAATTCGCAGATGCTGGCAGCTGGCACCATGACACACATCTCTGTGGTTGAGCAAACTAAGCGCCAACTAGATGCGATGCACCAGCCATGGGCTGAAGCGTCTGTTTCTCCGTCCCTGAAGTCATATTTAGACGCCCTCAATGGCGGCTCGAGTTTGTCGCTAGCCGTCAATGCTGCCCGGATTGCCAAAAACTCTTTCTCATCGATTTTTGGAGATGCTGCTGCAGAGGCGTTAAAGCGGATGATTGCCCCAGCAACCGCCATCCAGACACGCAAGGATTGGTACGAGCAGACTTTTGGATTAGTGAGAGTCGTTGACTCCCTTGTCATCTCGAGCGCAGCAAGCACCTATAAGTCCACGCTGGTCTCGGACTATCTAGACCGGGTTACTGGGCTTACTTCCCTGACCCGCCAGTTTGAAGAGACGTTGAAAGCGGTGACCATGCCTTCAGGTCTTTATGACTCCATCGCTGGTTTGACCAAGGCGGGTCAGACCTCAGCACTTTTTTTTACGAGTTCACTTGCACGCTTGGGTGGGACCCTCGAGCGTTTCGACGCATTCCGTGATTTGCAAGACACGCCAGCGTGGCGGGTAATGCAAGCGGCCGCACAGGCGGCCACTGCACGTGCCGATAGTGATGAAGGTGATGAGAGGCACTACCAAGAAGAGGTCGTCGCGGACCTCCAGCGGGTCACCGTAGAGGTGTTGGTGCAGCCCAATGAGGTTCAAGTATTGGCGAGCATCCTGTCTACGCTGGAACAGCTCACTAAATCTAGTCGGCGAACAGGTCGTGAAAAATGGCTTCTCCAGATTTTTTATCCGCTGTTTATCGCGCTGTTGGTGGCGATGCTCGCTCCGGCTCTCGACTTCTACATAAAACGGGGCCTAGAACGAATGACGCCGCGCGAAACAGAGAAGGCAGTTAGAGAGGAAATGCGCGAGCAAGTCGGAGACCTTAGATTGCTCTCCATGCAAAGATTCATCTCCGTGGAGAAGCTCGCTGTGACGATGTCGCCGAGGGCAAAAGCGCCTGTCGTTGGCCACTTGAAAAGAGGGGCCGTCGTTCGCTTGTTGGACGAGCAAGGCAGCTTTACCCTCGTGTCGTGGCGTAGCGAGGATGGCAACATTGAAATCAAAGGGTGGGTGTTTACGCGCTATTTAGAGCGCTTCTCCTGGCCTCGTTGAGAGCCCATTCAGCGTTTCCCCCAAGCGTCGGTGATGCTTTATGGAAGGTCAGCTGCACCGCAAAAGGCCGTACTGCCTCCCGGATTTTTTGGCTAAGTTCGACCAAGCGCAACCTGACTTGGTGTGCCGCTTCGTGAATACGGTCTGAACCGTATCAGCCCCTTCTTCGACTCACAAGGGCTGCTTCTGGCCGACACGTAAGCCCCCGGCAAACCCATCTTCCCCCGACCGCTTAGCTCGCTAACCATAGTGTCCACTACGCATTAGAAGTGGACACTTACATGACTGTAGTGGTCAAGTATTTTCGGACACCCCGATAGGGTGTTTTGCTGCCATGTCCCGCTCATAAGCGGTGGGCGACAGATAGCCCAGTTTCGAGTGCAGCCGCACGTTGTTGTAGAAGCCGACGATGTACTCGGTGACGTCGCGCGTGGCCTCGGCATGGTTGGCGTAGTCGCGCTGCCAGACCCGCTCCATCTTCAGGTTCAGGAAGAAGCGCTCCATCACGGCGTTGTCCCAGCAGTTGCCCTTGCGGCTCATGCTCGCGCGCAGGCCGTGGCGCTCGAGCAAGGCCCGGTGGGCCTCGCTGGCGTACTGACTGCCGCGGTCCGAATGCACGATCAGACCGGGGGATGGGCTGCGTTGGGTGATGGCCATCTGAAGCGCCGAACAGACCAGTTCGGCAGGCATCGTCGGCGCCATGGCCCAGCCGACAATCTTGCGCGAGAAGAGGTCCATCACCGCGGCCAGGTACAACCAGCCGCTGCGCGTGCGCAGATAGGGGTGAGTAGACCGCAGGAATTTCACCTGCGGCCCCTCGCAGAACCGGACGTGAGCCTCTCGACTCATCCGGCTCCCATCATCCAGCCTTTGGAACACATCCCAGTCTCCAATGCCAGAAGGCTTCTGGAAACTTCTGCGCAAGTCGCCCGAGGGCCTGCCGGGCTCGGGTTTTATGCCGAGCCCGGCGTTTGTGCTTGCGCATCAGCCAGCGTGTCAGATAGTCATTCAAGTGCCTCCACACGGCAGACATCGCCGACTCATAGAATCGGCCGTAATACTGATGCCAGCCCCGGAGGATCGGATTGAACATGGCCGACAGATCGGCCAGGCTCTTGTCACATTTCAGCTGAAGATGCCAACCACGTATCGTCTGCCGCATCGCCTTGAGGGCGTCACGGCTGACCGCCGGAGCGAAGTTCACATAGACCCGGCCGTGTTTGTCCACCGCCTTGTGAGCACGGTCACCGGGTTTGGCAGGAGAAAGCCGGTGGCCCGCAGGAGTATCGAGATGCACGAGTACCGCCAGGCCCTGATGTGTTTGCGTCAGGGCGATTCGGAGCGAGAGATTGCGCGCTCCGGTTTGATGGGACGGGCCAAGGCGGCCCGTTTCCGGGAGTTGGCCTGCGAGAAGGGCTGGCTTGAGCTCACTCGGCCCCTGCCGGCAGACGCTGAGATCGCAGCCGCACTGGCCCCGCCGCGTGTGCCGCTGACGGCCCAGTCGACGCTTGCCGCGTATCGCTAGCTGGTCACCCAGTGGCTCGGCCAGGGCGTCTCCGGCGTGGCCATCCACTCAGCCCTCGTCCGCGAGCATGGTTTCACGGGCCACTACTCCAGCGTCCGGCCCCTGATTGCGGCGCTCGCCCAGGCGCTTCCGCCCGACACCACGGTGCGCCTCACCTTCGATCCCGGGGACGCGGCGCAGGTGGACTTCGGCGCTGGCCCCGAGCTCATCAATCCGGCCACCGGCCAGCTTCGCCGCACCTGGGCCTTCGTGATGACGCTCGCCTTCTCCCGGCACCAGTACGTGGAGTTCGTGTGGGACCAGAGCGTTCGCACCTGCGCGGCTGGAGATCGTGTCGGCGTGCATAGCCGGCACGGCGGGGGTCGTCGACCAGGGTGCGTATTCCACCCCAACTCAGCCACACATAACGATCGAAACCCTCCACCTGTAACGACACCAAGCCGGCCACCCATTCCACCCGCAAAACCGCCACCCATTCCAATAAAAAACCCGCCAGGTTGGCGGGTTCTGAATTCCGTTACAAAAACAGGCGTTCATGTGCCGAGCGATGCGCTCCTTCCCCGCAACCGGCGCATCGACTCCCCCTTGAGTTCCATCCGATGCGCTCCGCTCACTAATCGATCCAGAATCGCGTCCGCCATCGTCGGGTTCCCCCCGCTCAAGTAGTCATGCCACCGATCCACTGGCAACTGACTGGTAATCAGCGTCGAGCGATTTCCAGTACGCTGCTCAATCACCTCCAGTAAATCATTGCGTCCGACAGCGTTCAACACTGCAATCCCGAAGTCATCCAAGATCAGCAAATCTACCTTTGCCAATGCACTCAGGCGTTTGCAGAAACTCCCATCTCCGTGAGATATGGCCAGTTCTTCAAGAAGCAGGGGCAACCGCTGGAACGTTACCGTCAGCCCCTGCCGGCATGCCTGGTTTCCCAGTGCGCAACCCAGCCAAGTCTTGCCCCCGCCCGTCGCTCCGGTGATGATCATGTTGATACCATGGCGAACCCAGTTGCACTGACCCAGCGAGGCCATTTCACTGCGATCCAGTCCGCGTCCCGCCCGATAGTCGATATCCTCCATGCAGGCACTCTCTCGCAACTTAGCCACCTGCAACAGACGCTTCAAGCGCCGGTTCTCTCTGTAAGTAACCTCCTGGTCCACCAGAAGGCCCAAGCGCTCCTCAAAAGCAAGGTGGGCCGCCGCCGCACTGCTTAGCTGATTATCAAAACCTCGGGCCATGCCAAACAGCTTCAGTTCGTTGAGCTTGCGCATCGTGTCGTTCGTCAGCATTCGTCAATCCTTCGCTTAACTGTAATAGTCCGAGCCCCGGAGATTCGGGTGCTCAAAGTTGGCTTCCCGACGATCCTGCGATTCGGCAGGCTGACGGTCCAAATTGTTTCGCAGAATTGAACGAACACTCGACAGGGATGGCGCGCCGATCTCTATCGCACGGTGGCAGGCCATGTTGAGCCGTTCGTTACCGAAATCCTTAGCCAGACGCTTCAGCCCGTTGTGTGCCCGATACCCCTGTTCGCGGGTTCGCATCCCAACAAGCATCGCTTCCAAGATACGGTGGACATGTGCGCCCGTCTGCACAGCCCATTCCAGTGCATGGTCTGCTCCCCACAAGCCGAAATGACGGTGAGCCGCCTCCATGTGCTGCGGATCGATGACTGGCACGGTACCGTTACTGCGTGCGTGGCTTGCCACCCGTTTGCCGCGGTGAAGTACCTCGACTACCGCCGCAGTGAGGCGAAGCTCTACCTCTTGCCGAACCAGGTTGAACGGGACGCTGTAGGGAACTTCGTCTACAACGATGCGATAGTCCAGTCCGACGCGAACCTTGCGGAATTCAGCATATTCATAGGGCGTCGCTGGCAACGTCCGCATCGCGGGACGATCGATAGTTTCAAAATTGCTCTGACGGCAGCCTGGCAGCTTTTGAAACGGACGGGCATTGATCTCTACCAGTAGAGATCGGATTGCCTCGTTCAACTCGGCAAGGCCGCCGAACGCCCGCTTGCGCAGTCGGAACATGATCCAACGTTCCACGATCAGGACGCCGTTTTCGGCCTTGGCTTTGTCCTTCGGCTTGTAAGCGCGTGCAGGCAAAATCAGTGTGCCGTAATGATCGGCCATGTCCTGATACGTGGCGTTGATGACAGGATCCGTGCGGCTGGCCTTGATGACCGCTGATTTGAGGTTGTCGCACACAATTACGGCAGGCACGGCGCCGAGGTGTTCAAACATCCTGCAGTGGGCGGCAATCCAGTCCGTCAAACTTTGCGACCAGTGGGCCTCCGCGTAAATATAATTCGATGCCCCCAGAACACCGACAAAGACTTGCGCCTTCCGCATTGTTCGGTTCACGGGATCGACAACAGTCATCGTCGGCCCAGCGTAGTCAACAAAGACGCGCTCTCCGGCCACATACACTTGCCGCATGTAGCGTTTCAGCGTCTGAGTGAACTCCCTGTGGCGCAGGCAGAACAGGCTATAGGCAATACCGTTGGGATATTCACTCAAATATTCTTCATGCAGGACCTGAAGGGTCGCGCCCTTGCGCTTTAGTTCCTGATGTACCTTGGGCCAGTCTGGCTCAGGCTTACGCGCGGGGGCAAGTGCTACCACCGGTGGAAACAGCCGGTGCTCCAATGCCGCATCGTCCATGTCGTCAGGCAATGGCCACGGCAGACGGGTAGCCGCTGCGCGGGTAATGTAGTCGGAAACGGCGTCGCGGGATAAGCCTAGGCTGCGGGCGATCAACCTACGGCTCTGTTGCTCTTCAAAATGCAGGCGCAATACCTGACGGATTTTTCTCATTGCGATTCTCCGGTTTGCCATGGGAGGCCGAGCCGACAGAAGCCAGCCATTTCTCCAGGTCGGGCCGACGCACGCTGCTCTCGCAACGTGATCGGCGATATGTATTGGGAGATGGTTAAGGCCGCCCGGCCTTGACAGGCGGGCTTGGGAATCGCAGAATCCGCCATGAAGTCCCCACTTCAAGCAGTTCTGTGAAGCCCCCTGAGTGTCAGCTCTGGGGGCTTTGCTTTTCCTGGCCTGACAATTCGATTATTGATCAGGCCATGGCGTTCCTTCCTTTTGAACGCCACGATGGGCTGACGGCCCGCGCGGCTTGAAGGTATAGCGTGCGGGCCAAAGCTCCTCGATCCTGCATGTCAACAAACCCGCAATATGACTTGCCACCTCGTATGCGGTGATCCGGTCGTGGATAACGTTATTAACCACGCCCCCGGTGACACCCAAGTCGCGAGCAATCTGCGCCTGGCTTTTACCAAGGCGGCGAAGGCGATAAATGATCTCTACAGCGTCCATGACCGAGCGGAGTGACTTCATCGGCATTCAAGAGTAGTCTATCTTTAAGAGAGACAGTGCATTATCTATAGAGACAACTATACGCCTTAAGAGAATGATGGATCAAGCATCTTCCCACAGCTCAAGCGCTGGCCTGGAAGGCTTTGCAGCGAGGCTGACCCATGTGATTTCGCACACGGGCCTGAGCCAAGCTGAATTTGCCCGCAGGTTGGGTGTTTCGGCAGGCTTCACCAGCGACGCCGCCCGTGGGCTGAAAAAACCCGGTGCGGAGTTCCTGCATGCAGTCCGAACGGTGTTCAGGGTTTCGATTGATTGGCTGCTAACCGGCGACGGAACCATGCGCGGCGGCAGTGGCATTGACCTGGATCTGCTCAGGACGATCCGACTCCAGATTGCGGTTGCCCGCGCGGCGGTCATTGACGCTGACCCAATCGCCAAGGTGCTGTTGTTGCTGATTCGTGACGGGCGTCTGAACGAGGCGGTCGCCGACCCAGACCTGCAGGCCTTCCTCAGTCGAATCGCGCCAGCCGATCCCGATGCAGATCTTGCAACCGAACTCTACAACGGCCATCTGTGGACCGAGGATTCGTCAGCGCAGCTACGCAATCTGCTTGCCGCCGCCGTAGCCCACTTCGAGGCACGCAAACCCCTCGACAAAATGGCCGCCTTGGCACGCTCGGCCGGGCCGACGATCCAGATTAATGTCATCCCTTCGCAGCGCATTGCGGGCCGAGACTACTACGAGGGTTGAAAAGGTTTCCAACCACGCTAAGTGAACGTCACTATGAAAGAGCAGCAGTCGGCCCCACAAGACAGCATCCAGATCAACCTCATTGGCGAACAGCGCAAGGCCACCCGAGACTACAACGAGTATTTCATCCCTAGCTCGATCAAACTCGTGCTGGCTACATGGACGCAAGAAAAACGAAACAGCATGGCGCTGAATAATTCGGACTTCTTCCGTTACCGCTTCGGGTTTGAACCGCCCAAAGTAGCACGTCAGCAGGTGCTTGAAATCCAGACAAAATATGATCTGACCGATCGAGAGGTTCGTTGGCTCCATCGGTCTGGTCAGTTGAAAGCTTCACGAACGGAAGCGAAACTGGTTCCCAGCCGACTGATGCCGGCGGCAGGCTGGATCCAAGTGTCTATCTTGAGCTTCTTCTGTCTGGCGATGACGCTGCAGATTGCAGCGTCGAATGCCGCCTGCATGCTGAACAGCTTATTGCTTGCGCCTTGGCGAACGTTGAAGCGGGCCGGGGTGGTCAAAGCCGTGAAGGGTGAATGACCTGATTCGCTGCAAGCCTGCAGGCCGTTGTTTTATCTGACGGCTGGCAGGCTTGAGCGAATGAGCACTCAGGAAAATATCAGTTTGCCCCAGGGGAATCATCCCTTCCGATGTCCTCATCCGAGCTGTGTGCCAAGCGATACAGCAGCGGCAGCACAAGCAGGGTGAGAATGGTCGATGAGAGGATGCCACCGATCACGACAGTGGCCAGGGGGCGCTGTACCTCCGCGCCTGTCCCTGTTGCGATCGCCATCGGGACAAAGCCCAGGGATGCCACCAATGCCGTCATCAGAACGGGGCGCAAGCGGGTCAAGGCTCCTTCGTGGATCGCAGGATCGAGCGCCTGGCCTTCCTCGCGCAGACTGCGGATATAGGCAATCATCACCAGGCCGTTCAGCACAGCAACGCCGCACAGGGCGATGAAGCCCACTGCTGCCGAAATGGAAAGGGGAATGTCACGCAGCCACAAGGCGATGATGCCCCCGGTCAAGGCGAACGGGATGCCCGAAAACACCAGCAGTCCGTCCTTGATGTTGCCAAACATGGCAAAGAGCAACACAAAGACAAGGAGCAGAGCGACGGGTACGACGATCTGCAGGCGTGCTGTAGCTGACTGCAGGTTTTCAAACGTTCCTCCCCAAGTTGTCCAGTATCCTGCGGCTACCTTGATTCGTGCGAGCCCCTGTTCGGCCTCCCCGACGAACGAGCCAATGTCCCGCCCGCGTACATTCGCACTCACCACGATCCGGCGCTTGCCGTTTTCCCGGCTGACCTGATTCGGTCCGGGGGCCAGATCCAGGGTGGCGATTTCGGCCAAAGGAATGAAGTTCGCTCGGGTATCTCCAACAGCCCCACCACGTGGCAGCGGAATCGGCAGTCGCTTGATCGCCTCCAGATCACTTCTCAGGTTGTCAGGAAGACGAACCTGAATGTCGAAACGACGATCACCCTCGAAGAGGGTCCCAGCCTCACGCCCGCCGATCGCCGTCGCCACGGCATCCTGCACATCCCCGACATTCAGCCCATAGCGGGAACTCTTCTCCCGGTCGATCTGAACGGTCAGCACCGGCAAGCCGGTGGTCTGCTCTACCTTCACTTCGGAGGCGCCATTGATTTTTTCAAGCATGGCGGCGATCTCCGTGGCCGTTTCGTTCAGAACGTCCATGTCGTCACCAAAGACCTTGATAGCCACGTCGCTACGGACCCCGGAGATCAGCTCATTGAAACGAAGCTGGATGGGCTGGGAGAACTCATAGTTGTTGCCAGGCAAGGTGGCCACTTCGGCCTGAATGGCTTCAAGCAGGGCGTCGCGGGTTCGCCTGGGCTCCGGCCAGTCCTTCTCGGGCTTGAGCATGATGTAGCCATCCGAGATGTTGGGCGGCATCGGGTCCGAAGCAATTTCCGCCGTACCCGTCCTTGCAAAGACGCGCTTGATCTCCGGGAATTTCTCCTTCAGCCGGCTCTCCAACTGCCGCTGCATGGCTACCGACTGCGTCAGGCTGGTACCCGGGATGCGAAGGGCCTGGATGGCGAAATCGCCTTCATTGAGATTCGGAATGAACTCGCTCCCCATTCGCGTAGCGATCAGACCACTGAGAATCACCGTCACGAGGGCAAACGTGAGCACGACGGGCTTGGCGTTCATGGCCCACTGGAGCACGGGTGCGTAGGTTTCCTTGGCCAACTGCATCAAGCGGTTTTCCTTCTCGGAGACGTTGTCACCAATGAAGAGAGCAACCGCGGCAGGGATGAATGTTACTGACAGGATCATCGCGCCCAGGAGCGCGATGACGACGGTAAAGGCCATCGGATGGAACATCTTGCCCTCGACGCCGGTCAGGGCAAAGATCGGCAGATAGACCACCATGATGATCAGTTGCCCGAAAAGCAGCGCTCGACGCGACTCACGGGATGCCTTGAAAACCTCGTGGAAGCGCTCCGTCCGGTTCAAGGGGCGGCCCAGGGATGCCCGAGCATGGGATAGCCGGCGTACGCAGTTCTCGACGATCACCACCGCACCGTCGATGATGATGCCGAAATCGAGCGCACCGAGACTCATCAGGTTGGCACTCACCTTGTTGGCTACCATGCCCGAGAAGGTAAACAGCATCGCCAACGGGATGATGCAGGCGGTGATGAGTGCGGCCCGGATGTTGCCGAGGAACAGGAAAAGGATGGCGATGACGAGAATGGCGCCTTCCAGGAGATTCTTCTTCACCGTGGCAATGGCCTTGTCCACCAGCGTGGTGCGGTCATAGACGGTGACCGCCTCCACCCCGGCGGGCAGATTGCGGTTGATCTCCTCCATTTTCTTGTCCACGGCCTGGGAGACCGTCCGGCTGTTCTGGCCGATCAACATGAAGACCGTGCCGAGCACTACCTCCCGGCCATTGTCGGTGGCAGCCCCGGTGCGCAGCTCACGGCCAATGCCGACCTCGGCCACGTCACGGATGCGGATCGGCTGGCCCTGGGCGGTACCGACGATGACGTTACGGATGTCCTCTTCGGTCTTCACCTGTCCGGGCGCACGAACCAGGTATTGCTCACCTCGCTTTTCGATGTAGCCGGCCCCGACGTTGCCGTTGTTGCGCTCCAGCGCCGTGACGATCTCCTGCAGTGTCATGCCGTAGGCCGCCAGACGTTCCGGCAAGGGAGCGACCTGATACTCCTTGGCATAGCCGCCAATGGAATTGATTTCCGTCACGCCCGGCACATTGCGCAGTTGTGGCTTGATGATCCAGTCCTGTATCTCCCGCAGGTCGATGGGGGTGTAGGGGCTGCCATCCGGCTTCCTGGCCCCTTCCTTTACTTCCACAGTCCACAGGTAGATCTCGCCGAGTCCGGTCGATATCGGCCCCATGGCCGGCGAGATACCGGCAGGCAGCTTGTCCCGGGCGTCCTGTATCCGCTCGTTCACCAGCTGCCGTGCAAAGTAGATGTCGGTCCCATCCTTGAAGATCACCGTTACCTGAGACAGACCGTAGCGGGACAGGGAACGTGTCTGGACCAGGTTGGGCAGCCCGGCCATCACCGTTTCGATGGGGTAGGTCACCCGCTGCTCGGTTTCCAGCGGGGAGTAACCAGGAGCATGGGTATTGATCTGGACCTGGACATTGGTGATGTCGGGCACGGCGTCGATGGGAAGCTTCTGGTAACTGAAGACCCCCAGCGCAGCCATCCCGAAAACGGCCAGGAGGATGAGCCAGCGCTGCTCGATGGAAAAGCGAATGATGCGTTCAAACATGATCGTTCCCCTTTTCCTTAATGCGCGTGCTCAGCTGAGCCTTTGCCGATTTCTGCCTTCAGCACGAAGCTGCCGGCAGCGGCGTAGGACGCACCCGCCTTGATGCCAGAGACGACTTCGGTGTGCGCTTCATCACTGCGTCCGGTCTGAACGGGCTGCGTCACAAAACCACCGTCGACTCGGACAAACACGACGCTCTTTCCGTCCATGTTTTGAATGGCATCAGAAAGCACGGCGACCGGCACTTCGGTTTCGCTAGAGATCACTTCCACGTTGACGAAGAGGCCAGGACGCCAGCTTCCCTGAGGGTTCGAGAGGAGCACCCGAGCCCGTGCCGTGCGGGTTTGCTCGCCGATGAGCGCGCCCACGTAGGCCACAGTGCCGGTCGCTGTAGAGTCGAAAGACGATGCCTTGATAGTGACTTTCTCTCCGACCCTGACCCGGGCCAGATCCTTGGCCGGAACACTGATTTCCGCCCACACGGTGGACAGGTCGGAGATCGTGAACACTTGGCCGTCTTCCTTGACCGCTTCACCCAAGGCAATGTGCTTTTCCACAACCATTCCGTCGAAGGGGGCACGCAGCACATAGCGGTTGAGGCCGCCATCGGCATCTACACTGGCACCGATGGCGGTGAGCTTCTGCTGAACGTTGGCGACGGCAATTTCGGCCTCGCGCAGCACCTGTCGCGCCTGCAGGTAGTCTTGCTCGGCGGAGATCTTCTCCTCCCACAGTTTCCTCTCCCGCTCGTAGGTCGTCCTGGCAAAGCTCAGACGCTTCTGCGCTGCCATCAACTCGCTGCGTTGTTCCGAGAGCGCGGGGCTTGCCAGCACGGCCAGCACTTGCCCCTTCTTGACGATCTGCCCCAGGTTGGCAGACACACTCTCAACCACCCCGGCGACCCGGGGAACGACGTGTGCCGTACGATCCTCATTGAAGCGGATCTCACCGGGAAGTTGCAGAGAAGATCGAATCCGGGCTGAGCCGGCTTTATCGATCTCAACTCCTGCTGCTTTGATCTGCTCGTTACTGAGTTCGACCTTGCCCTCCTCGCGGTTGAGCATAAAGCGGCGAGTTTGAGACCCAGTCTCGACGACGACAACGGCCTCGAATACGTGGGGCTCCGCGATCGTCCCCCGCGTTTTCAGGCTGTCCTTGTCGACAACAAACTCCATCCGCTCCACTTCACCCGTCGGTCGGGTGAGCGTGAGGTGGGCTTTGACGGCGCCAGGTGCAACGGGCTTGCCATTGTCAAGAAGCCAGAGGCGCATGATAGGTTCGCCAGCACTTTCATCCAGCTGAATCTCGGCACGGGTCGTGCCGTCTGTGAGGAGCGTTCCACCGTGCGCTCCCGGGCCGCTTGTCTGGGCATGGTGCTCGGTATCGCCGTGCGAGGCATCCTCGGCATGTGCTTTGTCTGCCTTGGCGCCGTGATGCTCTGCATCCCCATGCTCCTCCGTGTGGGCATGGCTCTCGCTCTCCGAGGCGCCTTGCCCACCGTGCAGAATGAAGCCACCTGCCACACCGCCAAAGGCGATGATGAGGGCTACGGCGATCAGGTGCTTTCGGCTGATCCGGGTCGTCATGTTCTTCAGATTCATCTTGGAATCCTCCTTGCGTTATTCAGAGATACGATCAGCCAGAAGGTGATCGATTTCGGCCGCGGCCCGATGGCTGTCGGTCAGGGCACGCAGGTATTGGTTACGTGCTTGGAACAGCGTCCGCTGGGCATCGAGGACATCGAGAAAACTGAATTTGCCCAGCTCAAAGCCCTTGGTTGCGTTGTCGTAGGCCAGTTGCGCCCCGGGCAGCACCTCGCGCCGCAGGGATTCGAGTTCAAGCCGGCTATTGCTCAGCCGCTCACGGGCCTGTAGGACATCACCAGTAAGCCGGACCCGCAGGGCAGTATGTTCATCCCGCGCCTTGTCTTCCCGCTTGAGGGCTTCGAGGAGGTTGCCGCGGTTACTGTCGAGGACGGGAATCGGGATCGACACGCCTACGAGGAGTTGGTCTCGGCCAAGTTCCTCGGCGCGTTTCACCCCGACGCTGATCGTTGGGTCAGGAATGCGCCGGGCACGCTCCAGCGCAGTGACAGAGGTGCGCCGCGTGATCTCGACCGAGGCCCGCCTTAGGACCGGTGATGCCTCGATACGCTGCTCGACCATGTCGGAGGACGGTACTGGAGGCAACGTGTCGACGTCTCCGTCTGCACGTTCGAATCGCGGGATCGGATTGCCCCAGAGCCCTGTCAGTCGCTGACGGGCAACCCGCAACTCACCTTGAGCCTGGGCCAGCTCGACCCGAACCCCGGCTTCCGCGACACGCGCCTTGGTCTCCTCGACGGGAGAGGTTTTTCCGGCGATGACACGCTTGGAGACGGCTCCCGTGGCTCGCTCAGCGAGAATGACGGTCTCTTTTGCGAGCCGGGTCCGCTCTTGTGCCGAAAGTACGTCAAAGAAGGTGCTGACGACCGAGGCCCGGATCTCAGCACGGCGAGTGGTCAACTCGATGTCGGCAATGTCCCGGCCGCGCTCGGCGATCGCAATCCGGGCGCTTCGCTTGCCTGCGAGCTCGATGGGCTGGTTGATCTGTACGGTCGTGGTGCGCGTCGTAGTGCGGGTGTCTTCCACAAGAAACTCAATGGACGGATTGGGCCGCGCACGCCCCTGGATCACAGTACCGTCACTGGCCTCGCGTTCGCGAAGCGCTACGGTGATGTCAGGGTTGGCTCGAAGAGCCAGATCGAGCGCAGCGGCAAGCGTCAACGGACCAGCGGCTTCGCTGGGGAGCTGATTGAGTACAACGGTTTGCGTGGAAAGTGATGTCGGCGCCTGAGCATGAGCACCGAATGCGGTCGCAAAAAGGACTGCGAGCAGCGGGAATGCGGTTCTGAATGGCACGGGGGTGCGCATTGAAATCTCCTTGTTGTGCAGTCGTCGGCAGAAACCGACAGGACGACGAAACAAACGAGATCCGGCGCGGGCGCCGCCTGAAGGCGGGCTCTAAGTGAAAACTAAAGCAGGCCGCTGCGCCGAATCAGAGCGCAGCGAACCAGTTTGGCCGTTCGGGGCCTGGGGGGATGTGGGTGCGAAAGAAGGCTGGCGTTGATTCCGGTGCTGAGGGCACCGGGCACCGAGGCAGGCAGCGAGTGTCCTGACCGAGAATCTTGAGGGCGCTGTAGTGGCACAGCCCACAGTCTCCGTCGATGGCGACACCTTCACCGGAATCAGATTGCTTGGAGGTTTCCCCCTTCGATGCTTGGTGCTCGTGACTGTGATGCCCGAAATGGCCGGCATTTTCCCCGGTCTCATGCTGGCAATAAGCACCCACCGCTGACCAGCTAAACTGGAGCGGCATAAATACAGCCAGAAGGAGGGCAACCCAAAAACGCATGTTCAAAAGTATACCGGAAGATGTTTCAACTCAGCCGTGAACCTTGGTGGGTTGATCGTCAGGTTGACCAAGGCGTAGTAGCCGCAGCCCATTGCTGACCACCAATAGGCTGGCCCCCATGTCAGCAAACACGGCCATCCACATGGTGGCACTGCCTAGCAGAGCCAGAACCAGGAAGATTGCCTTGATTCCCAGCGCCAGAATGATGTTCTGCCAAAGCACCCTGTGCGTCGTGCGCGAGAGCCGAATGGCTTCAGGAATACGGCGCAGATCATCGTTCATGATCACGATGTCGGCGGCTTCCATGGCGGTATCCGTCCCCGCAGCCCCCATTGCTATGCCGATATCGGCGCGTGCCAACGCAGGCGCATCGTTGATCCCGTCACCGGTCATCGCCGTGGGGCCAAATTCTTTCTGCAAGGCTTCGATGGCCTTGAGCTTGTCGTCAGGCAGCAGATTCCCGCGTGCATCGTCCACATTAGCCTGTGCGGCAACGGCCTGAGCCGTTGCCTGGTTGTCGCCAGACAGCATGACTGCCTTGACGCCCAGGGTATGCAAGGCCGAGATGGCTTCCCGGGCATGAGGTTTGATCGTGTCGGCAACGGCGAAGATCGCCAGCACTCCGCTTTCGTTGGCCAGGAGTGTCATCGTGCGCCCCTGGGCCTCATGTTCGACGAGGCGAGCTTCGATGGCAGGACCGCACAGTTTGCGTTCCTCGATCAATCGATGATTCCCAAGGATCAGGTCTTGGTTACCGATGCGACCTTGAACACCACGCCCCGGCAGCGCCATGAAGTGATCGACAACGGTGGCGGACGGCGCCAGTGCCGTTGAAATGGCTTTTGATACAGGGTGGTTGGAGAGGGCTGCCAGGCTGCCGGCCCACTCCAAAATCACTTTCTCGGATACGGTCTGATCCAGGATTTCGGTTGCGACCAGCTTCGGTTTGCCTTCGGTGATCGTCCCCGTCTTGTCGAGAGCAATGACCTTCAGCTTACGGGCATCCTCCAGATAGATGCCGCCTTTGATCAAAATCCCCCGACGTGCTGCGCTGGCGAGCCCACTCACTACCGTAACGGGCGTTGCAATCACCAAGGCACAGGGACAGGCGATCACAAGAAGGACCAAGGCTTTGTAAAGCGCTTGAGACCAGCTCCACTCCAACAACCACGGGGTCAGGAGCGCTACGGCCAGCGCGATCACGAACACAGCGGGCGTGTAGAGGGCTGCAAAGCGATCGACAAAGCGCTGCATAGGCGCCTTGCTGCCTTGAGCTGTTTCAACCGCGTGGATGATCCGGGCCAGTGTGGTCTCAGTGGATCGAGCCGTCACCCTGAATTCCAACAGCCCTGATTCGTTGATCGTCCCGGCAAAGACCGTGTCACCGATGGTCTTGTCCACCGGCAGGCTCTCGCCGGTCACCGGTGCCTGATTGACCGCACTGCTCCCGGCAGTCACGACGCCATCCAACGGAATGCGTGCGCCAGGCTTGACCCTGACGACTGCAGCAAGCATCACGTCGCGGGAGGCAAGCACATCCCAACTGCCATCAGCCTGTCTCACTTCAGCGGTTTCCGGCGTGAGCGCGAGCAGGCTCTTGATCGCGTTCCGTGCCCGATCTACCGACCTTGCTTCAATCAGCTCTGCAATGGAATACAAAGCCATCACCATGGCGGCTTCAGGCCATTGACCAATGGCGAAGGCACCTGTGACCGCAACCGACATCAGGGCATTGATGTTCAGACGCCCCTGAGACAGGGCAGCAAGCCCCTTGCTATAGGTTGAAAATCCGGCCATCACGATCGCTGTTGCCGCCAAACCCATCCCGGCAATCTTGGCTAGAAGCACTTCGGGCATCAGGTAAGCCAGGACTTCTGCGCCAAGCGCCAGGACGAGCGCCATCGCAAAAATAGCGATACCACGTGGAATGCCGTCGCGATCTGTGCCCGCTGGCGTACCCGGTTTGACGAGCTCTGCGGCAAAGCCCGCTTTGCGGATGGCGTCGATGATGCTTGGCAGCGCTTCATTTGGCGCATCGATGCGCAGGGTGCGGGCCGACAGATCAAAACGAAGCCCACCGATCGCGCCGATATGCTCGACCGCCCGGCGGATCTCACTCTCCTCCGTAGGACAGTCCATTGCCGGAATGCGAAGCTGCAAACCGCCTTCCGTATCGTCGGCTTGCAGAGGCACGTTCGTGGAGGGCGCCTCGGGGGAGTGACACGTGCCGCTACACCCGCAGGATGAGGGCTGAGTCTCGGGTTGCAGGCTGATGGGCGATGGTTTCATGGTGATCTCCTATTGCTGCCATTGGAAACCCTGTAGCAACTCCAGAGTCAAGGGGGTAAGGTGATCGCCTTCGTCAATTCACTTTTGAGCTCATGCCGGGCTCAGGCCTTACGATGAAAATCGGTCAGCTCGCCCAGCAGACAGGTACTCTGGTAGACACCATTCGTTACTATGAGCGCGAGGGGCTGCTCCCGCGTGCAGCGCGAACGGAAGGCAACTATCGGATCTACGATGCCGTTCATCTTGAACGTCTGGCCTTCATTCGGCGGTGTCGCTCCCTCGACATGACACTGGACGAAATCCGGGTGCTTCTGTGTTTCAGGGACCGCCCATTGGAAAGTTGCGAGGACGTCAACACGTTACTCGATGCCCATATCAATCACGTCGCCGATCGGATACGCGAGCTGCTGCAGTTGGAAAAACAGCTGCTGACACTCCGAGAATGTTGCCGGGACGGTCGACAGGCGGCCGATTGCGGAATCTTGAACGAGCTGTCGCACGGGGCGACGGAGGTCGCCGGGCCCTCTGTATCGGAGAGTCACCTTTCTGCAACGCATGCCGGCGGCCGACGGCACGTGGTCCAAAGAACGCAAGAACAGGGGGAGGACTGACTGACCGGCCCAGAGCGGCTGATTCGCTCAAAGGTCTTTGAATACGTCCCGGTGCATCTTGATCGTGGCTGGCTGAGTGCGTTTCTTCGTGTGGTTCTTGGCCATTTCTTCTGCCCAAAGGCTGACTTCAAAGCCGAGTTTTCGGTAAAAACCGAGCACCGCTTCATCGTTATCCGCATCGACAACGATCAATCGTGCGGCGGACAAGCCTGCCGTATTGAGAATGTCACCAAGCAGGAGCGCCATCAAGGCGGCGCCCACACCCGTACGCTGCAGGTCCTGGTGAACCGCAAGTCTCCCAATCTTCACGGCAGGAAAGGCAGCAAGTTCGATGTGCTCATAGACCCCCAAGTCGAACTTCTCGGAGTTGTTGAGCTTTATCGCGTCGTTGGCGAGAGTGAAATACCCGACCGGGCCTTCAAAATGCTGATGAAAAGCCACATTGGTGAAACCCAGTCTGGCTTCGTGCAAGGTCAGTGCCTGTGCCGTCAGAAAATCGTCTAGACGAGGTTTTCCGCACGAGAACGTACCGAGAGTCGCCGGATCAACCTTCGTGATGGGGAGGTAACCATATCCCTCGTCAGTCAGCATCAGCCAGGCAAAGCGACCCGGTACTTGTCCAGGAAATGTGCTTCCTTGGCACGCCGAGCGGCAGCGGCCAACTGCTCCGCGCGCTCCTGAACCGCTGGTGTCGGCCGGACAGACTCAACGGACACGACAAGCCGCTTCTTGGCCTTGAGGGACGAAGCGTGTTTCTTCAAGAGAAGGCTGCGAGCAGGTTGCTTCATGGCATAGGGTCTGTACGTAGGAACGCCTTCCATGCGAAGGGAAGGCATTGAGATACTAGAACAGAAAAGAGAATATACGCAATCCGTACATTCCAGCAATCATGGCGAGACTGTGTGGTGGCACGGCAAGAGCGCACGATCCCTGATGAAGATGTGCGGCAAGAAAGCCTCCTCAAGCGCACGACGTATTGAGGCGCAGGTAAGCCGGTCATCCGCCATGAAGTTCATGTATAGCTCGGTGGTCAGTTCGATCAGGTGCGTGTGTTCCCGGACATGAGCTTCCCGATCGAGGGGAGTCCAGGCGCTGAGCCAGCGCTCCTCCAATGCATAGCTGCGATACGTACAGTTGATGAACTGGGCAAATAAGGCAGAAACCGCCTCGGTGTCGCCAGTGGATGTCGCCCGGAGTGTATGAAGGCCGAGATACTCCAAGCGACGGCTCGTTGCTTGAAGCAACGAGTCATTTGGGGAAGTGAGCGCATTTGAGCAGATCATGGCTGTGAGCTTGCAAACGGGTCAGTCCGTGCTGCGGGGCGTGACGATCAATGTCGGTATCCACATCTCGAAGATGTTGCTTCCTTCCCCCGTCCGTCCCTCGATGTCGCCTCCGTGAGATCGCAGGATTGAACGAGTGATGGCAAGGCCCAGCCCGGCGCCATCGCCAGAGTGGCGGCGGGATGCATCCACGCGATAGAAGCGGTCGAAGAGACGCGACAGATGTTCCGGCGGGATGGGTTCCCCGGTGTTCTCGACAGCGAGGTGGATTGTATCGGCGTCCGCACTGTCTCGTACGACGCTGACCGTCACGACAATGCGTCCTCCAACCGGGGTGTAGCGAAGTGCGTTGGACAGCAGATTGCCGATGGCCCGCCGGAGCATCAGCCTGTCTCCGGTCACCAGTCCTGAGCCCTCAAGCCGTAGCGTGACGCCGTTCTCTTCAGCCAGGGCGCCGTAGAAATCGAACAGGGCAGTGACCTCGTCCGCCAGATCAAAGCTTTCCTGGCCCGGTACGATCAGGCCGTTCTCCGATTTGGCCAAAAATAGCATGTCCGAAATCATCCGCGACAGACGCTCGAACTCCTCGCAATTGGACTCCAGCACCTCCCGGTACTCGGTGGAGCTTCGGGTCTTGGAGAGGGCAACCTGGGTTTGCGTCATCAGGTTGCTGACTGGGGTCCGGAGTTCGTGAGCCAGGTCTGATGAAAAATCCGAGAGTCGCTTGAACGACTCCTCCAGCCGGGCCAGCATGTCGTTGAGGGATTCGGCCAACTCAGCCAGTTCGACGGGTACGGCATCCACAGGTAAACGCTGGTCAAGACGTTGGGCGCTGACTTCCGTCGCTCTTCGCTTCATCTCGCGAAGTGGCGCCAGGCCTCGACGGGCAGCAAACCAACCGAGTAGTCCGGTCGCCAAGGTGCCCCCAATGACCACGAGCCAGAGGGTCTTCATGAATGAGTCCATGAAGCTCCGGTGATGGGAAATGTCCGTCGCGACGGCGACTACGGCGGGCGGCCACGCCTGAACTCCGGTTGGTGCTTCGGCCACGATACCCCGGAAGGACAACTGGTCATCGACTTGCCACACGTAGGGGCGCTCAGCCTCAGGTGTTTTGACCCGATCCAGTAAGCGCTGGGGGAAAGGGGCGTCCTCGGTGGCGAACAGGGTGCGACCATCCGGCCCCTTTACTGCCACGACCAAGCCATGATGGCCGATCAAGGAGTCGTCCATCTGCTGCGGAATGGCTGCCAGATCCTTTGACGAATGAACCTTGGCCAAGGCATGGCGAATCAATTCGAGTTTGCCGGTCAGGGCCTCCATGTCCTGCTCTTCGAAGTGGTGTTCGACGGACTCAGCCACAATCAAACCTAGTACCAGCAACACCACGGTTGATGCCGCCGCGAACAGCACGGTCAGGCGGAAGGTCAGCGACTTGCGGCGGACAGGGCGCACTATTCGTCCTCCTGTTCTTCCAGCACATAGCCCATGCCACGCACGGTGCGAATCAGCTTGGGTTCAAAACCGTCGTCGATCTTGGCCCGCAGGCGGCGCACCGCCACCTCGATCACATTGGTGTCGCTGTCGAAATTCATGTCCCACACCTGGGAGGCGATCAGGGAGCGCGGCAGCACTTCACCGCGCCGGCGCAGCAGGAGTTCAAGGAGTGCAAACTCCTTGGCGGTCAGGTCGATCCGCTTGCCCGCCCGCGTGACGCGGCGGCGCAGGAGGTCCAGCTCCAGATCTGCCGCATGCAAGGCGTCGACTTCCTTGTTCTTGGCCCCCCGGCGCAGGAGGGTTCGAACGCGAGCCAGTAACTCCGAGAAGGCGAAGGGTTTGACCAGATAGTCGTCGGCCCCTAGCTCCAGCCCCTTGACTCGGTCATCCACGCTGTCTTTGGCGGTCAGAAACAGGACGGGCATCTCCTTGCCGGCCTTGCGCAGGGCCTGCAGGACGCGCCAACCATCGAGCCCCGGCAGCATCACGTCGAGCACGATGAGGTCGTAAGCTTCGGTCATCCCGAAGTGCAGTCCGTCCATGCCGTCCCGGACCAGGTCCACATTGAAGCCGGCTTCAACCAGCCCTTGCTTGAGGTAGTCCCCTGTTTTGGGTTCATCCTCGACGATCAGTATTTTCATGGTCTTCCTCGCAGCATTCTCCATTTGGCAGCATTAGTTTGGCGCAAGCCACCTCCATTCTTCCCAAGATTACAAAGATGTAATTCCCGGGTCAGTCTCCTGTCGGTTTTTGCACCGCACACTGCTCGCCATGGGAACACCAGATTCCCGAGGCCCCCTTTTGACCCCATGGAGACGACCGATGCGATCAACCCTGCTCGGACTGCTGGCACTGGCCTTGACGAAAAGCGTCCTGGCTGCTGAGCCGCCCACCTTGGAGCCTGCCTCCAGGACTTCCCCTCATGCGTCTTCCTTGTCCGATTATCGTGCCTGGTCGGAAGCCCCCGTTGGCGCATGGCGAGCGGCCAATGATGGTGTTCAGCGTACAGGCGGCATGCATGCAGGCCATATGGCACCTGCCAACACCGATGGGGCTTTGCAAAAGGAAAGCGGAGCGACGCCGCCGGCCTCAGCGAGGCCCCCTGCTGATCATCACCATTAGGAGTTCGCCGTGCGCTCAACCCTATCTCCACGACACTCCCGCGCCATCAAGGGCCTGACCGCCCTGGTCCTTGGTACGCTGGTCCTGAGTGGCTGTGCCAGTTTCTCCCCGGACGGAGGCTTCGACACCATCCGGGAAACGACCCGCGCCCGTATCGGTGCCGATGCCCAATGGGCCAGGAGCGACGAGGCCCGCAAGGAGGTCGATACACGTGTGACCGAGCTGCTGGCCAAGCCCCTGGCCGCTGAGGATGCTGTTCAGGTCGCCATTTACAATAACCGGGGACTCCGCGCCGCATTCTACGATCTTGGGATCAGCGAAGCCGAGATGGTCCAGGCCGGGCGCCTGCCGAACCCCCATTTTTCGATGCTTCGTACCAGCCGCGCCGAGAATGGGGTACGCGAATTCAAGATTGAACAGGTGCTGACCTTCAACCTGTTCGCGCTGATCACCATGCCGCTTGCCGTGGAGGTCGAGAAACGCAACTTCGCCCAGACCCAGCGCATGACGGCGCTGGAGGTGGCGAGGCTGGCCTCCGAGACGCGCAAGGCCTACTTTGGTGCCATCGCGGCCGAAGAGTCGGTCCGTTACCTCCGAAAAGTAAAGCAGGCGGCGGAAGCCGGCGCTGGCCTGGCCCGCAAGATGGCGGAAGTCGGTAACTTCAACCGGCTTCAGCAGGCGCGCGAGCAAGGTTTCTATGCGTCCGCGGCCCTCGATCTGGCTCGGGCCGAGCAAGCCAGCATTGCGGCGCGGGAGCGGCTGACCAAGCTGCTGGGCTTGCCATCACCCCAGGCGATTCGACTCCCCGAGCGCCTGCCAGATCTGCCCAAGCTGCCCGACGAACTGCCGGCTGTCGAGCAAACGGCACTGGATCAGCGCCTCGATCTTCAGGCGGTCCGTCTCGAAACCGAGGCACTGGCCAAAAATCTTGGTCTCACCCAGGCCACGCGCTTCATCAACGTGCTGGAGTTCGGGCCGGCGCGTGTCCTGGAGGGCGCGCGGGATAGCGGCTACAAACGCGGCTACGAAGTGAGTTTCGAGCTTCCGATCTTCGACTTTGGCGGCAGCAAGGTTGCCAAGGCGGAGGCGATCTATGGCCAGGCCGTTGAACGTGCGGCCGAAGCCGCCATCAACGCCCGTTCGGAAGTCCGCGAAGCCTACTCGGCGTATCGCAACAGCTTCGACATTGCAAAGCACTACCGGGACGAAATCGTGCCGCTCAACAAGCGGATCGCCGAAGAGAACCTGCTGCGCTACAACGGCATGCTGATCGGGGTCTTCGATCTGCTTGCCGACGCCCGTTCCCAGATCACCAGTGTGAACAGCTATATCGAGTCCCTGCGTGACTACTGGATTGCCCAGAGTGATCTACAAATGGCCCTGATCGGCAAGCCCTCCCTGGCCGCCGCCTCACGTACCGCTCCGGCCAGCACCGGCCGTCCGGATCACTGAACCGAAAGGACACTCGATGACATCCCGTCGTGCATTCATCCAAAGCCTGGGCCTGACCGGCGGCGCCGTGGCCGCGGCCTCGATCAGTCCCGTCGCCATGGCCGCACTTCCTGAGCTCATCCTGAAGGAGGATCCGAACACGGCGCCGCCGCATCTCCCGCGAGGCGTCACCGGCGCCGGTCGGCCCTATAACCCGGTGGTCACCCTCAACGGCTGGACCCTGCCGTGGCGCATGAACAAGGGCGTCAAGGAGTTTCACCTTGTGGCCGAGCCAGTTGTGCGGGAGATCGCTCCCGGCATGAGTGCCCATCTGTGGGGTTACAACGGACAAAGCCCCGGCCCGACGATCGAAGTGGTCGAAGGCGACCGGGTGCGCATCTTCGTCACCAACCGCCTGCCTGAGCACACCACCATTCATTGGCACGGGCAACGTCTGCCCAGCGGAATGGATGGTGTCGGCGGACTCACCCAGCCGCAGATTCCACCGGGCAAGACCTTTGTCTACGAGTTCGTGGCACGCCGGCCAGGCACCTTCATGTATCACCCCCATGCCGACGAGATGACCCAGATGGCGATGGGCATGATGGGCTTCTGGGTCACCCATCCGAAGGACCGGCACCCCCTCATCGACGAGGTGGACCGGGATTTCTGCTTCCTCCTGAACGCCTATGACATCGATCCCGGCAGCTATACACCGAAGGTGAACACGATGCTCGATTTCAACCTGTGGACTTTCAACAGCCGGGCTTTTCCGGGCATCGACTCCCTCAATGTGCGCCAGAACGACCGGGTCCGTATCCGCGTCGGCAACCTGACGATGACGAATCATCCGATTCACCTGCATGGCCACGAATTCACGGTCACCGGCACCGACGGTGGCCCGACACCGAAGGGGTCGCGCTGGCCGGAGGTGACGACCGACATCGCCGTCGGGCAGATGCGCCAAGTCGAGTTCATCGCCAACGAAGCGGGTGACTGGGCTTTCCATTGCCACAAGAGCCACCACACGATGAATGCGATGGGCCATGACGTGCCGACAATGATCGGGGTTGATCACCGGGAAGCCGCCAAGCAGATCACCGATCTCATTCCCGACTACATGGTCATGGGAGAGCGCGGCATGGCCGACATGGGTGAAATGGAGATGCCGCTGCCGGACAACACGCTTCCGATGATGACAGGCCAAGGCCCCTATGGCGCGGTGGAGATGGGGGGCATGTTCACCGTACTGAAGGTGCGTGCCGAGCAGAAGGCTGGTGATTACGCTGACCCCGGCTGGTACAAGCAGCCTCCCGGCACCCGTGCCTATGAATGGACCGGGCCAGCCGCTGAGCCGCCGCGCGTAAAAACCCAGGGGGGGCAATCCATGCCGGCGAAGGGCAAGCCCGCCGCCACCGACGTGCAGGTCCGAAAGCCTGGTCCGCACTCCGGTCACTGAGCGCCACTCACGATAACAAGCACCGAGGAACCCCATCATGAACAAGACCCTGATCACCCTGGCGGTTCTGGCTGCCGTGGGTGCGGCTTCAGGGGCCGTCCTTCTTTACGCTGGCGCCATCAACGTCGCCGCCGACGCGCCCCATCACCCGCTGACCTATCGTTTGCTCGAATTTGCCCGTGAGCGCTCCATTGCCGTACGGGCAAGCGAGATCAAGCCGCCCATCAATCTGGCCAATCCGGAACGGGTTCGCCGGGGCTCGGGTAACTACGACGCGATGTGTGTGGGATGCCACTTGTCCCCAGAGGCTGAAGATTCAGAGATCCGCAAGGGACTCTATCCGACACCGCCCAAGCTGACTGCCAATCCCGAAGCGGTGCTCGACCCCCAATTCGCCCAGGCCCGTCAGTTCTGGATCATCAAGCACGGGATCAAGGCCTCCGGCATGCCGGCCTGGTCCAAGGGCGGGATGGAGGATGAAGCGATCTGGGATCTGGTCGCCTTCCTCCAGAGGCTGCCAGGGCTGACTGCGACCGACTATACGGCGCTTGTGGCATCCAGCGAGGGACACAGTCACGGTGGGCTTGATGCCCATGACGCTCATGGCGACCCTGCAAAGGATGAGCCCGTCCCTCCCGTAGCCGTGGAGAAAAAGGGGCACACCCATCCGCCCGGGTTCAAGCATACGCACTAGGATTTCAGCGCCTCCGCTTGAAGATTACAGAAAAGTAATTTTCAGGACAGCTTCCCGTCGGAGTGCGCTTGCCAAAATGAGCCATCCCACTCACCAAAGGAATCGCCATGAAACTGCAGATGCTGATCTTGTCGTCCGTCCTGGGCCTGATGGCGGGCACCGCCCTGGCCGGGGCTCAGGTCGATGTGTACAAGAGCCCGTATTGCGGTTGCTGCGGGAAATGGGTCGAACACATGCGGGCCCAGGGCTTCGACGTGAAGACGCATGAGGTGGAAGACGTTCCGGGGCAGCGCAAGAAGCTCGGCATGCCCGACGCTTACGGGTCGTGCCACACGGCCAAGGTCGGCAACTACCTCATCGAGGGGCATGTCCCGGCGGCGGATGTCCAGCGCCTGCTGAAAGAGAAGCCCAAGGCCGTTGGCTTGGCCGTTCCCTCCATGCCGCCGGGCTCCCCCGGCATGGAGAGCGCCAAGCCAATGCCCTACGAAACGCTGCTCGTCAAAGCGGATGGTTCGACCAGCGTGTTTGCCCGTCACTGAATTCCGATACCTCTCCTGAAGGAAATTTCCATGAAAGCCTCGTTCATCACCCTTGCTGCAGTTTTCGTTGCCGCATTCTCCGCGCCGGCGTTAGCTGACAACGAATACCCCGGCCCTGCTGAAACCCATGCCGGGCATGGCGCAGCCTCGTCGCAAATGACCGATGGCCTGGTGAAGAAGGTGGACAAGTCCGCCGGCAAGCTCACCCTGTCCCATGGCCCGCTGCCCAACGG
>NZ_JABBGA010000041.1 GCF_012927165.1 Zoogloea dura
GCAGGCCGCCACCATCGTCACCAGCAACCTCGACTTCACCGAGTGGGACCAGGCCTTCCCGGGCAACCGGCTGCTCGCTTCGGCCACCGTCGATCGGCTGCGCCACAACGCCTATTGCCTGACCCTTGACGGGGCCTCCTACCGGGCCCCTCGACAGGGTCCAAACAAGGCCAAAACAGCACTTGCCAGCACCCCGAAAAACAACCAACCTTGAACCCCCGAAGACGTTCGTCAGAGCCTATTCAAACTGGCTCCTATATGCCGATCATCGGTGGCTCTATTGTGCCGGTCAGTGACACCCACGCTGGCGGTCACCGCGTCGGCGGTGATAGGCCCCACACCGGGCAGATCCCGCGCCCGCTTCGCCAGCGGGTCGGTTGCCTGCTGTGCAGTGATCTGCTGGTCGCATTCGCCGATCCGGGTGTCCAGGCCGTCGAGTTGGTCGCGCACGCTCTGGATCAATCCACGCAGGGCCGGGGACAAGGTGGTGTCGAATTCCCGTCCTGCCAGCAGCGCACGCAAATGCTTGGGGCCGGGATCGACGATCAACCCGAACTCGGCGAGCAACCCACGAATGCGGTTAAGAAGGGCGGTGCGTTCCTCCACCCAACCAACTCGCAGGCTGTGCCAGGCCAGGCGCTGTTGCTGAGCTTCGGTTTTGACCGGGATGAAGCGCATGCCGGGCGACAGAAGGGCAACGAGGGTTGCCTCGGCATCAGCCCGGTCGTTCTTCACCGACTGGCGCTTGCGGTAGGGGCGGACAAACTCGGCGGCCATCAGGCGCGCCTCCAGGCCCAGACGCTGCGTGGTCCGGCCCCAGTGGTGGGCGCTGCCACAGGCTTCCATGCCGATTACTGTGCCCGCCGGCAGGATGCCAAGCCAGGCGAGAAAGCCCACCCGATTGAACTCCTGCCGCGACACGATCCGCCCGGCGCAGTCCGCCACACAAGCGACGAAAACGTTCTTTGCCAGATCCACACCAACCGTCGTAGTATCCATTTTGACTTCCCTCCTCGCCATTCAGATTGACTTTCAGCAATTCAATCTTGGCACTTCGATGCCGGGTGGCAAGCCCACCGGGCGGGTGGGGGAAGTCCTTTTGTAGTCGGTCAACCGGACCCATTGCGGTGTGTGGCTAAAGGCCCGCCATTTCATTCTGGGCCTTTAGCCACACACCGCAACGGTCCGGTTAGCTCAAACGTTAGATTGCACGCCGCGCGCGGGCAGAATTTCCGACTTGGCAGCACGTGATTCTTTCGTTTGTGACGCATAGGAGAATCGAACAACATGGCCACTAAGAAACCTCCAGCGGCAACTCCTCGTCCAGCAAATCTGACTCCCATTCAAATGAGTCAGGCGCTGCCGCGGTTGGAGAAGCGCCTTAAGGAGCTAGATGCCTTCACGGCGAGCGGCTCAAAAGACGAAGTCAGCGCGGCGGCGAAGGCGTTGCAGCAGAAGTACGACGACACCCTGATTGAGATCTTTGGGAACGACACGCTGGAGTACCAGCGGTTTCATATCGGGAGCTTCTATGAAGGCTCGGGCGTGATCGCAATGGCTAGCTTTGGTGCGCCGCGTCGCAGCCTGGCGGAAGAAGTGGAACCTTACAAGAAGGGGGTCGCGAAGGCGGCACGAACCCTTCGAACCATTATCGAACTATTCACTGAAAAGCTCGAAGAGGCGGGCGCATCTACAGCCAACCCGGTGCGGACGTTGGAAAGTCTGGATCTGCATCCGCAGATTGCAGATGCAAGCGTCGACCTATTCAAGGGTGGCCACTATGCAAACGCGATCGAAGACGCGTGCAAGGTGCTGGATCTGCTCGTGAAGATGAAGAGCAAACGAACCGATCCGTCGGGTACAGAGTTGATGCAGCTCGTTTTCAGTCCGAAGAAACCGGCACTGAAATTCAACGATCAACTGAATGACAGCGAGAAGAGCGAGCAGCAAGGGATGATGTTTCTTTACGCAGGTGCGATGCTCGCCTTCAGAAATCCTCGCGCGCATGGGCTACTGAGTGATGACCCTGTAATTGCTCTTGAAATCATCGGGTTCGTCAACTTTCTGGCGAAAGCTCTCGATCGGACGAGGCGAGCGTAGGGAATGCAATCTAACTGGTCGGTCGACTTGGACACGTTGCGGCAAGGGGCCGCACGGTACCGTTGGAAATCGTACACCGCGCGGCCCCATGCCGCAACGCGCCGGTCACCTTTACGTTGGGCATCAAGGAGCCTCAAGCAGTGAGCCTGCACTACTATTCAGAAAAGGAACGAGCGCAGCATCTTCAAGATCTCGTCAGCGCTATAGAAGCCTTCCTACCGGAACTGCAACAAAGCGGACAGTATTTGGAGGCGTTGGCGGCATATCAGCAGTCATGCGCAGAAGCAAAGCAACTCTTGTTTCGGGGCTTCGTGCAAGAAGATCTCAGCAATTTGAGTCGCAACGTTCCGCAGTTGTTTTGGCTACACAAGGAGTGGTCGCCTCCTGCGGAATGGCTTTCCCCCGCTGGAAAGTCGCGTGATGCACCTTGGTTCACGCGCCTGGAACCATTGGAGGTGGCTATAACTGCCGCAGCCGAAAAATTACGGATAGTTGGTGAGTACTAGCCGTTGCTGCCCTACCCGGCCGTCAGCCTCGCTCCTTTCAGTCGCTGGACGCTGCGCGATAAAGCCGCGCAGCGCCGGTTACTTCTACGTTAGGCTTCAGCTCCCATGGACACGAAGATCAGTATCACACTCGCCGCATACGCCTACTTCCTTTTAGTCGGTATTTCATACATGTGGGGCTACTGGCTACCGTTTGAGCTGAATATTCTCGCTTTTGCCGACATTACTGACATCATTAAGGCCTCCGCTTACCCGCTACTTCCCGCAGTCGGAATGCTGGTAACTTATGCAGCACTTGATGGACTGAACACTATCTCGAAAAAGCAGCACGACGACTACGTCGCAGAAGGTGGCGTCTTCCGGGCTTACATGCGGTTTATAGTCGGGTTTAACTTTCTGATCATTGCTGCCGCCCTTGTTGTCTCGGCCTATCAGGTAATAGTCGAGCCCGGTTATGGAAAGCTCAAGGGAGCCTTTCCACTCATTTCACTCCTGGCCTTCTGCTACCTGCTATTCGGGAACAAGCACCTTCTCGAACTTGACGTTCGCGTTCGAGCCTTTTTCCTTGCTCTCGTTTGCTTCCTACCTTCAGCTGCCTTTAGAGCCGGAAACGGCGCAGGAAATGAACTCAAAAACCTCGCTGGCACTTATTGGACATTAAGCCCGAAAGAGCCTTGCCCAGGATCCTCTGGGGAACTTGTCCTTCTGGGTAAACTTAGCAACAAATATCTAACAATGGTGAAGAATGAGAAAAGCCTATGCGTCATTGAAGGTGGAAATGTTCAACTCATCAAAACCATCTCTCGTGGCGGAGCCTAACAATCCGCTCCAGCGGACATTCGGCCAGCTGCGCTGTCCGCCTGCCGCTGACCTTCGTCGTTAGCCAAATCATCTGTCTCCCATGAAAGTGCGCCAAGTTCTCATCGCATTGCTCCTTGGGTTCTTCGTTGCCGGCATCGGTGATGCCTACTTTGCGGCAACCCATGTTCGAGAGCCCGGCTGGTGGGTCATTTCATCGACCATTACGCTAAGTCTGATCATCTTCGCCTGGTACTACTTCGACAGTGAACTTCATGCGTTCAAACGATCAAAGTGGCTCAACATCGCAGTCGTTGGGTTGGCGTTTCTCGCCGTACCCTATTACATCTTCCGCAGCCGAGAGAAAGGTCAGAGAGCAAAGGCACTTCTCAAGCTCGTCGGTTTCGCTGCACTTTGCTTTGGCCTTCAAGCCGTTGTTGGGCTTACGGTGGCCGCCGTTGGCTAACCACTCCGTCAACCGGACGCCCGGCAAGCTGCGCTTGCCGGTTCCCTCCGCGCTTCGCGCTCCGGTCGCCGGTTACGTCGAACGTTAGGCGACAAATATGCCCGCGCTCGACATCTCGGTTGACGGAGTTAAGGTTGTCACTGTGAGCACTGATGGCCTTGACGTTCTTGGCGTCGACATCGGCGGAACGCAAGTTGACGAAGAGCTTGCCTCCCTTGACGTTTCTGGTGGTGCCTATCCCGATGGCGGCGCTCCCACTTCGCTCACTTGGGTTGCCTGCACGCCACTGCACGCTGGCCAACAAATTGACGTTACCTTCCGTGAGAGTGGCCGCTCAAGCCAACCGGGTAAGACCATTGAGGAGCTATTCCCGGATGAGCCACTTACCGAACAGACTGACTTCACGCCAACCGCAGAGATGTTCAAAGAACTTCGCGCCAAACCTAAGCGTCGCGAGAAATTCATCTTCCGCTTGATTTCATCTTCTGGCGCCTCCTTTCTCGGCGAAACTAATCCTGCCGAACACGGCTTTGGGTTCTCGGTGCTGTGGAACTCATTTCACCCAGGGCAGGCCAGAGTGTCACTCCACGCCTACACCTTAGACAGCCTCGAAACCCGCAGCCCGCTCAACAATCTCTTCGAGGAGAAAATTGCCTATGGAGGCTCTGTTGAACTCCATGTCGCCTAACATTGCGGTCAAAGCCGCTCCCTTCGGTCGCTGGACGCTGCGCGATAAAGTGCTGCGTAGCGCCCTTTACCTACAACGTTATGTCTCGGAGCCCATGTGAAGTTCTTCACCCTTGAGTGGTGGCAGTCCGGCTGCGAAGCGGCGCCTGAAGTATTCGCGCGCTACGATGCCCACCTTTCCGCCATCCAGCCTCAACTACCGCCCGCTCTGGTCGAGTTTCAATCTGCGTTCACGCTTCATGACTCTGAAGTCAAACGAGTGTTCTGCGACTTTGATCGAAAGTTGCTGGTGTTGGAGCTGGACGGATGGGACATGAATCTCACCCATCCCATCTACTACACCTTGACCTTTTCCGGCGTATCCGTGTTCGAGCAACAATTCCCGAAGGAAAGGGAATTCGAGGCCGAGTTGGGTGATCTGGGCTATTGGGAGTTCGACATTTCGGCCAAAGGAACCGAAGTACGAATGCTCTTTGTCTCGTCGGCAGAGTTTCGAGTCGTCTTTACCGACTTTGCCTTTCACCATGTATCCACCGAGGCATAACCTTTCAGTCGAGCGGACCTGCGCAAAAAGCCGCGCAGGCCGTTCACCTCTACGTTAGAACTCATGTTAACCACTGAAGAACTTGGACGCGCCGGAAGTTACGTTGAACAGTTGCGGCTATCCGTCCACGAGCTTGAGGTGCCGAGTACCAATCGCGCACGAGCCGCAGGTTCGTGCTTAGCAATTGCGCAGGAACATCACCACGCAATCGTTCGGCTTATCGAGGAGAGACTTTTTGCATCGTCCTTCGCGCTCCTCCGCATCGAGTTCGAAGCGTATGTCCGAGGCGAGTGGCTTTTTCAATGCGCAAGCGATCTGATCGTTGAAGCATTCTTGCGAGGAAAAGAGCCCCCTAAGATTGCTTGCTTGTTGGCTGATCTGGAAATGCTCGAATCTTTTAACGAAAATCTGCTGTCGCAAATCAAGCAGCAGACATGGAAGTCAATGTGCGCCTATACACACACTGGTGGGCTCCATGTGCAGCGCTGGAACACCGAGGACGGAATCGAAGCGGACTACTCCCGGGATGAAGTTCTTGAAGTACTGAAGTTCGCTGAAATCATTGCCTCATTGGCTGTAATTGGCGTCGCTCGGCTAGCGAGTGATGATGAATTGGCAGTTAGAACCCTTGAGGCCTTCAAGAAACGGGTTGAAGCATGAGTTCTAACAAACGCTTCGAGCCGACCGCCCAAAAGCTATGCTTTTGGGTTCCCTCCGTGCTACGCGCTCCGGCGTCGGCTCAAGCGGCACGTTAGAGGTCTCCATTCCATGTCATGCGAGAAGTGCAAAGACCTTTGCGTGCGGTTTGCAATTCGGCAGCCTCATGAGTTGCGCCGAGCAATTCAAATCGTGAAGCAAAACCTGGATGACGGCACTATCACAGAGGTGTCCAACTCCGATTCGATTTCGCAAGTCACATTTGCGGCCCTAGCCAAAGGGGAACAGTGGGACGACATTGTTGGCTATCGCTTCCTCTGTAGTTCATGCGGGGAGTTGTTTTCATTACATGCCGAGACATATCACGGTAGTGGCGGTTACTGGGAACCAGAGAACAGAGAGTCTGTTCGTGAAAACCTCTAACATGGCGCTCAACCTCGCTCCCTTCGGGCGCTGCGCGATAAAGCGCCGCGCAGCGCCCCTACCTACAACGTTAGGCCGAATCTTGAAAGTTGTTCATTACGAAAGTGACGCACCTTGGATCGGGGACATGCAGTGCCCGGCGTGTTCGAGGCTTACGCCCGCGTGGCAATCTAGTGGAATGAGTGAGAGTTTTCCGCATTTCTACTGTGATACATGCTCCAACGTCATTCACCGGGAGTGCGATAAAGAGTTGGTTTATTCCGCGGAGCCTACGGAAGAACTACTTAACAAGATCGTTGCCACGCTGCCGCCGTGTCCTTGCGGAGGAAGATTCGTCCCTGGTGCTAATCCAAAATGCAAGTACTGCAATACCGACTTTTCTCACCGCTGGAATCCTGTGCAACGACTTCTTGTTCCAAACCTGATTCTTCTTGATGGTGCATGCCTTATTCGTGACAGGCTCTACTCTTACCAAATTTCAATCGGCTCAAAGGGGAAGTATTGGTTGCGGACAGTAAAGGCGTGGTTCAAAAGTGAGCCATCGGCATATCCATTCCGTCGAGAGGGAACCCACACGCTGCGCTTGTGGGTTCCCTTCGCGGCTTCGCCGCTACGGCGGCCCCTCACTTTAGACGTTAGACGGCAAATTCATGTACTCCATCGCCTTGGAAAATAGTGGCTATATCGTAACCCCACCGCTGTTTAGTGAGAGCGAGTGCCAAGCTCTTGAAGCCAATTTGGCCGCAGCCTCAATTTCAATAGTAGGTAGCCGTTCGCTGCTTGAGGCTGAGTGGTGCGCATCACTCGCACACACGCTTAAAACCCATTCATCGCTTACCGGGATCCTGCCGCAAGATGCCGTGGTCGTCCAGTGCACTTATTTCGAAAAGTCTGTTGATCGAAACTGGTTAGTTTCCCTGCATCAGGATTTGAGCATCCCTGTGTTCCAAAAAACAGATCATCCAGCCCTCTCGGGTTGGTCTGAAAAGGAAGGGGGTATTTTTGTCCAAGCTCCTGCAGAGGTTTTGCAAGACCTAGTCGCTGTCCGCCTTCATGTTGACGAGTGCTCTTCCAGCGATGGTCCGCTTAAGGTGGTTCCAGGTTCTCATGTCCACGGGCGCACCAACCAAGAAACAGCTCTGTCCTTACGCGCCGCCAACGGCGAGGTTGTCTGCCCGGTTGCTCGGGGTGCAGCTATGCTCATGCGGCCCTTACTCCTTCACTCTTCTTCCAAGGCTTCCGGGCAAAGCAAGCGCAGAGTTTTGCATTTCCTCTTCGCTCCGAAATCATTACCTTTTGGGTTACGGTGGCGCCATGCCGTCTAACATTACGGTCAAAGTCACTCCTTTCAGTCGCTGGACGTCCCGCAAGCGAGCCGCCCCTTACCTACAACGTTAGACGTCATGCCGAAGCACCTTTTCCTCGCGTGCCTTCTTTACATCTCCGCCCGTGGAGCGATGGCGGTATTGGCACCTCTTTATGAAAAAGGAATTCCGCAGTTCACTTCGCCGGTCCTGATGCTTCTTTTTATTGGCATCGCGGTACTGTTCATGCGTCGAGTACAGTGGACATGGAAACTCATGCAGTCTATCGCCGTCACGGAGATCGGAATCAACGCCCTGTTCTTCCCAGAGTCGAAATTCCATGGTGCCTACACGGACATCGTTCGGATGCTTATCACAGTTGTCATGCTGGCTTCCTGTGTCATTCTTTGGTCACTCATGCGTCGTCCAGAGGCCAAAGCGTGGTTCGTGCGAAGCTGATGTCTAACAATCAGCTGCATCGGACGGCCTGCGGCGTCCGCTGAGCTATTTCGTCAGAGTTCATGAGTCCAATCGCCATCGCCCTGCAAACGCTGGCAGTTGCAGTCGCCATTCAGTTCTTCGTGCGCAAAGACCTAGGCTTGGTCTTGGCGTTCTTCGTTCCAGGAGCCTTGTTTGTCGTAGAGTTTCTCTGGTTCTCGTTTGGCGCTTCATATCAGGGCGGTGGCGCTTCAATGTTGTTCCCTGCACTCCTTCTATGGGCTATCCCAGTTTCAATGCTCGGCATGGCTTGTGGGAGTTTTTTCTGGTGGGTAAGCAATCGCTTCCGGCAAAAATAGGCTATCGTTTCATGGCCTCCAAAGTCTGACTTATTCAGCCACCGTTGCGAGTGTTAGCCGGGTGGCAAGCCCATCGGGCGGGCGGGGGAAGTCCTTATGTAGTCGCTCGACCCGACCTGCGCGAATAGCTGCACAGGGAGACGTGGCCTTGAACATTCAAAGCAGTTGATCTACATGCTTCGACTGATCTTCATTTCACTGGCAGGAGGTGGCGGCGCGCTGCTGCTTGAGTACCTTGTCGCCCGCTTTGTTCCGTTGCTCGGAATCGTCTTTTGGATTCCGACGCTCATAGGATTGTCCGTTCTAGAAGACTTCGGGCTGCCCACTCTCCAGGGCTCTCCCGATGGTTGGCCCATGGCAACCATTTTGGGTGAAGTCATTACTGCCGTGGGGTGGTGGTTCATTTGGTCCGTGATCGTGGCAATTGTCCTTTGGCGTAAGCGTCTGAACTGTTCGGCGGATCCGAAAGGCAAGGTACATGAAGGATAAGACGACGGCTAATCAGATGCCTCGGCAACTCGGGCGACTGCCGTGCAAGACGCCAAGGGCGCAAGAGCGTGTCACATCAACCTTGGCCGCCCCATAAAGCCATGCGCATTGCACCACTCTTGACTACTGCCTCCGCCATCAGCGCGTCGGTATTCGCCCTCTGCTTCCCGTTCTGGCAGTACAGCATTCCCCACACTCTGAAGGCTGCGGTTGCCGTTTTTCTGCTGGCGCTCCCTGTTCTTTTGGTTGCCGCCGCGCAGTGGCGGGTGAGGGGCCGTCCGCACGTTTCCGACTTCGTTCTGATACTGATCGCACTTGACCTCTGGCACTACAGTACGTTCTTCATGGCGTGGTTCAAGCCGGGGCTTTTCGGTGCCGCCATTTTTGCCTGCGCGTCCTCAGGTCTCATGCTGTTCATCGTCTGGATGGTGCATAAAGCAATCAGAACCCAGGCTCCGCCGGAATCCACGGGAGGTGGCGCCTAGCGTGTCGCTGGACCAGCCGCGCGTTGGCATGGCGCTGTGGCGGGGAGCGTGTGCGACACCCCCCGCCGATTCACCTCCCCTGAAACTCAAACAACCCCGGCGCCCCTTCCTTGTAAACCCGCAACCACATCAGCGTCGCCGGCACCAGGGCGCGTGTGGCGAACCACAGGGCTTCGTCGCGCTCGGGGCCGTCGTGCTGGAGTTGCGGGGTGAGGGCGGACCAGGCGGACCAGTCGATCTCGGCGAACTGCTGGCGCTGGGCGTCGGGGAGGTCGGCCAGGTTGGTGGCGATGACGCCGACCAGGCGGCTGATTTCGCTGCGGGCGAGGCGTGAGCGGCGGAAGGTGGCTTCGTCCATGTCCTCGGCGAGGGTCAGGGCGTCGGTGCCGGCGTCGATGATGTTGGCGAGCAGGGCGCTGATGACGATCATGGGGTCTCGTCCGGATCGGAGGTCGGAGCGTCGGGGGGCGTCCAGGGCCGGCCCTTGCGGGTGGGGGCGGATTCGTCCTTGAGGCGGGCGATCACGCTGGCGCCCAGGTTGTCGTCGGGGTCGAGCTGGGCGGCCTTGTCGAGGAGGGCCTGGGCTTCGGCCCGGTCGCCGAGGCGCAGGCGGATGAAGGCCAGAGCCTTGAGGGTGAACAGCCAGAAGCGGGCCGGGCCGACGCCGCCGAAGTCGGCATCGCCGCCCTGCACCTCGCGCCAGTGGCGGCCGATGCGGGCCTGCTCGCCGGCCACCCGCAGGCCGTCGCGGGCGCAGCGTTCGGCGTCTTCGAGGCGGCGGCGGTAAAAGTAGAACTTGTACTGGGCAAAGTACACCGGCAGGCAGTGGGGCGCCGACAGGCGGGCGCTCCACAGCAGGGCTTCGGCCTTGGTCGGGTCGGCGTGGGCGGCAGCCGCCTCGTGGAGCAGGCGGTTGACGCTCTCCGGGGCATCGCCGCCGAAGAGCGCCCGCGAGCTTTCGCCGGTGAAGAGGTTCACCAGACCGCCGCCGGGGCCTGCAGGCGGGTGACCACTTCGCCGCCTTCCAGGTGCTTGTCGAAGATCTCGACCACGTCGTCCTTGCTGACGCCGGAGTAGAGCACGCCTTCCGGGTACACCAGCACGCTGGGGCCGCCGTCGCAGGGGCCCAGGCAGCCGGAGTAGGTCACGCCGATGCGGTCATAGGCGTTGCGCTTCTGCAGCTCGCCCCAGAAGGTCTGCAGGACTTCGTTGCAGCCCTTGGCGGCACAGGAGCCGCGGGGATGGCCGGGGGGGCGCTGCTGGGCGCAGACGAACACGTGTTTTTGGGGTTTTGCCATGATGCTTTCTCCGTTGGGGTAATGCGGTAGCCGGGCGCTGCGCTTTGTCTTGCCTTGTCTAGGCCGCGGCGCAGCGGTCGATCAGCTTTTCCAGTTCGGCCACGTGCTCGGCTTCTTCTTCGGCGAACTCGGCGGCCATGCGCTTGACCTTGATGTTGTTGCTCACGGCGGCGATGCCGGCGTAGAAGGCGTGGCCCCGGCGTTCGGCGAGCAGCGCCAGCTCCAGCGCGCCGATCACGTCGATGAAGCCGTCGATGCCTTCCCAGCCGGCGTTCTCGGGGCTGATGCCGTCTGCCCAGCGCATCTGGTCGGGGCGCAGCTCGGGCAGGGTGCGGAAGCCGCCCCGTGCCATCGCTTCGGCCAGATGCTTGCGTGAGAAGCCGGCCATTTTCCGGAAGAAGTCCGCCACCTCGGTGTTGCCGGCGGTCTTCATCTCTTCCGTCAGCTCCTCGTAGTGGCGGGCGGCCTCCCGCTCCAGCTGGATGGCGTGGGCGAGGAACAGGTGTATGTCGTCCATGGTCGTGGCGGCCTCAACCGAACTTGAAGAGAATGCCGTGCCCGCCGCGGGGATATTCCCATTCCACGTTGGAGAGCTCGGTGCAGATGATCCGGCAGCTGCCGCATTCGAGGCAGCCGTCGGTGATCAGCGTGACTGCGCCATTGCCCTCGGCCTTGTAGCAGGAGGCCGGGCACACATAGGTGCAGGACTGGCTCTTGCACTCGTTGCGGCACAGATCCGGCTGGCGGATCTTGATGTGCGGGCGGCCGTGGTCGACCTTGTAGCGGTTCTGGAAGAGTTTTTCTTCCACATTGACGGCGACGGTGCTCATCTGAAGGCCCTCCACAGCTTGAGCGCATCACCCGCCAGACCGGTCAGGCTGCGCGATTTACGGAAGTTGGAGAAGATTTCCTTCTCCTTGGTTTTCTTGTCGATGCCATCCACCGTGATCATCGAGCGGGCGGCCTGGTTGATCAGCTCGGGGTAGGTGGTGAAGAACTGGTTGTTCTGGTGGAAGACCTGCGGCATGTCGCGGTACTTGTGCAGATCCTTCATCACGAAGGATTCGTCCAGGGCCTGCTTGTAGCTGGCCAGCTGCTTGGCCTTGAAGCCCTTGCCGGCTGCCTTGGCGGCGATGGCGGCTTCGGCGGCCAGGCGGCCGGTGGTCATGGCCAGGTTGGAGCCCTCGCGGTGCACCGCATTCACAAAACCGCCGGAGTCGCCAACGATCATCCAGCCATTGCCATGCACCTTGGGCACGGCGTAGAAACCGCCTTCGGGGATCAGGTGGGCGCAATATTCCTTCATCTCGCCGCCGGCGATGAGGGGAGCCACCGAGGGGTGGGCCTTCATCTTTTCGAGCAGGGTGTAGGGCGAGGTGCGGTTCGGGTTCTCCTTGAAGTCGGAGAGCATGCAGCCGACGCCGAGGGTGATCGAATCCTTGTTGGTGTAGAGGAAGCCGGTGCCCATCATGCCGTCGGTGATCTTGCCGAACATCTCGATGACGACGCCTTCTTCCTCCTTGATGTTGAAGCGGGCCTCGATGGTCTCCTGCGGCATGAAGAGGATCTCCTTCACCGCCAGGGCCACGTTGCCGGCCTGGATCTCGCCGTGGAAGCCGGCCTTGCGGGCCAGGGTGGAGTTGACCCCGTCGGCCAGGATCACCACGTCGGCGAAGACTTCGCCGCCCTGGCGGTCACAGCGCACGCCCACCACCTGGTCGCCGTCCATCAGCAGGCATTCCACGGTGGTCTCGCAGATCACCAGGGCGCCAGCTTCCTTCACCTTCGACGAGAACCACTTGTCGAACTGGGCGCGGATGATGGTGTAGCGGTTGTAGGGGGGCTTGTTGTAGTCGTCGGAGCGGAAATGGGTGCCGACGAAGGACTCTTCGTCGAGGACCCACATGCGCTGCTCGATGATGTGGCGCTCGAGGGGGGCATCCTCCCGGAAGTCGGGGATGATCTGCTCCAGCGCGTTGGCGTACAGGATGGCGCCCTGCACGTTCTTCGAGCCCGGGTATTCGCCCCGCTCGATCTGCAGCACCGACAGGCCGGCCTTGGCCGCCGTGTAGGCGGCGGCGTTGCCCGAGGGGCCCGCGCCGACGACGATGACGTCGAATTTCTCGCTCATGGTGAGGGTCTCCTGTGGCTGCCTCAGGCGGCCTTGCGGCTGCGCATGGCAATGTGTTCGCGGAAGGTGTCGGTCAGCACCGGCAGCACCTGCATGGCGTTGCCGACGATGCCGTGGTGGGCGAAGTCGAAGATCGGGGCATTCGGGTCGGTGTTGATCGCGATGATCACGTCAGCCCCTTCCATGCCCACCCGGTGCTGGATCGCGCCGGAGATGCCGGCGGCGATGTAGAGCTTGGGGCGCACCGTCTTGCCGGTCTGGCCGACCTGGCGCTCCGCGTCCACCCAGCCGGACTGGACCACCGGGCGGGTGGCGCCGACCTCGGCGCCGAGCACCTTGGCCAGATCCCAGATCAGCTTGAAGTTGTCGGGGTTCTTGAGGCCCTTGCCGCCCGACACGATGATGTCGGCGTAGGCCAGGTTCACCTTGTTGCTGTTCTCGTCGGCGATGAAGTCGAGCAGCTTGGTGACGATGTCGGTCTCGATCATGCCCAGGCTGTCTTCGATGATGGTGCCGGTGCGGGTGGTGTCGGCGTCGGGCATACGCATCACGCGGGGGCGCACGGTCGCCATCTGCGGCCGGTAGGCCAGGGTCATGATGGTGCACAGCAGGGAGCCGCCGAAGGTCGGGCGGGTCGCCGCCAGGGCCCGGGTGGCCGGGTCGATGCGCAGCTCGGTGCAGTCGGCGGTGAGGCCGGTGGCCAGCGTGGTGGCCACCGAGCCGGCCAGGTCGCGGCCCATGGTGGTGGCGCCCAGCAGCACGATCTCGGGCTGGTACTTGTTGACCAGATCCGTCATGCCCTTGGTGAAGGGCTCGTTGCGGTAGCCCTTGAGCACCGGGTCGCGGATGATGTAGCAGGCCTCGGCGCCGAAGCTGTAGGCCTCCTTGGCGATGGCGTCGAGGGGCTCGTCCGGCCCGCCCATGATCACCCCGGAGAGGGACACGCCCAGGGTGTCGGCCAGCTTGCGGCCTTCGCCGAGCAGCTCCCAGGACACCGAGTGGGCCTCGCCGCGGTCGTGTTCGATGAACACCCAGACGCCCTTGTAGGCCTTCAGGTGCTCGGGCAGTTCCAGGTTGCGGCCGCCTCGGGCGGCGGGCTTTTTCGGTTCGGCCTCGCTCATGGCAGGGTTCCTTTCGTGTCTTGTCTGAAGGTCACACGGCGGCCTTGGCGAGGATGTCGCGCTCAAGGGTCGGGTGCTGGGTGAAGATTTTCTGGATCACGTTGAGGGACACATCCCGCGGGCTGGCATCCTCGACGGACTGCATCAGGGCCTTCTCGGCGCGGGGCGTCGGGCCGAAGACCTTGCTCACCACGGTGGGCGAGCCCTTCAGGCCGATCTTGGTCACGTCCTCGATGCCGGCGGCTTCCTTGTTCCACTTGCGCACCGGGTAGCGGGCGGCGTGGATCATGTTTTCCAGCGGGGCGAAGCGCATCTCGTTGGTGCCTTCGAGCATGGTGATCAGGCAGGGCACGGCGGTCTTCAGCACCTGCACGCCGCCTTCGGCGCGGCGCTCGACGGTGATGGTTTCGTTCTCCAGGTCCAGGTCGGCAATGCGCGACACATAGGTGAGGAGCTGCAGGCCCAGGCGCTTGGCGATGCCGGGCCCCACCTGGGCGGTGTCGCCGTCGATGGTCTGCTTGCCGGTGAACACGATGTCCACCTTCTGCTCCTTGCCGATCTGGCGCACTGCGGCGGCCAGGGCGTAGGAGGTGGCCAGGGTGTCGGCGCCGGCGAAGGAACGGTCGGTGACCAGCACGGCGTCGTCGGCACCGAAGGAGATGCACTTCTTCAGCGCGTCCTCGGCCTGCGGCGGGCCCATGCACAGCATGGTGACCTTGCCGCCGAACTTGTCCTTGAGGCGCAGGGCCTCTTCGAGGGCGAACAGGTCGTAGGGGTTCACGATGGCCGGAACACCCTGGCGCATGATGGTGTTGGTCACCGGATGGACGCGGATCTGCGCCGAGTCCGGGACCTGCTTGATACAGACGACGATGTGCATGGCGGCAGTCCTGTCAGCTGACGGAGGGGAGGGTGGCGCGCAGGCTGTCGAGGCTCACCTGCTGGCGGCCATCGGTGTCCTGGAACACCTTGAAAACTTTTTCCTGGGCGGGGGTGGAGCGCACGAAGTCTTCGTAGGCGGCCACCAGGTGGCCCCGGTAGCGGCTGAACAGCTCACCGCTGTCGAGCCCGGTGAGGGCCGCGTCCCGGCGCAGGTATTGGTAGAAGCGCTTGAGGATGTGCAGCCGGCTCACATTGACCACTTTCTGGTCGAAGGGCACGGCAAAGAACTGGAGGAATTCCTCGGCGGAGGACAGCTTGGCGAGTTCGCCGGTCAATTCGTTCATGGCGTCAGGCTCCTGGTGCGATGGTGGTGGTGGCCTTCCAGCTACCGTCGAAAGTGGGTTGCGAGCAGGTGTCGTCGCAGGTCCGGCAGGCGCCGTCTGCATGGGTGGGTTCGCCCTTGAGCTGGGCGATCTCCCGTTCCATCTGGGCGATCCGGTCGAGCAGGCAGCCAATCGCCTTGCCAACCGGGTCGGGGATCTGGTGGTGGTCGAGGTCGATGCCGTGGGCGATGCGCCGGCCTTCCTTGGGCAGCACCATCCGGCCGGGGATGCCGACCACCGTCATGCCGGGCCGCACTGCGTCGATGACCACCGAGTTGGCTGCCACCCGGGCGTTGTCGCCCACCGTGATGGGGCCGAGGATCTTGGCGCCGGCGCCCACCACCACCCCGTTGCCGAGGGTCGGGTGGCGCTTGCCGGGGTTCCAGGTGGTGCCGCCCAGGGTGACGCCGTGGTAGAGGGTCACGTCGTCGCCGATCACCGCCGTCTCGCCGATCACCACGCAGGCGCCGTGGTCGATGAAGAAACGCCGGCCGATCACGGCGCCGGGGTGGATGTCCACATTGGTCAGGAAGCGCGCCATGAAGGACACGGCACGGGCGGCGTAGCGCCAGTTGCGGCGCCACAGGCGGTGGGCCACCCGGTAGATCATCAGGGCCTGCACGCCGGGGTAGATGGTGAGCAGCTCGAGGGTGCTGCGCGCCGCCGGGTCGCGGGCGAAGACGCAGGCTACATCCTCCCGCAGGGTGCCGAAGAAGCCCGGCGCGGCGCCTTGCTTGGCGGCGCTGTCGGCGAGGATCTTCATGTCGGGTTCCCTGGGGCTCATGATGCGGTTCCTGCGCAACGGCTCACTTCGAGGAGGAAGCGGGCCAGCTCCCCGGCAGACGGGGCGCGCTTGGTGCAGGTGGCGTGATCGCGGATGCGCGCCAGCAGGCTGCGCGCTTCCAGGTCCGACACCAGCATGCCCAGCTGGGCGTAGGCGGCGATCACCGCCCGCGAGCCGGAGTGCTTGCCCAGCACGGTGCGGTGGCTGCGCCCCAGCTCGGCCGGGTCGAAGCCCTGGTAGGTGCGCGGGTCCTTGAGCAGGCCATCCACATGCAGGCCGGCCTCGTGGGTGAACACCGCCTCGCCGACGATGCTCTTGTTAGCCGCCACGCTGCGCCCCGAGGCCTGCGCCACCAGGGCCGAGATGGCCGGCAGGGCCTGGGTGTCGATGCCGCAGTCGATGCCGTGCAGGTGGCGCAAGCCCATCACGATCTCTTCCAGCGGCGCATTGCCGGCCCGCTCGCCCAGGCCATTCACCGTGGTGTTGGCGTGGGTGGCACCGGCCCGGAAGGCGGCCAGGGTGTTGGCGGTGGCCAGGCCCAGGTCGTCGTGGGCGTGCATCTCGATCTCCAGGTCCACCCGGCGGCGCAGGGTCGAGATGGCTTCGTAGGTGCTGAAGGGGTCGAGGATGCCCAGGGTGTCGGCAAAGCGGATGCGCCGGGCGCCGGCCCGCTGGGCCGTCTCGGCCACCCGGGCCAGGAAGTCGGCATCGGCGCGGGACGAATCCTCGCAACCCACCGACACCGCAAAGCCGGCTTCGCGGGCTTCACCCACGTAGCGGGTGACCTGCCCCAGCACCCACTCGCGGCTGCGTTGCAGTTTGTTCTGCAGGTGGATGTCGGACACCGGGATCGACAGGTGCAGGATGTCCACCGGGCAGGCCCGCGCCGCCGCCAGGTCGGCATCGGTCATGCGGCACCACACCATCAGCGAGGCCGCCAGGTTGAGGCCGGCGATGGCCTGGATCGCCTCGATCTCCAGCGGGCCCATGGCCGGAATGCCGATCTCCATCTCGGGGACACCCACCTCGGCGAGATTGCGCGCAATGGCGCACTTCTCGTCGAAAGTGAAAGCCACCCCGGCGGTCTGCTCGCCGTCGCGGAGGGTGGTGTCGTTGATGATGGTCAGCGGGTTCATGGTCGGCGGTATCCTTTCACCACCAGACCAGCAAAGGCCGTGCCATCTGCGGATGGCGTTTTAGTGCGCTGATTTACAAGGGTTTAATTGTTTTGATGTGATGCGGGGCGAGGGGGGAAGGGCGGGGCTGTAGGCTTTGTCGGGTTCCGCACAGGGGAGCGGTGGGGGATGTCGGGGCGGCTTTGGCGGCTTGTTCGTTTGTGCTTTTGTCTGGGCGGCTTTCCGTTGTTTTGCGTTGTATTGGCCGGGATTTCGCCCCGGCGGGCGACTCACTTCTTTGCTTCGCCAAAGAAGTAAGCAAGAAAGGCGACCCGCCTCGCCGGTCATTCGCTTACGCGAATGACTGCCCTGCGCTGCTCACGGCAGGCGGCCGGCGCGGAACTCGCCCTTCGGGCTCAAACAGCCGCGCCGGACTACCCCGCCTGCCGTTCCGCTGCTCGGCGGGTCGGAACGGGCTTTCAGCAAGCACCGAGCCTCTGCTGAAGCCTTGGTTGGCTTTCAACGAGAAAAGCAAAACCCCAACGTCCCGCATCCACCGGCCTTTCCGTAGAGGCTCGGTGCCCGGTAAAAGCCCGTTCTGACCCGCCGAGCAGCGCAGCAGCGGGCGGGGCCTTCCGGCGCGGCTGTCTGAGGAGGCGCAGCCGACGAGTTCCGCGCCGGCCGCCCGATGCGAGCAGCGCAGGGGAGTCATTCGCGTAGCGAATGACCGGGGAAGCGGGTCGCCTTTCTTGCCTTCTTCTTTGGCGAAGCAAAGAAGAAGGTCGCCCGCCGGGGCGAATTCCCGGCCAATTCAAGGCGGAAAAAAGGAAAGCCCCCCAGCAAAGGCACACCAACTCGCACCCAAAGTGCTCCCACAGGCCTGGACCGGTGGATCCGCCGCCGCCGTCCCCCCCCACATGTCGATTTACGACATGCTCTCCCGCGGCTCGCACCGGACCTCGCTCTTCACCGAGTTGGCGATGAAGCACTCCTCGTGCGCCCGATGATGGAGTTCGTCCAGCTCGGCCCTGGTCGGCTGCCTGTCCCCCGAGAAACGCACTTCAGGGCGCAGGGTGACAACGGTCATCATCAGCTTGCCCGCCGCATTCCTGGCCATCACCCCCTCGGCCGCGTCGTGGTAATGATCGACGATGAAGCCCTGGTCGGCCGCGATGTAGAGAAACCACAGCATGTGGCAACTCGACAGGGACGCGACGAAGGCCTCCTCCGGATCGACGGCGTCGATTGCCGAACCGGGCGGGGGGATGACATGGGGCGACGACGAGCCGGCGACGTCAATGCCGCCATCGAAGCGGAGGATGTGCTTGCGGCTGTAACGGTTGTCGATGAACTTCTGGCCGTCGCGGGACCAGATCACTTCTGCGGTGTAGATGGCCATGGGCGGGTCCAGGGTTCTGTCGGGGTTCAGGGCTTGGTCATCAGGAAGTATGGACCATCGGGCCCGGTTTCTTCCCGAAGCGCGTTCCAGCCCTGGGATGCATAGAACTGCAGGGCCTTGGTGTTTGCCTTCATGCACTTGAGCGTCGGCGGCGGCCTTGCGGAATGCGAGGTAGAGAAGCTGAAGGTCTGCCCGATCGGCTTCGTCGAATTCGCGGATGGTGATGTTCATGGGTGTGCCCCGCACGTCGATGCAACAGGCCCAGGGCAATGCCAGCCCGGAATATCGTCAAAATAGACAAGCTGGAGAGACCTTGGCTCCTCATCTCAGTGGATGGATACGATAGTTGAGTCACCCGCATCCGGGTTGATATGCGACTTTTGAGCTTAGCCTTGCTGGGAAATATGGCGAGATAGTTCAGTCTTGAATTGATGAAAAGCCGAAGGCTCATTAAAAGCACGGCGCGGGATGATGAATGAAACGCCCGGGTCAAGAAAGAGGTAGAGGTAGTCATGGTCCTCCTCAACCGCGACGATGTCGGTCCATGCAATCCTGGATTCGGTTGACCGCTGCCGGTGCAGTAGGTGCAGGTCCTCCACCTTGAGGGTCTGGGGGGAGCAATAGTAGCCGCTCTTTCTAAAAAGAGCGCGCTTGTAAGCGAGGGCGTGTATGTAGGGATTGAGGGCCAGCATGATGATCCCTGCCAGTGCTAGACCCAGTCCCCAGTAAAGCGGTTCTTGGCTTATGCATCCGTATTCCATTCCGTATCGATAGATGAGCATCTGTCCGGAGCCGATCAGCACGCCATAGAGACAGCCCCATCCCGTTGAGAGGAAGCGCAAGGGAGATCGCTTGACCACTTTTCGTTGTTTGTAGCGGGTGCTCTTCCTATAGTCCTCGGGTGTGAGTTGGAATGTGATTTCCATCAAGTCCTAATCCTGGGTAGGGAGCGCGAATAACTCGGCGTTGGCGTGGTGGGGAAGCAGAGGAGGGCTCATTTAAAGCCTCTAACTGCAAGGCGGGTGGAGAGCGACTGCTTTTGAGCCCTGGTGGCCAAAGAACGCGCCGTGACCATAAGTTCAACCACCCTATCGAGCGCCGATGATGGAATGCAATTCCTGGCTCTCGGTTTCGGAGAGGCTGCGCTGATGCTGGTCAACCGTGATCACCATCTTCATGAGGTTGGCCGAAGTCTTTGTGTCATCCGCATGATTGATCCAGACAAGGCGTGATGGCCGGTAGGTGGCCATGACCGGATGCCAGCCCCATCGATGGCTCTGGAGCCAGTCAGATAGTTTTTTCACTTGCTCGGGGGCAAGTTGCTGCGCGGTAGCTTGCGGCTTGCCGTCTTGCCAATGAGTGACGTTTGCCGATTTGACTGGAGGGAAGGCTTTGTAGCACCCAACCAGCAGGAGACACAGGAAGGCAATTGCAAGGGAGCGGCAGCTGCTATTCATGTGGTCAGAGCGGGGGGCTATGCAGATGGTCATCGACGGGACTTCACCGGGGATCAGTGCTTCGCCATCAGGAAGTACGGACCATCAGGCCCGATTTCTTCCCGAAGCGCCCTCCAGCCCTGGGATGCATAGAACTGCAGGGCCTTGGTGTTTGCCTTCATGCACTTGAGCGTCGGCGGCGCGGAGAAGTGCTTTGCGCAGCCTGCCAGTAGTGCCCGGCCGACGCCTTTGCGCGTGAAGGAGGGATGCACGAACAGGTTGTGCAGGAAGCTGTCCGGCTCCCAGATGGAGGCGAAGCCGAGGATTGCGCCATTGCCCTCTGCGACCAGGATCCGCTCGCCGTCCGTATGAATGTCGAAATCGCCAGCCTGGAACGACTCGATCGCGCTCCAGGTGAAGGCGGCCTTGCGGGATGCGAGGTAGAGAAGACGGAGGGGCGCCCGATCGGCTTCGTTGAATTCGCGCACGATGATGTTCATCGGTGCGACGGGCTGCTGCGGCAGCCTGGCAGCAGCGTCATGGCGTGGCGCGATGGCCGCGTGAAACTGATCGAACTGCACGATCAGCCGGGTGAGGGATTTGTCGAGTAGATCAATCTCGGCACTGATGTCCGCCGCGTCGCTGCATTCGGCTGGCTGGAGATTGTTCGTCGTTTTCATGCTTGGCTTTGCTCGTCATGATGAACTGTTGCAACGATATTCACATTTCATGACCTGGCCGCCTATGAACTGCTTCACTCCGCCGGCCGCCACCCGCAGTTGCCGGGTGGCGTTATGCAGGGCGTTCAGTTTGATGCCACCGGCTTGGTGACGCGCCTGGGGCGGTTGCGTTCGGATTTCTTCTTGAGGCCGAGGGCGGCGATCTGGTCGGAGTCGGCGCCGTAGATGACCATGGCTTCGTCCTTCACGCCGAGGATGATGCGGTGGAACTCGGCGCGGGCGAGCAGGGCGTTGCTGCGGGCCGTGGCACGGGCGGCTTCGGCGAGGGTCAGGGTAGTTTCGGCCTGGTTCAGGGCGCTGAGCGCGCCTTCGGCCGAGGCGAGGCTGAAGTCCGGGTTGTGGGCCTTGTAATCGGCCATGCCGGTGAGGGCACGGAAGGTGTCGATGTCGGCGTCGATCTGCTGGGGCGAGATGCGGGCGGTGCTGGTCATGCTGTCTCCTTGTGGTGTTGTCCGATGGATCCTCGGTAGGTAGACATTACATGTCGGATTGCCCTTATGGCATATAGCTATGTCATTTTTTGTGTTGTGGGGGAGGCTTGAGGATCGCTGCCGGTGGCGAGTGCAGGAGTCCGTACAGGCCAGGACTCGCTCCTGCTGGATCGATCGCGAGGGCTGCGAGGACGATTCGCAGGGCTGGGGGAAGGACTCGCAGCACTGCATGAAGGATTCGCAGCACTGCATGAAGGATTCGCAGTGCTGCGTGAAGGACTCGCAGTGCTGCATGAAGGATTCGCAGTGCTGCGTGAAGGGTTCGCAGGGCTGCGTGAAGGATTCGCAGTGCTGCGTGAAGGATTCACAGGGCTGTGAGAAGGATTCGCAGCACTGCGTGAAGGATTCTCAGCTCTGTGGGCCGGGTGGGGTACCGGGCGGGGGGCCTGTCAGAATTTTTGTGTTTGAGGCATAACCATGTGGGCCGGGGTAGGTGATTGCTGGGTTCAAGCTCTATGGGTGAGGGGGGGCGGCTTGTGGCCGAAGCTGCCGCCCAACCCTCGGCCGCCGAACTACCGCTATCGACCGCAAGCAGCCAGTCAGCTTTATCCTAAGCAGCCATTCGGCCATAGATGCCTTACACCGCCTCCAGCGCGAGCAGCTCAGCCACCGTCTGCCTTCGTCGAATAAGCCAGGGCTCACCATTTTCCATCAGCACTTCGGCAATCAGCGGGCGCGCGTTGTAGTTCGATGACATGGAGGCGCCATACGCACCGGTGTCGTGCGGCGCGCGTCAAGGTAGTTGTCGCCTCGGTCATGCAGCCAACTGTTGAGTATTCACGTCAGGCAAATGCGTCTTTATGACGGACTCACGTTCCGGGTTGAGCGTGACTGCGCCAATGGGCGACCAGTTGCGCGTATTGCCGGACCAACGCGCCGGGTTGAGTTCGCGAGCCTCGGTGTAAAGAGCATGCCTGGCAGCCAGAATCGCCTGATCCTCACCGGCATGGCGCTGGGCCGGACTGACGTAGCGGATACCGCTGTGACGATGATCGACGTTGTACCACTGGACGAAGCCGGC
>NZ_JABBGA010000042.1 GCF_012927165.1 Zoogloea dura
ACGTTGGTGCGGATGAAGTCGCCGGGGCCGTGGATGGAGCGGTCCACGTGGCTTTCGGCGGCAAAGTGCACCAGGGCGCGGGGGCGGTGCTCGGCCAGCAGCCGGTCGATGAGCGCCCGGTCGCAGATGTCGCCCTGCACGAAGAGGTGCCGCGGGTCGCCCGCCAGCGAGGCCAGGTTCTCCAGATTGCCTGCGTAGGTCAGGGCATCCAGGTTGACCACCGGCTCGTCGCTTGCGCGCAGCCAGTCCAGAACAAAATTTGCGCCAATGAAGCCGGCGCCGCCGGTTACGAGAATCATATGAGGCCCTTCGGATCAAACTGCGGTTTCAAATCCCTTGAAACCTACCCAAACCGATCGGCCCCACGCCTCCTATTCAATCAACATAAACACAGCCTCAGTGAGGACGTTACGCATGTAAAAGGGAGGAAACGAAGGCCGACCCAATCAAAAAACAAGTTCTATCAGGCCTTTCCCTTGTAGGAATAGCGATAGACATATCCCTTGTAGCCATATCGGTAGCGCTGCTTGCTTGTATCAAGGTCGTTGAACACGAAGCCCTTCACATGCACGCCTGACTGGTTGAGGCGCTTCACAGCCTGCTCCAGCTCGCGCACCGGATGCCGCCCGGCACGCGCCACCATGAGGGTAGCCCCCACGTGGCGGCCGATGATAGCGGCATCCGACACCGCCAGGATGGGCGGCGCGTCAACAATCAGCGTATCGAAGCGCTCGCCCAGCTTTTCGAGGAGCTCTTCAAAGCGCAGGTGCATGAGCAACTCAGACGGGTTGGGCGGAATCTGGCCGGTGGTGACCACCCACAGATTGGGTACGGCCGTGGGCTTGACCACGTCATCAATAGATGCTTCGCCCGCCACAAACTCCGAAATACCGGTTTCACGCTTGAGCCCGAATTCCTTGTTGATGTGGCCACGACGCAGGTCGGCATCCACAATCACGATGCGCTTGCCGGTCTGGGCCAGCACGGCGCCCAGGTTCTTGGAAATGAAGCTCTTGCCCAGGCCCGGGCTGGGGCCGGTGATGAGCAGGGAGTTCTGCTGCGCATCGAGCAGGGCAAAGTGGATGGTGGTGCGCAGGCTGCGCAGGCTCTCGATGGCGTCGTCCTCGGGGTTGCTCACGGCCAGCAGCTCGCCGGCCTTGGCGCCCTTGGTGCGCTTGTTGATGGCCACTTCCTCGGAGCTGTGCGGAATGGACGCATACACGGGCAGGCCGAGGCGGGATTCGATCTCGTCGGGGTTTTCCACCACCACGCGCAGGGTGCGGATGAACCAAACCGCGGCGAGGCTGACCATCAGGCCCAGGAAGCCGCCAATCGCCAGGATGGCGACCGGCTTGAGGCCCACCGGCTGGCTGGTGACCGCGGCAGAGTCGATGACGCGCACGTCGCCCACCGTGCCGGCCTTGCTCACGCGCAGCTGCTGGGCGGTGTTGACCAGGTTGGTATACAGGGCGGTATTGACTTCCACATCCCGCGCCAGGCGCAGCACTTCCTGCTGGGTGTCGGGGAGCTTGGCTACCGAGGTGTCAAACTGGGCGCGGCGCTGCTTGAGCTGCTCGATGCGGGCATTGGCAGCCTGGATGCGCGGGTGCTCGGCGGTGAAGTACTGGCGCAGCTCGTCGCGCTCCTGGCGCAGGGCGACGATCTGGTTGTCCACCTCCACCAGGGATTGCAGCACGCTCTGGGTTTCGATGTTCAGGTCCAGCGAGCCACGGGTTTGCCGGTAGTTGTTGTAGGCGGCCTCGGCCACGTCCATCTGGCGCTTGATCTCGGGCAGCTGCTTCTCCAGGAAGGCCAGGGTGCTCTCGGCTTCGGCAGAGCGGCGCTCCACGTTCTGGCGCACATAGGTGTTGAGGATGTCGTCCAGCACCACGCCGATCTTGTCCGGGTCCTTGCCTTGCAGGCTGATGTCGAGAATGCCGGACTTCTTGCCACGCTCCTTGATCGCATACTTCTTATTCAGTTCTTCGAGGGCCTGGTCTGCCGACAGGCGGACCAGCTTGAAGCGAGTGCCGGGCCGGGCGGCCATTTGCGCTACGAAGATGGAGTATTGGCCGGCCGTGGCACGGGTGCCGGTATTGCCCTTGAGTACGGGCTCGTCGGCGTCGGCAAACAGTTCGAAGGCACCATCGGCCCCCACCTTGAGGCTGAGCTTTTCGTCGAGCATGTCCCGCGGCACGGAGAGGGAATCCACCTTGATGGATTCACCGCCCCAGGCAAAGCCGTCCAGGCCAAACAAGGGGGCGGCCAGGCCTTCGTCCTTGTAGCGGTTGGCGATGGCGCGGCCGATCAGCGGAAAGTAGGCGGGCTCGGCAGAGATGTTGAGCCGCTGCTTGTCGATGACCTTTTCCAGCACCATGCGGGAGTTGAGGATCTCCTGCTCGGCGGCCACGGTGGTGTCGCCGGCCAGGCCCATCAGGGAACCCAGCTCCTTGAGGCCGGTGAGCGCGGAAGAGGCTTTTTCCTCCACCTGGATCAAGCCGCTGGCCTTGTACTCGGGCCGGGCAATAAAGGTCCACGCGGCGCCGAGGAGGACACCGGCGATCGTGATGGCCGCAATCAGCCAGCGATAGTCGATGAGAACGGCCAGGATTTCGCCGAGAGCAAGGCCGTCGTCATCCTGGTCGTCCAGGCCCTGGGCGGCAGGGCTGAGGTTTTGGTGTTCCATGAACTGTCCGTTATGTCTTCTAATTCTGTGGAGCGGAGGTGCGCGCGATCAGTTGCGGCCGCCAAACAGCGGGTACTTGGCGTTACCCAGCTGGTAGAGGGTCTGTGCCGTGGGCAGGATGTTGGAGACCACACGGTTCCAGCGCACCACGTCGGCCGCGTCTACATAAATGATGTCCCGCGGCTTGAGCGCAAAGCGGTCGGCCAGCAGCATGGCATCCGGCGAGCTGCCGTCCAGGTGGAAGAGTTCAGGCGTGTCGCTCTCGCCGCGCATCACGTAGATCCACTTGGGATTGGAGCGGTCCTGGGAGATGTAGCCGGTATCGGCCAGGGCTTCGGCCAGGGTGGAGCGCTTCTTGGTCATGACCAGGGAGCCGGGCTTGGTGACTTCGCCCAGCACAAAGATCTTGTTGAAGCTGCGGTCTTGCACGTTGAGGATGTCGCCGGGTTCGAGCAGGGCGTTCTGCTCGGTGGCGCCTTCTTCGTACATGGCCTGGATGTCCACCCGGTAGGTGGTGCCCTTGCGGGTGAGCAGCACGCGGCTGTGGTCGGCCTCGGGGCCAAAGCCGCCGGCGCGGTTGACTGCTTCCAGCACGGTCATGGGGATGTCGGTTACATCCTGCTGGCCGGGCTTGAGCACTTCGCCCACCACGTAAACACGCTTGCTGCGGAAGGCGGCCATGCGTACATCCAGTTGCACCTTTTCGATGAACTTGGCGAGGCGCTGCGAGAGCAGGTCACGGATCTGGCGGGTGGTTTTGCCCGCCACACTTACCGTGCCCACGTAGGGGTAGAAGATGCTGCCATCTTCGGCCACCACGGTGCCCGACTGTTCGGCAGAGCGGTACTGACCAGCGGGGGTGGTGAGTTCGGGGTGGTCCCACACCACAATGGTGAGGATGTCGCCCGGCCCGACCTTGTAGTCAACGGCGGCCGGCAGCGCCGAATTCACCTTTTTGGCGCTGGCACCCGCCTTGGCCACGGCATCTTCCGACAAGCCGGCCTTCTGCGGGGCGGCGGCCTTCATCTGGTCGATGATCAGCTCGGCGGTGATGGGCTTGATGGCGATGTTGTCCGGAACGGTCTCTTCGCCCTGCTTGACGGGCAGCTTGACGGCGGACTTGTTGTCGCGCAGGGAATAAGCCTTGTCGCCCGGCACGATGGTGGCACAGGCAGAACCCAGGCAGGCGGCGATGAGCGCCAGGATCAGGCCACGGCCCTGGAGGGCACGGGCGGAGCGGGGCTTGGAGTCTCGTTGATCGATCATGGTCCGATAGTCAGTTAGGGCGGCCGGCCTTCCGTGACACGGGCGGGGCACACGGCCGGCTGCGTGCCGGCAGGCCCTGCCCGTCCGGGCCGGCCTGGGCCCCTCGGGTTCGATTAATGGGTAACGACTCCACGGGGCAGGCACACTCACAGGTATGCGCTGCCCGCATGGTTAACATGATGTAAACGGGATGCAGCGGCGAAATGCTATCACGCTGCTGATGACAGACTTCCGCAAAAGGTCACAATGCCGGGCGGTTGGCACGGCATGCCTCCCGCGCACCGGCACCGGGCTCACGAAATGCGGCGCAGCACCAGTGCAACGACGACCAGGGCACCAGCCAGCAGCATGGATCCCGAGTCGCTGCCTTCGCCGGAGAAGAGGTCTCCCCCCCCGCCTTTCACCGCTTCGAAGCCTGCGGCGCTACGTGCAACCACCGGAGACAGGCGCGCACCCTCCAGGGTGCTGCCATTGAAGAAAGCCTGCACTGCAGGCACTTGAACCTGGGGGATCTTGCCCCCCAGTACGGTATTGATGCCCTCGGCATGTACGTTCATACCGCCGGCACTTTCGCCCACGGTTGCCGCCGCATGGCCAGCACCCGCCAGCGATACCGCGGCCAGACTGCAGAGAATGAGTTTGCGCATGGTGGACAAGCCCCCGCCTGAAATTTTTGATGTGCGTGATACAAAGCAACAAACGCGCCGGATTTCATGTCATGAACATGGAGTGTATCTAAAGTCACACTAATTCATTATGTTGCGCTGTAACATTAAGTTGCCGGAAAGATGCACAAAGTGGGTATCAATGAGCGAGTGTAAAGTTTTCCGACAGGCGCGCACCCAAACAGGGCACTTTGTTACACGGCAGTGCATGCCCGATGCCGGCGTGCTGCGTTAAGATGCAGCATCTACATGTATTTAAACTTCTTTTAACAGCTGCCACAGATTTTGCATTTCTGTCAGTGAAATTCTTGTCATTAACAAATTTATAGGCTTATGCACGCATCCAACCTGGCCGCGCATGAAACCTCAACTCATACTGCAGCGCAGCAAACACTCGCCATGTTCCGAACAGTAGATACGCACCAGAACTTTCTGCGCCCCAGCTACACGCTGACCACGGCTGTCGAGGCCCTGCTCGACCCGCTGGTGGCGGCGCTCAGCCTGGCGCTGTGCGTGATGGTGCAAGACCCGACCGCAGGGCCCCACTATGTGCTGCTGGCGGTGTTGACCTTTGCCATGCTGTTCCCCGGCAATGTGGGCTTTCATGAGCCGCCGCGGCGGGTGGTGCGCAAGGTGGTGACCAACTGGCTGTTGATCGTGGTGATCATTGGCGGCTTTGGTTATGCCAGCGGCTATCTGCGGCACTTTCCGCGGAGCGTGATCTGGGCCTGGGGCCTGCTGGCACCGGTGGCCATGGTGCTGGCCCATTTTGTGGCGCGCAATCTGCTGCTGCGGGCACTTTCAACCAGCAAGCGCCAGCGCACGGCGGTGGTGGCCGGGGTGAACGATGTGGGCCTCAACCTGACCCGCCAGTTTCAGGACGACCCTTACCTGGGCTGCCGCGTGGTGGGCTTTTTTGATGACCGCCACCTGGACCGCCTGCCCGATACGGGCAATCTGCCGACCATTGGCAAGATGTCCGAGCTGGCCTCCTTTGTTAAGGAGAACCATGTAGACCACATCTACCTGGCGGTGCCCATGGCCAGCCAGCCGCGCATCCTGGCCTTGCTGGACGACCTCAAGGACACCACGGCGTCGATCTTCTTTGTGCCCGACATCTTTGTGACCGACCTTATCCAGGGCCAGATGCACAGCGTGGGCGGCACCCCGGTGGTGGCGGTGTGCGAAACCCCCTTCACCGGCTTCCGCGGTGTGGCCAAGCGCCTGTCGGACATCGTGATTTCGATGATCCTGCTGGTGCTGCTGGCGCCGATCATGATCGGCCTGGCGATTGGGGTGAAGATGTCGTCCCCCGGCCCCATCGTCTTCAAGCAGCGCCGCTATGGGCTGGATGGGCGGGAGATCCTGGTGTACAAGTTCCGCTCGATGCGCACCACCGACAACGGCCCGGTGGTGAAGCAGGCCACCAAGGGCGACCCGCGCATCACCCCGTTTGGCGCGTTTATCCGCAAGACTTCGCTGGACGAGCTGCCGCAGTTCATCAACGTGCTGCAGGGCCGCATGAGCATCGTCGGCCCCCGCCCCCACGCGGTGGCCCACAACGAGACTTACCGCAAGATCGTCAAGGGCTACATGGTCCGCCACAAGGTGAAGCCGGGCATCACCGGCTGGGCCCAGGTAAGCGGCTACCGCGGCGAGACCGACACCATCGACAAGATGGAAAAGCGCATCGAGTACGATCTGGAATACCTGCGCAACTGGTCGCTGAGCTTTGACCTGTGGATCATCTTCAAGACGGTGGCGGTGGTGTTCAAGGACAAGAACGCGTATTGATGCAGGGGCGGCTTGAGCCGCCCTTACACTTACTTGGAACGCTGATGGAATCCCGCCTTACCGAAATCGAGATCAAGCTTGCCCTCACCGAAGACCTGGTGGATACCCTCAACATGACGGTACACCGCCAGCAGGAGCAGATCGACGCGCTGCAGCGCCAGATCCGCCAGCTCTACCAGCAGATGCAGTCCGCCACCCCCAGCGCCGAAAGCCGCGACCTGCGGGACGAGATTCCGCCGCATTATTGAGGGAGTGTTGAGGGAGTGCGGGTGTACATGCAGGGGCGGCTTCAGCCGCCCGCAGGGGGTTGATCGAAGTCCGCGGGAGGATGAGTCCGCCCCTACGGATGCCTACACAAGGCCCTCTTCGAACCCCCAGCCCTACACCTTCTTCCCGACCCTCTTCCCGCGCCGTGTTCATCAGACTCACCTCGTCACGCAACGCACGTTCGCGCACAAACGCCAGGCGGCGGGCTTCGTCGTCTTCCGAGAGGTGCTGCAGTTCTTCCATCGCCTGACGGACTGCGGGGTGGGTGATGGTGCTCATGGTGCTTTCCTCCTTTGCGGGAGATGCGGCAAACAAGCGCTTGAAGACGAAGTCGTTCTTGGGATCGAGTAAGGGCGCCATAGCCAAGCCTTGAAAAAGAACATCGGCATTCTTTCATTCCATGACAAATCGATCAACTTGCAAACAGAACCCGGGGCATTGCAGCCCTGCATCCGGGAACATCTGCGGCGACGCACCAAGCCACCCTGGGGCGGACGGGGTTTCCGGTTTATAATCCGGCACTTGCGATGTGGCCGTTCGAGCCGCACGCCCCTCCCCCGAGAGCATCACCATGATCCATTCCCGTAAGCAGCTCGAACTCCTGGCCCCGGCCCGCAATGCGGACATCGGGATCGAGGCGGTCAACCATGGCGCAGACGCCGTTTATATCGGCGGCCCGGCTTTTGGTGCGCGTGCAAACGCCGAAAACACCGTAGCCGACATCGAGCGCCTGGCCCGTCATGCGCACCGCTTTGGTGCCCGCGTGTTCGTGGCGTGCAACACCATCCTCCACGACGAGGAGGTGGAAGGCGCCAGCGCCCTGATCCGCCAGCTCTACGAGGCCGGCACCGATGCGCTGATCGTGCAGGACATGGGCCTGCTGGAACTGGACCTGCCGCCGATCCAGCTGCATGCCAGCACCCAGACCGACATCCGCCACCCGGAAAAGGCGCGCTTTCTGCAGGACGTGGGTTTCTCGCAGATCGTGCTGGCGCGGGAGATGAGCCTTACCGAGATCCGCAAGGTGGCGGCGGCCACCGACTGTGCGCTGGAGTTTTTTGTGCACGGCGCGCTGTGCGTGGCCTTTTCGGGGCAGTGCTACATCAGCCATGCCCACACCGGCCGCAGCGCCAACCGGGGCGAGTGCTCCCAGGCCTGCCGCCTGCCCTACGACCTGGCGGACAAGGACGGCAACCTGGTGGCCAGCAACCAGCATCTGCTGTCGATGAAGGACAACAACCAGAGCGCCAACCTGCGCGCCCTGGCCGAGGCGGGGATTTCCAGCTTCAAGATCGAAGGCCGCTACAAGGACATGGCCTACGTGAAGAACATCACCGCCCACTACCGCCTGTTGCTCGACGAGATCATGGAGGAGAGCCCGGAGTACAGCCGCACTTCGGCCGGGCGCAGCACCTTCTTGTTCACCCCGCTGGCCGACAAGACCTTCAACCGCGGCGCCACCGATTATTTTGTGAATGGCCGTACGCAGGAAGCCGACATCGGCGCCTTCGATTCGCCCAAGTTCGTCGGCGAGCCGGTAGGCAGCGTGATCCGCCTGGATGGCAAGCAGCGCCGCTACTTCGACACCACCAGCGCCGTCGAGCTGCACAACGGCGACGGCATCACCTTCTACGACCGCAAGGGCGAGCTGGTGGGGCTGCGGGTGAACCGGGCCGAGAAGATCGGCGAGGATTTCCGGGTGCATACCGCCGAGCCGCTGCCGGCCGACCTCTTCCCGGGCAGCGGCCTGTTCCGCAACCGGGACCATGAATTCGAACGCATGCTCGAGAAGAAGTCCGCCGAGCGGCGCATTGCGGTGGACCTGCTGCTGACCGAGACACCAGAAGGCTTTGCCCTGACCCTGACCGACGAGACCGGCGTATCCGCCACGGCCGCCCTGCCCCACGCCAAGGAGCCGGCCAAGGACGCTGAGCGGGCCGTGACGGGGCTCAAGGACAGCCTGGGCAAGCTGGGGGCGACGATCTTCAGTGCGCGGGAGATCACGCTGGAGCTGTCTGCCGCCTGGTTTTTGCCCGCCGGCGCGGTGAATGCGCTGCGCCGGGACGCGGTGGAGGCCCTCGAGGCCGCCCGTCTGGCCGCCCTGCCGCCCCTGCCGCGCCGGGCTGCCGTGGAGCCGCCGGCCCCCTATCCGCAGACCGAGCTGAGCTACCTGGCCAATGTGCTCAACCAGAAGGCGCGGGATTTTTACCACCGCCATGGCGTTGCCCTGATCGAGGCGGCCTACGAGGCCAACGAGCACACCGACGACGCCTCGCTGATGATCACCAAGCATTGCCTGCGCTACAGCTTCAACCTGTGCCCCAAGGAGGTGAAGGGCATCCGCCCCGACCCGATGACCCTGATCAACGGCAAGGAAAAGCTCACCCTGCGCTTCGACTGCAAGCGTTGCGAGATGCACGTGGTCGGCCGCATCCGCCAGTCGGTGCTGGACACGCCGGCGGTGCCGGTGAAGTTCCACGCCAAGGTGCCGGACGGTTTCCACGCGCCCCACTGACCTGCCCTCACGCTTGCCCCCCACACCACCACTCGCATGAAAATCGCTATCGCAATCATCCTGCTGGCCCTCGCCATCCTGGTCGGGCCGGTGGTCTGGCAGTTTGCCCACTTCGACCCCAAGGCCGTCCCCACCAGTGGCCTGCCGTGGCAGATCGAAGTGCTGCCGGGGGGCGAGGCGAAGGTCTTTGACCTGATCCCGGGGCGCAGCACCCTGGCCGAGGCCCGCACCCGCTTTGGCGCCGAGATGCAGCTGGCCATCGTGGCCGAGCCCAATGAGGCGGGCAACGTGGAGGGTTACTACGAGCAGGCCACCGCCGGCTTCGTGGCGGGCAAGCTGATCCTCACCGCCGACCTGCCCGGGGACATCATCGAGGGCATGCGCGAGCGGGCGCCCAAGACGGAATACATGCAGAGCACGACCCGCAAGGCGACCCTGGCCGAGGCCGACAAGGCCGCCGCCCTGGCCGCCCCGATCCGCGCCATGGCCTTTGTGCCCAGCGCCCAGCTGGACGAAGCCGTGATCCTCGAACGCTTCGGCCAGCCCGCCGAACGCATCCGCGTGAACGACCACGTGGAGCATCTGCTCTACCCGGCCAAGGGCCTGGACGTGGTGCTCGACACCAAGGGCAAGGAACTCCTCCAGTATGTCGCCCCCGCCCGCTTCGACGCACTGCGCGCGCCGCTGAAGGCGCTGGAAAGCAGCCCGAAACCCTGACACGGATCTGCCATGACGACTCACGCCCCTGCCACGCTCCGTCATTTTGTGACCTACACCGGCGTGAGCCTGCCCCTCCGGCTGACCACGCCACTGGAGGCTTCCGACCTGCAGAACCGCATCACCTTCTACCGCGCTTACTACAACGCCCAGGACCAGCTGACGGATGTGGAAAAGGTGGTGTACGGCGAGATCGAGTCGTCTCACCACTATCTCTACCACGCCAACGGCACGCTGCAGCAGGCCAGGATCGTGGTGGTGGCGGATGAGGAGACGACACTGATGACCTTTGCCGAGGACGGCACGCTCCTGTCGACCGAGACCATAGCCTGAACGTCACGAGCGCGCGGGAGCAGGCTTCGGGTTGATCCCCTACAATCGGGGCATTCAGCCATTCACCGCGGGTCCGTGCTCATGTCGGTCATTCTCGAAGTCGAACACACCACGATCTACCGCTACAACAACCCGGTGCGCTTTGGTGAGCACCGGATGATGTTCCGGCCCCGCACGAGCCACGACATCCGGGTGCTGGAATGCACGCTGGACGTGACGCCGGATGCGGAGGTGCGCTGGGCGGATGACGTGTTCTCCAATTCGGTGACCTACGTGAACATCCGCGAGCCCGCCAAAGAGCTGAAGTTCGTGGTGCGCTTCACCATCGAACAACTGGGGGTGCGCAATGTGGAGCTGCCCCTGTCGGCCTGGGCCGAGGTCTATCCCTTCGAGTACACGGCCGGCGAGCGCTACGACCTGCGCAACTTCATCGAGCCGGTGTACCCCGACCCCTGCGGCCTGCTGCGCCTGTGGGCCGACCAGTTCGTGATTCCGGGCCGGCACATGCCGACGCGCGATCTGCTGGTGGCCATTGCCGCGGGGATCCGGGAGCAGTTCTCCTACACCACCCGGGACATGGAGGGCACCCAGACACCCTTGCAGACCCTCGAGCTGAAGAGCGGCACCTGCCGCGACTACGCGCTGTTCATGATGGAGGTGGTGCGCCGCCTGGGCTTTGCCGCACGTTTTGTGTCGGGCTACCTGTACGACCCGTCGCTGGACGGCGGCTCGGGTGCCATGACGGGCTCCGGGGCGACCCACGCCTGGCTGCAGATCTACCTGCCCGGCCCTGGCTGGGTGCCTTGCGACCCCACCAACACCCTGTTTGGCGGCGACCATCTGATCCGCGTGGCCTACGTGCGCGACCCGTCCCAGGCCAGCCCGCTGTCGGGCAGCTTCATCGGCCAGGACGGTGACTTTGCCGGGCTGGAGGTGGATGTGAAGGTGCGCAAGCTCGGCACGCTTCCCAGCGAGTTGCAGCACAAGGCCTGAGCCCAGGCGGCCCGACGGGGCTGTACAGCTCCGTCGGGTGGGCTAAAACGAAAGGTAATAAGTGATTGCTCAGGACGGCTTTGGCTTGGCGGCCGGGAAGATAGGTGCTGGAATGTTTGCCGCCCTGGCCAGCCCACCACGCCGGGAAGCCACACCACCCAAACCAGGCCGGTCATATAAAAATGCAAGTCAGGCAGATCACAAGGCACGACCTTTCATACAACAAGGCACGAATCGACGCCTTCAGTGCGATCGAACCCCAGTTGATCCTGGCTTTCTGGGCACGCGAGCCGCTGGACGACACCGACTTTCTTGATGCCCTGGCCGGTTCTTTCCCCAGCGCGCAGCTGATCGGCTGCTCCACCTCGGGCGACATCCACAGCCAGGGTGTGCAGGACGGTGGCTGGGTGTTGACCGGCATCCGCTTTGAACGCCCGGACACCCGCTTCCAGGTGGTCGAGGCCACACTGGCCGGCCTGGAGGATTCCCGGGCCGCCGGGCTGCGGCTGAGCGCCCTCCTCCCCCCCGAGGATCTGCGCTGCGTGCTGGTGTTCGCCCCCGGCGTGGGCGTGAATGGCAGCGCCCTGGTGGATGGCCTGGCGGCCGGGCTGGCGCCGGAGGTGTGGATATCGGGCGGCCTGGCCGGCGACAACGGGCGCTTTACCCGGACCATGGTGCTCGGCCCGGGCGGCCCGGCAACCAACAGCCTGGTGGCAGTGGGCCTGTATGGCCAGCATCTGCATGTGGCTTCGGCCAGCCACGGGGGCTGGAAGCCTTTTGGCCCCCGACGCAAGGCAACCCGCTGCGAGGGCAGCCTGCTCCACGAACTGGATGGCCAGCCGGCCCTGGCGCTCTACAAGAAATACCTGGGCCCCTACGCCAGCGGCCTGCCGGCCAACGGGCTGCTGTTTCCCCTCGAGATCATGGACGACGATGCGAAGTCCACCGGCCTGTTGCGCACCATCCTCGGGGTGGACGAGGCACGCCAGAGCATCCAGCTGGCCGGCTCGGTGGATGAAGGCAGCTCTCTGCGCCTGATGCATGCGAGCCCCGATGCGCTGGTGGAAGGTGCCGAGGCCGCCGCCACCGCCAGCCTGGCCCTGGAGAGCCGGCCGCCATCCCTGGCCCTGTGCGTGAGCTGCGTCGGGCGCAAGCTGGTGATGGGAGAGCGCATCGAAGAAGAAGTGCTGGCGGTGGCCGACGAGCTGGGCAGCGAGGTCGTCCTGGCCGGCTTCTATTCGAATGGCGAGATCGGCTCGGCCGGCAAGCAGGGGCAGTACCGGCTGCATAACCAGACCATGAGCATCTCGGTGCTGGGCGAGGACATGACATGAACCGCCTGCTTCTCCGCCAGCTCAAGCGGGCTACCCAACTGGAGGGCGAGGCCGCCGTCGAGCGCCTGCTTGCCGAACTGAAGCTGCGGGCCCGGACGGAGAGCTTTCCGTCGGACATGAACCGCTTTCTGCTGGGTGTCGGAGAACTGCTGGAGCGGGTCAGCGCCAGCTACGACCACCACGAGCGGGACGTGGAACTGCATTCCCTGAGCCTGGCGCTGAGTTCGGAAGAACTCGAAGCCGCCCAGCGCGAACTGCTCCGGCTGAGCCGCAGCGACCGGATGACCCAGCTGTGGAACCGCGGCTACTGGCAGGAGCGCCTGCAGGAAGAGTTCCAGCGTGCGCGGCGCTTTGGGCAGCCGGTGTCCCTGCTGATCTTCGACATCGATCACTTCAAGCGCATCAACGACCAGTACGGCCACCCGGTGGGCGACCAGGTGATCTGCCTGGTGGCGGATGTGCTGCGCACCTGCTCGCGGCAGGTGGACATCTGCGCGCGTTACGGCGGCGAGGAGTTTGCCGCCATCCTGCCGGGCACCAACGAAGACGGTGCCTTCCATTTTGGCGAGAGCCTGCGCCTCAAGACCGAAGCGCTGGGCTTCAGCGCGGGCGAGCAGGCAGTGCCCTTCACCATCAGCATCGGGGTGGCCGAGCTGGACGACAGCTTCCCCGATGCGGGCAACTGGCTCGTCCGCGCCGACCACGCCCTCTACGATGCCAAGCGCAGCGGCCGCAACCGGACCTGCCGGTCGTCGCAATCGCCGCGCTGAGGCTGCCCCGCGCCACGTCTCCCGCGCATAAGGTTCGCAGAAATTCTTGGTTCCCCCGGCAGCCGGGGCGCCCTAGATTACAGGCTTCAGTCCGGCCGCCCAGGCCGGAGCCCACCTGTCTCGAGGAGCGCCCGAATGCCCGACGCCGATCTCCACCTCAACCCCCTCACCCGCGACTTCCTGGCCCGCCTGCCGACAGCACGGGTGTCAGGCAAGCAGCTCTACCGCGCGCCCGATGGCGGCGTGCTCGGCGACTGGTTCGGCCTGGCCCTGTCCAGCGCCTTCCAGCCCATCGTGGACAGCCTCAGCGGCCGCATCGCCGGGCGCGAGGCCTTCCTGCGCAGCGGCAGCCCGGAAGACCACGGCCTGTCGCCCTGGACCCTCTTCTCCACCGCCGCCGACGACGCCCGGGTGATCGGCCTCGACCGCCTGGCCCGCGCCGTGCATCTGCTCAATGCCCTGGTGGCGGGCAATGAGGCGCCCCTCTTCCTCAACGTGCATGGCCGCCTGCTCGCCGCCGTGGCCGACGACCACGGCCGCGCCTTCCGGCGGGTGGTGGACGCCCTCGGCGTGCAGCCGGACAGCATCGTCATCGAGACCCCGGTGGAGGCCAGCGACCAGCCCGACCTGCTCGCCTTCGTGCTGCGCAATTACCGCAACAACGGCTTCCGGGTGGCGGTGAACGTGGAGTCGCCGGCCCAGTGGCAGAGCATCTCGACCACCGTGTGGCCGCAGTTCGTGAAGATCGACAGCCGCAAGCTCGGCCGTGGCAGCGAAGCCCGCGAGCGCCTCAAGTGGCTGTCGGCCCTGCGCGAGGACGCCACGCTGATCGTCACCCACATCGAGGAAGACCCCGAGGACTACGTGGCCGAGCACACGCTGCTGCAGGGCTACGCGCTGGGGTATCCGGCGGCGGGGGTCGCCGACATGGCGGCAGAGGCCAAGGCGGCCTGAGGTCTGCGGGGGCGGCTTGGCCTCTGCCGCCTGTTCGTGCCTTTGTCTGGGCTGTGCTGCCTTTGCTGGGCTGTGCTGCCTTTGCTGGGCTGTGCTGCCTTTGCTGGGCTGTGCTGCCTTTGCTGGGCTGTGCTGCCTTTGCTGGGCTGTGCTGCCTTTGCTGGGCTGTGCTGCCTTTGCTGGGCTGTGCTGCCTTTGCTGGCCGGCTTTCCGTTGTTTTGCGTTGAATTGGCCGGGATTTCGCCCCGGCGGGCGACCCCTTTCTTTGCGTCGCCAAAGAAAGGGGGAAAGAAAGGCGACCCGGCTTCCCCGGTCGTTCGCGTTGCGAACGACTCCCCTGCGCTGCTCGCATCGGGCGGCCGGCGCGGAACTCGTCGGCTGCGCCTCCTCAAACAGCCGCGCCGGAAAGCCCCGCCCGCTGCTGCGCTGCTCGGCGGGTCAGAACGGGCTTTCAACAGACACCGAGCCTCTACAGAAACGCCGGTGGATGCGAGACCTTGGGGTTTTGCTCTTTACCCTGAAAGCCAACCCCGGTTTCAGCAAACGCGCGGTGTTTGCGAAAAGCCCGTTCCGACCCGCCGAGCAGCGGAACGGCAGGCGGGGAAGTCCGGCGCGGCTGTTTGAGCCCGCAGGGCGAGTTCCGCGCCGGCCGCCTGCCGTGAGCAGCGCAGGGGAGTCATTCGCGCAGCGAATGACCGGCGAGGCGGGTCGCCTTTCTTGCTTACTTCTTTGGCGAAGCAAAGAAGTGAGTCGCCCGCCGGGGCGAAATCCCGGCCAATTCAACTCAAAACAACGGAAAGCCGCCCAGCAAAGGGTACGACCAGGCAGCCAAAGCCACGCCCTCAGCAGCCCCCGTCCAGCCCTGGACGATTCCCCTCCAGGCGCTGACAAAATCCGTCCAGCCCTGGACCCCGCCCATCCAGCCCTCGACAAATCCCATCCACCGCTACACAAAATCCGTCCAGCCCTGGACCAAAATCACCCAGCCCCTGAGCTCCCCCGTCCACACCTGCACAAAAATCACCCAGGCGTGGACACCCCGCGTCCAGGCCTGGGTGATTTTCATCAGCACCTGGACCTCCGCCGTGCTCCCCTGCACGCGCCGCGTCAGGTCAGGCGTGCAGCCAGCGCCGGTGCAGGCTGCGGGCCGCGTGGTCGAGCAGGTAGCCGAGGAAGCCGATCACCAGGATCGCCGCCATCAGGTCCGAATACGCCAGCCGGTCGCGCGAGTCGAGGATGAAGTAGCCCAGCCCCGCCGACACCCCGAGCATCTCGGCCGGTACCAGCACGATCCAGATGATGCCGATGGCCAGGCGCACGCCGGTCAGGATGTGGGCGGTGATGCCCGGCAGGATCACCCGCAGCAGGGTCTCCCGGCGGGTGGCCGACAGGCTGCGGGCCAGCAGCAGCCAGTTGGGGTCGAGCTGGGCCACGCCGGCGGCGGTGTTGAGCAGGATAGGCCACACCGCTGCGAAGGCCAGCAGGAAGTACACCGGGGCATCGCCCACCCCCAGCACCATCACGGCGATGGGCATCCACGACAGGGGGGAGATCATCCGTGCAAACTGGAACAGCGGCGTGGTGGTGCGCGAGAACAGGGGCGACAGGCCGGTCAGCACGCCGAGGGGAATCCCCAGCAGCAGGGCGATGACCAGGCCCACCGCCACCCGCTGCAGGCTCAGCGCCACGTGCTCCCACAGGTCGCGCCCCTGCAGCAGCTGCAGCAGGGCGTCCACCGTGGGGCCGGGGGAGAAGCTGGCCGCCACCGGGGTGACGGCGCCCAGCCAGCCGGCGCCGGCGGCCCACAGCAGGGCGGCGGCGAGCAGCCCTGCAAAAGGAAGAAGAATGCCCACCATCACACCGCCAGCACTTCCTTGCGCAGCAGGTCGGCCGGCAGCCCGAAGGCGGAGGGCCCGCCCACCGCGGCGATGGCCTTGCGGACAAAACGGTCGTCCACCAGGTCGCGGGCGACGAAGCGCGGGTCGAGCTTGGTCAGGAAGGCGTTGTCGCCCTCCACCCTGGTCTTCTGCAGCACCTTCACCAGCTCTTCGGTGTAGGACGCAAAGGGATAGGGCTGGAAGTCGATGCGGCGCTGGTACCAGCCCTTGTTGCGGGCGGCGCCGCTGGCCTCGTAGCTGGCGTAGTCGGTGGTGGCCAGCACCTTGGCCAGCACCTGCGGGCTGTGCGGGGTATAGCGGTTGTCGTCGGCGCTGGACAATATCTTGGCCGCCTCGAGCTGGTTGCCGCGGGTCCACAGCTGGGCCTTGACGATGGCGTTGGTGACTCGCTGGGCCCACTCGGGGCGCTCGGCGATGTCGCGCTCGGCCAGGAAGGTGACGCAGCAGGCGTGGTTCTTCCACACGTCGCCGGACAGGCGCAGGACCTTGCCGACCCCGGTGGTTTCGGCCGCGGCGTTGAAGGGCTCGGCGACGATGAAGCCGGCGATCGACTTGCCGGCCAGGGCCGAGACCATCTCGGCCGGCGGCAGCACGATCAGGTTCACCTCGTTGCGGGCCAGCGCGGCATCCCGCGTGCGGGTCACCGCGGTGAGGCCGTTGGCCTGCAGGATCTGCTGCAGCAGCACGTTGTGGATGGAGTACCAGAAAGGCACGGCCACCGTCTTGCCGCCCAGCTCGGTGACGCTGTTGATGCCCGGGGCGACGGTAAGCGCCGAGCCGTTCACGTGGTTCCAGGCCACCACCTTGGCCGGGAAGCGGGTGCCGTAGCGCACCCACAGGGTGGCTGGCGAGAGCAGGTGGATCACATTGACCTGGCCGGCCACGAAGGCCTCGACGATCTGCGCCCAGGTGCGGAACAGGCGCGGCTTCTCCACCGTGAGGCCTTCGGCCTCGAAGAGCTTGCGGGCGTGGGCGATCAGCAGCGGGGTGGCGTCGGTGATGGGCAGGTAACCGATCTTCACCGGCACGTCGCTGCTGCGGCTCTGGGCCAGGGCGTCGCCGGCGCTCAGCAGGGGCGCGGCGACGCTGGCGGCGGTGAGGGCCGACAGGCGCAGGAAGTCACGGCGGCTCAGGCTGCAGCCGCAGTCGGAGGTCTGGCAGATGTGGATCTTGGGTTCGGAATGCTTGGCGTCCATGGGTCGGGTCTCCGGGGCGGATTCAAAGGCTGGCATGGCGCAGGGCGCCAAGGATGGAGAGGCGCAGGGCGGTGACGGCTTCCGGGTGGTCCTCCCGCGGGCGGGGGATGTCCACCGTCCATTCCTGCGCGAGGTGGCCGGGGCGGCCGCCCATCAGCAGGATGCGGTCGGCCACCAGGATGGCTTCGTCGATGTCGTGGGTGACCAGCAGCACCGCCGAGTGCCAGCGATGCACCACGTCCACCAGCAGGTCCTGCATCTCGGCGCGGGTGATGGCGTCGAGGGCCGAGAAGGGTTCGTCGGCAAACAGCAGCTCGGGCTCGCGGGCCAGGGCACGGGCCAGCGCGGCGCGCTGGGCCATGCCGCCGGAGAGCTGGGCCGGATAGGCGGCCTCCCGCCCCTTCAGGCCGACGGCCTCGATGGCGGCGGCGATGCGGCCCTGCAGGGCCTCCCTGCCGGCCCTCGGCTGGTGGGCGAAATCGAGGCCGAAGCCCACGTTGTCGGCCAGCTTGAGCCAGGGCAGCAGGCTGGGCTGCTGGAACACCAGGGCACTGCGCGGATGTGGTGATGCCAGCGGCTCGCCGAGGAAGCTGACGCTGCCGGTGGCGGGCTGCTCCAGCCCGGCCAGCACGCGCAGCAGGGTCGATTTGCCGCAGCCGCTGCTGCCCAGCAGGGCAACGATCTCGCGCCGGCGCACCGCCAGGGAGACGCCCTCGAAGAGGGTGCCGATGCCGGCGTGGGCATAGCTGAGCCCACGCGCCTCGAGCACCGCCGGGGTCTGCTCGGCGCAGCGGATCACATCGGCTTCGGCCAGCGGGCGGTTCATGCGGCCTGCAACGCCGCCTGGCGCTCCAGTTCGCCGTGCAGCTGGGTCAGGCTGGGCGTCACCACCGGCACGAAGGCCGCCTCCAGCCAGCGCCGGGCAAAGTCGCCGGTGCTGGCCACCAGGTAGGCGCGGCCGCCGGTGGCGTCCAGCTCCAGGTCCACCGCCTGGCGCACCAGGCCGGCCAGCCGGATGCGGATGCGGAACAGCAGGGCCGCCTGGGTGGCGAAACGGCCATCGGCCAGCCCCGCCTCCAGCTCGGCCACCGCCTCGTCCAGCCCGGCCTCGATGGCCGCGACCCGGCCCTGCAGGCCGGCCCGGGCCGCGCTGCCGGAGTGGCTGGCCGCCGCCAGGCTGGCCCGCGCCAGGCCGATCGACATGCCGCACTGCAGGCCCAGGAAGGCCGGCCGCACGCGGGGCAGGAAGACCCGCGCATCGGCGTGGATCAGCTCGGCCGCGCCGGAGGCCACGCCCTCGATGCGGATCGCCGCGGTGTTGCTGCCGCGCAGGGCCAGCAGTTGCAGATCGTCGCTACGGGTGATGCCCGGCGTGTCGCCGGTGAAGGCGACCACCGCCGCGGGCGCGCCGTCGGTGGGCTCCACCGCGGCCGCCACCAGGTAGCCGGCGCGGCGCAGGTTGGTGACCCAGGGCAGTTGCCCGTCCAGGCGCCAAGCTTCGCCTTCCGGCGTGGCCAGCACCTGCAGGCTCTCGATGCCGGACAGGAACTTCATGGCGTTAGACAAGCCGGTGGCACCGGCCACCTCCCCCTCCAGCAGGGCCGGCAGCCAGCGCTGACGCAGGGCGGCGTTGTCGCTGTCGAGCAGGTAGCCGATGAAGCAGCGCTGGCCCCAGAACACGAAGGCGGCGGTGAGGGAACGCTCCGCCACCCGGGCGATGGCCTGCACCGCGTCGAAGGTGCTGCCGCCGCTGCCGCCCAGCGCCACCGGCACGCCGATGCGGAAGAAGCCCGCTGCGCCGAGCAGCGGCACCACCTGGTCGGCATGCTCGGGGCCGGCGTCGAGGGAGGCGGCGTGGGCGGCAATCCAGTCCAGGGCTTCATCCTGGCTACGCAGCGGAGGGCTCATGATTCGAGGGCGCCCGGCTGGAAGGGGCGCAGTTCGGGGTTGATGTCGCTGCCGGCCAGGTTGTTGGCGAAGTTGCAGAGGGTGGCCAAGCTGACGCCGAGGAGCACCTCCAGCACCTGCTGCTCGTTGAAGCCGGCGGCCAGGAAGTCGGCCAGCTCGCCCTTGGCCACCTTGCCGCGGGTCAGGATCACTGCGCGGGTGAAGGCCACCAGGGCGTCGACACGGGCATTGCCGGTGCTGGCGCGTTCCTGCAGGGCGCGCACCAGGTCTTTGTCGAGCCCGGCCTTCTTGAGGGCGATGGCGGTGTGGCCGGCCACGCAGAAGTCGCAGCCATGCACGCTGGCGGCGGTGATCTGGACCACCTCGCGGTCGGCCAGGCTGAGGCTGGCGCGGGCATTGATGCCGGATACGGTGAGGTAGGTCTCCAGGGCCACCGGGGCATTGGCCAGCACGCCGATGAGGTTGGGCAGAAAGCCGTTGTTGGTGATCACCGTGTCGATGAAGGCACGGCTGCCCTCGGGGGCGCTGGCGGGGGTGTGGACGGTCAGGCGGGTCATGGAAGGCTCCGGTAAGGTTCGCGATGGGTGGATTGTCCCGATCGGCGGCGGCGCCCTCTATGCACGGGCGTCGCTGCTTTTTGCTCGATCGTCTCGGCGGGCGGCCCGGCCGCGGGTGCTCAATGCGCGGCCCGCAGCCCCGGCACCCGGCGGGCCCGCTGGAAGGCTCCCGGCTGCTCGCCGATGACCTTCTTGAAGGCCCGCGTGAAGGCGGCCTGGGAGGTGTAGCCCACGTGCTCGGCGGCGCGCAGCACGCTGTCGCCCCGCTGCAGGCGGCGGGCGGCGATCTTCATGCGCACCTGCAGCAGGAACTGGGCCGGCGGCTGGCCGCTGGCCTCGACGAAGTGCTTGCAGAAGCTCGCCCGCGACATGCAGGCGACCCGCGCCATGTCATCCACCGACCAGGCCTTGCCGGGCTCGCGCAGGAGGTCGTCGAGCAAGGGGCCGAACTCCTGGCGGCGGGCCACGGCGAGCAGGCCCGCCGCCACGTCGTCGCGGCAGGCCACGTCGCGGATCACATAGAAGAAGAGCAGCTCGGTGAGCCGCTCGATCAGCGGCGAGGCGGCCTCGCCATGCCGCTCGGCCTCGGCCAGGATGAGCTGGAACAGGGGCCCCACGGCCTCGCTCGACGGCGAGTCGGCGCGGATCACCACGTAGTCGGGAAAGGCGCTGCGGAACAGCTCGCCGAGCAGGCCGCGGAACTGGAAGAAGCCGCAGGCCAGCCCGCAGGCGCCCGGCACCGCCGGAGCCATCGGCAACATGCTGCGGGGCTGGCACTCGGGCCCCGAGTCAGCCTCCGGAGTGAGGCTGTGGGGCAGGTCGCGCAGCAGGAAGACGCCTTCCCGCTCATTCAGCCGGATCGGCGGCTGGCCTTCGAGGTGCAGCCAGGAATGCCCTCGCAGCACCAGGTGGAAGCCCGCCCGCTCGCGCCCAGCCGTGGAAGCGCGCCAGGGGCCGCAGTACTGGCCGACATGGAACAGGGTGGTATCGAGCTCCAGCCCGCTGACGAGCCAGTGGGCGAGACGGTCTGTTTCAGGGGTCATGGCGGTCTTGTACGGCATGGCGGTTCGATAGGGTCGGTAACTGCCGGCGTTGAGTGAGGCCGGCGGGCTGATTTCCTGGATTTCCTGGTCCAGGTTGGGGTGGTGGTCGTTCTGCGTCTGGGGTTTTGGTGGGCTGCTCGTTTGTGCCTTTGTCTGGACGGCTTTCCTTTTTTCCTCCTTGAATTGGCCGGGATTTCGCCCCGGCAGGCGACCTCCTTTCTTGCTTCGCCAAGAAAGGAGGCAAAGAAGGCGACCCGCCTCCCCGGTCATTCGCTTACGCGAATGACTCCCCTGCGCTGCTCACGGCAGGCGGCCGGCGCGGAACTCGCCCTGCGGGCTCAGACAGCCGCGCCGGACTACCCCGCCTGCCGCTGCGCTGCTCGGCGGGTCGGAACGGGCTTTTACCGGGCACCGAGCCTCTACGGAAAGGCCGGTGGGTGCGAGGCGCTGGGGTTTTGCTCTTTCGTTGATCATCGCGCCCTGCTTCAGCAAACGCGCGGTGTTTGCGAAAAGCCCGTTCTGACCCGCCGAGCAGCGCAGCAGCGGGCGGGGCCTTCCGGCGCGGCTGTCTGAGGAGGCGTAGCCGACGAGTTCCGCGCCGGCCGCCCGATGCGAGCAGCGCAGGGGAGTCGTTCGCAACGCGAACGACCGGGGAGGC
>NZ_JABBGA010000043.1 GCF_012927165.1 Zoogloea dura
CCCTTGCCGCAACCAGCCTGTTGCCGCAGTCCGAACTGACTTTCAAGGCCGCGCTGGCCGGTTACGAAACCGGCAAGGTGGATTTTGCGACGCTGCTCGACGCCCAGCGGCAGATTCGCCAGGCCCGGCAGGGCCGCATCAAGGCCCAGGCGGAAGCCCAGCTACGTCTTGCAGAAATCGAACGAATCCTCGGAGAAGATCTATGAAAACAGGCGCAGGTATTGTGATCGGCCTCTCGGTCGCCCTGGCTGCCGGTGGTGGCTACTGGCTGGGCCAGCGGCCGGTGGCCGGCCACCCGGAGCCCTCTGTGGCTGTTGCGACGACATCTGTTGAAGGCATGAAAAAGGAGCGCAAGCTCCTCTACTACCGCAACCCGATGGGCTTGCCGGACACCTCGCCGATGCCCAAGAAGGATCCGATGGGGATGGACTACGTCCCGGTCTACGAAGGGGAGGCGGACGAGCCCCCGGCAGCCAACTCGATCAAGATCAGTACCGAGAAAGTGCAAAAGCTTGGCGTGCGTACCGAGGCAGCGGAACTGCGCGCCCTCGACAAGCAGGTGCGCGCTGCCGGCCGGATCGAGATCGATGAGCGGCGCAGCTTTGCCATTTCCCCGAAGTTCGAAGGCTACGTGGAGCGCCTGCACGTGAACGTCACCGGCCAGCCGGTCGCCAAGGGCCAGCCGCTCTTCGAGGTGTACAGCCCGGAACTGGTCTCCGCCCAGCCGAATCGAGTTTGCTGCGTCTCAGGAACTGGGACATCTCCGAGGAGCAGATCCGTGCGTTGGCAAAATCCGGTGCATCCAAGCGCACGCTGACCTTCCGTTCCCCGGTTTCGGGCGTCATCACTGAAAAGAAAGCGCTACAGGGGATGCGCTTCATGCCGGGCGACACCCTGTATCAGGTGGCCGACCTGTCATCGGTGTGGGTTGTCGCCGACGTGTTCGAACAGGACATCGCTCAGGTGCGTACGGGGGCCGTGGCGAAGGTGCGCATCAATGCCTACCCGGACAAGGTCTTCGAGGGCCGCGTGACCTATGTTTATCCGACCCTCAATGCGGAAACGCGGACGGTGCCGGTTCGGGTTGAACTGGCCAATCCCGACCAGCTCCTGAAGCCCGCGATGTTCGCCCAGGTGGAGGTGCCGGTAGGAGGCAAGGGACAGGTCGTGACCGTGCCGAATTCGGCAGTCATCGACAGCGGCACTCGCCAGATCGTCCTCATCGCGCACGGCGAAGGGCGCTTCGAGCCGCGGGACGTGAAGCTGGGTGGGCGTAGCGAGAACCATATCGAAGTGATGGATGGCGTTAAGGCCGGCGAAAAGGTCGTCGTTGCCGCCAACTTCCTGATCGATGCGGAAAGCAACCTGAAAGCCGCGGTCGGCGGGTTTGGGCATTCGGGCCATGGCGGTGCACCGAAGCCCGGCAAGGACAGCGAGAAGCCTGCGCCGACGCCCCAGGCGGCTGGACACCGGGCCGAAGGGACGGTGGACAGTGTCGATGCCAAGGACGGGACGGTCAGCCTGAATCACGGCCCTGTCGCCAGCCTCAAGTGGCCGGCGATGACCATGGAGTTCAAGGTGGCCAATCCGTCACTGCTGCAGGCCTTGAAGCCGGGCCTCAAGGTGGAGGTCGAGTTCGTCGAGCGCCAGCCCGGCGAATGGGTGATCACCTCGGCGGCCCCCGCCGGCAAAGCAGCCACGTCGGCGCCGGCTGCCAATCCTCACGCAGGCCACTGACACAGGATCCATCATGCTGGCCAAAATCATCGACTGGTCGGGCCGGAACCGCTTCCTGGTTCTGCTCGCCACGCTGTTCATTCTCGCCGCCGGGGTGTTCGCGGTACTGCGTACGCCCATCGACGCGCTACCCGATCTCTCCGACGTGCAGGTCATCGTCTACACCGAATACCCGGGGCAGGCACCACAGGTGGTCGAGGACCAAGTCACTTATCCGCTGACCACGGCGATGCTGTCGGTGCCCAAGTCCAAGGTGGTGCGCGGCTTTTCGTTCTTCGGGGCATCCTTCGTCTACATCATTTTCGAGGACGGCACCGACATCTACTGGGCCCGCTCGCGGGTGCTGGAGTACCTCAACTTCGCTTCCGGTCGCATGCCGAAGGGGGTGACACCACAGATCGGGCCGGACGCCACCGGCGTCGGCTGGGTGTATCAGTACGCGCTGCTGGCCAAGGACAAGACCCTCGCCGAACTGCGCACGATCCAGGACTGGTATCTGCGCTATCAGCTGGCCAAGGCCCATGGCGTGGCGGAAGTCGCTTCGATTGGTGGCTTCGTGCAGACCTATCAGGTCACTGTCGATCCGGTGAAACTGCGCGCCTATGGCATTCCGCTGATGAAGATCGCCCAGGTGATCCGCGACTCCAATCGGGATGTAGGTGGCCGCGTGGTGGAAATGGCCGAGACCGAGTACATGGTGCGCGGCAAGGGCTACCTGCGCGGCAAGGACGATATCGAACGCTTGGTGGTCAAGGCCGACAAGGGCACGCCGGTGCTGATCCGCGACATCGCACGGGTCGAGCTGGCACCCGACGAGCGTCGGGGGCTCACCGAACTCAACGGCGAAGGCGAAGTGGTGGCCGGCATCGCGATGGCCCGCTATGGTCAGAATGCGCTGGAAGTCATCCATAACCTGAAGGGCAAGATCGCCGAGATCGGCCCCGGCCTGCCGGAAGGTGTGACCGTACAGACGGTCTACGACCGCTCCGAGCTGATCCACCGGGCCATCGAGACCCTCAAGGGCACGCTGATCGAAGAATCGATCATTGTGGCGCTGGTCTGCGTGGTCTTCCTTCTCCACGTACGCAGCGCCCTGGTGGCGATCCTGATGCTGCCGGTGGGTGTGCTGATGGCCTTCATCGCGATGCGCCTCTTGGGTATGAACTCCAACCTGATGAGCCTGGGGGGCATCGCCATCGCGATCGGGGCGATGATCGATGCGGCCATCGTGATGATCGAGAACGCCCACAAGCATCTGGAACGTCTGCCGGACGGGCATTCGGCGGCAGAGCGCCTGGAAGCGATGCTGGCCGCCTGCAAGGAAGTGGGGCCGGCGCTGTTCTTCTCGCTGCTGATCATCACCGTCTCCTTTTTGCCAGTGTTCACACTGGAAGGTCAGGAAGGCCGGCTGTTCTCCCCGCTGGCCTACACCAAGACCTTCTCGATGGCCGGCGCAGCGATTCTGTCGGTCACCCTGGTGCCGGTGCTGATGCTGCTGTTCATTCGAGGCAAGATCATGCCGGAGGCGAAGAACCCGGTGAACCGGGTGCTGATCTGGGTGTATCGGCCGATCATCGCCACGGTGATGCGCTGGAAGAAGATGACCATCGTCCTCGCGGTGATCGCCCTGGCCGTATCGGTCTATCCCGCCTCCCGCCTGGGCTCCGAGTTCATGCCGACCTTGAACGAAGGCACTTTGCTCTACATGCCGGCCTCCCTGCCGGGTATGTCGATCACCAAGGCCGCCGAGCTGATGCAGACCCAGGACAAGATCATCAAGAGCTTCCCTGAAGTCGAATCGGTCTTTGGCAAAGCCGGCCGTGCCAATACGGCCACCGACCCGGCACCGACCGAGATGTTCGAGACCGTCATCAACCTCAAGCCACAAGCCGAATGGCGGCCGGGCATGACGACCGACAAGCTCATCTCAGAAATGGACAAGGCGCTGCAGTTCCCCGGCGTCGCCAATGCCTGGACGATGCCCATCAAGGCCCGCACCGACATGCTGTCCACCGGCATCCGCACGCCGATCGGCATCAAGGTCTTCGGCAAGGATCTTGGTGAAATGGAGAAACTGGCCAAGGAGATCGAGGCGGTCGTCAAAACGGTGCCGGGCACCACCAGTGCCTTTGCCGAGCGCATCACTGGTGGCTTCTACCTCAACATCGAACCAGACCGGGAACAGCTGGCCCGCTACGGCCTGGCCGTCGGCGACCTGCAGGACGTCATCGGCAGCGCGCTGGGTGGCGAGATGGTCACCACCACCGTTGAAGGCCGTGAGCGCTTCGGGGTGACGGTACGCTACCCGCGTGAGCTGCGCTCCGACCCACAGCAGATCGCCCGTGAAGTGCTGGTGCCGACCATGGGGGGGACGATGGTGCCGCTGGGGCAGTTGGCGAAGGTCAAGGTGGAGAAAGGCACCCCGGGCATCCGCACGGAGAACGCCTTGTTGTCGGCCTATATTTTCGTGGACATCCGCGATCGGGACATCGGTGGTTACGTGGCCGATGCGAAGAAGGCGGTCGCCGAGCAGATCAAGTTCCCGCCGGGTTACTACGTCACTTGGAGCGGTCAGTTCGAGTTCATGGAGCGCGCCATCGAGAAGATGAAGGTTGTCATCCCGATCACGTTGCTGACCATCTTCCTGCTGCTCTATCTGAACTTCCGGCGCATCACCGAAACGCTGATCGTCATGTTGTCCGTGCCTTTCGCGCTGGTCGGCGGGGTGTGGCTGATGTGGCTGCTCGGCTACAACCTGTCGGTGGCCGTGGCGGTGGGCTTCATCGCCCTGGCCGGCGTGGCGGCGGAAACCGGCGTGGTGATGCTGATCTATCTCGACCATGCCTGGGAAGCCGTGAAGGCGACGTGCCGCGAGAGTGGCCGCAGTCCGAACGTCAGTGATCTCTACGCAGCCGTGATGGAGGGCGCTGTCGAGCGCGTGCGGCCGAAGATGATGACCGTCGTCGCCATCATGGCGGGCCTCTTGCCGATCATGTGGGGGACGGGCACCGGTTCCGAGGTGATGAGCCGCATCGCCGCGCCGATGGTCGGCGGAATGATCTCCTCGACGGTGCTGACCCTGGCGGTGATCCCGGCGATCTACGCATTGGTCAAGCAATGGCGTTTGAACCGAGGAATTGAGCAATAAGCATGAGTTACATAAAGAAACTCGTTCTAGTTGTTATGACAGTGAGCAGCATCTCTGTTAGTGGGCAGGGATGGGAAATACCAAAACACAGTCCTGGGCTTAAACCAGACGCACAAGCTGGGAAGTCACTTTTCAATAGCCAGTGTGCTGCGTGTCATGGCGCAGATCTGAAGGGGACCGCGAAGGGACCTCCGTTCCTTCATCGCATCTACCTTGCATCCCATCACTCTGACATGGCATTTCAGATTGCAGTAAAGAATGGCGTTCGTTCCCACCATTGGCAATTTGGGGACATGCCTCCAATTCCACTCGTTACGCCAGACAGCGTGGCACACATAATCGCCTACATTCGTCGCGAGCAGCAGAAGGCTGTTATCGAATAAGCAAGGGTAAAAGTACGATTGAAAGTGAAAAAACAGGGAGAGCTTCCTGTCTTAACGATGTCTGAAATGTAATTCGAGCCTCACCTGATTGTCAGTCAGAGGGTCTCAAACTGATCGCTCCGCGTTGTATGCGGAAACAGCAGAGAGACAATTGACATGACAATCAGAACTTTACACTTGGAAACGGGGCGACATCTCCTCGGTGGGGCAATGCAAACCAAGCACCTTGTCCATGGCTTAGAGGAGCGTGGAGTGCCTGCTCTCCTTGTCTGTCCTGACGACGGTGAGCTTTATCGTGCGGCGACGCGAGAGGGGCTTGATGTTCAAGGAGTGCGCTATCGAGGCGATCACGACTTAACACTGGTCTTGAAGCTGGGCAGGATCATCCGCTCGGCAAAGCCCGATATCGTACATTTACACAGCCGACGAGGCGCAGACATCTTGGGAGCCCTGGCCGCAAAGTGGGCTGGACATCCAAATGTAATCACTACCCGGCGTGTGGATAATCCTATTTCAGCGGGAGTTTTGAACGGCTTCTGTATTGGAAAAATCCCGAAGGCAATAGTTTGCGTATCTGACGGAATTTCAAGTGTAATGAAGGAGGCTGGTTTTCCTTCCGATAAAATAACAGTGATTCATAGCGCGGTTGATGCAAGCGCATATGACTCGGCCTTGAGTAAATGGGAGGCTCGGAGAATCCTGGGTGTATTGCCTGCATCTCCGCTGTTGTGTGTCATCGGACAGCTTATTGCTCGGAAAGGGCACCATGTCCTGCTGGATGCACTTCCTTCGTTAAGGAATAAATTCAAGGACATCCGTGTCTTGATTGTAGGAAGCGGAGCCGTTCGTTCTAGACTTGAAGCTCAGGTTCATAAGCTTAATCTTGATGGGTGTGTTCAATTCATGGGTTTTCGCTCTGACATCTCCACAATTCTCCGTGCCAGTGATCTGCTAGTCCATCCAGCGCTTCGAGAGGGGTTTGCCAATGTCGGCCTGCAGGCGATGGCAAGCGGCATTCCTGTTGTCACCACGAGTGTAGGTGGCATGCCAGAGATGGTTCAGCACGAAATAACGGGTCTTGTTGTCCCCCCTGGAGACTCAAAGACGCTAGCGCAGGCTATAGAAGAGTTGCTCTCCAATCCAGGAAGGCGTTCTATGATGGGGCGCCTGGGGCAGGATATTGTCCGGGAGAGCTTCTCTGTTGAAAAAATGGTCGATTCAAACCTTGCTCTATACCAAAAGGTTTTGGCTTCGCGTCCTTCTTGATTCAGACCGCAGGAGATAAGCGCAGATTTTGTTGTCAACTTAACGCAAAGACAGGAGGTGTTGATGAAGAAAGTCGCAATCGCCATGGCTGCGGCGATGCTGCTAGTCTTGGGTGCGTGCGCAAGCTCTGGCTTTGCCCCTGATGACAGCGCAGGGCACGTCCACTCGGGGCACTCACACTAAACTACTCAAGAGGCGCGACCGGTTGATTACTCGCACATATCAGCCGTGTCGGCTATAGCCTGCGACAGATTTTCCTTTTCCAGATCGAAGCCGAAATAAAGGCTGTGGCCTGCATGCACTGCGGCGCAGCCTGTGGCGATTCTTCGAGCACAACGAACTGGAAAATGCGGCCCACGCCGGCACCAGGGCATGCTGTAGCCGTCCACCGACGCCGCGCTGATTCTTGTCTTGCAAGGTAGGAGGCCGTGATGATCGATTCTCGTGAGCCATCCCAAACTGGAACTGATGGTCATTCCCACCATTTCCGGCGCGGCAAGTGGGTGTGGTGGGTGTTTGCCGCCATCGCCCTGTTCTACCTGCTGACGGAACACCGCGCGCATCTGTTTGGTGTTTTGCCCTACCTGTTTCTGCTGGCTTGCCCCCTGATGCACCGTTTCATGCATGGTCATCAGGGTGCTCACAAGTCGCATGACCGCGATACCGGTGAAGGAGGAGACGGCCATGGACGCCAGTAACGGTGATTATGGGTTGTGGACGCTCGTCGCCATCAACTCGATCTTCTTCATCCTGTTTGCCGCCAGTTACTTCAAGCCGCAGAGCAAGCAGGACTGGCGAACGTTGGGCATGTTCTCGGCTTTTGTCGTCGCCCTGTTCACGGAGATGTATGGCTTTCCGCTGACCATCTATCTGCTCTCGGGCTGGTTGTCGGAGCACTTTCCGGGCATCAACTGGCTTTCCCATGACGCGGGGCATCTGCCCGAAATGATTTTCGGCTGGAAGGCCAATCCCCATTTCGGCCCTTTCCACCTCCTGTCCAGTCTCTTCATCCTCGGCGGTTTCTGGCTCCTCGCTGATGCCTGGCCAGTGCTCTATGCCGCGCAGAAAGCGCAGACGCTGGCCTCGACGGGCCCTTACGCCCGAATCCGTCATCCCCAGTACGCCGCCTTCATTCTCATCATGATCGGCTTCCTGCTGCAGTGGCCGACCCTGGTCACGCTCACCCTGTTTCCTATCTTGCTTATGACTTACATCCGCCTGGCGAGACGGGAAGAAAGACGGGCACTGGACGCATTCGGCGAGGAATACCGCGACTACCTGCTCAGAACGCCCGGGTGGTGGCCAAAGTGGGGCAGCCACCCGACGTAACCTTGAAGGCCGGGTAACGATCAAGGTCGAGACAAAAAGGAGTTGTCATGACATCCCCAGCGTCCGGACACGTGCACGACCCTGCCCATCATCACGTTCCGTCCTCTTCTGGGCAGGCCGCACCAGGAAGCGCGACAGACCCGGTCTGCGGAATGACGGTGAAGCCGGAATCGACTTTTCAAAGTGAGTGGGAAGGCGTGACTTACCGCTTCTGCAGCAGCAAATGCAAGACCAAATTTGATGCAGGCCCGCGTGGGTACTTGCAGCCTGCAAAGCCCGCCGTCACCGATCCCGGCACCGAATACACCTGCCCGATGCATCCGGAGATCCGGCAGATCGGTCCGGGAGACTGCCCGAAATGCGGGATGGCGCTCGAACCGGTCCTGCCTGATCTGGCGACCGAAGACGACAACAGCGAATACCGGGATTTCCGTCGGCGTTTCTGGTTCAGTTTGCCGTTTACCGTTGTGGTGGTGTTCCTGGCCATGGCAGGCCATCTGCTCGGCGGTCTGTCGCCGACCCTTCGCAGTGGCGTGGAACTGGTCCTGAGCGTGCCCGTCGTTTTGTGGGCTGGCTGGCCCTTCTTTGTTCGGGGCGCGCAGTCGGTGGTCCATCGCAGTCCCAACATGTGGACGCTGATCAGCCTGGGTACGGGCGCGGCTTTCCTTTATAGCGTCGTCGCGACGCTGGCACCTGGCTTGTTTCCATTGTCGTTCATGGCACATGGCCGGATCGGCGTCTATTTTGAAGCGGCGGCCGTCATCATTTCGCTGACGCTGCTGGGCCAGATGCTGGAGTTACATGCCCGTTCGCAGACCTCGGCGGCAATCAAGTCGCTGCTGGGCCTGGCACCGAAGACCGCACGGCGGATCCTGGCCGATGGCAGTGAAGAGGATGTTCCGCTCAACCATGTCCATGTCGACGATCTCCTGCGCGTCCGGCCCGGCGAGAAAGTGCCGGTGGACGGTGCGGTGGTCGAAGGAAGCAGTTCGGTCGATGAGTCGATGCTGACCGGCGAACCCTTGCCGGTCAGCAAGCGGGCGCCGGACAAGGTGATCGGCGCAACGATGAACACCTCGGGCAGCCTCGTCATCCGCTCCGAGAAAGTTGGCGCTCAAACCATGCTTGCGCAGATCGTGCAGATGGTCGCCCAGGCCCAGCGCTCCAGGGCACCGATGCAGCGTCTGGCCGACGTGGTGGCCGGGTATTTTGTCGTCGCGGTAGTCACCGTTGCCCTCGCCAGCTTCTTTGCCTGGGGGCTGTCTGGAGGCGATCAGGGTTGGGTCTTCGGACTAATCAGCGCGGTCTCGGTGTTGATCATTGCCTGTCCCTGCGCCCTCGGGCTGGCAACCCCGATGTCGATCATGGTGGCGACCGGCAAGGCCGCCACGCAGGGCATCCTCTTTCGGGATGCGGCCGCAATCGAGGATCTGCGCCGAATCGACACGCTGATCGTGGACAAGACCGGCACCCTGACCGAAGGGCGTCCCGCGTTCGAACGGGCCGTCGCCTTGCAAGGCAACAGCGAGGACGAGATTCTGCGGCTCGCCGCCAGTCTTGACCAGGGTAGTGAACATCCGCTGGCCGATGCCATTGTGCGTGCTGCGCGTGAGCGGGGGATGAGTCTCGACAAGGTCGAGCAGTTCGAGTCGGCGAGCGGCATCGGCGTTCACGGTACGGTAGGAGGCCGGCGCCTGGCACTTGGTAACGTGACGCTGATGGCGCAGGAGGGCATCACGCTTGAATCGTCTACCGAACTTGCAGGGCGTGCGGAAGTACTCCGCCAGAGCGGCGCCAGCGTGATTCATCTTGCCCGTGATGGGCAGCTTCTCGGCCTGCTGGCTGTTTCCGATCCGATTAAGGCGAGTACGCAGGAAGCCTTGGCGAGCCTGCGGGCGGCCGGGCTGCGCGTAGTGATGGCGACCGGCGATGGTTTTACCACCGCACGTGCTGTGGGGCAGCGGCTTGGTATCGATGAGGTCTACGGAGAGGTCAAGCCGGCCGACAAACTTGCTCTCGTGGAAAAATTTCAGCGCGAAGGACACGTCGTGGCAATGGCCGGCGACGGCATCAACGACGCACCGGCCCTCGCCAAGGCCGATGTCGGCATCGCCATGGGAACCGGGACCGATGTAGCCATGAACAGTGCGCAGCTGACCCTCGTCAAAGGCGATCTGAGAGGCATTGCCCGTGCCCGTGCGCTGTCGGTCGCCACGGTCCGCAACATGAGGCAGAACCTGGCCTTCGCGTTTCTCTACAACGTCCTCGGAGTCCCGATTGCCGCCGGCGCCCTCTATCCGGCATATGGACTGGTTCTCTCGCCGATGATTGCCGCCCTGGCGATGAGTTTTTCGTCGGCCAGCGTGGTCGGCAATGCACTGCGCCTCAGGAAGGCAGAGACAGGCAAACAGACTTCCTGACATTTCAAGGATAGGGATGTAATGGTTGCGTCACCCCTTTGTCAGTCGCCAGATCGCACACTGAGCGTGCGAACTCACAAGGAGGCAACATCATGAAACGCAATTTGGGTGTGACACTTGCTGGCGTAGCACTGATCCTGACCTTGGGTGCTTGTTCATCAACGCCCCCCGTTGCAGAGATCCCGGAGGCCATTTCCAGTGCTTCAACTGCGGCTGACCACCAACGTATCGCCGACTACTTTGCCAAGAAGGCCGTGAGTTACGAGACGGAAGCCAAGCAACACGAAAAAATGGTGGCCTCTTACTCTGGCCGTCCGAGAGGTGATGCGGGTTTGTGGGCGGCCCACTGCAGCAATCTGAAGACCAAGCTCAAGGAAGCGGCCCAAGAGGCCCGGGCACTGGAAAAGGGGCATCGCGACCTGGCGGAGAGTCTTGGCAAATAAGTCATTGCCGAGCCGGCGTGAGTCTCGTGCGGTTCGGCCTGGACAGAGGAACATCATGCAAGAAGCGAACGAAGACCTGAGAGCGCGTCTTCAGGCCAATCTCGACGTAGCGGCCGGACTCTGCCGTCTGGGCTTCACCTACGGTGAGCAGGTGACGACATTGACCACCGAGACGATGCAGAAGTGGGTGCATCAGGCTGACCACGACCCCAAAGCGTTGTTGCTGGGAGACGTTGCGGGTTTCACCGCGGCAAGTGGCCGGATTGCGGTGGACCACTGGTCGGCACTGCTTTCGTGCACGCTGGAATTTCAGAAGGCATTCCTGGCGGCACTTCCTAAGCGCTAGCCGCGTAGCGGTCAGGAGAAATCTGACAGGAATGTAATCACCGGGTCATGTCTCTGACGGTTCCAGAAGCACAAACTGGCCTTGTCGGACCCGCCCGCCGGCATCTCGAATCTTCTGGATACCCTTTTTGGAGAAGCTGTCATGAAAGTCAATTCTTTTCTCTCGACCGCACTGATTGCCACCGTTGCGGCTCTGTCTTTTGGCGCTCAGGCTGCGGATGCCGACAAGGCACCCGCCGAGCAAACCGAAAAGACGACGCCGAAGAAGGTGAAGCCCCATTCCCACATGACGGAAAAGACGGGGCTCCCAGCGCCTGAGGCCAAGACAGACAAGGCTGCTCCGGCCAAGGATGCAAAGCGTCACAACCACCAGCGGGACATGAAGTAAGCGCAGTCATTCAGAGGCCCCTTGAAGGGGCCTCGGTGTTTTGACCATGAAAACCCCAACCCACGATGAACACGGGAGCCGTTGTTCTTGCCGCCTTCTGGCTGAGACCGTCGGCTGCAAGCCCGAGGCCATCGCCTTTTCCTTTTGCCAGGCGGTGTTGATGAAGCGCTGGGTCGTGGAGTGCAACCACGGCTGCATGGACAAGGCGCCTGCTTCAAAACTCAGTAGCAAATGGCACGAGACCGGACCGATCGATCCGGTGAAGGCCATCCAGATCATGAACGAACAGGAGTAAGTTGCCATGCCCCTCGTTGCCGGAATTGGAAGCCTTGGGCCGGTTCAGCCGACCTCGGACGCTGGGCACAGTGGTCACACCGTTTCGGCAAGTGGCACCTCTTCCTTTGCCGGCGCTCTTTCACAGGTCATGAGCAGAACGACCAGTACGGCCCCGTCGGGGACGCCCAGTCCAGCATCCAGTACGGGGGGCGCACCGCAGAGTTCAGCACAACGCGATACACGGCCCTCTTTGGGGGATGTCTTCCAACCCCGTCACATCCCATTGGTGGGATCAGGGCACCCGAGCCATGATTTTCAGCAACTCGCCTTGGGCTTGAGGGCCTATCGTCAGCAAATCATCGCGTCAAATATCGCCAACGCCGATACCCCCGGCTACAAGGCCGTCGACATCGATTTCCAGGACGCGCTACGTAACGCCCAGGCGGCGACGAATGTGCCTCCAGTATCCCTGACCACGACCTCAGCAGGGCACTTGCCAGGACAAAGCACCGGCACCCCGCCTCCCATCCCCCTGAAATACCATGTTCCGAGCCAAGGCAGTGTCGATGGGAACACCGTCGAAATGGATGTCGAACGGGCCAAGTTCGCGGAGAACACGCTGATGCTCAAGTTCTCAATGGATCGGGTGAGTGGGCACTTCAAACACGAAATCGAAATGCTCCAGAGCCTGAAGTGAAAAGCTGACATGAGCCGCCTGTTGCCAGAAACTTCTGGCCAGCTGCACGGGATGCTGGCCATCAGGCTTGGGTTGGCTGCGACCGTTGTTGCGCTGGTTGCCGGTGGCGTTGCTTATTTCGTTGAAACCTACCGGGCGGAACAGGCCGCACTGGAGCAGGCCACCGGCAGCGCCCGCCATTTCGCCACGCCTGCGATGCAGGTGATCGTTGGCGCTGGCCGGCCTGACGGTCATGACGAACTGGAGCGCTTGCTGGACAAGAGTCGTTTTGTCGGGCTACAGGTCTTTGATCGTGATGGCAGTCCGGTTTACGAGAACTGGGGGAGTAGCACCGTTTCGCTGATAGACGTGCTTCGTGCCCAAACCTTGAAACGTCCCGAGGGGCACCAGATCCACCGCACCTGGATCGAAGTGGGTTCCGAGCATCTGATCCACGTCGTTGTCCCGATCTCCGGTAGCGATGGGCGTCTTGTCGGATATGTGAGGACCCTCAGCCGGCTCGATGCGGAAACTCTCCAGGCTCAACGGGACCAGGTTCGCACGGGGGCGCTTACCGCTATTGGCGCCGTGGTGGCGACAGCGCTGGTTCTATATCCCCTGATGCTGGCTTTGCTGCGGCGCTCAACGGACTTGTCCCGTTCCTTGCTGGACTCCAACCTGTCGCTGATCCGCTCCCTGGGAAACGCCGTGGCCAAGAAGGATTCCGGTACCGATGCCCACAACTATCGAGTCACGCTCTACGCGATTGGTTTGGCTGAAGCACTGGGGGTCTCGGCGGAAGATATCTCGCACCTGGTTGCCGGTGCCTTTCTGCACGACGTGGGCAAGATCGGGATTCCCGACAGCATCCTCCTGAAGGGGGGCTCGCTGACGCCCGCCGAACTCCTGGTCATGCAGACGCATCCGGTCCTAGGTACTGAGATCGTCACCGGAAACCCCTGGTTGCAGGAGGCTGCCGTGATCATCCGGCACCACCACGAACGTCTGGACGGAAAAGGTTACCCCGATGGTTTGCGCGGCGAGGGAATTCCCCTGATCGCCCGGATCTTCGCCGTCGTGGACGTGTTCGACGCGCTCACTTCCGAGCGCTCCTACAAGTCGCCGATGGGGCTCGACGAGGCTATGCAGATCATCGTGCGTGAATCCGGAAGTCACTTTGATCCGCGCATCGCGACTGCGTTCATGGATATCGCCCCTGCGCTGTACGTCACGATCACGCGGGCAGATCCGAACGAACTACGACAACGTCTCCATGAGGCGTTGTTGCGCTACTTCAAGCTGGGTGTCTTGCCGCCGGTTGTGTAGTTCACGCCAGGTGCAGGACGTGTTCGGTAGGTGCGAGTCCCGTCGAGCCTTCGGTTGGTGATACCCTGATCGACTACCTGTTCTGCCTTCCATCTGCATGTCTGAAACTACCCGTCTCTTGATTGATCGCTGGAAGCAAGACCCGAATGGAACCTACCAGTCCTGGTTCTTGTGGCCCGAACGACTGAAGAACTTCCGCTCAATCCGGCGTGGAATCGGCCAGGTCATCAAGGAGATCGACGAAGGCTCGTTCGGCAACGTCTATCGAGGATCGTCCCTCCAAACGGTCGTGGCCTCGATTGCCGAGCAGCGTCAGATCTTCAAGGGGGCCGATCATGCGTTCCTGTGGAAGCCCAAACTGCGGATTCCGGACATCTACGAAGACCGGGACAATCAACGCGCCTTTGGACGGCTGCTGCATGCGTGCGACTGCTGCACCAAGGAGGCCGACGTGCTCCAGGCGATCCGCACGCTCGAAGCCAAGAGCATCAAAGGCCTCGGCCCCGCCGCGGCCAACCTGCTTTACTTCATTCACCCGACGATCGTCGTCCCGTTCAATACCGCCATCGTCAAAGGCTACAACGCGTTGACCGGCGCTGCCGTCAAGCTTGGGCGTTGGGATCATTACCTTGCGATGCGGCAGGGACTCATCGAGTTCAATCAGCGCCACCGGGATCTTCTGTCCAATGATCTGGGCGCGGTTGCCGGGCTCATGTTCGATCTGGGCATGGAGCGCTATCCCTTGCCGCCCGCCGAGGGAGATGCCAAGGCAACCGATGCCTGGGCCAAGGATCTGGCCGCAGTCCGGGAGGAAACCGCCGCCTTTGCCAAGCAACTCGACAAGAATCGGGTTTCCGACGAGGGGCATACCGAAGTGCAAGGGTGGCTGAGAGATCTGGGGCTGGCCCTGGGGTTCTCGGTGTGGATCGCCAGCAACGACCAGAGTCGGCCCTATAACGGAGGGCGCCTCGCCGATGGGTGCCTCACGGTCTTACCCCTGGCCTTGCAAAATGAAGGGGCTGACGCGGTGCGGCTCATCGATGTGATCTGGCTGGAACGAGAATCCGGTGCAGTGGTGGCGGCTTTCGAAGTCGAACATACAACCTCGATTTACTCCGGCATCGTGCGGCTGCTGGATCTGGCTTTGTCCGGCGGTGCGGCCAAGCGCCATTATCTATTCCTCGTCGCCCCCGATGAACGAGAGGCTGATGTCCGGCAGCAGGTGCTGAGGCCGGCCTTCTCACAGGTGAGGGAACTCAACATCCGCTATCTGCCGTATGGAGAGCTACGACAGCACCGGGAAGCCATCGCCCGTTTCGGGGCTGGTATCAAGCCTGTGGAGGCGATCGCCAGAATGTTCTGAATTCGCGTCGATACGAGCACATGTTCGTAATCAGCAACGAATCCCGTGAGCCCCCAAGCCGCTTCAGCGAACATCGGGGGCTCCGCTATACCTCATGTACGAACGGGCAACTAGCTACCGTCACCATGTCGTAGTAGCGAGTCAAGCCGCATGACCTCATCGCCATGCATGATGATCTTCCGGCCATCCTTGGTTTCCATGACGGTTTCTTTCTTCATACGAGTCGCACGGCCATACTTGTCTTCCATGGCCATTTTTCCGTCCTTGAAGATATAAACCGTCGAGCCATCCTTCAGCTCGATGACCTCTCTTGCCGCGGCACGTGCCTCATCAGAAGCGAATGCGCCCGTTGTACCCAGGATGCTCAGCGCGGCCACGACCAGCATTTTCTTCAGCATTTCTCTCTCCTTCAGGTTGTGTGCAGGTGGTCCTGCACTTGTATGATGGACGGTGGCTCCTTACGGGAGCCAAACCGCCCGATGACAGTTTTGTCATCGGGCGGTTATATTGTCGGGCTGCTTTATTGCTGGATGAAACGTAGCTGTTGGCAATCCCGACTGAGTGTCAGGGCACGAGCAAGAAGCGCGAATGCGGTCGCGTCGGATCCACAAGCGAGTTTCGTGGGGGCTACTTGGGGGCGCCTCAGAACTCGGAGAATAAGGCACGCTAAGGCGTAGCTGCCGAGCTACGTCACGGCGCCACTACGACGTTCTTTTCTTTCCATGTAGAGACGCAATCAGCGGACAGGAAACGTTCCCTTTCCGTGCATGGCAGGCGCACACCAGTTCAGACAGCACGGCCTCCATGCGCGCCAGGCTAGCCATTTTCTCGCGCACGTCCTTTAGCTTGTGCTCGGCCAGACTGCTAGCCTCCTCGCAATGGGCACCATCTTCCAGCCGCAGCAGCTCGGCGATCTCCTCCAGGCTGAAGCCCAACCGCTGAGCTGATTTCACGAACCGCACCCGCGTTACATCCGCCTCACCATAGCGGCGGATGCTGCCATGGGGCTTGGCCGGCTCCGGCAACAAACCCTTGCGCTGATAGAAGCGGATGGTCTCCACGTTGACCCCGGCCGCCTTGGCAAAAACGCCAATAGTCAGCTTCTCCAAATTATTTTCCATATCGCTTGACTCCGTACATGACTACGGAAGTAAGGTTACTCGATCACTTTTGAATCCAAAAGGACAGACGCATGTCTGAACCTCAAAACGGGCGCGGTGCGCTCTTTGCTGGAGGGCTGGCCGCCAGCCTCGCCTCTACCTGTTGCCTCGGCCCGCTGGTTCTGGTCGCCTTGGGATTCAGCGGGGCATGGATCGGTAGCCTGACAGTGCTGGAGCCGTATCGCCCGATCTTCATCAGCGCAGCTTTGGTGGCGCTGTTCTTCGCTTGGCGGCGCATCTACCAGCAGGCAGCCGCCTGCAAACCAGGTGAGGTTTGTGCGATCCCCAAAGTACAAACTACCTACAAGCTCTTCTTCTGGATCGTGGCCGCACTGGTTGTTGTCGCGCTCGGATTTCCTTACGTCATGCCATTTTTCTATTAATTACAGAAGTTCTTCATGAAAAAAAAGCTCGCCTCCCTGGCCCTCGCCTCCGCCGTTACCCCCGTGTGGGCCGCCACCCAGACCGTTACGCTGTCCGTACCGGGCATGACCTGCTCCGCCTGCCCCATCACCGTCAAGAAAGCGATTTCCAAGATCGAAGGTGTCAGCAAGGTTGACGTGACCTTCAAGACACGCGAAGCGGTTGTCACGTTCGATGATGCCAAGACCAGCGTGCAAAAGCTGACCAAGGCAACCGGAGACACGGGCTATCCGTCCAGCGTCAAGCAGTGAGCCGATGAACTCGAACCTGGGACAGTCATGGGACTGATCACACGCATTGCCGACAAAGCTGGCGCGCTTGGCTGCGTTGTTTCGGCGGAGGGGGCGCACCACCTGTTTTGTAGCCCTCACCAGCTTGGGTGCGGCCATCGGGCTGGACTTTCTACAAGAATGCGAAGGGTTGTTCATCTCCAAGTTGCTGCCGCTGTTCGCAGTCGTGGCTTTGCTGGCGAATTCACTGGGCTGGCTGAGTCATCGGCGATAGCACCGCAGCCTCCCCAGTGTGGATAACAGTCGAGGCCGTAGCTAACATGAATAAATAGGAGTTGTTGCATGCCCCATCTAAAAATCACCGGCATGACCTGCGAATCGTGCGCTGCGCACGTCAAGGAAGTGCTGGAAAAAGTACCCGGCGTGCACTCGGCGCTGGTGTCCTATCCGAAGGGCACAGCGCAACTCACCATCGAGCCGGGCACGTCATTGGATGCGCTAACCACTGCCGTAGCAAGACTCGGCTACCAGGCCACGCTTGCCGATGCCCCACCCGTTTCGAAGTCCGGCGGGTCGCTCGACGAGATGCGCGGGTGGCTGGGCAGCGGCCACAAGGCGAGCGGCGATGACAATACACTGCATGTCGCCGTGATCGGTAGCGGCGGAGCCGCCATGGCGGCGGCGCTGAAGGCCGTTGAACAAGGCGCACGCGTGACCCTGATCGAACGTGGCACCATCGGTGGCACTTGCGTCAATGTGGGCTGCGTGCCGTCCAAAATCATGATTCGTGCCGCCCACATCGCCCATTTGCGTCGAGAAAGCCCCTTTGACAGCGGTATCGCAGCAACTGCACCTGTGATTGACCGCAGCAAACTACTGACCCAGCAGCAGGCTCGCGTAGAAGAACTTCGGCATGCCAAGTACGAAGGCATCATGGACGGCAATTCAGCCATCAACGTTCTACGTGGTGAAGCGCGTTTCAAGGACGACCAGAGTCTTGTCGTCCGTTTGAACCAGGGTGGTGAGTGTGTCGTGACGTTCGACCGCTGCCTGGTCGCCACGGGGGCCAGTCCGGCCGTGCCGTCGATTCCAGGCCTGAAAGAGTCACCCTACTGGACTTCTACCGAGGCCTTGCTCAGCGACGCCATTCCCGAACGCCTGGCCGTGATCGGCTCGTCGGTAGTGGCGCTGGAACTGGCGCAAGCCTTTGCCCGGCTGGGCAGCAAAGTGATGATCCTGGCGCGCAGCACCTTGCTCTTCCGGGAGGACCCGGCCATCGGCAAGGCCATGACTGCCGCTTTCCGTGCCGAGGGCATAGAGGTGCGGGAGCACACGCAAGCGAGCCATGTCGCCCATGCGGACGGCGGATTCGTGCTCACCACCGGACATGGCCTCGTTGTTGCCGACAAGCTGCTGATCGCCACCGGCCGCGCACCGAACACGTGCAGCCTGACGCTGGATGCGGCGGGAGTCACAGTCAATGTGCAAGGTGCCATTGTCATCGATAAGGGCATGCGCACGAGCAACCCGAACATCTACGCGGCCGGCGACTGCACCGACCAACCTCAGTTCGTCTATGTGGCGGCAGCGGCCGGCACCCGTGCCGCAATCAACATGACGGGCGGAGACGCGGCCCTAGACCTGACCGCGATACCGGCCGTGGTGTTCACCGATCCACAAGTGGCGACCGTGGGCTACAGCGAAGCGGAAGCGCACCGCGACGGCATCGAGACCGACAGCCGACTGCTCACGCTGGACAACGTGCCGCGTGCGCTTGCCAACTTTGACACGCGCGGCTTTATCAAGCTGGTAGCCGACGCCGGCAGCGGGCGCTTGATCGGCGTGCAGGCGATCGCGCCGGAAGCAGGTGAACTGATCCAGACGGCCGCCCTGGCAATTCGTAGCCGCATGACGGTACAGGAACTGGCCGACCAGTTGTTCCCCTACCTAACGATGGTCGAGGGGCTGAAGCTCGCGGCGCAGACCTTCAACAAGGATGTGAAGCAGCTTTCCTGCTGCGCCGGGTGAGAAAAAGTAGGCGTTCGATGAACGCCTATACGGTGTCTCGACTGGCCCTTGATGTCGGGGTGAGCATGCATAACGTGCGCGACTATCTGCTGCGCGGATTAGCGTGCTTTACTTTCCGTTTTCTGAGACGACCCCTACTTGCCCTTGGTCGCTTCGTAGAGGCCGTGTCCGCCCACACCCTCTTCGTGGTTGTCCTTACCCCGGTCCAAGGTCTTTTCGGCTTCGCGCTTTTTGGCCTGGCTTTCCTTTGTCGCCGGCGGCATCTTCTTGGCTTCATGGAGTGCGTGACCGCCAACCCCCTCCATGTGGTTGTCCTTCTCCCGATCCCAGTTCTTCTGCAGATCGCGTTCCTTCTTCACATCGGCAGCCGTGGGTTTGCCTTGCTTTTGCAGTTCGTTGAGGGTGTGTCCGCCAACGCCTTCAACGTGATTGTCCTTGTCGTTGATATCTGCATGGGCAGCGCCGGCAGCGAGCAGCAGCGCGGCAAATATGGTGGAAATGAGTTTCATGATTTTCTCCTTTGGTTCGGTCATGAGTGAGCCTGCAGTTGAAGCATGCGCTACCGACCCTTACGAGACCCGAACATGGGGGTGACAATTGCGTCACCTGCATGTCAGGAACAGGAGCCTCGTCCAGACTTCCAGAGGATGGTCGCTCCCACCACCGTCCCGATCACAAAGTGAAAAAAGGGCTCCAACGCCGTTGACCTTCCCATGATGGCAAGGTCTAGCCTGCTCCTGTCACCTCAACAGGAGTTGCATCATGAGTTCTTCCACTGTCACGCTGCCCCGCCAGGCGCTATCGATCGGTATTGAGGGCATGACCTGCAGCAGTTGCGCTGCCCGCGTAGAAAAGCAGCTGGCTCGCCTGCCCGGCATTTCCAAGGCCACCGTCAGTTTCCCCACCGAATCGGCGTTGCTGGAGTCCGATTCGGTCGTTGACCTGTCCGTACCGGTTTAAAACTGACCAGGTGTACCGGTTGAATTTTGACCAGGGACGATAGCCGCCCGTCATTCAGGCTGCTGTGGATAAGTCTATCGGTTTTTCCCTTCCTGGGAAGCTCCTTCCACGTCGATGGCGAGGTGTGTGTTGGCGGTGCGCCCTCCGCGCAGGGCGGAGCCCGGAGCGGAGGGCGCACCGGGGCGCCGTCAGAAGGGTTCAGCATCCTCGGCCGCGCCCGATGTCCGCCTCGCTTTCTCCCGGGTCTTGATCTTTGATCTGGCCACCGCGCTGCTGT
>NZ_JABBGA010000044.1 GCF_012927165.1 Zoogloea dura
AACACAGCAGCGCGGTGGCCAGATCAAAGATCAAGACCCGGGAGAAAGCGAGGCGGACATCGGGCGCGGCCGAGGATGCTGAACCCTTCTGACGGCGCCCCGGTGCGCCCTCCGCTCCGGGCTCCGCCCTGCGCGGAGGGCGCACCGCCAACACACACCTCGCCATCGACGTGGAAGGAGCTTCCCAGGAAGGGAAAAACCGATAGACTTATCCACAGCAGCCTGAATGACGGGCGGCTATCGTCCCTGGTCAAAATTCAACCGGTACACCTGGTCAGTTTTAAACCGGTACGGACACAATGCGTACGAAACTCGCGACGCCGATCCTCTGCACTACCAGTTGTCTTCCAGTGGTGGCCCGATAGCGAATAGATGTCGAAAGGATGTTCCGTGCCGGCCTTAGCCAGCACCATCGTCGTCAGCCCCCGGCCCAGCGCATAGCCCAGCTCCAAGAAGCAATTGGGGCGTAGGCCGGTGATGTCAGCAAGCACGACGCGACTGCGATGCAGCTTCGTGAAAATCTCCTGATCGATACGGGCATGGTCGTAGGCCTGATTGCCGTCAACGACCGTCAGCTTATACCCCAACTCGCCCTCCATAACCGGCTGCACAACGGTATCGAAGAAATCCTGCACATCGTTGTAGTCGGCGTGCGTCGGATTCAGCAGCCGCACGACGAATGCCTTGGGCGGAACAAGCGCCTCCAGCAGGTCCGACAGATCACGCACACTATCTGTCACATCCTTCCGCGCAGGCATCTCGATACGATTGAGCCAACTGTGCGCAGACGTACCACCTTCCGTCTGAAATAGGCGTTGCGCATTGCTGCCGGTGAGGCCGTATTCAAACAACCGAAGCGCACCGGTGTTCGCTGGCCCTAGCTTCAGGTTCAACGGGATCACCGGCTTGCCGGCGTCGTGGTAGAGATTAGCCAGGAAAAGCACCCCCTCTCCACCGCCAAGTGCGATGAGGATGTCACCGTGCCGCGCCTGCGCTTCCATCCTCTTGCTGTTCATGTTCCAGTGCGCGGCACTTTCGATCTGGATCAGTGCCGAGCCGCGCAGCGCGCCCCAGACTCCTGCGAACTGGTCGGGAATCTGATCTTCGTTCTTGTGATGCTTGACCGCGACCACCAACGGGTTCGGAGCACCCTCGGGACGTGTGTGTAGATTCTTTTGAATCGTGTCCCAGATCAGCCAGTCAAAGCAGATGGGCACGCCATCCGGTCGCGTCTTCTCGGCATCGACCGGGATGACGAAGCTGGCCCCTTTGCGAAGCAGATCCTTGACCAGCACTTCCACAACCTCACGCGCACGGGCCACTTCCTGCGTGGTCGCCGCTGAGGCGTCGACCGCAATGCTGCCGGTGATATGAATACGACGTCCAAACAGTAATGACCGCGCCATCACTGGTCCTCCATGACAGGTGATGGACGCAGTTTCGTTGCCGCGTCGTGAAGATGTTTAAAGGTCAGCGGATCGTCGGGAAAAGCCTGGGCCATGGCGGCTGGATACAGCCTGGTTCGAATGTCCGAGAAGGTCCAACCCGGGCGCTTGCTTTGCGGACCGGTGGTCGCGACGAGTTCATCAATCTGGCGCTCAGTGAGCGCAAGGCCGTCCAGATCCATCTTGAACAATGCGCGCCTCTCTTCGTCACTTGGGCGCTGGAACTCTTCCACCACTGCGGCCCGGCGCTGCAGGGCGGCGTCTAGCACCGACAGACGATTGGTGCACAGGAACACGACCACTCTGCCCGCGAAATGCCTTAGGTCATCCACGCATTGGATCAAAGTGTTGACAGCAACCTTATCCTCGTGGTGGCTATGCTCTTGCGAGCGGGACGCTGCAAGTGAGTCCCCCTCGTCGATTACGAGGACAGCACGACGCGTCTTGCCTGCCGACTGCGTGACTTCGTGGAACGCCTGGGTCAACAAGGTTCCCATTTCTCCAACTTTTCCACTGCCACGCACACGGTTGCTGAGCTTGAACAGCAAGGAATCTTCGGTGCGTGATTCTCTCGCGAGGCGATTGGCGATGCACTCGGCCGTCGCCGTCTTGCCGGTACCGACATCCCCATGAAAGATCACGAGTGGATACTGCTCGGCCACCAAATCGCAGATCGTAAGCTTTTGACGATGGTGCTTCTTGCTCCATGCCGCGAGTTCGCCGAGGTTGAGCAGGAGCCGTAACTGATCGTGAATCTTCTGATAGCGCGCGTCGAAACCCAACAGCGTCTTCTCACGTGCCGCCAAGCGAGCGTCCGGCAGGGGAATCTTGCCGTCGAAAATGTTCTGCTGGCCCATTAACTGAAATCCCTTCGCTGCATGCCGTAGCCATTGCTGGCGTAATCACGGCTAGCGCTGGATGTCAGGGTGGAGTGGCTGGTATTGGCACTGGTCGGCACCCAACCGATGCGCAGCTTGCCACCCATCTTCTCTTTCGCCGCCGCGTCGTACGCAGCGGTGTAGTACAGAACAATTCGCAAGTTTGGATTGGGAACCTTCGGCCACAGCACCCCACCAGGACGGCTCATCGTGAAGTCGCCGGCCTCCGTGTTCACCTCGAAGCGGGTGGCCTTTTGCTCGACTCCATTGCTCATCAGCGTGAGGTCAACCATCCGCAGGTAGCCATTCTTGGCCAGAGCTTCGATGTCATGGCCCCAATCGCGCGCCTTGTCCTCCGTTACGGCACCGGAGCTGCTGGCAATCATCACCAGATCCGCCGTCACGCGACGCATGACGACTTCAACATCGGCGACGGAGTAGGTTTCAGTGGCGCTATACGTTTGACTCATGCTTCTTCCTTGACTTTGAACCGTGGTCCAAACAGTTCCTTCCAGATCTCGATGTCGTCCTCGGTCGACGCAAAGTTGGCTGTCTCCCAAGCCTCCGTGGCGGCCGCGACGATTTCCAGGCGCTCGTCTTCTGAGATTCGGCTGGTCACGTTGTTGGTGCTGCAAACCGGATCGAGGATCACGACTGGATCGGAGAACGCAGGAGAAACCTTGCCGTTCTCTGGGAACGTGATGACTTCCTTAAGCCCGGACTGCGCGATGTACAACAGGAAATCCCGGAAGCGCTTCTCGATCGATCCATCCTTGCCACTCTTGGCCAGGAGGTGCGCCATGATCAGCTCGATGGCGAACGATTTCAGCGGCTTCAGCTCAACTCGATTGCGCCACTTCTTAGCAAGCCGAACGAGGGTGCGAAAGTCGCCGTCTACATCCTTGCGATCGCGTACGAATTTGATCTGGCAAGGCGCGCAGGTCTGTACCTTGGTGTTGTCGTGAATATCGAACTGCCAGCCGTAGCCCGGCCTCGCGGGGTCTTCGATGACGGGCACGATGTCCACGCTCAGCCCGGAGCCGACGAAGGTAACCGTTGCCGCCTTGCGCTGGATCTCAAAGTCTTCGACGGCCTTGTTCGGATACAGCTTGATCAATGCGTCGTAGATCAGCTGGCTCAGGCTCGTGAGCGTTTCCTTGTCGACACTGCGCCCGGAGATGTAGAACACCACGTCGACGTCCACCGGATCTTCCGACGTTTTGCGCAGGATTGTGTACTTCGCGAACGATCCGGCCTTGACCACCTTCGTGATCTTGATCTCGCTTTGATCCTTCAGCCGCTTGCTGAGTTCGGTCACGAGTCTGTCTACCTGCTCGTGGTACTCCTTACGTTTGTCGGCAGGCAAACGCAGAACGTTGCTGTCGTAGTAACGAATTTCTGTATTGTTCAGGGACACATTTTCCCCCAGCTTCTGTGCTCACAAGTTTTGAAGTGATTGCGCATCGACGTTGCCTAGCTTGAGGGCTAGACGCGAATCGGCAGCGATATCTGCGGCTGAATCGGCACCAGCGTTTTCGCGTAGGCACGCAAGATTTCGTTGTAGAGGTCAACATGCTTCGGCGCTTCTACTGTGATGATCAGCGCGTAGCGAATCTTCTCGGCACCCGTTGCGCGAGCACCTGCTTCGCGGGCGTTGTAGTGGATGTCGAAGACCGGATTCTTGAGGCTGCTGCCACGCATGCTTTTTGCGCCGTGCAAGACGGTTTCCCACTTGCCCATGTCGGAACGCCGCTCTTCCTCGGTCGCGTACTTCTTCATGTCGAAGAAGCCTCTTGTGTCGGCGTTGGCCTTGCCGTCCTTGATCTTCTCGTCGTTGGGGCGGAACACCGTCTCCAACCCGGCGCGGGTATAGGCAGCTGCATCCTGCGGATCGGTCGGCGAGGCGTAGCAAAAGGTGGCCTTGAGGCGGATGTTGCCGTTGAGACCGCTTGCCGGCAGCGGCAGCGAGGCGCGCAGGTATTTGCCGGGCTTCAGTTCCCCTTGATAGACCACGCGTGCCACCCCTTCCGGACAGGTGATGATGCTCATCAAGTCTTCGGGCACCTTGCCCCAACCCACCTCCAGCTTGTCGTGCTCCAGGGGCTCGGCGGCATGGACCAGGAGCGCTTTGATCGCCAACGGGGTCAGCTCGGTGCCCAGGATGGCGCGGATACCGACTGCACTGCGCAACAGATAAGGTGAAGCGAAGCTGGTCCCCAGTTGCGGCAGGAGCGCGGGCTTCTTGCCTGAAGCCAGTACATGAAAATACTTCGCTGCATCGCCGCCGAACGCCATCAAATCCGGCTTCACGACGCCGGGGCTGCGACCCGGACCGATCGCGCTATAGGGGGCACGGGCCCAGCCCGCTTCCGTATCGTTCGAGGCGCCGACCGCCAACGCATTGACGCAGTCCGAGGGCACCTGCACACGAGCGTTGCCCGACAGCCGGTCTCTTTCACCGTTGTTGCCGATCGCGACTGTCATCAACGTGTCGCCGTCGCTCAGCAGATCGTCGATGACCGAGGTCCAGGCATGAACATCGGTGTCCTCGATCGGCAAGTCCGGACCGAGGCTGAGGTTCACGAATTGGTACTGACGCGACAGCAAGACTTGCTCGACGAAGCCCAGCGTTCTATACAGTTCCAACGGATCTTCAGTCTCGGCATCCTTGTCGAGCACGCGCAGATGATCGACGTAGGCGAACGGCCGGGCAGCGGCACCAGTCGGCTGGATCGGGCCGAACAAGAATGCCGAAGTGACCGCCAAGCCATGCTCGAGGCCTTCAGGATCGTCGCCCGCGTCTTCGTCGAGAACGCGGTACGAACGGAGCCACGGGCCGATCGCGTGCTGCTTCGGCAAACCGCCGTCGAGAATGGCGACCTTCGGTTCTGAGGACAGTGGCTGTTCCGTCGGGAGGCTGCAGCCGACCGAAACCCCTCCGGTGCGATTCACCGGCCGCATGCCGCGGAGCTTGGGCACGGGCCGGATGACGCGCACGAACACGAACTCGGCGAGTCTCTCGACATCACCATGCTTGCCTTCGACAGGGACAAACCAGAGGTTGCCCGCCATGAAACCGAGATCGCTGTGAACTTTGACATCCACACCCTTGGCGTATCGCACAAAGGCCCGCTGGACGAACAAGCGGTCTTCATCGGGTAGCAGATGAACCCCTACTTCGAAAAAGCGATCTTTCTTGCTGCCGTAGTTCGCGATTCGTTCTTTGGGTGCGAAGACGGAGAACTTTTCGATATGCGCAAGGTCCTGCGCCTCATCGGATTCGGCTTCAATCTCGCGCGTCCAGCCCTTGAGGTTGCGGAAGGCCTGACGCTTGCCAGCGACGAACAGTTCGGTGGTTGTGCATTCCTGTGGCGCGCCCTTCTTGGTCCAGCCGTCAGGAGTCACCTTCACCGTTCGGCTGCCGACCGACTCCAGACCCACGGTGCGCAGCATTGCAACCGGGAAGAATGACCGCGCGATGTAGCTCGGATTCATCGTCAGCCGCGCAACGCCGAAGTCGCCAGGACAGGCCTCTGGTGGCAAGGCGTCCAGCGCCGTCGCGGTTGCGGAGAACTGTGGCGTGAGGCGTCCTGCGGCTTCCTGCAAGGAGTAAACCTCAGCCTTGCCGGGCTTGCGCTTTGGTCCCTTGATATCGTGGGTCAGCAGTTCGCCGCGCCCGATAAGGAAATTGGTTTGGCTCATGCGTCAGGCTTCCCCTTCGAGGTCTTTTTCGCGGCAGGTGGCTGCTCGTTCGTGTACTTCCGGATGGTGTCGCGACTCACACCGGTGATTTCAGAGACGGTGTGCTGCGACAGACGCGTCTGCTTTGCCAGCAACACGGCCAGATCGATGCGGGCCTGCCGATCCAGAACGAGCGCACGCGATTTGATGAACTCTTCAATGAGATCGGCATCCGAGGCCGTGCCCAGCGCTACCGCGCGGCGGAAACGCTGAAGGTCCCGTTCGATGTCGCTGAACGACTCACCGTTGAATGCAAAGGTCAGGATGTCGATCCAGCGACCGAACAGCGCGTAGTCCGGCCCCAGAAAGCGCTTGATCGCTGACTTGACAGCCGACATTTCCGGCGCTTTGAACGTGATCACTAGATCGAAGCGGCGCCACAGCGCAGGGTCGATGAGTTCAGAGTGGTTGGTGGCGGCAAGCAACAGTCCGGTGGCTGGCCATTCGTCGACTTCTTGCAGGATGACGGTGACCAGGCGCTTCAGTTCGCCGATATCGGTATCGTCACTGCGGCGCTTGGCGATGGCATCGATCTCATCCAGCAACAACACGCACGGACTGCGTTTCGCGAAGTCGAGTGCCGTGCGCAGATTGGCCCCACTTCGGCCGAGCAAACTGCTCATGACAGCGGTCAGATCCAGCACGTACAGCGGCACACCCAGTTGTGAGGCAAGCCAGCGCGCAGTCAATGTCTTCCCGACGCCGGGTGGCCCCACAAAGATGGCGGAACGCGTCGGGCTCAATCCCATCGATGCCAAGCGTTCCGTCTGGAGCCGCTCCTGGATCAATTGGCTCAACGTCTGCTCAAGGTCGACCGACAGCAAGGGCTGCTCTCTATCGGGCGTGTCCTTGAAAACTTTCAGCAAGGACAGCCGCGACTCGTCATCAACCGGCAAAGCATGCGCGGGCGTCGCAGGCGGAGTGGCCTTGCGCATGGGCGCGCTCGTTCGAGGCATCTTCGCACGCAGGTAAAGGTCCATCTGCTCCGCCAGCTCGGGATCGGTGTTGCGGTACTTCCGAACGAGCCTGGCCACGAACAGGCGCACATCCTCAATCTGCTCGGCGAGCGCCAGGCGGACCACCTGGGCTAAATCAGAATGTGATTCGTTCATTTCGTCCAACATTTACATAACTCATTAATTTTCAACATTTCTTTTAAAAATATTAATGGACTAATTGATTGTATATAGTTTTCATCCGGTTGTGAAGGCAGTCGATCGGAGGAAGAGCGCCGATGCCTGCAACGGCTGACGCGTCACGGGGTCAAGTCCTCGGTTCGGCGGGGAAGCAAACATCCCGGCGTATCGCTATCGGGCTTGCGGGGCGCAGCCCCCCTGCTTCGTGCCGAATCACGGCCATCCGGCTTCGATCCCTGACGCCTTCGGCTCCGACGGGCTTGCGCGCTGTGCTCGCCTCCAGGGGATCGGCTGGCAGCCCATCCCCGCCGCGCGTCGCTTGGCGCCCCTGAACGGCCGCCGACCAGACTGCGTCTGATCGGCCCGAAACGAAGTCACCAAAAGACCTGCCAGTGACTACTTAGCTCGATCGCGTTCACGCTGACGAAGCCGCTTCACGTACGGGCCGTCGACCAGGTCGCTGCCGCCATCGCGGCCATACATTTGCAATGCCACTGCCCATGCGCAATGGGTTGTGGTCGATCCCACGAACCTCGTGCAGAACACGCTAACCGCGATCCGCACGCTGGAGCAGATCAACAACCAGATCCAGCAGCTCCAGAACGAAGCGCAGATGCTGATGAACCAGGCGCGCAACCTCGCCAGCCTGCCGTCCAGCGTGGTGGGCCAGTTGCGCGCCAACCTGGCGACGACCGAGCGGCTGATCGCGCAGGCCATGGGCTTGGCCTACGACGTGAGGAACCTGGATCGGGAGTTCCAGCGCCTGTATCCCGAGCAGTACGCCGCCAACGTCAGCGGCGACCAGATGTACCGCGACGCGCAGGAGCGCTGGAGGAACACGCTCAATGGCCTGCAAGCCACCATGCGGATGCTTGCTGGAGCAGAGCGGACGTAAGATGCCAAGCATCAGCGAGCTGACCTTGGTGAGCGCAAGATAAAAAATATTATCTATTTTGGCCCTGAGGACTTTACCATCTCGTCATGAGTAAAAGATCATGGTTCATCTCTTGGGTGGGCAAGGCTGACCACGATTGCGCTGAGGGCTTGCGGGGTGACGACCTCGGCCCGGTCGCCTCCGCCATCAAAGCACACGCACCTTTCGACAAGATCTGTCTGCTTACGAACTACGAGTTTGATCGCACCAAGGCCTACTGCGCCTGGCTGGAGAAGACTACTGGCTGCGTCGAAACCGACCTGTTTGGGGTTGAACTCAGCAGCCCGACGAATTACGCCGAGATCTACGAGCAGGTTAGCCGCGAACTCAAAGCCCTCCGCCTGCCAAATGACGCTATTGAGCTCACTTTCCATTTGAGCCCTGGCACGCCAGCCATGACGGCCATCTGGATCATCCTGGCAAAGACGCGCTTCCCAGCCAAACTGATCCAGACCTCCAAGGAGAACGGGCTGGAGTCGGTCGATTTCATCTTCGACCTGGCGAACGAATATCTGCCCGAATTCCTTCAGCGCAGCAGCGAGCGTATCGAACGACTCAGCAGCGCCACTCCAACGGCCCCCGAGTTCTCAAAGCTGATTCACCGCAGTCCGGTCATGCGCGAGCAAATCCAGCTCGCACAGAAGATTGCCGCCCACGAAGTCCCTGTACTGATTCTGGGCGAGACCGGCACCGGCAAGGAGCTCTTTGCGGAGGCCATTCATGCCGCCAGTCGCCGAACCGGCAAGCCCTTCATCGCCGTCAATTGCGGCGCCATGCCCAAAGACCTCGCCAACTCCGAACTCTTCGGCCACAAGAAAGGTGCCTTCACCGGGGCGGATTCGGCCCGCCCCGGCCACTTTCGCGAGGCCGAAGGCGGTACGCTGTTTCTGGACGAGATCGGCGACTTGCCGCTCGATTCACAAGTGCGCCTGCTGCGTGCCTTGCAGCAGAGGGAAATCACACCGCTGGGCGAGTCAAAGCCCGCCAAGGTGAATGTGCGCATCATCGCCGCCACCCACCGCGACCTCGCCAAGGATGTCGCGGAAGGACGCTTCCGCGAAGACCTCTTTCATCGCCTCGCCGTCGGCATCCTTAATTTGCCGCCGCTCCGCGAGCGCGATGGCGATCTTGATCTGTTGATTGACGACTTGCTCGACCAGATCAATCGCGATGCCACCGAAACCCCAGAGGCGCAACATAAAAAACTTTCTCAGGCAGCAAGAAATCTTCTTGTCTCACACGGCTGGCCCGGCAACATCCGCGAGCTCTATCACACGCTGCTGCGCTCAGCGATCTGGTCTTCCAGCGCCACGATTGAAGAGGCGGACATCCAGCGTTCGCTGCTGGATGTCCGCAAAAACAATGTAGGCTTGCTTGATCGCCCACTGGGAAAGGGCTTTGATTTACAAGAGCTTCTGGACGAAATTTCGCGCCATTACATTGACCGGGCACTGCAACAAAGTGGCCACAAGAAGAAGCGCGCAGCCGAGCTGCTCGGCTTCTCGAACTACCAAACCTTGAGTAACTGGGCCGGCCGTCTCGGCGTAGGGCTTGACGAAAAAGACTGATAACGGGGGCTGGCACGGTTCTCGCGGATAGAGATGCAATCTGATCCGCCGCGAAGACCACCAGACATGCTGATGCAAAACATCAAATCGCTGAATTTCGAACCGCTCAGGCCCAACTACCCCGAGCTCGCCAACATGGGGGGCTACGCGGAGCACTACGCCTGGTCGGATGCCGAAAGTGCGCTGGTCAAACTGCGTAACTTCGCCGAGCGCATGGTAGATGTGATCTACATGCGCTTGCGCCTGCCGCAAGCGCCGCAATCCACCTTCGTCGACCTGCTCAAGAACGATAGCTTCCGTATGGTTGCTGACGCTCTGGTGCAAGACAAACTCCACCTTATCCGCCGCCTAGGCAACCGTGCCGCGCATGGTGAAGACGTCACCGTCTCCGATGCCCTGCGCTGCGTGCGTGAAGCCTGGCAGCTGGCCCGCTGGTTGCACGTCTCCCAACTTCAAGGGCAGGTTGCTGACTTCACCGACTTCGTCGAGCCCCAACAAGGCGGCATTGACGGCAAGGCCGAGATCAAGCGCATTGCCAAGAAACTCGAAGAAGACAACGCAATAAAGGAAGCGCGCATCCGCGAGATGCTCGAAGAATTGCAGGCTTTGCGCGACAACGAGCAGACTCTGCGGGCGCAAATCAGCGCCAGCAACCAGCCGCTTCCCGCCGCGGAGCTCGAAGACATTAGCAACGCAGCGCTGGCCGCCACCAAGCAACTCCACTTCTCGGAAGACAACACCCGCAAGTGGCTCATCGACCGCGACTTGCGCATGGGGGGCTGGGCAGTCGGCCACGACGGTGCCAACACACCGCAGGTCGGGCAAGAAGTTGAAGTCCTGCACCAGGGCACTCCGTCCGGCCTCGGCTATGCCGACTACGTGCTTTGGGACGACAACGGCAAGCCGCTCGCCGTCGTCGAGGCCAAGAAGGCCATCATCAGCGCCACCCAGGGCCAGCAGCAGGCCAAGGACTACGCCGATGGCCTGGAGGAGATGCACGGCCAGCGCCCAATGATTTTCTACACCAACGGCCACGACATCTGGTTGTGGGACGACGCAGGTGGCTACCCACCGCGCAAGCTCTACGGTTTCTTCAGCAAAGACACCTTGCAATACCGTATTGGCTTCCGGCGCCGCGAGCAGCGCGATCTGCTCACCCTCACCCCGGATCCCAGCATCGCGGGCCGCCTCTACCAGATCGAAACCCTGCGCCGAGTGCAGGAGCGCTTTGCCGCCCGTCACCGCAAGGCACTGGTCGTGCAAGCCACCGGCACCGGCAAGACCCGTGTGGCTATCTCGCTCGCCAAACTGCTCATCGAAGCCTGCTGGGCCAAGCGCGTGCTCTTCCTGTGCGACCGCCGCGAGCTGCGTAAGCAGGCCAAGAACGCCTTCAACGATTTCCTTAAGGAACCGCTTTACGTCATCGGACAGAAGAACGACGTCGCCAAGCAGGATGCCCGCATCTACATCGGTATCTACCAGGGGCTGATCAACGATTACGAAACTTTCGACGTCGGCTTCTTCGATCTCATCATTGCCGACGAATCCCACCGCTCGGTCTACAACCTTTACGGTGACATTTTCCGCTACTTCGACGCACTCCAGGTCGGCCTCACCGCCACCCCGGTCGAGATGGTCAGCCGCAGCACCTGCCAGCTCTTCGGCTGCGACTACAAAACGCCCACCGCCAACTACACGTTGGAGCAGGCCGTCGCCCAGGGCAACCTTGTGCCCTACCGCATCGTTGCCCACACCACCAAATTCCTGCGCGATGGCATCAAGGCCGCACACCTCAGCGACGAACAGGTCGCCCAGCTCGAAGACCAGGGCATCGACCCGAATACGCTCGATTTCGATGCCGAAGAGATCGACAAGGCCATCTTCAACAAGGACACCAACCGCGTCATCCTGCGCAACCTCATGGAGCGCGGCATCCGCGACGCTGATGGCCAGCTCCCCGGCAAGAGCATCATCTTCGCCCGCAACATCGACCACGCCCGCCTGCTGCATAGCCTCTTCGACGAGATGTATCCGCAGTTCGCCGGTAAGTTCTGCGCCGTGATCCACTCCAAGGAGCCCCGCGCCGAACAGCTCATCGACGATTTCAAGGGTGGTGAGAACTGCAAGAACGACCAGCTGCGCATCGCCATCTCGGTCGACATGCTCGACACCGGCATCGACGTGCCCGAAGTCGTCAACCTCGTCTTCGCCAAGCCGGTCAAATCCAAGGTCAAGTTCTGGCAGATGATCGGGCGTGGCACCCGCCTTTGCCAGAACCTGTTTGGCATGGGGCAACACAAGACCGAATTTCTCATCTTCGACCACTGGGCCAACTTTGCCTACCACGAGATGAATGCCGACGAAATCGAGCCCGCGGCGGCGAAGCCCCTCACCCAGCGCCGCTTTGAAGCCCGCATCGAACTCGCCCGGCTCGCCCTCAAGCGCTCCGAGCTGGACGCCTTCGCCAGCCTCACTGCCCTGCTGAAGCAGGATGCCGACGCGCTCGACGACGGCAGCATCGCCATCCGGGACAACTGGCAAGCCGTGCAACTTGCCCGCGATGCCACCGCGCTCGACCAGTTCGCCCCAGCCACCGTTCAGGTACTGGCCGACAACGTCGCCCCTCTGCTCAATGCGCTTGACGTGCGCGGCCAGGGCGACGCCCTGCGTTGGGACCTGCTCCTCGCCAAGGCGCAGGAGGCGGCGCTCACCAAGCCCGGCCAGGAGAACTCGCTCAAGCACGAAATCCTCGCGCTGCTCGACCGTCTGCCCGCCAACCTCAGCCAGGTGCGCGCCAAGGCCGCCGCGCTTAAGGAAATCCGGAGCGATGCCTTTTGGCAGGACGCCAACTTCATCAAGCTCGAAGCCAAGCGCATTGAACTCCGCGACATCGTGTACCTCGCCGAACCACCTCCGCCACCACCTCCGATGCCCACGCCTGTGCTGGACGTCAAGGAAGACGTCGCCGAATACCGCGTCGAAGAAATCCAGAGCAAGGTCAAGAGCATCGACGCTCGCATCTACCAGCAGAAGGTCGAAGCCACGCTGCGCCAGCTCTTCGGCTCAGACCCCGTGCTCACCAAGATTCGCAACGGCGAGTCGGTCAGTGAGGCAGAGCTGGAACAGCTCAACAGCCTGATCCACACCCACAACCCGAATGTTGATCTACACACCCTCGCCGAGTTCTATGCCGACACCGCCGTGCCGCTCGCCCAGATCTTGCGCAGCCTCGTCGGCATGGATGGCACAGCCGTCGAAGCCCGCTTCACCGCCTTCGCCCAGAGGCACCCGCTCACATCCACCCAGCTCCGTTTTCTGGACATGCTCAAGGAGCACATTGCACTCGTCGGCAGCATCCGTCTTGAGCAACTCTTCCAGGCCCCCTTCACGCGCATCCACGACGAAGGTATTACCGGCGTGTTCAGCCTTGACGGACAGCTCGACGAGCTGATTGGCATCGTGCGGAGTTTCGGCGAGCCGCCTGCAGAGCGAGGTCAAGTATGAAACGAGTCATACAAGAGGATTCGACGGGATGCGGTTTGGCGTGTATCGCGATGATCGTTGGCACACGGTACAAAACGATCAAGAAACAGGCTCATGAACTCCTACATGATTGGCCGTCCAGATCGCGTTCGTTCTACACCGAGGCAGCGCATCTGAAAACGCTCCTGAAAGCCCACAGCATTGAATATGGCAACTACCGCCGAACAGATAACTGGCCTCAGATCAAGGTCGAGTTGGCGATTGCAGCGATCAACCTCCGGAAAAATGGTAACTGGCACTGGGTTGTATTCAAGCAGCAGAACAACGATGCCTACATTCTTGACCCACGCTCCAAACAAGAAAAACGCAGAGATTTTAGGCGCGCAAGACTTCACGCCTATCTGCCTATTCGATTCACTGAACACATCGACGTACTGACACACAAAAAACCATGATCACCGGCGAACTCAAGAACCGCATCGATGGCCTCTGGACCGATTTCTGGACTGGCGGCATCACCAACCCCCTTACCGTGATTGAGCAGATCACCTTTCTCATGTACGCCCGCATGCTCGACATGGCCGAGCGCCGCGACGAGCGCATGAGCAAGGTCGCCGGCAAGAGCTTCAAGCCCCGCTTCACGGCCGACGAGCAAACCTGCCGCTGGGAAACCTGGCGCCACTACGGCGCCGAAAAAATGCTGCCGCATGTGCGCGACCGCGTCTTCACCCACTTCCGACGCCTCGCGGCCGAGGCCGGCGACAACCCCTTCGCCGAATTCATGAAAGACGCCCAGCTCATGATCCAGAAGCCCACGCTGCTGGTCAAAGCCGTCTCCATGATCGGCGATCTCCCGCTAGAGCGCGGCGACACCAAGGGCGACCTCTACGAATACCTGCTCAGCAAACTGACTACCGCCGGCATCAACGGCCAGTTCCGCACCCCGCGCCACATCATCCGCATGATGGTCGAGCTGATGGCTCCGCAGCCCACTGACCGCATCTGCGACCCCGCCTGCGGCACGGGCGGATTTCTTTCCGTGAGCTACGACTACCTGCTTGAGAAAAACTCCAGCTCCGCTGGCACCCACACTGAAGTCATTGATGGTGAAACCGTCATCCTCTACAGCGGCGATTTACTTGTGCAAAACGGTCATCGCGAACACGTGGATACCGACATGTTCCACGCCTTCGATTTCGACGCCACCATGCTGCGCATCGCAACCATGAACCTAGTCATGCACGGCGTCGCCAAGCCGGACGTGCACTACCAGGACACCCTCAGCCAGAAATTCGAAGAACGTTATCCCCACGCCGCCAAAAGCGGCTTCGACCTCATCCTTGCCAACCCGCCCTTCAAGGGCAGCCTGGACGAGCAGGACGTCGCACCCGACATCCTCCGCACCGTCAAGACCAAGAAGACCGAACTTCTCTTCGTTGCCCTCATCCTGCGCATGCTCAAGGTGGGGGGGCGCAGCGCCACCATCGTTCCCGATGGCGTGCTCTTCGGTTCCAGCAAAGCCCACGTGCAGTTACGCAAACACCTGGTGGAAGATAACCAGCTTGAGGCCGTGATCTCGCTACCCTCAGGCGTCTTCAAACCCTACGCCGGCGTCTCCACCGCAATCATCATCTTCAGCAAGGGTGGCAAGACCGACGAAGTTTTCTTCTACGACGTCGAGGAAGACGGCTTCTCGCGGGACGACAAACGCCAGCCCATCAAGAACAACGACCTCCCCGACGTGCTCGCCCAATGGCAGCAATGGTGCGACCGCAAGACAGAGATCACCGACCGCACGCAGAAAGCCTTCAGCGTGCCGCTCGCTGACATCGTCGCGCAGAACTACGACCTCTCCATCAACCGCTACAAGCAGCAGGTGCATGTAGCCGAGCAGCATGAAGACCCGCGTGACATTCTCAAGCGTCTGATGGACCTGGAGAGCGAGATTCAGAAGGAACTGGCGGAGTTGCAGGGGATGCTGGGATGAGCCAACAGCCAGTTTCGCTGGGACGGAACCTTGACCCAGTCAGGTGTGTGTCTCCGTCGGAGCTCTTCGGAGACGAACACTTCACGTACATCGACATCGGTGCGATAAACCGAGAGGATCGGCTGATCGCAAACGTTCAAAGAATTGCGGTTCAGGAGGCTCCTAGTCGAGCGCGCCAGCTTGTGCAGTCTGGCGATATTCTTGTCTCTACTGTCAGGCCCAATCTGAACACCGTTGCAATGGTTCCCGGCGACTTGGATGGAGCAATCGCATCAACCGGCTTCTGTGTGCTCAGAGCAAACAAGAATCTTGATCGAAGGTATCTGTTCCACTGGGTGTCCTCCGAGAACGTCGTGCGACATTTGTCAGCTGTTGCGACTGGGGCCAGCTATCCGGCTGTGTCCGAAAAGATCATCAAGTCAATGCCTGTGAATTTTCCGTGCATTGAAGAACAAAAACGCATTGCCGCCATTCTCGACAAGGCCGACAGCCTGCGCCGCAAACGCCGGCAAGCCATCCACCTCGCCGACGACTTCCTCCGCGCCGTTTTCCTCGAAATGTTTGGTGATCCTGTTACTAATTCCAGGAAATGGCCTGAGAAGGAAATTTATGAAATTGCAAAGGTCATCACGGGCAATACTCCTTCACGAGAAACGCCGGAGAATTTTGGGTCGACCATCGAGTGGATCAAGTCCGACAACATCAATACGCCAAGCCATTGGCTGACCAAGGCCGCGGAAGGTCTTTCCGAACAAGGACTCCGCCTCGGCCGCACTGCTCCTGCGGGCTCTACCTTGATGACATGCATTGCTGGCACCCCATCCTGCATTGGCAATGTCGCGATGGCTGATCGCCAGGTCGCTTTTAATCAGCAAATTAATGCTCTCACTCCTTTTGAAGGGACCGAGCCGGAATTTCTCTATGGCTTGCTGCTTTACTCAAAACAGCGAATCCAAGATGCCTCAACCAACTCGATGAAAGGCATGGTGAGTAAAGGTGCCCTCGAGCGAGTTCGCCTAATTTGGCCTACCGCGGACTTGCAGTCTTCGTATGCCATGGCCTTTAGGAAAATAACGACCCTTTGTGAAAAGCAGCTCGAGTCCGACTCTGCTCCACTATTTTCATCACTTCAAGACAGTCTGCTGTCCTGAATTCACGTCAAGCGACCCATGCGCTCACTCATCAAATCCATCTCCCTGAAGAATTTCAAAGGATTCTCCGAAGAGGTTCACATCGACTTGCGCCCGATCACGCTGCTCTTCGGCGCCAACAGCGCCGGCAAGAGCACGATCCTGCAGTCACTTCAACTTGTTCGCGAAGTTCTGGAGCATGGCTCACCGGATGTTGACTCAACCCTACAGGGAGGCAAAGCAGTTGATCTGGGCGGATTCCGAAACTTTGTTCATAGACATGATACCGGCCGCGTAATTGAAATCGGATTCGGCATGGAACTCGGAGACGAATCCTTGCCTGAACTCGCCGGTGACGCTATCGAAGACCTGTCGCTGGCTGATGCCGAGGTGTGGCGCTTTCATGAAACACTAGATTCAATTCGGGCCTGTGTTTCAACCCTAGAGGTCAAGCTGAGCATGTCATGGAGCGATCTGCGTAATGAAGCAGTCGTTAGCGCCTACAAGTTAGGCTTCAACAGCATCTGGTGCGTCGAAATTTCGACCGGAGCCGATGGCAGACAACCACTCTTGCGGATGAACGCAAGCCATCCCATTTTTCTAGCGAATGGCATCGAAGGGGAGGCCTTGTTTCAAGAACTGGCGGACTGGGTTCGCCCGCGCCAGGACACCGAGGCATTCCGCACAGAGCTGGGCCTCACCGCTGATGAGAGTAATGGCGAGGAGGCTCCAGAGATTCCGCCTTCTGTTCTTCTCGCTGTGCTGGAAGTTGTTCGTACCGCATCTGCGGATAGTCCAAACCCTGGATTCGTAACATGGCTTCAGCGATTCAAAGGCGCCATACCCGAGCTCGACCGGCAGATCATGATTCCAGCGAGCAACCCGGAATCAGCCAAGGACATATTCATACTGCAGGCGTTCGCCGGCTTCATGTCCTGGATGCTGGTCGGCCCCTTGCGGCTGCTGCGCGAGCAGTTGGAAAAGTCCCGTTACCTTGGCCCACTGCGTTACATTCCACCCCGTGGCTTTGAAGCCTCGCTCACTGTCACCGACCGGCACATTGGAGCCAGTTGATGATCGGCACAATGGAGCCACCTTGTGACCGGCACATTGGAGCCACTCCGTGATCGGCGTAATGGAGCCACCCACGGATCGGCACATAGGCGCCAGCGCCGGATCGGCGTAATGGAGCCAGTCTCACTCTGACGGACGTCTCGACCTTGAGCGGTCCATCGCTACCCTGCCGGGTTTGGCAGGAGAAAGCCGGTGGCCCGCAGGAGTATCGAGATGCACGAGTACCGCCAGGCCCTGATGCGTTTGCGTCAGGGCGACTCGGAGC
>NZ_JABBGA010000045.1 GCF_012927165.1 Zoogloea dura
GCGCTGCTCGGCGGGTCGGAACGGGCTTTTACCGGGCACCGAGCCTCTACGGAAAGGCCGGTGGGTGCGAGGCGCTGGGGTTTTGCTCTTTCGTTGATCATCGCGCCCTGCTTCAGCAAACGCGCGGTGTTTGCGAAAAGCCCGTTCTGACCCGCCGAGCAGCGCAGCAGCGGGCGGGGCCTTCCGGCGCGGCTGTCTGAGGAGGCGTAGCCGACGAGTTCCGCGCCGGCCGCCCGATGCGAGCAGCGCAGGGGAGTCGTTCGCAACGCGAACGACCGGGGAGGCGGGTCGCCTTTCTTTCCCCCTTTCTTTGGCGACGCAAAGAAAGGGGTCGCCCGCCGGGGCGAATTCCCGGCCAATCCAACGCAAAAGAAAGGAAAGCCGACCAGCAAAGGCACAAACAAGCAAACAGCTGAAGCCGCCCCTACACCCCCACCAAACTACCGACCGGGGAGCGCGCCACTCTCACGCCCCCCGGTCGTATGTCCCGCTCGGCTTCCTCGACCAGTACGGAAGGGCTGGCGCCGAGGGCTTCGGCGATCTTCAGGACGGTGGCCAGGGAGGGCGTGGAGTTGCCCCGCTCGACCTCGCCGCTGTAGGAACGGCTCAGGCCGGCCCGGTCGGCAAACTCTTCCTGCGACCAGCCGCGGGCCACGCGGTGGCGGCGCACCACCAGGCCGAAACGCCGGGTCAGGGTGCTCATGCCTGCAGGCCCTCGGGCAAGCCGGCATGCAGCGCCCCGCGCGGGGCCGGCGCGTGCTGCTGCAGGCTGGCCTGGCTGATGTGGCTGCCCGGCGGCACGCTGTGGGTGAGCCACACGTTGCCGCCGATGCTGGAGCCGGCGCCGATGGTGATGCGCCCCAGGATGGTGGCGCCGGCGTAGACCACCACGTCGTCTTCCAGCACCGGATGGCGGGGCTGGCCCTTGGCCAGGGCCCCGTCCTCGCTGACCTGGAAACGCTTGGCGCCGAGGGTGACCGCCTGGTACAGGCGGACCCGGTTGCCGATCACCGCGGTCTCGCCGATCACCACGCCGGTGCCGTGGTCGATGAAAAAGCTGTTGCCGACGGTGGCCCCCGGATGGATGTCGATGCCGGTGGCCGAATGCGCCAGCTCGGACACGATGCGGGCGATCAGCGGCACGCCGAAGCGGTACAGGCGGTGGGCGATGCGGTGATGGATCACCGCCAGCACGCCGGGGTAGCACAGCACGATCTCGTCCACGCTGCGCGCCGCCGGGTCGCCCTGGTAGGCGGCCAGCACGTCGGTGTCGAGCAGGGCCCGGATGTCCGGCAGCACCGCGGCAAACTCGCGCACCAGGCCGGTGGCCTGGGCCCGCGCCACGTCGACGCTGATGGCGGAATGGCGGGCCTGGTGCAGCAGCTCCAGGGTGACCTGCTCGAGCAGGCCATGCAGGGCCGCGTCGAGGGTGTAGCCGACGTAGAAGTCCTCGCTCTCCTGGCGCAGGTCGGTGGGGCCCAGGCGCATCGGGAAGAGCGCCCCGACCAGCTGCGCGACGATCTGCTCAAGTGCGTCCCGCGACGGGAACTCGCGTCCGCCGAACTCCTGGGTGCGCCCCTGGGACTCGCGCCAGCGGTCGCGCACGGCGCGCAGGCCGCTGACCACCACGGCCAGGTCCCAGTGGCCGGAGTCGCCGGGCTGGCGCTGGAAGTCGGCCTGGTTCGCCGGGCTGCCCCCGGCCTGGCGGCTGGCACTCATGCCGGCAGCCCTGCCGCGTCGAACACGCCCTCGAAGAGCACCGAGCTGAGATAGCGTTCGCCGGAGTCGGGCAGCACCACCACAATGGTCTTGCCGGCGTTCTCCGGGCGCTGGGCCAGGCGGGCCGCCACCGCCACCGCGGCGCCGCTGGAGATGCCGGACAGGATGCCCTCCTCCCGGGCCAGGCGACGGGCGTAGTCCACCGCGTCCTCGTTGCTGACCTGCTCGATGGCGTCCACCAGGGACAGGTCGAGCACACCGGGCACGAAGCCGGCGCCGATGCCCTGGATCTTGTGCGGCCCAGGCTTGAGCGGCTCGCCGTTGCGGGTCTGGGTCAGCACCGGGCTGGCCGACGGCTCGACGGCCACCGACTGGATGGCCTTGCCGCGGCCTTGCTTGAAGTAGCGGGTGACCCCGGTGATGGTGCCGCCGGTGCCCACACCGGAGACGAAGATGTCGACCTGGCCGTCGGTGTCCTGCCAGATCTCCGGGCCGGTGGTGGTCTCGTGGATCTCCGGGTTGGCCGGGTTCTTGAACTGCTGCAGCAGCACGTACTTGTCCGGATCGGAGGCGGCGATCTCTTCGGCTTTCGCCACCGCGCCGCTCATGCCCTTGGGCCCCTCGGTCAGGACCAGCCTGGCGCCGTAGGCGAGGAGCAGCTTGCGCCGCTCGAGGCTCATGGTCTCGGGCATGGTGAGGGTCAGGGGGATGCCCTTGGCCGCCGCCACGAAGGCCAGGGCGATGCCGGTGTTACCGCTGGTGGGCTCGACCAGCTCCTTGCCCGGCCCCAGCAGGCCGCGCTTCTCGGCGTCCCGGATGAGGGCGGCGCCGATCCGGCACTTGACCGAGTAGGCCGGGTTGCGCCCTTCGATCTTGGCCAGCACGGTGGCCCCGGCGCCGTCGGTGATGCGGTTGAGTTTGATCAACGGGGTGCGGCCGATGGACTGGGCGTTGTCCGTGAACCAGTGGGACATGGGGCTCTCCTTGGAGGATTCGGATGGGAAGATGAGTGGATGCCCCAACCTTAGCGCCGCCCCCCGCGGGCGCGAACCAACAATATGTGCCAAGGATTTCAGGCCCGACGGAATTAGCTTAGCTGCGGATCCGCTAAGCCCGGCCCCGCGCTATACACCCCCGGCGACCGCGGGTAGACTTGCGCGGCTTCAGCCACAGCAAGCAGACAACACATGACTCCGGGAACGCCATCCCCAGCCGGACAGCCAGGCAGAGTGAGCTTTTTGAACCACAGCTGCCTCCTGGTCGAGAGCCCGCAAGTCCGCATGCTGTGCGACCCGTGGTTCGAGGGCAGCGCCTTCAACGACGGCTGGCGCCTGCTGGCGGAGCACTCGCACCGGCTCGGTGACATCGACTGCGATTACATCTGGCTGTCCCACGAGCACCCCGATCACTTCTCGATCCCGACCCTGCGCCAGCTCGATTCGCCGCGCCGCTTCATCTACCAGAAGACCCGCGACAACAAGGTCCGCCAATACCTGCTGGACAACGGGCATGACTGCGTCGAGATGGACGAGGCCACGCCCCAGGTCTTCGGGGACATCAGGAAGACCATTTATGTCAGCGACGGCTACGACTCGGCCTCGGTGATCGAATTCCCGGACGGCTCGACCTTCCTCAACGCCAATGACGCGCGCCTGGAGCTGGGCGGCAACATCGAGCGGATCCGCAGCCGCCATCCCCGCATCGACCTGCTGGCGACACAGTTTTCGTATGCCAACTGGGCCGGCAACGAGGGCGACGACAGCACGCCCTTCGATCAGCAGCAGCTCGTCATCGACCGGCTGAAGACCTATATCGCGCAGTTCCAGCCGAAGAAGCTGATCCTCTTTGCGTCCTTCGTGTATTACTCCCACGAGGAGAACTTCTACTGGAACCGGCACTGGCTGCCGCAGGTGATGGAGGCGCTGCAGGAGCATGCCGACCGCATCATCGTGCCGCGCCCCGACCAGGTGTTCGAGATGGCGGACCTGGCCGACCAGGACTTCTCGGAAGAGAATCGCAAGTCGATCGCCTTCTGGCAGGCCGCGGCAGCAGGGATAAAGGCAGTCGACCGCAGCAACCGGGACATCGGCCTCGACGACATCCGCCGGGCCTACCGGCATTTCTTCAGCGAGACCTGGTCGCTCAATGCGATGAGCACGGTCGTCACGGAGCAGAACCGGGACTTCGCCCTCGTTGTCCGCCTGCCAGACCTGGAGCAGGACCTCAGGCTTTACCTGTTCGAGGAGCGGCTCGAGCTGTGCCCGGAGGGAGAAGAGCCGGAACCCGACATCACCGTGACGGCCGAGACCCTGTGCTTCCTGCTGCGCCACAAGTTCGGGCGGGGCACCGTCTCGATCAACAGCCGGATCCAGTTCAACTACCCCAGCGCCCACCGCTTCTTCATCTTCTTCTTCATCCCCTACGCCAACAACATCGGCAGCCATTTCCGGGAAGAGCGCCTGGACGCCGCGCGGCTGGGGAGCATTGCCCGGACTTCGGTGATGATGTCGATCCTGAAGGCCAGCCCGGAGGCCGTGCGCAAGCTGGAGGAGGACCTCCAGGCCTTTGCCTGAGCCCCGGCGCTCAGGCCGTGCCGCCGCGGGAGGCCACTACGTAGATCTCCCCGGCGATGTCTGGATAGCGCTCACCCAGCACCATGAAGGCCTGCAGCATGTCCTCGCTCCAGTTGGCCTCGATCTGGCCGGAGGACACCGGCTTGAGGAAATAGCCGCCGAAGAAGCCGATCGACAGGCCGGCGCGGAGAAAGACCTGACGGAAGCCCTCGGGGTCGAAGACGCGCCGGTGCCCGTGGCGCCGGTCCATGTCGTTGAGGGCGTTCTCGGCCTCGAGCACGCCCATCACCACGCCGGCCTGGCGGTGCAGCGACCTGGCGTTGGGCACCGCGGCAAACAGGATGCCCCCGGGCAGGAGCCACTCCCTGGCCTGGCGGAGGATGGCCACCGGGTCCTCCACGTGTTCGAGCACGTGGCCCATGATGATGTTGGCGAACTGCTTGCGGGGCTGGTATTCCTCGAAGATCGAATGGACCACCTCGACCGTGGGGAAGCGCTCCGAAAGGGGCTGGCAGAAGGCTTCCGCCCCTTCCACGCAGGTGATGTTGCGCCCGGTGGACACCAGCATCCCGGTCATCACCCCCTCGGCCGGCCCCAGCTCGAGGATGTCGCCATCCACCAGGAAGCGCTGCAGGACCCGGAAGCAGTATTGGGTACTCGCCGCGTTGGCGCCCAGCGCATAGACGGAGCGGACGGCAATGTCCTCCAGGATCGCTTTCTCGGACGCCGGCATGTCTTTCCCTTCTCGATTTCGATTTCCGTTGCGGATCCGCAGCCTGGCACGTGCCGGGCGCGGGGCGCCCATTCTATCCACAATCGATCCGGGGCCGGCTGCCGTCAGCCGGGCAGATGGGTGAAGGCCTCCCAGCTGAAGCGGGTGCGGTGCCGCAGGCGGGCCAGCGCCCCGCGCTTGCCGCGGTGGCTGAGCTTGTCTTCGTCGATGCAGCCCAGGGGCAGGCCGGTGTAGGACTCGCGCAGGCCATGCAGCAGGGCCAGCCCGGCGGGCCAGGGGCCGTGGCCGGAGTCGACGTTGATGTGGCCGGCCTGGCCGGCATCGATCAACAGGCTGCCCCAGCAGTCGGCCCAGTGGGCGGTACAGTCGAAGCTGGCCCAGGGGTCGTCGCGGCTGGCCACCACCAGGCTGGGCACGCCGATGGGGGTGGCCGGGATCCATTCGCCCAGGCCGCCATGGCCGGGCATGTCGCGCCCGTCGCGCAGCCCGAAGGCGGTGAAGCGCTGCGGGTCGGGCGGCGCCACCAGCAGCAGGCCGGCGACCCGTTCGGGGCGGTCGGCGGCGGCCACCACCGAGGCCAGACAGCCATAGCTGTGGGCCACCAGCCAGACCACTCCGGCGGCCTCGTCCACTTCGCGGCGCACCTCGGTGGCCCAGCGGGCCAGCACCGGGGAGCCCCAGTCGATATTGCGGACCCGCCGGGCTTCGGGACATTGCCCTTCCAGCCAGGTCTGCCAGTGATCCGGGCCACTGTTGCCGAGGCCTGGAACGATCAGGACGGTCTGCAGCACGCGCACTCCTTTGTCCGGGCAGCGCGCCCGGCCTGCCGGCCTGTCGCGCTCACCCACGGAAAAATGCGCCGCCCCGGGAGGGACGGCGCATGCTCCCGGACGCTTGCTCCGGCCGGCTGGCCGGAGCCCGGCCGGGCCTTACTTGACGCTGATCTGGTCGAACACGCCGCCGTCGGCGAAGTGCGTTTTCTGGGCCTTGGTCCAGCCGCCGAAGACTTCGTCGATGTTGAACAGCTTCACCGGCGCGAACTGCTTGGAGTACTTGGCCGCCACCTTCGCGTCGGTCGGACGGTAGTAGTTCTTGCCGGCGATGTCCTGGCCTTCCGGCGAGTACAGGTACTTCAGGTACTCCTCGGCGACCTTGCGGGTGCCACGCTTGTCCACCACCTTGTCCACCACCGACACGGGGGGCTCGGCCAGGATGGAGATGGACGGGGTGACGATGTCGAACTTGTCCGGACCGAGCTCCTTGACGGCCAGGTAGGCTTCGTTTTCCCAGGCGATCAGCACGTCGCCGATGCCGCGCTCGGCAAAGGTGGTGGTGGAGCCGCGGGCGCCGGAGTCGAGCACCTTCACGTTGCCGTAGATCTTCTTGACGAAATCCTTGGCGGTGGCGTCATTGCCACCCGGCTGCTTGAGGGCGAAGCCCCAGGCCGCCAGGTAGTTCCAGCGGGCGCCGCCGGAGGTCTTGGGGTTCGGGGTGATCACCTCGATGCCCGGCTTGGCCAGGTCGTTCCAGTCCTTGATCTTCTTCGGGTTGCCCTTGCGCACCAGGAAGACGATGGTGGAGGTGTAGGGCGAGGCGTTGTGGGGCAGGCGCTTCTGCCAGTCGGCGGGCACCAGCTTGCCGTTGTCGTAGAGCGCATCCACGTCGGCGGCCAGGGCCAGGGTCACCACGTCGGCCTCGAGGCCGTCGATCACCGAACGGGCCTGCTTGCCGGAACCGCCATGGGAGGCCTTGATGGTGACGGTCTCGTTGTTCTTGGCCTTCCAGTACTTGGCGAAGGCGGCGTTGTAGTCCTGGTACAGCTCGCGGGTCGGGTCGTAGGACACGTTGAGCAGGCTGACGTCGGCGTGGGCGAGGCTGGAGAGGCCCAGCACCAGGGCGAGAGACAGCAGGGAGCGGCGGGTGATGCGCGATTTCATGAGGCGTCCTATCAGGCTGAGATCTATTGGGTTGAGGTCTAAGGTTGGTGAAATCGAGTCTAGAGAGGGGGCCCGGATAAGCGAACCAAGAAAAACTTGGATGCTTATTCGCGCCCCGGTGGATTCCTATTCACGATTCCTATGCGCGACTTCCACCCAGGCAATCCGGGCGGAGACTCGCTTCAGCGGGCGGCGCTGGCCTCGCCGATGGCCGTGCGCAGGTCGGCCAGGGTCACCACGCGCGGGCCGTGCAGGGCGGCGATCTGCTCCACCTCCAGGCCCAGCTTGCGGATGTTTTCGTAGAGATTGACCGAGTAGGGATTGGGCCGGGCCGGCGCCGGCACATTCGCGGCGGTGGGGGTGAAGGCATCCCCTTCCACCAGCACCTTCTCGCCGGGCAGGTAGACCAGCGCGAAGGCGTCGCTGTGGCCGCTGCCGACGATGCTGTGCACCTCGATGCTGCGCTTGCCGTCGGAGAGCACCCGCTTGCCATCCACCTCGGCAAACAGCGCGCCCTTGCGGGAACGGGCCAGGCCATCCGGATTGATGCTGCGCGGCGCCGACCAGGCCTTGCGGTAGTAGGGCACGTTGGCCTTCGGGGTGACGATCGCGGCGCCCTCGTTGACGAAGGTGCGCAGGCCGCCGGAATGGTCGAAGTGGGCGTGGGTGTTGATCAGGTATTTGATGGGCTTGCCCGGCACGGTCTCCTTGGCCTTGGCGATCACGGCCAGGGAGCGCTCCTCGTTGAGGGGCGCCTCCACCACCACGAGGTGGTCTGACTGCTCGATGAGGACGCTGTGATGCGTTCCGCCGGTCAGGAAGAAGACCCCGTCGGCGAGCTTGTCCACCTTGACCACCGGCAGCTGCCGGGTAGCGCTGGCCACCTCCGGCGGCACCTCCACGGCGGCGGCGGCGTTCAGGCGCACATCGTTGACCTGAAGGTCGAGCACCGGGTGGCCGCCCTGGCTGCGCTCGATGCGGCCGGGGAAGGGAATCCCGCCGAAATCGCGGTAGGCCGAGAAGCGGGTTTCCACGAGGGTGTCGCCGAGCACGGGGTTGTCCACCCAGGTGCGCACGACCTCCACCTCATTGCGGGCATTGATCTGGCCGACAAAACGGTGACGGCCGTCGAGGGTGAAGGACACTTCGCTGCCTCCGCCCTTGAGGGGGCGGGACCTGGCCTTGTGGGCCAGCGCCGCACGCAGGAAGCCCTGCGGCGTGGACCACACCTCGGCCTGCCGCTCGGCGACCGCCGCAGGCTGGGCCTGGGGTGCAGGGGCGCCGCCGCCCGCCGGCGCGGCGGTGGGCAGGTTCCAGGCCACCGGCCCGCTCACGTATTGGTCGACCTTCTGCTCGACCGGTGCCGGGCGCACGCGGCCGGGCTCCAGGGCCTGGATGCGGCTGATCTGCACCCGCGCGCCGGCCTTCTCGTAGTCGATGTCGGCCACGTAGCGGCTGAGCTCGAAGCGCGGCCAGGGCAGGCTAGGGTCCGGCGCCTGGCCGAACTGGAACCAGCTGCCGCTGCCGGTCAGCTGGATGCTGCGGGTGCCGGCGGCATCGAGTGCCCGCACGGCGGATTGCAGGGTCTGGGCCTGGGCCGGAAAGGCCGCGAGCAGGGAAAGGGCGACAGTGGCGCCCAGCATGGGACGAAGCGGGAAGGACATGGAACCCCCAAAAGAGATGAGTGACTCGGGGAGACCTGTTGGCAATATCCATACCCGGACCGGGCCAAGTCTGCCCGGCCGCGCCAAAGCCCCTGATTTCACAAGGGCTTGGCATTCATTCCGCCGCGGCGGGCAGGCTCGCCGGGATTCGCTGCACTGCGTGCCCTGCAGCAGGATCTGCTGGCGGATCAGCAGCCTGCTGCACAGCAGCACCCGGCAGTCCTTTCAGCCCCACACGCCGCTGCGCCGGTCTTCCACGCGCTTGGCCTTGTGGGTGGCCCGCGGCAGGGTATCGGCAGGCAGGATCGTCACGCTGGCGCTGACCCCGGTGATGGACTTGAGCTGGCGGGCAAAGCGGTGGGACAGCTCCTCGTCACTGCCGGCAAAGGCCGGGCTGCGCTCCAGTTCCACGGTGAGGCGGTCGAGGTGGTTCTCCCGCTCAACGATCAGGCGGTACTCGCCGGTCAGGTCATGGTCGCGCCGGGCGATGGCTTCCACATCGCTGGGGAAGATGTTGGCGCCCTTGATGATGAGCATGTCGTCCAGGCGCCCATGCACGCCCTGCAGGCGGATCGAGGTACGGCCGCAGCCGCAGGGCTCGGCGGTGAAGGAGACGATGTCGCCGGTGCGGAAGCGCACCATCGGGCGGGCCGACTTCTTGAGGGTGGTCAGCACCATCTCGCCGCGGCCGCCCTCCTCCACCGGTTCGTTGGTGCCGGGGTGCAGCACCTCGACCAGGATGTGGTCCTCAGCCCAGTGCAGGCCGTCCTTCTCCTCGCACATGCCGGCGCAGGAGCCGAAGATGTCCGACAGACCGTAGTAGTCGTACACCGAGGCGCCCCACAGGTCCTCGATGCGCTGGCGGGTCTCGGGGATCGAGCCGCCGGGTTCGCCGGCCACGAAGATGCGGCGCACAGCGAGGTCCTTGCGCAGGTCGATGCCCTCCTTGATGGCCGTCTCGCCCAGGTACCACGCATAGGACGGGGTGGTCCAGATGGCGGTGACCTGGAACTGGCGCAGGATGGCCAGCAGCCGCTCGGAGGGCACGGTGCCGGCGTGGATGGACAGGGCGCCAAGCTTCTGGGCGCCCAGCACGCAGGGGCCACCGACGAACAGGGAAAAGTTCAGCGAGTGGGCATAGCGGTCTTCCGGGCGCAGGCCCGAGGACCAGAACTGGCGCGCCTCGTAATCGATCCACTCGTCGAAGTCCTGCCCGCTGAAGGGCGAGGCGGTGGGCACGCCGGTGGACCCACTGGAGGCGGAGATGTACACGATGTCCCGCTCGGGCACCGCCACCAGGTCGCCGAAGGGCGGCACGGCGAGCTGGCGCTCCCGCAGGGTCTGCTTGTTGATGAAGGGGAAGCGCCGGATGTCGTCCAGGCTGCGCACCTCCTCGGGATGCACCCCGGCCGCATCGAAGCTGGCCCGGTAGTAAGGCGAGTGGGTGTAGGCATGCAGCAGGTGCTTCTGCAGGAGCTGCAGCTTGAGGGCGTCCCAGTCCGCACGGGGCTGGGTTTCCAGGGCTTCGTCCCAGTATTTTCGGTGTTGCGTCACGGACGTCGCGCTCCCTTACTGCAGGAATGAGGGGCGGGCGTAACCCGCGAAGTGCTTGTCCAGCGCGGCGCGGTATTCCGGGGTGCGGAAGGCGGCGGCGATGTCCTTGGCCCAGGGCTTGTCCTTGTCGTCGGCCTTCACGGCCACCACGTTGAGGTAGTGGTCGGGGGTCTTCTCCAGCACCACCGCCTCGGTCAGCTTGAGGCCGGACGAGATGGCAAAGTTGCCGTTGATGAGGGCGAACTCGGCGTCGTCCAGGGTGCGCGGCAGCTGGGCGGCCTCGATCGGGGTGAGGACCAGCTTGTGCGGGTTTTCAGCCACATCCTTCTCGGTGACCTTCAGCGGGTCGACACCGGCCTTCACCTTGATGAGCTTGTTGGCCTCCAGGAAGACCAGGGCACGGGCCAGGTTGCTCGGGTCGTTCGGCAGGGTGATGCGGTCGCCGTCCTTCACCTCGGCGAGGCTCTTGCGCTTCTTGGAGTAGAGACCCAGCGGGGCGATCGGTGCCTTGGTGATGTCCACCAGGTTGAGGCCCTTGTCGGCCGAGAACTTCTTCAGATAGATGATGTGCTGGAACAGGTTGGCATCCAGGGAGCCCTGGGCCAGCGCCAGGTTGGGCTGCACGTAGTCGTTGAACTCGACGAGCTTGACGGTGTAACCCTTCTTCTCGAGCACCGGCTTGATGCCGAGCTTGAGCTGGTCGAAGTTGGAGCCGGCGGTGGCGCCGATGGTCAGGGTCTTCTTCTCCTGGGCGTGAGCCGTGGTGGCGCCAAAGCCGATGGCGGCGACGAGGCCGACGGCGGAGGCAACGGAGAGCAGGCGCTGGGTGAAGTGGCGGCGGGGGGTGTTCATGGGTGTTCTCCTGGCAAGAATGGTCTGGTCTGTTTTATTGGGGATCAACGCTTGTCCACGTGCCGGGCGAACCACTGGCCGAGGAACTGGATGCTCTGCACGAGCACGACGAGCAGCACGATGGTGATGAGCATCACATCGGTCTGGAAACGGTAGTAGCCGTAGCGGATGGCCAGGTCGCCGATGCCGCCGCCACCCACCACGCCGGCCACCGCCGAGTAGGACAGGAAGCTCACGGCCAGCACGGTGACGGCCAGCACCAGCCCGGAGCGGGCCTCCACCAGCAGCACGTGGCGGATGATCTGCAGCGGCGAGGCGCCCATGGCCTCGGCGGCTTCGATGACGCCGCGGGGTACATCGCGCAGGGTCTGCTCGATGAGCCGGGCAAAGTAGAAGATCGCCGCGATGGACAGGGGCACGCTGGCCGCCAGCGGCCCGATGGAGGTGCCGGCGATCACCCGCGTGAAGGGCGAGATCGCCACCAGCAGGATGATGAAAGGAAAGCTGCGGACCACGTTGATGAGGCCGTTGGCCGCCAGGTTGAAGGCGCGGAAACGCCCCAGGGACTGCCCCGGGCTGGTCAGGAAGACCAGCAGGCCCAGCGCGCCGCCGACCACGATGGCGGCCGACAGGCAGATCGCCATCATCAGCAGGGTCTCGCCGGTGGCCTTGAGAATTTCCGGCAGCAGTTCGTTCAGCGTGTCGAAGAGGGAGGTGGTTTCAGGCATGGGCGGCCTCCAGGGCAAAGTGGCTGGGTGCGCCATCCTGCGGCGGCGTTGAAGGCGACGGGCTGGCGGCCGGGCCGACGGCGCCGAAGTCCTGCAGCCAGCCGGCCAGGCGGGAGCCTTCCGGGATACGGCCGCCGGCGATGTCGAGCTGCTCGACAATGCGGCCGCCTTCCATGACCGAGACCCGATGGCACAGGCGGCGGATCACCTCCATCTCGTGGCTGACCAGCAGGATGGTCACGCCGAACTTGCGGTTGGCGTCGGCCAGCACCCCGAGCAGATCCAGGGTGGTACGCGGGTCGAGGGCCGAGGTGGGCTCGTCGGCCAGCAGCACGTGGGGCTCGGGCGCCAGGGCCCGGGCGATGGCAACCCGCTGCTTCTGCCCGCCGGACAGGCGCCCGGGATAGACATCGGCCTTTTCGGCGAGGCCCACGAAATCGAGGCAGACCCTGACCCGCTCGGCAATGCGCGCCGGGCTCTCGCCGGCAATCCGCATGGGCAGGGCCACGTTGTCGGCGACCGTGAGGTTATGCAGCAGGTTGAAGTGCTGGAAGATCATCCCGATGCGGTGGCGGGCCTGGCGCAGGCCGGCTGCCGACAGGCGGGTGAGGGTCTCGCCATGGACCACCACCTCACCCGCATCCGGGCGCTCCAGCAGATTGACGATGCGCAGCAGGGTGGATTTGCCGGCACCGGAGAAGCCGATGATCCCGTGGATCTCGCCCTGCGGAACGATCAGGCTGGTGGGATGCACACCCACCGAACGGCCGCCCGGGTCGGCGAAGCGGCGGGACACGCCGCGCAGTTCAATGGCGGGCGGCGCGGCGGCAGTGGAAGAAGTCTGGGGCATGATGCTTTGCAACAAGAACAGCGATGGACCGACTTTAGCGCCGGCCCATCCCCCCCCAAACCAATCAATTCTTGATTGCTATGCAGGCTCCGGCTGCATTGCTTTTTACCTGACGTAAGGGCATGTCGCCCCGGCGCCATCCCCTGGAATACCGCGCAGGATCAGGATCTGCGGAGCACTTCGGCCTTGCCCTTGCTCACGCAGCGGCCACAGCCGAGTTCATCCAGGCGCTCCCGCACCTCGGTGGCCGAGTGCCGGCAGAACACCATGGGGATGCCCAGCTCCTCGGCCTGCTTGCGCACATTGCGCATCAGCATGTGATTGGCCCGGTCGCACATGAACACCACCAGGCTGGTCCGGCGCGACAGCTGGCGCCGGTTCTCGGAGGCCTTGCGGCCGGTCCAGTGATCGATGTCCTTGATGCCGAAATGATCGGCGACCCTGAGAATTTCGCTGCGGATGCCCTCGATGCGATCCGCGCCGACGATGACGGCCTGCATGGGAAAGCTCCATTCAATAAATGCGCGGTCAGCGCGAATGGAGCGGAGTGTGTGGCCGGATTGCAGCGCACCAAACCAAATTGTTCAGATATGCATTGCACGCCGGGATGAAATAGAGGGCATTCCGAAAATGCGCACAAGCTATTGAAATAATTGAAAAAGCAATTTGCTGACGGATCACCAGCAGTGCCCGGCGGACTGTTGATTTCCAGTCACCTGGATGACGCCCTCCAATTGAAAAGTTGTTGGCAATCAAGCCCGTCGAGTGCTGGCATCGCCCTTGCGATGGAATGAAGGCGGCCGGTCCGTCCGGCTGATCGCCCAACTACGCAATGGAGAAACACACAATGGCCATCCGCCCGCTCTACGACCGGATCATCGTCAAGCGTCTCGATCCGGAACGCACCACCGTCAGCGGAATCGTCATTCCCGACAGCGCCGGAGAGAAGCCTGACCAGGGCCAGGTTCTGGCTGTCGGCAACGGCAAGCTGCTGCCCAGCGGCGAACTGCGCCCCCTCGCCGTGAAGGCAGGCGACCGGGTCCTGTTCGGCAAATACGCCGGCCAGGCCGTCAGGATCGACGGCGCCGATGCGCTGGTCCTGCGCGAGGAAGACGTCATCGCGCTGATCGAAGACTGAGCCCCTCCCCCACCGACTTTTCCCATCCCATACAAAAAAGAACCCAGGAGCGATTTGAATGCCTGCCAAGAAAGTGCTTTTCGGCGATGACGCCCGCGCCCGCATCGTCACCGGTGTGAATATCCTTGCCGACGCCGTGAAGGTGACCCTCGGCCCCAAGGGCCGCAACGTGGTGCTGGAGCGCAGCTTCGGCTCGCCCACCGTGACCAAGGACGGCGTCTCCGTCGCCAAGGAGATCGAGCTCAAGGACAAGTACGAGAACATCGGCGCCCAGTTGGTGAAGGAAGTCGCCTCCCGGACTTCCGACAACGCCGGCGACGGCACCACCACCGCCACCGTGCTGGCCCAGGCCATCGTGCGTGAAGGTTTCAAGTATGTGGCCGCCGGCTACAACCCGACCGATCTCAAGCGCGGCATCGACAAGGCGGTGAGCGCCATCGTGGTCGAGATCGGCAACATCGCGCGGCCGACCACCACCAGCAAGGAGATCGCCCAGGTCGGCAGCATCTCCGCCAACTCCGACGCGGACATCGGCCAGATCATCGCCGACGCCATCGACCGGGTCGGCAAGTCCGGCGTGATCACCGTCGAGGACGGCAAATCCCTGGCCAACGAGCTGGACGTGGTGGAGGGCCTGCAGTTCGACCGCGGCTACCTGTCGCCCTACTTCATCAACAACGCGGACAAGCAGATCGCCGCGCTGGACGAGCCCTTCATCCTGCTCTTCGACAAGAAGATCTCCAGCATCCGCGACCTGCTGCCAGTGCTCGAGCAGGTGGCCAAGGCCAACCGTCCGCTGCTGATCATCGCCGAGGACGTGGAAGGCGAAGCCCTCGCCACCCTGGTGGTGAACACCATCCGCGGCATTCTCAAGGTCGTGGCGGTGAAGGCCCCGGGGTTCGGCGACCGTCGCAAGGCCATCCTGGAAGACATCGCCATCCTGACCGGCGGCCGCGTCATCGCCGAGGAGGTCGGCCTGACCCTCGAGAAGGCCACCCTGGAAGACCTGGGCCAGGCCAAGCGCATCGAGGTCGGCAAGGAGAACACCACGGTGGTGGACGGGCTGGGCAGTGCGGGCGCCATCAAGGCCCGCGTGGCCACCATCGACGCGCAGATCGCCGAGGCGAGCTCCGACTACGATCGCGAGAAGCTGCAGGAACGCAAGGCCAAGCTGGCCGGCGGCGTGGCGGTGATCAAGGTGGGCGCGGCCACCGAAGTCGAACTGAAGGAGAAGAAGGCCCGCGTCGAAGACGCCCTGCACGCAACCCGGGCCGCGGTGGAAGAAGGGGTGGTCCCCGGCGGCGGCGTGGCACTCCTGCGCGCGCGCAAGGCGATCACCGAACTCAAGGGTGACAACCACGAGCAGGATGCCGGCATCAAGATCGTGCTGCGTGCCGTCGAGGAACCCCTGCGCCAGATCGTCACCAACGCAGGCGATGAAGCCTCGGTGGTGGTGAACAAGGTGATCGAGGGCAGCGGCAACTTCGGCTACAACGCGGCCAACGCCAGCTATGGCGACCTGGTGGAACAAGGCGTGCTGGATCCGGCCAAGGTCACCCGCTCGGCGCTGCAGAATGCCGCCTCAGTGGCATCGCTGATCCTGACCACCGATGCCATCGTGGCTGAATTGCCGGAAGACAAACCGGCAGCGGCTCCATCGGACCACCACGGCGGCGGTGGCGGCTTCGGCGGATTCTGATCCATCCACCAGCGCAGCCCCTCTCACCTGCCTTGACCGGGAGAGGGGTTTCTCACATCCCCCTCCGCCTGATCATCAGGCAACGATTAGGGCCTGGGTAATCATGGATAACCAGCCCATACCCCGACCTGGCCACCCGATGGCGCCCTGCTGGATATGTCCGCTTCAAATGCAATCCATTTCAGGTCTTCCCGCAACACCAGCCCAATGAGCGCCCAACAAAAAGGCCAATCCTATCGGATTGGCCTAAGTGCTTTTGACTGATGGTGCCGCTGACCGGAATCGAACTGGTGACCTTCGCATTACGAATGCGCTGCTCTACCGACTGAGCTACAGCGGCATCAGGAATTTCACATTATATTTGCTTAGCCGAAATCTGACAAGTTAGTGCGCAGTCGATTACCTTGCCACGCCTCAGAGCTCTCTGCCGGAGACCCTTCCCCAGCATTTCACCAACAATCCGCTCGCTCGTGAATTTCCATGAAAATGAGTTCTCGTACTCCAGACGCAATAAACCCCCTGAACGTATTCGTTCAGGGGGTTTTTGTTGGTGAGTCTGACGATGACCTACTTTCACGCACGCGTGTGCACTATCATTGGCGCGGTCCCGTTTCACTGTCCTGTTCGGGATGGGAAGGAGTGGTTCCAAGACGCTATGGTCGTCAGACTGTAACTTGTCCGGTGCTGGCTGTGGCCTGCACCGCAAACTGGAAGAAGTGTTTTGTGTGTTCTTTGGGGTGTGTGACTGTATTTTCTTGCGAGCGTTTCTATTGATGCAAGGTTATAGGATCAAGCCTCACGG
>NZ_JABBGA010000046.1 GCF_012927165.1 Zoogloea dura
GACGTCGAGCGTGGTCAGGTGCTGTGCAAGCCGGGTTCCATCAAGCCGCACACCCACTTCACTGGTGAGGTGTATGTGCTGTCGAAGGAAGAGGGCGGCCGTCACACCCCGTTCTTCAACAACTACCGTCCGCAGTTCTACTTCCGTACGACTGACGTGACCGGCTCCATCTCCCTGCCGGAAGGCACCGAGATGGTGATGCCTGGCGACAACATCTCCATGACGGTGAAGCTGATTGCTCCGATCGCCATGGAAGAAGGTCTGCGCTTCGCGATCCGCGAAGGTGGCCGTACCGTTGGCGCCGGCGTGGTGGCCAAGGTTATCGAGTAATACTCGATCGTTGTGCTCGAGGCGCTTCGCCCCCGCGGGGCGTCTCGTAGTCTCTGCTGCAGGGGTATAGCTCAACTGGCAGAGCGTCGGTCTCCAAAACCGAAGGTTGGGGGTTCGATTCCCTCTGCCCCTGCCATAGTTTCAATCGGACTTTCGTTCCAATGGCCGACAAAATCAAGTTCGCGCTGGCACTGGTTCTACTGGTGGCCGGCGTTGTGGGCTTCTATCTGCTTTCCGAGCAGGCGATGGTGCTTCGTGTGCTGTCCGTTCTCGCAGGTATTGGCCTTTGCGCTTCTGTGGCCTGGAAAACCGAGCCTGGTCAGCGCTTTGGCATTTTTGCCAAGGAAACCGTAGCTGAAACCAAGAAAGTAGTCTGGCCGTCACGCAAGGAAACTTTCCAGACCACCGGAATCGTTTTTGCCTTCGTGGTCATCATGGCTGTTTTTCTGTGGGTTACGGACAAGACGCTCGAATGGGCGCTTTATGACCTGATTCTGGGCTGGAAAAAATCATGAGCAAGCGTTGGTACGTGGTACACGCCTACTCCGGCTTTGAGAAGTCGGTGCAGCGCGCACTCGTCGAGCGCATTACTCGCGCCGGCATGCAGGATTTCTTTGGTCAGATCCTCGTTCCCGTCGAGGAAGTGGTTGAAATGAAGAACGGCCAGAAGAGCATTTCCGAACGCAAGTTCTTCCCCGGCTATGTGCTGGTGGAAATGGAGATGAACGACGACAGCTGGCACCTGATCAAGTCCACGCCGAAGGTCACCGGCTTTGTGGGCGGTACGGCCAACAAGCCGACTCCGATCTCCGAAAAGGAAGTCGAGAAGATCATGCAGCAGATGCAGGAAGGGGTCGACAAGCCCCGTCCCAAGGTGCTGTTCGAGGTGGGTGAGATGGTCCGGGTCAAGGAAGGTCCGTTTACCGACTTCAATGGTTCCGTCGAGGACGTGAACTATGAAAAGAGCAAGATCCGTGTGTCCGTGACCATCTTTGGTCGCGCTACTCCGGTTGAACTGGATTTCGGTCAGGTCGAAAAGACCTGACCCACGTGGGGCGCCTCCCCGGGGGCGCCCCGTTTTGCGCCCGCAAGGGCTAGAGGAGCGCGGCATTCGCCGTGCGCTAATACTCAAGAAGGAGTTGCCTCATGGCAAAGAAGATCATTGGCTACATCAAGCTGCAGGTTCCTGCAGGCAAAGCCAACCCCAGCCCCCCCATTGGTCCCGCCCTCGGTCAGCGCGGCCTCAACATCATGGAGTTCTGCAAGGCGTTCAACGCGCAGACCCAAGGTGTTGAGCCCGGCCTGCCGATCCCCGTGGTGATCACCGCGTTCGCCGACAAGAGCTTCACCTTCGTGATGAAGTCTCCCCCGGCCACCATCCTGATCAAGAAGGCCGCCGGCATCCAGAAGGGTTCGCCGAAGCCCCATACCGACAAGGTTGGCACCATCACCAAGGCCCAGTGCGAAGAAATCGCCAAGGTCAAGGTCAAGGATCTCACCGCTGCCGACGTCGAAGCCGCTATCCGTACCATCGCTGGCTCCGCTCGCAGCATGGGCATCACCGTGGAGGGCCTCTAACATGGCAAAACTGTCCAAGCGCGTTCAGGCCCTGCGTGCCAAGGTTGATCGCAACAAGACCTACCCGCTGACCGACGCCCTGTCGATGGTGAAGGAAAACGCCACCGCCAAGTTCGACGAGTCTGTCGATATCGCCGTGAACCTCGGCGTTGATGCCAAGAAGTCCGACCAGCTGGTGCGTGGCTCCGTCGTGCTGCCTGCCGGTACCGGCAAGAGCGTCCGCGTGGCCGTGTTTGCCCAGGGCGACAAGGCTGAAGCCGCTCGCGCTGCTGGCGCCGATGTTGTCGGTTTTGACGACCTGGCCGAGCAGGTCAAGGGCGGCACCATCGACTTCGATCTGTGTATTGCCACTCCCGATGCCATGCGCGTCGTGGGTGCCCTGGGTCAGATCCTCGGCCCGCGTGGCCTGATGCCGAACCCGAAGGTTGGCACCGTGACCATGGACGTGACCACTGCGGTCAAGAACGCCAAGGCCGGTCAGGTTCAGTACCGTACCGACAAGGCCGGCCTGATCCACGCCACCGTGGGTCGTGCCTCCTTCACCGTCGAAGCGCTGCAGCAGAACGTGAATGCGCTGATCGACGCGCTGGTGAAGGCCAAGCCTGCCGCGTCCAAGGGCGTGTATCTGCGCAAGGTTGCCGTGTCGTCCACCATGGGCGCCGGTGTCCGCGTGGAACCCGCCACCGTGACCGCTCAGCAGTAACAGAACTTTGGGCCGTCCGTCCTCAGGGGCGGGCGGATCGTCAAAGACCGCAGGCGCGGGTGGAGTTCGCTCTCCCGCTTAATCATCGACAGCCTGCGTAGACGGTGTCCCAGAACAGGATTTTCGTCTCCCGTTTCCGACGGGGGAGCAGCTCCTGATCCAGGTCGCCGTAGGTGCGATGAGTTCCTTCATCGCGTGTTGACTTGATAGGAGGAAAGACTTTGAGTCTGAATCTCGACGACAAAAAGGCCGTAGTGGCCGAGGTGTCGGCTCAAGTAGCGAACGCCCAGACCATCGTGGTGGCTGAGTACGCAGGTATCGGGGTGGGGCATCTCACCGTGCTGCGCGCCAAGGCCCGTGAATCTGGCGTTTATCTGCGAGTGCTGAAGAACACCCTGGCTCGCCGCGCCGTGGCGGACACTCCGTTCGCCGGCCTGGCCGACCAAATGACCGGCCCGCTGATTTACAGCATTTCCGCCGACCCCGTTGCCGCTGCAAAGGTCCTGGCCGATTTCGCCAAGACCAACGACAAGCTCGTGCTGAAGGCTGGTTCCTACGCAGGCAAGGTTCTCGACAAGGGTGAAGTGCAAGCCCTGGCGTCGATCCCGAGCCGCGAAGAACTGCTGGCCAAACTGCTGGGTGTCATGCAAGCGCCGGTTTCCGGCTTTGCTGGTCTGCTGGCTGCGCTCGCCAAGAAGCGTGAAGAAGAAGCTGCGGCGGCCTGATAGGTTGATTCCCGGCAACTCATACGAAATTAGATCTGGAGTATTTTGAGATGGCAATTACCAAAGAAGACATCCTCGAAGCCGTTGGCGCGATGACTGTTATGGACCTGAACGACCTCGTGAAGGCGTTCGAAGAGAAGTTCGGCGTGTCCGCCGCTTCCCTGGCTGTGGCCGGTCCTGGCGCCGGCGCTGCTGCCGCTGCTGTTGAAGAGCAAACCGAATTCACCGTCGTGCTGAATGCCGCCGGCGACAAGAAGGTTGAAGTGATTAAGGTTGTCCGCGCCGTGACCGGCCTGGGCCTGAAGGAAGCCAAGGACCTGGTCGATGGCGCTCCGAAGCCCGTTAAGGAAGGCATTGCCAAGGCTGACGCTGAAGCACTGAAGAAGCAGCTGGAAGACGCTGGCGCGAAGGTCGAAATCAAGTAATTTCGTCCTCGTGCGGAGGGCTGATGCCATTTTGGCATCGGCCCTTTTGCGCTTTCTGTTTTCCCATGCCACACCTGGCGGGCTCCAGTCGGCAAAAAAGAGCGTTCGATGCAGATTAAAGCGCGTTTTGCGTTGAATCAAGTGTCCGAAATGCTGTCTTTTGTCTTCTGACGTCCGACTTCTCAGACCCGGAGCATCTATGGCGTACTCCTACACCGAGAAAAAGCGCATTCGTAAAAGTTTCGCCAAGCGCGCAACTGCACAGAATGTGCCTTATCTGCTGGCCACTCAGCTTGAATCCTATGCGTCCTTCCTGCAGGCAGATACTCTGCCTTCAGCGCGGGCCAATCAAGGGCTTCAGGCTGCCTTCAATTCAATTTTTCCGATTTCCAGCCACAGCGGCAACGCCCGGCTGGAATTCGTGCAGTTCAATCTCGGTGAGCCGGCCTTTGATGTGAAGGAATGCCAGCAGCGCGGCCTGACCTTTGCCTCCCCGCTGCGCGCTCGCGTCCGTCTGGTGATCCTGGACAAGGAAGCGGCCAAGGAAACGATCAAGGAAGTCAAGGAGCAGGAAGTGTACATGGGCGAGATTCCGCTCATGACCAACAACGGCTCCTTTGTGGTGAATGGTACGGAGCGGGTCATCGTGTCCCAGCTGCACCGTTCTCCTGGCGTGTTCTTCGAGCACGACCGCGGCAAGACCCACTCTTCCGGCAAGCTGCTGTTCTCGGCGCGGATCATCCCCTACCGCGGCTCTTGGCTCGACTTCGAGTTCGATCCGAAGGATTACCTCTACTTCCGCGTGGACCGTCGTCGCAAGATGCCGGTGACCATCCTGCTGAAGGCCATCGGCATGACGCCGGAAGAGATCCTCACGACCTTCCACGACTTCGAGAACTTCACGCTCTTCGAGGACGGTGCCCGTTACGCCCTGGTGCCTGATCGCCTGCGCGGCGAGATGGCCAAGTTCGACGTCGTCGACGCCAACGGCAAGGTCATCGTGACCAAGGACAAGCGCATCACCGCCAAGCACATCCGCGAACTGGCCACCGCCGGTATCGAGATGGTCGAAGTGGGTGACGAGTTCCTGCTCGGCCGCGTGCTCTCCAACAACGTGGTGAGCCCGGATGGCGAGCTGATCGCCCGCGCCAACGACGAGATTACCGAAGACGTGCTGGACAAGTTCCGCGACGCCGGTGTGACCGACGTGCGTACCCTGTACCTGAACGACCTCGATCGTGGTCCGCATATTTCGCAGACCCTCCGCGTCGACGAAACCGCCGACCAGTGGGCCGCCCGCGTGGCGATCTACCGCATGATGCGTCCGGGCGAGCCCCCCACGGAAGACGCCGTCGAGGCGCTCTTCCAGGGGCTCTTCTACCTGCCCGAGCGTTACGACCTGTCGGTCGTCGGCCGCATGAAGTTCAACCGCCGGGCCTATCCCGAGAAGCTGGACGACAAGGCGCCCGACTGGCAGAAGCGTTTCTACGAGCGCGTAGGCCCGAAGGGCGGCGAAGGTGCTGGCACCCTGTCCAACGAAGACGTGCTCGCCGTGGTTGGCGTGCTGGTCGAACTGCGTAACGGCCGTGGCGAGATCGACGACATCGATCACCTCGGCAACCGTCGCGTGCGTTCCGTCGGCGAGCTGGCCGAAAACCAGTTCCGTGCCGGTCTGGTGCGTGTCGAGCGTGCCGTCAAGGAGCGCCTCGGCCAGGCCGAGAGCGACAACCTGATGCCGCACGACCTGATCAACGCCAAGCCGATCAGCGCTGCGATCAAGGAGTTCTTCGGTTCCAGCCAGCTGTCGCAGTTCATGGACCAGACCAACCCGCTGGCCGAGATCACCCACAAGCGCCGTGTTTCGGCCCTTGGCCCGGGCGGTCTGACCCGCGAGCGTGCCGGCTTTGAAGTCCGCGACGTGCATCCGACCCACTACGGCCGCGTGTGCCCGATCGAGACGCCGGAAGGTCCGAACATCGGCCTGATCAACTCCCTGGCGCTGTTTGCCCGCACCAACCAGTACGGTTTCCTCGAGACCCCGTACCGCAAGGTGACCGATGGTGCCGTGACCGAGCAGATCGACTTCCTGTCCGCCATCGAGGAAGGCCAGTACGTGATCGCCCAGGCCAACGCGGAAGTGGATGAGACGGGTCGCCTCACCGGTGATCTGGTGTCCTGCCGTAACCGCGGTGAATTCACCCTGGCTACCGCGGATACCGTCCAGTACATGGACATCGCCCCGGGTCAGATCGTGTCGGTGGCTGCGTCGTTGATCCCGTTCCTGGAGCACGACGATGCGAACCGCGCGCTGATGGGCGCCAACATGCAACGTCAGGCGGTGCCGTGTCTGCGCCCCGAGAAGCCCTTCGTCGGTACCGGCATCGAGCGTACCGTGGCGGTGGACTCGGGTACTGCGGAGCAGGCCCTGCGCGGCGGCGTGGTGGACTACGTGGATGCCAACCGGATCGTGATCCGGGTGAACGATGCCGAAACCGTTGCCGGTGAAGTGGGCGTCGACATCTACAACCTGATCAAGTACACCCGTTCCAACCAGAACACCAACATCAACCAGCGTCCGGTCGTGAAGGTCGGTGACCGGGTGTCCCGTGGCGACGTGATCGCCGACGGTGCCTCCACCGACATGGGCGAGCTGGCCCTCGGCCAGAACATGCTGGTCGCCTACATGACCTGGAACGGCTACAACTTCGAAGACTCGATCCTGATCTCCGAACGCGTGGTCGGTGACGACCGTTTCACCTCGATCCACATCGAGGAGCTGACGGTGGTCGCCCGCGATACCAAGCTCGGACCCGAGGAAATCACCCGGGACATCGCGTCCCTGGGCGAAGCCCAGCTGTCCCGCCTGGACGAGTCCGGCATCGTGTACATCGGTGCAGAAGTCGAAGCCGGCGACGTGCTGGTCGGCAAGGTGACGCCCAAGGGCGAGACCCAGCTGACCCCCGAGGAAAAGCTGCTCCGCGCGATCTTCGGTGAGAAGGCCTCCGACGTTAAGGACACCTCGCTGCGCGTGCCGTCCGGCATGAACGGTGTGGTCATCGACGTGCAGGTGTTCACCCGTGAAGGCATCGAGCGTGACAAGCGTGCCCAGTCGATCATCGACGACATGCTGCGCGGCTTCAAGACAGACCTGGCCGACCAGATGCGGATCGTGGAGCGCGACGCCTTCGAGCGTATCGAGCGGATGATCATGGGCCAGCCGGCCAACGGCGGCCCGAAGCGTCTAGCCAAGGGTGCTCCGATCACCAAGGAATACCTGGACGGTCTGGATCACTACACCTGGTTCGACGTGCGCATGGCCGACGAAGGCCTGGCTGCACAGATGGAAGCCGTTCGCGAAGCCCTCGAGAAGACCCGCAAGGACTTCGACCTGGCCTTCGAAGCGAAGAAGAAGAAGCTCACCCAGGGCGACGAGTTGCCCCCGGGCGTGCAGAAGATGGTCAAGGTCTACCTAGCCGTCAAGCGCCGCCTGCAGCCTGGCGACAAGATGGCCGGCCGTCACGGTAACAAGGGTGTGGTCTCCAAGATCGTGCCGATCGAAGACATGCCGTACATGGAAGACGGCACCCCGATGGACATCGTGCTTAACCCTCTGGGCGTTCCGTCGCGGATGAACATCGGTCAGGTGCTCGAAACCCACCTGGGCTGGGCCGCCAAGGGTCTTGGCAACAAGATCGACAAGATGGTCCGGGCGAAGGCCAGTGCAGACGAGCTGCGCGGTTTCCTCGACGAGATCTATAACGGTAGTGGCAAGCCCGAGCAGCTCGAGGACTTCACCGACGTCGAAGTGATCGAGCTGGCCCAGAACCTGCGCAAGGGCGTGCCCTTTGCAACGCCGGTGTTCGACGGCGCCAAGGAGTCCGAGATCCAGGGCATGCTGGAACTGGCCGGTCTGCCGGCAGGTGGTCAGGTCACCCTGTATGACGGTCGTACCGGCGAGCCCTTCGAGCGCCAGGTGACGGTGGGTTACAAGCACGTGCTGAAGCTTCACCACCTTGTCGATGACAAGATGCACGCCCGTTCCACCGGTCCGTACTCCTTGGTTACCCAGCAGCCGCTGGGCGGCAAGGCGCAGTTCGGTGGTCAGCGTTTCGGTGAAATGGAAGTGTGGGCGCTGGAAGCCTACGGTGCCGCCTACACCCTGCAGGAAATGCTCACGGTCAAGTCGGATGACGTTACCGGCCGGACCAAGGTGTACGAAAACATCGTCAAGGGCGAGCACAAGATCGATGCCGGCATGCCGGAATCCTTCAACGTGCTGGTCAAGGAAATTCGCTCTCTGGCCATCGACATCGACCTCGACCGCTACTGAGCGGGAGGTTCGAACGATGTGTGCTCACCCTGGATGGAGTGATTGATGAAAAGTTTGCTCGCTGATCTGTTCAAGCAAAGCCTGCCGAACGAAGAAGAGTTCGACGCCATTACCATCAGCCTGGCGTCTCCCGAGACGATCCGGTCGTGGTCCTATGGCGAGGTGAAAAAGCCCGAGACCATCAACTACCGGACCTTCAAGCCGGAACGTGATGGCCTCTTCTGCGCCAAGATTTTCGGGCCGGTCAAGGACTACGAGTGCCTGTGCGGTAAGTACAAACGCCTCAAGCATCGTGGCGTGATCTGCGAAAAGTGTGGCGTCGAGGTGACCCTTTCCAAGGTTCGCCGTGAGCGCATGGCGCACATCGAGCTGGCCTCGGTGGTTGCCCACATCTGGTTCCTGAAGAGCCTGCCGAGCCGTCTCGGCATGGTCCTCGACATGACCCTGCGCGACATCGAACGCGTGCTGTACTTCGAAGCCTACGTGGTCACCGATCCCGGCATGACCCCGCTCAACCGTGCCCAGATCCTGTCGGAAGACGACTACCTGGCCAAGGTCGAGGAGTACGGTGACGACTTCATCGCCCTGATGGGCGCCGAAGGTATCCGGGAGATGCTGCGCAGCCTGGATCTGCCGCACGAAGTCGAAAAGCTGCGCTCCGAACTGGAAACCACCGGCTCCGAAGCGAAGATCAAGAAGATCTCCAAGCGCCTCAAGGTGCTTGAGGCCTTCCAGGCCTCCGGCATCAAGCCGGACTGGATGATCCTCGAAGTGCTGCCCGTGCTGCCGCCGGACCTGCGTCCGCTGGTGCCGCTGGATGGTGGCCGCTTCGCCACCTCCGACCTGAACGACCTCTACCGTCGGGTGATCAACCGGAACAACCGCCTCAAGCGTCTGCTCGAGCTGAAGGCCCCGGAGATCATCGTCCGCAACGAAAAGCGGATGCTCCAGGAGTCCGTGGACTCCCTGCTCGACAACGGTCGTCGCGGCAAGGCCATGACCGGCGCCAACAAGCGTCCGCTCAAGTCGCTGGCCGACATGATCAAGGGCAAGGGCGGCCGTTTCCGTCAGAACCTGCTGGGTAAGCGGGTCGACTACTCCGGCCGTTCCGTGATCACCGTGGGCCCGCAGCTCAAGCTGCACCAGTGCGGTCTGCCCAAGCTGATGGCGCTGGAACTGTTCAAGCCCTTCATCTTCAACAAGCTCGAGCTGATGGGTCTTGCGACCACCATCAAGCAGGCCAAGAAGATGGTGGAAGGTCAGGAGCCGGTGGTGTGGGACATCCTCGAAGAGGTGATCCGCGAGCATCCGGTGATGCTGAACCGTGCGCCGACCCTGCACCGCCTGGGTATCCAGGCTTTCGAGCCGGTCCTCATCGAAGGCAAGGCGATCCAGCTGCACCCGCTGGTCTGCGTGGCCTTCAACGCCGACTTCGACGGTGACCAGATGGCCGTCCACGTGCCCCTCTCCCTCGAGGCGCAGATGGAAGCCCGCACCCTGATGCTGGCCTCCAACAACGTGCTTTCGCCGGCCAACGGCGAGCCGATCATCGTGCCGTCCCAGGATATCGTGCTGGGCCTGTACTACGCGACCCGGATGGGCGTGAACGCCAAGGGCGAAGGCATGGCCTTCGCCGACGTGGGCGAGGTCAAGCGCGCTTACGAGAGCGGTCAGGTGTCCCTGCACGCCAAGGTGATCGTGCGTCTGAAGGAGTTCGACCTCGGCCCCGAAGGCGAGACGATCGAGAAGATCACCCGCCACGAGACCACCGTCGGCCGTGCGATCCTCTCGGAGATCCTGCCTGCGGGCCTTCCCTTCAGCGTGCTGCAGAAGCCGATGAAGAAGAAGGAGATCTCCAAGCTGATCAACTCCTCTTTCCGTCGCTGCGGCCTGAAGGCCACCGTGGTGTTCGCCGACAAGCTGATGCAGGCCGGTTTCGGTCTGGCAACCCGCGCCGGCATCTCCATTGCGGTGAAGGACATGCTGGTGCCTGAAGCCAAGCACCCGCTGATCTACGCGGCCGAGCAGGAAGTGAAGGAAATTGCGCAGCAATACACCTCCGGTCTGGTGACCGATGGTGAGCGTTACAACAAGGTCGTCGATATCTGGGGCCGTGCCGGTGACCAGGTCGCCAAGGCGATGATGGACCAGCTCGGTCAGGAAGACGTCGTTGATCGCCACGGCGCCACCGTCAAGCAGGAGTCCTTCAACTCCATCTACATGATGGCCGACTCGGGCGCGCGGGGTTCTGCCGCCCAGATCCGTCAGCTTGCCGGTATGCGAGGCCTGATGGCGAAGCCGGACGGCTCGATCATCGAGACGCCTATCACCACGAACTTCCGTGAAGGCCTGAACGTTCTGCAGTACTTCATCTCCACCCACGGTGCCCGTAAGGGCCTGGCGGATACGGCGTTGAAGACCGCGAACTCTGGTTACCTGACCCGTCGTCTGGTGGACGTGACGCAGGATCTGGTGGTCATCGAGGACGATTGCGGGACCAAGAGCGGCTTCGCGATGAAGGCCTTGATCGAAGGTGGTGAAGTCGTCGAGCCGCTGCGCGACCGTATCCTCGGCCGCGTCACCACCGATGATCTGGTGCATCCGGAAACCCAGGAGACCCTCATCGAGGCGGGCACCCTGCTCGACGAGGATGCTGTCGATCTGATCGAGAGCGAAGGCGTCGACGAAGTCCGCGTGCGGACACCGCTGTCCTGCGAGACCCGCTATGGCCTGTGTGCCAAGTGCTATGGCCGCGACCTTGGCCGTGGTTCCCTGGTCAACGCAGGTGAGGCGGTGGGTGTTATCGCAGCCCAGTCGATCGGTGAGCCGGGTACCCAGCTGACCATGCGTACCTTCCACGTGGGCGGTGCGGCCTCCCGGGCTGCTGCTGCCAGCTCGGTGGAAGCGAAGTCTGCCGGTGTGATCCGCTTTACGCAGAACATGCGTTACGTGGCCAACGCCAAGGCCGAGAAGATCGTGATCTCCCGTTCCGCCGAGATCGTCGTGACCGACGAATTGGGCCGTGAGCGCGAACGTCACAAGATCCCCTACGGCGCGACCCTGTCCGTGGATGAGGGTGCCACCATCAAGGCCGGCACGCAGCTCGCCACCTGGGATCCGCACACCCGTCCGATCATCACCGAGTACGCCGGTGTGGTGAAGTTCGAGAACGTGGAGGAGGGCGTCACCGTCGCCAAGCAGATCGACGAAGTGACGGGTCTGTCGACCCTCGTCGTGATCGATGCGAAGCGTCGTGGTGCCTCCACCTCCAAGGGCGTCCGTCCGCAGGTGAAGCTGCTGTCCGAGACCGGCGAGGAAGTCCGCATCGCCGGTACCGAGCACGCCGTGTCCATCACCTTCCAGGTCGGCTCGCTGATCACCGTGAAGGACGGACAGCAGGTTTCGGTGGGTGACGTGCTTGCACGTATCCCGCAGGAATCCGCAAAGACCCGCGACATTACCGGCGGTCTGCCGCGTGTGGCGGAACTGTTCGAAGCCCGTGCTCCGAAGGATGCCGGTGTTCTGGCCGAAGTGACCGGTACCGTGTCCTTCGGCAAGGACACCAAGGGCAAGCAGCGTCTCGTGATCACCGAGCCGGATGGCGCGGTCCATGAGTTCCTGATTCCCAAGGACAAGCACGTGATGGTCCACGATGGCCAGGTCGTCAATAAGGGCGAACTGATTGTCGATGGTCCTGCCGATCCCCACGACATCCTGCGTCTGCAGGGCGTCGAGGCACTGGCCCGCTACATCATTGACGAAGTGCAGGACGTGTATCGACTGCAGGGCGTGAAGATCAACGATAAGCACATCGAGGTGATCGTCCGCCAGATGCTGCGTCGCGTGGTCATCACCGATCCGGGTGATACCGGCTTCATCCGTGAGGAGCAGGTCGAGCGCGCCGAAGTGCTGGACGAGAACGACAAGGTCGTCGCCGAGGGCAAGCTGCCCGCCAACTACAACTTCCTGTTGTTGGGTATCACCAAGGCCTCCTTGTCCACCGACTCGTTCATCTCCGCGGCGTCCTTCCAGGAAACCACCCGTGTTCTTACCGAAGCAGCGATTCTCGGCAAACGTGACGAGCTCCGCGGCCTGAAGGAGAACGTGATCGTTGGTCGCCTGATCCCTGCGGGTACTGGTCTGGCCTACCACCGCAACCGGAAGGCCCAGTCCGTTGGCGAAGATCTTGGTGAGGGCCATGCATGGGCTCCCCAGGTCGATGCCACGGAAACTGAAAACGCTCAGCAGGCGGGTTGACGAACGCTTGACGAGGAAGATATACTCCGGCCTCTTTTTGCGGACTGGCCAATCGTAGTCAGTCGCAGCCGGAATAACCATCCGAGGCGGTCCAAGCGGGCTGCCTCGGTGTTTTGGGAAATTCTTAGCTATGCCAACAATTAATCAACTCGTTCGTAAGGGCCGGCAGGCGCCCGTTTCCAAGAGCAAGGTACCCGCGCTCGAGGCATGCCCGCAAAAGCGGGGCGTGTGCACCCGTGTTTACACCACGACTCCGAAGAAGCCGAACTCCGCGCTGCGTAAAGTGGCCAAGGTTCGTCTGACCAACGGTTTCGAAGTGATTTCCTACATCGGTGGTGAAGGTCACAACCTGCAGGAGCACTCCGTTGTCCTGATTCGCGGTGGCCGGGTAAAGGACTTGCCTGGTGTGCGTTACCACATCGTGCGCGGCTCCCTTGACCTGCAAGGCGTCAAGGATCGTAAGCAGTCCCGCTCGAAGTACGGTGCCAAGCGCCCGAAGAAGTCCTAATTGTCGGCAACCTAAGAATAGCGAGAATCAAACATGCCCCGTCGTCGTGACGTACCCAAGCGTGAAGTCCTGCCGGATCCGAAGTTCGGTTCCCAGGATGTGTCCAAGTTCATCAACGCCATCATGCAGAGCGGCAAGAAGTCTGTTGCCGAGCGCATCGTCTATGGCGCCTTTGATGCAATCGTTTCCAAGGCTGCCGGTAAGGACCCCCTCGAGGTGTTCGCCGCTGCCCTGAGCAACGTTCGTCCGGTTGTTGAAGTGAAGAGCCGCCGTGTTGGTGGTGCCAACTACCAGGTGCCCGTTGAAGTCCGCCCGGCGCGTCGTATGGCCCTGTCCATGCGCTGGTTGCGTGAGGCTGCCCGCAAGCGCTCCGAGAAGTCCATGGCCCAGCGCCTGGCTGGCGAGCTGCTGGAGGCTGCTGAAGGTCGTGGCGCTGCGATGAAGAAGCGTGAAGAAGTGCACCGCATGGCTGAAGCCAACAAGGCGTTCTCGCACTATCGCTTCTGATTTTCAAGGCGAATCCAAGTCGGGCCCTGAAAGGGGCTCGATTTATTTGTAAAGCATAAGTACGGGGCGCCGGTTTGCGGGGTCTCAAAAACTCAGGAAGGCAAGGTTAGCACTGTGGCACGGAAGACTCCGATCGAGCGCTACCGTAATATCGGTATCTCTGCTCACATCGACGCCGGCAAGACGACCACTACGGAACGCATCCTCTATTACACGGGTGTGAACCACAAGATCGGTGAAGTTCACGATGGCGCAGCCACCATGGACTGGATGGAGCAGGAGCAGGAGCGGGGTATCACCATTACCTCCGCTGCGACCACCTGCTTCTGGAAGGGCATGGAAATGAACTTCCCCGAGCATCGTTTCAACATCATCGACACCCCGGGACACGTGGACTTCACCATCGAGGTGGAGCGTTCCATGCGTGTGCTCGACGGCGCCTGCATGGTCTATTGTGCGGTGGGTGGCGTTCAGCCCCAGTCTGAAACCGTCTGGCGTCAGGCGACCAAGTACAAGGTTCCGCGCCTTGCCTTCGTGAACAAGATGGACCGTTCCGGTGCCAACTTCTTCAAGGTCGTCGAGCAGATGAAGACCCGCCTGAAGGCGAGTCCTGTGCCTGTCGTGATCCCCATTGGTGCTGAAGATACCTTCGCCGGCGTCGTCGATCTGATCAAGATGAAGGCGATCATCTGGGACGAAGCCTCCCAGGGTATGAAGTTCGACTACGTGGACATCCCCGCCGAGCTGCAGGCTGAGGCCCAGAGCTGGCGCGAGCAGATGGTCGAGGCAGCCGCCGAGGCCTCCGAGGATCTCATGAATGAGTACCTCGAGAACGGTGATCTGTCCGAAGAGAAGATCAAGCTCGGTCTGCGTACCCGTACCATCGCCTGCGAGATCCAGCCGATGCTGTGCGGTACCGCGTTCAAGAACAAGGGCGTGCAGCGCATGCTCGACGCCGTGATCGAATTCCTGCCGTCCCCGGTGGATATTCCCCCGGTTCAGGGCGAGGATGACGATGGCAAGCCGGTTGTCCGTCACGCCTCCGATAGCGAGAAGTTCTCTGCGCTGGCTTTCAAGCTGATGACCGACCCGTTCGTGGGGCAGCTGACCTTTGTGCGTGTTTACTCCGGCGTGCTGAACTCCGGCGCAACCGTGCTGAACTCGATCAAGGGCAAGAAAGAGCGTATCGGTCGTATTCTCCAGATGCACGCCAACGAGCGTGAGGAGATCAAGGAAGTTCTGGCTGGCGACATCGCTGCGTGCGTGGGCCTCAAGGACGTGACCACCGGTGAGACCCTGTCCGATCCGGATGCGCCGATCATTCTCGAACGCATGGTCTTCCCGGAGCCCGTGATTCACGTTGCGGTCGAGCCGAAGACCAAGGCTGACCAGGAAAAGATGGGCATCGCGCTGGGTCGCCTGGCCGCAGAAGATCCGTCCTTCCGTGTGCGTACTGATGAAGAGTCCGGCCAGACCATCATTTCTGGTATGGGCGAGCTGCACCTGGAAATCATCGTTGATCGCATGAAGCGCGAATTCAACGTCGAAGCCGGCGTCGGCGCTCCGCAGGTTGCCTACCGTGAAGCGATCCGCAAGGCTGTCGAACAGGAAGGCAAGTTTGTCAAGCAGTCCGGTGGTCGCGGTCAGTTCGGTCACGTGTGGATCAAGCTTGAGCCGAACGAAACCGGCAAGGGCTATGAGTTCGTCGATGCCATCAAGGGCGGCGTGGTTCCCCGTGAATACATCCCCGCGGTGGACAAGGGGCTGCAGGAAACCCTGCCGAACGGCGTGCTGGCTGGCTTCCCGGTGGTTGACGTCAAGGTCACGCTGTTCGACGGTTCCTACCACGACGTTGACTCGAACGAAAACGCCTTCAAGATGGCGGCTTCCATGGCCTTCAAGGACGCCATGCGCAAGGCCAGCCCGGTTCTGCTCGAGCCGATGATGGCGGTTGTCGTCGAGACTCCGGAGGACTACATGGGTAACGTGATGGGTGACCTTTCGTCCCGTCGCGGTATCGTTCAGGGGATGGATGACATCCCTGGCGGCATGAAGGAAGTTCGTGCTGAGGTTCCGCTGGCCGAGATGTTCGGTTACGCTACCCAGCTGCGCTCCCTGACCCAGGGTCGTGCGACCTACTCCATGGAATTCAAGCACTACTCGGAAGCGCCCAAGAGCGTCGCCGAGGCCGTGATCAACAAGAAATAATCGATACTCTTGAGGTAATAGAATGGCTAAGGAAAAGTTCGAGCGGAAAAAGCCGCACGTAAACGTTGGCACGATTGGTCACGTTGACCACGGCAAGACCACCCTGACGGCTGCGATCACCACCGTGCTGTCGCGCAAGTTTGGCGGCGAGGCGAAGGCCTACGACCAGATCGACGCGGCGCCGGAAGAGAAGGCTCGTGGTATCACCATCAACACCGCTCACGTCGAGTACGAAACCGAAGGTCGTCACTACGCTCACGTGGACTGTCCGGGTCACGCCGACTACGTGAAGAACATGATTACCGGTGCTGCGCAGATGGA
>NZ_JABBGA010000047.1 GCF_012927165.1 Zoogloea dura
CGGCCGTGGGGCTGGTACGACTCCATCGACAACGGCGAGCGTTTCCAGGTGAAGCGCATCGTGGTCAACCCGGGCGCGCGGCTGAGCCTGCAGATGCACCACCACCGGGCCGAGCACTGGATCGTGGTGAAGGGCACCGCCGAGGTGACCAACGGGGAGAAGACCTTCCTGCTGGGCGAGAACGAATCCACCTACATCCCGCTGGGCCATGTGCATCGCCTGGCCAACCCGGGCAAGGTGCCGCTGGAGATCATCGAGGTGCAGTCGGGCAGCTACCTCGGTGAGGATGACATCGTGCGCTTTGAGGACAAGTACGGGCGGGGGTAGTGACTTGAAGGGGCGGCTGACGCCGCCCCTGTGCAGCCCCTACATCATTCGTGCCGGTCGAATGCCTTGTAGCCGGCGCTCTTTACCAGGGCGTCGCATTTGGCGGCGGAGAAGTCGGCCCGCACCATCTCGGCGACCAGTTCCTTTACGGTGGTTTTGGGTTCCCAGCCGAGTTTGGTCTTGGCTTTGGTGGGGTCGCCCAGCAGGGTTTCAACTTCGGTGGGGCGGAAGTATCTCGGGTCCACGCGCACGATGGTGTCGCCCGGTTTGCATTTGAGTTCGCTGCCGTCGACAGATTCGATGATGCCCACTTCCTGTTCGCCGCTGCCTTCGAAGCGGATGCCAATGCCCAGCTCGGCGGCGGCAAATTGCACGAATTCGCGCACGCTGTGCTGCTTGCCGGTGGCAATGACGAAGTCTTCCGGGGTGTCCTGCTGCAGCATGAGCCACTGCATTTCGACGTAGTCGCGGGCGTGGCCCCAGTCGCGCAGGGCGCTGAGGTTGCCGAGGTAGAGGCAATCCTGCAGGCCGAGGGCGATGCGTGCAATGGCGCGGGTGATCTTGCGGGTGACGAAGGTTTCGCCGCGCAGGGGGCTTTCGTGGTTGAACAGGATGCCGTTGCAGGCGTAGATGCCGTAGGCCTCGCGGTAGTTTACGGTGATCCAGTAGGCGTAGAGCTTGGCCACGGCGTAGGGGCTGCGGGGGTAGAAGGGGGTGGTTTCCTTCTGCGGGGTTTCCTGCACCAGGCCGTAGAGCTCGGAGGTTGAGGCCTGGTAGAAGCGGGTTTTCTTCTCGAGCTTGAGGATGCGGATGGCTTCGAGGATGCGCAGGGTGCCGATGCCGTCGGCGTTGGCGGTGTATTCGGGCTCTTCAAAGCTCACGGCCACGTGGGACTGGGCGGCGAGGTTGTAGATTTCGTCGGGCTGCACCTGCTGGATGATGCGGATCAGGCTGGTGGAGTCGGTGAGGTCGCCGTGGTGGAGGATGAAGCGGCGATCCTTTACATGCGGGTCCTGGTAGAGGTGGTCGATGCGGTCGGTGTTGAAGAGGCTGCTGCGGCGCTTGATGCCATGCACTTCATAGCCCTTTTCAAGCAGGAGTTCGGCGAGGTAGGCGCCGTCCTGGCCGGTTACGCCGGTGATGAGGGCGATTTTTCTTGCGGGGGCGGTCATGCGGGCTGTCCTTGTTTGCTGCTGCGGCCATAGCCGCTCAAATAGTCTGCGTAGGTGGTTTCGAGGCCGCTGTCGAAGTCGATGCGGGCCTGCCAGCCAAGTTGCTGCAGGCGCGTGCTGTCCATGAGTTTGCGGAAGGTGCCGTCGGGCTTGGTGGAGTCGAATTCGATGCTGCCCTGGTAGCCCACCTGGCGGGCCACGGCGTGGGCGGCTTCGCGGATGGTGATGTCGCTGCCGAAGCCCACGTTGATGTGGCTGAGCATGGGCTGGGTGTTGCGGGCGTAGGTTTCGTCGTCCAGGTTCAGCACAAAGACGCTGGCGGCGGCCATGTCGTCTACGTGCAGGAATTCCCTGTAGGGGGTGCCGGTGCCCCACAGGCATACCTTGACCTCACCAGACAGCCGTGTGCCGGCCGGGTCCAGCCCGATCATGGCGCGGATGTCGGCGGGGATGGGGCCATAGGCCTGCTCGTCACGCCGGATGCTGTCCAGGTCGCCGGCCTGGGCCAGCTTGGCCAGGTGGAACTTGCGGATCATGGCCGGCAGCACGTGGCTGTTTTCCAGGTGGTAGTTGTCGCCCGGGCCGTAGAGGTTGGTGGGCATCACGCTGCGGTAGTCGCGCCCGTACTGGCGGTTGTAGCTTTCGCAGAGCTTGATGCCGGCAATCTTGGCCACGGCGTAGGGCTCGTTGGTGGGCTCGAGCACGCCGGTGAGCAGCGCGTCTTCGCGCATGGGCTGGGCCACGGCCTTGGGGTAGATACAGCTGGAGCCGAGGAAGAGCAGCTTGTGCACGCCGTGGGTGTGGGCGGCGTGGATGACGTTGGCCTGGATCATCAGGTTCTGGTAGATGAAGTCGGCCGGGTAGGCATTGTTGGCGTGGATGCCGCCTACCTTGGCTGCTGCCAGATACACCTGATCGGGCTGTTCCGCCTTGAAGAAAGCGGCTACATCGGCCTGGCTGGTGAGGTCGAGCTGGGCGTGGGTGCGGGTGATGATGTTGCGGCACCCGGCTTTCTCCAGCTGCCGGACGATCGCGGCACCCACCATTCCGCGGTGGCCTGCGACGTAGATCTTTCTGCCTTGAGTTTGCATGGTGCGCCGGGCGTGGCATCAGGGTTGATGGACGGTATGTGCCTCAAAAAAAAGCACGGTCGCATTGTATGCGGCAGCGCCGCGGGCATGTGCATCCGCGGCGCTGGCTACGCCCTGTTTGGGTTGTGGCGGCGGGGAGGAGGGGTGTAAGGGCGGCTTCAGCCGCCCACGGTGCCTTGGCTCCTTACCCGCCGACCGCAATGCTCTGCACGTTGCTCCATTGCCCGACCTGTTCGTCCTTCAGGCGGTAGATGCCCTTGTAGTGCCAGACGGCGGTGTGGGCGGGAACGGGGCTGGTGTCGGAATAGCGCGGGGAGGTGGTGATGGTGAGGGGAACGAAGCCTTTGTCGTCGCCGCGGTCCACCATGATCTCCAGGGAGTCGGCGTGCCCCTTGGGCCAGGCGATTTGCGGATGGTTGGCTTCGAGGGTGGCGGTGAGTTCGGGTTTCCAGCTGCTGGGGTCGATGGACTTGATGGAGCCGACGAGGCCGAGGGCCTGGCCGATGGCTTCGGTGTAGTTGCGGGACGATTTGATGCGGGCGACGAGGCGGGTGAGCCGCGGCACGATGCCCTTGGGGATGGCGGCCGGGATCTTGGCAGGTACTTCCATGAACGGCGGGAAGGAGGGCACGGGGCCGCCGGTGTCGCTGTCGCGGAGGATGTTCTTGTGCGCAGTCCATTGCTTGCTGCTGTTCTGGATCTGGTTGAGGACGGCGAGGGTGTATCGAAAGGCCTCGGCATCGGCTTGTACTTCGCTGGTGTCCTCTGCGGTGAGCCCGAGTTGTTCTGCGTACATGGGTAGCTGGCTTGCCAGGAGTTCGAGCAGTTCGGCCTTGCCGCTGTCGTCGCCGGGCAGGTAATAGCTCTTGGGCATGGGTGTGTCTCCTATCGGTTGGTGGGGTGAAGCGAGGTTGGCCCAGGGCGGGCCGGGCAGGAAAGGCGTTGCTGGCAGCGATTGCCAGATGCCTGGCGGGAGCTGCCAGATGTCTCGCAGCGATTGCCAGATGTCTGGCGGGAGCTGCCAGATGTCCCGCAGCGCTTGCCAGATGCCTGGCGGGAGCTGCCAGACCTCTCGCAGCGATTGCCAGATGCCTGGCGGGAGCTGCCAGACGTCTCGCAGTGATTGCCAGATGTCTGGCGGAAGCAGCCAGAGGTCCCGCAGCGCTTGCCAGATGTCTGGCGGGAGCTGCCAGACGTCTCGCAGCGATTGCCAGACGTCTCGCAATCGTTCTTAGAGCTGAGGCAGGGGCCGCGAGGGATGACGTAGCCGCCGCGCCGGGTGCAACAGAGGCCGCGAGACGAGAGGATGCGGGGGAAGGAGGGCTGCGGATGGTTGGGCATTTTCCGGGCAATGGAGTGGACTGCCTGGATGATGCTCAAAATGGGCTTCTATGGCAATTGCGTATGCAATCCGGGTTGACGGGTTCGGGCCGCCCGTCGAAGTCACGGAGGTCCTCAAGCCGCGCATTGATCCGGATGAGCTCAGGGGCAAGTTCATCGTGCTCGACGTGCTCGGCCGCGACGCATCGGGGCGGTTCTACAACATCGAGATGCAGGCACGCCGTCACGCGGGCTGGAATGCCCGGAGTACTTACTACCTGGCGCGCACCCTGGCCAACCAGTTGAAGAACGGGGACGGCGACACCAGACTCAAGCCAGTGATCGGCTGCTCCAGCAAGCTGGTGCGCTGTCGGCGTGGATCGCCTGGTTCGAACACTGGCAGGAGGAAAGCACGATGGGCACCATCACCCACCCCGCAGTCCGTCAGGCGATGGAGGAACTGCAGCACCTCTCGGAAGACGACGAAGCCCGCCGCCTGGCGTTTGTGCGCGAACGTGCGTTGCGTGACGAGGTGAGCCTGATTGAGGTATTCAGCGGATAGGGGGCTGGTCGATGGGGGCGGCTGGAGCCGCCCCTGTACTTCGGCGCACCGGGGCCGGTGCGCGGGTGTCTGTGCTCAGGCCTTCTTGCGGCGGGCGATGCCCAGGCCGGCGAGGGCGACGGCCATCATGGAGAGGGTGGTGGGTTCGGGGATCTTGCTGGGGGCGGCGCCGAAGGTAACGTCGTCGATGAAGTGGTAGAGGCCGACGTTGCCGCTGCCATAGCGCAGGGTCACGCGGGTCACGTCCTGGTCGCTGGTGAAGCCCAGGAACTGGTCCACGTAGTCGTTCATGTTGGCCGCCACACCGATGGTGCCGAGCAGCCCGGCGGTGCCGAAGATGTCCATGTAGGCGGTGAAGCCGGAGCTGCAGCAGCGGTCGTCATTGCCGAAGTACAGGCCGATGGCGCTGGCCGGGGTGCTGAAGTTCATGGTGATGGCCTGGCCGTACATGTTGGTGGTGAGGCCCATGGTGCCGGAGGTGGTGACGCCGCCGCTGGCCGAGCTGCTGCTCATGCGCTGGATACCGTTGGGGGCGGTGAAGCTGATGCCGGAGACAAAGGTGCCGTCTTCAAAATTCTCGACCTTGAGCGGGCCGGAGCCAAGGGCGCCTACGTTGAACACCTGGGTGATGCCGGCGTGGGCGGTGGTGGTCAGGAGGGCGGTGGCGGCGAGCAGGGCAAGTTTTTTCATGGGCTGGATGTCGAAGAAGTAAGGGTAATGAGATGTCCTTGGGGCTGGTTTGTAAATTACCGTTTCTCGGAAGCGTGGCCGGCCAATAAAGTCACAGGCCGGAGAGCGAGGCCTGGTGCGGGTGTGAGGGATTTGGCAACTCTGGTCTGAAAGGGGGAACGGGCCGGGTTTTACAGGGCCGGCGCCCGGACGCCCCGGCAGATGGAGTGCCCATTGTGGGTTGCTTGGTTATGCGAATGGCAATTACACTTTGCCTCCATGGACGCTCACATCATTCATCACGGCGCCTTCAAGGGCGTCACAGGGTCGTGTCATCAGTTCTTCATGGATGACACCTACAGCCTGATGGTCGACTGCGGTTTGTTCCAGGGGGCGGAGACGTCGCCGGACGGCATGACGGGCGCGCACGACCTGGAATACACCTTTCCGGTCGACCGGGTGCGGGCGCTGGTGCTCACGCATGTGCATGTGGATCACGTGGGGCGGCTGCCGTGGTTGATGGCGGCGGGCTTTCATGGGCCGATCTTCTGCAGCGAGCCGTCGGCGCGCCTGCTGCCGGCGGTGCTGGCAGATGCCTTTGCCATGGGGGTGACGCGAAACGCCCGCCTGGTGGAGCGCTACCTGCAGATGGTGGAGTCGCGTCTGCGGCCCCTGCCGTGGAAGACCTGGCAGACCGTGTATGAAGGGCCGGGCGGGCGCTGCCGGATCCGCCTGCAGCGGGCCGGGCACATCCTGGGGGCGGCCTATGTGGAGTGCGATCTAAGGCGGCCGGATGGCGAATCCCTGCGGGTGGTGTTCTCCGGGGATCTGGGGGCGCCTTACGCGCCCTTGCTGCCGGCGCCGCAGTCGCCCTGGGCGGCCGATGTGGTGGTGCTGGAGAGCACCTACGGCGACCGCATGCACGACACGCGCAGCACCCGCCGGGAGCGGCTGCAGGCGGTGGTGGAGAAGGCGCTGGGCAATGGCGGCACGGTGATCATCCCGGCCTTCAGCATCGGGCGCACCCAGGAGCTGTTGTATGAGTTCGAGGACATCCTCTACCGCCAGCGCCAGCGGCCGGGGCGCCACGCGGCGCAGTGGGCGCGCCTGCGCTTCTACCTTGATTCACCCCTGGCCGAGCGCTTCACCGAGTTGTACCGGGAGCTGCAGCCTTACTGGGACGCCGAGGCTCTGGCGCGGGTGCGGGCCGGGCGGCGGCCGCTGGGCTTCGACCAACTGGTGGCCATCGAAGGCCATGCCGACCACGAGGCCAATGTGCGGCGCCTGGCCCGCAGCGGCGAGCCGGCGGTGGTGATCGCCGCCAGCGGCATGTGTGCCGGCGGGCGGGTCACCCACTATCTCAAGGCCATGCTCCACGACCCGCGCCACGATGTGCTGTTTGTGGGCTACCAGGCCCGCGGCACGCCGGGCAGCGTCATCCAGGACTTCGGGCCTAAGGGGGGCTATGTGGTGCTCGACGGCGAACGCTACGAGATCCGCGCCGGCATCCATTCCCTGAGCGGCTATTCCGCCCACGCGGACCAGAACGATCTGGTCCGCTTCATCACCCGCATGCGCCGCTGGCCCCGGGAAGTCCGCCTGATCCACGGCGACGACCCGGCCCGCCATGCGCTCGCCCAACGCCTCACCGAAGCCACGCAGGGCCGGGTGATCGTCACGAACGGCTGATGTCGCCCCTATTCCCGGCTGGCCAGCCACTGGCGGGGTGACACGCCGTTGCAGGCCTTGAACGCCCGGGAGAAGGCGGCTTCGCTGCCATAGCCCACGCTGGCCGAGACCCATTTGAGCGAACGGCCCTGGCGCAGGGCGCGCTGGGCGAGGCTGATGCGCCAGGCCTGGAGATAGGCCAGCGGGGTGCTGCCGACCCGCTCGCGGAAGGTGTTGGCAAACACGCTGCGGGACATGCCGGCGGTTTCGGCCAGGGCGTCGAGGGACCAGTCGCGGGCCGGGTCGTCGTGCATGGCCACCAGGGCCAGGCGCAGGCGGGGGTGGGCCAGCCCGGCCAGCATGCCGACCTGGATCTGGCCGGCTTCCATGAGCTGGCGCAGCACCTGGATCAACACCACCTCGAAGAGCCGGTCCAGCATGGCTTCGCGTCCGCAGTGGCGGGCGGAGGCTTCCGCGAAGAGCAGTTCGAGGACGGGGCCTGCGCCCTGCAGTGCGCTGAGGGGCAGGTGCAGGAAGGGGGGCAGGGCGGCGGCAAGGGGGTTGGCCGGGCCGCCTTCGAAGCGCAGCCTGGCGCAGGCGAAGTCGGCGCCATGGGCTGCGTCGGTGACGAAGCGGTGGGCCATGGGCAGCGGGTAGAGCAGCAGGGAGGGCTCACTGATGCGGGCTGCCAGCACGCCGCCGTGCAGGACATCCACCGCGCCCTGGCGTATCAGGTGCAGCTGGCCGGTGTCCCCGTCACCCGGCAGGTCGTTGATGCCGCACAGGGCGCCGCTGTGAAAGACCCGGGCGGTGATGGCGAAGTGATCCAGCAGTGCCGCCAGGCGATCGGTCATGTTTGATACTCTTGGTGGTGTTTTCGAGATTTATTGTAGCAATGCGTATGGGGTCGGTGGGTAAAGTACGTCCTGCCAACCGGCTTTTACTGCAACGCTCAATCAGATCAAGGAGTCATCCATGTCCATCGAAAAGATCCTCTACACCGCCGAAGCGGTGGCCACCGGCGGTCGTGAAGGCCGTGCCGTTTCTTCCGACAAGGTGCTGGACGTGCAGTTGTCCACCCCGCGCGAGCTGGGTGGTGCCGGCGGCCCGGGCACCAATCCGGAGCAGTTGTTTGCGGCGGGCTATTCGGCCTGCTTCCTGGGGGCGCTCAAGTTTGTGGCGGCCCAGGGCAAGGTGGCCCTGCCCGCCGATGCGCAGATCACTGGCAAGGTTGGCATCGGCGCCATTCCCACCGGCTTCGGCATCCAGGTGGAGCTGACCATCAGCCTGCCCGGTGTGCCGGCGGATCAGGCCAGGGCCCTGGTGGACAAGGCCCACATCGTCTGCCCGTACTCCAATGCCACCCGCGGCAACATTGATGTGACGCTGGTGATTGCGTAATCAGGGGCGCCGCCCGCACGACCCCCCTTTACCGGGGGGGGTGCTGTTGCTGCCGACTCTCCTGACGCCCCACCGCCAGCAGGAAGGCCATGCCCGCCAGCATCACCGCGGCAGCCACGAACAGCGCGCCCTGGTAGCTGCCGGTGGCGGTGGCGATGTAGCCGGCCATGGCGGGAGCGACGATCTGCGCCACGCCGTAGCTCAGGGTGAGGCGGGCCATCGCCTTGGCCGGGTTGGCCGGGAAGCAGCGGCCGATGATCGACAGGGTCAGGCTGACAATGCCGACGAAGGTGCCGCCATACAGCACCGCGCTGGCCAGGTTGGCGCCGGTGCCGTCGGACAGGGCCGGCAGCAGGATCGAGACGATCTGCAGGCCGTAGGCCAGCAGCAGGGCCGGGATCTGCCCCCAGGCGGAGGAGATGCGGTCCCATAGAAAGCAGGAGGGCGCGGCGGCGAGGCCGACGATGACCCACACCCAGCCGCCCTTGCCGGCCAGCAGGGGCAGCTTCTCGACAATGGCGATGATGAAGGTGGCGCTGATCACATAGCCGAAGCCGGCGCAGAAGTAGGCGGCGATGAAGAGCTGCATCCAGCGCCTGGAGGGCGGCGGCGGCAGGGCCCTGGCGCCCTGGGCATGCACTGCCGCGGGGGCCGGCAGCCACAGCCAGGCGGGCAGGAAGAACAGCACGCCGAGGATGCCCAGGCCGATCCACTGGCCGTCCCAGGCCAGGTGGCCGACCATCGCGGCCACTGCCAGGCCCGACACCACGATGCCCAGGCCGATGCCGGCGAAGTGCAGGCCCAGCTCCGGCTTGTGGCCATGGCGGATCAGCCAGTTGAGCACCAGGCCGGAGGCGATGAGCAGGCCAGCGGTGCTGGACAGGCCGGAGACGAAGCGCAGGGCCACCCACAGGTTGAGGTCCTGGGTCAGCCCCATGGCGGCGGTGCTGGCCACTGCCACCACCAGGCCCCAGCGGTACAGCACGAACTTGCGGCCCAGGTCGCTGATGGTGGCCGCGGCGATGGCGCCGGTGATGTAGCCGGCGTAGTTGAAGGTGGCCAGCCAGCCGCCGGCCAGGTCGCTGAGGCCGGCCTCGCCACGCATGATGGGCAGCAGCGGGGTGTAGGCAAAGCGGGCCAGGCCGACGGTGAGGATCAGGGCGCAGATGCCGGCAAAGATGACCCGGTAGCGCTCGCCGGCCGTGGCGGCGGGCAGGGCGGTGGACGACGCGTGCATGCTGTTCTCTCGTATGGTTATTGTGAGATGCATGCTACGGGCTGCGTTGACGGCCTGCCTTCGACAGGGCGACTATCGATGTCGATGAAACGACAGGATGGTGGCCATGGATTTTGAGGCAGGCTGGACCTCGGTGGAGGTGCCCGAGATGGACGCGCTGCCGCGCCCGGTGGTGTTGCGCTCCCAGAGCCTGCCGGCCCGCCACATCTTTCCCTTCCACAGCCATCGCTGGAACCAGTTCGTGTATGCCACCTCGGGCACCCTGGTGGTGACGGTCGAGGACAGCTGGCATGTGATCACCCCCGAGCAGGCGATCTGGGTGCCGACCGGGCTGCTCCACACCACCGGGGCGCTGCACGGGGCCGACTTCCGCAATCTCTACGTGGCCGACCTGCCGGGCCTGGGCATGCCTTCACGCTGTACCGCGCTGGCGGTGACGCCGCTGCTGCGGGCGCTGATCGTCGAGCTGGTGGACATCAGCCGGCAGGGCACCGAGGACGAGGCCTACATCGGGCAGGTGAACGGGCTGATCCTGGCCCAGCTGCCACGCCTCGCGGTGCTCGATTTTCACCTGCCATGGCCGCGCAGCGCCATGCTGCGCAAGGTCTGCGAGACGCTCTACGGCAGCCCGGCCGACCCGCGGGGGGCAGAGGAGTGGGGCGCCGAGCTGGGCGCCTCGGGGCGGACCCTGGCGCGCCGCTTCGAGAAGGAGACCGGGCTCGGCCTGCGCGAATGGCGCCAGCGCCTGCGCTTGTTCCGGGCCATCGAATGGCTGGGCGGCGGGCGCAGCGTCACCGATATTGCCCTGGAGCTGGGCTATGCCTCGCCATCGGCCTTTGCCTACATGTTCCGCCAGGAGACGGGTTTCACGCCGACGGAATGGCGGGCCCGCTGAAAGCGGCTTCAGCCGGCGCTACGGGGGACGTTATCCCTGTCATGCCGTCCGTGTCCCGCTGCTTCCCCAGGAAGGTGCCGCCATGAGTATCAACGCCGATCTGCGTCATGTGATCCATGCCTTGTCCGATGCCCTCGACCTGGTGGGGGTCGATGATGTGGCCCACGGCAAGCGCGTGGGCATCATGGCGGCCGCCTGTGCCCGGGTTGCCGGCCTGCCGGAGGACGAGGCCGACTTCCTGTTCGATCTTGGGCTGCTCCACGATATTGGGGTGTCTTCGACCCGCACCCATGCCCATCTCGTGGAGCTGTTCGACTGGGAGGGCTCGCAGGTCCATTGCCAGGTGGGCGATGCCTTGCTGGCGGGTTTTCCGCCTCTGGCTGCGATGGCCTTGCCGGTGCGCTACCACCACACCCGCTGGGAAGACCTGCAGCACCTGGATGTGGCACCCAAGCTGGCCCGCCAGGCCAACCTGATCTTCCTGGTGGACCGGGTGGATGCCTTGTCGGCCTCCCATTACGCCGATAACACCCTCCTCGATGCGACCGCCGGCATCCGCGCCACCATCGCCGGGCACGCGGGCAGTTATTTCCATCCCGACTGGGTGGCGGTGTTTCTGGAGGCGTCGCGGACCGAGGCCTTCTGGCTGTCCCTCGAGCCGCGGGCCGTGCAGGCTTGCCTGCTGGAGCGCCGTGGCCGCAGCTGCAGCTGGCCGGCGAGCATGGCCGAGCTGCGCCAGCTGGCGGTGATCTTCGCGCGCATCGTCGATGCCAAGAGTCCGTTCACGGCCGAGCACTCCCTTGGCGTGTCGCGCCTTGCCCGTTACCTGGCCGAGCGCCTGGAGGTGAGCCCGGAGAACTGCGACAAGCTGGAGATCGCCGGCCTGCTCCACGACCTGGGCAAGCTGCGGGTGCCCGACGAGATCCTCGACAAGCCGTCGGCGCTGGATGAGCGGGAGCGCCGCATCATCAACACCCACAGCTTCGAGACCTTCCAGATCCTGCGCAACATCGACGGCTTTGAGGATGAGATTGCGCCTTGGGCCGCCTGGCATCACGAAGAGCCCGGCGGCAATGGCTATCCCTTTCACCTTGAGGGGAGCGCCCTGCCCCTGGAGGCGCGGATCCTGCGGGTGGCCGACATCTTCCAGGCCATGGTGCAGGAGCGGCCTTATCGCCAGGGGCTGAGTGGGGCGCAGGTCAGCGGCTTCATCGAGGCACTGGTCCGCCAGGGGCGCATCGAGGGGCGGGTGGCCGGGGTGCTGCTGGACAACGTGGTCGAGGCCATGTCCGTGGCGAGGCCTGTCTTCCAGGATGTGGCCCGGATCTTTTGAGATCCCGGGGCGTGTCGCAGGCGTTGCGATACAAATTTTAAAGATTCCCGGCGGGCGGACGTTAGTGATCGGACCATTTTATTGGCCGATCCAGAGGTTCTATTCATGTCCGAAGGTGTTAATCCGCCAGTCCCGTCCGGGCTCGTGCCCGCCGCGCTCCTGCTCCTGAGCATTGCCCTGGTGTTGCAGCTGTACGAGGGGGGCGGCTCCGCCTTCGCCTTGGCCGCCAGTGCCCTCACGGCCCTGGCCGGTGGCCTGCTGGGCTGGCATGGGTGGGCCAGCCGCCGCCAGGCTGCGGAGGTGGCCGTGGTGGCAGAGCCCATCGGCGGGCAGCGCATCGACCTGGCTCAGTCGTGGACGCCGGCCCGTGGCGCATCCCTGGGCGAGGCTCTGCGCGGCCAGGCCCGCGGGCTGATGGGCGACCTGCGTCAGGTGGGCAATTCGGCGGCCCTCGACAGCGCCCGCCTGGCCCGCGCGGTGCATCAGACCGCCATGATGGCCGACGAGCAGCACAAGACCGCCATCGTCCTCTTCGAGGCCAGCCGCGATGCCCGCGGCTCGGTGGAGCAGGTGGCCGGCAACGCGGTCAGCATTCACCAGAGCACCGATCAGAACCTCGCCTCGGTGAAGCGTTCCCAGGCCGACCTGCAGTCGGTGGTGGACATCATCCGGCGCATCACCGGCGACTTCCAGGGCTTCTCCAGTACCGTCGGCGAGTTGAGCGATCATTCCCGGCAGGTCCGCGACATCGGCCAGCTGATCAACGAGATCTCGGATCAGACCAATCTGCTGGCCCTCAATGCGGCCATCGAGGCGGCCCGCGCCGGTGAGGCCGGGCGTGGTTTTGCGGTGGTGGCCGACGAGGTGCGCAAGCTGGCCGAGAAGGTCAAGCAGGCCACCCAGACCATTTCGGCGAGCACCGGCACCATGCTCGAGCTGGTGGCCGACACCCAGAGCCACATGGTCCGCATCCAGGCCGATTCATCCTCTGCAGCCGAGGCGGTGGCCCGTTCGGCCACCGACTTCGGCGAGATGGTGGGCGAGCTGGAGCAGTCCGGGCATGCCTTGCAGCAGGTGGCGGACGCGGTGCTGCATATCCGTGATACCAACGAGCAGGCCTATGCCGAAACCGAGCGCATCCGCCAGCTCAGCGAGCAGGTCAGCGCCCAGATGGCGGAATCCGAGCGGGCCGCCAACAGCCTGCGCGACCATACCGAGAGGCTCCACGAGCTGGGCTCGCGCTTCCGCATCGACGGCAGCACCTTCGACCGCATCCTGGATGGCTGCCTCGAGGTGGCGGCGGAGCTGACCCAGTACCTCGAAGGCCAGGCCTCCAGGGGCCTGGATCTGTTCGACCAGAACTATCGCCTGATCCCCGGGACGGAGCCGAAGAAGTACCACACCAGCTACGACCAGGCGGTGGAGAAGGATATGCAGGAGATCTTCGAACACATCACCCGGCATGCCCAGGGAGTGACCCTGTGCTGCGCCTGTGACAACCGGGGTTATATGCCCACCCACATGCGCCGCTTCTCGCTGCCACCCACCGGCGACCGGACCAAGGATCTGGTGACGAGCCGCGACAAGCGGATCTTCGATGATCCCGCCGGGCTGCGCAGTGCCCGCAACCAGCAGAGCTTCCTGCTGCAGACCTATATGCGGGACACCGGCGAGTGCCTGTGCGAGATCTCGGTGCCGATCCGCATCGGCGGCCGCCACTGGGGGGCCCTGCGCACCGGCTTCCCGCCGGAGATGCTCAACGGTTGAGGGGGGAGTGGAGGCTGGGGTGAGGGCCGGGGCGGCTTCCGCCACCCCGTTGCTTCAGGGCCCCGCCAGGAAGGCGCCGTCCTTCAGGCTTTCCGGCGAAGGGTAGGCCTTCTTGCTGTGGCACAGGCCCAGGTCCAGGAACAGCTCGCACAGCTTGTAGGCCACCACGCCCGGGTTCAGCACCGGCACCGGCAGGCGTTCGGCCAGCCAGGCGTGGGACTGGTGCATGGTGGTGGAGCCGAGCACGATCACGTCGGCGCCGTCTTCTTCGATGGCCAGGCGGGCGGCGGCTTCCAGCCTGGCGAAGACCACGTCCTCCTTGCCGGCGAGCAGGGCTTCGGTGTCCGGGCGGACCTCGATCGAGCGGATCGAGGCGAGGCGGGATTCCAGGCCGTACTCCTTGAGCCCCTTGCGATACAGCGGCAGCCAGCGCTCCCACATGGTCAGGATGGAGAACTTGTGGCCCATCATCGCGGCCAGGTGGAAGGCGCTCTGGCCGGGTGACAGCACCGGGATGGACAGGCGCGAACGCAGGGCGGCCAGGCCCGAATCGCTCACCGTGTTGATGCACACCGCGTCGAAGCCCTCGGCCTCGGCCTGCAGGCCGGCCTGGATCACCGACAGCTCCATCAGGGCCATGTCGTAATAGCTGTCGGCCAGGGTGATGGTGCTGCCGGCGCCGACGAAGGCCACCTCGATGTCCGGGCGCTGGATGCCCGGCGGCAACTGGGATTCCACGAGGGGGCGGGTGGCCTCGCTCATGGGCACCGGGAAGATCATCTTGACGCGCTTCTTCTGCATGGTTCCGTCTCCTGGGGGTGGATGCGCTGCGTGATGGAAGGGCTGGAAGGGCTGGAAGAGCTGGGCTCAGGCGGCTGCCATGCCACCATCCACCGGCAGGGCCACGCCGGTGACGTAGGAGGCCCGGTCCGACAACAGCCACAGCACCGCCGCGCTGACCTCGCCGGGGGCGCCGATGCGGTGCATGGGCACGCCGCCGGAGTACATCTCGTCGTCGCCGCCGGTGACCCGGTCGTAGCTGGGGGTCTTGATCGGGCCCGGGCACACCGCATTGACGCGGATGCCGCGGTCGGCGTAGTCGAGGGCCACGGCCCGGGTGGCACCGACGATGCCGTGCTTGGCCGCCACGTAGTAGGCCAGCCGCGGCATGGCCTTGAGGCCGAAGATCGAGCTGTTGTTCACGATGCTGCCGCCGCCGCTGGCCAGCATGGCGGCGGCTTCGTACTTCATCATGTACAGGATGCCCTTGAGGTTGATGTCGATCACGTCGGCAATGTCCTCGTCGGGGGTGGCGTGGATGTCGTTGAACTCGCGCTGCAGGCCGGCATTGTTGAAGGCCCCGTCGAGGCGGCCGAAGCGGTCGGTGGCCAGGGCCACCAGGGCCGCGCAATCGGCCGGCTTCGACACGTCGGTGGCACGGAAGAGGGCCGTGCCACCCGCCGCGCCGATGGCCTTCACCAGCGCCTCGCCCTCGGCCTGGCGGCGGTTGCCCAGCACCACCCGGGCGCCAGCCCGGGCCAGGGCCAGACAGGCGTCGCGGCCCATGCCGCTGCCGCCACCAGTGACGATGACGACCTTGTCCTGCAGTTCCATGCTGCTCTCCTTGCTCATACGCTCAGGCCCCGCGCCCGCGCCATGGTGATGGCCGTATCCTCGATCATGTCCTCCTGCCCACCCACCATGCCGCGGCGGCCGAGTTCGACCAGGATGTCGCGGGCCGGGATGCCGTACTTCACCGAGGCGCGCTTGGCAAAGAGCAGGAAGGAGCCATACACGCCGGCGTAGCCGAGCGTGAGGGCGTCGCGGTCGATACGGATCGGGAAGTCCATGATCGGGATCACCAGGTCTTCGGCCACGTCGGTGATCTTGGCCACATCCACCCCGGTCTCGATGCCCATCAGGCTGCACACGGCGATCAGCACTTCCATCGGGGTGTTGCCGGCCCCGGCGCCGAGGCCGGCGGCGGCCGCGTCGATGCGCGTGGCGCCTACTTCGATGGCGGCGATGCTGTTGGCCACGCCCATGGCCAGGTTGTGGTGGCCGTGGAAGCCCAGCTCGGTCTCCGGCTTGAGGGCCGCGCGCACCGCGCTCAGGCGCGCCTTCACGCCGTCGGGCAGCAGGTGGCCGGCCGAGTCGGTGACGTAGATGCAGTTGGCGCCGTAGCTTTCCATCAGCTTGGCCTGGGTGACCAGCCCTTCGGGGCTGTTCATGTGGCTCATCATCAGGAAACCGACGGTGTCCATGTCGAGCTTCCTGGCCAGGGTGATGTGCTGTTCGGACACATCGGCCTCGGTGCAGTGGGTGGCCACGCGGATGGTGTTGACCCCCAGGTCCTTGGCCATGCGCAGGTGATC
>NZ_JABBGA010000048.1 GCF_012927165.1 Zoogloea dura
AACGAGGGCAACCCGAAGATGAACGTGGTGCCCTCCGACCCGGGCAACTACTCCGGCCTGGCCGTCGAGGTGGGGCGCATGCGCGGCTACATGCGCAAGGACTGCAGCATGACCGCCGTGCATCTCTTCCTCACCGACCACAAGGCCGCCACCATCAACCGGGTCATCGACCAAGTGAAGGCCTTCCGCGCTGCCGAGACCCTGGAGGGCGTCAGCATCCGCCTCGCCGCGGGCAACGCCGGCGTGCTGGCGGCGGTGAACGACGAGGTGGAGATCAGCGAGCTGCCGATGATGCTCTATGTGTACGCCGCCATCGTGCTGCTGGTATTCATGGTGTATCGCGACTTCCGGGCCGTGATCGCCTGCTGCCTGCCCCTCACCGTGGGCACCTTCATCGGTTACTGGTTCATGAAGGAGCTGTCCATCGGCCTCACCGTGGCGACCCTGCCGGTGATGGTGCTGGCGGTGGGCATCGGCGTGGATTACGCCTTCTACATCTACAACCGGCTGCAGTACCACCTGGCCCACGGCCAGCCCATCGTCAAGGCGGTGGAGCACGCCATCATGGAAGTGGGCATGGCCACCATCTTCACGGCGATCACCCTGGCGGTGGGGGTGGCCACCTGGGCCTTCTCCGCCCTCAAGTTCCAGGCCGACATGGGCAAGCTGCTGGCCTTCATGTTCATCGTCAACCTGGTGATGGCGATGACCGCGCTACCGGCCCTGGCCGTGTGGCTGGAGAAGATCTTCCCGCGCCGTGGCCCGGTCAAGGCCCCCGGCATCCTCGATCACTGAACGGAGCACCTGCGATGAACGATCTGACTTCCGCGCGGGCCGCTGTCGCGACCCGACGCTGCCGGGACGCGCTGATCCTGGCCCTCTTCGGCGCCACCCTGGCCCTGCCGGCCGGCGCTGGCCAGACGGCCAGCCCGGCCACCACCCAGGCCGCCCGCGCCAACCCCCATGCCGACCAGGCCATGCTGCTCGGCGCCACCCGGGCCGGCAGCCGCCTGGTGGCGGTGGGCGACCACGGCACCATCATCCTCTCCGACGACGGCGGCAAGACCTTCCGCCAGGCCCGGCAGGTGCCGGTGCGGGCCATGCTCAACGCGGTGAGCTTCGCCGACGCCAAGCACGGCTGGGCGGTGGGCCACCGCGGGGTGATCCTCGCCACCACCGACGGCGGCGAGACCTGGACCCTGCAGCGCCAGGATCTGGACAAGGACCAGCCGCTCTTCTCCGTGTTGTTCACCGACGCACAGCACGGCTGGGCCTGCGGGCTGTGGTCGCTGCTGCTGCGTACCGACGATGGCGGCAAGACCTGGCAGAACGTGAGCCTGCCGGTACCCCCCGGCGCCAAGCGGGCCGACCGCAACCTCTACAGCCTGTTCGCCGACGCGAAGGGCGGGCTGTTCATCGCGGCCGAGCAGGGCAGGGTGGTGCATTCCCGCGATGGCGGTGCAAGCTGGGACTACCTGGATACGGGCTACAAGGGCTCGCTGTGGGCGGGCATCGCGCTGGAGGACGGCAGCCTGCTGGTCGGCGGCCTGCGCGGCGCCCTTTACCGCAGCGAGGACGGCGGCGGCCATTGGGCGCCGCTGAAGGTGGACAGCCTCAGCTCGATCACCGCCTTCTCGGTTGGGGCCGGCGGCCAGGTGATGGCCTCGGCACTGGATGGCGTGAGCCTGCTCAGCACCGATGGCGGCAGGCAGTTCAGCGCCACCCAGCGGCCGGATCGCCAGCCCCTCACCGCCCTGATCGCAGGCGGCGCGGGCAAGCCGCCGGTGCTGTTCTCCAAGGCCGGGGTGCTGCAGGGGCTCTGAGCGGGCGGACGGAATGCCGGGGCCGCTGCATGCTCCGGCAAGCGCCCTACAGATTGCGCTCGAAGAAGCGCACCACCCGCTGGCGTGAGGAGTAGGCCTTGATCACGTCGGGGCGCAGTTCCACCCGGGCATAGGGGTCGAAGCGGTCTGCGCCCAGGTGGCCGAAGGGGTCGTTGACCTTGATCGGCACCATCAGCCTGTCCCAGCCGTGGTAGGCCCCGTCCTGGCGCACCACGTTCATCACGGCCTGCTCGCCGGCCGGCAGGCTGGCCTTGAGGGCTATGCAGCGGGCCGAACCGTCGGCGCTGGAATTGGCCCGGTCGTAGTCGTCCTGGCTGCCGACCTGCACCAGGATGGGGGCGCCGGTGAGGGGGTTGCTGCCCGGCGTGCCGAAGCCGGAGTTGGGGATCGCCGGGTTGTTGTAGGCGTAGCAGATCGGGTAATTGGCGGCATGCGCCTTGAAGCGCAGGTTGCCGCCCACCGCGGTGGCCACGTTCTGGGTGGCCGAGGCCATGCTGATGACCGCACCCCAGGAGAAGCCCAGCACGCCGATGCGCGCCGGGTCGATGTCGCTGCGGGCGCTCAGGAAGCGCAGGGCGGTGAAGGCGTCGGCGTAGGTGAGGGCGGGCAGGGCAGGGCGGCTGGCGCCGCTGCCCACGCCGCGGGCTTCCCACATGTCGATCTCGAGGGTGGCGATGCCGGCCGCGTTGAGGGCCTCGGCATGGAAGTCGCCGCGGGCATCCACGCCGGCAGAACCGTGCAGGATCAGCACCGCCGGCAGCCCGCCGCGGCCGCGCCGTTCGCGACAGTCGGTGGGCACCCTGAGCTTGCCCTTGAGCGTCAGCAGGCCGTTGGCGACGATCTGCCCGGATGCGTTGAAGACCAGGTTGGGCGTCTGCATCTCCACAAAGGAGATCGGCAGCTGGCGCGTGCAATCCCGTCCGTCGTCATGGGCCTGTGACGGCGTGGCGTGGAGGGCCAGCGCCAGCAGGCTGGCGAGGAGGGTAAGGCGCTTGGGGATCATGGGTGTGCTCCGGGCTGATGGGAAAACCCCGCACACGTCATGGGAATGCGGGGTATGCCGGAACAATAGGTGATTGACGTCTGCATGCAAGCGCATTGCCACCCATTCTGGGGGTTGCAATGATCGGGGTACGGCAGAACGCCGGGAGGAGGCAACCCCCGGGGCCTGGATGCCCGCCCCTCAGGGGCTTGGGTGCCCGCCCTTTCAGGGGATTGGGTGCTCGCCCCTTCAGGGGCTCAGGTGCCCGCCTGGGCCAGCTCCGCTTCGGGCGGGTTGTGCATCTGGCGCAGGGTGGCCACCAGGTCGGTGAAGCGTTCGCCCTGCACGATGACGTGGGCGCGCAGCACGCTGCCGGCCTTCTCGCTGTCGCCGCCGAGGATGGCCTCCACGATGGCCGCATGCTCCGAGAAGGAGGTGTTCATGCGGTTGCGCACGCGCAGCTGCAGGCGCCGGAAGGGGCGCAGGCGGCGGTGCAGGGCGGTGGCCTGCTCGGCCAGGAAGCCGTTGTGGCTGGCGTCGTAGATGGCCCGGTGGAAGACCTCGTTGAGCTGGTAGTACAGGTCCGGGTCGCCGGCCTGGCGGGCCGCCTCGCAGGCCTGGTGGGCCTCCAGCAGGCGGGCCTGCTCGGCGGGCAGGATGCGCCGGGCGGCCAGGCGGCCGCACATGGCTTCGAGCTCGGCCATCACCTCGAACATCTCGCACAGCCGGTCGGGGGCCATCTCGGGCACCGTCGCGCCCCGCCGCGGGCGGATCTCGACAAGCCCGATGGAGGCCAGCTGGATCAGGGCCTCGCGGATCGGCGTGCGCGACACGCCGAAGCTCTCCGCCAGTTCCTGCTCATCGAGACGCGTCCCCGGGGGATAGACGCCGGTGACGATCCTTTCTTCTATGGATTCGCCCAGTTGTTCCGACAGGCGGACCGGCGGTGGGGTCAGTGCTTGCATGTTCAGCTCTCCAGTTCAATTTCACTATACAAACCGTTTGACTTTGTGTCCAGTTGAACTATTCTTGTATACACAACATCGGTTAAGGGATACAAAAAGAGTCTGGTTGTATTTGCTGAAGCAGGGCGACACCAGGACCGGATTCCTTTCCGATGTGGATCAACCCCACTTCGTTCACATATGGAGGAGATACCATGAACGAGATTCGACGCCAGATCCTGCGTGGATTGGCCGCTTCCCCCGCCCTCGCACTCTCCCTCAATCCCGGCCAGCTGTTTGCCCAGGCTGCTGCTGAACTCAAGATTTCCCACCAGTTTCCCGGTGGCACCCTGACCGAAGGGGATTTCCGCGACCGCCTGTGCCGCAAGTTCTCCGCCGAACTGGCCAAGCGCTCCAACGGGGCCCTCAAGGGCACCGTCTATCCCGGCTCTTCGCTGATGAAGACCAACGCCCAGTTCAGCTCCATGCGCAAGGGCGCCCTGGACATGAGCCTGGTGCCCCTGTCCTACGCCGGCGGCGAAGTACCCGAGACCAACCTGGGCCTGATGCCGGGCATCGTCACTTCTTATGAGAAGGCGGTGGCCTGGAAGAAGGCCGAAGTGGGCAAAGCTCTGGCCAACATCCTGGCCGACAAGGGCGTGTTCGTGGTGAGCTGGATCTGGCAGGCCGGCGGTGTGGCCAGCCGGACCAAACCCATCGTCGAGCCGGAAGACGCCAAGGGCCTCAAGGTACGCGGCGGCAGCCGCGAGATGGACATGGTGCTCAAGGCGGCCGGCTCGGCGGTGCTGACCCTGCCGTCCAACGAGATCTACGCGGCCATGCAGACCGGCGCCCTGGACGCGGCGATGACGTCCTCCACCAGCCTGATCTCCTTCCGCCTGGAAGAAGTCGCCAAGGCCCTCACCACCGGCCGCGGCAAGACCTACTGGTTCATGTTCGAGCCGCTGCTGATCTCCCGCGCCGTCTTCGAGCGCCTGCCCAAGGCCCAGCAGGACCTGGTGATGACCATCGGGGCCGAGATGGAGCAGTTTGCCCTCGACGCCGCCAAGGCCGACGACCAGCAGGTGGTCAGCGTCTATCAGAAGGCCGGCGGCAAGGCCTACGACCTGTCGGACGCCACCGTCAAGAAGTGGCAGGCGATCGCCCGTGAAACCGCCTGGAAGGACTTTGCCGGCAAGAACGAGAGCTGCGCGCGCATGCTCAAGCTCGCGGAGCAAGCGCTATGAGCCACGGATTCGAGATCGAGGGGCTGGCCAAGCCCCCGGAGATCCCGGCCACCGGCCTGATCGGGGCCCTGGGCCGGCTCATGGAGATGATCAACACGGTCATCATGTTCCTGTCGTCGGGGGCGCTGCTGGCGGCGTCCCTGATCCTGTGCAGCAGCGTCTTCCTGCGCTACTTCCTGAAGATCCCCACCGACTGGCAGGACGAGATGTCGGTCTTCCTGCTGGTGGGGGCCACCTTCATGTGTGCGGCCTACGTGCAGGCCCAGCGCGGCCACATCGGCATCGAGGCCCTGGCCGGCCTGCTGCCCCCGGCGGTGAACCGGGTGCGCCTGGCCCTCTGCGACCTGGCCTCCGGCCTGTTCTGCGCCTTCTTCTCGTGGAAGTCGATCCTGCTGCTGCACGAAGCCTGGGTCGATGGCCAGACCACCTCGTCCGCCTGGGCCCCGCCACTGTGGATCCCCTACAGCCTGATGACCCTCGGGATGATCCTGCTGACCCTGCAGATCCTGCTGCAATTCGTCGCCGCCTGCGTGCGCAAGGAGGGTAACCATGACTGAAGCTTCCATCGGCATGCTGTATGGCCTGGGCACCCTGGTGGTGATGTTCTCGGGCATCCCCATCGCCTTCGCCCTTGGCATCATCGCCGTCATCTTCATGCTGGCCTTCATGCCCGGGGCCGCCACCGACACGATCACCCAGAACGTGTTCGAGGAGATGGCCAACATCACCCTGCTGTCCATCCCGCTGTTCATCCTCAAGGGGGCGGCCATCGGCAAGTCCCGCGCCGGTGCCGACCTGTACTCGGCCATCCACGCCTGGATGCACAAGGTGCCGGGCGGCCTGGGCATCGCCAACGTGTTTGCCTGCGCCCTGTTCGCGGCGATGGCCGGCTCCAGCCCGGCCACCTGCTCGGCCATCGGCGGGGCGGGCATCCCCGAGATGCGGGCCCGCGGCTACTCGCCGGGCTTTGCGGCGGGCATCATCGCCGCCGGCGGCACCCTGGGCATCCTGCTGCCCCCGTCCATCACCATGATCCTGTTTGCGGTGGCGGCCGAGCAGTCCCTCGGGCGGCTCTTCCTGGCGGGCATCTTCCCGGGCCTGATGCTGGTCTTCCTGTTTGCCGGCTACGCCGCCTGGCGCTACAAGCAGGAATACAACGCGGCCCTCGACGTGTGGAAGGGCGGCGGCACCAAGTCGGCCTACCTGGACGAGATGCACCTCACCCTCGCCGACAAGACCCGCATGCTGCCCCGCGTGCTGCCCTTCGTGATCCTGCTGATCGGCGTCATGGTGGCCCTCTACGGCGGCTATGCCACCCCGTCGGAGACCGCCGGCCTCGGCGGCATCCTGGCCCTGGTGCTGATCGCCGTGATCTACGGCGTGTGGCGTCCGCAGCAGCTCAAGCCCATCCTCAACGGCACCCTCAAGGAGTCCACCATGCTGATGTTCATCATCGGCATGTCATTGCTGTACTCCTACGTGATGAGCTACCTGCACATCAGCCAGTCGGCCGCCGAGTGGATCGTCGCCATGCACCTCTCCAAGTGGGTGCTGCTGTCGGCCATCCTGGTCTTCGTGATCGTGCTGGGCTTCTTCCTGCCGCCGGTGTCGATCATCCTGATGACCGCCCCCATCGTCCTGCCGCCGCTCAAGGCCGCCGGCTTCGACATGATCTGGTTCGGCATCGTGATGACCGTGGTCATGGAGATGGGCCTGATCCACCCGCCGGTGGGCCTCAACATCTTCGTCATCAAGAACGTGGCGCCGGACATCCCGCTCAAGGACATCATCTGGGGCGTCATGCCCTTCGTCGGGCTGATGTTCGTGGCGGTGATCCTGCTCTGCCTCTTCCCCGGCATCGCCACCTGGCTGCCCGACGTGATCATGGGCCCGGCCAGCTGAACGCGTCCGCCACCGCTCGCCCACCCGCCCCCGCCGGGGGGCTTCCCTCCCGCCTGCCACGCCGGCAGGGGCGGGCAGGGCGACCCAGCCGATACGTCCTTCATCCAACGGAGACATCATGAACGCTCCCCATCCCTCCGGCCCTGGCGGCTGGGACACCCGCCGCCAGGGCCGCCAGCGCCGCCTCGAGCGGGCCGCTGCCATCGGCCTCGGGCGCCTCGTGCCGGCCGCCCGCGTGGTGGACCTGCTCGAGGCGGTGATCGAGCCGGGCGACCGGGTCTGCCTCGAGGGCAACAACCAGAAGCAGGCCGACTTCCTCGCCGAATCCCTGGCCGACTGCTCACCCGAACGCCTGCACGACCTGCACATGGTGCAGTCGGTGCTGGCCCTGCCCAGCCACGTGGATCTCTTCGAGCGCGGGCTGGCGCGGCGCCTCGACTTCTCCTTCTCGGGCCCCCAGGGCGGCCGCCTGGCCCGCCTGGTGCAGGACCGCCAGATCGAGATCGGCGCCATCCACACCTATCTGGAACTCTTCGGCCGCTACTTCATGGACCTCACCCCCAAGGTGAGCCTGATCGCCGCCCAGTCGGCCGACGCCGCCGGCAACCTGTACACCGGCCCCAACACCGAAGACACCCCGGCCATCGTCGAGGCCACCGCCTTCAAGGGCGGCATCGTCATCGCCCAGGTGAACGAGCTGAAGGACAGCCTCCCCCGCGTGGACGTGCCCGCCGACTGGGTGGACTTCGTCATCGTCGCGCCGCGCCCCAACTACATCGAGCCCCTGTTCACCCGCGACCCGGCGCAGATCACCGAGGTGCAGGTGCTCATGGCCATGATGGCCATCAAGGGCATCTACGCCGAATACGAGGTCAAGCGCCTCAACCACGGCATCGGCTTCGACACCGCCGCCATCGAGCTGCTGCTGCCCACCTACGCCGCCGATCTGGGCCTCAAGGGCAAGATCTGCACCCACTGGGCGCTCAACCCCCATCCCACCCTCATCCCGGCCATCGAGGCCGGCTGTGTCGAATCGGTGCACAGCTTCGGTTCCGAGGTGGGCATGGAGAACTACATCGCCGCCCGCTCCGACGTGTTCTTCACCGGTGCCGACGGCAGCATGCGTTCCAACCGCGCCTTCAGCCAGACCGCCGGGCTCTACGCCTGCGACATGTTCATCGGCTCCACCCTGCAGATTGACCTGGCCGGCAACAGCTCCACCGCCACCCTGGGCCGCATCACCGGCTTTGGCGGCGCCCCCAACATGGGCTCCGACCCCCACGGCCGCCGCCACGCCTCGGCCGCCTGGCTCAAGGCCGGGCGCGAGGCCGGCGGCGCCAACGCCATCCGCGGCCGCAAGCTGGTGGTGCAGATGGTGGAGACCTTCCGCGAGCACATGGCCCCGGTCTTCGTCGAGCAGCTGGACGCCTGGAAGCTCAAGGAGAGCATGGGCATGGACCTGCCGCCCATCATGATCTACGGCGACGACGTGAGCCACGTGGTCACCGAGGAGGGCATCGCCAACCTGCTGCTGTGCCGCACGGCCGAAGAGCGCGAGCAGGCCATCCGCGGGGTGGCCGGCTTCACCCCGGTGGGCATGGCCCGCGACCGCCGCATGGTCGAGAACCTGCGCGACCGGGGCATCATCCGCCGCCCCGAAGACATGGGCATCGACCCCCGCATGGCCAGCCGCGACCTGCTCGCGGCCCGCTCCGTCAAGGACCTCGTGCGCTGGTCGGGCGGCCTCTACGCCCCGCCGGCCCGCTTCCGCAACTGGTGACCGACATGGAAAAACTCGAATTCCAATTCAAGGCCGCAAGCGCCACCCCGGCCGCCGGCACCGCCCTGTGCGGGGTGGTGGGCTCCGGCAACCTGGAGATCCTGATCCGCCCGGGCGAGCCGGCCGACACCTGCCAGGTGCACATCCGCACCTCGGCGCGGGGCTTCGGGCGCATCTGGGAGGCGGTGATCGCCGAGTTCGCCGCGCGCCACCCGGTGGGCGGCACCCGCATCGACATCAACGACATGGGGGCCACCCCCGCCGTGGTCAGCCTGCGCCTGAGCCAGGCCCTTGGCGACTACACCGGAGGTGCGCAATGAACGCCCGGCAGCCCTTCACCCTGCGCCGCAGCTGGTTTGAGGCCACCGCCCGGGCCCGCCTGCAGGCCCTGCTGGACCCGGCCAGCTTCCGCGAATTCCTGCCCCCCGAAACCTCCGAGCCCAGCCCCCACCTGGCGGTGCTCGACATCCCCGGCGCCTTTGACGACGGCGTGATCATCGGCGCCGGCCGCCTGGACGGGCGCGAGGTGCTGGTGATCGCCCAGGAAGGCCAGTTCATGGGCGGCGCGGTGGGCGAGATCCACGGCGCCAAGATCGTCGGCCTGCTCAAGCGCGCCCAGCGCGACAAGCCCGCCGCCGTGCTCTTCCTGGCGGACTCCGGCGGGGTGCGCCTGCACGAGGCCAACGCCGGGCTGATCGCCATCTCCGAGATCATGCGGGCGGTGCTCGACACCCGCGCCGCCGGCGTGCCGGTGCTGGCCCTGGTGGGCGGCAGCTGTGGCGCCTTCGGCGGCATGGGCATCGTCACCCGCCTGTGCTCGGCCGTCATCATGTCGGAGGAGGGGCGCCTGGCCTTGTCCGGCCCGGAAGTCATCGAAACCGTGGCCGGCGTGGAAGAGTTCGACTCCAAGGACCGCGCCCTGGTGTGGCGCGTCACCGGCGGCAAGCACCGCTACCTCACCGGCGACTGCGCCGCCCTGGCCGAAGACGAGGCCGCCGACTTCTCCCGGGTGGCCGCTCAGCTGCTGGCCGGCTGGCAGGAGGATGTGCCCTCCCTGGCCGCGCTGCGCGCCGAGCAGGCCCGCCTGAGCACCCGCCGCACCCGCTTTGCCGGCCTGCGCGACGGCCTGGACGTGTGGGCCGCCCTGGGTGTGGCCGAGCCCGGCCAGGTGCCGCTGATGGACCGGGACAGCCTGGTCGACCTCAAGAAAGGACTGCCCCAATGAGCCTCCACAGCCTTCTCGACACGCTTTTCCCCGCCGGCCACGCGGTGGCGGTGGAGGGCAAGCTGATTGCCGGCACCGCCCAGGCGGGCGACGGCCCGGTGGCGGTGCTGGGCACCACCGACGCGGCCGCCATCGGCCACGACATCGCCCTGGGCCTGGCCGGGCGCCTCCTCGACCTGATCGAACAGCACCCCGGCCGGCCCATCGTGTTTCTGGTGGATACCAGCGGCCAGGCCCTGTCCCGGGCCGAGGAGCTGCTGTGCCTCAACGGCAGCCTGGCCCACCTGGCCCGCTGTGTGGACCTGGCCCGCCGCCAGGGCCACCGCAGCGTCGCCCTGGTCACCGGCCAGGCGGTGAGTGGCGGCTTTTTGTCCTTCGGGCTGATGGCCGACCAGACCTTCGCCCTGGCCGACGCCCAGGTGCGGGTGATGGACCTCAAGGCCATGGCGCGGGTCACCAAGATCCCCCACGAGCGGCTGGTGGAGCTGGCCGGCAGCTCGCCCACCTTCGCCCCCGGGGCCGAGAACTACCAGCGCATGGGCGCCATCGCGGCGATCTGGCCGCAAGCCTCGGCGGCCCTGCTGGACGCCGCCCTGGCCGGCGTCGACCACGGCGACACGCGCCTGCTGGCCGGGCGCGAGCGGGGCGGGCGGATGCTCGGCGCGGCGGTGGTAGACGCCGTGCTGGCGGCCGGTTAAGCCGCCATGCAGCGTCACGACCGGGTGTATCTGCGCCCCGGCGCGGTCTTCAAGTTCCAGTGCAACCAGACGGACCCGCAGCTCGCGGCGCGGGTGATGGCCTGGGTGGCGCTGGGCCGCCCGCTGGTGGCCGCCCGCCAGCCGGCCGATGGGGGCGGGCTGCTGCTCGGCCTGACCCTGCCCGCCGCCGAAGGGCGCCGCCGCCTGGGCTGCCGGGTGGCCGCCGCCGATGTGCTGCGCGTCGAAGCGCCCCTCGCCATCCCCGCCTGCCTGGCCTGCGTGGATGAAGCTCGGGCCGTGCCGCTGGCCAGGCTGGCCGCCGTGCTGCAGGCGGCCGGGGTGCGCGCCGGCGTGTATGGCTCCCTGGCCTGGGAATGCGTCAGCGGCGAGGCCTACCGCCACGCGCTGTCCGACGTGGACCTGATCTGCAATGTGGCCTCGCTGGACGCCCTGCCGCACTGCCTGGCCGCGCTGACCGAAGCCGAGGCGGCGCTGCCCTGCGGCCTGGACGGGGAGATCCGCTTTGCCGACGGCGCCGCCGTGGCCTGGAAGGAACTGCGGGCCGCCCTGGCGGGGGACACCACCCAGGTGCTGGTCAAGGGCGAGGCGGACGTGCAACTGCTGGCCGTCGACGCCCTGCTGGCGCGCTACGAGAGGGAAGGGGAGAGGGAGGCCAGCAATGCACATGTCTGAAGCGTGGGCGCGGCAGGGGAATCCGGCGGTTGCAGACGCTCCGGCGTCCGGCCATGCCCCCCTCGGCGCCGTGGCCCGCCGCCTCGGCCAGCTGGCCACCGCCGCCCTGTACCGGGAGGTGGCCCTGTCGCCCAAGCCTGGCCTGGTCAGCCCGCAGGATTCCGGCAGCCACCGGGACATGGACTTCCGCACCTTCGTGCGCAGCCTGCAAGCCCTGCGCAGCTATTTTCCGGAGATCGCCGCGGCGGGCATGGTGGAGCCCGGCTTCGAACCCCTGCGCCGGCTCGGCGTCAGCGCCGAAGCGCGCATGCTGGCGGCCACCGGCGGCATCAACACCCATCGGGGCGCCATCTTCAACCTGGGCCTGCTGTGCGCCTCGGCCGGTGCTCTGGCGGCCGGCGGGCATACCCTGACCGCCGAGGCCGTCTGCGCCGGCGTGAGCTGCCGCTGGGGCGATGAGATCCTCGGCGCCGCGCGCCCCGACGCCACCAGCCACGGCGCCGAAGTGCTGCGCCGCCATGGCGTCGGCGGTGCCCGGGGCGAAGCCGCCGCCGGCTTCCCCGCCGCCCTGCATGTCGGCCTGCCGGCCTACCGCGGCGCGCTGGCCCAAGGCGCCAGCCCCGAGCAGGCCGCCGTGCAGGCCCTGTTTGCCCTGATGGCCGCCCTGGACGACACCAACCTGCTGTGGCGCGGCGGCGCCGAGGGCCTCGCCCACGCCCGCCAGGTCTGCGCCGGCTTCCTGGCCCGCGGCGGCGTGCTGGCAAGCGGCTGGGAGCCGCGCGCCCGCGCCATCCACCAGGACTTCGTGGCCCGCAACCTGAGCCCCGGCGGCAGCGCCGACCTGCTCGGCGTCACCCTCTTTCTCGACGCCCTGCATCTCCACGTTTTCTGAGGCCCCGCCATGCGTCTCGCCATCCTCTTCAGCGGCCAGGGTAACCAGCAGCCCGCCCACCTGGAGGCCCTGCGCCAGGCGCCGCCCATTGCCAAGTCCCTGGCCGAGCCCCTCACGGACGCCCTCGCTGACTCCCCCACTGAGTCCCTCACTGAATCCCTAGCCCAGGCCCTGGCCGCCCGGATCCCCGACGTGTGGCAGATGCCGGACGTGCCCCTGGCCCTGCTGCAGACCAACCGCATCGCCCAGCCCCTCATCTTCGCCAGCCAGCTCGCCCTGTGGCAGCAACTGGCCCAACGCCTGCCGCGCCCCGTCGCCGTGGCCGGCTACTCCCTCGGCGAAATGGCCGCCTGCTGCGTCGCCGGCTGCTTCAGCGCAGAGGAGGGCATCGCCCTGTGCGCCGAACGCGCCGCCGCCATGGATGCCTGCATCGACACCCCCGCCGGCCTGCTGGCCATCGCCGGCCTGCCCGCCGCATGCAGCGAAGCCCTCGCCGCCGACTGCGGCCTCGCCGTCGCCATCCGCAACGGCCCCGACCACCTCGTCCTCGGCGGCCCCGAACCTGGCCTGCAACGCGCCGCCCGGCAAGCCGAACAGCTCGGCGCCGCCCGCGTCGTCCGCCTGGGCGTCACCACCCCCTCCCACACCCCCTGGCTCGCCGCAGCAGCAGAACGCTTCGCCCGGCGCCTTGCCAGCCTCCACCCCGGGCTTCACGCCCAACCCCAGCCCCAAGCCCAACGGCTCACCACCCCCGTCTTCAGCGCCATCGACGGCCGCCCCGCCTGGCAAGGCCCGGCCGCCCTCCAAGCCCTCGCCCGCCAGATCGACCACCCCCTCGACTGGACCGCCTGCCAGGACGCCATCGCCGAACGCCAGCCCGACGCCATCCTCGAAATCGGCCCCGGCAACGCCCTCGCCCGCATGTGGGCCGAGCGGCACCCGCATATCCCCATCCGCGCCAGCGACGAATTCCGCAGCGTGGAGGGGATCGTGGAGTGGGTGGAGAAGCAGGGCAGGGGGTAGGTTCTCCGCCTCTGGCAATCGCTGCGAGATGCCTGGCAACGACAGCCAGACGTCTCGCAGCGATTGCCAGATGTCTGGCAGCGGCAGCCAGACGTCTCGCAGTGATTGCCAGATGTCTGGCAGCGGCAGCCAGACGTCTCGCAGTGATTGCCAGATGTCTGGCAGCGGCAGCCAGACGTCTCGCAGTGATTGCCAGATGTCTGGCAGCGGTAGCCAGACGTCTCGCAGTGATTGCCAGACGTCCCGCAACGATTGCCAGAGGCCTGGCAGCGGTTTTGTGATGTGCGGCAGCGCTTGCAGCACGTCATTGAAGGGTCTTTTCATATGGGGCAGGGATTGCGCCAGGACACTGCAAAGGACTGGCAGATGCCGCGAAGCCGGCAGGATCAGGGGCGGGAGTGGCGAGGCGTCCCTCAGCCATCGCCAGATACCTGCCCAGCCCGCTGTCGTATGAGGCAGATGGCTCGGGGAACTCTGCAGCCCATGTAGATACTGTTATCCCCGTCAACGCCCTCAGCAGATTCGCGCCAGCGGCGCGGCTCCCGTATAGGGGCGACTTCAGTCGCCCGCGGACGTTGATCAAGGGTCTGGCAGCGATTTGAGGCGCGAAGGGCGACTTCAGTCGCCCCTACAGAGCCGGTGGTTGCCACCAGGCGCCATGGTGTGCGGGCTGGAAGGGTGTGCCGGTTCGGCCAGGAAGGCGAGCAGCGTGGAGGCAGTGCGCTCACCCAGGCCGGGAACGGACTCGAGCAGCCGGTACTTCTCCCGAAGGGTAGGGGCGTTGTCGATGTGATCCCGGATGGATTTCTTGAGTCGGGCCATCTCCTCGTCGAGGCACTGCAGATGCTTGGTGATGCCCTCCGCCACTGCCTGCCTCGCCAGCTCGAGCCGTGTCACCGACCGGCACATTGGAGCCAGTTGATGATCGGCACAATGGAGCCACCTTGTGACCGGCACATTGGAGCCACTCCGTGATCGGCGTAATGGAGCCACCCACGGATCGGCACATAGGCGCCAGCGCCGGATCGGCGTAATGGAGCCAGTCTCACTCTGACGGACGTCTCGACCTTGAGCGGTCCATCGCTACCCTGCCGGGTTTGGCAGGAGAAAGCCGGTGGCCCGCAGGAGTATCGAGATGCACGAGTACCGCCAGGCCCTGATGCGTTTGCGTCAGGGCGACTCGGAGCGC
>NZ_JABBGA010000049.1 GCF_012927165.1 Zoogloea dura
GCCCCGCCCTGCTCCGCCACCTCGTTGCTCGAACCCGCAAGCTCCTTCGCCTGCCGCGCGTTGTCCGCGTTCTGCTTCACCGTCGCGTTGAGCTGCTCCATCGAGCTCGCCGTCTCTTCCAGGCTGCTCGCCTGCTCTTCCGTGCGCGACGACAGGTCCGCGTTCCCCGCCGAAATCTCCTGCGCCGCCACGTTGATCGACTCCGACGCCTCCTTGATCTGACCCACCACCTCCCGCAGACGCTCCACCGTCGTGTTCGTGTCGTCCTTCAACTGACCGAACGTCCCGCCGTAGTCCGCTGTGATCTTCTCCGTCAGGTCGCCCCGCGCTATCGCGTTCAGAACACGGGCGATGTCTTCAAGATTGGTCGCGACGATTCCCATCAGCTTGTTCATACCTTCGGCCAGGACCGCAAAGAACCCGCTCTTGCCATCCATGTTCAGGCGCTGCGCAAAGTCACCCGACAGAGCAGACTGGAGAAGCGCACGGAGCTCGTCCTCTGCCTGGACCTCGCTGGTCCGGTCCATCCACTCGACGACCGACCCCAGGCGCTGCCCCTTTTCATTGAGCACGGGCGTTGCAATCAGTGAGAAGGTACGCCCTCCCACCTTGACCAAAGCCTTGTGCTCGCCCTTGAGATTGCCCAGCAGGTTCCGCTGATGTGCCGGATTCTTGTGGAAACTGTCGAAATTACGACCGACCAGGCCCTCGACGCGAAATTCGGGCAAGTCCTTGCGGATATCCGCTTCGGCGGCGCCCATCATCGCCAGCACGGCCTCATTGCAATAGACGATACGACCATCATTGTCGGCCAGCATGATGTTGGTGGAGGCACGGTCGAGCGCATTCCGGATGCGCTGATTCGCCGCCGCGGTCTCGTGCTCGGCCGTGAGGCGGGCCAGCAGACTCGCCTGCATCTCATTGAGCGACTCCGCGATCTCACCAAACGCATCACGGGAGGACACACGGACCGGCTCATCAAGCCGCCCCTCGCTCATGCGGTGCAGACCGGCCTGGATCTCGCCGATCCCGCCGAGCATGGTGCGCCGGAAGCCCAGGAAGAGATACCCGGCCAGCAGCAGGGACACCACGATCACCCCGATGGCGGTCGCCCTGACCTGCTCCAGCTTGGCCAGCCGGGCCTTCAGGTGGGCATCGAACTCTGCTGCTGCAACATCCAGAAGCGCATAAGTCGCATCCACCGCACGGGAGGCGGCCTCGAACACCTGGCTGGGAGGAACATTGATCTCGCTGCCACGCAGGAGGCTGTCCTCCACCAGACCGGCCAGTGCGCCGACCTCGGCATCGAACTTCTGCCTGGGCGCATCCAGCATCCCGCGCAGGCTTGCATTCTCGCTCCCGGCCTTGGTGGCCGACACATCGACAGCCGTGCGCCCCTCTGCCATCCGGTTGAGGAGGACGTGCATGGTCACCCGTTCGGCTTCAGTGCTCTGACGACGGGCCGCCAGCCCCGATCCAAGGGCGCGGAGCTGCCCGGCATCCTCGGTGAGGACCGGCAGGCGCGCCACGAACAGGTCCATCAGGTAATAGGTTTCCAGTTCGGGGTCGAGGGTTGCATTCGTCTTGTCGGCGACGCTGGTGATGTACTCCTGGATCCTTGCAATGTAGTCGCTGTGTAGACGCAGGCTGTCGGCAGCACTCAGGGTCACCGCCCTGGCCTGCACATCGGCCCATCCCTGACGGATGGCAGCCCAGGTGGCGGCGGTTCCAAGGCTTTCGCCCTGCTCCCGATTCACCGCGTCCCCCGCCTTCAGGGCCTTGTCCACCGTGGCCCTGAACTCATCGAAGCGGGCAGCAAAAGCCGCATTGCCACCGATGACGTTCTGGGCGACCCCCCGGTGCCCCTGGACGGCGTGCATCAACTCCCGGGCCGGTGCGCTGAGGGGCACGGTAAGGGTTTCCTTGCGGCTGAAGGCGATGTCGCCCTGGACTCTTTCCAGCAGCATTGCAGCCAGCACCACCACCGGCACCATGGCGATCGTGCCCAGCAGGAACAGTTTTCCCTGCACGGAAAGACGGTTCATGACGCGAGCCGCGGGTGAGAAAAAGGCGCTCATCACAATTCCCCTCTATTCACTGTGCGGCTTCGTCCACCAAGGCCATCTCACTGGACAACATCAAGCGTTCAATATCGACAACAATCAACATGCGTTCGCCCAAGGCCCCAAGCCCCATGATGTATGCCGTATCCACCGACGATGCGAAATCCGGCGCGGGCCGGATCTGCTCGGGCTTCAGGGAGATCACGTCAGACACGGCGTCGACCACCATGCCAACCACGCGGCCACCAATGTTGAGAATGATCACCACGGTGAACGGGGTATATTCGGCCGCGCCCACGGCAAATTTGATACGCAGATCCACGATGGGAACAATCGTGCCGCGCAGATTGATCACCCCCTTGATGAAGCTCGGGGCATTCGCGATGGTCGTGACGGCGTCATAACCCCGAATCTCCTGCACCTTGAGGATATCAATCGCGTATTCCTCGGCACCAAGGGTAAAAGTCAGGAGTTCCTGGGCGAAGCCGGACTCTTCCGATTCCTGACCGGTGGCGGCCTGGGCAGACTGCAGCATGACAACGCTCCTCGTTGGGAATGAGTTCTTTACGGCGCCCGGCGCGCTTTCTGAAGGCGGGGGAGCACACTTCCTGACGAACGAAAAACAAAGAAAAAGCCGCCCGAAGGCGGCCTAAGTCCCACGAAGGGACGAGCGAATAAGGGTATTTCAGGCGGCAGCCGGCATCACGCGGCGCGCCATCCCGACGAGCATGGGGACATCGAGGATCAAGGCCACCCGACCGTCCCCCATGATGGTGGCGCCCGCCACGCCAGGCACGCGCCGATAGTTGGCCTCCAGGCTCTTGATGACAACCTGATGCTGGCCGATAAGTTGATCGATGAACAAGGCTGCACTCTGCCCATCCGCCTCGAGCACGACCATGATGCCCCTCGACCAGTCGGTGATGGCGCCCTGGATCCGGAAGACCTCATGCAGGCAGACGACCGGCAGGTACTCACCACGCACCTGGATCAGGCGCTCCACACCGGAGACGCTCTTCATCATGCCGCGCTCCGGCTGCATGGATTCCATCACATAGCCCAAGGGAATGATGTAGGTTTCCGGCCCTACCCCCACACTCATCCCATCGAGGATCGCGAGAGTCAGCGGCAGGCGGACAGTGATGCGGGTGCCGACACCGGACATGGAATCGAGCTCGATACGCCCGCCCATGGCCGAGATGTTCTTCTTGACCACATCCATGCCCACGCCGCGCCCCGACACCTCGGTCACCTGGTCGGCCGTCGAGAAGCCCGGCTCCATGATCAGTTGCCAGACATCCTGATCGCTCATCGTGTCACTGACCGCCATTCCACGCTCACGGGCCTTGGAAAGAATGCGGGCGCGATTCAAGCCGGCGCCGTCATCACCCACTTCGATGACGATATTGCCGCTTTGATGGTAGGCACTGAGCGTGATCGTCCCCGTCTCGGACTTGCCGGCGGCCCGCCTCTTCTCGGGGGTCTCGAGCCCGTGATCCAGGCTGTTGCGCACCAAGTGGGTCAGCGGATCGGTGATGCGTTCGACCAGGCTCTTGTCCATCTCGGTGGTTTCGCCGATGGTCTTCAATTCGACGTGCTTGCCGAGCTTCTGGGAGAGATCCCGCACCACCCGCGGGAAGCGGCTGAACACCACGGAGATCGGCATCATGCGGATCGACATGACCGACTCCTGCAGATCCCGGGTATTTCTCTCGAGCTGGGCCAGCCCATTGATCAGCCGCTCGAACAGCACGGGGTCCACGTTGCTGGCCGCCTGGGTCAGCATGGCCTGGGTGATCACCAGTTCGCCGACCAGATTGATCATCTGATCCACCTTCTCGACGCTGACCCGGATCGACCCCGAGTCCCCGGCACCTGCGGCTTTGGGCGCCGGCTTCCTGGGAGGCGGTGCGACCGGCTGAACGGCCGGCTCGACGTGCGCCACCACCGGAGCGGCCACCTGCGGGACCTCTGCCGGAGGCGCCACGATGGGCTCGAAGAAACCGTAGGCCGTCTCTTCCTGAACGACGACGGCGGGCACTGCCGGAGCCGCCTCGACTGCGGGAAGCTCGGTAAAGAACCCGTAGGGTTCGGCCGCCTGTTGCCGGGCAAGCAGGCTGGCAACTTCGCTCTCATCGAAGAAGCCGTAGGCCTCATCGGCGGCAACGGCAGCAGGAGCAATGGCCGGAAGCGGATCGAAAAACCCGTAGGCGTCATCACTGCTGCGCCATGCGTCGGTGGCGACCGCCACATCATCAAAGAGTCCGTAGGCCTCCTCGACGTCTGCCTTGCGGGCCAGGGGCTCGATCCGGAGGGAGGCCCCATCCACAACAAAGTCCAGAACGCCATGGATAGGCTCTTCGGCAATGTCCGAGAGAATCCGGAGATGACATTCAGGATGCTCTTCACGCGCCGCAGCCACGACCTCGACCAAGCCGAAGCCCTGCAGCTCGGTGACGAGATTGGCCAGCGAAGCCCGCCACCCATCGGAAGGCCCTGCCAGCACGAAGTGGAGATCGAACCCCGTCCCGGCCGGCGCATCTGCCAGCTCGGCAGAAGCCATGGCAGGAGGCGGCACCGGCGCGGGGGCACTGGCCGCTGGCGCATCAAGCGCTCGGCACAAGGCCTCGAGGCGATGACAGATGGCCTCTGCAGCCTCCCGGTCCGCGCTCTCCTCACCCTTGTGGGCCGCCAGCAGATTCTTGAGCACGTCCCCGGCCACCAGCGATGCGTCGACCATGTCGTCGGTCAGCGGCGCTTCGCCTTTGCGCACCCGGTCCAGCATGGTTTCCAGGATGTGGGTGACCTCCATCATGTCCTGGAAACCGAAGGTTCCACTGGACCCCTTGATGGAGTGAGCCGCCCGGAACAAGGCATTGACCTCCTCCGGGTCTGGCGCCCCTGGATCGATTGCCAGCAGCAGCGCCTCCATGCTCGCCAGGTGTTCTGCAGCCTCCTCGAAAAACACCTGGTAGAACTGGCTCATGTCAATGGCCATGCCTGTCTCCCCTGATGCGCAAACGCCCGCCCGGCCTTAGCCGATGACCTTTTTGACGACCTCGATCAGCTTCTGGGGATCAAAGGGCTTGACCAGCCAGCCGGTGGCTCCGGCCGCGCGCCCCTGGGACTTCATGGCGTCGGACGACTCAGTCGTCAGCATCAGGATGGGAACACTGCGGTAGGCCGGCATGGCCCTGAGAGACTTGATCAGGGACAGACCATCCATGCGGGGCATGTTCTGGTCGGTCAGCACCAGATTGCAGTTGCGGGCCTTGGCCTTGTCGAGGCCATCCATGCCATCCACAGCCTCCACCACCTCGTAGCCTGCGCTCTTCAGGGTGAAAGACACCATCTGCCGAATCGAGGCAGAATCATCAACGGTGAGTACGGTCTTGGCCATCGTCATAATCCTAAGGTTCTGAAACTAAAACAAATCGATCTCGCCGTGCGAGACTTCCTGCTGACGGACCGGAGTGACTCCGGTTTTTTCGTCAAGAACGGCCAGTTGCTGCCTGACAGCACCGACTGCACGCAGCAATCCGGCCGCGCCACCGCCAGCCGCTGCCTGCCGGATTCCCCCGGACAATTGAGCCAACTCGTCCATGAGCTGACTCAGACCATCAGCCCGCCGATCCACGTGGGCGATGAGCTGGGATACGAGATCCTGAAACTGTAATGCGGTTACCGCGCGGTTGACCTCAAGGTCCATTGCCCGTGCATGCTCACCGAGATGGACAATGGCACTACCCCGCTGCTGATTCAGCCCTTCCATGGAGTGCAGCACCTGCTCCACCTGCTGCTTGGATTCCAGGGCAAAGTTCATGTCGGTTGAGGCCAGCTTGGCGATCGCGTCCTCGGTGCCCTTGACCCCCTCACGCATGCCCTTCATGACTTGGGCAATCTGCTGACTGAACTGACTGGTACGGGTGGACAGATCACGCACCTCGTCCGCCACCACTGCAAACCCACGCCCGGCCTCACCCGCCCGGGCCGCTTCGATGGCGGCGTTGAGTGCCAGCAGGTTGGTCTGTTTGGCGATCCCGGCAATCTCACCAAGGATGGCCTCCACCTCCCCCGCCCTGCGCGAGATGCGATCAGTCAGCTCGACCAGCTCCATCCCGAGCTTGCTGTTCATAATCACGCTATCCACAACGCGCTGCATGACGCTCGAGGTATTTGCCACGAACTCGTCGAAGCCCATCCCGTCCTGGCGCGGGTCATCATCCTGGGCCAGGCTCACCGCAATGGACTGCTGGGCATTGGTCGCGGCCAGGATGCCGTGAAAACTGCCCGTCAGGGTGGCGATCGCCCCGGACAGCATGGTCTGCACATGCTCGACCTCGGCGCGGATCGATTCGTGCTGCTTGCGGGCCTGCTCGGCCGAATCCCGCAACACCCCCTCGACAGCGTCCCAGGTTTCCAGCTCGGAGGTCACGACAGCAGCGGCCTCGGCACTTCCAGCCCCGCCGCCGATCCAGACGGTCAAAACCGCCCAGCCCAAGCTGACACCCGTCACGGCACTCGCCAGCGCGATGCGGCCTTCCAGGAAGAAGGCCGCACCCAGCCCCACCAGGACCGACAAACACAGGCCCAATACGATGATCTTCGAGCGGGAAGGCTTGCTCATGGTGAGTTCAGTTCCAAAACACAGGACAGCATATCGTCACAGGCACATTCATTCTTTAATGGTTTGGCGAGGCCAGACGTCCGCCAGCCTTGAGGCCAGCCCGCACATCCCCAGCCTCAAGCCCGGTCTCAGCACTCACATCCAGCTTCTTAGCATCCCCCCCCCGCAGCGCCGCCTCGGCCTGCTTGTTGAGCACCACGATGCTGATTCGCCGGTTGATGGGGAGGTTGGGGTTCGCCGGATCCAGCGGCTGCGTATCCGCAAGGCCCACAACCCGGACCATCTTGCCCTCGGCCAGCCCCCCCATCACCAGCTCGCGACGGGAGGCATTGGCGCGATTGGCGGAGAGCTCCCAATTGGAAAAGCCCCGCTCGCCGCCGGCATAGCGGGTCGCATCGGTATGCCCGGACAGGCTGACGTGGTTGTCCACGCCATTCAGAGTCGCCCCGATCGCACGCAGCAACTCCTGCGTATAGGGTTTGAGGCTCGCACTGGACGAATCGAACATGGGGCGGTTCTGCTCATCCACGATCTGGATGCGCAAACCCTCCGTCGTGATGTCCAGCAACAGCTGGTTCTTGAACGGACGCAGGCTGGGGCTCGCCTCTATGATGGCCTCGATCTGCCCCTTGAGGTCTTCCAGCTTGGCCCGCTCGCGCCGCTCCTCGGCCTTCTTGACTTCGGCGCCATCCTCACCGTCCGGCTTGGTGGCGCCCTTGGCGGCCTCCAGATTGATGGACTTGCGCCCTTCCACGTCGCCCCGTTTGACCTGCCCCACCGAACGGGTCAAGTCCTGCCCGCCACCGATGATCGGACTCGTGGCATCACCCGCGCCCGAGCCCCCGCTCATGGCCACCTTGAGGGGAGAGTTGAAGAAATCGGCAATGCCCTGCAGATCCCCCTGCGCGGTGGAACCAAGCAGCCACATGAGGAGGAAGAAGGCCATCATCGCGGTCACGAAGTCGGCATAGGCGATTTTCCAGGCGCCGCCATGGGCCCCGCCACCACCCTTCTTGATCTTCTTGACGACGATTGGCTGCTGGGTGTCGTCACTCATGACAGGCGCTCCACTCCCGAGCCCCGTTGATCAGCGTGTTCATCACGAGCCTCACTTCCGGCTCTTGATCGCTTCTTCCAGCTCGGCAAAACTCGGCCGATCCGTAGAGAACAGCACCTTTCGACCAAACTCTACAGCCACCTGGGGCGCATATCCGTTCATGCTGGCCAGCAACACGGCCTTCATGCACTGATAGATCTTCCCGCCCTCCTCGACCTTTTGTTCGAGCTGACCCGCCACAGGGGCAACAAAGCCATAGGAAATCAGGATACCCAGGAAGGTACCCACGAGAGCGCCCCCGATCATCTTGCCCAGGACCGCCGGAGGCTGCCCCACCGAGCCCATCACGTTCACCACCCCCATCACCGCCACAACGATACCGAAGGCTGGTACGGCATCACCCACCTTGGCGACCACGTGGGCGGGCGTGTGCGCTTCCTGATGGTGTGTTTCCATCTCCACATCCATCAGGTTCTCGATCTCAAAGGCGTTGAGGTTGCCACCAACCATCATGCGCAGGTAATCGCAGAGGAAGTCCACCGCGTGATGGTCTGCCGCAAACGCCGGATACTTGGACAGTATCGGGCTCCCCTCCGGATTCTCGATATCCCCTTCGATGGACATCAGACCTTCCTTGCGAACCTTCGCGAGGATCTCGTAAAGCATGCACAGCACGTCTACGTAGAAGGCCTTGTTATAGGGAGACCCCTTGAAAATGGTGGGCAGCGCCGCAATCGTCCCCTTGATGGCCTTAGGGCCGTTGCCTGCCACGAAGCCACCAATGGTGAGACCCACGATGGCAATGTACTCCGTAGGCACCCACAGGGCAGCCAGGCTGCCGTGAACAGCATAAGTCCCCAGCGATGCCGCAAGGATGATGACGTAGCCGATGATCAGAAACATCGCCGAAACCTCAGTGTGCGGATGCGCCCCAAAGACGCCTCATACCCCGCGTTATTCTTCATGATGCCTATCGGCCCTGCCTGCAAAAACTTGAGCACCCGAAACCCCTCGCGCGCGGTCGGAGCACAAAAAAAAACCGCCGATATCAGACCGGCGGCATAACCTCTTGAGTTGAAAGAGGAGGGTCAGGGAGGGGCTGCCTCCAGGTTCACCTGAGCCCGGCGTGTCTTACCGGCCCGGGATGGAACATGGCACAAGCCGCATACGTATTCGTGGGTGGGATCAAAGGCGTGAGCGACAAACTCGCCTCCGCAACATGTACATCGCGCCGACTGAAGAAGCTTCGCATCGAAGAACCGGATCAAGGTCCAGGCGCGGGTAAGACTGAGGACCTGCTCCATCTCGAAAGACTGGATATGCTCGTTGTACAGGCGATACGCCTGGACAATGGCATCCAGATCATTGAGCTTGGCATGCGCCCTGACGAACCGGTAAAGCGCCATGAACAAGGAGGCGTGGATATTCGGCTGCCACGACATGAACCAGTCAGTGGAGAACGGCAGCATGCCTTTTGGCGGAGAGACACCTTTGACTTCTTTATAGAGCTTCAGGAGCCTCTCCCGGCTCAAGGACGTCTCGGCCTCCAGCATCTGCATCCGCGCGCCGAGTTCGATCAACTCCACCGCTTTCTGGATGTCGTGGGCTTCCTGCAGGACGCTCTTGTTGCGCATGGACGCCTCCAGGCCTCCCGGAGTCAGGCCAGGCTCTCGACTGGACGCCCCGCCGCCAGGATCGCCGCATGCAGATGCGCCGCACCGCGCTCCCGGCCATGCGAAGACAGCAGATCCACGAGCATCGTGTCATTGAAGCGGAACTGGCACAGCAGCATGTTTGAACTGGCCATCCGGAGAACCTGGGCAGAGCTGAGCCCTTCCAGAACCTGGGCTACATCCTCGCCAATGCCCAGGCGGAAAATAGCTGCCGCACGGTCCTCTCTCAGCAGTTGCTGGGCGAGCATCAGGTAGGCCAGGTTGAGTTCCCTGATTTCATCGTGCATATCACTGGCGCGCATCTTTATCTCCTCGGATTTCCGCTTTTCTATGCGGCAAATTCTGCCGTCTAGCGGCAAAGTTCTCCATCCGAGGGCTTCGGATTCTGACGTAAGACGAATCGCGCAAATAATTGTAAGAAAATAGCTTACACAACAGCCCATTTTGACCGTTCTTATGGAGGAACTACGGGCCCCGGACGCGATGCCTGAGCGGTCATAACGCAGTTTCGCCCTTTACTCTTCGCCAGATAGAGCGCCTGATCGGCCCGTTTGATGAGGGAGTCCGGCTCCTTCATCACATTGTCCCGGGTCGCCACGCCGATGCTCACGGATGAACTCAAAAGGCGCCCCTCAAGAAGCAGTGGAGCGTTTTCCACAGCAAACCGCACTCTCTCGGCGCAGGCCAAGGCCGCGTCCAGCCCGGTATCCGGGCAAATCACCAGGAACTCGTCCCCACCTGTCCTGGCCACCACATCCTGAGCCCGCAAAGCGCCCTTCACAGCCCCCGCAACCTGCTTGAGCACCGCGTCACCGATATCATGCCCATGGCTATCGTTGTACATCTTGAACATATCGACATCAATCACCATCGCGGACAACGGCCGACGGTTACGCGATGAAACCTGCCACTCCTGTTGAACCCGCTCGATTGCATAGCGCCGGTTGGGAAAGCCGGTGAGCGCATCCGTCAGCGCCACTTCCTGAAGCCGACGATTGGAAACCGCGAGTTCTGCCGCGAAGCGGCGGATCTCCTCCCGGTCCCGATCCAGTTCCTGCTGCAACCGGATGACCCGCTGCCCTGCGCGCAGACGCGCGGCCAGCACGCGCGGATTGATCGGCTTGCTCATGAAATCATCGACGCCGTTCTCAAATGCCTCGATAAGGCGTTCATCCGCCTCCAGGCTGGTCATGATCAGGATGTAGACGCCGCGGCCGATCTTCGTCTGGCGCAAAGCGCGGGTCAGTTCTATTCCGGAGATACCCGGCATGATCCAGTCCACGATCATGAGATGGGGCTGAAACTCCAGCGCCATCTCCATCCCCGAACGACCGTCCGGCGCTTCTATGACCTGATGCCCCACCGCCTCCAGAATCTTGCGGACAAAAGCCCGCATGGAGGCATCATCATCGACGATCAGGACACGCATTGCCCTGGACGACGCAGAGTCTGCATCAAAGGCCCCGATTTCATCCCCCACCGGAAGCGGCGCACCTGCCGCCGCATCCTCCTTCACCGGCGGAGCTTCGGCCTTCAAGCCTGCTGCCAGCTCTTCCCCCTTGGTCGCCAACTCCTCGAACGACGGAACCACTCGCGTCTCCAGTTCAAGCAGACTGCCCCAAGCCTGCCATTCCTGAACCACCCCATCGCATACTTCATTGACGGTCGCCCGATCGAAGCCGACCTCTGCGCCAATCGCGAAAAGCCTTGCCATCAGATTGGGACGCTCCCTCTCCTCAGCCAGGCACACATCCGCAACGTAAGCAGCCATACCAAGCGAGCGGGTAATCACATACTCTCGAGATCCCTCGGAGTAACCCGCCTCCTCCGGCGCCTCCGCAAAGTAGGCCGGCTCATGGAACACTCGCGGCAACCCCCAATCCGCCAACATTGCAGCCCCAAGCTCCCGGTGATTCAGCGCGAAGGCCTGCTGCTCGAGGGTGACAAGGGAAATATCCCTAAACTCGAGCGTCCGCTTCAGCACCTTGTCGTACTCAACGGAGTACAAGGTGGCCAGCGCAAGCTCTCCAACGCGAGCGAGCAGCCCAAGGCAAAAGACCTCCTCGGCTGCAGCAACCCGCGTTCGCTGAGTGATGGCCTGCATCGCCAGCCCCTGCACAAGGCACCCGGTCCAGAAACGATCGTAGTCGAATGCCTTGCAACTACCCTCGCGATAGCTGGACAGCAGAGAAAACCCCAGGGCCAGGGTCCGCACCGCCGGCAAACCCAAAACGAGCAAGGCCTCCTGCACCGATGCGATGGCCCGGCGGTTGTAGCCGACCAGCCCGTTCGCTGCCTTGATGAGACGCCCGACAAAGGCTGGATCCGTCTTGATGACCCTGGCCAGTTCTCCGATTGCACTGCTCTCATCCTGAATGAGCCGGATGATCGCCAGCGCAACCCCTTTTGGAGAAGGAAGATCTCCCGAAGCCTTCAGGTGCTCGAACTTCGCAATATTGATTGGCAGGGCCATAGTAGATCCATCGACACAGGTACAGCCAGACGCCGCACTCCCGCCATTATCGGACATTCGTTCAACGGGCTTGAGGAAAAGTCCTGACGCCGGACTGCAGCCACCGGCTGGCTTGATTTAGAATTGAAGGCTCGCAAAAACTCCGGCTCGCCATGAACTTCTGCTCCCATTGCGGCGCCCCCGTCAGCCTGAAGATCCCGGCTGGCGACAGCCTGCCCCGCCACGTCTGCGAACAGTGCGGAACAATTCACTACCAGAACCCCAAGGTGGTGGTCGGAGCACTCGCTGAGTGGGAAGACAAGATCCTGCTGTGCCGCCGCGCCATTGAGCCGCGCTACGGCTTCTGGACCCTGCCGGCAGGCTTCATGGAGAACAACGAGACCTGCGGCGAAGCCGCCCTCAGGGAGACGCGTGAAGAAGCCGGGGCGCGAATCGAGCTCGGCTCCATGTTCACTTTCATCGACCTCCCCCACATCAGCCAGATCCATATCATTTATCGGGCACGCCTCCTTGATCTCGAGTTCAGCCCCGGGGAAGAGTCGCTGGACGCCATTTTGCTGGGAGAGGCCGACATTCCCTGGGATGACATCGCATTTCGATCCATCGACTACACACTGAAGTGCTTCTTCGAAGATCGCCGCAAAGGAGAATTCGAACTGCATAGCACCAGTTTCGCCATTCCCAGCCCCGGCACCTACCGCTAACGCCCCGCCCCGCCAGCCCCCTCAGGGACACGGCCCGCCTCAAACAGCACGGACAGACGGAATGAACCGTGGGCAGCAGGCAAAGGAATGCTCTTCAGCCCTTCCTGCATCGCATCAAGCGCCGCCTCATCCAGCGCACGCCGGCCGCTCGAGGCAAGGATCGAGATGAGCGGCATTGAGCGACCCGCTTCCGGCAAGCGGACCTCGAGTTCGACAATCCCTCCTTGCGCCCTTTCCTGCAATTGCGCTGGATAACTCTGAATCCGCAGGACCTCCCTGGCCAGTGCGAAGCGATAGGCATCCAGCGCGGCAGCCCCGGATTGCCTCTCAGCCGATACGGCAGGAGCTTGTTGAAGTTCTGGATCAGATGCCTGGATCACCACATCATTGTCGCGAGAAGAACCTACAGCCCTGGAGGAGTTCGAAGGGGTAACCACTTTCTCGCCTGCGGCCGCCCTCCTCATCTTCCGACCATCAATCCCGGCGCCCCCCTTCACCGTCCCCGCCTGCAGGCCCTCCTCGACCGAAAACGCCCCAGGCAACGGATCCAGTCGCGGAACCGGCACCACCAAGGTAACGTTCAGAGCACTGACACCTGACGCAGGCAAGTGCCTGACGGCACCCGGCCAGAGAAGCGCCACATGCCCAAGAATCGACATCAAGACAATACCAAGCCAGGCACGCGGTCGCATAGCGTCTCCCCGGAATATCCCAATCAGATTATCCACGGAAACATCGGGCGTAGACGCAATAAACCCCCTGAACGTATTCGTTCAGGGGGTTTTTGTTGGTGAGTCTGACGATGACCTACTTTCACGCACGCGTGTGCACTATCATTGGCGCGGTCCCGTTTCACTGTCCTGTTCGGGATGGGAAGGAGTGGTTCCAAGACGCTATGGTCGTCAGACTGTAACTTGTCCGGTGCTGGCTGTGGCCTGCACCGCAAACTGGAAGAAGTGTTTTGTGTGTTCTTTGGGGTGTGTGACTGTATTTTCTTGCGAGCGTTTCTATTGATGCAAGGTTATAGGATCAAGCCTCACGG
>NZ_JABBGA010000005.1 GCF_012927165.1 Zoogloea dura
GCAGCTTGATGCGCCCCCACTGGCTGATGTCCTCGAAGTCATCCGCACCGCTGAGGACTGCGCAGACGGCAACGGTCAGCAGCTCGCTCAGCGGGTGGCGCGTTTGCTGAGCGTTGCGCCAGTCCTCAAGCCCCTCGAAAACCTCGACCATGTCTATCAGCTTGCCCGTTTCCATCGTCCGCCCAAAAAGGCAGGAAACTACACAAAACAGAGGGCTGTGGACAGGGGATGGGCAAGCGGCTGATCGTGAACGTTATTTCGGGGTGGGAGATGTCGGGTGGGTAGCTGCGGGAGCCCTGCTGGTCGGCAAGGGTTGAGGTCTGCACCTTGACGATGACATTCCCGCCGGTTGAAAACTTCAGGGCGTTGCTGACCAGGTTGGTGAGGATCTGACCCAACCGGAGTGGGTCGCCCTCGAGGACGTGGGTATCCTCGTCGATGTCGTAATAGAGCTCGATTCCCTGGTTCTCGGCGCGCAGGGCGACCACGCTGGAAAGCCGATCGAACACGCTCTCCAGCACGAAGCAGGCATTTTCCATTTCCAGCTTCCCGGCTTCGATCTTGGAGAAGTCGAGAATGTCGTTGATGATGGTCAGCAGGCTTTCCGAGGCCGACTTGATCTTGGAGACATAATTGAGCTGCTTGGGACTCAGCTCGGTGGCCAGGGCCAGTTCGGCCATGCCGATGATGGCGTTCATCGGCGTCCGTATTTCGTGGCTCATATTGGCCAGGAATGCGCTTTTTGCCTTGGTGGCGGCCTCCGCTTCCGATTTGGCCTCCTGCAGCCGGGTGATATCGAAGAACCACGCCAGCACGGCCGGGCTGCCACCGTAATCGATGTTCATGTACGAGCCCATCGCCCAGACATGCGGTTCGCCCGGATCATCCGGAAAATAGATCTCAACCAGTCGATTGAGCACCATCTCGCCCCGCGACAGGGACGCATAGATATCTTCGAAAACCTGCGGGTCGGCGTAATAGCGGCTGACGTCCTCGTGATTGGCTTCATCCTTGTTGCGGCGAACAAGACTGCAGAATGCCTGATTCACGAACAGGATCTGGTGGTCCTCCGCGCGGGCGATGCGCACGGCCATGGGCGAGGCCGATAACACCTGCTCCAGCATTTCCTGCTGGCGACGGAGCTGTGAATAGTCGATCAATGCCGAACGAGTGCATACGAATCGTCCTGAATCGTCGAGGACGGCGGAGGCTGATAGCAGCACCGGAAGGGTATCGTCATTCCTGCACACCAGTTCCAGCGGCAGTTCGTGCAGTGTCTCTCCGGCGCGGACCTTTGGAAAGTTCTGGCGGAATGTCTCGATGGCCGATGGTGTCAGGAACTCGACCATGTGCCGCTTGCCGACAATTTCGTCGCGGGAATAGCCGAGCCACTCGAGTTCGGTGTTGTTGATCTTCTGGATGACGCCATGCTCATCAAGAGAGTGGTAGCCGCAGGGGGCGTGGTTGTACAAGTCATCCAGTTCGTCGGCCTGCTTCTGGATTTCCTGCTCGGCGGCCTTGCGCTCGGTGATGTCGTAGAGCAGAACGAAGACACCCCGGACCGACCCTGCAGGCCCGTCCGGAATGTAATGGGTGAGGAAATGCCGGCAGGCCCGGCCCGGCTTCGACAGGATGCGTTCGAAGGACTGCCTCTCGCCCAGCAGGGCGGCCTGGACATGAGCCTCGCTGAAACAATAGGCGTCCTCGCCCAGGAGTTCGCGCATCCCGATGCCTTCCATTTGATCGGGCGCTTTTTCGAACCAGTCGAGATAGGCGCGGTTGGCAAAGCGGTTCTGCAGCCGGGTGTCCCAGTAGGCGATCATGCCGGGAAGCGCATCGGCGATGGCCCGGGTAAAGCACTCGCTGCGGGCCAGTGCTTCCGTCCGCTTGCCGACCACGACTTCCAGGTTGTCCCGCTCTCGCTGCAAGGCCAGGAGCTGCTCCTGGATGACCTGGTAGAGCTGGTTGAAATGGTGGAGGAAGACCCGGATCTCGCGGCGCCCGGTTTCCTGCAGTTTCGTCGGCACCCTGTTTGGCAGGGCGTCGATGATTTGGGTTGCGCCGCTTTCAAGAGGCCACAGCTGGTTGCCCATGAAGCGCCAGACAATGAGTCCGGTGACGAGCATGGCCAGCAGCGAGCCGATCCAGATGGTCTGGGTCAGGTCGGCCAGCGGGGCAAGCGCATGTTCCGCAGGCACGTAGGCGACGACCAGCCAGTTGATTGCCCGGAGGTTCATGGCCTGGGAAATGATCTCGTGTCCGGCCGCGTCGATGGAGCGACCCACACCCTCGAACCCGTCCTTGATCCTGCGTTCGAGCAATGGGTCGGCAGCGCCTGCCTGCACCTCCTTCAATACCTTCGATGCATCGGTATGGGCGGCATATGTGTGCTCGGCCAGCGCAATGACCTGGTAACCGCCAAGATTTCCGCCGCCTGCAAAACCGGATATGTCGAAATGGCTGCCAGGGCCAAGGTGGTCCGAGCCGCAGATCACGGCGACCACGTTCCCTGATTTATCCAGCACAGGGACCGCGAATATCAGGTTTGGACGCCCTGAGAAACGGCCGATGACAGGCATCACGACCGGCTGTTTGCTCTGCAGGGCACGGTCGAGATAGGGCGTGTTGCGGTAATCGGCCCCGATTTGCTGGCGGGCGGGGGCTTCGGCAAGACGGCGCCCGCCCGGAGAGAGCACGTAAACATCGCGCCCGAAAAAGCGGGAAATGCTGGATTGGCTGTCGAGGTGATGCTGGACGGTAGTGCTGTTCGACCAGTCTTCAGGGGGCAGACGGCCGGCGATGGCCTGCAGCGAATCGATGCGTTCGCTGATTTCGCTCTCGAGCCACTTGGTGACAAAGCCCAGATCGCTTTGCTGCTGCGACTCCAGTTGAGCCAGGAAGCTGCTCTTCAGGCGATCCTGGGCCATCGCTGCAATGGCAAGAATGCAGATTGCCTGGAGGAGCAGCACGCCAAGGGTGAGCTGAAAGCGGAGGGAGTCCCAGATGAAATGCGCGCCCTTCGGTTTCCTTGGTTCCACCATGTCGTCCCCGGGACTTCTTTTGGTTTGCTTTGCTTGTCGGGAAGTATACCCAGGACCTGCCACATGGCTGAGACAAGTTCCCGCCTGGCGTCGACAAACCGGTATCGGTGTCCTCGCCTGGTGCCGCGGCGGATCAGTGGCCCAGTATTCTCAGGGCGAGCAGGGCCCCGGTGCTGAGGCCGAGCAGGGCGGTGGCGGCTTTCCAGAACATCACCGGGTTGCGTTCGATCAGGGGCGGGCTGCGCCGGTCGTGGAATTCGCGGCGGGGGGCCTTGAGGTCGTGGATGAACTCGGAGATCACTTCCTGCCGTTTGGCCGGGTTGGGGTGCAGGGCCTTGGCCAGCACGGCGTCCACCCAGGCGGGCAGGTCGGGGCGGTGGTGGCGCAGGGGGATGTAGCGCAGGTGGCGCAGGTCGGCGGGGCTGCGCACCCGGGCGGCGTCGAGGCCGTAGGGGAGCTGGCCGCTGAGCGTCTCGTAGGTGATGGCGGCCAGCGCGAAGAGTTCGCTGCGCGGGCTGCCGCCTTCACCGAGCAGGTATTCCGGGGCGGTGTATTGGAGCGTGCCGGGCACCGCCAGGGTGTGGGCGTCCGGGTGGTATTCGGCCAGGCCAGCCACGTGGGCGTTGGCCAGGTCGATGAGCTTGAGCGTGCCGTGCTGGTCGATCATCACGTTCTCGGGGCGCAGGTCCTGGTGCAGCATTTCGCGCCGGTGCAGGGCCTGCAGGCCCTGGGCGAGCTGCTCGACGAGGGCGCGCACGCTGTCCAGCGCGGGCCGTGGGTTGTCCACCCGCCACTGGGCCAGGGTCTGGCCGTCGATGTACTCCATGGCCACAAAGAGGTGGCCGCGCGGCCGCTCGCCGGCCCAGGCCTTGATCACGTGGGGGCTGTCGATGCGGCGGGCGACCCACTCCTCCAGCACGAAGCGGTCGAGGTAGTCCGGGTCCTGGGCCAGGTCCACCGAAGGCGTCTTGATGACCACCTGCTGGCCGCTGGCCTGGTCCACGGCCAGGTGCAGGTGGCTGCGGGCGCTCACCTGCATGTCGCGCAGGATGGTGAAGCCTTCGAATTCCATGCGCGGGGCGAGGGGCGGCGGCAGGGCCAGGCCTTCGCGGCGCAGCTGGGGATGGGCGGCGTCGCCGGCCGGCAGGGCCTCGATGCGCAGCAGTTGCAGGGTGGCGTCGTCGTCGCTGCCGCGGCTGCGGGCGAGGCTCACCAGCTGCGCGGCTGCCGTATCCAGATCGTCGGCATGCGCTTGCAGGGCCTGGTGGACGTCGCCGGCTCCGAGCCCTGCATGGGCGCCGTCGGTGGCGAGCAGGTAGGTCTCACCGAGCTCGGCCTCCCAGCTGCGGTAGTCGATCTCGACGTGGGGGCCGGTGCCCAGGGCGCGGCTCAGGCAGGATTCGGTGGACGACAGGCGTAGCCGGTGGTCGTCGGTGAGCTGCTCCAGGGCCTGGGCGTGCAGGCGGTAGATGCGTGAGTCGCCCACATGGAGCAGGTGCAGGTCGCGGCCCTTGAGGATCAGGGCGCTGAAGGTGCACACATAGCCCCTGTCCTTCTCGAAGCGGGCGTCGCTGCCCATGGTCTGGGCATGCAGCCAGGCGTTGGTGGCGCTGAGCACCCGCTCGGCCGCCCGCCGCACCGACCAGGCCTCGGAGGTGGCGTAGTAGTCCTCGAGAAAGCTGCGCACTGCGGTCTGGCTGGCCACCTGGCTGACGGCGCTGGAGCTGATGCCGTCGGCCAGGGCCAGGGCGATGCCCTTGCTGGCCAGCTGGTGCCCGCGCGGCAGGCAGGCACCGTGAAAGTCCTGGTTGGCATGGTGCTCACCCGCCAGGGAGGCCTGGCCGAGGGACACCCGCAAGCTGGCGGACATGGATGCGGGGCCCCGGGGAGGTTCTCAGGTTCAGGCTCAGGCCCGGGCTCAGGCGGCGCGGCGCTTGGGGGCCGTCTTGTAGTGGGTGGAGTAGAGGGTGGCGCCGACGAAGGTCAGGCCGCCGACCAGGTTGCCCAGCACGGTGGGGATCTCGTTCCAGATCATGTAGTCCATGAAGGTGAAGTTGCCGCCCAGCATCAGGCCCGACGGGAACAGGTACATGTTGACGATGCTGTGCTCGAAGCCCATGTAGAAGAACACCAGGATGGGCATCCACATGGCGATCACCTTGCCCGACACGGAGGTTGACATCATGGCCGCCACCACGCCGGTGGACACCATCCAGTTGCACATCACGGCGCGCACGAAGAGGGTCAGCATGCCGGCGGCGCCGTGGGCGGCGTAGCCGACCGTGCGGCCCTCGCCGATGTGGCCGATCTTCTGGCCGATGGCGTTGGGGGCTTCGGTGAAGCCGTTGGTGAAGATGATGGCCATGAACACCGCCACGGTCAGCGCGCCGGCGAAGTTGCCGGTGAACACCAGGCCCCAGTTGCGCATCACGCCGTTCCAGGTGGCGCCGGGGCGCTTGTCGAAGACGGCCAGCGGGGCCAGGGTGAACACCCCGGTGAGCAGGTCGAAGCCGAGCAGGTAGAGCATGCAGAAACCGACCGGGAAGAGCAGGGCGCCGACCAGCGGATTGCCGGTATTGACCGACACCGAGACGGCGAAGGCCGCCGCCAGGGCCAGGATGGCGCCGGCCATGTAGGCGCGGATCAGGGTGTCGCGGGTGGACATCAGGAGCTTGGATTCGCCGGCGTCTACCATCTTGGTGACGAACTCGGCAGGGGCAAGATAAGCCATGGAGTTTCTTTCTTGAATTCAGTGATTGCGGGTGGCGGGCGGTCAGCCCAGGGCCACCTGCACGCGGCCGTCCTCGATGCGCACGCTGTGGGCGCGCACCGAGTACTCCGGGGCTTCGAGGCAGGCGCCGGTGGTGAGGTCGAAGTGGTTCTTGTAGAGCGGCGAGGCCACCACGACGTGCTCGCCGAGGTTGCCGACCAGGCCGCGGGACAGCACGCTGGCGCCGGACTTGGGGTCGATGTTGTCGATGGCGTGGAAGCGGCTCTCGCCGATCCGGAAGACGGCTACGTGGCGGCCCTCCACCAGGGCACTGACGCCGGTGTTGGGGAGGATCTCGTCGGCCGCGCAGACGGTGGTCCAGGCAAGGGGTGCGATGCTCATGGTCGGGCTCCTCAGGCGGGGGTGGCGACGGTGTCGGGGGCGTCGATGGCGGCCGGACGTTCGTCGGGGCGGGCCGGGCGGATCTGGCCGCGTTCTTCCACGAAGATGATGTGTTCGTCGGGCTGTTCGCTATTCACGAAGGAGCGGAAGCGCTTGCGTACGTCCGGATCGGTGACGGCGGTCTTCCACTCGCACTGGTAGGTGTTCACCACGTGCTGCATCTGCGTCTCCAGCTCGACGGCGAGGCCCAGGCTGTCGTTCACCACCACGTCCTTCAGGTAGTCGAGGCCGCCCTCCAGGTTGTCGCGCCAGGTGCTGGTGCGCTGCAGGCGGTCGGCGGTGCGCACGTAGAACATCAGGAAGCGGTCGATCAGCCGGACCAGCTGCGCCTTGTCCAGGTCGGCCGCCAGCAGCTCGGCGTGGCGCGGCTTCATGCCACCGTTGCCGCACACGTAGAGGTTCCAGCCCTTCTCGGTGGCGATGATGCCCACGTCCTTGCCCTGGGCCTCGGCGCATTCGCGGGTGCAGCCGGAGACGCCGAACTTGATCTTATGGGGGGCGCGCAGGCCCTTGTAGCGGTTCTCCAGCTCGACCGCGAGGCCCACGCTGTCACCCACGCCGTAGCGGCACCAGGTGGAGCCGACGCAGCTCTTCACGGTGCGCAGGGACTTGCCGTAGGCGTGGCCGGACTCGAAGCCGGCGGAGATCAGCTCGTCCCAGATGAAGGGCAGCTGCTCGACCCGGGCGCCGAAGAGGTCCACCCGCTGGCCGCCGGTGATCTTGGTGTAGAGGCCGTATTTCTTGGCCACCTGGCCCACGGCGATGAGGCCGTCGGGAGTGACTTCGCCACCGGCCATGCGCGGCACCACGGAGTAGGTGCCGTCCTTCTGGATGTTGCCGAGGAAGTAGTCGTTGCTGTCCTGCAGGGCGGCCAGGTCCTTCTTGAGCACGAACTCGTTCCAGCACGACGCGAAGATGCTGGCCGCGACGGGCTTGCAGATGTCGCAGCCGAGGCCCTTGCCGTGCTTGGCGAGGAGTTCGTCGAAGCTCTTGATCTCGCCCACCTTGATCAGGTGGAAGAGCTCCTGGCGGGAGTAGGCGAAGTGCTCGCAGAGGTGGTTGTTCACCGCCATGCCGAGGCGCGACATTTCGGCCTTCATCACCTGGGTGACCAGGGGCACGCAGCCGCCGCAGGTGGCGCCGGCCTTGGTGCAGGCCTTGAGGGCGCCGATGTCTGTGGCGCCATCGGCCACGGCGGCGCAGATCTGGCCCTTGCTGACGTTGTTGCAGGAGCAGATCTGGGCGCTGTCGGGCAGGGCATCCACACCCAGGCCGGGCTTGGCCTGGCCGTCGCTGGACGGCAGGATGAGGAATTCCGGGTCGGCCGGCAGGGCGATGCCGTTGAGGGCCATCTGCAGCAGGGTGCCGTATTCATCGGCGTTGCCCACCATCACGGCGCCGACCAACTTCTTGCCGTCGGCGCTGGTGACGATCTTCTTGTAGATCTGCTTGGTTTCGTCCACGTAGCGGAAGCTGCGACAGCCGGCGCTGCGGCCCTGGGCGTCGCCGATGCTGGCCACATCCACGCCCATCAGCTTGAGCTTGGTGCTCATGTCGGCGCCGGCGAAGGCGGCGCCCTGTTGGCCGGTGATGTGGCGGGCGACCACCCGGGCCATGTCGTAGCCGGGGGCGACGAGGCCATAGACCTGGTCCTTCCAGGCCGCGCATTCACCGATGGCGTAGATGTCGTGATCGCTGGTACGGCAGTGGTCATCCACTGCCACGCCGCCACGGGCGCCCACCGCCAGGGCGTTCTGGCGGGCCAGTTCGTCCCGCGGGCGGATGCCGGCGGAGAACACGATCATGTCGGTCTCCAGGTGGCTGCCGTCGTCGAACACCATGCGGTGGCGGGCGCGGGCGCCGTTGGTGATCTCCACCGTGTTGCGGCTGGTGTGGACGTGCAGGCCCAGGGCTTCGATCTTGCTGCGCAGGATGCGGCCGCCGTCGTCATCCACCTGCACCGCCATCAGGCGCGGGGCGAATTCGACCACGTGGGTCTCCAGCCCCAGGTCGCGCAGGGCCTTGGCGCATTCCAGGCCGAGCAGGCCGCCGCCCACCACCACGCCGCTCTGCGAGCGGGTGCCGGCTTCGGTCATGGCCTCGAGGTCTTCAATGGTGCGATAGACGAAGCAGTCGCTGCGGTCGTTGCCGCGCACCGGCGGCACGAAGGGCACCGAGCCGGTGGCCAGCACCAGCTTGTCGTAGGCCAGCACCTCGCCGTCGGCGGTGGTGACGGTCTTCTGGCGGCGGTCGATGGCCGCGGCGCGGGACTTGAGGCGCAGGGAGAAGCCGCTCTTGTCGAAGAAGCCCGGTTCGACAAGGGACAGGTCGTCGGCCGTCTTGCCGGTGAAGAATTCGGACAGGTGGACCCGGTCGTAGGCGGCGCGAGGCTCCTCGCACAGCACGGTGACTTCAAGAGAGGCAAGGGAGAGCGCGTGGAGTTCTTCGAGGAACTTGTGACCCACCATGCCGTGGCCGACAACAATGATCTTCATGATTAATCCTGCACGTCCGGGCTTCCCCGGGGGACCGTGCTGGGTGTCTTCGCCAGGCTCGTGGAATGAGCGGCGCAGACATCATGGCCCCCGCGAAACGCGGATCGAAGTCGAGGTTGGAACGACGGCTCGCCGCGTGTGCGTGACACTCGACTTGCCGGGGTTCCGCCGTCGTTGGCGGAGGCATTCATTCGGGCCCGCGGCGGCTTTGCCTGCGGGCAATAGGGTTAAGCAGGGATCGTGCCGGGTCGTGTTTCCCGTGGATGCGGGGGTTTCCCGGTGGGAGGGGGCATGCTCAGGCGGGTTCGGGCGCCAAAATGGTGCGTCGCAGGTCCACCTTGGCGCATGGAGGCTGCCGGCTCGACCGGCGAGGGGCTGCTGCCCCGGTCAGCCGTTCTTCTTCTTCCAGCCGGCGCGGCAGGTGTCCTGCAGGTAATTCATGACCAGCGTGGTGTCGTCGCTGTCGAGCTGCACGCGGGCTTCGGGGCCGAGGTCGTCTTCCCACATGCGGCGCACGTCGGACTGGTACTCGAAGGGCACGACGCTCTCGATGAAGCGGGCGACGGCCGCCTCGTCGAAGCCGGATTCGCGGAAGTTGTCCCAGATCCGGTTGGCGTCGCGCTTGAGCAGGCTGCGGGTGGGTTCGAGGCCGGTGGCGACCATCAGCAGCACGCCGCACTGCACGTCGGTGTGATCACCCTGGTTGCCGGTGATGCGGGTCCACTCCTCGGCGCAGGCCTTGTCGTGGTGGGTGATTTCGCTGACCGAGCTGGTGTCGAAGAAGAACAGGCCGGAGAAGCGGTCCTGGTTGCGGTAGATCTCGGTGGCCGGAATGTCGCGGATGACGGGGAGGACTTCGGCACTGAAGCGCTCGGTCTCGCGCTTCATCAGGCTGCGTATGCCGGGCGTGGCGTCCTCGAGCCAGGCGTCGAGGGCGGGGAAGCCGGCGCTGCGCTTCTTGCGGGCGGCCTCGTGGAGCTTCATGAAGCGCTCGACACTGAAGAAGCCGGCCGGCTTGCGCTCGGTCAGGAGGACCAGCAGGGCGCTGTTGATCACCGATTCGCAGAACACATGCCACTCGTCGGCGTCTTCACGCTCCACCCCCAGCTTGCCGGCCAGCCAGTAGGTGGCGTCGATGTACTGCTGGTTGCGCTCGCGGCTGGCGTGTTCGGCCAGGTAGCGGGCGTAGGTGATGGGGGTGTCCGCTGTGCACTTGGCCAGGAAGTCCTTTTCGCTTTCGCGGAAGATCTCCGGGGCGCCGAGGAGCCGCTCGGTGGGCAGGCCGTGCAGCCTGCGCAGGCGGTCGGCGCCGGCCTTGGACAGGGCCAGCAGGGTCTTGTCGCGGAGCAGGTGGCCGGCCACGTCGATCTTGCCGCCGGACTCGGCCTCCAGGGCCAGGCCGACCAGGGTCACCAGGCGGGTGCGGGCGGCCTCCAGCTCGGGGCGCAGGTTGGGGGTGCCGAAATAGGTGGCCAGCTGCACGATGCCCTTGGCGCCTTCGCGTCGCAGGGCGTCGAGGCGGGGGGTGTCCACCAAGCCTGCCTGGAGGGCGTGGCACAGCACCCGCTCGAAATACGGGCGGGTGTCGACGGTGGTGAGGGAGGTGTCAGTGAACATCGGGTGCAGGGCGCTGCGCCGCGGGGGCTCAGCGCCGTCTCCTGGTCAGATGGCGGATTCCTCTTCGTCCTCGTCGAGCTTCGGCACGCCGGGCTCGGCGGATTCGGGCAGGGGCATTCTGGCGGCCTCGGCGGCGCGGTTGAGCCGGTCCTGGATCTCGATGACGAGCAGCTCGAAGGTGTCGGAGAACTCGTGGCGCAGGACCCAGGCGGTCTCCATCCAGTCGGAGTCGGCGACTTCGGAGCGTGACATGCGCACCCGCACCATCTCGATGGCGTCGCCGATCTCCAGGCCCTGGTCGAGCTCGTCCACGCGCTCGGCGTCCCAGGTGATGGCGGACTTGGGTGTGAAGGCCTTTTCCAGATCGTTGTCGGCCTCGAAGACGCCGTGGTAGGCCAGGGTCAGCAGGGAGTCGTAGTGGTCGGTGAAGTAGTCGGCCAGCACGCGAACACCGTCGTCATGCTCCACCAGGCAGTCCAGCACTTCGGCGCAGGCGGCCGGGCTGCGATGCATGACGGCATTCATGGTGTTGCGCAGGCGCGGCACGTATTTCTCGAGCGGCTCGCCGTACTGGCGCTCAAGCACGATGGCCTGCACGAACTGCTCGGGGCTGAGCACCAGGCTGACCACCGATTCCTTGCTGGCGTCGTATTCACGGATCACCGCCAGGACGTCCTTGGGCGCCATTTCGTCGAGGACTTCGACCAGGGCGTGGTCGCCTTCCTGTTCGGCGATGACGACGAGGTGGGCTTCAGCCTTGGCGATCTCGCCGGCGAGGATGAGTTCGCGGGTTTCCTTGATGACTAGCTGGGTCATGAACGGTCTTTCTTAACGGTCAACGGCGTCGAAGCCCTGTTCGGACATCCACTCTTCGCCGGCTTCGCCGAGGTCGTCGGTGTCGTCCTGGTCTTCATCGTCCCGGGCGGCTTCGGGGGCGCTGCGTGCGCTCAGGCCGCTGCCTAGCAGCCACTCGAGCACGGCGGTGGTGACGAGGAAGCTCTCGCCGCCGTCCTTGTCGAGACAGATGTTGATCAGGGGGCGGGCCCACGGGGCGATCTCGAGGCTGGCCTCGAGTTCGGCCCAGGAGGGAAAGCCCTCGTCGCCGGGCTCGCTGTTGGAGGCGGTGTACAGGAGATTGCCGCCGCTGAAGCCGAAGGCGCCGTGGAAGGCCGGGGCGACCATCTCGGGGGCGGTGTCGATCATGCCGAGCAGGAAGGAGAACTCCTTGTGCTTGTCGCGCACGCGCTTGTTGAGCACATCCTTGCCTTCGGAGTCGGAGCGCAGGTCGTCGATCTCGCTGGCATAGCGCTCGAAGATGTCTTCAAAGTAAAACGAGGTCAAGAAATTACCTTTTCTATGTAGGAGGCCCACAGGGAGGTGGCTTCCAGCAGGGGGTCGTCGATCAGGTTGCGCCGGCGCAGGGCGTCGTAGTCGCGCCGCTTTGCGTCGTCGGAGAGCAACTCGTAGGCGGCCTGGATGTGGCGGAAGCGGTCGGCGGCGCCGGGGTCGGGGTTGCGGTCCGGGTGGTACAGGCGGGCTGCCTTGCGGTAGGCCGTCTTGATGTCGTCGGCCGCGGCCGTCGGCGAAATGCCCAGGGCTTCGTAGGGATCACGCATGGTGTTCGGTACGGGTGAGAGGTGTCGGTGCCCGGGGTGTCAGGCGGCGGCCTTCGGGGCGGTGCGGCGGGGTGACGGGAAGCCCGGCATTATAAAGGCCTGTCGCGCCGGCGTCGCGTCTGCTGCGTGGGGCGTGTCAGTTGCGGGGCGGCGGGAGCAGCTCGGCAAAGGCTTCGGCCGGCATGGGGCGGCCGAAGTAGTAGCCCTGGGCATAGTCGCAGCCCAGCAGCACCAGGTCGTGGGCGATGTCGGCGGTTTCGACCCCTTCGGCCAGCACGGCGATCTTGAGGCTCTTGGCCATCTGGATGACGCCGCGGACGATGGCGCCGGCGTCCGGGTCGGTGGGCAGGTCGCGGATGAAGGACTGGTCGATCTTCAGCTTGTCGACGGCGAAGCGGCGCAGGTAGGCGAGGCTGGAGTAGCCGGTGCCGAAGTCGTCGATGGCCAGGCGCAGGCCCATCGCATGCAGCTGGCGGACGGTGGCGAGCACCTGCTCGGTGTCCTTCATCAGGATGCTCTCGGTGATCTCGAGTTCGATGCAGGCTGGATCGGCGCCGCTGTCGGTGAGGGCGCGGGTGACCGTTTCCACCAGGTTGCCGCGGGTGAACTGCAGCGGCGACAGGTTGACCGCGATCACCAGCTTGCCGTGGCCGGCATCTTTCCAGATGCGGGCCTGCCGGCAGGCCTCCTGCAGGACCCATTCGCCGATGTTGACGATCAGGCCGCTGTCTTCGGCGACGGGGATGAAGAGGCCGGGCGGCTGCATGCCGAGGTCCGGGCAGTTCCAGCGGATCAGGGCTTCGGCGCCGACGATGCGCGTGCTGCCGAGGTCGATCAGCGGCTGGTAATGGAGGATGAATTCCTGGCGCTCGAGGGCCCGGCGCAGGCGGTTCTGGATGTCGAGACGCTGCACCGCGTCTTCGTTCATCTGCTGGGAGTAGAAGCGGAAGGTGTTCCGCCCGGCGGCCTTGGCGTTGTACATGGCCGCATCGGCATTGCGGATCAGGGTGTCGAAATCGCTGCCGTCCTCCGGGTAGACGGCCAGACCGACGGAGCAGGAGATGCTCATTTCCTGGCCGGCCAGCGGGCAGGGCTGGCCGAGGGTGAGCATGATCTTCTCGACGATGGGGGCGATGTCCTCGGTCTCGCGGATGTCGGTGAGAAGCACCAGGAATTCGTCGCCCCCCTGGCGGCTGATGGTGTCGGTGTCCCGGGTGGTGGTGCGCAGGCGGTCGGCGAAGGTCTGCAGCAGGGCGTCGCCGGCGGGGTGGCCGAGACTGTCGTTGATGTGCTTGAAGTGGTCCAGGTCGAGCAGCAGCAGGGCCACCTTGGTGTTGGCGCGGATGGCGTGGCCAAAGGCCTGCTCGGCCCGGTCGCGCAGCAGGAAGCGGTTGGGCAGGCGGGTCAGGAGGTCGTGGCGGGCCAGGAATTCGGCGCGTTCCTCGGCGGCCTTGCGGTCGGTGAGGTCGGAGAAGATGGCCACGTAATGCTGGATCTCCTGGTCGTCGCGGACCGTCGAGATCGACAGCCATTCCGGGAAGATCGCGCCGTTGCGCCGCCGGTTCCAGGCTTCGCCGCTCCAGTGGCCGGTGTGGGCCAGCTCGGCGAGCAGGCGTTCGTGGAAGCCCTCTTCGTGGTGGCTGGTGGCGATCAGCTCGGCGCGGGTGCCGATGACCTCTTCCGGGGCGTAGCCGGTGACGTCGGAGTAGGCGCGGTTGACCGAGATGACCCGCTGCTGGCCGTCGGTGATCAGGATGGCGTCGCGGCTTTCGCTGAACACCGTGGCGGCGAGCTGCAGTTCGGCCTGCTGGCGGCGCGAGGCGCTGATGTCGCGGGAGGTGCCCTCGACCCCGACGGGGGTGCCGTCGGCATCCCGCAGGTAGTGGGCGTTGGTGGACACCCAGACTTCGCTGCCGTCCTTGCGCCGCATGCGGTATTCATAGCCGCTCACCTGGCCACCCGCCGCCGACAGGGCGCTCAGGAAGGTCTCCCGGGCGCTGGCGCCATCCACGTAGAGGCTGTCGATGCGGGTGCCGATCAGTTCTTCGGGCTCGTAGCCGAGCAGCTGGCGTACCGATGGGGACAGGCGCAGCAGGCGGCCGCTGGCGTCGGAGCGGTAATAGGTGTCCTGCAGGTTGTCGAGGATGGCGCGCACGTCGGCCTCGTGGGCGGCGCTGGCGGCTTCGATGGCGCGCAGGTCGGTGACGAAGCCGAAGGCGCTGCTGCTGCCTTCCGGGTGGGCCGGGTGGAGCGAAACAGTGCTGATCAGTGCGGGGATGACCGTGCCGTCGCGGTGCATGAGTTCGAGCCGGTAGTTGCGCCTGTCGGTGGTCGGGATGCGGGTGATCTGCTGGCGCAGCAGGCCACGGCTGCCGGCGTTGACGAAATCCAGGGAGGTCCGCCCGATCATCTCGTGCGGGGCATGGCCCAGCAGGCGGCACAGGGTGTCGTTGACTTCGGTGAAGCAACCCCGCGCATCCACCATGAAGAAGCCGTCGGTTGTCGTCGCAATCACGTCGCGATACACCGCCTCCCGGGCCGGGAGGCGTGAGTCGGGCAGGTGCTGGAAGAGCGGTGGCAGGTCCATGTCCGGGCGAAAGATGATTTGCCCGGTGTATATCGGCCCTGCGACCTGAAACTTGAAAGCCGGGCTCGGGGGTGCCCGGCGCTGTCAGCCTTGCCGGCCGAGACGCTCGCACAGGGCGAGGGTGGGGCCCGCCTGGTTCATGCTGTAGAAGTGCAGGCCGGGGGCGCCGGCTTCGATCAGGCGGGCGCACAGCTCGCCCACCACGTCCAGGCCGAAGGCCTTGATCGATTCGGAGTCGTCACCGAAGCTCTCGAACTTGCGGCGCATCCAGCGCGGGATCTCGGCACCGCAGGCATCCGAGAAGCGCGCCAGCTTGGAGAAGGAGACGATCGGCATGATGCCCGGCACGATGGGCACGTTCACACCAAGCGCGGCGCATTCGTCGCGGAAGTGCAGATAGGCGTCCAGGTTGTAGAAGTACTGGGTGATCGCCGAATCGGCGCCGGCGTCCACCTTGCGCTTGAAGGCCAGCAGGTCGTCCTTCGGGCTGCGCGCCTGGGGGTGGTATTCCGGGTAGGCGGCCACTTCGATATGGAAGTGCTTGCCGGTTTCGGCACGGATGAACTCGACCAGTTCGTTGGCGTAACGCAGCTCGCCCGGGTCGCCCACGCCGGAGGGCAGGTCGCCACGCAGGGCGACGATGCGATGAATGCCGGCGTCCTGGTAGCGCTTAAGGATCTCCCGGACATGCTCGCGGGTGGAGCCGATGCAGGACAGGTGGGGGGCAGCTTCGTAGCCTTCGCGCTGGGTTTCGAAGACTGTCTCGAAGGTCCGGGCTTGCGTGGAGCCGCCGGCCCCGAAGGTCACCGAGAAGAACTCGGGCTTCAGTTCGGCCAGCCGGGCGCGGGTGACGCGCAGCTTCTCGACGCCCTCGGAGGTCTGGGGCGGGAAGAACTCGATGGAGATGGGAGGCTTGTTCATGCGTCTAACCGTTTGTCGGTGCGTTTCCGATGTGTCTGGACTTGGCTAAGCCAGAAAGGGATTGAGGACGGTGACCCCGTCATAGCTTTGTCCATGGGAGAGGTCTTCGCTGATGACGGTGTGGGCGCCCAGGCGAGCGGCTGCACACAGGATGGCGGCATCCCAGTGGCTGAGGTTGTAGCGGTTGCGCAGGCTGAGTGCAGAGAGTACCAGTTCGCGGTCGACGGCCTGAACGGGGCGGCTGGCGGCGATGTGTTCGACGAAGGCCTGCGGCGCGGTCGGCAGGAGGCCGTGGCGGGTCTGGCGGGCATTGGCGTAGAACTCCATCAGCACCTGGGATGACACCCCCCAGTCGGTGCGGGCCACCCAGCTTCGTGCTGCAGGCCGTTTGGCGGCATGGTTGTCCGCCAACGATGTGGCATAGATCAGGATGTTGGTGTCGAGGAAGTAGGGCGAGCTCATGGTTTGTAGGGCGCCTTGTCTTCCTGCACCTGGAAGTCGAGCTCCCGGGTCAGGGGCCGGTCATGAGCCTGGCTGCGGGTGAGAATCGGCGCGTCTCCCCATCGGCTGTCAGCCACAACGGCGTCGAGCTGTTCGAGGAGGTTGTCGGACGCGACGGGGGCCGGCCTGGCCGCGATCAAGGTCTGGAGCGCAGGGTTTCTCTTGCCGGGATCGTGGTTGAGTACGACGGCTTCGATGATCGCCATCAGTTCGCCCTGGAGCGAACGATGATGAACGGACGCAATCGCGCGGAGACGCTCGGCGATTTCGTCCGGTACATTCTTGATGGTGAGGGTGACTGGCATGGCTTAATCCACAATGGAATCGTTATGGTTCCATTGTGGATGTCGATCGTCCCTGGATCAAGCTCAGTAGCGGTAGTGCTCGGCCTTGTACGGACCGTCCTTGGGCACGCCGATGTAGGCGGCCTGCTCGTCGGTCAGCACGCTGAGCTGGGCGTTGAGCTTCTTCAGTTGCAGGCGGGCAACCTTTTCGTCCAGGTGCTTGGGCAGGGTGTACACCCCGACCGGGTAGTCGGCCGTGCGGGTGAACAGCTCGATCTGGGCGATGGTCTGGTTGGCGAAGGAGCTGGACATCACGTAGGACGGATGGCCGGTGCCGCAGCCGAGGTTCACCAGACGACCCTTGGCCAGCAGGATGATGCGCTTGCCGTCCGGGAAGATGACGTGGTCCACCTGGGGCTTGATCTCTTCCCACTGGTACTTCTCGATGGAGGCGACGTCGATCTCGTTGTCGAAGTGACCGATGTTGCAGACGATGGCCTGGTCCTTCATGGCGGCCATGTGGTCGTGGGTGATCACGTGGAAGTTGCCGGTGGTGGTGACGAAGATGTCGGCCTTGTCGGCGGCGTATTCCATGGTGACCACGCGGTAGCCTTCCATGGCGGCCTGCAGGGCGCAGATCGGGTCGATCTCGGTGACCCACACCTGGGCGGACAGGGCGCGCAGGGCCTGGGCGGAGCCCTTGCCCACGTCGCCGTAGCCGCACACCACGGCAACCTTGCCGGCGATCATCACGTCGGTGGCGCGCTTGATGCCGTCCACCAGCGATTCGCGACAGCCGTAGAGGTTGTCGAACTTGGACTTGGTGACCGAGTCGTTCACGTTGATGGCCGGGAAGCGCAGCTCGCCGCGTTGGTGCATCTGGTACAGGCGATGCACGCCGGTGGTGGTCTCCTCGGTGACACCCTTCACCTCGGCCAGGCGCACGGAGTACCAGGTCGGATCCACGGCCAGCTTGGCCTTGATGGCGGCAAAGAGGATGGTCTCTTCTTCGGAGGACGGCTTGGCGATGACAGACAGATCCTTCTCGGCCCGGGCGCCCAGGTGCAGCAGCAGGGTCGCGTCGCCGCCGTCGTCGAGGATCATGTTGCTATAGCCACCGTCGGCCCACTCGAAGATGCGGTGGGTGTAGTCCCAGTAGTCGGCCAGGGATTCGCCCTTCACGGCGAACACCGGGATGTTCTGGGCGGCGATGGCGGCCGCGGCGTGGTCCTGCGTGCTGAAGATGTTGCAGGAGGCCCAGCGGACTTCCGCGCCGAGCGCGGTCAGCGTCTCGATCAGCACGGCGGTCTGGATGGTCATGTGCAGGGAGCCGGTGATGCGCGCGCCCTTGAGGGGCTGGGCCGCGGCGAACTCGTCGCGGATGGCCATCAGGCCCGGCATTTCGGTTTCGGCGATGCGGATTTCCTTGCGGCCCCAGTCGGCCAGGGAAAGGTCGGCAATGACGTAATCGGTGAACTTGTCAGCCACAGTGTTCATGAGAATTCCTCGAACGTGTGGCCGGGAAGGGACTACGGGTGGCGTCTTGATGAGGGCTCACCACGTCTCCCCGTGCCCGGCACGGGTTTGCAAAACAAAGCATGGACGGGTGAGCGCGGTTGCTGTTGCCGGCACACGTGCCGGCGGTACTGCTGTCGAGCCTGGGACTGCGGGCCTTGCACCCGGTGGTCTTGCAGCGCTCCTCGAAGCAGGGTGGGGATTATATCGGTTTTTGATCGGCGTGCTTGAGCCTTCATTTCGATGGGGTGAGCGCCGCATCCAGTACCTTGCCGAAGCGCTCGGCGTCCTGGAAGCCGATCACCCTGAGCGTCTTGCGCTCGGCGCCGCCCGCGTCGAAGAAGATGATGCCCGGCGGGCCGAACAGGCCGAAGCGCTTGAGCAGGGCCTTGTCGGCGTCGTTGTTGGCGGTCACGTCGGCCTGGAGGAGCTGGAAGCCGGCCAGGCGGCGGGCCACCGCCGGGTCGGCGAAGGTGAAGCGTTCCATCTCCTTGCAGGAGATGCACCAGTCGGCATAGAAATCGAGCATCACCGGGCGGCTGGCGGTCTTCAGGAGGTCGTCCAGGGCCTCCACCGAGGCCACCCGCTGGAAGCGGGTCTCCGCCACCGGCGTGGCGGCGGCCTGGGCGCGCAGGATGGCCAGAGGCTGCAGCGGGTCGCGGGAGCCGGCCAGGGCACCGATGAACAGAGCCGCGCCGGCCAGCAGGGCGATCACGCCCCAGCCCTTCCAGAAGCGCTGCCAGCCACCCGCGTGGGGTGGCAGCGGGTCGAGGGCGTGCAGGTAGATGGCCGACACCAGCAGCAGGCCGGCCCAGGCCAGCATGGGGACGATGCCGGGCACCACCGGGGTGACCAGCCAGATAGCCACGCCCAGCAGCATCACGCCGAAGGTGCGCTTGACCCCTTCCATCCAGGGGCCAGGCTTCGGCAGCGCACTGCGGGCCAGCACGCCCACCACGATCAGCGGGGCGCCCATGCCCAGGGCCATGCTGAAGAGGGCCGCGCCACCGAGCAGCGCGTTGCCGGTCTGGGCGATGTAGAGCAGGGCGCCGGCCAGCGGCGCGGCCACGCAGGGGCCGACGATCAGGGCCGACAGGGCGCCCATGGCGACCACCCCACCGGGCGAGCCGCCCTTCTGGTGATTGGCGGTGTCGGACAGGCGGCTCTGCAGGGCGGTGGGCAGCTGCAGCTCGTAGAAGCCGAACATCGAGAAGGCCAGCACCACGAAGACCACCGCGAAGCTGCCGAGCACCCATGGGTTCTGCAGGGCCGCCGACAACAGGGTGCCGGACAGGCCGGCGGCGACGCCCGCTGCGGTGTAGGTGAGGGCCATGCCCAGCACGTAGAGGGCCGACAGGCCGAAGGCACGCCCCTTCGAGATGGCGTGGCCGTGGCCGACGATGATGCCCGACAGGATAGGGATCATCGGGAAGACGCAGGGGGTGAAGGCGAGCAGCAGTCCGAAACCGAAGAAGCTGGCCAGCACGGCGGCGCTGCTGCCGCCATCGAGCAGGCGGGCGATGCGGCCGGATTCGTCGTGCTCGCCGCTGTCGCCCGCCGCGGGCGCAGCCTGGGGCTCCGCGCTGGACGCCGCCGGGGCGTCAGCCTGGCCGAGGGCGCGCGACAGGAAGCCGCCCTGCTGGTTGCCGCTGGCCAGCGCCACCTTGAGGGACTGGGTCTGGGGCGGGTAGCAGATGCCGATGTCGGCACAGCCCTGGCTGGTCAGCTGCAGGTCGAAGGGGGGCTGGCCGGCGCTCAGTGGCAGGGTGAAGCTCACTGCCTTGCGGTAGATCTCGACTTCGCCGAAGGCGTCGTCCTTCTTCGGTTTGCCGGGAGGCAGGGCGGGCTCGCCAAGGGTGACCCCGTCAGCAGCGAAGCGGAAGCGATGGCGATAGAGGTAGTAGCCGTCGGCGATCTGGAAGCGGATCTCGACGGTCTTGTCGTCGAGGGCCCGGGCCGAGGCCTTGAAGGCCTGTTCGACCGGCAGGGGCTCCTGGGCGTGGGTGAGGTTCGACAGGCCGAGCAGGCCCAGCAGGGCGAACAGGACGGCGAGGAGGAGGCGGGGCAGGCGGATCATGGAGGCGAGAGTGTGGCAGCTCACCCGGGGGCCGTCCCCGGGCTGGATCAAGAAATGGTGCTGAGGGCTGGGGTGCTCAGGGCTGGGTGGTGGTTTCGGCCGCGACCCAGGCCAGGTAGGCGGGCAAGCCCTCCTGCACTGGGATCGCCAGGATCTCGGGAAGTTCGTAGGGATGGGCCTCGCGCAGGGCGGCCTGCAGGGCCGGGTAGCCGGCGCGGGTGGTCTTGATCAGCAGGGGCTGCTCGGAGGCGGTCTCGAGCGCGCCCTGCCAGCGGTACACCGAGGTGCATGGAGCGAGCATGTTGACGCAGGCGGCCAGGCGCTGCTCGATCAGCAGATGGGCGACCCGGCCGGCGCTGTCGGCGTCGGGGAGGTTGGTCAGCACCAGGAGGACGTCGTCGGGTGAGTTCATCGCGGGTCTTAGTTGAGCAGGCGGCGGCGGGTCAGGATCAGGGCCGTCCAGAAGGCGATCACGGTGATTGTCGCGAGCACCCCCAGGTGCAGGCCGATCTGCCCGGGCACATGGCCCAGCAGCAGGGGGCGGATCAGCTCCACGGCGTGGCTGAGGGGCAGGCAGGCGGCGACCGTGCGGACGCCGTCCGGCAACTGGCCTTGGGGGAAGAACACGCCGGAGAGCAGGGTCATGGGCGTGATGAAGAGGGTGAAGTAGTACATGAAGAAGTCGTAGCTGGGCGCCAGGGCCGTCATGATCAGGCCCAGGGCGGCAAAGCACAGGCCGGTCAGGAAGACCACCGGGATGGCGGCCAGGGCCAGCGGCGAGGCGGCAAAGCCGAACAGGGCGATCACCGCCAGGATGGCCGTTCCGGCCAGGCAGGACTTGCTGGCGGCCCACACCAGTTCGGCGGCGACGATGTCGTCCAGCGCCACCGGAGCGTTCATGATGGCTTCCCAGGTCTTCTGCACGTGCATTCGCGAGAAGCCCGAATACAAGGTCTCGAAGGTGGCTGAGTTCATGGTGGAGTAGGCCAGGGTGCCGCCGGCCAGGAAGGCGATGTAGGGCACTCCCTCGACCTCCTGCACCAGCATGCCCAGGCCGTAGCCCAGGCCGAGCATGTAGATCACCGGATCGGCCAGGTTGCCGACGATGGAGGGCAGTGCCAGCTTGCGCCAGACGAAGAAGTTGCGCCGCCAGACGGCAAACAGGCGTAGCGACAGGCGTGGCGGGGCGAGCAGGGGCAGCGTGGCGGTCATCGGTTCAGGCGTCGGACGGGGGCGGTGTGTCCCGCGGGATGCGGCGCAGCCACGGGATGAAGTCCCGGTCGGCGCCCAGGGCATGGTGATCCACCAGGTCGTAGGCGAGGAATTCGATCAGCTTTGAGGTGGGCAGGCTGCCGTGGGCGCTCTGGGTGGACAGGGCGTCGAGCTTGGCCGACAGGATGCGGTGGGCCTTGGCGTGCTGTTCGCGGCGGGGGTAGTCAACCGAGGTCAGGATGGCCTCTTCGTCGCGGAAGTGGCGGCTGGTGGCGCGTGCCAGGTCGCGGATGACGGCGTGGATCTCGGCGGGTGGTCGGGCCTCGCGAACCTGGTGCAGCAGGCGGTTGGCCAGTTCGAAAAGGTGGTGGTGCTGGGCGTCGATGACTGGGTCGCCGACGCAGTGGCCGTCGTCCCAGGTGAGGCGGTCGAGACGGCTGCGGTGCTTGATGGCGCGCTCGTCGAAGGCGCTCTCCGGGGCGCTCATCACCCGGTTGCGGCCGGCGTCCTTGGCCTGGTAGAGGGCCTGGTCGGCGCGGGACAGCCAGTTCGGCCAGTCGTCGCCGGCCAGGCATTCGGCCACGCCGAAGCTGGCGCTGACCGGTCCGGCGGTATCGAAGGGTGTGTCGCAGATGGTTTGTCGCAGCGTGTTGGCCAGCGTGGTGGCGCCGGCCAGGGGCGTGCTGGGAAGCAGGATCACGAACTCCTCACCGCCATAACGGCCGATCACGTCCAGATCGCGGCATCGCTTGCTCAGACGCTGGGCAAACTCGACCAGCACCTGGTCGCCGACGAGGTGGCCGAGGCTGTCGTTGATGCGCTTGAAGTGATCGATATCGGCCATGATCAGCGAGATCGGATGGCCGAAGCGCCGGAAGCGGTGCATCTCGCTGAGTGCGGCTTCCTCGAGCCGGCGCCGGGTCGGCAGGCCGGTGAGGGCGTCGGTGGTGGAGCGGGTCTCCATTTCGGCCAGGGCCTGGCGCAAGATTTCCTGGTGGGCGTTACCGTCACTCAGGTCGATCAGGCATACCAACAGGTAGCGGCCATGGCTGCGCAGGCGGGTGCGCATGTGGTGGCGCCGGCCGTCGCTGCCCAGTATGTCGGACTCGACGCCCTCCTCGCTGCCTGCCAGCATCTGCAGGGCCGGGCCGGGATCGGCGCTGTCCGTGCCTTCGATGTGGTGGGTGTGTGACCACCAGGTGTCGAAGGGGCCGGAGGGCTGGCCGAAGTGCTGGAGAAAGGCCTGGTTGGCGCAGACGAACTGGCCGTTCTCCCCGTTCACCAGAGCAAGGGCCACCGGCAGGCTGTCAAGCAGCGCCGCGCAGTCGAGATCAGGGGGCAGGGTAAGGGGCGGCGGCATGGTGTGTCAGGATAGGCGCCGTGTTTCGGCCTGTCCATGCCGGCGGCTTGCGGGGCCGCCGGAGCGGCGAAATAACCCGGCGTTCAATCCCGCAGCTCCCTGCCGGTGAGCTTGAGGAAGACGTCTTCCAGGTTGGCGGGGCGGTGCAGGGTCCGCAGGCTGGGTTGATGGGCCAGGTGGGCCAGCAGGGGGGCCGCGTCGTCGGTATAGCAGAAGGCGGTTTCGCCGCTGATCTCGCAGCGCCGGCTGAGCGTGCCGGCGTGTTGTGCGGCCCACGCAGCCGCACCGTTGGCGGCCTGGTTGTCGCTGCCGTCCCATTCGCCGAAGACCTCGACCACCTGCGGCTCGATGTGTGCTGCGATGACCTCCCGCGGGCTGCCCTGGACGAGGATGCGGCCGTTGTCGAGGATGGCCAGCCGGTGGGCCAGGCGTTCGGCCTCGTCCATGAAGTGGGTGGTCAGCAGGATGGTGGTGCCCTCGGCGGTGAGACGGCGCAGGCGTTCCCAGATCAGGTGGCGGGCCTGGGGGTCGAGGCCGGTGGTGGGCTCGTCGAGGACCAGCAGCTCGGGCTTGTTCACCAGGGCGCGGGCCAGGGTCAGGCGCCGCTTCATGCCGCCCGACAGGGACTGGATGCGGGCGTTCTCCTTGCCTTCCAGGCCGGCGAAGGCCAGCAGCTCGGGCACCCGCGGCCGGATCTCGCTGTCGCGGATGCCGAAATAGCCGGCAAAGACGATCAGGTTCTCGGCGCAGGTGAAGTCCGGGTCGAGGCTGTCGATCTGCGGGACCACGCCGACCCGGGCGCGGGCTTCGCGGGCCTGCCCGGGAACGGGCAGGCCCGCCAGGTGGATCTGCCCGGCGCTGGGCGTGGTGAGGCCGAGGGCGCAGCGCAGGGTGGTGGTCTTGCCCGCTCCGTTGGGGCCGAGCAGGGCGAAGCACTCGCCCTTGCGCAGGCTGAGGTCCAGCCCGCGTATCACTTCCTTCGCTTCGGCGCCCTTGCCGAAACGTTTGACCAGGCCGGCGATCTCGAGGGGCATCAGGCGCTGGGCGGTGCGCTGGCCACGAAGGAGGGCCGCGCCAGCATGTCGGCAGCCCAGGCGGCCAGGGTCGGGTGGGTGCTGCGCCATACCAGCTGGGCGAAGCGGAAGTCGAGGTAGCCGAGGGCACAGGCCGCGGCGATGTCGCCGATGCCCGGGCTGGTGCCGCCCAGGCCCTTGCGGGCCACCAGGCGCGCTTCCAGGGTGGCCAGGCCGCGGTGGATCTTGGTGATCTGGCGTTCGATGGTGGCGCTGCTCTGCTGCTCGGCTGGGCGGTTCATCTCGAGGAAGGCGGTGACGGCGGCGTCGGTGATGCCGTCGGCGAGGGCCTCGGTCTGGCGTACCGGCAGGGCGGCGCTGCGCTCTGCGGGGAGCAGGGCCAGGCCGCCGAGGCTCTCCAGGTATTCGGCGATCACCGGTGAGTCGTACCAGACCTCACCGTCGTCGGCCACCAGGGCCGGCACCTTGCCGAGGGGGTTGTAGTCGGGGACGCGGGTTTCGGCCAGCCAGGGGATGTCCACCTCCAGGGTGAAGGGCAGGCCCTTCTCGGCCAGGGCCACCCGGATCTTGCGGGCGTAGGGGCTGGTGAGGGATGCGATCAGTTTCATGCGAGGGGCTCCCAGGCGCGTTCGATGATGCCGCGGATGATGTGCAGCTTGCCGTGAAAGAAGTGGTCGGCGCCGGGCACCACCACCACGGGCAGTTCCTGGGGCTCGGCCCACTCCATGACGTTGGCGAGGGCCACGGTCTCGTCCTTCTCGCCGTGGATCACCAGGCTGTCCTTGGGGACCGGCAGCGTGGTGTAGCTGCGCGCGCCGGTGACCTGGCCAGCGGCGGTGCCGACCAGCACGATGCGGCCGGCCGGGGTGACGCCCTCGGCCAGGCGCGCGGCCACCCGGGTCTGCACGAAGGCGCCGAAGGAGAAGCCGCCCAGGGCCAGGGGCAGGCCGCCCCAGCGGCTCTGGGCCCAGCTGATCACGGTCAGCATGTCTTCGGTCTCGGCGATGCCGTGGTCGTGTTCGCCGGCGCTCTTGCCGACACCGCGGAAGTTGGGGCGCAGGGCCGCGTAGCCCAGGTCGCGGAAGACCCGCGCCAGGGTGTGGGCGACCTTGTTGGTATTGGCGCCATGGAACAGCGGGTGCGGGTGGCACACCAGGGCGATGCCCCGGACGTGTTCGGGCGCGTCGATGATCAGGTCGATCGGGCCGGAGGGGCCGCCGATCAGCACGCTTTCGGTGGTGGCGCGGCTCATGCTCAGATCTTCAGGCGTTCGACGATGCGGCCGTGCTGCAGGTGCTCGGTGACGATCTCGTCCACGTCGGCCTTGTCCACGAAGGTGTACCAGACGTTGTCGGGGTACACCACCAGCACCGGGCCCTCGTCGCAGCGGTCCAGGCAGCCGGCCTTGTTGATGCGTACCTTGCCCTTGCCCTTGAGGCCGAGGGCGGCCACCCGGTCCTTGGCGTAGGCCTGCAGCTCGGCGGCGCCATGATTGGCGCAACAGGATTCGCCTTCGGCGCGCTGGTTGCAGCAGAAGAAGACGTGGTGCTTGAAGTAGCTCATCGGGGAACTCCGGATCGGGGCGGTTGCGTGACCGCGATTATCAATCAAAGCGCCTGCCGGCGGTCAGTGGCGCGGGCTGCCCCGCGGGCTGCTGGCACCCAGCAGGCCCAGGTAGGCGAAGGTGGCGAAGGGCCACAGGCTGGCTGTGAGTTGGGTCAGGCCGTGGAAGTTCAGGAAGTTGCCCTGGCTGATGAGCGCCGTGTCGCTGGGAAGGAAGGGGTTCTCGGGGGCCAGGTTGACCAGCGCGGTGCCCACCAGCAGGGCCATCCCGGCCAGCATGGCGTGGCTGCGGGCCGGCAACAGCAGGCCCGTGCCGAGGAGGGCCGCGCCGGCGGCGAGGCCGATCTGCCCGCCCGGGGTGACCCAGTGCAGGGGGTCGCCGGGCGAGAAGAAGGCGGCCGCAGCAAGGCTTTTGGCGCCCAGCCCGAGCAGGATCAGCAGGGCCAGCGGCCAGGGGCTGAATTCGCGCATCATGCAGCGGGCGGTGAGCCCGACGGCCAGCAGCTGGCTGGCGGTGATGGCGGCCTCCACCTTGACGAAGCGCGCCGGGTTGAATTGCAGCGGAGTGGGCAGATCGAACAGGCGGCGCAGGTCGCCGGTGGCGAACAGCAGGTTCTCGGGGGTGAGCAGGGTCAGCAGCCACAGCCCCATCAGCACCAGCCCGATCTCGCCGGGGTGACCGGGCACGATGCGGCGCTGGCGCCAGCGGGTGAGGCCGCTGCGCGGGTCGAACAGGCGGCTGCCCCAGCGCCCGCCGGCGAGAGCGCCGAGCACGCCGCCGAGGGTGTTGCAGCCGACGTCCACGTTCGACGGCACCCGGCTGGGCAGGAAGTTCTGCAGGGTCTCCACCGACAGGCTGAGCAGGCAGGTCAGCAGCATCGCCACGAACACCGCCCACCCCCGCGGCAGGCGGCCGAGGGCGGGCACCAGGGCGAAGCTGAAGGGCACGATGCCGATCACGTTCACCGTCAGGTCCACCCAGGTGTAGTAGCGCGGCCACGGCGCTTGCAGGAACTCGAAGACCGGCAGCCCCGGGTCACGCCAGCCCGAAAAAGGGTGCAGACAGGCGTAGACGATCAGCACCCCGATGGCGGCGGCGAAGTAGGCAGCGAGAGGCGAACTGCGGCGTGGTGGAGGCATCGGGGGCATTCTAGCGCCACAGGGGGCGAAAGGCCTCTTGGTTGCCGCAGCCTGGACGGGCCCGGCCCGGGTGGGCCGGGGGGTGGTCGGGCTAGTGGGGTGCCAGGGACGCACCCTGCTGGGCGGCGGCGAGGCGGGCCAGTAGCGGGATGCGGGCGATGAGGCCGTCCCAGTCCACCGCGTCGAGGGTGTTCTTGACCAGCAGGCCGAGGTCGGTCTCGCCCTCCATCAGCAGGCGCCGGCTGAAGAACAGGGTGTCCGGGTCTTCCTCGCGCAGGGCCAGGGCCAGGTAGTCGCGGGTGGTGGCCGAGAGGGTCAGGTCCGGGGCCTGGCTGTCGAGCAGGGGGCGGAAGCCCCGCGGGCCGAAGGTGAAGCGCAGGGCCAGGCCGGCGTCGGTGACCTTCAGCAGCACGCGCTTGCCGGTGAGGGGCTCCAGGGCATCGCGGGGCAGCAGGCGGTCGAGGGCCAGGTTGAGGCCGGCCACCAGGGCCAGCGTCGGGGGCAGCTGGGGCAGGCGGCTGCCGATGCGGGCGAAGGGGGCGGGCAGGGTGAAGGCGGGGATCTTCATGGGTGGGCTCCAGGAGGCCGGGTTCAGGCGGTGACCAGTTGCTCGACCCCGGGGCGGCCGTGCCAGAAGCCGTTGCACGGCTCGGCAGGCAGCAGGGGGCGGGCGCTGTGCAGGGCGGCGGCGGGCGTCGCCAGCCCGTCGAGGGCGTCGCGGAAGAGCTGGATGATCCCGCCGGTGTGCTCGCCCTGGGGGCTGATGCGCAGGATGTCGAGGCCGTCGGCGGTCACCGCGGGCAGGTCGCCGAGCAGGGTGTGCACCTGGGCCGACTGGGTCTGGATGCCGTTGAGGGTGAGGAAGGGCTGGCCTTCGCGGGTGTTCAGGGCGATGCCATCGGCAAACTGCAGGCAGCGGAACTCGCAGGTGTCTTTCTGCAGGTTGAAGTGGCGGGCGGTGAAGCAGCGCGCCGAGTAGGCCAGGGGCAGGCGGCCGTGGGCGAAGACCTCCACCTCCATCGGCGCGTCGAGGCCGGCGCGCAAGGCGGCGATCTGCTCCCGCGACATCTCCGGCGGGGCCGCCCAGCGGGTGGCGCCGAGGCCGGCGAAGAGGTTCAGGGTGGCGGGGTTGAAGATGTTCAGGGTGGGCCCGGCGACCCAGTTGGTGGCCTGGGTGTCGGCGGCGCTGAGCAGGCGTACCGCGCCCATGTCGTTGGCTTCGACGCGGAAGCGGCCGTTGGCGACGATGCGGCGCAGGGTTTTGAGGTCGGACTCCGATTCCACCAGCACCTGGCTGGACAGCACCACCTCCTTGCCGGCCTCGGCGAGGATTTCGGCCACCTCCAGCCAGTCGGGCAGGCGCAGCTCGTGGCGGCGGGAGCACACCGTCTCGCCGAGATAGACGATGTCCACCGGGGCTTCCGCCATGTCGGCGTAGAAGGCCAGGGTGGACTGGCGGGGCCAGTAGTAGAGCAGGGGACCGAGGGCGAGCTTCATGGGCGGGTCACTTCCAGGGACGGTAGTAGGCGCCGAGGGTGTGGCTCTGGCCTTCGGACACCTTGTTGAGTTCGGCCATCCAGGCGGGCTCCACGCGGAAGGCGGCGGGTTCGCGCTGCAGGCGGTCGAGGGCGGCGCGCCACACACGGGTGACCTGGGCCACGTAGGCCGGGCTGCGCTGGCGCCCTTCGATCTTGATGGCGCGCACTCCGGCGGCGGCCAGCTCGGGCAGCAGCTCAAGGGTGTTCAGGCTGGTCGGCTCCTCAATGGCGTAGTAGGTCTCTTCGTTCACCTCGAAGCGGCCTTTGCAGAGGGTCGGGTAGCCGGCCCGCTCGCCATCGGCGAAGCGGTCGATGAGGATGCCGTTGAGGCGGGCCTCCATGCCCTTGGGGGTCTGTTCCCAGCGCACGTGCTTGCCCGGCGAGCAGGCCCCGTTGCAGTTGGGTGACTCGCCGGTGGCGTAGGCCGACAGGGCGCAGCGCCCCTCCACCATGACGCACAGGCCGCCGAAGCCGAACACCTCGATCTCCACGGGGGTGTTGGCGATGACCTGCTCCACCTGGGCCAGGGACAGCACCCGCGGCAGCACCGCGCGGGAGATGCCGAAATGCTCGTGGTAGAAGTTGATGGCGTCGTAGCTGGTGGCCGAGCCCTGCACCGACAGGTGCAGGCGCAGCTTCGGGTGGGCCCGGCGGGCGTAGGCCATCAGCCCCGGATCGGCCATGATCACCGCGTCGAGGCCGCAGGCGGCGGCCCGGTCCACCGCGGTGGTCCAGCGCTGCCAGTTGTCGGTCTGGGGGTAGGTGTTGAGGGCCAGCAGCACCTTGCGGCCGCGCTCGTGGGCGTAGCGCACGCCCTCGGCCATGGCCTTGTCGTCGAAGTTGAGACCGCTGAAGTTGCGGGCGTTGGTGGCGTCCTTGAAGCCGAGATAGACGCAGTCGGCGCCGTTGTCTACGGCGGTCTTGAGGGCGGGCAGGCTGCCTGCGGGGCAGACCAGTTCGATCGGATGCGCGGGAGTCATGGGCGGGCGGTGGCGTGAATGACGCGGCCGGACTATAGGCGCCCCGGCAGGGGCAGGCCTTGACCGGGGTCAACGGCGAATCAAGCGGAAAGCCGCATGCCTGCAGGGGATGATTCCCCTTCCTGGCGCATGGGCATACCACGCGCAGTGGTGCATACTGCGTCCAAATTTTCAGACACTTTTGTGAATGACTGCTTCCTTGCCCCGTCGCCGTTTCCTGCGTGCCGGACTCGGGACCACGACCCTGCTGCTGGGTGGCGGGAGTGGTTGCAGTTCGAGCCGCCGGGAGCCGATCAAGTTCGCCACCAATCCCTGGCCGGGTTATGACCCGCTGTATGTGGCCAGGGAGAAGGGCTTCTTCGATGAGGCCGGGCTGAATGTGTCGCTGGTGGATCTCACCTCCCTCGGCGCATCCCGCCGGGCCTTCGAGCGGGGGCAGGTGGATGGTTGCGGGGCAACCCTGGTGGAGCTCCTGCTGGCGGCCGACCAGTCCGGTATCCGGCCGCAGATCGCCGCGGTGGTTGACTACTCGAACGGGGCGGATGTCGTCATCGGCAGTAATACCCTGGCCGGCCCCGCCGATCTGCGCGGCCTCCGGGTGGCCATCGAGCCCGGTACCCTGCACATCCAGTTGCTGGCCCTTGCGCTGGCCAGCGTCAAGCTCACCGTGCGGGATGTCCTGCTCGTGCCGATGCCCCAGAACGCGATGCCGGCCGCCTTTGCGGATGGGCAGGTGGCGGCCGCGGTGTGCTTTCCCCCGGAGTCGAACCGGCTCCTCGAGAAGAACGGCAAGGTGCTGTTCCACAGTGGTCAGGTGCCGGGCGAGGTGGTGGACACCCTGGTCTTTGACAGCAGTTTCGTGGCCCGCCGCGGGCCGGAGGTGCAGGCCTTCGTGCTGGCCTATTACCGTGCCATGGAGTTCATGGAGCAGCATGCCGACGAGGCCCACGCCATCATGGCGCGCCGGGAGAACATCGACGTGGCCGAACTGCGGGCGACCCTGGCCGGCCTGCACTATGTGTCCCGCCAGGAGCAGCGCGCCCTGCTGGCTCCCGACGGGCCGGTGGCGCGCTCCCTCGACCACCTGCAGGGGGCCATGATGACCCTGGCCCAGCTGCGGCAGAGCCGCAGCCTGAAGGACTTCCTGATCGCCCGGGACCTCATCGCCGCCAGTGGCGTGGCCGCATGAGTCGCCTGCCGGGCCGCTTCCTGTCCTTGCGCTGGCGCTTGATGGGGCCTTTGCTGGTCCTGTGGGTGGCGGCCATGGCGCTGCTGGTCGGGATCATCCACACCAGTATCCTCGAGCGCTTCCGCTCGCTCGTCGAGCAGCGTGCCGATACCATCGTGGCGGCCATCTATTCGGCGGCGGAAACCGCCCGGGAGCCCGCCGACCTGCGCCGCTTCATCTCCACCCTGGGGGCCTCTCGCGACGTGGTCCAGGTGATCCTGGCGACCGGTTCCCCGCCGCGGGTGCTGGCGGCCACCGATCACGGCCTGCTGGACAGCCCACTTGCCGCCCTGCGTGAGCCCGTGTTCGAGCAAGGTCTGGCCGATGTCCTGCAGGAGCGCACGGGCCGGCGCAAGCTGGATCTGGATGCGCGACGCCTCGAGGTGTTCGAGCCCGTGCTGCTGATGGGCTCCGACGGGGCCCATGGCCGTCTCGAGGACGGTGTGCTGGCCCTGCGCCTGGACGCCGACAGCCTGTGGCTGGCGGCCCGCAGCACGGTCGTGCAGCTGTCCCTGTGGCTGGGGGGCATTCTGACGGTGGTGGCCGTGTTGATTTACCTGCTGCTGGCGCGCTACGTCCTGCATCCCGCGGAGGGCATCCGCAAGGCGCTGGCCGGGCGCAGGGACTACGCGGAAGAAGGGGAGGTTGCGGTGCCCGTGCTGAGGCGGGACGAGCTGGGCGAGCTGGCGGCGGCCCTCAACGGCTTGCTGACCACCCTGCGGACCCGCAACCGCCAGCTCGCCCGGGCCCGCGACGAGCACCTGGTGATGCTCGAGACCTTTCCGCACCTGGCCTGGCGGGCCGATGCCAGCGGCGCCTGCGACTGGTTCAACCGGGCCTGGCTGAATTTCACCGGCCGCAGCCTGGCTGAGGAGACCGGCTATGGCTGGGTTGAAGGCGTGCACCCGGACGACCGCGAGGCCTGTCTGGCCGCCTGGGCGACGGCCCAGGCCACCCGCATGCCGATGGTGGCCGAGTACCGTCTGCGCAGCGCCGATGGCCGTTATCACTGGATCGCCGATCATGGCGCCCCGCTGTATGACGGGGACGGCGTGTTCACCGGCTTCGTCGGATCCTGCTACGACTTGCAGGCGGGTCGCGACACGGCGCGCGACATTGCCCGCATGACCAAGCTCTACCAGGCCCTGTCCGCCACCAACAAGGCCATCGTGCATGCCGCGGATGCGGCCCGTCTGCTGCCCGAGGTGTGCCGCATTGCCGTGGAATACGGCGAACTCGACCTGGCCTGGATCGGCTTCCTTGAAACCAGCGAGACCGGTGGGACCCTCCTCAAACCGGCAGCCGCCTGGGGCCAGGGCGGCGAAGCGTGCCTGACCGGCGTACCGGCCCGGGTACTCGACTCCGGGAGGTTGCCGGCCAGGGCGCAGATAGACAACGACGGCCATGCCGGAGCAGGCTCTTTCGCCCTCTTCCCGATCCACGGCGAGGAGGGGCCTGCCGGCGCGCTGGTGCTGAGCAAGGCCGAGCCGGGTTTTTTCGATGCCCACACGGTGGCCCTGCTCGACGAGATGAGCGCTGATATCGGCTTCGCCCTGCGCAACTACCGGCGCGACGAGAGCCTGCGCCTGGCTGCCCGGGTCTTCGAGAACAACTCCGAGGGCATCGTGGTGGTCGAGCCCGACCGCCGGGTGGTCATGATCAACCGGGCTTTCACCCGCCTGACCGGCTTCACCCGCGAAGACCTTGGCGGGCAACCGCTGCAACTCTTCGATCCAGAGCGCCATCCGGTGGACTTTGCCGCCGGCCTGCGCGAAGTCGCCGCCCGGGATGGCCTGTGGCAGGGCGAGGTGTGGATCCGTGGCAAATCCGGCGAGACTTTCCCGGCCGAAATGTCGGTGAGCGGGGTACGCATGCCCGGCGGTGATGCTGCCCATTACGTGGCGGTCTTTTCTGATATCAGCCAGCGCAAGGCCGACGAGGCCCGCATCCGCTTCCTGGCCAGCCATGACTTCCTCACCGGCCTGCCCTCCCGGGCCGCGCTGGAGGACACGGTCGCCACTGCCATCGCCCAGGCCGGCGCGGTGGGCTGCAAGGTGGCCTTGTGCTTCCTCGACCTGGACCGCTTCAAGAACGTCAATGACACCCTCGGCCATCATGTGGGCGACGACCTGCTGGTCGAGGTGGCGCGGCGCCTGCAGTCGGTGCTGGCCGAAGGCGAGTCGGTGCTGCGCCACGGCGGCGACGAGTTCGTGGTGGTGATGCCGGTGTGCGGCGAGCGGGAGCGCCAGGCGAGCTCGGCCGGCCGGCTGCTCACCGCCCTCGATGAACCCTTCCACCTGGCCGGCTGCGAGTTCTCCCTGTCGGGCAGCATCGGCGTCGCGATCTGGCCGGATGACGGCGGCGACCCGGATGCTCTGCTCGACCGGGCCGACATGGCCATGTACCGGGCCAAGGAGGAGGGGCGCAATGCCGTCGAGTTCTTTGCCGACGGTATCTCCACCCCCACCAGCGAGCGCCTGTCCCTCGAACTGGCCCTGCGCCGTGCCCTCGAGCGCAGCGAGCTGCGCCTGCACTACCAGCCGGTGGTGGCGGCCGCGGACGGCCGCCTGCTCGCCGCCGAGGCCTTGCTGCGGTGGACCCACCCGGAGCTGGGCGAAGTCTCGCCGGGGCGTTTCATTCCCCTGGCCGAGGAGAGCGGCCTGATCCTGCCGATCGGCAACCGGGTGCTCGACATGCTGTGTGCCCAGATGGCCGCCTGGCGCGCCGAAGGTCGCCCGCTGGTGCCGATGGCGGCCAATATCTCGACCCTCCAGTTCCGGCGCAGCGACTTTGTCTCCATCGTCGCCGAGACCCTGGCCCGCCATGCCATTCCGGCCTCGTTGCTGATTCTGGAGGTGACGGAGAGCATGGTGATGCGCGATGTCGAGCGGGCCGCCTACCAGCTGGGCGAACTGAAGGCCCTGGGCGTGTCCATCGCCATCGACGACTTCGGCACCGGCTACTCCAGCCTGGCCTATCTCAAGCGCTTCCCCATCGACAAGCTCAAGGTGGATCAGTCCTTCGTACGTGAGATCAACGAAGGGCCGGAAGACCGGGCCATCGTCGCGGCCATCGTCGGCCTCGGCCACAACCTGGGCCTGGAGCTGGTGGCCGAGGGCGTCGAGACCGCGGCGATGGCCGCTACCCTGCGTGAGCTGGGTTGCGATCAGTTCCAGGGCTGGCACTACGGACGGGCCGAGCCCGCCGGAGTTTTTGCCCAGCGGCTGGTGGGCCGGGAGACTGTTACGGCAGGGTGAATCAGGCGTCCACGCTGCGTTGCAGCGCCCCTATAATCGGCGCACTCCTCAACGCTTTTTCCCGCTGCCATGCTGTTCTGGTTCGTCATCGCCTACTGGCTGATCTCGGTGGCCATCGGTCTCGTCGCCGCAACGCGGGTGCACAACACCCGGGACTTCGCGGTGGCCGGCCGGCACCTGCCTTTCTCGATGGTCACCGCCACGGTGTTCGCCACCTGGTTCGGCGCCGAGGCCGTGCTGGGCATCCCGGCGACCTTCCTCAAGGAGGGCCTCAACGGCGTGGTGGCCGACCCCTTCGGCTCGTCCATGTGCCTGATCCTGGTCGGCCTGTTCTTCGCCGCGCCGCTCTACCGCATGAACCTGCTGACCATCGGCGACTTCTACAAGAAGCGCTATGGCCGTGGCGTCGAGGTGCTCACCACCATCGCCATCGTGATCTCCTACCTGGGCTGGGTGGGGGCGCAGATCTCGGCTCTGGGGCTGGTCTTCAACGTGGTGTCGGGCGGTGAGGTCAGCAAGCTGGCCGGCATGTGGATCGGCTCGGCGACCATCCTCGTCTACACCCTGTTCGGCGGCATGTGGGCGGTGGCGGTCACCGACTTCCTGCAGATGATCATCATCGTGATCGGCATGCTGTGGATCGGCGGCGAGGTCAGCGGCATGGCTGGCGGCGTCGGCGTGGTGGTGAGCCATGCCCTGAACGAAGGCAAGTTCGCCTTCCTGCCCCCGGCCGAACCCCGGGAGATGATCGCCTTCTTCGCCGCCGCCATCACCATGATGCTCGGCTCCATCCCGCAGCAGGACGTGTTCCAGCGGGTCCAGTCGGCCAAATCAGAGAAGATCGCCGTGTGGGGCTCGGTGCTGGGCGGCAGCCTGTATTTCGCCTTTGCCTTCGTGCCGATGTTCCTGGCCTACTCGGCCACCCTCATCTCGCCCGACATGGTGGGGCGCCTGATCGACACCGACTCCCAGATGATCCTGCCCGAGCTGGTCCTGTCCAAGGCGCCGCTGGTGGCCCAGATCCTGTTCTTCGGGGCCTTGCTGTCGGCCATCAAGAGCTGCGCCTCGGCCACCCTGCTGGCGCCGTCGGTGACCTTCACCGAGAACATCCTCAAACCGGCCCTGCCCAATCTCACCGACCGTAAGCTGCTGTTCTGGATGCGCGTGGTGACCTTTACCTTCACCGTGCTGGTGACCCTCTACGCCATGTACTCCAAGGCGAGCATCTTCAAGATGGTCGAGAACGCCTACCAGATCACCCTGGTGGCGGCCTTCGTGCCGCTGCTGTGCGGCCTGTACTGGCGGCGGGCCACCAACCAGGGGGCGCTGGTGTCCATCTTCTGCGGCATCGCGGTGTGGCTGGCGGTGCACCTGGCCGGGGGCGAGGAGCCCTTCATCCCGGCCCAACTGGCGGGCCTGGCGGCGAGCCTGGTGGGTATGCTCGCCGGCTCGCTGGTGAAGCAGCGCCTGCCCCACGACATTCACGTGCACGACCGGCTGCGCCATGGCCATCATGCGGCCGACGCCCACGGTGTCGCCCATGAAGGCATCGGCACGATCCACCACCATCGCTCCTGAGCGGACGATGCCGCGAACCCTCACACACCGGGCCTGTCTCTTCCTGCAATGAACACCGTCGATGCCCGTCCCTGCCGTACCGTTGCCGTCGCCCTGACCGGGGCTTCGGGCATGCCCTATGGCCTGCGCCTGGTGGAGACCCTGCTGGCCGGCGGCTGCCGGGTCTGGCTGCTGTATTCCCAGGTGGCCCAGATCGTCGCTCGCCAGGAGATGGACCTGGCCCTGCCGGGACGCCCCGCGGAGGTGGAAGCCCTGCTGGGAGGGCGCTTCGGCGCCGCCCCCGGGCAACTGCGGGTGTTCGGCCGCGAGGAGTGGTTTGCCCCGCCGGCGTCCGGTTCCAACCCGCCCGATGCCATGGTGGTGTGCCCGTGCACCATGGGCTCGCTGGCCTCGATTGCTGCGGGGCTGGCCGGCAACCTGATCGAACGGGCCGCCGACGTGGCCATCAAGGAAGGCCGCAAACTGATCCTGGTGCCGCGGGAGACCCCGTTCTCGGTGCTGCACCTGGAGAACATGCTGCGTCTGGCGCGCATGGGCGTGGTCATCCTGCCGGCCAACCCGGGTTTCTATCACCGCCCGCAGAGCGTGGAGCAGCTGGTGGACTTCGTCGTCGCCCGCATCCTCGACCAGCTGGGGGTGGCCCACACGCTGATGCCCCGCTGGGGCGAGGATGAGGTGTAGGGGCGGCTTCCGCCGCCCGCGGTACGCATGTCAAGCGCCGGACGTTGATCGATGTCCGAGGGCGGATGAATCCGCCCCAACAGGAGACACATCATGAGCAGCACCCCGAGCACCGTCGAGATCCCGCTGTTTCCCCTCGGTACGGTCCTGTTCCCCGATGGGGTGCTGCCCCTCAAGCTGTTCGAGGCCCGTTACCTGGACATGGCGGCGCGCTGCATGCGGTCCGGTTCGCCCTTCGGGGTGTGCCTGATCCGCGAGGGCGGTGAGGTCGGGCAGCCGGCCGAGCCCCACGAGGTCGGCTGCATCGCCCGCATCATCGACTGGGACATGAACCAGCCCGGCCTGCTCTTCATCACCACCCGCGGCGGCGAGCGTTTCCGCATCGTCGAGCGGGAGATCCGCCCCGACCGCCTGCAGACGGCGCGCATTACGCCGCTGCCAGAGCCGGCCGTGACGGCGGTGCCGGAGGAACTGCAGGCGCTGCTGCCCCTGCTGGAAGCCATCGTGGCCGACGCAGGGGACAAGATGTTCCCGCCGCCCCATCGCTTCGACGACGCTACCTGGGTGGGCTACCGGCTCGCCGAGGCCCTGCCCATCCCGCCCCTGGCGCGCCAGCGCCTGCTGGCGCTGGACGACAGCCTGTCGCGCCTCGAGATCATCCACCAGTACCTGCAGCAGCACCGCCTGCTGGACTGAACAGGTCCCGGGCGGCCAGCGGTTCGAGCAGCTTGCGCACCGGTGCCGGCAGGGCCGCCTCGTCCAGGCGGCCGAGGGGCTGCCACAGATGCTCCGATTCGGCCGCGCCGGGGGGCGGTGGCGCCACCTGGACGGCCTCGGGGCGCATCTCCAGGGTGAAGTGGGTGAACACATGACGCAGGCCGCCCAGCGGGCTCACCGAGTGCACCTGCAGGCCATAGCGGCCGGCGATCCATTCCGCCGTGTCGGCATCCTCGGGCAGTTCCGGCAGGCTCAGCAGGCCGCCCCAGATGCCGCTGGGCGGGCGCCGTTCCAGCAGCACCGCACCATCGGCCAGCACCACCGCGAAGCGTCCCTCGCGGGTGCGCGTCTCGCGTTTCGGCCGCGGAGTGGGCAGCTCGCCGACCCGGCCGTCGCGCAGGGCCACGCAGCGGTCGGCCAGCGGGCAGCGCGTGCAGGCCGGCCGGCCGCGGGTGCACACGGTGGCGCCCAGGTCCATCTGGGCCTGGGTGTAGATGTCCACGTCGCGCTCGGGCAGCAGGCTCTCGGCCAGTTCCCACAGGCGGTTCTCCACCGGCTTGGTGCCGGGGAAGCCGTCGATGCCGAAGGCCCGCGCCAGCACCCGCTTGACGTTGCCGTCGAGGATGGCGGCCCGGGTGCCGTAGCTGAAGGCGCTGATCGCCGCCGCCGTGGAGCGGCCGATGCCCGGCAGTTCGGCCAGCACCGCCGGGTCGGCCGGGAAGCGTCCGCCATGCTGCGCCATCACCGCCCGGGCGCACTTGTGCAGGTTGCGCGCCCGGGCGTAGTAGCCGAGGCCGCTCCACAGGGTCAGCACGTCCTCCACCGGCGCGGCGGCTAGGCTGGGCAGGTCGGGAAAGCGCGCCAGGAAGCGGGCGTAGTAGGGCAGCACTGTGTCCACCTGGGTCTGCTGCAGCATGATCTCCGACAACCACACCCGGTAGGCGTCGTCGACCTGCCAGGGCAGGCCGTGGCGGCCATGCTCGCGCTGCCAGGCGATCAGGGTTTCTGCAAATGTATTCAATCTCTTAACCTCTCGACGCTCGCGCCCCGCGCGGTGATAATGCGGCCCCTTACCGGTTTCCGGTTCACGCCGACGGCGTGGGCCCTCCTCCAGCATGACAGCTCCCAAGCACGATCCGGTGGTCCGCGCCTTTCGCGACACGCTGGGCATGTTTCCCACCGGCGTGACCGTGATCACCGCCCGGGCGCCCAGCGGCGAGCCCATCGGGCTCACCGTGAGTTCCTTCAATTCCGTGTCCCTGACGCCGCCCCTGGTGGTGTGGAGCCTGTCCGGTCACCTGCCGAGCGTGCCCATCTTCGAAAACGCCGGAGTGTACGCGATCAACGTGCTGGCCGAGGATCAGCGGGACCTGTCCCAGCGCTTCGCCCGCCGCAGCGACGACAAGTTCGCCGGCCTGGACTTCACCGAAGGGGTGGATGGCGTGCCCCTGCTGCCCGGCTGCTCGGCCTGGTTCCAGTGTCGCCAGTACGCCCGCCATCCGGGGGGCGACCACGTCGTCTTCATCGGCGAGGTGCTGCGTTTCGAGCGGGACACGGCCAAGCGCCCGCTGGTCTTCCAGGGCGGCGCCTACCGCCGCCTGACGGACGACTGAGGCCATGACCGCCCCGCGCTGGATCGAGACCGGCGAAGGGCCCCGCGCCCTGGTCTTCCTGCATGGGGTGAGCGGCGGTGCCGCCGGGGCCGCCGGGCTGCTGCCCGCCATCACCCCCGCCGGCTGGCGTGGCCTGGCCTGGGACATGCCCGGCTACGGGCGCAGCGCATCCTTGCCGCAAGTCGATTTCGACAGCCTGGCCGACGCGCTGGCGGCCCTGCTCGACGCTGCCGGCCTGGCCCGCGCGGTGCTGGTCGGCCACAGCATGGGCGGCATGCTGGCCCTGCAGGTGGCGGCCCGTCATCCCGACCGGGTGGCCGGCCTGGTGCTGGCCTGCTGCACGCCGGCCTTCGGGGCCCAGGCTGCCGCCCTGCAGCGGGACTTCCTGGCCCGCCGCATCGGCCCGCTGGACGAAGGCGCCAGCATGCGCGACCTGGCCATCGAGGTGATCCCCAGTATGGTCGGCCCGGCGGCCGAGCCCCTGGTGGTGCATGAGGCGGTGGACCTGATGGCGGAGATTCCCCCCGCCAGTTACCGGGCCGCGGTGCAGGCGCTGCTGCATTTCGACCAGCGCGCCACCCTGGGCCGCCTGCGCACGCCCACCCTGGTGCTGGCCGGCCGCCACGACACGGTGTCGCGGCCGCTGGTGCTGCAGCGCATGGCCGAGCGCATTCCCGGGGCCCGCTTTGCCGAGCTGGACGCCGGCCACCTGGCGCCCTTCGAGGCGCCGGAAGACTTCGCCCGCGAGGTGCACGGCTTCCTCGAGGGCTTCGATCATGCGCCTGTCACCTTCCTGCTCTAGCGTGAGGCCCTTTTGCCGCCATGGATGAGAGCCCCTTCAAAGGCAAGACCGGCCTGACCCGCGTCTGGAACGCCTTTCACTACTCGATGGCCGGCCTCGCCGCCGCCTACCGCAACGAAGACGCCTTCCGCCAGGAGGTGTGGCTGGCCGCCGTGCTGCTGCCGCTGGCCCTGTGGCTGCCGGTCGGCGCCATCGGCAAGGCCCTGATGATCGGCAGCGTGCTGCTGGTGATCATCGTCGAACTGGTCAACTCCGGCCTCGAGGCCACGGTGGACCGCATTTCCCTTGAACATCACCACCTGGCAAAGCGCGCCAAGGACATCGGCAGCGCGGCGGTCTTCGTCGCCCTGATCAATGTCGTGGCCGTGTGGAGCCTGGTGCTTTTCGGCTGAGGCCTGCCATGACCCATCCCGCCAGCAAAAAGCCCTGCGTCAATTGCACCTGCGCCACCACCGGCTTTTGCCCGCGGGGAGTGGGCGCCAACATCCCCCCCGGAATGGCCGCCGCCAGCCCCCAGGCCGAGCCGGCCCGACCGCAATCCGCCAACCAGCTGCGCCGGGCCCAGCTGGCGCAACTGCCGGGGAAGCGCAAGGCGATGCGGTATTGAGGGTGGCGGGCCCGCAGGGGCCCCGGCATGAGAGAATCCCGCCCCCTCGAATCCGTACCGGAGCCCCAGCATGTCCGAGACCAGCCACGCCATTTCCGCACTTGTCGTCCACCGCCTGATCCGCGAATCGGAGGGGCCTTCGCGGGTCGAGTTGCGGCCCGCCGCCAACCCGGTGGATGAACCCGCCGCGCGCCTGATGGAGCGGCTGTGCCGGCACTTTGCCGAGCGGCCGGGCAAGGGCTATGGCTGGTTCGAGAAGGACGAGGGCAGTTTCCCCATGCCGCGCCTGATGCGTGCCCACGCCATCGAGGGCAGCATGGACTTCGAGACCCTCTCGAAGGAGATGCTCGCCCAGCTGCAGAAGCGGGTGGACGAGGACAAGGTGGAGGACGGCGGCTACGTGCTGATCGCCCGCGCCACCGTGTTCGGCGCCGACTGCCTCTACGTGGCCCTGCTGCAGGAGACCCTGGGCACCGTGATGGGCGAGGATCTGTCCATCCATGACAGCCCGCACCTGGACTTTGCCGGCCTGCAGGTGGCCGGCCGCATCGACATCAGCGCCTGGCAGGCCGGCGCCGAGCGCTACATCGGCTTCCTCAAGGGCCGCGGCGACGTGGCCGGCTGGTTCAAGCGCTTCCTGGGCTGCACCGACGTGGTGATCGCCCTCAAGGAGACCAAGAAGCTGGTCGAGACCCTCGGCCACTTCGCCGAGACCCAGCAGCTCGCGCCCGCCGAGAAGGACGAACTCCTCGAGCGCGCCCATCTGGTGCTGGAAGAGATGGGCGAGAGCGGCGCACCCCTAGACCTGGTGGCCGTGGCCAGCCAGATCTTCCCCAGCGCCCCGGAGAAGCTCAGCGACACCCTGAAGGACGAAGCCCTCGACCTGGCCAGCGGCTTCGTGCCCGACAAGCGCGCCCTCAAGCCGCTGATCCGCTTCCGCGCCAGCGCCCAGGACTGGAAGCTGGAGTTCGAACGCAGCGGCCTGCGTTCCGGCTCGGTGCAGTACGACAAGGCCAGCAACACCCTGGTCCTCACCAATGTGCCGGATGCGTTGAAGCAGTTGTTGTTGGAGGAGTGAGGGGGGAGTGCCTTTACTGGGCGGCTTTCCTTTCTTTTACGTTGGATTGGCCGGGATTTCGCCCCGGCGGGCGACCCCTTTCTTTGCGTCGCCAAAGAAAGGGGGAAAGAAAGGCGACCCGGCTTCCCCGGTCGTCCGCTACGCGGACGACTCCCCTGCGCTGCTCGCATCGGGCGGCCGGCGCGGAACTCGTCGGCTGCGCCTCCTCAGACAGCCGCGCCGGAAAGCCCCGCCCGCTGCTGCGCTGCTCGGCGGGTCAGAACGGGCTTTTCGCAAACACCGCGCGTTGGCTGAAGCCGAGGTTGGCTTCCAGCGAGAAAAGCAAAACCCCGCGCCTCGCATCCGCCGGATTTTCCGCAGAGGCTCGGTGCTTGGAAAAAGCCCGTTCCGACCCGCCGAGCAGCGGAACGGCAGGCGGGGAAGTCCGGCGCGGCTGTCTGAGCCCGCAGGGCGAGTTCCGCGCCGGCCGCCTGCCGTGAGCAGCGCAGGGGAGTCATTCGCGCAGCGAATGACCGGCGAGGCGGGTCGCCTTCTTTGCCTCCTTTCTTGGCGAAGCAAGAAAGGAGGTCGCCCGCCGGGGCGAATTCCCGGCCAATCCAAGGCGGAACAACGGAAAGCCTCCCTTGCCACCCTCCAAGGCCAACAAGTTCCCTTCAGAGGCCAACAAGTTCCCCCCGCAACCCAGTGAGCTGGGCCCTGACTTGAACTTGTTCCCCTCCGAGCCCAGCGTGTCTGGCCCCGGAGGGGAACCCACTGCCTTCGGAGGGAAACAAGTTCAAATCCAAGCCCAGCAAGTTCAGCTCCGAGGGAAGCCCACTGCCCCCGGAGGGAAACAAGTTCAAGTCCAAGCCCAGCAAGTTCAGCTCCGAGGGAAGCTCACTTCCCCCGGAGGGAAACACGTTCAAATCCGAGCCCGACAAGTTCAGCTCCGAGGGAAACTCACTCCCCCCGGAGGGAAACACGTTCAAGTCCGAGCCCAGCATCCCGGGCTGGTACCGAGGCCATGCAGGGGCCTCAGTCTGCCGGTGTGTTGTCTGCTTCTTCCACGAACACCACCGGCAGTTTGCTGACCGGTACGGTGACCAAATGGAAGGCCGTGGTCATTGCCGCCGGGCAGAGAGTGTTGCCTGGATAGTGGTCCCGCTGGTAGTGCGTGACGAGTCGGTCCTTCTCCGAAATCACCCGGGTAATGCGGACTCCGGTGCATCCATTGGAGTGAGTGGCCAGGACGGCCGCGATCACCATCTCCCGGTCGAAAGGCACCTTGATCGGAAAGCGCTGCCGGTCACCCCTGCGCGCGGCGGCGACCGAGTCGGGCCAGATCGCGTTGAGCTCGGCTTCGCTTCTCGCCACGGTGAATGTGTCTGTCCTGAAAGCGATGGAGTGCGTGTTTCTCCGGGACAGATCCTGAAAGGGAATCTCTTCGGCCGGGCTCTGTGCGGACAGCAGGGCAAGGACAAGGGGCAGGGCGATTTTGCGCATTGGGGTGAGTCCAGGGGGAGATGGGGGACGGACGGGAGGCTCATGGCACAACCCGCAGGCATTTCCATTCCTTCGAGCCCTCGTCGCGGGTGAAAACCTCGTGCTGCGCAAAAGGGCCCGTGCCAACGGAATAGAAGGCAACCCGGCCAATCCCGGTGAAGCGGTAGCCGATGAAGCTGTCTGGTGTTTCGTTCTCCGCCCCCGGGGGAATGCCCTGGAGCGTCTGCTCCAGGGCCTCAGTGGCGTCGAGAGGCAGGCCCGAGCGGTGGCCGAACACCAGGTAGCTGCGCCGGAAGCTGGGCTCAAGGGCCAGCCAGTCCTTGATCAGCTGATGCCGGGGAATGGGTTCGAGCGTACCTTCAAGAGACACCGAACGCAGGCTGTGCTGGAAGGCGAAGGTTAGCGAGGCGCGCGGGTTCAGCTCGAGATCCTCGACTTTCCGGCTCCCCGGCGAGGTGTGGAAGCGGGGCCAGCCATCTGCATCGAAATGCACGCCCAGCATCCGCGTCCGTGGGCTGCCGTCCCGGCCCGTGGTGCCCAGCACAGCGCCATGGCTGAAGGGCGCGCCGGTGGTGCGTTCTTCCTGCACCCATTGGAGGAGTCGTGACAGGGGATTCATTGCATTGCCTGGCCGAGTTGTGGATGGATCGTTGCAACGGTAGCGGGAGTGCGGGCTCTGCCCTCGCGATGTGGAGACCCGTTCAGGGTGTCCGGGGCGCCCCGGTGCCGGCCTCCAGCGCCTGCGCCTCCCTGTCCCTGCCCGCCTTGCGCAGCAACTCGGCATAGCGTTTGCGGGCCCGTTCGATGCGCCAGGCTTCCACCTCGCGGCCGCCGGTGCTGAGCGTGGCGATGGCCTGGCGGAAGCAGGCTTCGGCGTCCTGCTCACGTCCCAGCTTTGCGTAGGCGTCCCCCAGGTTGTGCAGGATGGTGCCGCGGGTGCGGGCGAGGTATTGGCCGTCCGTCGTGCGCAGGGCGATGTCCAGCGCTTCCTGATGCAGCCCAATGGCGGTCTGGAACTGTCCGAGGCTGGAATGAGCCTGGGCCAGGTTGTCGAGATCGATGGCGTGGAGTATCGGTTGGTCGTCAGTCCTGGAGATGTCGGCGGCGCGCTGGAGAAGAGGCAGGGCCTCGGCGGGTTGACCGAGGCGCTGCTTGAAGAGGCCGGTATTGACCAGGGCGTTGCGGAGGCGCCGCGTGTCGACGGGCTGGAGGGCCTCGGCGGCCTTGAGGGCGCGGGAGAAGAAGTCGGCGGCAAGATCGTTCCGCTTGTCCTGCTGCGCCATGTTGCCCAGGGCGATCAACACATCGACCAGGCGCGGGTCGGGCGGGTTTTCCTTTTCGAGGGATTGGGCTGCCGTGATCAGCGGCGGGATGGCATGGCCGGGCAGGCCCATCTCGTAATGGTTGAGGCCGTAGCTGATCTGCCTGTCGGTGCTGAAGTAGACACAGCCCGACAGCATGATGCACAGCCCGGTGAGGATGGGCAGGCGGAGGATGGGCGTCATGTCGAGTCCTTGCGCGGGAGAACGGTGGGACGCCGCCGACGCTGTTCGGATTGCCAGGGTGGGCAGGAAACAGACGGTCCAGGCGCGAGGCCGTGATTATGGCGCAAATGCCGAAGGCATGGATCGGAGGTGTGGGGGTGGCTGAAGCCGCCCCTGCAGGCCCCTACACCCGGCGCTTGTGCACCCGCACCGGTGCCTCCCCGGCGATGACCCGCGCGCGCAGCTGGCCGCAGCCGCCGTCCACGTCCTGGCCGGCGGAGTTGCGCAGTTTGGTGAGGATGCCGCGGCGGTGGAGCTGGCGGGCGATGTCGGCGGCCTTGTCCCAGGCGGGGCGGCGGTAGGGCAGGTCGGGCACGGCGTTGTAGGGGATCATGTTCATGATCGCGTACTTGCCGCTGAGCAGGCGGACGATGCCGTCGAGCTCTTCCGGAGTGTCGTTGAGTCCCTCGATGAGGGTCCATTGGTACTGGATGGGGTAGCCGGTGGCGCGGGCGTAGGCTTCGGCCTCGGCGACCAGCTGGTCGGGGCTGAGGGGCGGGGCCTTGGGCAGCAGGTCGGCGCGCAGGTCGGCCCGGGTGGTGTGCAGGGACAGGGCCAGGGCGGGCTTGACCGGGCCCTGGGGCAGGCGCTCGAAGACCCGCGGGTCGCCCACCGTGGAGAAGACCAGGTTCTTGTGGCCGATGCCGCCTTCGGTGCCGAGGAACTGGATGGCTTCGAGCACGTTGTCGATGTTGTGGGCAGGTTCGCCCATGCCCATGAAGACCACTTTCTTGACCGGCCGGCGGGCGCGGGCCAGCACCACCTGGGCGACGATCTCGGCGCTGCCCACCTGGCGCAGCAGGCCGTCGCGGCCGGTCATGCAGAACTTGCAGCCCACCGCGCAGCCGACCTGGCTGGAGACGCACAGGCCGTCCCGTGGCAGCAGCACGCTTTCGACGGTCTGATTGTCGGCGAGCTGCACCAGCAGGCGGGCGGAGCCGTCCTCGCCGGGATGTTCGGAATGCACGCGGGCCAGCCCGGCCAGCTCGGCAGCCAGGGCGGGCAGGGCCTCGTGCACGGCCTGGGGCAGGGCCGGGCCACGCCGGCCGGCGCCGGCGTCGAGGGGCAGGGCGTGGGCCCAGGCGCGCAGCACGCGCTGGACGTGGACGGGTTTGGCGCCCAGGGCGGCCAGCCGCTGGCGGATGTCGTCGATTCGCATGAGGAGGCGAATGATAGGCTTTTTGCCCGGCGCTTGCCGCTTGCCGTGACGGCGTTTGGGTGCCGGCTTCAGTTCGCAGTGGGGCTGCCGATACTGTGATCCATGTCACGTCGCCTGCGCCTGGGGTATCCAGGTTTCTTCCTGCTGGTTGCCCTGGCCATGGCTGCATTGATGGTCTTTCTGCTCGGAGCGGCCCATGGCGATCTGCAGCGACAGGCGGCGACCGATGCCCGCAATATGGTCGGGGTGCTTGAGGCACGCCTGGAGTCGACCTTGCGGCGGGCCCAGGCCAACCTGGAGGAGCTGGCCGTCGATGTGCCGCTCGAGGCGCTTGCGCCGGAGGTGCCGGAAGCCCTGCGGGAGAAAGTGCGCCACAAGCTGGCCCTGGAGGCCCGGCATTTTCCCGAGATCACGGGCTTCCGCCTGATCGACCGCAGTGGCGTGGTGCGCTATGCCTCGGAGATAGCCGAGCCCCAGGCGGATGCCCGCGGGCGCAGCTATTTCGAACTGCTGCGCAAGGACCCGTCCCTCAGGCTGGTGTTTTCCGAAGTGGCGGTGGGGCGCATGGCCGGCCGGCCGCTGCTCTTCATGGCGGTGCCGATCCGTGATGCGGCGGGGGCTTTTGCCGGGGTGGCGATGGCGCCCCTGGAGCTGAGTTATCTGCAGGGCCTTTTTGAAGCGCTGGATCTCGGTCCCAACGGGGTGGTGACCTTCCGGCGCGCCGATGACGGCCGCCTGGTGATGCGCCGGCCGGCCCAGCCCGACCGGGTCAACCAGACCTTGAGCAACAATCCCATGCACCTGCGCGTGGAGGCCGGCGAGATGGAGGGGGCCCTGCGTTTCCAGGCGGCCATCGACGGGGTGGAGCGGGTGTACGCGTTCAAGCGCGTGGGGGCCTTTCCTTTTTATGTGGCGGTGGGCATCGCCCTGCCTGATTTCCTGAGCCACTGGCAGCGGGACGCGGCAGGGGCGGTGGGGGCCACCGTGCTCTTCCTGCTGCTCCTGGGCCTGATCCTGAAGCGTCTGCATGCTTCCGAGCTGCGGGGTAAGCGGGCCACGGTGGATCTGCAGGCCAGCGAGGACCGCTTCCAGCAATTGCTCGGTTCGGTCGGCGAGGGCATCTGTGGCATGGACCGCCAGGGCCGGCTGCTGTTCTGCAACCCGGCGGCCCTGAAGATCCTGGGTTACCGCAGCGAGGCCGCCTTGCAGGGGCGCGACCTGCCGTCCCTGCTGCATACCCATGGGGCCGACGGCCGCGAGCTGGTGCCGGAGGCGTGTGCTGTGCGCCAGGCCCTGGTGGTGGGCACGGTGGTACATAGCAGCGACGGGGTGTTCACGCGTGCGGACGGCAGCCGCTTTCCGGTGCGCTTCGATGCCTATCCGCTGATCAAGGACGGCGAGGACATCGGCGTGGTGCTGCTCTTCGCCGACATCACCGAACGCCGCCGCAGCGAGGAACGCATCGAGTTCCTGGCCCACCACGACCCGCTCACCGGGCTGCCCAACCGCCTGCTGGCGGAGGACCGCTTCGAGCAGGCGAGGGGGCATGCGGCCCGCTCCGGCGAGCGGACGGCGCTGCTCTTCCTCGACCTGGACGGCTTCAAGACGATCAATGATTCGCTGGGCCACGACATCGGTGACGAGATGCTGAAGGCGCTGGCCAGCCGGCTCCGCCAGCAGGTCCGGGAAACCGATACGGTGTGCCGCCTGGGTGGCGACGAGTTCCTGGTGATCCTGCCGGGCGTCCGCGACCTGGACAGCCTGAGCCTGCGCGTGGGCAAGCTGCTGACTGCCGTCGAGGCACCGGTGGAGCTGCCGGGGCGCAGCCTGTCCACCTCGGTGTCGATCGGGGTGGCGCTGTATCCGGACGACGGCGAGGACTTCACCACCCTGATGAAGAACGCCGACACGGCCATGTATCACGCCAAGGATGCGGGGCGGAACACCTACCGCATGTTCGACGAGGCCATGAACCACCAGGTGCAGGAGGCCCTGCGCCTGCGCTCCAACTTCCAGCGCGGCCTGGCCGGCGGCGAGTTCGTGCTGCATTACCAGCCCCTGCTGGATCTGCAGACGCGGCGGGTGGTGGGGGCCGAGGCGCTGGTGCGCTGGCACGACCCGGAGCGCGGCATGTTGTCGCCGGGGCACTTCATCCCGGTGGCCGAGAGCAGCGGGATGATCGTGCCGCTGGGGGCCTGGGTGCTGCGTGAAGCCTGCCGGCAGGCGGCGCGCTGGCCCGTGCAGGGCGGCCAGCCGCTGGTGGTGGCGGTGAACATTTCGGCGATCCAGTTCAAGCGCGGCAACCTCGAGCAGACCGTGGCGGATGCGCTGAGCGAAAGCGGGCTGGCCCCTGACCGGCTGGAGATCGAGCTGACCGAGAGCACCCTGCTGCATCAGACCGACGAGGTGCTGGCCACCCTGCAGCGCCTGCGGGAGTTTGGCGTGCGCCTGTCCATCGACGATTTCGGGACGGGCTATTCGAGCCTGGCCTACCTGAAGAAGCTGGCGGTGAACAAGCTGAAGATCGACCAGTCCTTCGTGCGCGACCTGACCAGCGACCCGGAGGATTCGGCGATTGTCCGGGCCATTGTCGACATGGCCCACAGCCTCAACCTGGTGACCATCGCCGAGGGCGTGGAGAACACCGAGGTGCTGGCCGTGCTGCGCAGCTTCGGCTGTGACGAGGGCCAAGGCTATTATTTTGCCCGCCCCATGCCGGAGGCGGAATTCCGGCGCTACCTGGAGGCGGCCGAGGGCGTTCCGGCCTGAGCCGCCTCCCGGCTCCGGGGTGACAGCCACCTGAGCAGGGTCTGGAACAGGGCGTCGGTGTTCACCGGCTTGCTGATGAAGTCGCTCATTCCGGCCTCACGGCAGCGCACCTGGTCTTCGGCGAAGGCGTTGGCGGTCATCGCGATGATCGGCACCTGGCCGCCATCCGGGCGCTGGCGGATGCGCCGGGTGCATTCCAGGCCGTCGAGGCGGGGCATCTGGATGTCCATCAGGATCAGCGAATAGGCCTGCCGGTCGAGGCAGGCCAGGGCTTCCAGCCCGTCGCTGGCGGTGTCGAGGAGCAGGCCGGTGTCGGCCAGCAGCTCCAGCACGATGTCCTGGTTGATCGGCTCGTCCTCCACCACCAGCACCCGGGCACCCCGGCATTCCCGTGCCAGGGCGGCTTCGGCTTCTTCCGCAGTGATGGTGGCGGGCGGCGGCGTGCTGCGCTGCTGGCGCTGCAGGCGGGCCGAGAACCAGAAGCAGCTGCCCACGCCGGGGGTGCTGTCCACGCCGGCTTCGCCGCCCATCAGCTCTGCCAGCTTGCGGGTGATCGCCAGGCCCAGCCCGGTGCCGCCGTACTGGCGGGTGATCGACTCGTCGGCCTGGGAGAAGGGGGCGAACAGGCGCGGCTGGAGCTCGGGCGGAATGCCGATGCCGGTGTCTTCGACTTCGAAGCGTACGTTCAGGCCTTCACCGTCCTCGGCGTCAGGAATGGCCCGCAGGGTGATCGAGCCCTTCTCGGTGAATTTGATGGCATTGCCGGCGTAGTTGAGCAGGGCCTGCTGCAGGCGCGTACCGTCGCCGAGGAGGGGCGGGAATGGAACCGGCAGGTCCACCTGGAGCTTGAGCCCGCGTGCCCGGGCCCGATCCGCCAGCATGGCGGCCACGTTGCCGATAAGGGTGGGGATGTCGACGGGCGAAGCGTCCAGGGCAAATTTGCCGGCCTCGATCTTGGACAGGTCAAGGATGGCATTGATGATCTCCAGCAGGTGATGTCCGGCCGTCTCGATCTTGCTCAGGCGTTCCGCCTGCTCGGGCGTGACGTGGGCGCGCCGGATCAGGTAGGCCATGCCGATGATGGCATTGAGGGGGGTGCGGATCTCGTGGGACATGTTGGCCAGGAAAGCGCTCTTGGCCTGGTTGGCAGTCTCGGCGGCGAGGCGGGCCTGCTCCAGCTGGGCGGTGCGCTGGCTGACCAGGTCTTCCAGGTGGTTCCGGTGGCGGTCGAGCTCGCGGGCAGTGCGCACGCTTTCACTGATGTCGGAGAACACCACCACCGCACCGGTCAGCTCGCCGTCGCGGCGGCTGGGGGTGATGGTCAGATGTACCGGGAAGCTCTCCCCGTCCTTACGCCAGAAATGCTCGTCCAGGCGTCGGGTCTTGCCGTCCCGGGTGGTTTGGCACACCGGGCAGTGCTCACGGGGGTAGGGGCGCCCGTCGGGGTGGCGGGCATGGACCAGCGCATGCATGGACTGGCCGAGGATGTCGTTTTCGCTATAGCCGAGCAGCTTGGCGGCGGCCGGGTTGATGAAGGTGCAGTGCCCCTCCCGGTCGGTATCGAAGACCCCTTCGCCGATCGCCTCGAGGATCAGGCGCTGACGGGTTTCGCTTTCGATCAGGGCCCTTTCGGTGCGGGTCAGGGCAGTCAGGTCTATATCCAGGCAGAACAGGACGAGGCCGTGTTCCACGGTGTCCACCACCACATGGCTGGAATAGACGTTCACCGGCTGGCCCTGCTTGTCCTGTAGCTGGAGGCGGCCGGCCTCCATGCCGTTGCGATGCTCGACCATCCAGGCCACGCTACGGCGCACCGCTTCACAGGCCTCCCCGGGAATGATCAGATCGTAGAGCGAGCGACCGATCGCCTCGTCGGCTGTGTAGCCATACATCAGCCGGGAGGCGGGGTTCCAGTAGACCACCGTGCCGTCGGGCCGGTAGCCCTGGATGGCGAGGGCATTGACCTGCTCGAAGATGCTCCGGAAACGGAGCTCGCTGGCGCTCAGGCGCTGCAGCACGGTGTCCGCCCGGGCCTGCTCGTCGCGCAGCCGGCGGTTGGTGCGCAGGAGCAGGAGGATTGCACTGAGGAGAATGGCGAAACCGAGCGTGGTGAACAGGGCGATCAGACCGTGGTACTGGGACCACACATCCGCCGCCGTGATGCGCTGGGGGGCGTCATAGGGTGGGATGCGCAGCTGGCGCATCAGGCTGTCCACCGGCCGGTAGTCGCCGGGGACGGTAAAGCCGTGGATGCCGGCGGCGCGGGCCACCTCGCCCCCATGGGGCAGGGCCAGGATCGCGGCGGCCACCTGGCGGGCCAGGTCCTCGTCGGCCCAGGGCATGGCGGCCACCGGCCATTCCGGATAGAGCGGGGTCGACAGGGCGAAGGGAAAACCGTCCACCCGGTGTGGGTTGATGATCTTCAGCCGCTGGATGTCCAGCCGTCCTGCCCGCTGCATGGCTTCGATGACGCCGGTGCGGACAAAGGCGGCGTCCGCCTGGCCGGCGAGTAGGTGTTCGATGGCCCTGTCCTGAGGCTGGCCGGTTTCGATGATCTGGGCATCCTGGGGCAGCTGGATGTCTTGCTGGAGCAGCTCCAGGGCCTGCATTTGGTAGCTGCCTAGGGACGCCGTTGCGCTGCTGGCGATGCGCTTGCCGCGCAGGTCGGAGAGTGTGTTGAGGGCGGTGTTGTCGGCCCGTCCGACGATGACGCCGCCGAAGCTGGCGAGGGCGTGGCCACCGTCGTTCTCGACCAGGGTGGCCAGGGGGGAATGCAGCCCGCCGAGCTGGGTCAGGCGGATGTAATGGCCGGGCTGGGTGGTGACCACATCCACCCGGTGTTCGCGCACTGCGGCATCCATCTCGGGGTAGGTCAGCACGTCGAGCTCGAAGTGCCGCCCCAGGCCGGCCTGGTTGAGATGGTCCACGACAGGCTGCCAGCGGGCCTGCATGTCGGGCTTGGGGCGGAAAGCCAGCACGGCGAACCGGGCTACGGGGGTGGGGGAGGCCCAGGTGTCGGCCCGCAAGGGCATGGCAGGGAAGGCCAGCGCGAGGAAAAGCACCAGGCCGGTCAGGCTCCGTCCGGCGTATCGGCGAAGGGTCAGGTGCAAGGGGTCTGTCACTGGGCGTGCCTCGCAGATCGTTGAAAGCCCGAACATCTCTGGGCCTGTGGTCCCGTCTCCCATATTACGCTTCCAGGCATATGTGGCGCGAAACGTACAAGTGCGGGGCTGGTCGGGCCGCGTTGGGCGGGAGGGGGGCTGGCCGCATGAGGGCTGCTGGTATATTGCCGGCATGCACAAAACACCCCCGACCTTCCAGGACCCGGGTCTGGCCGATGACGGCTATCGGGTCTTCCAGCGTGTCTTCCTCCGCGCCCTGCTGGGCGCCGCAGGCAGCGTGTCGGGTTTGTTCGTGCTGGCTGACCTGATGGGCATCAATCATCTCGGCGAGACGCAGCTCCTGGGAACGGTCGTCTACTGTCTGGCCAACGTGGTCATGCTGTCGCTGACCTGGCGGCGGGCCCTCTATGTGCCACTGGCGGCCATCCTGGTGCTGGCGAGTTTTGCGATCTACACCCTGGCCTTGGTCAGCGTGCCTGGCGATGAGCTGCGCATCGTCTGGTACTTTCTGGGCATTGGTGGCAGCTACATCCTGCTTGGGCGGTGGGTCGGACTGGCGTTTACCGTGGCCAGCATCGGCGTCATCCTGGCTCTCAATCCGGGCCTGCCCATTCCCTATTCCCGCCTGTCGGTGGTGACCATCACCCTGGCCCTGGTGAGCTGCAGCATCATTTCCCTGGCCGTGACGGCCTATGCCCAGGGGGTCTATCGCCAGTTGCTCGAGGCCAATCGCCACCTGCGCTCCCTGTCGCTGGTCGATCCGCTGACCGGGTTGCCCAACCGACGCCTGCTGGACGACCGGCTCCGCCAGACCCTGGCGGAAGGGGGGCGCCATCCGCAACAGACCTTCGGAGCCTTGATGTTCCTGGACCTGGACCACTTCAAGGAAGTGAACGACACCCTGGGGCACCAGGGCGGCGACGCCCTGCTGATCGAGATCGGCCACCGCCTGCGTGCCCAGGTGCGCGATAGCGACACGGTGGCCCGCCTGGGGGGGGACGAGTTCGTGATCCTGCTGCCGCTCTTCGCGCCGGACCGGGACGCGGCACTGCAGGGCGCGCAGACGGTGGCGGGTAAGTTGCTGGAGGCGGTGGGCCAGCCCTATACCGTCGACGGTCATGTGGTGGCACGTACCCCGAGCATCGGCCTGACCCTCTTCCCCGAGCCGGGCGATACGGCGGCGGCGGTGCTGCAGAGGGCCGATGCCGCCATGTACCAGGCCAAGGCGGATGGCCGGCGCTGCCTGAGGGTGAGCAAGGGCGGGGCCGATCGCGCACCGCTTCAGACGGGGGCCGATCTGGCCGGGGCCTAGGGCCTGTCTTCACGCTGGACGGTCTTCATCAGGCGGCTGTTGCGGGCGTCACCCAGCCATCACTTCGCCGTCACACCCCTGCAGCATGGTCTGGCGACACTGCCGCCATGGACCGCGCCGGACTCGTATGCCAGGAACTCGCCAGCCAACTGACCTCCCTCCGGGTGGCCGTGGTGACCGAAACCTATCCGCCTGAAATAAACGGGGTGGCCATGACCACCGGCCGCATGGTGGATGGCCTGGTGGCTGCCGGCCACCGGGTGGACCTGATCCGGCCCCGCCAGGCCCACGAGGGCGGGGCGATCGTCAGCGGCGATGGAATCGACGGGGTGGAGGAGATGCTGTCCCGGGGAATTCCGCTGCCGCGCTACGCCAACCTGCAGATGGGCCTGCCGGCCCGCAAGGTGCTGCTGCGGCGCTGGTCGGTGCAGCGCCCGGACGTGGTGCAGGTGGTGACCGAAGGCCCGCTGGGCTGGTCGGCTCTGACCGCGGCGCGCAAGCTCGGCCTGCCGGTGATCAGCGAGTTCCATACCAATTTCCACCGTTATAGTGGCCACTATGGGGTGGGCTGGCTGAAACGCCCCATCGCTGCCTACCTGCGCAAGTTCCATAACCGGGCCGACCTGACCCTGGTGCCCACCCGCGCCCTGTGCGACGAGCTGGCCGCCCAGGGGATTCCGCGGGTCGATGTGGTGTCCCGTGGCGTCGATACGCGCCTCTACGATCCAGCCCGGCGCAGTGATGCCCTGCGGCGCAGCTGGGGGTTGGGGCCCGACGACCTGGCGGTGGTCTACGTCGGCCGCATCGCGCCGGAGAAAAACCTGGCCCTGCTGGAGCGCGCCTTCGAGGCGATCCTGGCGCGGCGGCCGGAGGCGCGCCTGATCATGGTCGGCAGCGGCCCGGCCCTGCAGGGCATGCGCGCACGCCAGCCGCGGGCGATCTTCACCGGCCCGCAGACCGGCGAGGTGCTGGCCGGGCACTACGCCAGCGGCGACCTGTTCCTCTTTCCCAGCCTCACCGAGACCTACGGCAACGTGGTGGCCGAGGCCCTGGCCAGTGGCCTGCCGGTGGTGGCCTACCGGGATGCGGCCGCCCAGGAGCTGCTGACCCACCGGGTCCAGGGCTGGCTCGCCGAGCCCGGCGACGAAGCGGCTTTCATGGCAGGTGCGGTGACCCTTGCCGAATCCCCCGAACTGCGTGCGCGCCAGCGCCTGGCTGCCCGCGAGCGGGTGGCCAGCCTGGCCTGGCACGCCATTGTCGATAGCCTGGTGGCCTTGCAGCGCCAGGTGATCCTGAGTGCCCCCTTGTCTGCCCGGAGGTAAGCCATGTTCGCCCTGCCAGCCCGTCTCCAGTTGCTCGACGACCGCCTGGCGGTGCGCTCCAACCGCTTGTGCCGTTACCGTGGGCTGCGCGACCTGATGCGCGTGGTGAGTCGTCTCGGCGACGGGGTGGCCTGGTATGTGCTGGCCGCCTGCCTGTTTGCGCTGTGGGGCGCGGCGGCCCTGCCGGCCCTGCGTCAGATGCTGCTGGCCGGGGTGGCCGGGGTGCTGGTGTACAAGTTCCTGAAGACCCGCACCCTGCGGCCGCGCCCCTTCGAGGTGGTGAGCGACGTGGTGTGTGCCGGCTGCCCGCTCGACAAGTTCAGCTTTCCCTCGGGCCACACGCTGCACGCGGTGTGCTTCTCCCTGATCCTGTCCCAGCACTTCCCGGCGCTGGCACCTCTGGTGCTCGGCTTTGCCCTGCTGGTGGCGGTGTCCCGCCCGGTGCTGGGGCTGCACTACCCCAGCGATGTGCTGGCCGGCGGCGCGATCGGTGCGGTGCTTGCTGGAGTCGCCATCCGTTTCGCCTGAAAACCCTTCCCCTGAAGTCCCGGCCAAGCCCCTGTCTCCCGGCAGGGGCTTCTTTCATCGCCGGGCCGCCCCAAGATGAAAGGTGCCCCCCCGGGGGGCAGCGAAGCGCGAAGCGGTGAGCGTGGGGGTCCTCTTTCATCGCCGGGCCGCCCCAAGATGAAAGGTGCCCCCCCGGGGGGCAGCGAAGCGCGAAGCGGTGAGCGTGGGGGTCCTCTTTCATCGCCGGGCCGCCCCAAGATGAAAGGTGCCCCCCGGGGGGCAGCGAAGCGCGAAGCGGTGAGCGTGGGGGTCCTCTTTCATCGCCGGGCCGCCCCAAGATGAAAGGTGCCCCCCGAGGGGCAGCGAAGCGCGAAGCGTGGGGGGGCCTCTACCTCAACGCTGCTGCGCGGCGAAAAGGTCTTCCGGAAGGGGCAGGCAGGCCCGCAGCAGGCGCCGCGGCGCGTCGATGAGGCGCGCGCGCGCGGCGATAGGTTCCACCTCGGCGGTCCACCCGGGGAGCTCTCCTTCCAGCAGCCGGTCCAGTTGGGTCAGGCGCCGTGCCGTATGACCCAGGTAGAGGTTGAAGCGCCGTTGCACCCGCCGGTCGACGAAGCGGGCCGCATGGTAGAGCCCTGCGTGCAGGCGGCTGCTGCGCAGCCAGCTCTCCCCCTGGGCGAGGGTCGCCAGGGCCTGGCCGACCCGCTCCGGGGGGCTGTCGAAGGCGCGGGCCATGAGGGGGGTGAGGATCTGCCTCTCTTCGTGCATCAGGGTCGCCGGGCGGACGAACAGGTGCTGCCCGACATGACGGTCCATGGCCCATTCGACGGCGATGTGGGTCGTGATGTCCGATTCGAACCACAGCCGCTCGTGGGCTGGCACGAAATGGTTGTGGGCGATGATGTCGGCCATCAGGTGGCTGGCGTAGCCGAGCACCGCGGCGTGTTCGGCGTCGCTGCGGGCGGCCTCCATCAGGGCATGCAGCTGGGGCCAGCGGTGGCTGCTGGCGAGGGCGTCCGCGCCGGCCCGGCGCGCCGTGAGGGCGACATCGGGCAGGCAGGAGCCGGCCATCACCAGGCGCGGATGGCGACGCGCCAGGCGGCGCAGGGCCGGATCGGCGAGGGGGATCGCCCACAGCAGCAACTGGGCGAAATAGACGTGGGTGTAGAGCCCCCAGGCCAAGGCGTCTCCGCTGGTCAGCAGGAGGGGCAGTAGCCACAGGGCGGCGCGGCGATGGCGAGGGGTGAGTAGTGCATCCATGCCTCGAATCTGCCCGTTCCTGATGACAGCCTCGTGCCCTCCCGGTGTCAGCCTGGTGAATAACAGCCTACAGAGACGCCTGGAGAGGCCGATAACAATTGCTAATGCACGGGGTGTCGGTGGTTTATGCCGTGTGGCCCTCTTTTTGTCGGAACATGAACGCTCCGCTCCCCGCTCCTTCGAGGATTGCAGCTACCGCCCCCGCCGGGGTGGTGCGGCGTTTTTTTCGCGGCGGCTGGTCTTTCGAGCGGATCCTCCTGCTGGCCGTGCTGCTGATCAACCTGGCGGCCGGGTATCAGGGCTGGGCACGTCTCGCCGAGGGGCGATCGCGGGCCGAGGAGAGGGCCGCCCAGGAAACCCGCAACCTGGCACAGGTCCTGGAGCAGAGCCTGGGGAGCACCGCCCGCTCCATCGATGTCACCCTGCGGGCCGTGGTCGATGAACTCGAAGCCGCTGCAGGCGGCGCCCATGCCTTGCGGACCGAGGGGGGCCGCGACATGCTCGCCCGCTACAAGAGCTGGCTGCCCGAGATAGAGGGACTGCGGGTCTTCGATGCCGAGGGGCGGCCGCGCTGGGCACGCGCGGGTGCGCCGCCGGGGCAGGGGCTGATCGGGGCGGAGGCGTTCCGGACCCTCGCCGGCCTGGTCCATGACCAGCTGATGGTGTCACCGCCGCAGATCGAGGCGGATTCCGGGGTCCGGGTGCTGTCCTTCTCGCGGCGCTATCGCCTGCCCGACGGGCGTTTTGGCGGCGTGGTGACGGCGGCGGTGCCGCTGCACTATCTCGAGGAATTACTGGCTGTCCCGCGCCTGGGCAGCAAGGGCTTGTCGATGCTGCGCTACGAGGATCGCAGCCTGATCGCCGTGCAGCCGCCGATTCCGGGTGAAGCAGGGCAGGTCGGCAACAAGGCGATCTCCGCCGAATTGACCGGCATCCTCGATTCGGGCCTGCAGGCGGCAAGCTACCTCGCTCCCCACATGAAGGATGGCGTCGAGCGGATCAACTCGGTGCGCCGGGTGGCGGGCCTGCCCTTCTTGCTGGTGCTGGGCATGGCCAGCGAGGAATACCTGGCCGAATGGCGCGACGATCTGCGCAACACGCTCGCCTTGCTGACGGTGTTCCTGCTGTTGACCGCCGGGTCGGCCTGGCTGGTCATCCGTTATCACCGCCGCCTGCAGGCCCACGCGGCACGCCTGGGCGAGACGCTGGCCGAACTGCGCGACCGGGACAAGGTGCTGCGTGTGACCGAGAGGGTGGGAGGCTTGGGGGTGTTCTCCATCGATTCACGAAGTGGCAGCACTCGTTTCTCGGAACAGTTTCTGCAGGTCTTCGGGCTGCCGCCGGGCCGGCCGTTTCCTGTGGAGGTGTGGCAGCAAGGTATTCACCCGGACGACCGGGAGGAGACGCTGGCCAGGGCCGCCGAGGTGAGTAGCCCCGCCGGGCGGGCCTTCGATCACGAGTATCGCTACCTGTGGCCGGATGGGCAGGTGCGCTGGATCCATGGCCTGGCGGAAGCGGAACGGGACGTCGAAGGCCAGTCCGTGCGCGTCCATGGTGCGGTGCGGGACGTCACGGATAGGCACCGCGCGGAGATTTCCCTGAAGGCTGCGCTGGATGAGTACGAACGGCTGGTGGCGCGGATTCCGGTGGGGGTGTTCAAGATCCACTGGACGCAGGATGGACGGCCGTGCTTCGATTATGTGAGCCCCCTGTTCTGTGAGCAGTGCGGGCTGGACGAGGCGGCCGTGCTGGCCGACGCCACCACGGTCTACCTGAGCCTGCACGAGGACGACCGGGCCTCCTTCGACGCGATGTGCCATCGGGTGGTCAGGACTCTGGAGACCTTTGAATGGGAGGGGCGCATCCGTGCCGGCGGCCGTCTGCTGTGGATCTCGGTGCAGGCCCGGCCGACACGGATGGAGGACGGTTCGGTGATGTGGGAGGGCATCCAGTCGGACGTGACCGGCCGCAAGCTCGCCGAACTGGCATTGCGCGAGAGCGAAGAGCATGCGCGCCTCCTGCTGCGTCATTCGCCGGTCGGGATTCTCAAGTACGACAACGACCTGAAGGTGAGCTACTGCAACCAGCAGTTCGCCCGGATCATGGGCGCGCCGCTCGACTACATGCTGCGTCTGGATTGCAGCAAGCTGCAGGACGTCCGGGTTCTGTCGCCCTTGCGCGAAGCCATCGCCGGCAATATCGGGCGTTATGAAGGCCCTTACCGCACCACCTACAACGGCCATGACCTCAACATCGCCATGCATTGCGCACCGCTGCGCGACGAGGCCGGCGCCATCGTGGGCGGGATCGCCATCCTCGAGGACATCACCGAGCGGATGCTGAAGGACCAGGAGCTGGCCCGCTACCGGGACAGCCTGGAAGAACTGGTCGATGAGCGCACCGCCGATCTGGTGGCGGCGCGGGCCGAGGCCGAGCGCCTGGCCCGCGTGAAGAGCGAGTTCCTGGCCAACATGAGCCACGAGATCCGCACCCCGCTCAACGGGGTGCTGGGCCTGGCCCACATCGGCTACCGCGACAGCCGTGGGCGGGACAAGGCGAGGGACACCTTTGCCCGCATCCTGTCGTCGGGCCAGCTGCTGCTCGGCATCATCAATGACATCCTGGATTTCTCGAAGATCGAGTCGGGCAAGCTGCGGGTGGAGTCCATACCGGTGGATCTCGGCAAGGTGATCGGTGGGGCGCTGGAGCTGATGGAGGAGCGGGCCAGCGCCAAGGGCCTGATCCTGCGTTTCCGCCGCAGCGCGTCGCTGCCGGAGTCCTGCCTGAGCGACCCGCTGCGCATCGGCCAGATCCTGATCAACCTGCTGTCCAACGCCATCAAGTTCACCGACCACGGCGAGGTCAGCCTGGCGGCCGGTCTCGAGGGTGAGCGGCTGCTGTTCCAGGTGACGGACTCGGGTATCGGCATGAGCGAGGGCGAGCTGGCCAAGGTGTTTGCTCCCTTCGAGCAGGCGGACAACTCGACGACCCGCAAGTTTGGCGGGACGGGCCTCGGCCTTACGATCACCCGCCGCATCGTCGAGCTGATGGGCGGCGCCATGGTGGTGCACAGCCGGCCGGGTGAGGGCAGTTGCTTTGAAGTGCGCCTGCCCTGTGTGCCGGCCGCCTTGCTGCCGCCCCCCGAAGCGCCGCCGCCCCGGCCTGGCGCCATGCCGGGCGACCGGCGGCTGGCCGGGCTGTCCCTGCTGGTGGCGGAGGACAACGAGGTGAACCGCATGGTGCTCGAGGAGCTGCTGGGTGAGGAGGGGGCCACGGTGACCCTCGCCTGCAACGGGCAGGAGGCTGTCGATGCGGTGCGCGGGCAGGGCATGGCCGCTTTCGATGCAGTCTTGATGGACGTGCAGATGCCGGTGATGGACGGCTTCGATGCCACCCGGGCGATCCACGAGCTGGCGCCCCGCCTGCCGGTGATCGGCCAGACCGCTCACGCGCTCGACGAGGAGCGGGAGCGCTGCTTTGCCGCCGGCATGGTGGATCACCTGGCCAAGCCCATCGACCCCGAACGCCTGGTCGAGGTGGTGCGCCGGCATGCCGCCGCCCCCCTGCGGTTTGAGGGGGCGGGCGGGGCCGGTTAGCGCTGGCCGACCCGGGCGTCGGCGAACAGGTCGGGCAGGCCGCGCGGCTGGCAGCGCCAGTACTGCGGGGCGGCATGCACCTTGGCGCCCAGCTTGGCGGCGGCATGCCAGGGCCAGCGCGGGTCGTAGAGCATCACCCGGGCAACGCCCACCAGGTCGGCCTGGCCGCTGGCGACGATGGCCTCGGCGTGCTCGGCCTCGGTGATGAGGCCCACGGCCACCGTTGGCAGGCCGGTTTCGGCGCGGATGCGTTCGGCGAAGGGCAGTTGGTAGCCCGGGGCCAGGGTGATCTGCTGGCGGGGGGACAGGCCACCCGACGACACATGGATGAAGTCGCACCCGCGCGCCTTGAGCGCCTGACTGAAGGCGATGCTCTGCTCCAGGTCCCAGCCGCCGTCCACCCAGTCGGTGGCCGAGATGCGTATGCCCACCGGCTTGCCGGCGGGAAATACGGCGCGCACCGCGTCGAAGACCTCCAGCGGGAAGCGCAGGCGATTCTCAAGGCTGCCCCCGTAGGCGTCGCTGCGGATGTTCGAGAGTGGGGACAGGAACTGGTGCAGCAGGTAGCCGTGGGCCGCGTGTAGCTCCACCGCGTCAATGCCGATCGCCGCGGCGCGCCGGGCAGCGGCCACGAAGGCATCACGGACACGCAGCAGCCCGGCGTCGTCGAGGGCTAGCGGGGCGCGTTCATCGGCGCCGTGGGGCAGGGGCGAGGGGGCCACGGTATCCCAGCCGCCGGCGCCCAGGGGGATCAGCTGGCCGCCTTCCCAGGGCAGGTGGCTGGAGGCCTTGCGGCCGGCATGGGCGAGCTGCACGGCCACCGGCATCGACGAGTAGCGGCGCAGGCTGTCGAGGGTGCTGCCGAGGGCTGCCGCATTGGCGTCGGACCACAGGCCCAGGTCGGCCGGCGAGATGCGGCCCTCCGGCGTGACGGCGGTGGCTTCGATGATCAGCAGGGCGGCGCCGGACAGGGCCAGGTTGCCGAGGTGGATGCGGTGCCAGTCGGTGGCGTTGCCGTCCTCGGCCGAGTACTGGCACATGGGGGCGATGACGATGCGGTTGACCAGGGCCAGATCGCCCAGGCGATAGGGGGAGAACAGCGCGGACATGGAGACTCCGGTAGTGGATGGGCGGGGCGCTCAGCCCCGCGGCGCAAACATGATGATGGCCATGCCGGCCAGGGCCACGGCGCCGCCGGTGACGTCCCAGACGGTGGGGCGCAGCCCGTCCACCGCCCACAGCCAGATCAGCGCGACGCCGATATACACCCCGCCGTAGGCTGCATAGGTGCGCCCGGCCGCCGTGGGGTGGAGGGTCAGCAGCCAGGCGAAGGCGGCCAGGCTGAGCGCCGCCGGCACCACCAGCCAGGGGCTGCGCCCCTCCTTGAGCCACAGCCAGGGCAGGTAGCAGCCGAGGATCTCGGCCACCGCGGTGATGGCGAAGAGGGCGAGGGTGCGCAGTTCGAACATGGCGATGAGCGGGGCCGGGGATCAGGCCGCTCAGGCTTTGAGGCGGCGGGTCCAGGCGGCCAGGGCCTGCATCTGCTCGGCGATCAGCTTGAGCAGGCGCTCATCGGTCAGGTTGCCGTCGGCATCGAAGGAGGCCGAGAAGGCGTTGGCGAAGACTTCCGGCTTGTTCAGTGGATGCAGGTCGAGACACACGCAGACCTGGCGCAGGTGGTGCTGGGCGCGGGAGGTGCCCATGCCGCCGCCGGCGCCCATGATGGCGAGCGGCTTGCCGGCCAGGAGCAGGTTGTCCTTTTCGCGGGAGGCCCAGTCGAGGATGTTCTTGAGGGCCGGCGACAGGGAGTAGTTGTATTCCGGCCCGGCCAGCACCAGCGCGTCGGCGGCGCCGATCTGGGCCAGCACGCGCTGCACGGCGGCGGGCTTTTCGGTGAGATCGGCGTTGTAGAAGGGGATGTCCGACAGGTCGGCGGTGTCCATCACGACGCCGTCGGGCAGGCTGGCCGCGGCGGCGCGCAGCAGTCCCTTGTTGGTGGATTTCTGGCGCAGGCTTCCGGTGATTCCGAGATACTTGAGCGACATCATGATGCTCCCAGGACGGTGGGTGGCGGAGCGGCCCTGAGGCAGGGCCGGTGACGAGGGGGCATTTCGTCATGCGGCGGCGGTGCTGTCAATCCGCATCGCCGTCGGCCTGGCTTCCTCAGGCTGGGGTGGCCTCGAGCAGTGCCTCGAAGTGGGGCGCGGGGACGGGCGGGGAGAAGTGGTAGCCCTGGTATTCGGCGATCTCCCGCCTGGCCACCCAGGCCAGCTGCTCGCTGGTCTCGACGCCTTCGGCGACCACGTTGAGTTTGAGCAGGCGGCACAGGGAGACGATCATCTCGGCCAGCGGGCGGTCCACGTCGGGGGCCTGGATGAAGGTCTTGTCGATCTTCAGGGTGTGCAGCGGGTAGCGCTGCAGGTAGGCCAGATTCGAGTAGCCGGTGCCGAAGTCGTCCAGGGCGATCGACATGCCCAGCGCCTCGATGGCCTTGAGCACGGCGATCGGCCGCTCTTCGTTGCCGAGCAACATCGATTCGGTGACCTCCAGCTCGATCCGCGAGGGCTCGCAGCCGTAACGCCGCAGCACCGCCGCCATGCGGGCGACCAGGTGGGTGTCGGCGAGCTGGAGCGGCGACAGGTTGACCGAGATCTGCAGGTCGTGGCCGCGGGCGGCCCATTCGGTCTGCTGGCGGACCGCGGCCTCGAAGACGAACATGCCGAGCCGGCCGATCAGGCCCAGGCGTTCGCTCATCGGGATGAAGATGTCCGGCCCGACCAGGCCGTGCACGGGGTGGCGCCAGCGCACCAGCGCTTCGGCGCCGAGGATGCTGCGGCTGCGCACGGCCATGCGCGGCTGGTAGTGCACCTCGAACTCGCCGCGCTCGAGGGCCAGCCGCAGCTCGGCCTCCAGCGAGGTGCGGGCGCGCAGTTCCATGCCCATCGATTCGTTGTACAGGACCATGCGGTTGCGGCCTTCCGCCTTGGCGCCGTACATCGCCAGGTCGGCGTGGCGGAGCAGGGTCTCGATGTCGCAGGCGTGCTCGGGAAACAGGCTGACCCCGACGCTGGGGGTGATCCGGACCTCGAGCCCTCGGACATTCAGGGGCGCGGCGAGCGAGGTGGCGATGCGTCGATAGGCGTGGTCCACGTCGCCGCGGATGTCGGAAGAGCGGAGCAGGACCATGAACTCGTCGCCGCCCAGGCGCGCCACCAGGTCTTCGGTCCGGGTTGCGTCGCGCAGGCGCCTGGCCACGCCGACGAGGAGCTCGTCGCCGGCCGCGTGGCCGAGGGTGTCGTTGATGTCCTTGAAGTTGTCCAGGTCGATGAAGACCACGGCGGCCTCGGCGCCGCCGGCGCCCAGCTCGCGCAGGGCGTCGGCAAAGCGCGCCATCACCTGGGCCCGGTTGGGCAGGCCGGTGAGCGGGTCGTGCAGGGCCAGGTGCCGCACCTGCGCCTCGGTGTCCTTGATGGCCGTGACGTCGGCTTCGCTGAGCAGTAGCGCGTCCTGCCCGGACACCGCGTCGTGGCAGCGCCGGGCGGTGACCTCGTGCCAGCGCACGCCCTGCGGCGTATGGACGCGCAGGGTCAGCGAGCTGCCCCCGCCGCTGGCCAGGCTGTCGTGCAGCAGCTGTATGTCTTCCGCATCCACCAGCCGCTCGGGCAGGCATTCGTCGGGGCGGCAGGTGGAGTCGCGGGCTGCCGGGTTGCGGTAGAGCGGGTGCCCCTCCAGGTCGTAGAGGGAGATCATCAGGGTGGTGTGCAGCAGGGCCTCCACGGCCCGCACGGAGTCCGGCGCATGGGCACCGGCCGGCTGGCCTTCGCACATCATGGCCATGCGCCCGTCGGCCAGGCGGTGGCCGCTGAAGCGCACATGGAGGGCTACCGCCTCACCCACCGGGTAGAGCGTCCATTGCTCGGCGAAGATCGCGTTGTGGGCCTCGAAGTCGCGCTGGTACTGGGCGAGCCGGTGGGCGACGGTGGCCGACATGTCGCGGCCCAGGTCGCGGGCCTGCAGTTCTTCGAGGGAGCGGGCCTTCCAGACCTGCAGGGCCGGGCTGTTGGCCCACAGCACGTGCCGGCGGTCGATGTCGAAAATCCAGACAGGCTGGCTGATCAGTTCAAGGGCGGCGTAGTCGTTTGCGGAAGGGAGGGGGGCGGCTCCGGCGGTGTTCGGCTGGCTGGAGGACGGAGCGGGTGGGGATGGCGGTGGAAGCATGTAAGGTGCAGGACTCGGTGCAATCCCTTGTGCTTGCGATGGGAGGTCTGACCAGGCTGCCTGGCCACGTGCAAAGATACACTATTACACACTTATTCTTGTGCTCCGGGCATATGCCTTGGGGTTTTCGGGGCGCTGCGTGACATCTTTCTTGTCACCCGCCTACATCCGCCCCAGGCCACCTCCCGGCCCGCCTGCCATTCCTCCGGGGGTCGGTGGAGAGGCGGGAACGGTTGGGGCTGCGCGAGCCTCAGGCGGGTGCCCGGTAGACCAGCACCTTCAGTGAGCGCTCGCTCGATACGTCGGCAAACACCGGCGGGTTGGCGATGCGCTGCACGAATTCCAGTTGGGGGGCGATGGCCTGCATCTGCTCCTGCAGAAAGGCCACGCCCAGCTTCGGGGAGTTAAGGCACAGCAGCGCGTGCCCGCCCGGGGCCAGCAGGTCGGGCAGGCGGCGCATCAGGCGCGCGTAGTCCTTGTCGGCGACGAAGCTGCCCTTCTGGTAGCTCGGCGGGTCGAGGATGATCAGCTCATAGGGCCCGTTGCGGGTGATCTTGCCCCAGGAGCTGAAGATGTCGTGGGGCAGGAAGCTGGCGCCCGCGGTGAGCCCGTTGAGCAGGTGATTGCGCTTGCCGATGGCCAGCGCGCCATCGCTCATGTCCACATTGATCACCTGCCGGGCGCCGGCCTGCAGGGCCACCACCGAGAACGAGCAGGTGTAGGCGAACAGGTTGAGCACCTTCAGCCCGGGCCGGGCCGCCACGTGCTCGCGCACCCAGTGCCGGCCTTCGGCCATGTCCACAAAGAAACCATGGTTGAGGCCCTTGAGCAGATGCACCCGGAACTGCGCCCCGTTCTCGGTCACCACATGGGGCTCGGGCACGCTGCCCGCCATCAGCCGGGTCTCGGCCCGCGCCTCGAAGCGGTACTGGTAGACCCAGTTCAAGGGCTCACCGGGGCACAGCTGGTGCCAGCGTTCCGACAAGGCCATGTGGACGGCGGCCAGCTCGGCATCGCTGGCCGGCACGAAGCTGGTCAACACCCAGACGGGTGGAAAGACATCCAGCGTCCACTGCTCGCAGCCCGGGTAGAGGCCACCCCGTCCATGGAAGATGCGCTGGGCATCGGCAGACAGGGGCGCAGCGGAGATGGCGTCGAGGAGGGCTTGCATGGGCGGGGCAGGGGGCAGGGGAGGGCCGGATTGTCCCGGAAAGCCGGCGGGAAGGCGAGGTGAGGGGGCAGGCAGGCTGCGTGTCTGTTGTCGATTGATGTAGTGCCCATTCTGGTGCTATAAGATCGGCACTCTTCGTTGATGACATTTGGGAAAGCAAATGTCATCGGTCTGTGGTCCCGTCAATGTCCAGGAGCCTTCCCCATGACTCAGAACCTCGTCTCCATCGAATTCGCCCCGGCTGATCTTGAAGCGATCGACAGCGCCCTCGACGTGCTCGAAGCCCGGCTCGATGGCCTCGTCGTGCTCTCTGCCGAAGAGCGCCGCAAAGCCATCAAGATGGGCGACAAGTCCGAAGTCTTCTGCCGCCAGACCGAACTGGTGTTGCGCCAGAACCCCGGCATCGTGCCCTCCAACTTCGATCTCGCCGGGCTCCAGCGCGACATCGCCGCCCTCGACGCCCTGCGCTCGCGCCTGCAGCGCCTGCGTACTCTCACCGACCGGGCGGACGACACCGAGCTGGCCCTCGGTAGCGACATCATGAGCGCATCCTTCGACGGCTATGCCCTGGCCAAGGTCGGCGGCAAGGGGACTGCCCTGGACACCCTCAAGAGCGCCATGCAGACCCGCCTCTCCCGCAAGCCGCGCAACCCCGGCAAGCCCGACGCCTGATCACAGGCTTCGCCGCCGGCCCGCTTCCCGGGCTTGCACACCGGATACCGACCCGGCCTGTCCGGCAGTGGCTCGCCCCAGGCTCGGCGAATGGCAGGCCCTGTCCGCGCGTGTCTCGCGAGCGCGAAAGGGACAGGCCCACCCTATCCCGCATACAGGCCGGCCCACACCGCGAGCGCTTCGCGAGGCGCGTCGAGCTGCTCACGAGCAGCGTGGGGACTGGGGCGGGCGGTTTGGGGGAGGGCGCGGAGCAGCTCGGGGACTGGGGCGGCCTGGCTTCGACGCCGTCGCGACCAGAGCGTGACCAGACGGTCCGGCTGGCGACACCCGTCAGGCGACCTCCGCCACCAGCCTGATCCGCTGCGCGGCTGCCCGGACTCCCTTCATCCGGCCGTGGCCCGGCAGGATCTTCTCCGAAGCCGTGCCCAAGCCCGTCCGCGCCAGCTCGTCCACATCCCGCTTGGCCGCACTGCGGTCGCGATGGAGGCGCTCCGAGATCTGGGTGATCGAGCCAGGCATCTCCTTGATGGAACGGAGCAGGGCAAGCCGCGCTGTGGTGATCCTGCTCGAAGCGCTCTTCAATGTCTTCGAAGCTCACGAAGTCCACGGGCTCCACCACCCCGAAGCAGCAACCAGAAAACAAAAAGGCCAACCCCTGGAAGGTTGGCCTTTTTACGCGCAGATCAACGACCTGCATGAATCTGATGTGGAGCGGGCGATGGGAATCGAATCCGACCCCCAAGTTGTTGAGTCTTAATCGATTCTTCCAAACCTAAACCAGTCACTGGACTGGCTCATGGACTAGTTTACCCTGCCAGTCGGAAAGCAGGCAACGCCTTCGCTCCAAGGCGAGCCATCCTCAGCCATGGACAGCCAGCGCACGGGGTGGCCTTCCTGGCCCACGTTGAACGCTCGTACCCTTCTGCGGCGCGATTCCTTTTTAGCCTATCAGCATACCGACCAGGTCTGACCCAGGGCGCTTTTGCCTGAAATTGGGTGGTGTGAGGCATCGCATTGCCGGATATCTCAAAGTCATAGATCGCCGCGAGATCAGTCCATTCCCAGCCGGTCTTGCCGGCGCTTCGCGCGATCATGATCCTCGCATGCGCGGCAACAGAGGCGCAGCCCCCATCTTGCTGACGCCGGAGCGACCTGCGTGCGATCACCGGCCATTCGTCAAGGCCCTGAGTGGGCTACCCCGGGGTAGCTCGCGTGTAACGCCGACATTGAGCCTGAATGGGAGGCGACTCGCGATGAGGCTCGATCCCTCCGCGCAGGGCTGCGCAGCGCCATCGTACCGCTTACGGGTTTTCAAAGCACTGGCCTCGACCGGGACAGGCAGGAGTCCTTGATGGGGTAGCAGTTACAGGGAGGCAACTACATGCAAGGGAGTTCGCTTTCGGAGGTGTATTACCGACCCATCGATGCGGCCATCCGATGGGCCGGGTTGTTCCGGTTCAGGGATGACATTCTCGCGGCCGTCAAGTCAAGAAGCCTGCCGGTAACGCTGGATTGCCCGCGCTGCAACGAGCTTCGTCTTTATACCGATCGCATCTACGATGCCATCTTCCACGGTGAACTGCCCTACGGACTGAACGGCATTACGATCAATGACGAGTCCCTGTGGGACTCACCCGATCTGACCGTTCGCCACGTCGACCTCAAGCGCTGGATGCTTCGGACCTATCCAGAGCAACGGCCGACCTTCCTTTTCTCCCGCCACGAGAGGATCACCCATCCGGTAATCACGCTGGAGACCGGTCATGCGCTCTTGGTGGAACGGGAAGCGCTGAAGTCCCAGCTGGAGCAGTGTCGCCATCAGTTGCATCAGCTCCAAGAGCAGCAGAAGAAGCAAGGGGCCCCGAATCTCAACTGCACCCCGTGCCCCCTCAGTGATCGTGCCGAGATCACCTATCTGAACATCATCGGCACGATGTTGGCCTTGATGCTCGGACGAACACCTTCCGGGGCTCCATACTCCAGTTTCAACAGCCAGGACGCGATCATCAGCGCCCTGATCGCCCATCACGGCAACCTCATGGGCGTCACCGAGCGTACGCTGCAGGCCAAGTTCGCCCAGGCCCGCCGCAGGTTGCAGGCAGCGAACCATTGAAGAGCGTCAAGCCCCAATCTGCGGTCGCGGAAACCGCATTTGCGGTGTTCTTTCCCACGGGGTTCCTGTCAATTACGGGTCACGCCAAACAAGCGCCAGTAAGCGCTAAGGAGTGCCCCTCATGTCGGACAAGCCACTTCCGCAGCCTGCGGGCGAACACCGCATCCTGCGCCGCGAGGAAGTCGAAGCCAAGACCGGTTTCAAGCGCGCCCACATCTACAGCCTGATGAAGGCGGGCAAGTTTCCGAAAGCCATGCGTTTGGGAATACGTGCGGTCGGCTGGGACTCGCTCGAAATCGAGCAATGGATCGCCGAGCGCCGCAGTGAGCGCATCTGATCCTCGTTCAGCTCTCCAACAATGAAACGAGGAGTCTGACGATGCTGGTCATCTCGATCATCTCCACCAAGGGCGGTGTGGGCAAGACGACAACGGCGGCCAACCTGGGTGGCCTTGCCGCCGACGCAGGGCTGCGCGTGCTGCTGCTCGATCTGGATGTGCAGCCCACGCTGTCGAGCTACTTCGCGCTGGACGCACGTGCGCCCGCTGGCATCTATGAGTTGCTGGCGTTCAACGAGCGTCGCATCGATCAACTGGTGTCGCGCACCGCCATCGCCGGGCTGGACCTGGTGCTGTCGAACGACGACCGCGGAGAACTGAACACACTGCTGCTGCATGCGCCGGACGGACGCCTGCGGCTCCGACACCTGCTGCCGGTGCTGGCACCGTTCTATGACCTGCTGCTGATCGACACCCAGGGCGCTCGCAGCGTGCTGCTAGAAATGGCGGTGCTGGCCTCGAACCTGGCGCTGTCGCCGGTGACGCCGGAGATCCTGGCCGCACGCGAGCTGCGGCGCGGCACGCTGCAACTGATCGAGGACATCGGGCCGTATCGGCACCTCGGCATCGAGCCTCCGCCGCTGCACCTGCTCATCAATCGGGTGCACCCGGTGTCGTCGAATGCCCGGCTGATTCAGCAGACGCTGCGGCAGATGTTCCAAGGAACGACGGGCGTGCAGGTGCTGGACACCGACGTGCCAGCCATCGAGGCCTATCCGCGCGCGGCGACGCGCGGCCTCCCGGTGCACCAGGTGGAGTGCCGACAGCCCGCCGGTCGTGTCGCGCCTTCGGCGCTGATGACGATGCGCGCCCTGGCCGGCGAGCTGTTTCCGCAGTGGCGGGAACGCTTTGCGCGGGTGTCCGGCCGATGCGTTGCGAAAGGCCCGGCAGGGAGCGAGGGCAATGACGAACGCGCATGACCTGGCCCGCGGCCACAAGCGGCTGCGGGCGCTGATCGACTTCGCCCTGGGTGAAGGTTGGCACGTGGTGCGCACACCGGGCGGTCACCTGAAGTTCACCAAGCCGGGCTGCGCGTCGGTCTACACCAGCTCGACGGCGAGCGACCACCGCGCCGGGCTCAATGCCCGTGCGCAGCTTCGCCGTTCCGACCGGCAGGCGCCCATCGGCGGGATACCGCCCCAGGACAACGGCCGTGGTTGAGCTGACCCCGCAGGACATGGCCGCCAAGCTGATGGCCTCCGGCTTCGAGCGCGGCGGTCCGACGGCCAAGGCCTTGAGCGACCCAATCGCCGACACACCGATGGTGGTGACGCTGGATCAATTGCGCCCTTACGACCATGACCCGCGCGTGACCCGCAACCCGGCCTACGAGGAGATCAAGGCGTCGATCCGTGAGCGCGGGCTGGATGCCCCACCCGCGATCACACGCCGGCCCGGAGGGGCCCACTACATCATCCGCAACGGCGGCAACACGCGCCTGGCGATCCTGCGTGATCTGTGGAGCGAGACCAAGGAAGAGCGGTTTTTCCGCATTGCCTGCCTGTTCCGGCCATGGCCGCAGCGCGGCGAGATCGTGGCGCTCACCGGCCACTTGGCCGAGAACGAACTGCGTGGCGGGCTCACCTTCATCGAGCGGGCACTGGGCATCGAGAAGGCACGCGGCCTTTACGAGCAGGAGAACGGCGGGCAGGCGCTGTCGCAGTCCGAACTGGCTCGGCGCCTAACGGCCGACGGCTACCCGGTGCAGCAGTCGCACATCAGCCGCATGCAGGACGCAGTGCGCTACCTGCTGCCGGCGATTCCGACGGTGCTGTACCGCGGGCTGGGCCGGCATCAGGTCGAACGGCTCGCGGTGCTGCGCAAGGCTTGCGAGCGCGCTTGGGAACGGCGTGCGCTGGGCCATCAACCCGCCGTGGACTTCGCCTCGCTGTTCCAAGATGTGCTGTCGCAGTTCGACACGCAGCCGGATGGCTTCTCGCTCCAGCGGGTGCAGGACGAGCTGGTGGGCCAGATGGTCGAGCTGCTGGAAGCGGACTACGACACGCTGAGCCTGGAGATCGACGACAGCGAAATTCGGCAGCGGGCGTTGACCAGCGAGCCCCAGCCGATGAGCCCGGCGGCACCCATCATGCCTGCGGCGCCGCGGCCTGCATCACCACCTCCGGCGGGGATGCAGGTCGGCGCATCGGCTGCACCCGCTGCCGAGCTTCCCCCCACACAGAACGCTGTAGCACCCGTGGCTGGCAGTGGGCAAGGTGAGGGGGAAGACACCGCTCCAGTACTGGCAAGCCGCGATGCGGAGCGCCTGCAAGGGCACATCGTGTCTCCAGCACCAACCACCGAACGCCTGCAATCCATTCAGCGCCTGGTAGCCGACCAGTTGGGCGACAAGCTGCCCGACTTTGAGACCAATGCCTTGCGCGCGATTCCCGTGCAGGTCGGCGGGCTCTACCCCATCTCGGATGTCTGGTACATCGAGCCCGGATTGGACGCGCCTGACCGGCTCCGCGTGCATATCGCGCAGTTCGCTCGTGAGATCGCCGAGGAAGCGGCGGTAGCGGGGCAAATCGAGCCCAGTGAGAGCGGCATCGGTTTCATTTGTGTAACTTCGACCATTGCCCAGGTGAAAGCGCTACCGGCCTTTGCCCGTGCGATGCTGACTCTGCTGGATGCGCTGAGCGCGGCGCCGGCACCCGCGACGGGGCTGGATCGTGCGCGACTGACCGACGACCTGGCGCCGCTGCTGCACGGCAGTGGCGGAACATCCATGCGCATGAGCGACGCCGGCCTGGTGAAGCTGTTCCGGCTGCTGCGCCTGGCGCGCCGGCTGCTGGACTTGGAAAGCGGTGCGGCTTCAGCCGACCCGGGCCGCGATTCCTGAGCGCTGGAGGCAACCATGTCGTCACCCCATCCGCTCAACCAGGCCGTCATCGCACAAGCCCTGCACGATCTGCGCAACGGCCAGTTGCGCCGCTGCAAGGCGATGGGTTTCGGCGAAGAGGAGCTGGACGCGCTCAAGCATCCGGCGCTGGTCAGCGTCCTGGTCAACGCCACGGTGTCGTGGTGTTCGGTCTCGGTCAACCGCGAGGTACTGAAGCGACTGCTGACGCAGGTGCATGACGTGGAGCAGGAAATCGCCACGGTGGACCGCATGCTGCGCCTGGGCGCGAGCACGGAGATGGTGAGCCGGTTCTACGGCCTCACCCATCAGGAGGTCGCCCTGCGGCGCGACATCCTCGGGCTGCCCAAGCGCAAGGGCCGGCACCCGGTGCTGGACGAGGCGCAGGAAACCACCCTGTGGGAGCACTGGAAAGCCGGAGTCACCGAGCGCCATATCGCGCTGGACGACGAGTTGGCCATGTTGGGCCTGACCATGGACCTGGCCGAGACCCTGACGCTTCCGATGTCGGTGGTCTGGGCGGCGATACGGAACTGGATCGACCAGGGGCTGGTGTAGGCCATGGCGACGGGCGGCGCACCACGGCGCGATGGTCCCATGGCGCTGTCGGCGCTGTTCGACGACGCGCTGCAGAACCTGGCGATGGCGCAAGGCACGGCGCCGGCCGGCGACGGGTTCCTGTACAGCGGCAATCGCCATGAAAGCGTGCCGCGTGCACTGTTCCTCGACCGGCGCCTGACGCCGCTGGAGCGCAACGCCTGGCAGGTCTTCCGCCTCCAGCTCAACGACGACGGCGTGACGGCCTTTCCGACCTATGAACAGCTTCGGCCTTACCTGGCCTCGATGCCGTGCGGGGCGCGGGCCTCGCACGAGACCGTCGCGCGCGCCCTGACGCTGCTGCGCCTGACGCGCTGGCTCAGCCTAGTGCGCCGCCGCCGCGACCCCAAGACCGGCCGCATCCTGGGCAACCTCTATGTCCTGCACGACGAACCGCTGACGCCCTTCGAGGCGATGCAGCTCGACCCCGACTATCTGGGTCTGGTGAGCCAGGCACTTACCCATGCAGCCAAGGCGGTGCAAATCGTCGGCATGCACACGCTGAAGGAGATTGCCGAGGACCCGCTGCTCAGCGGCCGCACGCTGCCGACGCGCTTGCAGGTGCTGTCCCAGCACATGGCCCGGCATGGGTGGACGACGACGAGTTATCCACAGGAGGGTGTCGACCACGAATCCGAAGAAGGCAAAGATAGCTTGCTTCGGAATGCAGAACGCCCGTCTTCGGAATCCGAAGCGGGGCCGAAGCCCGCGCCGGATGGCTCTCTTCGGAATCCGAAGGAGGACCGTACCGTACGTAAGGATCGTATTGATGAAGTACGTACAGTACCGCGCGCGAGGACGGTGCAGAACCTGCGACTGCCCGAGCGATTCCTGCGCTTGAAGGAAGAGCAGCAGGCAGGGGCGATGATCGCTTTGCAGCAGGTGGAAGAGACCCAGCGGCAGGCGGTGCTCGACGAGTGGGCAGCGCGGTGCCGCAGCAGCGCGGTGCGCAACCCGGCCGGCTATCTGTTCGGCATCATCCAGAAGGCGATCCGTGGAGAGTTCAAGGCGTGGGCAGGTCAGTCCGGCCGAGAGCATGGTCCACCGACGCCCCTATCCCCTGGGGATAGCGCTTCCGCGCCTGCCACCCGCGAAGTTGCCCTGCGGCACATCGCCGACCTGCGGGAAAAGCTGCGATTGCGGTGACTGCGGGGGCGCGGTCCGGCCGGAATCAGAATGTGCTACAGGCAAGATGGGGATCGGGGCGGGCGCTCAGCGCAAGCATTGCCGAAGATCACGGGCCTTGACGCTGTCCTGGTAGATGGACACGAAGGTCGCGACATCGATACCCAGAATGCCGGCGATGTCGACGAACTCAGTGAAGTCGAGACGCCGCTCCCCTCGTTCGTACTTGGAGATGAAGCTCTGGGGCCGGCCGAGGGCCTTGGCAACCTGTACCTGGGTAAGCCCGGCGACTTCCCGCGCCTCGATCATCATCGTTCGGAAGAGCTCGTATTGGGGGCGGTGCAGCGAATTGACCATCCCCATACCTTAATAACCCATTGTGGGATATCCCGAATCGGGATCTCCTGATGACATGCATCCGGATCGCGTATCGACGCTGGAGGAACGGACTTCCGACGAGGGGGACTCTCGCCCCTGCCCAGTAGCGGGCGGCGAGGTGCCGCCCGGCGTGGCCGGCGACCGGGGCGGTCGGCTGGCGGCGATCGAGGCCGAGTTTCGGGCCGCGAAGGAGCGCGCGCTGGCTGAAGCAGAGCACCTGCGCCAGCTCAAGGCAGAATTCGTGAACAACATGCATCACGAATTGCGCACGCCCCTGTACGGCATCCTCGGCATGGCCACCGTCGGGATGCGTGCCAATGATGTTGAGAAATCCCGGCACGCCTGTCGGCGCATTCTGGAAGCAGGCCGCCGCTTGGCCGAGCTGGTGGAGAACGTCCTCGACTTTGCCCAGTTCGAGGCAGGCCACGGCCTTGTCAGGCCGGTGCCAACGGCACTCCGGAAGCCCCTGGAAGCGGTTGCGCGGCGTGCACTGGCGAGCGCGACGGCCAAGGGGCTGGGCTTCGAGCATCGGCATGAAGGCCCCCAGCCGGCCTACTGCGTGATCGACGGCCATCGACTGGAGGGTATCCTGGACCACCTCCTGGACAATGCCGTGAAATTCACCGATGAAGGGAGGGTCACCCTGGTTTCGGGGCGGGACGGCGACCAGCTGGTCTTCGTGGTGGCCGATACCGGCATCGGGATGGGTATCGACCACGTCCGACAGCTCTTCCGCCCCTTCGAACAGGCGAACGGGAGTGCCTCGCGCCGCTTCGGCGGAATGGGACTCGGATTGGCCTTGACGGAGCGGGTGGGGCGGCTGATGGGCGGAACGATTCGGGTGGAGTCGACGCCAGGGCAGGGAAGCCGCTTCGAGGTACGGTTGCCGTATGTCGAAGCGGCGGATGCTGATCTTGAGTGAATGCCTGCTGCGCTTCTGGCGCGGCCTTGAGATCTTCAACACCCCGACTGCCCCTTCCGCCCGGGATGCCAACGACCAAACGAAGGTCGCCACGCTGCGGCGCGTTGCGGCCGCGCGGAATCGGCGTACCGGGCAGGATGCAGCGTTTGCGTTCGCGGACGATCAGGAGTCGATCCTGCAGGCATTGCGGATCGCAGCCGTCGGCGGGCAACGCCGGGCCATCTTCTGCATTGTCCATCTCGATCTCGGCCAACGCCTGCCTATCCCCAGGGGATAGCCGGCACACACAGCCTTCCGCGTCGGGCAAACCGGGCGGACGTTGGATGCGGTTTGTTGACTGACAGCCTTCCGGCTGGTGCCGATGCTGGCGACTCGTTCATTCATCGCGAGTCGTCTCCATGGCCAACGAACCCCTGCAACTGAATCTCGGATCGCTGCGCAGCGCGATGTCGCTGACGCTGCACACCCATCACGCATCGCGCATCTGGCATGGCCGCGCGCCGGCCGAGGGTCGTCCTGGCATCATCGGCCTCAACGGCTACATCAGCGTGATGAACAAGATGAAGCGCGGTGCCGAGCAGGATGACCCCTACTCGGACTGGTGGATGCTGCGCATCGAAGACAAGCTCACGCAGACCAAGACCAGCCTACAGGCGTTGCGCGAACAGGTGGACCAAGCACTGGCTGATGTGCCGCCCGCGCTGTCCCTGGGCGAGAACATGAACGTGCAGCCAGTGAAGCTGCCGCTGTTCGTCAATGCGCAGCTTGGCTTCATGGCGGTGTACCTGCTGGCCGACTACGACGACCTCGCACGCAAGCTGATCCTGGCCCATCACACGGCACTGATCGACCGCAGCACGCTGGAGCGCTGGCTCAACGACGGTGCGCATGCACTGCGCAGCCTGTTCTCCCTGGCGCAGCAGTACCGCTACTCAGGTGCGACGCGCGACGACTTTGCGGCGAAGAACGCCGTGGCGCGGGCGGCGCTGGAGAAGTTCGGCGAGCTGCCGCAGGACATTTTCGAAGGCACGCGCCGTTCGCGCTTTGCGCCACCCATCGCACGGAGGGGAAGCCGGCCCGAGTCACCGGTCGCTGATGCTTTGGAGTCAGGCATTGGCGCAGGCGACTCCGCGAGACAAGACGATGAGGGCGTCAACGCATGACGGCACCTTCTTCTTCCGGCCACCCAGCGCGCTTCATTCCGCTGGGACAGACGGACTTCCAGCGGCTGGAACATGCAGGCTACCTAAAAGGCCTTTTACAGCCCTTTAAGGGTAAGGGGAGTCTGGAGACCTGGGCCAGCCAGTGCATGGCGCTGCGCGACGGGTTGATCGCCCTGGCACAACGGCAGGTGTTGCCCCAGGCGCGGGCCTACCCCTTCAACCTGCTCGATGTGCAACTGGCCCAGCAGACGACTGGCGCAGGGACGACCTTTCTGCGCTGGCGCAACCTCGACCGCTCGGCCATGGGCGTGGCCTTGTGGGAGTCGCTGCTCGATCGCCCCGCGACACCGGCCTCGCTGATCGACGACCTGTATGCGATGGAACTGCAGCGCATCGCGCTGAACATGCAGATCAGTCTGACCCACAGCATCACCCGCCTCGCCCTGGAATGCGCCAGCAGGGTGGACCGGGCCGAGGCAACCTATCTGCGGCGTGTCCACGGGCATGTCGCGTCCGTTCCCACCACTCCCAAGGAGTCACCATGAGCACGCACTTCGTCGGCGAGGGCAACATCGGTTCCGCGCCGGAGTACCGCGAATTCCCCAACGGCAACGACGAGCCGAGGCGGCTGCTGCGGCTGAACGTCTATTTCGACAATCCCATCCCGAAGAAGGATGGCGAGTACGAGGACCGCGGCGGCTTCTGGGCGCCCGTGGAGCTGTGGCATCGCGATGCCGAGCACTGGCAGTCGCTGTACCAGAAGGGCATGCGCGTACTGGTCGAAGGTCGCACCGTGCGCGATGAATGGGAGGACGCGGACGAGAACGAGCGCGTCACTTTCAAGATCGAGGCCCGGCGCGTCGGCATCCTGCCTTATCGCATCGAGGCGGTGACGCTCGGCGCCAAGCCTGCCGGGGGCCAGTGACCAAGCATCGCGGGCGGCTGTAGCAACCGTCAGACGCCCGCCTTGCACCAGTGGGCTATCCCCTGGGGATAGTTCCACTGCGGCCCACCGAGCTCCAGCCGCCCTCCCGACGCGAATTTCCCGCCCCTCATACCGCTGCGGCAACCATTCCCCAACCGAGGACAATTCGGTGTTCATGCCGTCCGGCTTCCTTGCTGCCGGTCTCTCCTGGCCCAGCCATGCTGTTGTCCATCTGATGAACCGCACATTCCCGAGGAGGCTTCATGCGCGTGTTCCTGTGCGAGAAGCCTTCGCAAGGCAAGGACATCGCCCGCGTGCTGGGTGCCGGCCAGCGTGGTTCCGGCTGCTACAGCGGCGCGGGTATCGTCGTGACCTGGTGCATCGGTCATCTGGTCGAAGCAGTTCCGCCCGAGGGTTATGACGAGCGCTACAAGCGCTGGGCCATCGAGCAACTGCCCATCATTCCCGAACGCTGGCGCGTCGAGCCCAAGGCTGCGACCGCCGCGCAGTTCAAGATCGTCAAGCAGCTCGTCGGCCAGGCCAACGAGCTGGTGATCGCCACCGATGCCGACCGCGAAGGCGAGATGATCGCCCGCGAGATCATCGAGCTGTGCGGCTATCGCGGACCGATCCAGCGGTTATGGCTGTCGGCGCTCAACGATGCGTCGATCCGCAAGGCACTGGGCGCGCTGAAGCCGTCGGCCGAGACGCTGCCGCTCTACTACTCGGCCCTGGCCCGCTCGCGTGCCGACTGGCTGATCGGCATGAACCTGAGCCGGCTGTTCACCCTGCTTGGACGCCAGGCCGGCTACACCGGTGTGCTGTCTGTGGGCCGGGTGCAGACCCCGACGCTCAAGCTGGTGGTGGATCGCGACCGCGAGATCGCCCGCTTCGTCTCGGTGCCGTTCTGGGCAATCGAGGTCACGCTGTCCCATGTGGGGCAGTCCTTCACGGCGAGCTGGACGCCGCCGCAAGGCTGTACCGACGACGCCGGCCGCTGCCTGCAGCAGCCCGTGGCACAGCAGGCCGCCGACCGCATGCGCGCCGCCAGCAGAGCCCAGGTGGTGTCGGTCGAGACGGAGCGCGTGCGCGAAGGTCCGCCGCTACCGTTCGACCTGGGCACGCTGCAGGAGGTGTGTTCCAAGCAGTTGGGCCTGGATGTGCAGGAGACGCTGGACATCGCCCAGGCGCTGTACGAGACCCACAAGGCGACGACCTACCCGCGCTCCGACTCGGGCTACTTGCCCGAGAGCATGCTGGCCGAGGTGCCGACCGTTCTCGAGAGCCTGGTCAAGACCGATCCCGGCCTGCGCCCGTTGATCGACCGCCTGGACCCGACCCAGCGCTCGCGCGCCTGGAACGACGGCAAGGTCACGGCACACCACGGCATCATCCCGACACTGGAACCGGCCAAGCTCTCGGCCATGAACGACAAGGAGCTGGCCGTCTACCGGTTGATCCGCGCGCATTACTTGGCACAGTTCCTGCTCCACCACGAGTTCGACCGAACGGTGGCGCAGCTCGCGTGCGGCGGGCAGTCGCTACTGGCCGTGGGCAAGCAGATCGCCGTGGCCGGCTGGCGCCAGGTGCTGGCGGCGCCGGAGGAAAGCGATGCGGATGGCGACGACGCCCAGCGCAGCCAGGTGCTACCGGCACTGCAAGCAGGATTGTCCTGCCAGGTCGGCCATGTCGATCTGAAGGCGCTGAAGACCTTGCCGCCCAAGCCCTACACGCAGGGCGAACTGGTCAAGGCCATGAAGGGCGTCGCGAAGCTCGTCACCGACCCGCGCCTCAAGCAGAAGCTCAAGGACACGACAGGCATCGGCACCGAAGCCACGCGCGCCAACATCATCGGCGGCCTGCTCGGTCGCGGCTATCTGCTGAAGAAGGGCCGCGCCATCCGTGCTTCGGATGCCGCCTTCACCTTGATCGACACCGTGCCGGCGGCCATTGCCGATCCGGGCACGACAGCAGTCTGGGAGCAGGCACTGGACATGATCGAGGCCGGCCAGATGACACTGGACACTTTCATCGCCAGGCAATCCGCCTGGGTGGCTCAACTCGTGCAGGAGTACCGCGGTGCGACGCTCGCCATCAAGCTGCCGCCTTCGCCCTCCTGCCCCCAGTGCGGCGGGCAGATGCGGCAGCGCACCGGCAAGAGCGGCGCTTTCTGGTCATGCAGTCGCTATCCGGACTGCAAGGGAACGCTGCCGATCGACAGCTCGGCAGGCAAGCACGGTGCGCCACGCAAGCAGAGGGCTTCCCGCAAGGCGTCCTGACACCGACGAATCCCTTCGCCACGCCAGCCGTTTCTAGCGGCGGGTCCAACCTCCCGTGCAATGCGGGATTCCCCAGCGCACGCCCCCTTCTGCAACGGTGTGCACGTCTGGCTGCCCAACGACGGGCTCGCAAGACGAGAAGGCCGTTTCTCCGCGAATCGCGTCTGTCGCGACTCCATTGATCGAGATGCTCCCGTCGATGACGAGGGGTCTCCTGACGCCTGGCGGACCTGTGTCGAAGCGAGCCGTCAGGAGACCCCTCGGGTCGACGGTATTCGGTGCCGGTGCCCGCCGGCGGAACAACGGGCTCCCTTTGTGCGCGGATGTGTGCCGAAGGATGTCGACCCCAGCCACGACACGGGTCGGGTGCGATTGCTGACGCAGCGAGCGGCTTTGACGACGGCCGGGACTGCCACAGCCCACAGGTGGTTTCTCTCTTCTCCGGCTGAAGGCTCAAGGGCCTTCGGCCCGTTGGTCATTGTTTGATCTTGGTCGGTGTCGCACAGCCTCAAAGCGGCCCTTGCGCGATGCACATTCCTAGAAGACGCCAGTGAGGCGTCGCGTCCATCCTGCAGTCATGTGCTGCTGACGGTCGTCAGCACCATGCCCTGGCAGCCCCGGTCTTCAAGGCTGCAACGCGGTTTGCCGCGTGGATCGAACCAGTCCGCTTCGCATCACCACCGCGGACGTGCGTCTTCACGACGCCGATGCTTCTTCCTTCAACCCTTCGGGAGATATCCGCTCCCGTCCGGGTGTGGGCTCCCGGTCCTTCAACCAGGAGAGCCCCATGTCCCTTGCATTCGCATCGGCACCGCTGAGCGCCGCCCAAGCCCGCACCGAAGCCATTGGCTATCTGGCCCTGGCCTGCACCGGTAAGCGCCTGTCCCTGCAGGTGCGCCACAGCGCCGCCGGCCACTTCATCGGCACCGCCGATGAAGACGGCCCGGTGTCCCGAGAGTCCGTCGAGTACTTCCGCTCGCAGCACGCCGCCGAGCACGCCCTGGCAACAGGCCGCTGGCAGCAACGCATCCACCCCTGACTTCCACTCACAAGGAGCCATCTCATGAACCAGTCTTTGCCCCAAGACGTACTTGATCAGATCGCCGCGGAAGAGCGGCATTTCGCCGAAGCCCCGCAGGCCTTCTTCGAAGGGTGGAAGCGCGGTGTGGAAATCGCCGGCGCCGAATGGTTCGGCGACGGCACGCCCGAAGGCCTGCAGCGCGCCACCAGCAAGTGGGATCTGCGCCCCAAGGTGCTGTTGCTCAACGACGCCCTGGATGTCCTCAGCGGCGGCCAGCGCATGTTCCTGTCCGCGATGGTGAGCTTCTACAACGCCCGCGAAGGCGGCGCGATGCTCAAGCGCTGCGGATTCGAGGGGCTTTCCGATCTGGGAGGTCTCGATCTGGATCGCCGCAAGGTCATCGCCGATCTGGTGCTGAACTACAGCGGCTGGTGATCCCGATTCGCTTGTTCGCCATCCGTTCCTTTTTTCCACCCACGAGGGACATGCGCCTCCTTTCGAGGCGGTGTCCCTCCCTGTTCTCAACATCTCTTCAACCACCCGCTGGGGGCTTGCTCCCCAGCCGGGGAATGGGCTCCACTTCCTCTGATGGAGAAACCCCATGTCCCCCGATTCCAACCCTTTCCTCCGCGGCTACCAGAACCTGCGCATTGATCGCTCCCTGTGCATCACCTACGAGGACGACTGCCCGCCGGTCTGGCACCCGCTGCATCCCAGCCAGGCGCATCTGCCAGACGACCAGATCGCGCTCTTCCCCTGCGTCTTCAACAACGACTTCGCTCTGATCACCGAAGGCCAGGACATTCCAGAAGACCTGGAGGCCCAATGCCAGACCGAGGGCGTGGTGCGCACCGTGGTCTACGCCGTCAGCGGCGACGACTTCGGCCAGCCCGTGCACGTCGGCGACACCTATTCGGAGGAAGCTGCGCGGGAAGTCGTGTGGCGACTGAGCTTCGAGACGGGCTTCTACAGCCGGTGCTGGGAGATCAGCAGCGCCCATCTCACCCCCGAGGCAGGCCGCTTCCTCGCCGGGTTGGCGGACATCGCCACACCGAGCGGCTTTCTGTTCGTCGCCTTCCGCATCCCGTACAGCCCCGCGATCGGCGTGAAGCTGATCGCCACCCCCTGGACGGATGCGAACCTGCAGCTTGTCGAGGGCATTACCGCCGAAGAGCTGCGGCAGGAGCACCGGGCCAAGGGCATGCCGGAGTCCCTCGTGGAGGTATTGCACCTGGCCGCACTCGCCAACGTCCGCATGCTGATCTTCGATGCCGATGCGCCGGTGCTGGACGGATTGCCCTTGTACGAAGACGAGTAGCACCTTCGAGCCCCCACCCGGGGCTCTTCCTTTTCGTGGAACGAGGTGGCGACAGGTTGCCGATTCCCGGACGACGGGCACCTGCGCCTGCCGCACGCTTCCCGCATGTTCGCTGGCGTTGCCGGCAGCATGCCCAGGCAGTCGAGACCTTCGAGACTGCGGTGCGGTTCGCCGCGCTGGTCGCTTCTTTCGCCGGACGCATGCCGCGTCCATCCACCTCACCCTCAAGGGACATACCTCCCTTGCGGGCGGGAGTCCCTTGGTTGCCACAAGGAGTCTCTCATGGATACCCAAGCCATCCGCGCACAGATGCCGACGCTCGTCCACGGCCATGTGCCTTCCAACGTCCGCAGCTTCAAGTTCAACATCTTCGACGGCCAGCCAAAGGTTTCGACGCTGGGCTTCCACATCGATCCCAAGCCCTTCGAGGGCAAGGTCATCGCCACCACCGAAGAGGCCATCGTCATCAAGACGGGACGCGCCGAATTCGCGGTGCTCGACCGGGCGCTCGTGACCGAGGTGCCCGGCGAGGGCGCCAAGGTGCAGGTCGAACCCTACGCCCGACGCCGTTTCGATGGTCTGCGCGCCGACACGCCCGAGGAAGAAACCGCATTCACTGCCGACGGCAAGCCGTACACGGTGCAGCGGTTCGTGCTCGGTTCCGCACCGGCGAAGCTGCCAATTCCAGAGGTACGCAGCCCTGAGCTGCAGGAGCTGATCCAGCAGATGGAACAGTTGCCCGCACCCGACGGCTACCGGCGCATCACCCATATGCTGGTGGATGCCGGCGCACGGGACTTCACCTGGGTCGATCCGCTGCCCAAGGACATCATCGCGACGCCACCGGCCATTGGCTTCACGGTGGCCACGGCGAAGTTCCAGGGACGCGTCACCGTGCTGTACGAGCGCGGGCTCGACGTGTACGCAGTGGAACTGCACCGCGACGGCGAGCTGGTCGAACGGGTCGATGAGGTGTTCTTCGACTCTCTCGGCGAGACGCTGGAGCGGCGGATCGACGACGGGAACTGGCGGCGCATTCGCGTGCAATGCCTGTCCGGTCGCAAGCCTGTCCGGCACTGACCTCCACGCAGCCTCCCGTCCTCTCGGCGGGAGGCCCTTCATTCGTTTTCCTGGAGATCACATCCATGTCTGTTCGATTCAAAGGTACCGACCTGCGGCCCGTGCTCGCCGAAGCGGTGGTCAATCAATGTCGTGTCGTCCTGGTCAAGGACCAGGGCGTGTACTTCCTGGCCGAGCGCGGTGAGCGCAGGCCCGATGGGCGCCAGAAGCTCATCGCCTACGCCGTGCACTGCAATCCGGATGTCGATGCGTTCGATGATTGGTGGGAGCTGGCGCGCGCCGAGTTCGGTGGCGACGACTTCGGCGAGTTCTTCGATCCGCACGATGGTGTCTTCGCGCTCATCCTGAGCGGCGAGGGCGACCTCGAGGTGTCCGCGACCGCGACGCACTTGTCATTGCATGCCGTGGCCCCTGCGCACAACGGCAATTGACAACCCCTTCCCCATGCCCCCTTTTCGGGGGCTTCTTTTTGCTGGCCTACAGTCGTTGTGATGCACTTCTTTGCCTACCAGAACGACCTGTTGGACTCGGCCAAAGAGTCGATGGCCCGGTTCTGCGACGCCTGAGTCAGACCCTCGCCAATGCGGGAACCAGATGGTGCCAATTCCGACTGGCGCGGGCATTGACCTCGGGCCACGCTTCCCACCATGTTCCGCTGACTTCCGTCAGCAGCATGCCCAGGTAGCCACGATCCTCAAGGCTACGACGCAGTTCCGACCGCGTTGATCCCACCAGTTCGCACCGGCGTCCATGCGCGAACGGCCATCGGTTCTCGATGGCGATGCCACCAAGCTGTTCCATCAACCCACGCGGGGGTTCCACACCTTCCCCGCCTGGGTCGGGTGTGTCTCCGCCTCTTTGTTCTTCAGGAGATTCACCATGACTACTTCCACCGAAAAGTCCTACTTCGATCTGCACATCACCGGCCTCGGGTACCTCAATCGCATCCGCGAAGTGAAGCCCAAGAAAGGCGATGCGTTCCTGGCCTGCGACATCGCGGCCCTGAACGGTCCCAGCGATGACGTCTCGTACGTGCGTTTCGACACGCGCGTATCGGGTTCGGAAGCGCAGCACCTGGTTCGTCGCTGCATCGACGCCGTCGAGGCAGAGAAGAAAGTGATGATCGGCTTCCGCCTGGGCGACCTGTGGACCGACACCTTCACCTATTCCAAGGGGAAGCGTGCCGGCGAGCAGGGTGTGAGCCTCAAGGCACGCCTGCTGTTCGTCAGTTGGATCAAGGTCGACGGCAAGCTCGTCTACAAGGCCGAATCCAAGCCGATCGAGACCGACGCGCGCGAGCCGGAAGTCCCCGAGGCTTCCGAGGTGCCCGCCGCGCAGCAAGCCTCGACACCGGAGCCCTCCAGGCCCGCTGCCGAAGCTGCCGACGATGCTGACGCCGATGCCCCCGCTTTGGCCGCTGCCGAGCCGTTCTGATCCGCAAGGCCCCGTTCCCTGGGGCCTTGTCTTCTCTTCGTCAGCAGGAGACCTTCATGATCACCATCCCCGGCCAACTGGCCATCAAGACCATCCACGGCCGCAACGGCGATTTCAACGTCGGCCGCCTCGCGACCTCCATCGGCGAGTTCGTCGTGAAGAACGCTGAGCTCGACCAGTACGCCGAAGGCAAGTACGAGGGCGATTTCGCCATTGCCGAGATTCGTCCCTCCACCTACAACGCCAACGGCCGCATGGTCATCGAGATCCGCGCCCTTCTGGGCGGGATGACGCTGTCCAACATCGACGCTCTGAGCCGCGACGAAGCCCGCCGGCTGAGTCCGCAGGAAGTCGATCCGATCGACGAGGAAGCGCAGGCACCCGCGCCGGCCGTACCCCAGGCCAAGCCGAAGGCGAAGCCACGCAACCCGCGCGATCCCCTGGTCGACACCACGCCGTTCGGCAGCGAGCCGACCGCATCCCCCGAGGCCTCGGCCAACGCGGATGACGCGGCGCTGTTCGGTGCGCTCTGGCCGCTGGGCGAGATCGTCAAGCTCGATGCCACCGTCGATCGCCGCGTCCTGCGTCAGCAGCGCGACCGTCTCGGTGTGTTGGGCTACGAGTTCGCTCCGCTGTCCCAGGACTGGCATCTCGCCAAGGCCTGATTCCCAACGCCGCGCCAGCGACGTTCCACCACCCGCCGGGGTTCCTCCCCGGTGGGGCGGGGCTCCGGTCTCTCATCCAAGGAGATCGTCATGCAACTCGCATCCCGCTTCACTTATCGCTCCCCGGTGCTGCGGTCGAATCATCCGCTGTCCGATGACCAGATTCGCACCGTAGCGCCGTCCATCTTCGCGGACACCCCGCACGAGAGCCGCTCCGAGCGGTACAGCTACATCCCCACGGCGGCAGTGCTGACCGAACTGCGCAAGGAAGGCTTCCAGCCGTTCATGGTGTGCCAGACCCGCGTGCGCCAGGAGGACCGCCGCGACTACACCAAGCACATGCTGCGCCTTCGCCATGCGAGCCAGATCAACGGCGCCGAGGCCAACGAGATCATCCTGCTCAATTCGCACGATGGCACCAGCAGCTACCAGATGCTGGCGGGCATGTTCCGCTTCGTCTGCCAGAACGGTCTGGTGTGCGGCGACACCTTCGCCGACGTGCGCGTGCCTCACAAGGGCAACGTCACCGATCACGTGATCGAGGGTGCCTACGAGGTGCTGCATGGCTTCGAGCAGGTGCAGGACTCGCGCGACGCCATGCGTGCCATCACGCTCGACGACGGCGAGGCCGAGGTCTTCGCCAGATCGGCCCTGGTCCTCAAGTACGACGAACCCGGCAAGACCGTGCCGATCACGGAAGGCCAGATCCTGCGCCCCCGTCGTTTCGACGACAACCACGCGGATTTGTGGTCCACGTTCAACCGCATCCAGGAGAACCTCGTCAAAGGCGGTCTGACCGGCCGCACTGCCAACGGGCGCCAGCAGCGCACACGGCCTGTCCAGGGCATCGACCAGAACGTCCGGCTCAACCGGGCACTCTGGCTGCTCGCGGAAGGCCTGCGTAAGCTGAAAGCCTGACCTCCAAGCGGATCGTGCCCATCGCGGCATGATCCGCTTCTTCTTTGTCGAGGTGCCCGAATGCGCGAGGGCCGATCAACGTGAGCAGTGCGCGCAGCGGTTTGTCGCTCACGTCCCGCTCGGCAATGAGGCAGGCTATGCCCATGTCCGTCGGCGAAGCCGACAGCATGCCCAGGTAGCCAAAACCTTCAAGGCTACGGCGCGTTGCGACGCGTAGGTCGTCCTTCTTTGCCAAGCCGCTTGCGGCGCTTTTTCCACCCCTTGGGGCAGTGAGTGCCCCGGCGGGCCGTGCTGCCTCCGATTCCTTCGAGGACAACACCATGCCTGTCACACATCCCTCCAAGACGCTGTATCGCATCGATGAATGCCCCGACCTCATGGCCGACGGCTGCATCGGTAACGAGAACGGCAACCTGGTCTTTCTCTCCATCTGGGCGCGCGACACCGCGGTTCAGGAATTCCTCGCTCGCCTGACCCTGGGACGGGATGAACAGGGACTGGACCAGTTCCATCTCATCACCGAGCAAGGCGGCAGCGTCCCGGTTTTCGTCGGCAACGTCGAGAATCTGGAAAAGCGCAGCGCGCGCGCCTACCGGCGCACGCTGTTCGGCTCGCTTTCCAACGTGTGGCTGTTCGACCGCCGTTGCGTGCGTCCCGATAAGGCCAACGCCAGCGCGCTGGCGCTTCTGCCACGCGACTCCACACACCGGCTCGACCGGCTGTGGTTGCTGGTGCGCGACACCTGCCCGCTGCCGCTGCTCGATCACTGGCGCGACCTCGTGCTGGAGCTGCTGCAGGCGAAGTCGATGCTGACCCGCCTGCCGTTCGCCCTCGGCCCACTGGAAGGCCACCGACTCGCCATCGACGTGCCGGTGCTGACCCAGACCCTGGGCGGCTTGATCCGCAGTGGGGTGCTCGCCGCTGAGACGCCTCGGCCCGAGCCTGTCTCAGCGCTGCCGCTCGAAACGGTGGCTTGAGACGCTTCCCCATCGGGCATGCCCCGCATGTCCGCTTTCCTTCATTCCCGCCTTCAGGAGAATCCCATGGCACTCATGTTTCCGCGGCTCGCCCGCAATTTCGTTAAGAACGGGTATTTCCCCACGGACGAGCCCACGCTCGAAAGAGCGCTCACTGCGCTGGCCCCTTCTGACGGGCCGATGTGCATTCTCGATCCCTGCGCCGGCGAAGGCGTGGCGATTGCCGAAGTCGCTCACGCCCTCGGGCGCGAGCAGGTCAAGGCTTTCGCCGTCGAGTACGACGACGAACGCGCCGCACACGCACGCGGACTCGTCGATCGCTGCATCCATGGCGACCTGATGGACACGCTGATCTCGCGCCAGACCTTTGGCCTGCTGTGGCTCAACCCGCCCTATGGCGACCTGAGCAAGGACGCCAACGGGAACATCGGCTACCAGGGCCAGGGTCGGGCCAGGCTGGAGAAGCTGTTCTATCAGCGTGCGCTGCCGCTGCTGCAGTACGGCGGCGTGCTGGTCTTCATCGTGCCGTCCTACGTGCTCGATGCCGAACTGGTCGGATGGCTGACGCGCCACTTCGCCGATCTGCGCATCTACCGTGCGGTGGAGACGCAGTTCAAGCAGGTGGTGGTCTTCGGTCGCAGGGTTCGCCAGCGCGACCAGGCATCGGATTCGGTCAAGGCCACGCGCGGTCTGCTGCTACAGATCGGGCAAGGCGACGCCGAAGCCGAGGAACTGCCGCTGGAATGGCCGTTCCTGCCGTACTCGGTCCCCATCAGCCCGGCCGAACCGGAGCACTTCTATCGCGTGACGATGGAACCCGAGCAGTTCGCCGACGAGGTCGGCCGGCTGCAAGGGCTCTGGCCGGCACTCGATACGCACCTCGGTGCCGCGCAGCAGGCGCTGCGCCCTCCGGCACGGGCCTTGTCGCATTGGCATCTCGCCCTGGCCCTGGCCGCGGGCGCGATCTCTGGCGTGGTGAGGTCCAGGACCGGGCGCGTGCTCGTCGTCAAAGGTGATACCCACAAGGAGAAGACTCTCCAGACGGAATACACCGAACGCGACGACGGCTCCGTGGCCGAGACGCGCATCCTCACCGACAAGTTCGTGCCGGTCATCCGCGCCTGGGACATGACGCCAGGTTCCCCGACACGGGGAGATGTGCTGACCATCCGCTGATCGCTGTTCCCTGACGGTTCGCCGTCGCTTTCATCCACCCACCGGGGTCATGTCGCCCCGATGGGGTGCCGTGGCCCCTTCTTCCAGAAGGAGAGCCCACCATGGCACTCGCAGTCCTCAACCTCGCGTCACAAGCACGTTTCTCGCCCGGTCAGGTAGTCATGACCATCGGCATCGATGCATTGGTCCAGCAGGGCCGGCTCAATCCGTCTCCGTACCTGCGTCGCCATCTCAGCGGCGATTGGGGCGATCTCGACGAAGGTGACAGGCAGCAGAACGACGCCGCACTGAAATCCGGCGAAGATCGTTTGTTCTCGTCCTACCAGGTCGCGCCCGATCTGAAGCTCTGGATCATCACCGAATGGGATCGCAGCGTCACGACGCTGCTGTTGCCCAGCGAGTACTGATCCTTCTCGACGGCCCCGCGCCGTTCCATTCTCCCCACCCCGGGGCATGCCATCGCCCTGCAGGGGGAGGTGCATGCCCCATTACTTTGGAGCATCACCATGTCCCTCGATCTCGAAACCACTCCCGAAACCGCTGTGCAGGGCGATCTGCTCGAATCGTCCGCTTCTCCTCTCACTCTCAGTCTGCAGGATTTCGTGTCCGAATTCGGCGACGAGCTGCTGGACTCGCTCAACCGAGCCAATCCCCCGGTCTACGCCGGACAGGCACGGTCGCATCGGCAGATCGTCCTCGCCAGTCTCAAGCGCAAGCTGTTCCAGGCGCAAGCCGATGTAGTCCATGCCGTCACCGAGCTGTTGGTTGACCGCGGCGAACGCGCCGCGATCGTCAATGGCGAGATGGGATGCGGCAAGACGACCGTCGGCATCGCGACGGCCGCCGTGCTCAACGCCGAAGGCTACCGCCGCACCTTGGTGCTCTCGCCACCTCACCTGGTCTACAAGTGGCGGCGCGAAATCCAGGAGACGGTGGCCGGCGCCAAGGTCTGGGTGCTCAACGGCCCGGACACCTTGCTCAAGCTGCTGAAGCTCCGCGAGCAGTTGGGCGTGCCGGCGAGCGGCCAGGAGTTCTTCGTCCTGGGCCGCGTGCGGATGCGGATGGGGTTCCACTGGAAACCTGTCTTCACCCTCCACCGCACACGCCACGGCGACGTGGGGGCGTGCCCGGACTGCGGCCATGTCATTGCCGACCTCGACGGCGAGCCGGCCAACCCGGTCGAGCTGGAAGCCGAGGAGTACCGCCGCAAGTGCAGCCAGTGCGCCGCACCGCTGTGGACGCTGATCCGCCCGAGGAGCCTGTCCGCCAGCGACCAGTCCTCGTCCGTGCTCAAAGCCTTGAAGCGCATCCCGACCATCGGGGAAGTCACCGCGCAGAAGCTGATGCAGAAGTTCGGCGATGCGTTCCTTGCGTCGATGCTCGGCGACAACATCCACGAGTTCATCAACCTGATGGACGACCGGGGTGAGTTGGTCTTCTCGGATCGCCAGGCGCACCGCATGGAGCGCGCGATGGCGAACATGGAGTTTGGTTTTGGCGAGGGCGGCTACCAGCCGTCCGAGTACATCAAGCGCTATCTGCCCCAGGGCACGTTCGACCTGCTCATCGCCGACGAGGCACACGAGTACAAGAACGGCGGTTCCGCTCAGGGCCAGGCCATGGGCGTGCTCGCAGCGAAGTCGCGCAAGACCTTGCTGCTCACCGGCACGCTGATGGGCGGCTACGGCGACGACCTGTTCCATCTGCTGTTCCGAGCCCTGCCCGGGCGGATGATCGAAGACGGCTACCGCCCGACCAAGAGCGGCAGCATGACCTCGGCCGCGATGGCGTTCATGCGCGATCACGGCGTGCTCAAGGACATCTATTCGGAGAGCACGGGCACGGCGCACAAGACGGCCAAGGGCACCAAGGTGTCGGTGCGCACGGTCAAGGCGCCGGGTTTCGGTCCCAAGGGCGTGCTGCGTTGCGTCCTGCCGTTCACCGTCTTCCTCAAGCTCAAGGACATCGGTGGCAACGTGTTGCCGCCCTACGACGAGGAGTTCCGCGAAGTCGCGATGGATACGGCGCAGGCCGCAGCCTACCGCGATCTGGCGGGTCGACTGACCCAGGAGCTGAAGCAGGCCCTGGCCAAACGCGACACGACACTGCTCGGCGTGGTCCTCAACGTGCTGCTGGCCTGGCCGGATTGCTGCTTCCGGTCGGAAACCGTGGTGCATCCGCGCACGCGCAACACCCTGGAATTCGTCCCGGCTCAGTTCAACGAGCTGGAGGTGATGCCCAAGGAGCGCGAGCTGATCGAGATATGCAAGCAGGAGAAAGCGGAAGGTCGCAAGACTCTGGTCTATTCGGTCTACACCGGCACGCGCGACACCACGTCGCGCCTGAAGGTGCTGCTGGAGCAGGAGGGCTTCAAGGTGGCGGTGCTGCGCGCAAGCGTGGATGCCTCCCGCCGCGAGGACTGGATCGCCGAGCAGTTGGACCGCGGCATCAACGTGCTCATCACCAATCCCGAGCTGGTCAAAACCGGGCTGGACCTGCTGGAATTCCCGACCATCGTTTTCATGCAATCGGGCTACAACGTGTATTCGCTGCAGCAGGCGGCGCGGCGCTCATGGCGCATCGGCCAGAAGCAACCGGTGCGCGTGATCTATCTCGGCTACGCCAGTTCCTCGCAGATGACTTGCCTGGGGCTGATGGCCAGGAAGATCATGGTCTCGCAATCCACCTCGGGCGACGTACCTGAATCGGGGCTCGATGTCCTGAACCAGGATGGCGATTCGGTGGAGGTGGCGCTGGCACGGCAGTTGGTGCATTGAGAGTTGCTGGACTTGGCGGCCCCTTCGGGGGCCGCTTCTTTTCAGCGAAGCTGGCGCTGTTTCCGTTCCTTGTCCCGAAGTTCTCGATCCGGCGGATGTCGCACGCCTGGGGCGCATGGCACCTCCTCGGAATTGGGGAACGGTCAATGCCCGATTCCCGGCTGCCTGCACGGCACCTTTCTGCAATGGTGATGGCATCTCGTCGCCAAGGGTTGCCACATGCCATCATCTTCTGCCCGACTACTTTGTGCGCTTTTCGTGCTCGGCGGATTGCTGTCCGGCTGCACGACGATTCCGGCCCCCTCTGAACCCGGAAGCCTTTCGCCGGTCGAGGCTGTGCCTGAGCAGACGCCGGAACTCGTTCCCGTCGTCCGCCAGGGGCGCTACACCCTGGTCGAGCTGGTGCCGGAACCGGCTCAGCGTGACCTGATGGAGCAGGTCGTCGAGGTCGCGATTCCACCCACCTTCGACGCGAGCGTGGGCGACGCCATGCGTCACGTCCTCCGCCGAACGGGCTATCGCCTTTGTGACGCTGCGGATGCCACGGCCCTGTATGCGCTTCCGTTGCCCGCAGCGCATCTGCGTCTCGGGCCGCTGGCTCTGCGCGACGCGCTGCTGGTGCTCGCCGGCCCGGCATGGGTTTTGTCGGTCGACGATGCCTCCCGCCACGTGTGCTTCCTGCGCCAGGCGGCACCCGCTTCCGCCAGTTCGATCGCAGTCCCGACTGGCGTCGTTCCGGGCGCAGATCAAGATCGGGTCGAGGCCGCAGAGCCTCGGGAGGTCCGGCCATGAACATCCCTCAGATCCCTCCCGCCAGCAACGACCGCACGCGCTGGCTCAGGATCGCCGCAGGCGTCTGGCTGCTGCTCGTCAGCGCTCTGACCATCGTCAACAGTGTCGGACTGTCGCGCCTGACCGAGCAAAGCCACACCAGCGCCCAGGACGCCCATGTCCAGGCACTCGCCACGCGCGTCGGCGACCTCGAACAGCAGGCCGAAGCGGTCAAGCACCAGCCCAAGCCTATCACCCAGACGGACTTCGACGCCGCCCGCCAGGCCCTCGAGGAGCGGCTGTCGCACGTCGAACAGGTACAGGCGGCGGATGCCCGCGGCGAAGACCTTCAGGCACTGCAGGTTCGCGTGGGCGCGATCGAAGCGCGCCTGAAGAAGGCGCCGCCACCAGCGACGGTATCCCGCCGCACCGCCGAGGCAGCGAAACCCAAGGTGCTCGAACCGCCGTTCAGCGTGGTCGGCCTTGAGCTGCGCGGCGGCGAACGCTTCCTGTCGGTTGCGGCGCCAGGAGCGACTTCGCTACCCGAAGTGCGGCTGCTGCGTGAGGGCAATTCCGTCGGTGCATGGCACCTGCAGGCCATCGAGGTGCATGTCGCCGTGTTCCGCGTGGATGGCCAGACGCTCCGCATCACGTTGCCGTAGGAGCGTGTGCCATGAAACCGGGATTTGCGTCTGCGATCAGCCTTGCCATGGCCCTCACCATCGCTGCGGCCGATACAGTCGCGCAATCAGCACCGGTGACCACTTCCCGAGCGGCTCCGAGCCAGGTGCAGAACAGCATGGACGCCGCACTCGACGAACGCCAGGCGCGGGACTGGGGGCTGCGCCCCGAGGAATGGGCGCGCTACCGGCAACTGATGCAGGGGCCGCTCGGCATCTATTCGCCCAACCTCGATCCACTCACTGCCCTGGGCATCGAGGCCCGCAGCTACGAGGAACGCAACCGCTATGCGGAACTGCAGGTGCAGGCGGAATCCAGGCGCGTGAATAAGACACTTGCCTACCAACGCGCCTACGATGCTGCGTGGAAGCGCCTCTTCCCGGGCCAGCAGCGCGTGAACCTGCCCGGCGCGCATGCGCCCGGTTCCGGCAACAAGGGGTCCGGCCGGCTGGCCGTTTTCGTGAAAGCCGATTGCCCGCCGTGCGAGCAGCGCGTGCGCCAATTGCAGGCGGCCGGCACATCCTTCGATCTCTACATGGTCGGAAGCCGTCAGGACGATGCGCGCATCCGCCAGTGGGCGGCCCAGGCCGGCATCGATCCCGGACGCGTCCAGGCACGCACGATCACGCTCAATCACGACGCCGGGCGCTGGCTGTCCCTTGGCTTGCCCGGCGAACTGCCAGCCGTGGTGCACGAGGTGAACGGCCAATGGCAGCGCCAATAGCCACCGGGCGCCTAGTGCAGTGGAGTGCAATGGCCGCCCATGCCGCACTGGTTCTCGGCACCTGCACTTGTGCGTCCCCCGCTCCTGCCCGGGAACTGCCGCCCCCAGCCTACCAGCTCGCTGCGCAACAGGTGGGTGTGCCGTCGCCGGTGCTGTACGCAGTGGCCCTGCAGGAGAGCGGCACCCGGCTGCGCGGCCGCCTGATTCCCTGGCCGTGGACGCTCAATGTCGCCGGCAGGGCCGAGCGCTACCCCACGCGGGCCAACGCCTGCACCGGACTTCGCAAGGCTCTCTCTCACACGCCGGCCAGCCGCATCGATGCCGGCCTCGGGCAGGTCAACCTCGGCCACCATGCGCACCGCTACGTCCACCCCTGCGAACTGCTCGATCCATACCGCAATCTCGCGATCGCTGCGGAGATCCTGCAGGAGCAACACACGGCCGGTGAGGATTGGCTGGTCGCCATCGGTCGCTACCACCGACCTGCAGGTGGCGCACCGGCCGCCCGTTACCGCCGCAGCGTCCACCAGCACCTCGCCCGGGTGCTGGGTCCGGATGCGTCCCTTTCCTCCATCCGGACCACCACACCATGAACCGCATCCTCTTCACCGCCACTCTGGGACTGCTCTTGGCCGCGAGTACCGCCGTCCAAGCCACCTCCGAACCGCTGATCGTCGTCGAGGACCGCAGTGGCACCTCGGCGCTGCCGTACTACCAGGCATTGGGTCCCCAAGACTCGGATCGCGCCACACCCCCGGTGCCGGAACCGGTTCCCCGCGTGGGTAGCGCGGCCGATGCCGAGGCGGCCATGCTGCCGGTGCGCTCGGCGCGGCTGTCACCGGGCGACGAGCCACGCCGTGTGATTCGCGCATCGGGCCTCACGCCGCTATTCCTGCTCGGCGACGACGACCGGTCCCGCACCTGGCTCAAGCAGAGGCGGGCGGCGCTGCAGGAGCTGCACGCGGTGGGGCTGGTGGTCAACGTGGCTTCGCCCGAAGCTCTGGCCGAGCTGCGCCGCCTCGCACCGGGGCTGACGCTCTCGCCGGCCTCGGGCGACGACCTGGCCCAGCGGCTGGGCATCCGCCACTACCCGGTGCTGATCACCGCCACCGGCATCGAGCCCTGAAGTGACGTGAAGCGCCGGCCATGGCCCAGTCCCAAGCCGTCGAGGTGTTGCTGCGGCCAGCGGTGGAGCTGTACACCGTCGCGGTCTGTGCCGGCGCCGCGCTACTGTGCCTGGTGGCGCCGTGGTCGCTCGCGCTGAGCCCCTTGCTGGGGCTGGGCAGCGCGCTGGCATTTCTGACCTTCGGCACCATCCGCCTGCGGGACGCTTGGGCCATCCTGCGCTACCGGCGCAACATCCGCAGATTGCCGCGCTACGTGATGACGAGCCGCGACGTACCGGTGAGCCAGCAGCGGCTGTTCATCGGCCGGGGCTTCCGCTGGGACCAGCGCCACACGCACCGGCTCATGCAGACCTACCGGCCGGAGTTCCGCCGCTACGTGGAGCCGACGGCGATCTATCGGGCGGCGCGGCGGATCGAGGAACGGCTGGAGTTCGCCCCGTTCCCGGTCTCGAAGTTGGCGAAGGCCCTGGCCTGGGACAGCCCGCTCAATCCGGCGCGCCCGCTGCAGCCAGTCGGCGGACTGCCTCGCCTGCACGGCATCGAGCCGAACGAGGTCGACGTCACCTTGCCGCTGGGGGAGCGGGTCGGCCATTCGCTGGTCCTGGGCACCACGCGCGTGGGCAAGACACGCCTGGGCGAACTCTTCATCACCCAGGACATTCGCCGCAAGGTCAATGGCCAGCACGAGGTGGTGATCGTCTTCGACCCCAAGGGCGATGCCGATCTGCTGAAACGCATGTACGTGGAGGCCGGGCGCGCCGGGCGCGAAGGCGAGTTCTACGTCTTCCACCTGGGCTGGCCGGACATCTCGGCGCGCTACAACGCCGTGGGCCGTTTCGGTCGCATCTCGGAAGTCGCCACCCGCATCGCGGGCCAGCTCTCGGGCGAGGGCAACAGCGCCGCCTTCCGCGAGTTCGCCTGGCGCTTCGTCAACATCATCGCCCGGGCCCTGGTGGAACTGGGGCAGCGGCCCGACTACCTGCTGATCCAGCGCCACGTCGTCAACATCGATGCGCTGTTCATCGAGTACGCCCAGCACTTCTTCGCGAAGAACGAGCCGAAGGCCTGGGAGATCATCGTCCAGCTCGAAGCCAGGCTGAACGACAAGAACATCCCGCGCAACATGATCGGCCGCGAGAAGCGCGTCGTAGCGCTGGAGCAGTACCTCTCGCAGGTGCGCATCTACGACCCGGTGCTTGACGGCCTGCGCAGCGCGGTGCGCTATGACCGCACCTACTTCGACAAGATCGTGGCGAGTCTCCTGCCGCTCCTGGAGAAGCTGACCACCGGCAAGATCGCCCAACTGCTCGCACCGAACTACTCGGACCTCGACGACCCGCGGCCGATCTTCGACTGGATGCAGATCATCCGCAAGCGTGCGGTGGTCTACGTCGGTCTGGATGCGCTGTCGGATGCGGAGGTCGCCGCCGCCGTGGGCAATTCGATGTTCAGCGACCTGGTGTCGGTTGCCGGGCACATCTACAAGTTCGGCATCGACGATGGCCTGCCGGGCGCCTCCGCCGGCGTAAAGGTGCCGATCAACGTCCATGCCGACGAGTTCAACGAGCTGATGGGCGACGAGTTCATCCCGATGATCAACAAGGGCGGTGGCGCCGGAGTCCAGGTCACGGCCTACACGCAGACGCTCTCGGACATCGAAGCGCGCATCGGCAACCGCGCCAAGGCCGGCCAGGTCGTCGGCAACTTCAACAACCTGTTCATGCTGCGCGTGCGCGAGACCGCCACGGCCGAGCTGCTGACGCGGCAACTTCCCAAGGTCGAGGTCTATGCAACCACGGTGATGAGCGGCGCGACCGACAGCTCCGACCCGACCGGCAACACCGCATTCACCTCCAACACCCAGGACCGAATCAGCAGCAACAGCGTGCCGCTGATCGAGCCGGCACACGTGGTCGGACTACCCAAAGGACAATGCTTCGCGCTCATCGAAGGCGGGCAACTGTGGAAGATCCGCATGCCGCTGCCGGCACCCGACCCCGACGAGGCTATGCCCAAGGACTTGCAGGAGCTGGCCGGCTACATGCGGCAGCATTACGTCGAGGCCGGCGAGTGGTGGGAGAGCGAGGGCGTCCCTGGCTTCCAGGATCAGGCGCTGCCGGACGATCTGCTGGCGAACTTCCAGCAGATGGCTGCGGCCGATGAGGCTGGCGAGGAAGGCGCCTGCACGTGAGCGATCCGGCCGTCGCGGCGCAGCGCCAGCAGGTCCGCCAGCAGGGGCTGATCGCGGGCCTCATCACCTTGCCGTTCCGGTTCTTCGGCGTGCTGTGCGGTTCGCTTCTCCTGTGCATCGTGATCGAGTGCGTCGGGATGCACTTCTTCTGGCCCGAGGAAAGCTGGCGCCACGCCCAGGGCATGCTCAACCACGAGCTGGCCCTGGTGTCTGAGAGCTTCACGCGCAGCGTACTGGTGCAGGAACCAGGACGCGCCACCCTGCATCTCGTTGAGCTGGCCTACGACTGGTTGTTCGTGAAAAGCGGGTTGCTCGACTGGATACGCGATGCCGCCACGCAGGCCAGCGCCGGCGCCCGCAGCAAGACCCATGACTTCCGGTACTACTTGGGCATGGTCTATGTGCATATGGAGAGCTACCTGATCGCCTCGGCCTACACCGTGCTCGTATTTCTCGTGAGGCTGCTGGTGCTGACGCTGACCTTGCCGCTGTTCCTGATGGCCGCCTTCGTCGGCCTGGTGGATGGGCTGGTGCGGCGCGACGTGCGCAGCTTCGGAGCTGGGCGCGAATCAGGGTTCGTCTACCACCGTGCGAAAGCCAGCCTGATGCCGCTGGCTATCCTGCCGTGGGTGACTTACTTGGCACTGCCGGTGAGCGTCCATCCGCTGCTGATCCTGCTGCCTAGTGCAGTATTGCTGGGGGCTGCGGTGGACATCGCGGCGGGAACGTTCAAGAAATATTTATAGCGCATGCCTTGTATCTGATGAGGGCTGTATTGGGTTAATATTCCCTACTTTACTGACCAGTTTTCGCCCTGATGGGTACTTCATGAAGATTCATTTCGGTACAAAAAAAGTACAGAAAATGGGACGAATTGCCCTCACTGAAGCGTTGCTACGCAATGCCGGCATCCAGGAGGGTGATTCAGTGGATCTGTATTTCGACGCTACCACAAAGGCCATCATCGTCGAACGCTCTCCATCGGCAGAGGCCGCTGAGGCTTCTATCGGCGCGAAACGCACCAAGAACAAGACCAAGGCACCATGACAGTCACCGATCGCTTTTCCGGACACGAGTCCTTCGTCTGCCGATATGGCTGGTTACCAAAGGCCTACCAGGCGGTCTCTGTCGAGCCCGGCCTTTTGAAGGATGAAGAGCGGGCAATGCACGCTCTGGGTATCGGTCGCAACATGCTGAAGTCGCTGCAATTCTGGTGCGAGGCCACGGGCATTCTTGTGTCCGTGACGGGTCATGGGCACCAACCTGGTCCCGTCGGACGCAAGCTGCTCGACCCCAAGCACGGGTGGGACCAGCATCTGGAGTCTCTTGAGTCGCTGTGGTTGTTGCATTGGCGTCTATGTACTCGTGCGGCGCTGGCAGCCTGGTCAGAAGTGTTTGGTGAGGGGCGACTGGTGCGCTTCGACCGTCAGCGGCTGGTCGCGGCACTGGCCCAACGCGCCGAAGGTTCAGCCAGGCCGCTCGCCGCCAGCACGCTGGAGCAGCATGCAGCCATCTTTCTCCAAAGTTACTACCAAGCCGAGCGTAGTGGCGACGACACCTCTTGGTGCCCGCTGCAGGATCTTGCATTGCTGCGCGCCGCCAAGGAAGAAGATGGACGTATCGTCTTTAACACCGATCTTCGCGCGCCAATCGGTTTGAGCCTGCGCGTGTTTGCTATTGCGTTAGTGGAGTTTGTAGCTTCGTCCGAACAAGGCTCGTCATCTGTGGATTTCCATCGTCTGCTCAAGGGGGTGAACAGCCCCGGGGTCGTCTTCCGCTTAGATGAACACCAGTTGCGCGCTTTCGTGGAGAACGTGGCACAAGGCCCCTTGCGCGATGCCGTGCGTTTCGTCGACACCTCCGACACGCAAAGCGTTGTACTTCACCGCGACCGCGTCGATCCGTACTACCTACTGGATGCACACGAGGAGGCTCCCATCCATGCTTAAACGAATCATCGATGGACTGGAGCTGAACGCGCACCACACCCGCTCAATCTCGCTGAGCCGCGACCTTCACGACGATACGACCATCGCCAGCTACCTGCCTACGCCCAATGCCGTCCAGGCGCTCAAGCAGATCGGTACGGCGCTTGCGGAGTGTCGGTCTCAGCGTGCCTGGAAAGTGGTTGGTCCGTACGGAAGCGGCAAGTCGGCGCTGGGGATTGTGCTTGCCCAATTGCTCGCTGGTCGTGACACTCATCCTGCGGCCTCGGAAATGCTGCGGGAAGCCTCCGCGTCTGTCGCCGACCTATTCGCAAGTTCCAAGCGTTTCGCGCTCGCGATCGTGGGAGCGCGGCTGTCCATCGGATTAGCGCTGGAAGCGGAAGTCCATCGCGCTCTGGAAGGCTGGCACCAAGGCAAAGGGGCAAACGCCCTGAAGCGCCATCTGAGCGAGCCGGGCCTCTACAAGGGGCGCCCCATCAACGCGGTTGCCGGGGAACTGATGCGCGATTTCGCGTCTGTCGCTCGAGCACAGGGTTTCTCTGGCACGTTGCTCCTGGTTGATGAAGTGGGCAAGTTCGTCGAGCACGCCGCGATGCACCCAGAAGCAGGGGACCTGATCGCACTTCAACAACTGGCTGAGGAAGCATGCCGGCAAGGGGACGATTCTCTCGCGATGGTTGTGCTTCAGCACCAGCACTTCGCGAGCTACGCGGCAGGCATTGGCCGCGCTCTGGGGGACGAATGGCACAAGGTCGCGTCGCGCTTCGAGGAGATACCCTTCGACGAGCCCGTCGAGCGCTACGTCCACTTCGCGACCCATGCGCTAGGCACTAAGCCGGCGCTGCACCGCGATTCCAAACTCGTGGGTGCCGCACGGTCTCTATTCGCAACGGCGCTGGAGCAATCCATCCTTCGGGCGCCAACCCCCGCTGACCGTCGTCTGTTCCAGCATCCCGAGAAACTTTACCCCCTCCATCCGCTGACGCTGGCTTCGCTGGCCGTCGTCTCCAAACGCTATGGTCAGAGCGAGCGCTCATTCCATGCCTTCCTCAACAGCAACGAGCCGGCGGGGCTTCGGGACTTTGCGCAAGTCACCTCCGTAGAGGGATACCCCTGGTATCGCCTGGCTCAGGTGTTCGACTATCTGGCTTCGGGGAATGGGCTACGCTTTCGCGATCTCGCTGCAGAGCGTCGTTGGGCATTTGCACTCGTCAGCATTGAGAGGCAGGCGAAAGACGCGGACGCTCTGGTGGCACTCAAGACCATCGCCGTGTTGGAGTTGGTGCAGGCACCCCTCGCGCTACGCATTACTCCGGAGTTGGTCGCATTCGCGCTCGGCAACCTCTCAGTCTCTGAGACACGGACGCTACTTGACCGCCTGGTGGACCAAGGCTTGCTGATCTGCCGCCACAGCCGTTCCGAATACGGATTCGCTGTATCAGATGCCATTAACATCGAAGCGCTCTACGAGCAAGCGGCGCAGGCGGGCGACGACGAGCTTACTGTGCGTGGTGCTTCGCACGCGCTTGGGAATCGGTTGGTTGTGGCCAACAAGCACTATGACCGCCGGGGAACGATCCGCACACTAGCCATTGATGTCGGAACAGTCACCGCGTGGCCCCATGCAGGCGCCAACAGAAGTGATTCAGACGGGCAACCTGACGGCTGGCTCCGCTTAATCCTGGTGACGGCAGACTCACGGGAAGAGCGACAAGTCCTGGACCGCGTACGCGACGCGGACGATCCGCTCAGCGTGCACTGCTGCCTGTCGCTGTCCGCTCGGGGGCGGGCGGCGCTCGCAGAGTTGGCGATCTGGCTGGCGGTGCAGCGCGAGGTAGCGGCCAAGCGGCTCGATCCCTGGACCAGCCAGTACGTCGAGAGCCGCCTCCATCAGGCCAAAGAGGATGTCGATGCACTCGTGTTGTCCGCATTGGCGTCTAATCCGGGGCGCATTGGCCCAGTGTATTGGCACCAGGGTAAGGCTGTGCCGGACAGCGAGTCGATGAACGTCGGCCAGGTGGCATCTTGGATGTTCGAGAAGGTCTTCCACCGTGCTCCGCGCATCATCAACGAGCTGATCAACAAGGATCGCCCCGCTTCCGCTATCGTCCTTGCGCGTCAGCGGTTGCTTGACGCTCTGCTGGCTGGTTCCGGTGGAGCCACACTCTTTCGCGACAACGAGTACCCGCCCGAGCGGCTAATCCACGCCACGCTGTTGCGCGACACGGGCATATGGCAGGCCGACGGCAACGACTGCGAGCTCGTTGAACCCAAGCTTGGGGCTCGCGTCGACATCTGCGCACTCTGGACTGAGATTTCGCTCGTCCTGACGAGAGACGAGGCACCCACGTTCGAGCAAGTGCTTCAGGAGCTTGCAGCTCCGCCGTTTGGTGTACGCAATGGTCCAGCCAGCGTATGGGTCACGCTTTACCTGATGATCCATCGCAGTCGCTGCGCAGTCTTCGAGCGGGGCACACTGGTGCTGGAACTCACGAGCGAGCACCTTCAGCGCATGCATCGGAATCCGCACACGTTCACGTTGCGCGAACTCCCGCAGGCGCAGGGCGGCCACAATTTGTTGCGTGACTACGGCGCTGTGCTTGCCTCGCTTGGGGCCGTGCCCAGCGGCGAAGCGACATATCTGGAGCTAGCTCGGGCCCTGTACCGCTGGTTCGGACGGCTGTCGGATTTCACTCAACAGACAGGACGAGTCAGCAAGGATGCCGCACTGGTTCGCTCGGCTTTGCGCAAAGCGCAGGATCCGATCCAGTTGCTGACCTCGACGCTGCCTAAAGTGTATGCCCAGAGCAAGGGGAAACGCCCCTTTCAAGAATGGCTGTCTGCGGCGCTGGTTGATCTGGGCATGAGCCAACGCAAGCTGCAGGATGTTGTGGTCACAGAGCTGGGGCAAGCGTTTGAGATGATCGGCCCGCTTGGCAAGATCCGCAGCCAGTTGCAGTCCGAATGCTCTGGTACCGCTACCGGATTGGCAGACGCCCGACTCAAGAGCTTTATCCTGCGTTGCACGGACTTAACGCTGACGGACGAGAAGTGGCTCGATTCCGTGGCCAGCCTACTCGTCCAGCTCCCTTTGGACGCCTGGACGGACGAGACTGTCGTCAGTTTTGCTCAGGCTGTGACAGACATCTCCGGCCACTACCGACGCTGGCTGCGTCTGGTGATGCAGCGCAAGGGCGCACCGCGCGCTGCCGAACGCTTCATGAGCCTGACGCTCACCAGCGCTAGCGGGCAGGAGTCCGCGTTGCTGGTCGCCACGACCGAGCATTCCACCCGGCTTGCGCACAACCTGTTGGACCTGCTCGCGCAGGAGGCCGGTGCTGACCCACAGACCGCCGCTGCTGCACTGGCGCAGGCACTGCAGAACTTGCAGGTAACGCGTGCACCGACGAATTCCACCGAGGAGAAGCACCATGACAAGCGAGAAGCGGGTTAGACATATTCTCAGCTTGTCTGGCGGGAAGGACAGCGCGGCACTGGCCATTTACCTGCGTGACCGCGTGCCGGAGATGGAATACATCTTCAGCGACACGCGCAAGGAGCTTCCCGAGACCTACGAGTATCTGCAACGCATCTCGAACTACCTCGGCAAGGAAGTGACGCATCTCAATGCAGACGTCGGGTTCGACCACTGGTACGAGATGTACGGCGGCATGATTCCATCCAATCACCGGCGCTGGTGCACGCGGGCCTTGAAGCTCAAGCCTTTCGAGCAATATTGCGGCAACGACGAGGTCGTGAACTACGTTGGATTGCGCGCTGACGAGGACCGCAGCGGCTACATCAGCCACAAGCCGAACATCAAGGCTGTCTATCCGTTCCGCGAAGACGGACTGGTGCTGCGCGACATCGAAGAAATCCTGAGGAATTCCGGCGTCGGCATGCCTCCATACACACGCTGGGGCCGTACCCGCTCGGGATGTTACTTCTGCTTCTACCAGCAGAAGATTGAGTGGGTCCGCCTCAAGGAAACGTATCCGGACTTGTACGACAAGGCCAAGGCGTACGAAAAGCCATACGAGAAGACCGGTAACTTCTTCACGTGGAGCCAGGGGGAAAGCCTGGCAGAGCTGGAGCGGCCGGAACGCATGGAGGAAATCAAGCGCGAGCACGTGATCCGTATCGAGCGCAAGGCCCAGCGCCGCGAAAACGTGACGCTGATGGAGGTCTTCTCCCAAGCGGATTCCGCCGAGGTGCCGGAGGACGATGATGATCAAGGGTGCCTCGTATGTCAGTTGTAGCTGCTGTTGAGCACAGAGCCATCTTGTCGGGAAACTTCCGAGCGTCGAGCGCCCCCCTGTTGATTGGGCGCTCAGCTCTTGCACCGGTAGGTAATTGTCTGTGGGTATAACAGTCAAGGCTCGCGTCCTGCTTGAACTCGGTGCTGAGTTGATCAGCTCCGACCAGATCGCTATCTACGAGTTGGTGAAGAACTCTTTAGATGCGCGGGCCACGCGCATTGCAGTACATGTTCGCGTCACATTACCGCGCAGTGAATACCTCGGCATTCGCCAGAGCCTTGAGCGATCTTTCCAGAAGAAGGAAAGTCTCTCTCGGGATACGGTTCGGCAAATGCTCGAGGCCGGCATGGAGCCCACGGCAGCGCAGGCGGACCGTGATGCATTTCTAGAGAAGGCGCTGTCGCCGTCAAATGGTGATTACATCCAGGCACTAGATGCCGCCTACACACGCTGCAATTGGGTCGAGATTACTGACGACGGTGGCGGCATGTCGTTCGAGGACCTTGGTGGCGTCTATCTCACCATTGGCACCACCCACCGCCTGGACGATCGAATGCGCAACAGCACCCACACGGTGCTTGGTGAAAAGGGCATCGGCCGCCTCTCCGCCGTGCGCCTTGGCGATCAGCTTCACGTCTTGACGTCTAAGACGGGCGATAAGACGCTGCATGAACTCAAGATCGACTGGTCCACGATCAAACGCAATCCACACCTCAACCTAGACGAGTTCCCTGCAGCTCCCAACGTCGGGCCGAAGAAGAACAAGGCGTCTGATCACGGCACAATCATCCGCATGTCGAACCTGACGAGCGAGTGGTCGATCGAAAAGATGGAGTCTCTTGCGAAGACAGATTTCGCCAAGTTGGTGGATCCGTTCCTGACTTCGTTCAGCCGCCCGAATGTGCGACTGTACTTTAATGGGCAGTCAGTCGACATCCCTTCGTTTCAGACGCGTCAGCTCGCATACGCGCATGCACGATGCTCGGCGAGTTTCGCGCTCGATGCCGACGGGCAACCTGTCCTATCGGGTGAGGTAACTTACAAGGCCTACGGACAGAGCAAGACCTTCAGCCTGGAGGGGATGCATCTTCTCAGCGCACTGACTTTGAAGGGCAAGCGTCCAAAGACGGGCGAGGCATTCCGTCCAGCGGGTACGCTGATGCAGGGTCTAGCGAGCCTAGGCCCTTTTGAGATGGAGGCGCATTGGTTTAACCGGCAGAAGCTTCGCCTCGATAAGCCTGATGGCTATGAAGCGGCCCTGCAGTGGTTGACTCACTGGGGCGGAGGGTTACTGCTTTATCGCGATCACTATCGCGTATATCCGTACGCAGAGGCGCGTGACGACTGGCTCGACCTGGACGGCATTGCGTTGGCCACGCAGGGCTACAAAATGAATCGGAAACAGCTGGTCGGTGCGGTCCGCATCTCCAGTCGTGGCAACCCACATCTGCAGGATCAGACCAATCGGGAAGGCTTGCGCGACACGGAAGAGAAAGCAGCACTGATCGCACTATTGCGCCACATCTTGGTGGTCGAGTTCAAGAGCTACCTCAACGCTGTTGAGGGGGCACAGGACGAGTCGGCGGCTAAGGAGTTTCCGAAGCTGGAGAAGCGCCTGGAGGAAGCCCAGAAACAGGCGCTGAAACAGGTCCAACACCTGAGGACCAAAGTCAAGGCTCCGGAGGACGTCGCGGCGATCAACACCCTGCTTGCTCGCATGACGGACATGTCCGAAGCCTGGGAGCGTTCGAAGATGACCGTGCGCGCCTATGAGGAGGACATTGACAAATACGTCCATCTCGCGGGCGTCGGCCTAATGACGGAGTTCATCTTCCATGAATTGGCGCGCCTTTCCGCAAACGCCTTGAAGCTGCTGCAGACCTACAAGCCGAGCAACGCTACCGAAAACCGCCAGCTTCGGAATCTGCGAGATCAACTGAGCACTCTCGAGAGGCGGATCCGAATCCTAGATCCATTGTCGACGCCGGGGCGTCAAAGGAAGGAATCGTTTGACCTAGTTCAGATGCTGCGGGATGTCGTGGAAATGCACGAACCTCAATGTGGGCGTCATGGAATCCGAGTCGACCTGACCGGTCTAGGCAAGACGCCCGTGCTGATCAAGGCCGTCCGCGGGCAGCTTCTGCAGATCGTAGAAAACTTCATCTCCAACTCGGTTTATTGGCTCAAATTGCTTGCGACGACGACGAGGTTCGAGCCCATCATCAGCTTCAGCATCGACAGGGCTGCCAACACACTCACCGTTTTGGACAACGGTCCTGGGATTTCAGAAGACCGCGGCGATGAAGTATTCAATGCGTTCTTCACGACCAAGCCTTCTGGCGAAGGGCGCGGGATGGGTTTGTATATCGCGAAGAAGCTTGCGGAAGGTAATGCGATGGAAATCGCACTTGCGGAAGCCGATGAAGACCGGATCCATCATGGATTCGTTGTCAGCTATAGAGGGGCAAGGAATGGAGGCTCTTGAAGAAGCGCTCGTCAAGCCGTTAAAGAAGGTTGTCGTAATCGACGATGCCTATGCATCGGCTGATCCCGTCGATATTGATGGAGAAGCGGTATCTCGATTTCGCGACACCCTACTCGATGTACCGAAGCGGTTGACGCAGGTGAAGAGGGAGTTTCATCGCCCAGAGCTTGATCCCTCAGTTCCGCAGCACCTTGATGAGCTTCTTCAAGACACGGCCACTGTGGCCCGGCTTTGGGCTTTGCGAGAGAAGCAAGCTTGGTCCTGGCTAGTTGAAACCGTCTTCCGAAAATATGCAGAGGACGTAGAAGAAAAGCTAGGCGCTCTCGAAGGGCTTGAGGGCTTCTTGAATGAGCAGAAATGGCGCGTCAACCGAGTTTCGAAGTTTGACCCCGCGATGCTCGATGTTACCGGATACCAGGTCATCTTTCTGGACTTCTACCTCAAAGACGAGAGAGATCCAGAGCGGTCATTAGCGCGCGCCGCGCAGCTTGCTCAACTGATCATTGATGCGAGGCACAAAGGTACTCTCAAGCAGTACCCGTTGGTTGTTCTGATGTCGTCGAGGCCTGGGGCTGCAGAACAGCAGGGAGCTTTCAAGGAACGAACGGGGCTTCGGGCGGATTTCTTCTGCTTCGTCGAGAAGAACCAGATCCCCCAACAGCTCATGCCGAAGCTCAGACGCATGCTTGAGGGCTACCATGGCAAACAGTCTTGGGCGCACATGCTCGACGAGTTCTGGCTAGGTGCCATTCGTGCAGCGATGACGTTGCGGCAGAATCTGTCGAAGATCGAGCCTTCGGAAATCGCGCTGCTTCATGAAGCTGAGCTTGCTGTCGAAGAGGCTAGGCTGCCTGATTACCTGTCATGGTTAGTCTCGGAGTCGCTCGCGAGCGGTCTGCTGGAGGACGCGGGAGTGCGCGCCTTGGGGGCGCAACTGCCAGACTTGATTGGGCACAGCGCGTTTCCCGGGACGGTACCGCCCGGCAGTCGACTGGCCGAGATGCACGTGCGCTCGGTGATGCGGCTGGATATCACTGACGACCTCCCAGAGACCAAGAGTTCGCCGGTCCAACTGGGTGACCTCTTCGCGAGATTGAACGGGGACGGCACACCGAAAGAGTTCCTTCTCGTGGTTGATCAGAGCTGTGACCTCGCAAGACCCCATTCCAGTCAGAAGACCGTGGTCTTGTGCCTGCGCTGTGTTCCGCAAGAGATCAGCGACGTGGCACTCGCGTTCTATCGGACGGCGTACGGATCGGTCGACTTGGTCAGCATGACTTTCGGCGAGGGGCAAAAGTACTACCTGGCGAGTTGGGATCCGGTGAACCCCACGACCCCGGAATTGGCGGAACTGTCCCAACGCAGGGGTGGCATCAAACGGCTGGCTCGATTGAAGCCAGTTGCTGCGCTTGCACGTCAAGAAGACTTAACTCAGCGCGTCGGGCGGATCGGTCAGCCTGTTGCGCCGCCGTCGGTGACAGCGTATCGCGCAAAGCTTGTCCTGATAGGCAAAGATGGGTTCCAGAAGGAATTTGATGCCACTAAAGAGCCTTGGGCTTCTGTGATCATCGTGCAAGGACGCCATATGCCCAAGCCAGACCCTGTCGACGGCGGCGCAACATCGAAGAAGAAGCCTCCGACAACGACGACCTTGAGTCTGACATCGGACTTCGGCGAATGGCTCTCGGGCAAGCTGGACCGCGCACACTTGGCAGACGCTCAAGCTTCCAGCCAAGCCAACCTGCTGAAGCAGCACTTGGCAGCTGGGACGGTACAGCGCGTGAGCTTTGAGAGCGGTGACCAGATTAAGGCGAGCCTTGGACGGGCATGGAGAAAGGCAAGCCTTAAGAAGCCACCGACTGCCATCCATTGCGTCTTCGACAAGACCATACCGAAGGATCTGACGGACGCCATGATCGTGCTGCTCTTAACGCCTTATGAGCAGCAGCTCTGATACTTAGTTTAACGCTGTTGGAAAAGGGATAATGACGATCGACGCCGAAAAATGGATCAGCTTCGTCAGGCAATATGGTCCTCTCGCGCGCAACGCGAACATGTACGACGAGGAGATTCGACGCTGGTCGAAGAAGCTCAGCGTCACACCCATTGCCTTCGAGCATCCGCTCAGCCGCGACGTACTCGCCTCCTTCACCGACCGCAAAGAAGGCCACGGCGGCGTGGTCATACTCACCGGCACAGCCGGTGACGGCAAGAGCTACCTCTGCTACCAAGTATGGGAGGCGTTGGGAGGCTCACCAGACGCCTGGGCCAGCAATATGTCCTATTACAAGCTGCCTGTGACCATCAATGGCCACGCCTACACACTCCATCTCATTCGCGACCTGACGCCGTTCTGCAAGAACGATCCAGACGGCTCAAAGGCCCAGCTTCTGCAGGAACTGAGCTCCGCGCTATTCGAGCCCTCGTCCAATCTGTTCCTGGTCGCCGCCAATGACGGGCCGCTCGTCGAAAACTGGCGAAAGCTAGGCAACCATGCTGCCTCACAGCGCGCCTTGGCGTTGTTCGAAGCCCGGCTCATGAATGACGAAGATCCAGAGCCGACCGACCGCCTGCATTTCTTCAATCTCAGCGCAGTGCCCAGTGCGACGGTACTGGCACTCTGTCTCGACGCACTCCTTGGCCACGAGGGCTGGGAGAGTTGCTATGCCGCCGCGCAACCGAACGGATTCTTCGGTCCCGGATGTCCGATCCGGCACAATTTTGAGCTTTTGCGCGACCCGCTCGTGCGTACCCGGCTCGTGGCGTTATTCCAACTCTTGGACTTCAACGAGCTCCACACCCCGGTCCGGCGCGTCCTTCTACTGCTTGCCAACGCTATCCTGGGCCATCCCGCAGCCAAGGACGGTCTCATGTCTGCATCTGACGTGGCCAAGATCCTCGCCGCTGGAGAAACCCACAAGGCGAGTCTCTTCGCCAATCTCTTCGGTGCCAATCTGAAGAGCGCGAAACGCGATGCACAGGAAATCTTCGACTATCTCAGTCGATTTGGCATCGGTTTTGAGACCACGAACCGGATCGACAACATCCTGATTTTCGGTTCGGAAGACGAGAACGTCAGCCAATATTTTCATGACCTGGTCGAGGCCGACGGCTTCTATGGTGCAACCGAACGATATCGCGGCGAGCAACGCAGCTATATCGAGATGCCAGAGGCGCAAAACGGCGAACGGCACCCCTTCCTAGACATGCTCATTGACCAGAGGCGCGGCTTGTTTTTCAAGATTCCAGATGCCCACGCCGACGAACTGAAACTTTGGTGTTTAACCGTATTCAATAGTGCTGGCGAATATCTGCGCGATGTCGCACAACCATTAAACGACGGCAGGCGTGTGTCGCGTCAAACAGTCAGCAAGCTCGTAAATGGGCTCAACCGCATCTTCACTGGACTCCTTACCACGACGAAGAGCGAGCTGCTGCTAGCGACCAGTCTGTCGCACTCCGGCGCCAAGATTAGCCAACTGCTCGAAGACAAAGTCGCCATCAACTCCCACGGGCGTGTGGAGCGAGTCGAAATATCCCTGTGCCGCGACTTTCCGCATCTGATCGTGACGCTGCCCAACGGACAAACGAGATCGCTGGCCCTCAACCTCACGCGCTACGAATTCCTCATGCGCGTGAGCGAAGGCGCACTACCTGGCAATTTCTCCCGCGAATGCTATGAGGATCTGCTGGCATTCAAGAGCGCTCTTCTCTCGGCTGCGGGGATCGACCGTCATGTGCTGGACGATGATGATGGCCTGATATTCCGGCTCCTTGCCCTGGATACCACCGGCAATGCCATCGACCAAGTTGTAGAGCTCTCAAATGACTGACATTGTCCAGCTTCCTCCGCCACCGGCGAGCTATCATGATGACAATGACCTGTGGCTCGACGAACAAATCTGGGGCCATCGACTGTGGGAGCAGGACCCATGGCTCCTATTCCTCGAATTTCTCTCGGTCGCAGAAGCTTCTCATGCAACCGGACAGCTATTCGCAGCTGACGCGACGCAATTTCCATTCAGTTTCCGGCCGGCGCAACGGCCCTATCTGCGTAATCTCTTGTTCAACAACGACAAGCTGCTGGAGCTCGCCGATCTCTATCCCGATAACGAAACCGGATGGGCTAAATGGCTCGAGTGGATGCAGAGCAACGCCAAGATGGTCGCCCACCGCGACTTTTCTTACCTCAAGAACAGATTTCAGAACTTCGAACAGCTCGTCAAAGTCATCGAAATGCTGCGCTCTGCGACGATCGAAAGCAGCATGAATAAGAGATGGAGTTCGCGCTTCGTATTTCCGTTCGGGCGCCATGCGATTTATGAAGACCTCAACACTGAGGGTAACCGCGAATACATCAATTTCACGCGCAACGGCGATCTGCTTTATCAGATGCTCGCGCGATCAAGCGCCGCACCCGAGCTCGCGCGGCATTTTGCACATCTGTTCGAGCGGCGTGATCCCTGCGATCGCCTAACCGAACTCCTCCAACCGGAAATCGCCGAGGAGCGGCATACGCGAAGCGGCAGCTACCTGCCTTACGCCAAGCATCCCGCCTTTGAGGTGCTGGCCCAGGATTGGCTGGCCGTTCTCGAGCTCCAGCTCCCGAGATTCGACGCCTATCCGTACCTGACGATCCTTGGAGCACTTCATATCACCCTTTATCAGCTACAGGTCGCCGCCCACGTCTGTGACAAGCCCAAACCCCACTTCATTTGCGAAGTTGTCGCGCCCAAGAAGACGCTGGTTCGCGAGCTTTCGGCAGGCAATTACATCGCGAACAACCAACTGTCGCTTTCGGCTGTCGATACCTATGTGCGAAACATCGGCAATTCGTCGGAGTGGATCGCAGCGGCGGCAGAGCAGTCGGGATTTGTGGCATGCCGTGAAATCATGCGAGAAAAAGTGCGTTGGCCCGATGAGGACTACACCGGCCCAGTCGACCCTGACGCTCTCCTCGAAAATCTGCGTCACACAGCGCAGCGGCGCCATCGTCAGCATACGGCCAACATCCACAACAGCCTCGGACGAGGCGCAGGGCTGGTCTCGCGTCGCGGCACCAATCGGCTGCGCTACGCACCAACCGATGAACTTCTCAAGGCCCTAATCCTCGCCAACGTTCCGGTGCGCATGGACTACGGCCAATTCCTTGGCCGCCTCTACGACCGCTACGGCCTCGTCTTTGGGGAGCAGGAGGGCCAGCTCGCCATCACCACGGAAGATTTCGACAAGCGCGCGTTTCAAGCCAATGCCTCGCGGCTCGAAAATCGCCTCAAGACTATCGGCATGCTACGGCGGCTCTCTGACGCCTGCGCCTATGTCGAAAATCCCTTGCGGAGATCCGCAGCATGAACGTAGCCTCGCTCGTCGGCGCAGTCGCCGCCGCCTATCTCCGCGAAGAACTCCAGGCCGATACGGGCGCAGTGCAGTCGACTGCGCGGTATGTGCTCAATCTCAGCGCCGAACAGGTCGCAGCCGTCGCACGCGCCGTGCTCGCGGATCCGTTTCTCAAAGAGCGCATCGACATCAAGCTACCGACCTCGCTTGTGAGCGGCCAAGGCCTACCCGATGAGACTCTGACGACCGAAAGCGCCACCTTCTATCGAAACGCTGATTGTCCGAAGGCCGCCTATCTACTTGCCGAACACGAACATGGTGAAGACGCCTCGATTCGTGAAATTGCGAAACTTGGCCCCCCTGAGCTACTGGAGCGCATCGACCTTTGGGTTCGCGAGGCCTCAAAAGGCCTGCCTATCGCCCAGGAACAGCAAAAATGGTGGGAAAAAGCCCTGACTGGGCTCCGTGATCTTCGAATCGTCTCGATCGACCGCTTTGCCGTCTACATCTTGCGCACCCGCCGAGAAAACGAGGAAGCGGGTCGCCCCATCATCGATGCGCTGGGCGCCGCAATGCCGGCACTACGTCTTCCTAACGACCCTGCGTGCTTCGGAAGCCTCAAAGAGCGCCAGCGCGGACATGCATCTGCATGGAAGCAGCAATTCAACAACGCTCACAAGAGGCGATCCGGGCTGCTCCTCAAGCAGACCTCAAGCCAGCTCCTGCTCAGCGAAGAAGACCTGCGCAACGCGTTCGAAAAGGTTGCGCACCAGATCCCGAATGCCTGTCATCCCGCGATCGAAGCCTTTATCGGGGCGCCCAGCGGCTGGAACGCCCAGGCCGAAGCTTTAGCAGAACAAGATTGGGAGCAAATAAAGCCGATCTTCGATGGCCTGCAGCGTGAGAAATTCAACCTTGGCAAAAACACACTTGAATACTTCAGTGAGCTAGAAGAAGACAAGCTTGAGGATGAGGAGCGGGAATATCTCAAGCTCTTGTCCAAGCGGTCGGAAAAAATCGATGAAGACACGGATTTTTATGAAGCCCACCGTAGCGAAATCAAAGACGACAAGAAGCTGAAGTCTGCTTGGGATCGCTTCGTATATGGCCGCCCCATCGAAACAACCGACTTCATCGCCGGCATTTGCGCGGTTATGGAGCCACTTTACAACCGGATGCCGCCAGGCGATCAGCGCAAGCTGAAAATCAAATGCGAATCCGCGACTAAGAGAGACCTGCGATCTCTCAACTATGAAGCAGGTCTCTATTTCGCGCACCGCTACGCCGGCCTGCGTCGTCTGTTCGGCGGGATGATCGATTGGGATGTCGGCGATCTCTTCGAATTCGACAAGCTTGTCTCCGACTGGAAAAAGGGCGACAAGGCCAAGAACAAGCTCAACACGTCCACCGCCAAACCGGCGCTTCAGCTCAAATTCGTCGTCGAATTGGAGACAACGACCGACGGGGACAGCATTCAAAAGCATTCGACGCAGCTGATCTGGCGCTACGACCCCTCATGCGTCGCGAGCCAATTGGTCGACGACTGGGGGCGGTTGACCCAAAATCCCTTCACGGCCTGCCGCACACAGCGCGAATTCACCGCTGACAAATCGATCGATTTGGCCAACGTAAAGACGTTCATGCCGGCGTTCGACCGTGATCGCGGCTCATTCGTGCCAGCGGCCAAACCTGACCGGAATCTCGACGCGCTTTGGCGCAACAATGTCAAAGAGTGCGTCGATCAAGCTTATCTCTCCGCCCAGGATGCCAAGACATTGGGTGAGGCCTTTACAGCCTTTGAAAGTGCCTACAAGCTCGCAATCGTCGACTTCTCGACGAAAGGAGGCGGCGCCGACTCCGTACTCAATCAGACGACAGCGTACGCTGCGCTGCTCGAAACCGTCCTAACACTCGCCAAGGGCGATCGCAATCGCGACAAGCTGCTCAAGCCACTGCTCATGATTGGTGTCGCGCCGATCGACGGCGGCAGGCCGGCGGCCGTCGTCGCGCCCTGGCATCCGATGCGTCTGGTCGCCATATGGCGAAAGTCTAAGCTTGCCGTCGATCTCGTCAGTCAGGTTCTCGGCAGCATCGAGGCAGAGGGCGATCCAAAGCTGTTCTTCCGGGATATCGCTCATGATTTCGAGCACGCGCTATACCCTGAGATTGTGTCGATCTGGACGAATGACGGCCCACAATTCCTTACGGTAAGCGACGTGGTCGCCGACTACAGTCTGCATGAACCTCCCGTCGCCGACCCCAAAGGCGAGAACGACACCAATGAAAGCCCAGCTGAGGGCGGCTCCTGCGTCCATGACCTCGTCAAGCGCTATCTCGCCCTGCAACCGCACGAACGCTCCAACCTGTCGGTCGTACTGTTTAATTGCGATTCCGCGCGGCTGCCTCAGGCGGTCGTGGCGAAGATCGGCGGCATGCAGGATGACGAGGACGACGTTCGATGCCAAGTTCTGCTGCGCCACATCGAAAGCCAGAAGCTTCGTAACATCTATTGCTCGATCTTGAGCTCCGAAGCTACGGCAGACGCCTATAGCGCGAGTGAAGCTTCTCAAGACTTCATGGCCCGCCTGCGGATCTCGGTGATTGCTGACCAGGCGCCGCCGCCCAACCCCAAAGACGGCCATCCATACGACATCGTCTTTTCGCAAGATGTCATATCGCGTCACGCGCAACTTGAATGGTATCTCGAACAAGGCGAACCAGCCGACATTCGCAAGCTGTTGCCGTCACGCTGGTCGCGCCGCCGGCCGGCCGCCAGAGACGACCTTAAGTCAGCGGTCTTCCTATGCTGCCCGGTACAAAGCGCCGAGGGCTGGGCCTATATCTCCGCCGTCGCGAGCATTTTCAAAGGCGACCGCGATGAATCGACATCCAAACGGTTTTTGCCCGTTCGCCAGCTCGACTTTGCCGACGGCCGGACCAAGCGCATCTTCGAAGAGACCCACGACCTAGGCAATTGGGTCGTCAATTTCGACGAGCTTCTCGACCGGCGTCAGCTAATGAACCACCAGGTCCGGGTCATACGCTACAAGCAGATCTCGACCCAGGGGCGCAACCTGATCATCTCTTCGCGGGCGCCAATGACGCTTTTGCGCTCGATGATTATGAGCCGCCTCAAGGCGCTGCAGCTGCCGCTGACCGACGCCGAGGTGCGGACACTGGCCGATCGCCTGATCGACGACGCTAATGATGTGTCGGGTGACATCGTGCTGCGTGCGGCCACATGCGGCCAGAGCGCCAGCGAACTCATGGGCATCGTGCTGAGCCGCCGCATGTTGCGTGACGACTTGGGTGCCGATCAGCTGATCGGCTGGTACTTTCTTGATGACTATGCGTCCTGGCTTGGCCAGCGCGAACAACAGATCGCCGATCTGCTCGCAATCTGCCCCCAAGTCGCCGAAGAAGGCACACTGCGAATCACGCTCGCTGTCAGCGAAGCGAAATACGTCGAGATCGAGAGCCTGGCCGCCAAGCGCAAAGAATCGCAAAAACAGCTGCGCGATACGCTTGAGCGCCTAGAAGACGCCATATTCGGTGATCCGGAGCGGCTCGACCGCCAATCCTGGCTAGCTCGGCTGGCTGACCTCATGCTTGACGGCATCCGCATCCCGGCCGCCCGCGGCATTGATCTCGGCGAATGGCGCCGCGCTATGCGCGAGGGCCGCTGCGAGGTCCACCTCAAAGGCCTATCTCATGTCTTCGTTCCGACCTCGTCCGACGCCGACGATCTCACGATCGCAACCGAGGTCGCCGACACTCGCTACGCCTATCAGGAAATCATCGGCCGCAAGGCGCTCAAGCAGCTCTTGATGGCCTACTGGCACAACCAGAGCACCGCCGACGTCCGGCGCAGCATGGGTTTCTACCATATGGACTTTGAGCCAACCTGGCGTGCTCCGGGCTCCGGCGTTGCCTTTCTCCGCAGTGCATATCGCGCGCCTGTCCGCAGACCGGCGCCCCTGCCTGCACTCCCTGTTCCTGAAGCGCCGGACACACCCGCTGAAGCGCCAACGGAACCGAGCATCGAAAATCTGTTCCACACGCCGCTCCCTGGCGATAGCGTGCCGTTACCCGTCGATTCTTCGCCGACACGGGCGCAAGCTCATTGGGCCTATTCGGAGATCGCCGATTTGCTCGCGTCGGCGCTCCACGTGGCCACTATCGCACCTGAAGAAGGGGAATGGCTCAAGCAAACAGCCTTTTCGACGCGCAGCGCCCTGCAGCAGTTACAGCTTCAGGCCAAATTGATCGAGTCCGCTCTTACGCCCAATTCTGCGCTATTGCGGTTCGCCGGCAACGCCAACCTCACTGTCGAGCAGGTCTTGAAGAAGCGGTCCGAGCTTTTGACGACCTATGGACTGAACGTCATCTCGGTCCGCCCAGAACCCGGTGCCGTCATCGTCGCGGTGGAGCGACCCAAACGCCAGATCATTGATATCCGCTCCCTTTGGTCCGATTGGTCACCGGCCTCGAACGGTTGGGGTAATCAAGAGCTCATGATCGCAGTGCAAGAAAACTCGGGCGCTCCCCTGTTCCTCTCACCTGGTAAAGACCATGCGCCACACACGCTGATCGCGGGCAGCACCGGCAGTGGCAAGTCCGTGCTGATGCAGAACATTATCATGGGGATCGCCGCGACCAACACACCGGAACAAGCGAAGATCGTCCTGATTGACCCCAAACAAGGCGTTGACTATTTCGCTTTCGACAGGCTGCCGCATATCGACGGCGGTGTCATCGATGATCAGATCTTGGCAACTCAGCGGCTCGAAGAACTCGTGGCCGAAATGGACCTCCGCTACGCTCGCTTCAAGGAAACGCGCGTATCCAATCTGGCCGCCTTCAATGCCAAGGTCGCAGCAAACGAACGCCTGCCTGTCATCTGGCTCATTCACGACGAGTTCGCCGAATGGATGCTGACGGAAGATTACAAGGACGCCGTGTCGGCAATCGTTCAGCGGCTCGGTGTGAAGGCTCGAGCCGCGGGCATCTATCTAATTTTCGCCGCCCAGCGGCCGGATGCCAATGTTATGCCGATGCAACTGCGCTCAAATTTGGGCAATCGCCTGATTCTGCGTGTCGACTCGGAAGGAACATCCGAAATCGCTCTTGGCGAAAAAGGCGCGGAACGTCTGCTGGGCAAAGGTCATCTGTTAGCGAAACTCGAAGGTGAGAGGGAGGTGATCTACGCCCAAGTTCCATTTGTCGACATTGAATTCGTCGAGACGCTCATCAAGAAAATGCTCAAAGAGCACACGGCCGCCTAGATTAGTCCGTTCCATCAGCTTCGAGCACGCGACCTCGGAGTCGCCCTGACGCAGCCGCATCAGGGCCCGGCGGTACTCAACATCTCGGTGCTCCTGCGGGCCGCCGCCTTCCTCCTGCCGAACACGCATTGGCTCCCATATGCCAGTCGGTGACAACATGGTCATGCGGTGTTCCACATTGATTGCGGCGCGAAGCGAAAACGTGCCACAGCATTTAGCCATTCGCTTCAAGAGGGAATGGCACGATGGGACAGACCTGCCGGCGCACATTAGCATGGCCTCGCTTGATGGCAGGCTTGCCACTAGCATTAGCTGTGTCGTTCTTAGTTCTGCGTCCTGCCCATGCCACCGACGACGCGCCAGAGCGCGAGCAACTTGCCACACTCGTACGCCAGCTTGACCTGATCGACCGTCTGGCCGAGCATGCGGCCAGCACTGCTCCGCGGGAACGTGCCCACTACCACTTCAACTACGCCCGGCTGCGCGCCGACCTCAAGCGCATCCGCGCCGGCCTGCAGGACTACCTCGTCCCGCAGCGTGCCCAACCACGCGATCCCGCTCCGCTGGCTGGCGACTACGTACGCAGCGATGAACGGCAGGAGCCGTTGCCATGACACCTTCCGCCGATCAAGTCGCCGCCTTCCAGGCCAACGGCGGTTTCACGCCCGTGACCGTCTCCACCGTTGTCCTCGGCTTCGTCTTCGCCATCCTGTTGCTGTGGGGCGTGTGGGCGATGCGTACCGCCTATGTCGGTTGGGCCGAGAACCGGCTGACCCAGCGCCAGTTCCTCGGCGTGGTCGTGCGCTTCGTCGCGATGTACCTGGTGCTGAGTTTCTTCCTCCTGTCCTGACCACCACGAAAGGTTGAATCGCCATGAACCCTTCTTCGACTTCTCATCGCGCCGCGCGCATTGCCGCCGTACTCGCTCCGCTGGGCATCGCGGCCACGCCGCTGGCTTCGTTCGCTGCCGGCTTGCCGACCATGGAAGACCCGTCGCGCGGCGCGGGCAGCGGCATCATGCAGACGCTGCAGAACTACGGCTACGACATCGTGCTGCTGATCGCGCTGCTCGTGGTCGCCTCGATGTTCGTCGGGGTCTGCTACCACGCCTATACGCGCTATGCCGAAATCCACACCGGCCGCACCACGTGGGGCCAGTTCGGCCTGACGGTGGCGGTAGGCGCGATCCTGCTGGTCGTCGGCATCTGGCTGCTGACCAAGGCCACCGGCGTGCTCTGAGGGCCGGCACCGATGGCCGGCTCCCCGGAGAGTCCGCGCGACGGGCTCGTGACCTTCCTGCCGCATCGCCTGAACCGCCACCCGGTGGTCGTGCGCGGACTGACCGCCGACGAGCTGTGGGTCTGCGCTGGTCTGTCGGCCGTAGCTGGATTTCTGGCCGGCATACCGCTGGCCTGGCTCACGCACAGCATCGCCATGGTGCCGACGCTGATCGTCGTCGGCATCGGGCTCGGCGTGTTTGCGGGTAGCGGCTTCCTGCGCCGGCAAAAGCGCGGCCGGCCCGACATCTGGCTGTACCGCCAGCTCCAGTGGCGGCTCGCACTGCGCTATCCTGCCCTGGCGGCCCACGTGGGGGGACGGCAGCTCATCACCCGCTCGGGCTGGTGGACCACGCGGCGCCAGCGGCCTTCCACGTCCATCCGTCGAGGTGCTGCCCATCCTCCCTCGGGAAGGGCGTCACGCAGTGACAGGGGGGCTGTCCAGTGAGTCGGTTCAAGAACGAAGTCATGCACCTGCGGGCGCACGTCAAGACCTTGCGCCTCGGCGCCGCCGCGCTCTTCGTCGTGGCACTGCTGCTTGGGTTCGGCTGGTGGAGCGCGCCGAAGAGCCTGACCATCCACGTACCCCCGGACTTGCGCTCCGGCAGCACCCGCAAGTGGTGGGACGTGCCTCCAGAAAGCGTCTACGCCTTCACCTTCTACATCTGGCAGCAGGCCCAGCGCTGGCCAACCAACGGCGAGGAAGACTACCCGCGCAACCTCAAGGCGCTGTCTGCCTACCTCACGCCGAGTTGCCGCTCGTTCCTGCAGCAGGACTACGAATTCCGGCGCAGCAACGGCGAGTTGCGTCAGCGCGTGCGCGGTATCTACGAGATTCCCGGCCGGGGTTACGGCGACGATCCCACGTCGCGCGTCCAGGTCGTGTCGGCAAAGAACTGGATCGTCACCCTCGACGTGAGCGCCGACGAGTACCTGGGCTCCGAGCAGGTCAAGCGCGCACTGGTGCGCTACGCCTTGAAGGTCGAACGCATGGACGTCGATCCGGAGCGCAACCCCTTCGGCCTGGCCCTGGATTGCTACGCGAGCGCGCCGCAGCGCATTGAACCGGCGCCGGCACCTGCGCCGGCCGCCCAGCCCGCCGCAGCCAACCACCTGCAAGGAGGAGCCTCATGAAGCGCCTTGTCCTGCCGGCCCTGGCCGGCTTCCTGCTCAGCATGGGGCTCGTCTCCACCAGCCAGGCCGTGGAGATCCTGCGCTGGGAGCGTCTGCCCCTGGCCGTACCGCTCGTGGTCGGCCAGGAGCGCGTGATCTTCATCGACCGCAACGTGCGCATCGGCGTGCCGGAGAGCATCGGATCGCACCTGCGGGTGCAGAGCGCGGGCGGTGCGATCTACCTGCGCGCGAGCGAGCCGATTCCGCCGTCGCGACTGGAACTGCAGGATGCCGAATCCGGGGCGCTGATCCTGATCGACATTGCCGCCGAGCCGGCCAAGGCGGGCCAGCCGGCGCTGGAGCCCGTGCGCATCGTGGAAGCGGAGGCCCCCGCGAAGCGCTACGGCGGCAGTGCAGCAAGCGGCGCGGACCAGCAGGCAGAAGCGCCCGCAGACAAATCCGTTCCCCGGCGCGAAACGCCGGTATCGGTCGTGCTGACGCGCCATGCCGCGCAAAACTTGTACGCGCCGCTGCGCACCGTCGAGCCGGTCGCCGGCATCGGGCGCGTGAACCTGCGCCGCGGCCTCGCGCTGAGCACCTTGCTGCCCACGCTGCCGGTGCGCGCACAGGCGCTGGCCGCATGGCGGCTCGAAGACCAGTGGGTGACGGCCGTGAGGCTCACCAACACCTCCGCGCGCTGGCTGAACCTCGATCCGCGCGCCCTGCAGGGCGATTTCGTCGCGGCGACCTTTCAGCATGCGAGCCTGGGGCCCGCCGGCCAATCGGCCGACACCACCGTGGTCTACCTCGTCACCCGTGGCCATGGCCTGGCCGAGTCGCTGCTGCCGAAGGTCGCGCCGATCGACGCGGCGGTGAGTCTGCCGCCGGCAGCCGCAGCCGGCCAGGCCGAAGGAGGAGGCGCTCGCGATGAAGAGTAACCCTCTCCTCAAGTGGCTGCTGATCCCGATGGCGCTGCTGGTGATCTTCGTCGGCATCAAGCTGTTCTCGGGCGACCGCGGCGCCAAACCCGCGCAACCCGGCGCCGCCAATCCGCTCACGCCCGAGGAGATGAAGGCCCTGGGCATCGAGGGCGACACACCGCGCGACACCGTTGCCACGCTGGTCGCCCAGGTCAAGCAGTTGCGCAACGAGCTGCAGACCGCGCTCACCGACAACAAGAACCAGAAGGCCGAGAACGAACGCATGCGCGCCCGCGAGAGCGCGGTCGACCAGCGCATCCAGACTGCCCTGGACGGCGAGCGCGGCCGCCTGCAGCAGGACCGTGAGCAGGTCGCCAGCGACCGCCAGCAGACGCAGAGCCTGCTGCAGGACCTGCAGCGGCGCCTTGATGGCCTCACCGGCAAGGGCGGCCAGGCCGATCTGCCTGTCGGGCTGGGCCTGGAGGAAGGCGACGGCAAGAACTTCGGCGGCAGCTTGGGCAGCGGCGCTCGCGGCAGTAGCACGCGCTGGGTGGAGCCGGACGACGCCAAGCCACCGAAGAACGGCGCCGCGAGCAGCGGCCCAACATTTCCCACCAGCTTCGGACCCGCGCAGAAAGCCCTGACCAATACGGCCGACAGCGTTGCGAGCACCGTCGCCGATGCGGGCAGCCGCGCCATGGGTGCCTCCGCCAAGCCGGTCTACACGGTGCCGTCGAACTCGACGCTGATGGGGTCGATTGCCATGACGGCGCTGATCGGACGCGTGCCGATCGACGGCACGGTCAATGACCCGTACCCCTTTAAGGTGCTGATCGGGCCGGACAACCTGACCGCCAACGGCATCGACATCCCCGACGTGGCCGGCGCCGTGGTCAGCGGCACCGCCTCGGGCGACTGGACGCTCTCGTGCGTGCGCGGACAGATCCGTAGCGTGACCTTCGTGTTCCAGGACGGGACCATCCGCACCGTGCCGGAGAACAGTTCGCGCAGCCAGGGTGGCAACGGCGGCCAAACCGGCGGCAGTGCCACTCAGGGCGGCCTGGGCTGGATCAGCGATCCCTACGGCATCCCCTGCGTCTCCGGCGAGCGGCGCAGCAACGCCCAGCAGTACCTCGGCTCGCAGGCCCTGATCACCGCGGCCGGTGCCGGTGCGGCCTCGCTGATCAAGTCCGACAACGGCAGTATGGCGGTGGTCGCCAACAGCAACGGCTCGCTCGGCACGGTCGGCATCTCGGGCAACGAGGCCATGGGCCGCATCCTGGCCGGTGGCGTGCGCGACATGGCCGATTGGGTCAACAAGCTCTACGGCCAGGCTTTCGCCGCCATCTACGTGCAGCCCGGCGCGAAGGTCGCCGTCCACCTGGAGCAGCCCCTCAACATCGACTACGACGCCAAGGGGCGCCGGGTCAATCACCGCATCGGAGGCGCCCATGCGTCGGAACTGGACTGATACGGTCGTGGCAATGCTCGTGGCCACGGCGCTGGGCGGCTGTGCCACCAGCAAGGACAAGGTGCTGCCGCATGGCGATCACACCATGCTAGATGTCTGGAACCAGGAGACCGGCGGCAGCGCTGGCGGGGGCCAGTCGGCCCGGCAACTGCTCGATGCGCGCCAGGGCCTGCGCCGGCCGCTGATCGAGGCCGACGTGCAGGCCGCGCCCGCGAACAATGCGGCCTACACCCGCACGGCGGCCAACGAAATCTACCGCCAGTTCCACCGGCTGCCGAACCCGGACCTGGTGATGTACGTCTTGCCGCACCTGGCCGGCACCGACCCCGTGCCGGTGCCCGGTTACACCACGGTGTTTCCGCTCTACCAGCGGGTTCAGTACGCCATGCCGGGCGAGCGTCTGGAGGACTACTGATGACCTGGTCCGTTCCCTTCCTGCAGGCGCGCCCGGCCGAAACCCCAGCCGGCGCAGAGGCAGATGCCGACGACGCATGGACGCGGCACGTGTCGATGCTGGCTACGCATGGCATCAGCGAGCCCGGCAGTGCGCTGGCCGTCCGCCGCCGCAAGCCGGCCACCGAGGCGGACGCCCAGGCGCTCTACGGCGTGGCCCCGTCCTTCGCCGATCTGTTGCCCTGGGTGGAATACCTGAACGAGTCGAAGTGCATGCTGCTGGAAGACGGCCAGTCGGTCGCCGCGTTCTTTGAATTGGCGCCGGTCGGCACCGAGGGTCGCGAACTGGCCTGGCTGTGGCAGGCGCGCGATGCGCTGGAGAACGCGCTGCAAGACTCCTTCGACGAACTCGACGAGAACCCCTGGGTGGTCCAGCTCTACGCCCAGGACGAGGCGAACTGGGACGGCTATCTGCGCGGGCTGGCCAGCTACGTGCGGCCACGCGCCCGGGGCAGCGCCTTCAGCGAATTCTACCTGCGCTTCTTCGCCCACCACCTGCGCGCGATCGCCAAGCCCGGCGGCCTGTTCGAGGACACCACGGTGACACGCCTGCCATGGCGCGGCCAAGTCCGGCGCGTGCGCATGGTGGTCTACCGGCGTACCCCGACCACCGCGTCGTCGCGGCGCGGCCAGTCCCCCGGGCAGGCCCTGGCCACGATCTGCGACCGGCTCGCCGGCGGGCTCGCGAACGCGGGCGTGAAGGCGCGGCGCATGAACGCCGCCGACATCCACGACTGGCTGTTGCGCTGGTTCAATCCCCACCCGACGCTGCTGGGGCCGAGCGCCGAGGATCGGGAGCGCTTCTATGCGCTGACCCGCTATCCCGAGGAGACGGAAGAGGGTGAGATCGAGCTGGCCAGCGGCGACTTCGCGCAACGCCTGTTCTTCGGCCAGCCGGGCTCGGACGTGGGCAACGGCACTTGGCTCTTCGACGGCATGCCACACCGGGTGATCGTGATGGACCGCCTGCGCATGCCGCCGCCAACGGGCCACATCACCGGCGAGACCCGCAAGGGCGGTGATGCGGTCAATGCGCTGTTCGACCAGATGCCGGAAGACACGGTGATGTGCCTCACGCTGGTCGCCACGCCCCAGGACGTGCTGGAAGCGTACCTGAACCACCTGAGCAGGAAGTCGGTCGGCGAGACGCTCGCTTCGGAGCAGACCCGCCAGGACGTGCAGCACGCGCGCAGCCTGATCGGCAGCGCGCACAAGCTCTATCGCGGGGCGCTGGCGTTCTTCCTGCGCGGGCGCGATCTGGCGCAGCTCGACGCCCGCGGCCTGCAACTGGTCAATGTCATGCTCAATGCTGGTCTACAGCCGGTGCGCGAGGAAGACGAGGTGGCGCCGCTCAACAGCTACCTGCGCTGGCTGCCCTGCATCTTCGACCCGGCCCTCGACAGGCGCCAGTGGTACACCCAGCTCATGTTCGTGCAGCACGCCGCGAACCTCGCGCCGGTCTGGGGCCGCAGCCAGGGGACGGGGCATCCGGGCATCACCTTCTTCAACCGCGGCGGCGGACCGATCACCTTCGATCCCTTGAATCGCCTCGACCGGCAGATGAACGCGCACCTGTTCCTGTTCGGCCCCACCGGCTCGGGCAAGAGCGCCACGCTCAACAACATCCTGAACCAGGTGACGGCGATCTACCGGCCGCGCCTCTTCATCGTCGAGGCGGGCAACAGCTTCGGCCTCTTCGGCGACTTCGCGGCGCGGCTGGGCCTCACGGTGCATCGCGTAAAGCTCGCACCCGGCGCAGGGGTCAGCCTCGCCCCGTTCGCCGACGCACACCGCCTGGTGGAAACGCCCAGCCAGGTGCAGACGCTGGATGCTGATGACCTGGACGAAGACCGCGACGAGGTAGCGCAGGTCGCCGATGCCGACGAGCAGCGCGACGTGCTGGGCGAACTGGAGATTACCGCGCGGCTGATGATCACCGGTGGCGAGGACAAGGAAGAGGCTCGCATGACGCGCGCCGACCGCAGCCTGATCCGCCAGTGCATCCTCGATGCGTCTCAGCGCTGCGTGGCGGAGAAGCGCACCGTGCTCACGCGCGACGTGCGCGACGCGCTGCGCGAACGCGCCCGCGATGCGACGCTGCCGGAGGCACGGCGCACCCGGCTGCTGGAGATGGCCGACGCCATGGACATGTTCTGCCAGGGTGTCGACGGCGAGATGTTCGACCGTCCCGGCACACCCTGGCCCGAGGCCGATATCACGATCGTGGACCTGGCGACCTTCGCCCGCGAGGGCTACAACGCCCAGCTCTCGATTGCCTACATCAGCCTCATCAACTCGGTGAACAACATCGCCGAACGCGATCAGTTCCTCGGACGACCGATCATCAATGTCACCGACGAGGGCCACATCATCACCAAGAACCCGCTGCTCGCGCCCTACGTGGTCAAGATCACCAAGATGTGGCGCAAGCTCGGCGCCTGGTACTGGCTGGCGACCCAGAACATCGACGACCTGCCCAAGGCGGCCGAACCGATGCTCAACATGATCGAGTGGTGGATCTGCCTCTCCATGCCCCCGGACGAGGTGGAGAAGATCGCGCGCTTCCGCGAGCTGAACCCGGCGCAGAAGGCGCTGATGCTCTCCGCCCGCAAGGAGGCCGGCAAATTTAGCGAAGGCGTGATCCTCTCGAAGTCGATGGAGGTGCTGTTCCGCGCGGTGCCGCCCAGTCTGTACCTAGCGCTGGCCCAAACCGAGCCGGAGGAGAAGGCCGAGCGCTACCAATTGATGCAGCAGTACGGCATCGGCGAGCTGGATGCCGCCTTCAAAGTGGCCGAGAAAATCGACCATGCCCGCGGCATCGAGTCGCTGGCGCTCGATACGCTGGCGTGACGGGGAGGCGGCAATGCACCTGCCCGGATTCGTACGATCCCGCCGTTTCATTCTGCTCGCGTTGCTGACAGCCGCCTTGCTTCTGCTCGCCGCCTTGTCCTTCCTGCGCCCGCGTGCCACGGCACAAGTTGAAACCCGCCCTCTAAGCTCCACAGAGACGGTGCCGTCTGTACCTTCACCACCATCCAGGCCACCCTGGCGCTATGGCCGGCCCGATGCGCGTTTCACGGTGGTTGAGTATGCCGATCTGGAGTGTCCGTTCTGTCGAACCTATTTCCCGGTACTCAAGCACTGGATCGATGGACATCCAGAAATGAGCTGGCAATGGCATCACCTGCCGCTGGCCATGCATGAACCGGCGGCCTCCGCCGAGGCACGCCTGGTCGAGTGCATCGGTGAGGCCGGCGGCCCCGCCGCGTTCTGGCAGGCCGTAGACTGGGTCTACGCGAACACGCGTGGCGACGGGCAGGGGCTGCCCGAAGGGCTGCGCTATCCCGACCTCACGCCTGCCGCGCAGCAGTGTCTCGCCAGTGATCGGCCCGACGCGGTGATCCACGCCCAGGTTGAGGAGGCGGTAAAGAACGGCGTTTCCGCTACGCCGGCGCTGCAACTACGTGACCGGGAGACCGGCAAGGCTCTCTTGTTGCACGGCTCCGTCGAGGGCGATGCTCTGCTGTCTGCTCTCGATCTGCTCACTGCGAGCGGCACCACCGGCTTGCCATCGAAGGAAATGCCAGCCGACTCTGTCGGCGACATGCCCAGGTAGCCATCGATCTTCAAGGCTACGGTGCGGCTCGACCGCACTGATCGAACCCGTTCGCTTCGCATCCTCGCCTGCGAACAGCCGCCGCGTTTGTGGCGGTGGATGCCTCTTCTTCCTCTGTTCCATCCCCGTCGTCCTTTGGAGGGTTTGCCCTCCTGGGGCATACGCCCTCCAATCTCATCCATTGGAGGTTCGCCATGTCTTGTGTCGTCGCCGATTCCCGCCCGGAGTCGCTTACCCTGATCGCCGCCCAGCACGAAGGCTGGATCATCCAGCAGGCCATTAACTTGCTGGAGAAACGCATCTTCAAAGCCGGGGCGTTGCTGGACAGTCCTGCCGCCGTGCGTGACTACCTGCGCCTGAAACTGGTCGTGGAGCCCAACGAAGTCTTCGCTGTCGTGTTCCTCGACAGCCAGCACCAGGTGCTCGCCTACGAGCCGTTGTTCAAGGGTTCAGTCGACCAAACCTCGGTATACCCGCGGGTGGTCGTCCAGCGCGCCTTGGCCCTCAACGCGTCGGCGCTGATCCTGGCGCACCAGCATCCCTCTGGGGTGACCGAGCCTTCGACCGCTGATCGCTCGCTCACGGATCGACTCAAAGCCGCTCTGGCCATTGTCGATGTCCGGGTGGTGGACCACTTCATCGTCGGCAAGGGCAAGCCGTACTCCTTCGCTGAGGCCGGTCTGCTGTAGCTCCCCGCTGTCCCGGCATCCGCCGTTCATCCCAATGGGAGCCCTCGGGCTCCCATACTTTTGCAGCACTCCTGAAAAATGGGGACTCCCCGGCAACGGATTCTTTGTCGCTCCGCACACGCTCTTGGTTTCGACTACAGCCTGTATCGACCCCCCGGAGGCGCGACATGCTGTTTTCATCTCACGGCTTTCTTCCTGGCTCACCGTCGTGGCAATCCATGGCTGCCGTAGTGGTGACGGGGTTGTGCATGGTCTTGTTGAGCGGGGTAGCACTGGCCGACGTGCTGGTCGTAACCGACAGCCGTCACCCGATCCAGCGCATGGGTGGTGAACGTGTCATAGAACTGGACCTCCCAGCCCGGATCGAAGCCGAACTGTCGACGGGGCTACCGGCCGATCCGGGGCGGGCCGAGGCAATCATGCAGCAGCGATTGCGTGAGGGCAACGAGACGTTGCAACGCCACATTGGGCTTGCCTACCAGGATGTTGCCGAAGCTTGGGGCTTGGGTATCGTCAAGATTCCCGCAGTGGTGGTCGATCGACGCTACGTGATCTACGGCGAGCCCAACGTGGCGCGTGCCGCCGCCCGTATCGATGCCTATCGGAGCGCGCGGCCATGACCCGTCTGTCAACAGCGCCGTCCCAACGCTTGCGGACAGTCATGGCTTCGCTGTTGCTATGCGGAGCCACGTCGAGCTTCGCGCTGAACACGGCGACCATCACTTCATCGTCCTTGTCGCCTGATTGCCTGGAATACCGCGTTGTCGGTGTCTGCTACTGGTTGTTCTGCACCATGTTCGGTTGCTCGGTACGCACCTCGGTCAAGGTTCGCCACTACGTTCCCGATGCGGTGGTATCCAGCTATTCGAACACCGGCGCGAACCCGTGGGGGGAAGTGCGGGCGATGAGCACGCCCAATTCCATGGCGCAGGCCGGCGGCGATGGCACCACGAACCACGACAACGAGAACAACCTCGCCAAGTTCAAGAACGCCGATGTGATCGGGCATCCCGGTGGCTCGGTGTTCAGCCAGTTCGCCAGCGCTTCCGGCTACACCTGTCAGGGAGCCGGCGCAGCCTTCATGCCCTACCTGCTGAGCACGCTCGACACGCTGGCCTGGCGCTACTACATCCCCGAGATGGTGTTCCCGGAAGCGCTCATTCCCGGTATGCGTGAGATCGGAAGCTACGCCAGCGCCAACCTGTGGGGCAGCGTCTACCCACGCGGCGGCTTCCTGCATCAAACCGACGACTACAAGAGCGGCGCGGTGGTGGTGCAGCGCGCGGGTGACATCGTGACCCGGCGTGGTCAGATCCACGTTTATCAGCCGCTGCTTGCGAATGCGCGCGATGGCTACTGGCCGGCTGGGGCGTTGATGGAGGGCGACGCTTCCACCGGCAAGTGGCAGGAACTGACGCCCACACTTTCCAGCACTTGTGCCGTCTTCCCTCACAGCAACACGCGCGTACAAGCGCAGCAAGGCGACTACGCCTGGGCGCTGTGGCGGCCCTATGCCTGCTGCCAGCGCCGTGGGCAGGTTTTCCTCGGTAGCGTTGATTTCCAGTGAGGTGCCCGCGATGAAGGTGTCCTTTTCCCACATCACTCAGCGAGCCAGGCTCTACACCCTGGCCGTTGCGCTCGCCTGTGCCGTCATGGCAGCGGGCGTCGCTTGGGCGCAGACCCGCATCAATCCCAGGGGCGTCAGTGTGAATGGCAGCGTCATCGGCGACGACGTGCTCTACAGCATCGGTGGCGGCCGGGCCGTTTCCATGGGTGGTGCGGGAAACATGCAGAGCATCGGCGTCGGTGTCGGTTGGAACAGCAACCTGATCTGCGGAAACATGAGCATCACGACCACGCTGCAGAACCAGCTCAATGGCATCACCAACGGCTTCCAGGCGATCATGAGCACGGTGATCCAGAACGCCACCAGTGCCGTGGCGTCGCTGCCGGCGCTGATCATCCAGCGTGCCGATCCGGGCCTCTACAACCTACTCACCAACGGCGTCCTGCAGGCTCGCCTGGACTTCGACCGCTCGAAGATGACCTGCCGGGCCATCGCCAACCGCCTCGCGGACATGGCGGGCGGCCAGGCAGGCTGGGACCAACTCGCTGAGGGCATGGCGCTGCGCGATGCGGTGAGCAGCACCGATGCCGTGTCGGCCGTCGAGCAGGCCGAGTCGAACAGGGGCAACAACGGCGTGCCCTGGGTCGGCGGCGGCAACGCGGGCGGCTCGGGCCAGGGGTCGATCAAGGTGGTGGGCGACGTGACGCGCGCAGGCTACAACCTGCTCAACGGGCGCAGTGTGACGGACACCTCGTCGATCTCTCGCGCCACCTGCGGCAACCGGCTGACCTGCCAGACCTGGTCCTCGCCTGGTGCGGCTGCAGCCTGGGCGACGCGCGTGCTGGGCGAGCGTGAGCAGCGCACCTGCGAAAGCTGCACCAAGACCCAAACCACGCCCGGTGTCGGGCTCACACCGGTGATCCAGGAGGAGTACGAGACCAAGCTGCAGGCGTTGCAGGAACTGGTGACCGGCGCCAAGCCGACGACGGTGGCGAACCTGGAAGCGGCCGGCAGCAACTCGCTGCCGATCACCCGCGGCGTGATCGAGGCCCTGCGTGACGAGCCCGACCAGGATCTGCTGGGCAAGCGCCTGGCCTCGGAGGCGGCGCTGTCCAGCGTGCTGGAGAAGGCACTGCTGTTGCAGCGGACGCTGCTGACCGGCAAGAAGGAGCCCAACGTCGCGGCCAACGAGCTGGCCGTGAAGGCGGTCGATCAGGAGAACGGCGCGCTGGAGCAGGAGATCAGCAATCTCAAGACTGAACTCGAATTGCGGCGCACGCTGGCGGGCAACTCCGCGATGGCCATCGTCCAGCGCCACGGCACGCGCGCCGGCGGCTCGCGCGGCATCTTCGAGGGCGACACCACGCGCGACCGCCTCAAGGAAGTCCAGAAACCCCGGAGCACACCATGACCGGCCGCACGTGGCTGCGGCCTACGTGGCTGTTCAACCGCCGGGTGGGCGTCGCACTGCTGTGGGCGCTGCTGGTGGCCGGAATCGCGGTGGCAGTGAACGTCGCCGGCATTCATGTCGTCGGCGGTATTGATGGCTGGGAGCGCTGGCTGCACGCGCATTCCGCCCACTTCCTCGTCTGGCGGCTTTTTCTCTACGCGGCGACGGCCTATGGCTGGTGGTGGATGCGGAAGCGCCTGCGGCAACGCGAGCCGTCAGCCGAAACGCATCACCGCCTGCTGCGCGTCGAGATCGCGGCCGTGACGACCATCGTACTGCTCGAAGGCAGCCAACTGCTGCGCCATGGCTGAGGCGGGGAGGATGTCATGACCCTCTACACGACCGACTACCTCGAGTATTACCTGACCCTGGTGGGCTGGCTGGTCAACAACGGCATTTGGAACATCCTCGTCGCCAGCGGCGTGTTCGCGCTCCCGTTCGTCGCCATCGTGATCCAGGAGTGGCTGCGGGCGCGCGCGGAAGGCGCGGACGAGGGCAACAAAGGTGTGCTGTCCTCGATGCGCATCGAGAACCGCGTCTGGGTGGCGATCGTGGTCATCATGTTCGCCGGCATCCCCTTCATTCCGGTGGACCTGAGCACGATCCGCTTCGATACGAGCCGCTCCGCGCAGTGCCAGGTCAGCGTTCCGCAGCCGGCGGACACGGGCTGGTCCAACGCCTACACCACGCTCAACAACCAGAGCGCGCTGGTGCCGGTGTGGTGGTTCTTCATGCACGCCATCTCCAAGGCCGTCACCGGGGCTGCGGTGGCGGCGATCCCCTGCGGGACCGATCTGCGGCAGATGCGCATGGACGTCGATTCCACCCGCATCGACGACCCGGTACTGGCCCAGGAGGTCGGGGATTTCGTGCACGACTGCTATGGGCCTTCGCGCGCCAAACTGTTCATGAACCGGCCGACGCTCTCCGACGAGCAGATGAACGACGTGACTTGGATCGGTTCGAGCTACTTCCTCGACGCGCCCGGCTTCTACGACACCTACCATTCGAGCACGCCGCGCACGGCTTGGCCCTACGATGCCACCCGCGACGCGGGGCTGGCCCAGGTGGACAGCGGCGGCGGCTATCCGAGCTGCCGGCAGTGGTGGTCCGACGGCAACAGCGGGCTACGCGCCCGCCTGCTGGCCCAGGTCGATCCCGATCTGCTCTCCCGTATCGGCCGCTGGGCGGGGTTCCTGTCGCAGAACGAGGTCAACGACTCGGTGATCCGCGCCGTCGTCTCACCCAGGCAGCAGAAGATGAACCAGGGCGCCGTCTACACCGACTACGGCGGCCAGATCGAGAAGACGCTGCCCAACATCGTGACCCGCGGTGCCGGCGACCTCGGGATGGCCGTCGGCTCGCTGGGCTTCTTTCCGGCCATGGATGTGGTCCGCCAGGCGTTGCCGATGGTGCTGTCGCTGCTCAAGATGGCGCTCGTCATCTGCATCCCGCTGGTGCTGCTCTTCGGCACCTACGAGCTGAAGGCCCTGGTCGCGGTGAGCTGCGTAGAGTTTGCGCTGTTCTTCGTGGACTTCTGGTTCCAGCTCGCGCGCTGGCTCGACAGCACGATCCTCGATGCGCTCTATGGCTGGGGCTTCGGCGCGAGCCGGCCGCATTCGAACTTCGATCCCCTGATCGGCCTGAACAACGCCTTCGGGGACATGCTGCTGAACTTCGTCATGGCGACGATGTTCATCGTGCTTCCGGGCTTTTGGGTGACGGCCCTGGGATGGGTGGGCATCCGCGCCGGCAATGCGCTTCAGGGGCTGTCGGAAGGCACGAAATCAGCAGGCCAAGCCGGATCAAGGGGCACGGGCACCGTGGTTCGGGCAGCCAAGTAACTACCTACCGCTCATCATCAAAGCGGGGGTCTGGATCGTCGTCGTAGTTGATTGGATCGTAGAAAACACTGCGCTTGTGATCCGCTTGATCGCCGATCGCCCATTCCTCCGCTTCGCCGGGAGCGGCGTTCCGTGCCGTCCAACCCGCAAACACGGCGATCATGATCAACATCGCAAGCCAGAGCGCGACGTAAATCAGCACGCCGAATGCAACGAGCTTGAGGATCAGCAACACCCCTCGGGCGGCAACAGGCGCCAATCCTTGCGCCACCAGCCAGTCGTGCGCTTGGCGGTCCAGACGCACACAAGCCCGCCACATCCGGCCCAGTGTCCGGCCAGCGCGTTCCGCGAAAGTGGTCTGTGCAGCGAGCTTCATGGTGGCTACCTCATGGCCGTCCTATGGGTTCTCACTCGGCACCCGCTCCAAGGGATCGTCGATTGGATCCATCGTGGATTTTTCAAAGATCGTTTGAAACTCCATGCGACATCCAATCAACGTTCCTTCGATGCCCATTCCGCCTGGCTCGTTGCTACAAGCGCCGCCCAGTCGTCGGGCGGATTGCCACGTCCGAGCATCTTCTCGAACACCGCATAGGGATCGGATTCGCTGCCAGCCGATCGCAAGGTCTGTTCGTCGTTGACCCAGGCAAACACGATCGCCTTCGCCTTGGAGTCGTAGCGGAAGAACAGGCGGAATCGCCGCCCGATCTTTGCGCGCCGCCAGTGACGGTACGCCGGTCCCAGGGTGTTGCCCTGGCGGTACTCGTCCCGTGAGGGATCGCTCGGCACGACCTCCATGATCAACTGGCTCAGCGCCCGAAACAGCTTGACGTTGGCGTTGCCCTCGAACCCTTGCGGGTCGTTCTGTTCGGCCCGTTCTGCGGCCGCCTGCAGCTTGCGCAACTGCTCGATCACGCCCTCGTGGAACAAGAGCGTCCAACCGTGCCGCTGCATCAGAGCGCCACTTCGCCGTCGATGTCTTCATCGAGATTGACCGCGTGGCCGGCACTCGCCAACATGACCCGGGCCAGATCATCCGGGAGGGACTGGACATGCCGGCCGGCCCGAATGTCGGCCTCCAGCAGGCCCAGGAAGGCCTCGATGGCCGGGTCTTCGTGCTCGGCGTCCGCGCGGGTCACGATGACTTCGCCTCCGCGCAGGTCGAAGGCCACTTTTCCGCCGGCGTCCACGCCCAGTGCCTGCCGGATGGGCTTGGGCAGTGTGATCTGGCCCTTGGAGGTCAGCGTGGCGACTTCATGGATCTCAGGCATGGATGTTCTCCTGATGACAACACTTGCATGGTAAGGAATTTTCCTTACATCGTCAATCTGCCTGAGCATGGGGCCTCCATCCAGTTGAAAGAGAAGGCCCCATCGTAGCCCCGGCACAGGCGCCTTCCCGCCAGAATCCGATTTGGGCCAGTCCCGCATTGGCTGTGGCTCGGCTACCTTCGCTGCTCTATACCAAAGACTTTCCGACAAAGGACAAAGGGCTGGGAAGGGGCAAGGGAACGGGGTCAAGGGGAAAGGCCCTACCCGAAAGGGCCAAGAGGCTCCCCCGAACAGCCCGCCATCCAGGATTCGCCATGCTCTCGCTGTTCCAACGCAAACGGATGCCACCTGCCACCGCAGTGACGCCCACTCCCTCCGCCGAGCCCCCCAAAGGGCTGACGCGGACGGAATCGGCCGCATCACTGCTGGCGACACCGCGCCGGCAGAAGCTGCTGGAACACATCTGGCAGCGCACGTCCGTCTCCCGTGACCAGTTCGCCACGCTGTATCGGGCGCCACTGGAGCGCTACGCCGAGCTGGTCCAGAATTTTCCAGCCTCGGAAAGCCACCACCACGCCTACCTGGGCGGCATGCTGGACCACGGCCTGGAAATCGTGGCCTACGCGCTGAAGCTGCGACAGTCCCATCTCCTGCCGGCCGGCGCCACGCCGGAAGCCCAGGCCGCCCAGGCCGAGGCCTGGACTGCGGGCATCGCCTACGCGGCACTGCTGCACGACGTCGGCAAGGTCGCCGTCGACCTGCATGTCGAGTATGCCGACGGCACGATCTGGCATCCCTGGCATGGTCCGCTCCGGAAGCCGTACCGCTTCCGCTACCACAAGGCACGCGAATACCGGCTGCACAGCGCAGCTACCGGGCTGCTCTACGCCCGACTGCTCGACGCCGGTATCTTCGACTGGCTCAGCGTGTATCCGGACCTGTGGTCGGCACTCCTGTACGTGCTGGCCGGCCAGTACGAGCATGCCGGCATGCTCGGGGAATTGGTCGTGCAGGCCGACCAAGCCTCGGTCGCCCAGGCGCTGGGTGGTGATCCGGCCAAGGCGCTGGCGGCACCCCGCCATGCGCTCCAACGCAAGCTCCTCGACGGATTGCGCTACCTGCTCAAGGAAGAGTTCAAACTGAACCAGCCCCAGGCCTCGGACGGATGGCTGACCCAGGATGCACTGTGGCTGGTCAGCAAGACGGTCTCGGACAAGCTGCGCGCCCATCTGCTGGCCCAGGGCATCGATGGCATCCCGTCCAGCAACACCGCCGTCTTCAACGTGCTGCAGGACCATGGCATTGCGCAACCGACGCCAGAGGGCAAGGCCATCTGGAAGGCGACCATCACCAGCGACGCGGGCTGGTCTCACACCTTCACGCTCCTGCGCCTCGCACCGTCGCTGATCTGGGAAGGCAATGAGCGGCCCACACCGTTCGCCGGCACAGTGATGGTGGTGCAGGACGAGGGGGAAGCAACTGTTTCCGCATCGTTGCCCGCCGTACCGGACTCGGTCGCCCCCGAGCCTCTGTCGGCGCAGCCAGCCGGCGAAGGCGTCGAGGCGCTTCTGGATCTGCTCGACATTCCAGATATGGCGTCGGCTGTTCTCTCGTCGACCACCGAAATGTTTTCTCCAACCCTGGAAGAGCCGCCTCTTGAGTCAGGTGAGTCAAGGTTACCGCTCGACTCGGCGACGCCTGCGTCGATTCCAGGATTGGAGGAAACGCCGTCAGGCGAGCATTTCGTCGCCTGGCTGCGCCGGCATATCGAAGAGCGCAAGCTCATCATCAATGACACCAAGGCACTGGTGCATACGGTCGCCGATACCGTCTATCTGGTCAGCCCCGGCGTGTTCCAGCGTTACGCTCAGGAACATCCAAGAACCGCCTTCCTTGCCAGGCAAGACCAACTGGCCGATTGGCAATGGGTGCAAAAACGCTTCGAGAAGCTGCAATTGCACCGCAAGCAGCAGAATGGTCTGAACATCTGGATATGCGCAGTCACAGGGCCGCGGAAATCGCGGAGACTCCACGGCTACCTGCTGGAAGACCCGCGAGTCCTGTTCAGCGATATGCCACCGAACAACCCTTACCTGTCGGTATCTGCTGCCGCCGATCCTGTGTAGGAAGGCACCTATCGGCAACCCACCCATGAATCACGGAGCGAGTCCAACGTACGAGATCGTCCAAAGGAAGGTCACCACGATGATGCAGCCGCCAGTGACGCATGGTCTCCCGCATCGCTTTCGCCGCTCTGTCACTCACGGCAGGAGAGAAACTGACGAAGAGCCCGCCCCTGCAAGCCGACTTCGAGGGGCCTCCCCTCATCTTTGGTAAAGCATCGCTTCTACCTCGCCATTGGCGGTTGCGTTCGTAGCACACGATGCCCTGGTACTTGGCAATGAGCACCTGTTCGCCGGGCTCGGCGCGGGATGCCAACGTCCATAGTGTCACCATCGAAATTGGTGGGCACGATCTTCAGCGGATGACCGCGCCATGGGACAGGTGAGTTTTCCGGGCGCTTACGCTATGTCGGCCAGCCATTCGCTCATGCCGTTGAGGAATGGCTTGGCGCTGAAGTCCAAATCGCCAAGCACAGCGAGTTGCATTCCTTTGCCGTCATGCCTCAGCGATGGGTCGTCGAGCGGTCATTCGCCTGGATCGAGAAATGCCGCCGCCACTGGAAAAACTGCGAGCGGAAACTCAACACCAGCTTGCAGTTCGTCCACTTGGCCTTCATCGCACTACTGCTCAAAGGATTGTGAACAGGTTCTCAGTAGGCTGGATGGTGCAAACCACATCTGACAGAGATATACTGATCGTTCGTTAAGTTTATCGGAAGGGCCACCAATCTATGATCCGCCAGCCGATTAGGATCATTCGCAAGCGAAAAACGCGGGAAGAGATTCTTGAACTATCGGCGCCTCTGTTTGCGCGGAACGGTTACGACGGCGTCTCGATGCGCGATGTCGCTGCTGCCGTCGGCCTCACCCAGGCGGCGCTTTACTACCACTTCGCCGACAAGGACCAGCTCTATCTCGATGCGGTGGCCTACGAATTCCGGGAAAGAGAGGCCGCGCTGAAAGACATGCTGGCCGGCGACGGTACTCCACGGGAGAGGCTTGAACGCTTTGTGGCCGGGCTCGCCCGGATGATGGCCACGGATAAGGACTTTCTGCGGCTGGTGCAGTGGGTACTTCTGGACAGCGACGAGGCGCGTCAGAGCACCTTGGCCAAACATGTATTCAGGGACATGTTCGTCGCCGTCCATGATCTCGCCAGCGAACTGGACCCGCATCAGGATGCCCACCTGCTTGCGATGTCGATCTTTGGCCTGGTGATCTTCCATTTCCAGACCGGTGCAACCCGTCAGTTCATGCCGGGACACCGGCCCCACCAGGACAACCCCGAAGTGCTGGCACGCCACGTATGCGAACTGCTGCGAAGGAGCCTAGCCGCAGCCGAGGGGGAGGCACGCTGAGGATGGGGCTCCTGGACAGCTCATACCGATACCCGGCCCCGTACACGCCGGATTTTCCACACTCTCACTTTGAAAAGGAGCAGCGACCATGACCAAGGCAAAATCCACCTCCGCTTCGAATGCGGCACCGGAATCCGTTGCGGAGAAGAATCCGCCCGTCACCGCCGAGGAGCGCTATCGAATGATCGCGGAGGCCGCCTATTTTCGCGCGGAGAAGCGCGCCTTTCTGGGCGGGAACGTGGCAGAGGACTGGCTGCAGGCCGAGGCCGAGATCGACCGGATGCTCAAAGAGCAGGGACGTCTTCCCTCGATGACGCCGGAGGAAATCGAGCAACGCGTACAAGGCGCCCTCGCCACCGACCCGGCCGCGATCGCCGCCCAGGTGCGCGCGATCACGCTCGATGCGCTCACGCGCGGCAGCCTCGACACCGAGGCGCTCAAACGCGTGACGGCGGCCGTGGTCAAAGGCGCCCGCGAAGGCGCCGCGCCGCTCGGGGAACACGGCGGACAGGCGCTGAAAGAGGCGATGCGCGGTCTGGACGAGGCCCTGGCCGGGGCAGCGGAGGCCGCCCAGTTGGCCATTCAGGAGGCCGCGGGTCGCACCAGCGAGTTCTCCCGGCAGGGGCTGAAGCGGGCGGCGGACGAGCTGGCTACGCTGCAGACGCTGTTCATCGAAACGCTGCAGGAGGCCGCGCAGAGCGCCAAGGGCGTCGTCCAGGCCACCTTCACCGAGCTTGCCGAACATGCCCGCACCAGTGGCTCGGCCGTCGGCCAACGTACCCGGATCGCGCTCGAGCAACTGGCCCAGGCCATTACGGCAGGCGCTCGCGATCAGGCCAAGAAAGGGACGGAAGTCGTGCGCCATGAAGCCGCGCTGCTTGCCGGTCTGGCCGCCGGCCTGCTCCAGGGCATCGCTGCCCGCCTGGAATCGAAAGATACCGGCAAGGACGTTTGATGCTATGGCAAGCGATCGGCGCCGTCCGCGACCTGGGCCGCCTGCATGACATCGCCTCCGTCCTGATCCGTTATGGCTTCGGCGATCTGGTGCGGCGGATCGGCATGGCGGGCGCCCTGGAACGTGCCGGCCGCACCCTGCACTGGCACGAACCGGAGGAACTGGCGCGGCTGGAGCCGCCGGCCCGCGTGCGCCGGGCGCTGGAGGAGCTGGGGCCGAGCTTCGTCAAGCTGGGGCAGATCCTCGCCACCCGCGTCGATCTGTTCCCGGCGGAATGGATCGCCGAGTTCAGCAAGCTGCAGGATGCCGCACCCGCCATCCCTTTCGCCGAGCTGCTGCCGCAGCTGACCGAGGACTTGGGCGAGTCGCCCGAGGCCATCTTCCCACGCCTGGAACCGCAGGCGCTGGCGGCGGCCTCGCTGGCCCAGGTGCATCGCGCCTGGCTGGCGGACGGCACGGCGGTCATCCTCAAGGTGCGGCGCCCCGGCATCCGGCCGATCGTGGAGGCCGACCTGCGCCTGCTGGCCCGTCTCGCCGAGATCGTCGAGGCGGAAGCGCCCGAGTTGCGCCGCTACCGGCCGCGGGAGGTGGTGCGCCATTTCACCCTGTCGCTGCGCCGCGAACTGGATTTTTCCGCCGAGGGCCGCAGCGCCGAGCGCATCGCCGCCAACTTCGCCGCCCACCCCGAGATCGTCGTTCCCCGCATCCACTGGCCGTGGACCGGCGGGCGGCTCAATGTGCAGAACTATGTCGAGGGCATTGCCGGCCGCGACCTGGCCGCCGTGGACGCGGCCGGCCTCGACCGCAGGCTGCTGGCCCGTCGCGGTGCCCGGGCCGTGCTCAAGATGATGCTCGAAGATGGCTTCTTCCACGCCGACCCGCATCCCGGTAACGTTTTCTACCTGCCGGACAACCGCATCGCCTTCATTGACTTCGGCATGGTCGGGCGCCTTTCCGAGGAGCGCCGCTATCAGCTGGCCGTGCTGTTGCACGGTCTCGTCAGCCACGATGCGGAGAAGGTGGCCGAAGTGCTGCTGGACTGGAGCGGCGGCGCCGAGATCGACAGCGAGACCTTGCAGCCCGAGATCGACGCCTTCGTCGACCAGTATCACGGCGTGCCGCTCAAGAACCTCGATCTGGGCGCCATGCTCTCCGACCTGGTCGCCATCCTGCGCGAGCACGGCCTCACCCTGCCGCCCGACCTGGCGCTGCTGATCAAGGCCTTCATCGCCCTGGAGGGACTGGGGCGCCAGCTCGACCCCGACTTCGACATGGCGGGCGAGGCTACGCCGTTTCTCGAACGGGTGCTGCTCGCCCACGCCGCGCCCGGCGCCCTGGTCTGGCGCGGCTGGCGCGCCTTGCGCGACACGCTTGCCCTCGTCGCCGGGCTGCCGCAAGACCTGCGCCAGCTCCTGCGCGCCGCGCGGCGCGGCAAGCTCCTGGTGCAAGTCGAGGTCCTGCCCCTCAAGCATTTCGGCGACCGTCTCGACCGCGCCGCCAGCCGCCTGGCGATCAGCGTCGTCACCGCCGCCCTGATCATCGGCTCGGCCATCGTCATGACCGTCGAGCGCGAGCCCGGCCTGCCATCTTTCGGCTTGCTCGGCTTCATCGCCGCCGTCATCGGCGGCATCTGGGTGCTGTTCTCCATCTGGCGTGGCGGCAAGGGCTAGAGATGGCGAAACCAGCACCCGAAACCGTTCCCAATCCGCCCGCGCGCAAGGTCGGCCTGGCGCTGGGCAGCGGTTCAGCGCGCGGGCTGGCGCACATCGGCGTGCTGCGTGCCATCGAGGAGGCCGGGATCAAGGTCGATCTGGTCGCCGGCACCAGCATAGGCGCGGTGGTGGGCGCGGTATATGCCGCCGGCAAGATCGGAGGCTTGGCCGACCGTTTTCGCGCCTTCGATTGGCGGCAGATCGTCGGCATGCTCGACCCCGTTCTCCCCCGTTCCGGGCTGATCGACGGCCAGAAGATCGCGGACTTTGTACGCGCCCATGTGGCGGCCGCAAGCATCGAGGATCTGCCGATCCCCTTCCGCGCCGTGGCCACCTGCATCATGAGCGGCGAGGAGGTGGTGTGCGCCTGGGGCGACCTGATCGATGCGGTGCGCGCCAGCATCTCGGTGCCCGGCATCTTCACGCCGGTGCGCAGCAACGGCCGCATTCTCGTCGACGGCGGTCTGGTCAACCCGGTGCCGGTGAGTGTGGTGCGTGCCATGGGCGCAGGCCTGGTCATCGCCGTCGACCTCAACCACGACATCGTGGCGAGCCGGGTATCCCGCCCAGATTCGAACTCACAGGGAACATTCCATACCCAGGCCATGGCGCGCCTGCTGGCAAGCCTCCGAACAAACCCCGGCTTGGTCCAGTTCGAAGCCTGGCTGCACAAGGAGCCGGAACCGCTGCCGGGCATCTTCGATGTGCTGCTGAGCTCCATCTACATCATGCAGGCGCGCATGACCCAGGCCAGCCTGCGGCAGGACAAGCCGGACATCCTCATCCGCCCGCCGCTGGGTGCGGTGCGTTTCATGGAGTTCGACCGCGCCGAGGAAATCATCGAGATCGGCTACCGCAGCGCGGCGCAGCAATTGGCCCGCTGGGCAGGAGCGCCCACTGATGACTGACAGGCATCCCATGAACTTCCCCGAGGCTGTGATGACGGGCGTCCGCGCCGCCATTGCAGGCGCCCTGACCTGCGAGGCACCCCCCGTCCAGCTTGCCTTGCGCCTGTTGCTGTCAGGCCAGCAGATTCCGATCCGGGCGCTGGTGACCAGCAGCTTTCATTCCGGGCAGGCGGGCATCGATGCCGGCACGGCCTTGGACCTGATCCATCTCAGCCTGCAGCAATTGCATGCCCACGTCGATGCGGCGAGCGGCCCATCCGCGCATCTCGGCAACGCCGCCACCGTGCTGGCGGGCGACTACTTGACCACCGGGGCCTTCCGCCTGCTGGTGCGCTGCGCTGACCTGCAAGTCCTCGCCCTGATTTCTCATGCGGTCAACCGTGCCGCGGAATTGGAGGCCGCGAATCTGAGCCTGGCGCGAGATGGCGTCGATGACCCGACGCAGTGGGTGCGAACCCGTCAACGGTTGGCGGCGCCGCTGGGCGGGGCGGCCGGTGCCACAGGGGCTGCGCTCGCGGGCTACCCGGAACCGCTCGCCGGCGTCGCTCGGCGCTACGGCGAAACCCTCGTGGCGAGCCACGTGTTGCTGCAAGAAGCCAATGCCATGGAGCGCTGCGAGGCACGCACCGCCCTCCTGTGCGCAGCGCGCGACCTGTGCCGTCAGGCGACGCAGGAGGCGCGCACCCTTGCGACGGCCACAGGGAACGGCCGTCCACTCGAACTGGCTGAACGGATCGCTGCCAGCATCGAGGCTGGAGGCAGTGAAAAGTAATCATGAATTTAATGAGCCCCAACCCTCAGCCGGCCCGCGTGACAAGCCAGCAGGGAATGAAAATGGACGCGTCCTTGCCACCGAAGAAGATCGTCATTTTCTATTCGTCGATCGGCTACGGGCACATCAGTGCTGCCCAAGCCATAAGGGCGGAGATACATCGGCAATCCCGGAACACCGAGGTGGTTCTGCAGGACATTCGCGCCTTCATGCACCCGCTCTGGCGGCGCGTCGACGAACGCCTGTACTGGTTCGTCGCCAGCAACTTGCCCGAGTGCTTCGAGAGCCTGTTCGACGCGATGCAAACCAGAGGCAACCGCATTCCCTCGCTGTCGATGATGCCCACGGACTACCCGGAGGGGAAAGTTCACGCCTACCTGACCCAACAGGCGCCGGACGTCATCCTGTCGACCCACTACGGCGCTGCCCAGGTGCTGGGAACGCTGCGCGAAAAGGGGTTCCTGGCCAATCGAAGAATCGGATGGCTGCATACGGACTTTTTCGAGGGCTACTTTCCACGTATCTCCAAGCTGATCGATCGCACCTTTCTGGCGCACCCGGAACTGGAATCGCGCTGGCTGGCGGCAGGCGTGCCACCGGACAAGGTAATCACCAGCGGGATGCCGGTGCAGGTCGAGGCGGTGTCCGCAGTCGCTCGCCAGGACATCCGCGCGTGTATCGGGTTATCGCCGGACATTCCCACCCTGACGCTCGCGGGCGGCAAGGAAGGCCGGGGGGACTATGTCGACTTCATCTACAGCGTGATGCGTCATGTTCCCTGCAGCCTGCAGATCATCGCCGCATGTGGCGCGAACGCGAGCCTGCGTGCCAGGCTCAAGGAACTGCGCGGGAGCCTGCCGTCGCGGCTAACACTGAAGGTCGTGGGACTGGTGCCACGATCCGACATGACTGCGTACATGGGCGCCGCCGACGTCCTGATCACCAAGGCGGGAGGACTGACGCTGGCGGAAGCGTTCACGATCGGCGTGCCGACCATCCTCCTCGATGTCATCAGCGGCCACGAGCGCGAGAACGCCGCCCTGTTCGTGCGCCAAGGGCTGGCCAGTTTTGCTGGCAATGCGGAAGACGCGGGAAGACTGGTCGAGGAAATCCTCTCCGATCCGGTCCGACGGGAAGAAATCCTCACCGCCCAACGGCAGTACAGAGAGCGGACGAACATCGTCAGCATCGCCCGGTTCGCACTGGACGACGCAGAGGATCCCGTATATCCATTGCCGACTTACGGGGTCGAAGATGGCGCGCCGGTGCTCGGCATCGACGCAGCGCTCGCACGACTCGACGCCGAGTCATCGGCCGAGGTCGAGTTGCTGCTTTCCTACGCGACCTCGCAGACGCCGGAGCGGATCGTCCGCGAAAATCCGTTCGGACACCTTGCCATCCGTATCGAGGGCGTCGTTTATAGCGCGAACTACATCGCGGACCCTTCCGTCGATCCAAATTTTCTCCAGCACGTGAGCCTTGCGGACTATTTGTACGGTGTCACTCGTCCGTCCCCATCGCAAGTTCATACCAACACCTATGGCATGGCCTACGGCCGCGAGACGCTCGGTTTGCGCGTCCGGGGCGTTCCCCCCGAAAGCCGCGCCGCGATGGTGGCCGAGGCGCGCCGCCAGGAAGGCGCGTTCCGGGATGGCAGCCTGCAATGGCACCGGAGCGATTTCAATTGCGCGGACGTCGTGGCGCAGATGCTTGCGGCCGGTGGCTATGGCCGCCGCTCCCTCGGCAACCGGATAGGGCTGCCGAGCATGCCTTTGGACGTGTTCGAGGGCATCCGAGCACGGTTCGAAGAAGACCCGTCGTTGCAGGAGGAATTGATCGCCTACCGTTTGCTGCCTGGAACTCAGGCGCCTTATCGCTTTTCCCGTTTTCCGCTCTCGATGTGGCAGCCATTGCGCTCGATGGCGCGCGTGCTCAGCGACGCGTCTCGCGACGAGCTTGAGCAGGCAACAACCCGACAGGTCACTGGGTATTTCAGCGATTCCCGGCTTTATGTCGAGGACTTGCGGGCCTGCCGGTCGGCATCGGGAACCGAGGATATCCCGCTTGTCGAGCGTCCTCCCCTGGCACTGGAGGAGGCGATCCTCGCCGACTTGCGGCGTGTGCTCGCGGTGTACTTGGAACTTCCGTTCCAGCGGATCGGGCGCTTGGAGGGTCGCCCTGCCATCAAGGGGTTTGACGCGCTCGTCAATCGGGGACTCGAACTCGCCCGGCTGGCGACGGAGCATGCCGAAGACGGTCTGCTCCGTCTTCGCGCGGACCGGCTACGCGCGCTATTCAACCGGCTCGTGGAAGACTACGGGCAGATCGACCCGCAGCGCTTCGAATTGCGTCACGTCCAGGTCTACTTGGCGCAGCTACGGGCGTTCGAGTCGGTGCTGGGACGGGAGCTGTTGCCCCCGGGCGCTTCGTGGACCGACAGAGTGCGGACATCGCTGCATGTTTGGTGGCGTCCAAAGGTGGTGTTTGCTCGCCGCGTTGCCCAGGTGTATTTCCGCAAAAGAGAGAAGTAACTTGCCTTCACCACGCCCCCATTCAATGTGGCTCTCGCACGTTCTGTCCGGCGCTCTTCTGTCTTTCGGCAGCACAACGGCATTCGGTGCCGATCAGCTCGGCAAACAGTTTCAGATGCGGATGCCCCAGCCGGAGCGCGCTGCCTACGAGGCCGCTCCGCACCGGCCGCCGCAACACTCGCGGCACCGACAAGGCCGCGTCCGCAGAATGGCTGGCCCGCGTCCTGCTAATCACCATTTAAAGTCCAATCGGAAAAACCCGCCCCATGAAAAGAAAAACCCTGCTCACACACATGGCGCCGCTGGCGCTCTACGCTCTCTTGACCGGATGCGGTAAAGCGCCGGAGGCCCCGACTCAAATCGACGCCAAGACCTGGAATCTTCCGGTCATGACGGCGAGCGCCAGTGCACCGGTCGAGTACACTACGGTCGGCTCGGTGGTGTCCGATCAGCGCGTCGAGGTCGCCTCGCGGCTGAGCGGTTATATCCGCGAGATCCAAGTGCAGGAGGGTGAACGGGTGCGGCGCGGCCAGGTGCTTGCCCGCCTCGATGCCGCGGACGTGGAAGGCGGCATCCGCCAAACGCGCGCGGCCCAAGGCGCAGCCGAGGCCGCCTTCCGGGATGCGCAGACTGACCTCGAGCGATTCGAGCGCCTGTTCGAACGCGGCAGCGTCTCGGAAAACGAGATGCGCAAGGTGCGCCTGAAGTTTGACGCCGCCCGCGAGGCCCTGAACCAGGCACGCGCCGGTCTCGACACGGCGCTCGCCCAGCGCGCCTATGCCGAGATCACCAGCCCCGTGGCGGGCACGGTGGTGGCCCGCCTCAAACGGGCCGGCGATCTCGCCGTGCCCGGCATGCCGCTCTTGACCGTGGAGTCGGGGCGCGGCCTGCTATTCGAGACCTTCGTGGCGGAAGGCCAGATCGCCGCCATGGCCGAGGGCAAGCCGGCGGTGGTCAGCATCGACAGCCTGCCCGCGCCCCTGAAAGGCACGGTGACCCGGGTGGTCCCCTCCGGTGACCCGGTCACCCGCAGCTACCAGGTCAAGATCGCCCTGCCAGAGACGGTAGGGCTGATGCCGGGGATGTTCGGCCGCGCGGTCTTCACGGTCGGAGAAAGCCCCTCGCCGGTGGTGCCCCGGCGGGCGCTGGCCGAGCGCGGCGGGCTCACCGGAGTCTTCGTGCTGGATGGCGAAGGCCGGGCGCGCTTCCGCTGGTTGCGCACCGGCCGCGAATGGCCCGACCGGGTCGAGGTAAGCGCCGGTCTGGCGGCCGACGAGCGCTTCGTGGCGGCGGTCGAGCCCGCCCTGCGCGAGGGTGACCGCGTCATGCCGGTGGAGGCGCCGCGATGATCGACCGCAGGCTCAACAGCGCCGGACGCCTGGCCGAGTTCTTCGTCAACTCCAGGCTGACCGTGCTATTCATGCTGGCCTGCGCGCTGCTGGGTCTGCTGGCAATGGCGCTCACCCCGCGCGAGGAAAACCCGCAGATCGTGGTCCCCGGCGCCGAGGTGCGGGTGGCCCTGCCCGGCGCCTCCCCCGAAGAGGTGGAGGAACTAGTGATCCGGCCACTGGAGGGTATCGTCAAGCAGATCCCGGGGGTGGACCACACCTACGCCACGGCAATGAACTCGCTGGGCGTGCTGATGGTGCAGTTCAAGGTAGGGGAGAACAAGGAGAAATCCCTGGTCAAGCTCTACGACCGCGTGCTCGGCCAGCGCGACCGCCTGCCCCTCGGGGCGATGGAGCCGCTCATCCGCAGTGTGGACGTAGACGACGTGCCCATCGTCACGGTCACTCTGGCCTCGGAGCGCTATGACGACTATGCGCTGAAGCGGCTGGCCGACCGCATGCTGGAGGGGCTGCGCAGCCTGGAGGCGGTATCCACCACTTTCGTGCAGGGTGGCCGCGACCGGGAGATGCGCATCGAACTAGACCCGCAGCGCCTGCAGTCCTTTGGCGTGACGCTGGACCAGGTGCGCGCCTTCCTGAGCGCGGGCAACGTCGCCGCCCCCCTGGGCACGGTGGTGCAGCAGGGCGAGAACCGCCAGGTGTACCTGGACGGCTTCCTCGCCTCGGCGGAGGAGCTCGGGCGCCTGATCGTCGGCAACCACGCCGGCCGCCCCATCTACCTGGGCGAGGTGGCGCGCGTCGTCGACGGCCCCCCCGAAGAGCGGGATAAACTGAGCCGCATGGCCTTCGGTCCGGCCGATGCGCGCTTCGGCAAGGTGCAGCAGGCGGAGATGCCGGCGGTGACACTGGCTGTGGCCAAGAAGGCCGGCACCAATGCCGTGGTCGTTGCTGATGAGGTGCTCGCCCGCATCGAGCGGATGCGGGTGCAATTCGTACCGGCCGACGTCGAGCTCGTGGTGACCCGCAACGACGGCCAGAAGGCGGACGCCGCCGTCAACGGCCTGATCGAGCACCTGGGCATCGCCGTGCTGGCCGTGTTCCTGGTGACCGCCGTCTTCCTGGGGCTGAAGGAGGCGCTGATCGTGGGCGTGACGGTGCCGCTGATTCTGGCGCTCACCCTGGGCGCGGCCTATTTCGGGAGCCTGACCATCAACCGCGTCTCCCTGTTCGCGCTGATCCTATCGCTCGGGCTGCTGGTCGATGCCGCGATCGTCGTCATCGAGAACATCCACCGCCGCTACGCCCGCCTCGGCCAGGAGGACAAGGCGCGGGCCACGGTGCAGGCGGTCAACGAGATCGGCTCCCCCACCAACCTTGCGACGCTGGCGGTGATGCTGGTGTTCGGCTCGCTGCTGATCGTCTCCGGCATGACGGGGCAGTATTTCTATCCGGTCGCCTTCAACGTCCCCGTCGCCATGGCCGCCTCCCTGCTGGTGGCCTATGCCGTCGTGCCCTGGGCGGCCAACCGCTGGCTCAAACCGGGCGAGGGGCACGACCTGGAAGACCACGACACCGGGGACCGCCTGCACCGCTTCTACCACGCGCTCATGGCGCCCTTGGTGGACCGCCCGCCCAGACGGCGGGGCGTCTTTCTGCTGGCCGCCCTGGCGATCGTGCTCTCCCTGTTCCAGGCCGCCTGGCAGTTCGTGCGCCCGGCGGGTCTGAGCGGGCCGCAGGCCTGGTTCGGCGTCGAGATGGCGATGATGCCCAAGGACGACAAGAATACCTTCAACATCACCTTCGACCTGCCGGAGACCACCCCGGTAGAAACCACCGATCGCCTCGCCCGTGAGATCGGTGCCCTGTTGCGCCAGAACCCCGACGTGAGCGATTACCAGAGCTGGATCGGCCAGGCCGGTGTGATCGACTTCAATGGCCTGCTGCGCGGCGCCGGCAGCAAGCAGGGACCGCATGTGGGGGAAGTCCGCGTCAACCTCCGGGACAAAACGGCGCGCGACAAGACCTCAATCGATATCGTTCGCGAGCTGCGTCCCGCGGTGCAGGCCATCGCCGCGCGCTTCCCCGGCAGTACCGTGCAGCTGGTGGAAGACCCGCCGGGGCCGCCGGTGCGCGCCACGGTGCTGGCCGAAATCTACGGCACCGACCCGCAGCAACTGCGCGCGCTCTCCGGGCAGGTCAAAGCGGCCTTCGGGCAAACCTACGACATGGTCGAAGTCACCGACACCGAGGTCGAGGATGTGTACCAACACCGCCTGACCGTCGACCGGGAAAAGGCCGCGCTCTCCGGGCTGACCGTCGCCGAGGTGGCCGTCGCGCTGCGCCGCTTGATCGACGGCGAGGCATTGGGGCGCGCCCATGTTCAAGGCGAAAAGAACCCCGTGCCCATCCGCTTGCAAATCCCGCGCAGCCACCAAATCGACCCCGAACTGCTGACACGGGTGTCGCTGACCAATCGGCAGGGCCAGCGGGTGCCGTTGTCGGAACTGGTGCAGGTGGCGCCCGCCCGGGCCGACCGGCCCATCCTGCACAAGGATGGCGAGCGCGTCACCTTCGTGGGCGGCGAGCTCGAATCCACCGCCCCCGTCTACGCGGTGCTCGATCTCGACCGGCGCCTGGACGGCCTGGCGCTGGCCGACGGCAGCCGCCTTGTGACCGGCAACCTGCGCTTCAAGCCGGTGGCGCCCGACACCCTGGACGGCCCCCGCCTGCTCTGGGATGGCGAACTGCGCATGACGCTCGATACCTACCGCGACATGCTGGGTGCCCTGGGGCTGGCGATCACCTTCATCTTCCTGGTGCTGGTGGCCTATTACCAGTCCTTCAGCCTGCCGCTGGTCGCCATGGCGGCGATCCCCCTGGGGCTGGCCGGTGTCTTTCCGGGACACTGGCTCATGGGGCAGCCGTTCAACGCCACCTCCATGATCGGCATCATCGCTCTGGCCGGCGTGGTGGTGCGCAACTCGCTGCTCATCATCGACTTCGTGCTCGACTACCGGCGCCAGGGCATGGACCTGCGCGAAGCCATCCTCGAAGCCGGTGCGGTGCGCCTGCGTCCCATCCTGCTGACGGCGCTGGCCATCGTCCTGGGCAGCGCCGTGATGCTCGCCGACCCGGTGTTCGGCGGCCTGGCCATCTCGCTGATCTTCGGCACGCTGGTCTCCACCGTGCTCACACTGATCGTCGTGCCCCTGCTGCTCTATCTGCTGCTGCGCCACAAACAGCGCAAAGAAGCGGCCACAAAAGAAGGAACAACATGAATTCCGCTCATCACCCAAAAAGACTCCGCGGCCTGCTGCCGCTGGCAGGCCTGGCCGCCGCGCTGCTCGCGGGCAACTCCGCTGCCGAATCCCTGCCGCAGGCATGGGACACCGCCCTGGCCGTGGACCGCGGCCTGAAGGCGGCGCGCGAAAACACCGCCGCCGCCGAGAGCCTGCTGGAGGCTGCCCGATCCAGCAGCCTGCCCAGCGTGAGTCTGGAGGCAGGCTATACCGCCCTCGACAACACGCCGGCGTTCAGGGCCGACCTGCTCGGCCAGTCGCTGCAGATGCCGATGGCCCAGCAAGACAGCGCCGCCTACAAGGCCATGGCGACCCTGCCGCTCTACACCGGGGGCCGCATCGAGCGCGGCATCGATGCGGCGGCGGCGGGCCTGGAGGCGGCGAGGCTGGGCGAGACGGCCGACGTGCAGAACCTCAAGCTGCGCGTGGCCGATGCCTACGTCAACGGGCTGCGCGCCGGCCGGATGCTGAAGGTCGCCGAAAGCCATGTCGAGAGTCTGTCGGCCCATGCTCGCGATGTGGGAAACCTGCACGAGCAGGGCATGGTGGCCAGGAGCGACCTGCTCTCCGTGCGGGTCGCCCTGGCCGATGCACGGCAAAAGGCCCTGCAGGCGGCCAATGCCCTGGATCTGGCCCGCGCGGCCTACAACCGGCTGCTGGGGCGCCCGCTTGACCAGGCCGTCAGCTTGGATGAACTGGCCCCCGATGCGGGTCGGGTACCCTTGGCGCGCTTGACCGAGCGGGCGCTCGTCCAGCGCAGCGAATTGGCCGCGCTGGCCGGACAGATCGAGGCCTTACGCCATCAGGCGGCAGCCGTGCGCGGAGAAAATCGTCCGCAGATTGCGCTGTCCGGCGGCTATGGCTACCAGCAAAACCGCTATCAGGTGCATGAAGGGCAGTGGATGGTCACCCTGGGAGCCCGATGGAACGTGTTCGATGGCGGTGTGGCCGGTCACCGCGCCGGCGCGGTCGAGCGCCAGGCGGCAGCGTTGACGGAGCAGCGCGAGGAGCTCGCCTCGGTGGTCGCCCTGCAGGTGCGCCAGACTTGGCTCGACGTGGAGGAAACGGGAAAGCGCATCGAGGTCACCCGCTCGGCCATCGACCAGGCCGAGGAAAACCTGCGCGTGGTGCGCGACCGCTATGCCAACGGCCTGTCCACCCATACCGAGGTGCTGGACGCCGAAACCCTGCGCGTCAACAGCGAGGCCAATCACGCCGCCGCGCACTATGACGCCGCGCTGGCTGGACTGCGACTGAAGCGTGCCGTGGGCGATCTTTAGAGAGGGAGCCAGCGTGAAGAAGAACATCCCGTTCGTTGGGCTCGTTTCCGGATTGACCGTGCTGGCCCTGCTCGCCGTCGCGGGTTGGTGGTTCTGGCTGCGCACGCCGCCGCTGCCTGATGGACTGATCCAAGCCAACGGCCGTATCGAGGGCGATCACTATGCCGTCGCCGGAAAGATGCCGGGTAAGGTGGCTGATCTCCCTGCCCGCGAAGGGGATAGCACGCAGAAGGGCAAGGTGCTCGCCCGCCTGGACGATGCCCAGGTCCGCGCCAGGCTCGATCAGGCCCGCCAGGCGGCAAGCGCCATGGAGGCGCAATGGCGGGCGGCGCAGACGGCGCTCGCAGTCGCGCGCAAGGACCTGCCCCTGGCGATCCAGACCGCCGAGGCCAACCTCGCCCATGCCCGCGCGCAGCTCGCCTCGGCCCACTCCAGCGCGGAGCAGGCGGCGCGGGATGCCGAACGCTTCCGCCGGCTGGCCGAGGCGGGAACGGTGGATCGGCACCGTTACGAGCAGATGGCGCTCGCCGCCGAGGTCGCGGCCAACCAGGCGCGCTCGGCCGAAGAGGCCGTGCGCGTGGCGGAAAGGCAGCTCGCCCAGGCGCGTCTGGGCGATGAACGGCTGGGCGCCAGAAAGGATGAAGTGAAGGCCCTGGCCGCCCAGCTCGATCAGGCGCGGGCCGCGCTGAAAGAGGCCGAGAGCGTGCTCGCCGATCTCGCCATTGTCGCGCCTGCCGACGGCATCATCACCCAGCGTCTGGTGAATGCGGGCGAGGTGGTCGGCGCGGGTGCGCCGCTTTTCGACGTCGTCGATCTCGACCGCCTCTATCTCAAGGCCTATGTGCCGGAGAAGGACATCGGCAAGGTGCGCCTGGGGCTGCCGGCGCGGGTGTACACCGACGCCTTCCCCGACCGGCCGTTCCCCGCCACGGTGCGCTACATCGCCGCGCGGGCGGAGTTCACGCCGAAGGAGGTGCAAACACCGGACGAGCGGGTCAAGCTGGTCTATGCGGTCAAGCTGTATCTGGATGTAAACCCGGAGCACCGCCTCACGCCGGGGCTGCCGGCCGATGCCATCATCCGTTGGCGCGAGGACACCCCATGGGCGAAGCCGCGCCGCTAACGCCCGCGCCGGCCGTCCGGGTGCAGGGTTTCGGCAAGCGCTATCGCCGGCAGGCGGCGGTCGCCGGGGTCGATCTCGAGGTGCGGCGCGGTGAAATCTACGGCCTCATCGGGCCGGACGGCGCCGGCAAGTCCAGCCTCATGAAGGCCGTCGCCGGGGTGCTCGCCTTCGAGGAGGGCTCGATCGAAATGTTCGGCATCCGCATCGATTCGGAGGCGGCGGCCGAGCGGGTGAAGGGCCGGCTCGGCTTCATGCCCCAAGGCCTGGGCCTCAACCTCTATCCCGAGCTGTCGGTGGAAGAAAACATCGACTTTTTCGCCCGCCTGCGCGGCGTGCCGGCCGCAGAGATTGCCGCGCGCAAGGCGAAGCTCCTGGCCATGACGCGGCTCGACCGCTTCACCGGCCGGCCGATGAAACACCTCTCCGGCGGCATGAAGCAGAAGCTCGGCCTCGTCTGCACCCTGATCCACGAGCCGGAGCTCATCGTCCTGGACGAGCCCACCACCGGTGTCGATCCGGTCTCGCGCCGGGATTTCTGGGCCATCCTCGCCGAGCTGTTGCGCGAGAAAGGCATCACCGCCCTGATCTCCACCGCCTACATGGACGAGGCCGAGCGCTTCCACCGCCTGTCCCTGATGCACGGCGGGCGCGTGCTTGCGAGCGGCGAACCCGATGCGATCCGGGCCCGGACGCCGGGCAGCGTGTTGGAACTCGAGGCCGAGCCGCAGGTGGAGGCGCTGGACCGCATCCAGGCCAGCCTTGCGCAGGCGGAGTCGGTGGGGCCGCGGCTGCGGGTGTTCGTGGACGACGCGGCGCCCGAAGCCGCCGTCGGCACGGTAGCCGGGCTCCTCAAGGGACTGTCTCTGCGGGACCTGCACGCCACCACGCCCGATCTCGAGGACGCCTTCGTCGCCCTCCTGCGCCGGCAGCGGCTGGTCGAGGAGAGGGCCGTTGCCAAACCCCGGGCCGGCGACGGCGATCCGCCTGGCGACGATGTCGCCATCCTCGCCAAGGATCTGACGCGGGATTTCGACGGCTTCCGTGCCGTGGATCGCGCGAGCTTCACCGTCCATCAGGGCGATATCTTCGGTCTGGTGGGCGCCAACGGTGCCGGCAAGACCACGCTGATCAAGATGCTCACCGGCATTCTGCCGCCCAGCGATGGCGAGGGGCGGGTGGCCGGGGCCGACATGCACTTTGCCGCGCAGGCGATCAAGGCGCGCATCGGCTACACCTCCCAGGCGTTTTCCCTGTATCAAGACCTGAGCGTGCTGGAGAACCTGCGCCTCTATGCCCGCATCTACGGCGTAGCGCGGCACGCGGCTGGCGAGCGCATCGAACAGGTGGCGGAGCTGACCGGGCTTACGGGCCGCGAGCGGCAGCTGGCGGGCCGCCTGCCGCTGGGCATCCGCCAGCGCCTGGCGCTCGCCTGCGCCATGGTGCATCGGCCGCGCATCCTGTTCCTGGACGAACCCACCTCCGGCGTGGACCCGATCGGCCGGCGCCGCTTCTGGGACATCCTCGTCCATCTCGCCCGCGTGGAGCAGGTCGCCATCCTCATCACCACCCACTACATGAGCGAGGCCGAGCATTGCGACCGCCTGGCCCTGATGCACGCCGGACGGATCGTCGCCGACGACCCGCCCGCGGCATTGAAGCAGGCCCTGCGCGAGGAGGCCGGCGAGCTGCTGGAGGTCGCCACCGACCGGCCGCTGGCCGCCATGGCGCTGCTGGAGCAGGCGGGCTTCGCGGGGGTGGCGCTGTTCGGCCGGCACATCCATCTGTTTGCCCGCGATGCGCACACCGCGACGCGCGAGATTCAGACCATCCTCGCCGGCCGCGGCATCGGGCTCGCCAGCGTGACACCGCGCCCGCCCTCGCTGGAGGATGTGTTCGTCTACCGGATCACGGCCTTGGAACAGGGGGAGCAGCGGCTATGAACCTCGCACGCATCGCGGCGCTGGCCCACAAGGAGTGGCGCGAGATCGTGCGCGACCGCCTGTTTCTCGCGCTGGCCTTCGTGGTGCCCGCTGCGCTGATGCTGGTCTTCGGCTACGGCCTGTCGCTCGACGTGGAGCATATCCCGTTCGCGGTGGTGGACCATGACCGCAGCGCCCTCTCGCGCGACTACACCCACCGCTTCATCGACTCGCGCTACTTCGACTACCGGGGCCATGTGAAGAGCGAACGCGAGCTCGACCCCCTGCTCGCCGACAGCCGCATCCGCTTCGCCATCGTGGTTCCGCCAAAATTCGAGGAGAACCTCATGGCGGGGCGGCCCGCGGCGGTGCAGAGCCTGATCGACGGCACCTTCCCGTTTCGCGCCTCGACCAGCAAGGGCTACGTCATCGCCATCAACGCGGCCTTCAACGGCGAACTGCTGGCCGCCTATATCAGCCGCCGCTTCGGCGTCGCGCCGGAACGGGCGGCGGCGCTCGCCCAGCCGGTGCGGGTGCAGCTGCGCTATCTCTACAACCAGGAGCTCAAGAGCACCTGGTCGATCGCCACGGCGCTGGTCATGCTGGTGCTGATGGTGGCGCCTCCATTCCTCACCGCGCTGGGGGTGGTGCGCGAGAAGGAGAGCGGCTCCATCTACAACATCTATGCCTCCACCGTCACCCGCGGCGAATTCCTGGCCGGCAAGCTCCTGCCCTACGTGGGTATCTCCATCGTCAACAGCCTCATTCTGTGGGCGCTCGCCACCGGTCTGTTCGGCGTGCCGTTCAAGGGCGATCCGCTGTTCTTCTTCCTCTCCTCGGTGATCTATGTCACCTGCACCACGGGCATCGGCCTGCTCGCCTCGCTCATCGTGCGCACCCAGGTGGCGGCGATGATGCTGACCGTAGTCATGACCATCATCCCCTCCGTGCTGTACTCGGGCCTGCTGGTGCCCATCGCCTCCATGGACCCGCAGGGGCAATTCGAGGCGCACCTGTTTCCCGCCATGTATTTCACCGACATCGCCTTGGGCAGCTTCCTCAAGGGGGTGGGCCTGGAACAGCTCTGGGGCAAGGCATTGGCGCTGGCCATTTACGCGGCCGTGCTGTGGCTGATCAGCTTCGCGCTCTTTCACAAAAGACCGCGCACATGAACTCAAGGTTGACACTCTGGTGGTCGCGGCTGGCAGCGATGACAGTCAAGGAGCTGCTGCAGCTCTTTCGCGACGGCTTTCTGATGTTCGCCATCGTCTTCCTGTTCACCGCCGACATCTACATGACCCGCAATGTGCGCCTGGAGCTCAACCATGCCACGGTGGTGGTGCACGATGCCGACCACAGCGCCGCCTCCCGCGAGCTGATCTACCGCTTCCGTCCGCCTTATTTCCAGCTGGGCGGCGAGATCCAGGACAGCCGCGAAGGGCAGGCGCTGCTGGACCAGGGGCAGGCGCTGGCGGTGCTGGACATCCCTCCCTACTTTCAGCGTGACCTGCAGAGCGGCCGGCCCACGGACGTGCAGGTTCTGGTGGACACCAGCAACACCGTGCTGGGGACGCTGGCCGCCAGCTACAGTGGCCAGATCATCGGTCGCTACGGCTTCGAGGCGGCGCTGGCGCGCATGGGGGCGAGCGAGGCGAGCCTCGACACTGTCCCCATGATCCAGGACCAGCACCGCGTCTGGTACAACCCGAACCAGAACGATGCCTGGTTCATCCCCATCTCGGAGCTGCTGACCGTCATCACCGTCATGGCCATCATGCTGCCGGCCGCCGCCGCGGTGCGCGAGAAGGAGCGCGGCACCATCGAGCAACTGCTGGTTTCGCCGCTGACCCCGGCGCTGATCCTGCTGCCGAAGGTGATCTCCATGACCCTGGTGATCCTCGCGGGCACTGCAATCTCCCTGTTCCTGGTCCTGGTGCCGGTCTTCGGCGTGCCCATCAAGGGCAGCCTGCCGCTGTTCTTCGCCGTGACCACCCTCTACACCGTCGCCACCTCCGGGCTCGGTCTCTACATCGCCACCCTGAGCCGCAACTTGGCCCAGGCGGCGATGCTGGCCATTTTCATCCTTATGCCCATGGTGTTTCTCTCCGGCGCCTGGACCCCGCCCGAGGCTATGCCCGCCGGTTTACGCGAGGCGATGTATCTGTCGCCGCTCTACTACTTCATCGAGATGGGCTACGGCATCCTGCTCAAGGGCGCGGGGCTCGACGTGCTGTGGGATTCGCTGCTGGGATTGACGCTGCTGGGGGTGGGGATCTTCGGTTTTGGCGTGCGCAGGTTCAGGCGGCAGTTTGGCTAGGCCATGACGTGAACCGGGTGACGAGCACCCTCTGTTCATCGGGCCACGTGATGTAGATCAGCTTCTGCCGCGCCGCCATGCGATGACCGATCGTCCCTGTCGATCACCGCGGCGTGCGAGGTGGCCGGCTAAGCGGCGCGGGTAGGGTAGTCCGTGTAGCCTTTCTCGCCGGGAGTGTAGAAAGTGTCGAAGTCCGGCGCGTTGAGCGCCAACCCCTGTTGCCAGCGGGCGGGCAGGTCCGGGTTGGCGAGAAAATCACACCCGACCGCGATCAGATCCGCGCGGCCGGCGTTCAGATCGTCCTGGGCGCGCTGCGCGTCATAAGCGCCGACCAGGATGACGGGGCCGCCGAAGGCCGCGCGCATGGCCTGCTTGATCTGCTCCGGCACTGCAGGCGCGCCCATGGCAGAATGATCCACGATGTGTAGATACGCCAGCCCCAGCTTGCCCAATTGCTCGGCCAGGTAGGTGTAGTCGGCCTCCATTTCCGCGTAAGGCGGCATGTCGTTGAACACGCCGTAGGGCGAGAGGCGAATGCCCACCCTGGAGGCGCCGATGGCCTCGGCCGTGGCCCTGGCCACTTCCAGCACGAAACGGGCGCGGTTTTCGATCGGGCCGCCGTAGTCGTCGCTGCGCTGGTTGCTGGTGGGGCGGATGAACTGCTCCAGCAGGTAGCCGTTGGCGCCGTGCAGCTCGACCCCGTCGAAACCGGCAGCAATGGCGTTTTGGGCCGCCTTGACGAAATCCTGCCGGGTGCGGGCGATGTCGTCGAGGCTCATCGCCCGGGGCGCCGGGTGCGGCTGCATGCCGGCGCGGTCGGTGTAGATCTCGCCGGCGGCGGCGATGGCCGAGGGAGCCAGTACCTGCGCGCCCTGCGGCAGATTGTGCGGATGGCCAATACGTCCGGTGTGCATGAACTGGACGAAGATCTTGGCGCCGCGGCTGTGAACCGCGCCGGTGACGCCCTTCCAGCCGGCCACCTGGGCCTCTGAGAACAGCCCTGGAATGCGCGGATAACCCAGGCCTTCGGGCGAGGGGCTGGTGCCTTCGGTGATGATCAGCCCGGCCAAGGCGCGCTGCGCATAATACTCGGCCATCAGCGCGTTGGGCAGATTCTCGATGGCGCGGTTGCGCGTCATCGGCGCCATGACGATGCGGTTCTGTAGCCGGTGGCCGGCGACGGTGGCCGGTGAGTACAAATCACGGTTGTTTTGAGTCACTGCTTTCTCCTCATTCATGGATGACGATGGTTGAAGGTAGATTTATATGGCCGCAGGCAAAGTCCCAGGAGGTGCGCAGGATGCCCAGCAGGATGTCGATCTCGGCGATGTCCCGGGGCGCGTAGGCCATCACGGCATTGGCCGGGATGTAGCCCGCCTCGGCCATGGGATGTGGCTCGCCCCAGCCTTTGCTGACCAGCTCCAGGGGCAGAATCAGGTGCATCGAACCGTCATCAGCCGGATGCACATGGGCGAACTCGCGACCGACCATGAAGGCTTGGGGCGGACCACATGCGCGCTCATGGGATAGCACCAGAGCCTCGGCCCCGGGGACCGAGATTCTCGATGGCTCGCTGCGCACGAAGGCAACTCGATGCGTGTACCTTGAAGGTCCGGTGCACCTCCGGAGCGCTGTTCTGGCTGATCTGGGTGTGCGGTGCACAAGGCGTGGTCCGCGGACGTTCGCCCGGGCGTGGCGGAAATTCGAAGCTCATGGCCTGCCTCCATACCTCCATATTCAAAGGCACTCTCCACGGTGCCCATGACGTGATCTTCCAGCATCTTGCGGCGTGGCTCGCCAGCGGCGGCGCCAGCCACCACATGCAGGGGTAACAGATGTTCCTCACGCGTGTCGGCGGCGACCGCCTCCAGCCAGGCATCGAATTCACGGCTCGCACCCGGCTGCGCCCGTGCATACCCGCTATCATCTCCTGCATGTTGTGGAAGCTGTTGTCCGAGCCGATGATCAGCACCCCTTCCTCGCGCAACGGGGCGAGCGCCGCGCCTGCGGTCAAGTGAACGTCGAGGCCGAGGCCGGCTTTGAGCGACGTCTGCGCGCATGGAAATCTTGCTTTGGGAGGGGCGATCTTCAGTGGCACGAACACCCCGTGGTCGAAGCCCTGTCCGTCGAAGGCGGTGGCGATGGCTGCGGCCTCGAGCAGCCCGCTCGCTCGGCCAGCCATGGCGCACCCGGCGCCGGCCAGGTGAGTTCGTAAGTGTCGGGTGGATCCAGCCCATGAAAAAACGGGGCCCGCCGCAGTGAGGGAGGTAGCGCGTGGGCTGGCGGCGCATGGGCTCAGCTTGTCAGGGCCGTGCGGTTCACCGCCAGCCAGTCGCCCAGGCTTTGCGGTTCACGGCCAGCGAAGTATGTCACCGCATCGGTGACCACGTTCATGTGCCCTGCGCGCACGTTGGCATCAAAGGCGACCATGAGCTCAACGAATGGGTGGGGACCCCTGCGTCGCGCATCCCGGCCGCGAGCGCGTCGTCGGAGACCTTGACCACCTCGATGGGCTTGCCCAGTTGCTTGCTGGTCGCGGTTGCCAGCGCGTCAACGGTCAAGGCCACAGGGCCGGTGATGTCCTGGATCGATGACTGGTCCTCTGTGAGCAGGGCGCCTGTGGCCGCTGCCGCGCAGTCGAGGCGCGTCACATAGCCCACTGTCCCATCGCCGGCAGCGGTGTACCAGCGCCCCGACGCAAGCACCGAGGGCATCGTGAACAGCAGGTTGTCGAAATACCAGTTGTTACGCAGAATGGTGTAAGGGATGCCGGTGGCGATGACCGCCTCCTCACTGCTGCGATGGTCCGGCGCGAAGGGGATCAGACTTTCAGGTCCAGGGTTGGTCATCGAGGTGTAGAGGATATGCCCGACGCCAGCCTTGGCGGCCGCCTCGATCGCCGCCTTCTGCTGGCGGGCGAGCTTGCCAGGTTCACCCAAAGCATCGGTGGCAACGATCAGCAATCGATCGATACCCTCGAAGGCTTCGTCCAGGCTGACTGGGTCGTCGAAATCCACCCTGATTTTTGACTCGGCGAGCCCGCTGATCCGCACCGGGAACCGGCTCCCTGCGGTCACGTACCGGGCGCCTTGGGCGTTGAGCGCCCGCAGCACCTGAGTGGCAAACTTGCCCGAAGCGCCGGTGATGAAAATCCGTGCGTCGCGAAAATGGGGCATAGCATTACCTTTCAGGTTACAATAAAGAACTTGGTGCATTCTAGGAACTGTCGTCAAACTGCACAAGAAGGCACGCGTATGTCGCAAGGTAATCATAAGGGAACCACTCCACTGCCTTTGCCCACCCACGGCGAAAGTTGCCCGGTGCGTGATGTGCTTGATCGGCTGGGGGACAAGTGGTCGGTCTTGATTTTGATCACCCTTGCCAACAACTCCATGCGCTTCAATGAACTCCTCCGCGCCGTACCCGACATCTCCCGTCGAATGCTCGCCGAAACCTTGCGTCATCTCGAACGCGACGGGCTCGTCTGGCGCGAGGTGACCTCCACCACGCCGCCAGCGGTGCGTTACGGACTCACGGCGCTCGGTACCTCGCTTATGCCCCCGCTCACCGCACTCATCGCTTGGGCGGAGCACCACCAGCCGGCGATCGCCGTCGCACGTGCCAGATTTCAGGCGCAAGTGCCGACGCAAGCGTCAGTCAGGTAGGCCAAGCGTAACCGGTAACTGCCCGGCGTACTTGCCTACGCCTGTGGATTTTGCAAAGGCGATCGGAGAGGATTGCTAGCGAAGAGTTGCTTCCACATGCGTGGCGTCAGTTCGTGGACCTGACTGGCCGGATGCTGACCAACTCGCTGCAGGACATCGACCAGATAGTCATACGAATCGATTTCGTGCAGGCGGCAAGTGACGATCAGGCATCTGCATGATGCCGACCTGCCTGGCGCCGAGTTCGGTCCAGCAGAACAGCCAGTTCCGGCGCTTATCGAAATATTTCGATAAGCGCCGTTATCCTCGGTCAACTATTAGGCAAGCTACGCCGTCGCGAGCGTTCTCCTGTACGGTGGTCCGCATGCACAGGTTTGCATAATTCAGAGGCTTTCGAGGAATTTGAGGACGGCGTCGCTTGGGCGATAGCGTTTGCGTTTGGTCTCCGGGGGCGCGAGGGTCGCGAGGGCACGTTCCTTCATTGCCAGATCAGCCTCGACATAGCCATGGGTCGTGACCGGGCTCTCGTGACCCAGCCACAAGGCGATGACCGTGATGTCGACACCGGCCTGCACAGATGCATGGCCGTCGCGTGCCTCCAGGAATGGGGCGATATTCTGCGCCCCGCCAGCCGCGGACACTGCGTCGTCGCGGCCGTGATCGCGAGGGCAAGTCGGTCGGCCACATTCGTGCGAGTCATCGGTCGCCCGCTGCGGTTGGGGACCAGGGGCTGGTCTGCACGCAAGTCTGCATACTTCAACCAGTGACCGATTTCGGCCGCCGTCTCCTTCCACAGCGGCACGGTTCGTTGCTTGCGCCCCTTGCCCTGCAAGCGCACCGAGGACGTCGTGGCGAGCGTGACATCGGCCACCCGGATGCCGATCATTTCGGAAACTCGCGCGCCGGTGTTGTAGAGCAACGCGAACATGACCCGATCACGGTGACCACATCAGGTGCTCGTGTCGGGGGCGGCGAGAACGCCTTGAACCTCATCGCGGGAGAGATACTCGAGCAGGGGCCGCTCGAAGCGTTTCATGGGTATCGCCAGGACCTGCTGTGCGTGTAGATGTGCGGGACGAGGCGCCGGTGCGCCGGGCCGAAGAGCCCCTGCGGCGGCATCTCCGTCGCCGGATCGTCGCGCAGGCAGAAACGTGCGAAGCCACGCAGAACCTCGATACGACTCGCCCACATGAGCGGATTCCGCCGCCGCGAGGAGCGGGCCCATGCGATGGCCAGCGCCACCGTCAGGTGATCTGCCGTGCCGGCTTCGTCAGCAAAGCGGGCAAACGATTGAAGCTGCGTGGCATCGATGCTGAGCTTGAATCCGTGACGACGCCGATACGCCAGATACGTCTCGACCCGAGTCATCCATGAAACCAGGGCGTTCATGGCAGACTCCCGGGCCACAGCAGGGCCACGGTCCACAACCCTTCCAGATCGACGCGGGCGTAGGTGTTGGCCGTGTCGAGGCTTTGGTGGCGCAGAAGATCGGCGATCTCTTTGACGGAAGGCCGAGCGCCTGTTCGACGTGCTCGATCCTGCGACTCACGAAGAACGGGAAACAGATTTCGTCGAGTTCCCCGTAGACCGGCTAGAGGTACGCCGCTTTCAACTTCCCCGGCCCGGCACGCCGTGCCTTGATCGGCGTCTCGTCCATCGCCTTGACGCACGAGGCGCGAATCGAGTCGAACTGCGCGGTGTAGATCGGCTCGAGCAACCCGATGCCTTGTTGCCCGATTCTAGGCCTTGCAGTTCGACGCACTTGAAAGGCGGGGCCGGCGTGTCAGTTGAGCAGAGCGTGCTTCCAAATGTACGCCCCTGAGCAGGGTTCGTCTTCCCGCAAGATCGTCGCTTGGGCCAGTCGTTCGTACCAGAGCACTTAGTGGCGCTCTTGCAATGCTGCACTGCAGCGTGCAAACATCCAAAAAATCGATTATCGTTAATCGACATTCGTGACAAGTCCGTCGCCAGTCGAGCAGCAGCGCCGCCACAAGTGCGATGTGCTGTCTCTAGGCGATTTCGAAGTTCAATTTTCAGAAAAGATATAGGTGAGAAGAGCGATGAATCAGCCAGCGTTGGGTAAAGAGGCAATTGGCATTGACCTTTTTGCGGCCGATGTTGCGTCGCCTAAAGGAAAGCCGCGCAGTCTGATTGAGTCAGTTATGCATAGGCTTCGATGCGAAATTGTGCAAGGAGTCTTGTCGGCAGGATCGAGACTGCTGATTGATGACCTTCAGCGGCGTTTCGATGTAAGTGGCGGGACAGTGCGTGAAGCCCTGAGCCTCCTGGTTTCTGACGGCTTGGTGCATGCCAAGACACAGCGAGGCTTTTTCGTGGCGCCAATGTCGTTGCAAGACTTGGAGGGCCTCACTCGAACCCGCATAGCGCTTGAGTGTGAATCTGTTCGCGAAAGTGTGAAGTGCGGTGGCTCTGAATGGGAGAGCAATTTGGTTGCCGCATATAGCGAACTCACTCGGTCCGATGAGCACGTAATGCGTAATCCGGACGACGAGTTTGACCGATGGGAGATAGCGAATCGCAATTTCCACCGTTCACTTATTAGCGCCTGTTCGTCCGATTGGACCTACAGATTCTTGGCTGTTCTGAATATTCACCTCGAGCGTTACCGGCGCCTTACGTCGACCCACACTTTGCCCGAGAGAAATGTCCACGCGGAGCACGAGCTCATTTTTCAAAGCGCGCTTGCGCGTGACGCAGAACAATGTTCCCTTCTGCTGCGTCAGCACATTGAGTCGTCAGTCAGTGTAGTTCGGCAGTTTGCATTGCTGCGGTGAAGCACCTACGCCGCAAGTTTAATTTATAGGTGCGTTTAACAGCTCTTCACCAAGGGCAATTGAGGAGACAAATATGAGTTCGTCAATTAACGAAGTTTCACAAGCCACGATTAGGCTTTCTCGAAAGTGGACTCCCGAGGAGATTCGTGGCCTCGTCGATCAAGAGCAAGGACTGCTTGATCCCCGTATCTATAGTGATCAGGATCTGTATGAGCTGGAACTGGAACGAATTTTTGCTCGTTCGTGGCTGCTTGTGTGCCACGAAGGACATATTCCAAATCCGGGTGACTATATAACGACGTATATGGGTGAAGACCCGGTGATCGTGGTTCGGCAAAAGGATCGCTCCATCAAGGTATTTCTGAATCAGTGCCGTCACCGTGGGATGGTCATTGAGCGCTCAACTTATGGTAATGCAAAGTCCTTTACTTGCACCTATCACGGCTGGGCGTACGACATTGCAGGCAATCTTGTCAATGTTCCGTTTGAAAAGGAAGCCTTCTGTGACAAGAAAGAAGGGGACTGTGGTTTCGAAAAAGCCGACTGGGGTCCGCTGCAGGCGCGGGTAGATACCTACAAGGGTTTGGTATTCGCCAATTGGGATGCAAAGGCGCCGGCCTTGATGGACTATCTCAGTGACGCCACGCCATATATGGATGTGATGCTGGACCGTACCGAGGCTGGGACTGAAGTGATTACCGGGATGCAGCGGACCGTTATTCCATGCAATTGGAAATTCGCAGCCGAGCAGTTTTGTAGCGACATGTATCACGCGTGCACTATGTCGCATGTGGCCGGTGTCGTTTCCAGCCTACGTCCCGATCAAGACCTATCCGACGTAAAGCTGCCTGTCACTGGGAACCAATTCCGTGCAGCGTGGGGTGGTCATGGAACGGGGTGGTTCAATGACGACTTCTCCCTGCTGTACGCAATTATGGGGCCTAAAGTTGTGGACTATTGGACAAAGGGTCCGGCCGCTGAACGTGCACAGGCGCGGCTCGGTAACAAACTGCCTGCGAACCGCATGGTTGCTCAGCACATGACCATCTTCCCGACCTGTTCATTCCTGCCGGGCATCAATACTGTTCGTACTTGGCATCCACGTGGACCGAACGAACTCGAAGTCTGGTCGTTCATCGTAGTCGATGCTGATGCCCCCGAGGAAATCAAGGATGAATATCGCCGAATGAATATCTTGACCTTCAACCAGGGTGGAACTTTCGAGCAGGACGATGGTGAAAATTGGGTTGAAGTGCAGCGTGTTTTGCGGGGGCATGTGGCCCGCAGCCAACCCTTCTGTGCATCAATGGGTGTCGGTAAACCAAATGCAAACAATCCAGATTTCCCAGGGAAGACTAGCTACGTCTACGGCGAGGAGGCTGCGCGCGGCTTTTATCACCATTGGAGCCGCATGATGTCCGAGCCGAGTTGGGAAACCCTCAAGCCGTAATTTACTACCGGCCACATTGCTATTCGTTCCGCACTAACCAAACAGATCAACTTGTCAGGCCAGTCTTGCTGATACTTCGATCCAAACGAAATGATGGAGACGTTCCATGTCCATAGAATTGACACAACCGTTTAATTATCTCGAAAAGCCTGTGAGTCTTGAGCTCCAAAACGCAGTCGAACAGTTTTACTATCGGGAAGCGCAACTTCTTGATCATCGTAAATATCAAGAATGGTTAACCCTGCTCACTGAGGACATCCATTATTGGGTTCCAATTCGGACCACTCAGACCACAAAAAATTCGAACCTGGAGTACTACGGTCCGGGATGTAACGCCCACTTCGACGAAGACCACAGTCGATTGACTGCCCGTATCCGTGGCAGGTTGTCAGGCCTTAACTGGACCGAAGACCCCCCTTCCCGATCCCGTCACATGATCACTAATGTGATTGTGCGCGAAGTGTCAGCTGAGAAGCTCGAAGTGAGTTCCGCCTTCTTGTGCTATCGCAATCGTCTTGAACGAATGACTGACATTTACGTCGGGGAGCGTCGCGATATTCTCCTACGGGCAAATGATGGTCTGGGTTTCAAGATCGACAAGCGCACAGTATTGCTCGATCAAGGCACGATCACGGCCAACAATCTGAGCATGTTCTTCTAAGGCTGGGGTATCGGAGAACCGACGACAGGGTTCGCACCGGGGGTGTGAATCCTGTCGTTCAGGAGGAAGCAATGAACGATAAAGCAATCCGCTGGTTCCTGGCTGCAATCGGCATTTTTTATTTACTAAATTTTTTGGGACTGCTTCCTGCCCGTAGTGCTGCCGTCCTGATGCTGATGTACCCCTCTGTCGGAAATGGCTTTCAAGGGGAACTCATGATGCTACTTCAGGATGCGTGGCTCGTGGTCGGGATGCAGCTTGGCGCTGTGGGGGTGCTCGCTCTTTGGGCCCTGCGCGAACCCATTCGCTATGCAGGCATTATTCCTGTCGTTGTGTTCATCGAGATTTTCGACGCAATGTGGGATGTCTATAGCATGGTCTTAAGTAGCGAGACCCTGTGGTTTGGGCTTACTACACTTGCTATTCATTTGGTGTGGATCATATGGGGAATCAGCCTCTGGCGCCAGGTAGGCGACCGCTTGAGTCAACCCCGTGCTGTTGATGCAGAAAGAAATTGAGCGGATTGAAAAGTTAAGTCCAATCTACGAGGTAAGGAATTATGGGTTTTGAGAAAGTTTGTGAGGTTAGTGATATCCCTGTCGGCGAAGCGCTCAAAGTTTCTGGCGAAGAATTCGATGTGGCGATCTTCAATGTAGACGGAGAACTATTTGCAACACAAGATCGTTGCACTCACGGCGATTGGTCTCTGTCCGAAGGAGGGTACTTGGACGGGGATGTCGTTGAGTGTTCGCTGCACTGCGGGAAATTCTGCGTTCGGACAGGAAAAGTCAAGGCATATCCACCGACTGAACCGCTGAAAGTCTTTCCGATACATGTAGAAGGAAATGCTGTTTACATTGATTTTAGCGCCGGAGATATTGCCCAATGATCAAGAGTATCGTCATTGTTGGCGCGGGACTCGCCGGGACAACGGCTGCGCGCGCCCTTCGTGCAAGGGGATATGCCGGGCGGATTCATCTGATCGGCAATGAATCCCAGCTGCCCTATGATCGCCCATCATTGTCAAAAGGGGTTCTAGGGGGGGCGCAGGAGATACCGCCTCTGCTGATGGAGGCCGCGTGGTTTGAGAGCGAAGGGATTGAACTGCATCTGGGCGACCCCGTATTTGCGATCAACGCCAAGGAGCGCCTTGTAACCCTGCACTCAGGTTTGAGCCTGGACTTCGACCGGCTTTTGTTCGCCACCGGAATGCGACCGCGCAAGCTGTCTATTCCTGGCGGCAATCTGGAAGGCGTGTTCAGCCTTCGCAACTTCGCGGATTGCGCCGCGTTACGCCAGGCCTTCACGGCGGCGAAATCGCTCGTAATTATCGGTGGCGGTCTGATCGGCTGCGAAGTGGCGACCTCCGCGCGCAAAGCGGGACTTGAAGTCACGATCCTGGAATGCGCCGATGAGTTACTGACGCGCGTTCTAGGCCGGCAAATTGGCGCGTGGTGCCGCGAGCAACTCGAGGCAATGGGCGTTCGCATCGAATTGAATGCGCATATTTCGCATCTTAGCGGTGAGCGCAGTGTGCGTTCGCTGGTGTTTGCTGATGGCAGAGAGGTGGAAGCCGAACTCGTATTGGTCAGCATTGGCGGCGATCCGGAAGATACCCTGTTGAATGCAGCTGGCGTCGCCTGCAATCAAGGCGTAGTTGTCGATGCGTGCGGACAAACATCATCGCCCGATATTTACGCCGCTGGCGACGTAGCTGTGTGGCCCCTAAGGCACGGGGGCCGCCGCGCGCTAGAGACCTATATCAACTCGCAGCAACAGGCGGAAGCGGCGGTAGCCGCGATGCTAGGCGAATACAATCCGGTGCCCCAAGTCGCTACATCGTGGACCGAGATCGCAGGGCACCGCATCCAGATGATTGGGGATATGCAGGGACCCGGTGAATATGTGCAGCGCGGCGAGTTCGAACCCAATCAGCAAACCGTGCTGTTCCGGGTTTTGGACGGCAAGGCGCTGGCTGCGGTGGCGATTAATTCGACCAAGGACTTCGGTGGCGTAAGCCGTTTAGTGATGTCCGAAATAGAGATAGTGCCTGACCACCTCGCTGATACGGATATCAGCATCCGCGAACTACTCAAGGGGAATGCGGCGCGAACCGTAACCGCCTAGATGATGACTACGGACAAAATATGGAATGTATGTCGCGCTTCAATTTGGGGATAGCAAAATGAATCTGAAAGATCAGGTTGTCTTTATTACAGGCGGTGCATCTGGGCTTGGTCGTGCGCTCGTCGAACGCTTCGTTACAGAAGGTGCAAAGGTAGGGGTGCTCGACAGATCCGAGAAAGGCATCCAAGAACTAGAGTCGATGCATCCAGGGCGGGTGATCGGAGTCGCGGGTGATGCCCGCTTGCTGGCTGACAATAAAACCGCAGTCCAGCGGTGCGTGGATTCCTTTGGAAAGATCAATACTCTGATTCCCAATGTTGGAATCTGGGATTACAACACCCCGTTGGTGGATATCCCAGACGAAAGGATCGATGAGTCTTTCGACGAAATCTTTCAAATCAATGTCAAATCCGGTCTCCTCGCGGTGAAGGCTGCTCTTCCTTATCTCGTTTCGAGTCGGGGGGGGGTGATATTCACGATTTCAAATGCTGGCTTTTATCCCAATGGCGGCGGCCCGCTATATACCGCATCGAAGCATGCACTGATTGGTGTTGTAAAAGAGCTTGCTTTTGAACTGGCCCCCTATGTCCGCGTCAATGGTGTAGCGCCTGGAGGCATGGCAACGGATTTACGCGGCCCGCAATCGTTGGGCATGGGGGATCGTTCCATTTCGAGTATTCCGCTTGGCGAATTACTTGAATCCGTCCTCCCAATTGGTCGAATGCCCGATGTGAGGGAGTACACCGGAGCGTATGTATTTTTTGCCAACCACGGAGATGCAGCTCCAGCCACCGGCGCTGTTCTCAACTACGACGGTGGGATGGGCGTTCGCGGCCTCTTCTCTGCAGTTGGTGGCAAAGATCTTGAAGAGAAACTGAAACTACAGAAGTGATTCATAACTAACCAAGGAGAAATAGGATGGAGATCAAGGCATTGGGTTATATGGGGTTTTCCGTAAACGATGTTCCGGAATGGCGGCGGTATCTCACCAAGCTGGCCGGTTTGATGGAAACGCCATGCTCAACAGATGAACAGGCCCGTTTTCGAATGGATTCGAGAAGCTGGCGTATTGGCGTAGAACAAGGCGACTTGGATGATCTGGCATTTGCAGGATTTGAAGTTGCTAATCCTAGTGCTCTAGAAAAAATGCGTGTCCGACTTCAGGAAGCTGGAGTAAAAATCATAAGCGATGTTGGCGATCTCGCGAAAAAGCGCGATGTGCTTGATCTGATTGCCTTCAAAGACCCGTTCGGCATGCAAATAGAAATCTTCTATGGCGCGGGGGATTCCTACGAAAAACCCTTTGTTTCGCCAACCGGCGTAACAGGCTTTCAAACGGGAGACCAAGGGTTGGGGCACTATTTTTATGCCGTTCCAGATGTTGTCAAGGGTTTGTCATTTTACGTTGACGTGCTTGGCTTTAAATTGTCGGACGTAATCGATATTCCTTTAGGTCCGGATATGACGGTACGTGGCCACTTTCTGCATTGCAATGGACGTCACCATACCATGGCAATCGCTGAAGCCCCCATGCCTAAGCGCATCCACCATTTCATGCTCCAAGCCGCCACGCTGGATGACGTTGGGCATGCATGTGATCGTTTGGACGGTTTTGATTACCAAACTACCGATTCCAATCTTGGAGTTGCTGAAGAAAAGCCCAATAGCTACCTGACCACCACTATTGGCCGGCATGTAAACGACCATATGGTTTCATTTTATGCCCGGACGCCATCAGGATTCGAAATGGAATTTGGTTGGGGCGCTCGTGCTGTTGACGATTGCAACTGGACAATGACCCGCCACAGTCGCACAGCCATGTGGGGGCACAAGTCGCTCCGGAAACAAAAATAGCGTGTGATCAAACTATTCTTCCCAAACGGTGGATTTTCAGATGTTTGGGGGGAATAGGAAAACGCCTTTAGGACAAAGTGATAGCTGAATGATTTTCTAAACAAAAGCTATCGGTCTATGACGGCAGACGGGTGATTTACTAAAGTTCCGAATAGGAGATTGAATGGCATGATGGATGAAGATATTGTCACCAAGCTGGGAGACGAGCTTTACGACGCATTATGTGCAAAAAGAATGCTCGAGCCTTTGAGCAACCGTTATCCCGGTATCTCAGTTGATGACGCTTACAGAATTCAGTTACGGATGATTTCCTGCCGCCAAAAAGCAGGAGAGAGAATTGTTGGAAAGAAAATTGGAATCACAAGTCGGCCTGTAATGGATCTGCTCAAGGTCTATCAGCCTGATTTTGGGTATTTGCTCGATGGAATGTCTATCTGTGACGGAGCGCGCATTCCAATTGAATCGCTTATTCAGCCCAAAATTGAAGGCGAAATTGCCTTTGTGTTAAAGCGCGACTTGATGGGGCCAGGAATCAGCGCAGCCGACGTCCTTGCGGCTACCGATTTTGTTATGCCTTGCTTTGAAATTGTCGATTCGCGTATTCGGGACTGGAAAATCCAGATACAGGATACGGTAGCAGACAACGCTTCCTGCGGCCTATTCGTGCTCGGAAACACCATGGCCGATCCGAGGAAGCTTGATCTAACAACTTGTGGCATGGTCTTGGAAAAAAATGGTGAGATTGTGGCGACAGGAGCAGGGGCGGCGGCGTTGGGGTCTCCTATCAATGCTGTAGTTTGGTTGGGGAATACACTTGGTGGCCTGGGAATTCCACTTAAGGCAGGAGAAATTATTCTTTCTGGGGCGCTTGCGAGTATGTTTAGTATTCATGCAGGCGACCATTATCGTGTGGCAATTGGAGGTATCGGTAGTTGTTCCGTCTCCTTTGTCTGACTGGATAGCCATTGACGTGGGGTTATTGGACGCCACTAAGTCACTATGCCACTCCGTGTGTTGCGGTATTCCTCAGCAATACTGATTTCCAATAGGCTAAGTTTGCAGGGGGACGTGCCATGCAAATAACGCCACCGCCAAAAGAATTGTGTATATGTGCATGTCAAATCTATGCTTTATGAATTGGAGTTTTAATGAACAAGATTAAGTGCGCCCTGATCGGCCCGGGCAACATCGGCACCGATCTTCTGTACAAACTTAAGCGCAGCCCCTTCCTCGAACCGGTGTGGATGATCGGCATCGACCCCGAATCCGAAGGCCTCAAGCGCGCCGCCGACATGGGCCTCAAGACCTGTGCCACCGGCGTCGATGGCTTCCTGCCGCATGTCCTCGCCGATAGCATCCAGATCGCCTTCGATGCGACCAGCGCCTACGTCCATGCCGAGAATAGTCGTAAGCTCAATGAGCTCGGCGTCCTGATGATCGACCTGACGCCGGCGGCCATCGGCCCCTACTGCGTGCCGCCGGTCAACCTCGTCGAGCACGTCGGCAAGCGCGAAATGAACGTCAATATGGTCACCTGCGGCGGACAAGCCACCATCCCGATGGTCGCTGCCGTCTCCCGTGTCCAGCCGGTCGCTTACGGCGAAATCGTCGCCACTGTCTCTTCGAAGAGCGCCGGCCCCGGCACCCGCAAGAATATCGACGAATTCACCCGCACGACCGCCGGTGCCGTCGAAAAGGTCGGCGGCGCCAAAAAAGGCAAGGCCATCATCATCATCAACCCGGCCGAACCACCGCTTGTCATGCGCGACACCGTGCATTGCCTGACCGAAACCGCGCCCGATCAGGAAAAAATAACTGAATCCATCCACGCCATGATCAAGGAAGTCCAGAAATACGTGCCGGGCTATCGCCTGGTCAACGGCCCAGTATTCGACGGCAACCGTGTGTCCGTCTACATGGAAGTCACCGGACTCGGGGATTTCCTCCCGACCTACGCCGGTAACCTCGACATCATGACTGCTGCCGGTGCCCGTACCGCCGAAATGTTCGCCGAAGAAATTATTGCTGGTCGCCTCACCCTCGAACCCAAGGTTGCTACCGGTTCCCCCAAACTGGCCGGTTGCGGTTCCAACTGATACGGAGAAAATAATCATGACCGCCAAAGGCAAGACCGTTACCGTCCACGACATGACCCTACGCGACGGGATGCATCCCAAGCGCCACCTGATGAGCCTCGACCAGATGGTGTCCATCGCCACCGGCCTTGATGCCGCTGGCATTCCGCTGATCGAAGTCACCCACGGCGATGGCCTCGGTGGGTCATCGGTCAACTACGGATTCCCGGCCCATACCGATGAAGAATACCTCGGCACCGTCATCCCCAAGATGAAGAACGCCAAGGTCTCCGCCCTGCTGCTCCCCGGCATCGGCACCGTCGACCACTTGAAGATGGCGCGCGACCTCGGCGTCAACACCATCCGTGTCGCCACCCACTGCACCGAGGCTGACGTCTCAGAGCAGCACATCACCATGGCCCGCAAGCTCGGCATGGACACCGTCGGTTTCCTCATGATGAGCCACATGAACAGCGCCGAAGGCCTGGTCAAGCAGGCCAAATTGATGGAAGGCTACGGCGCCAACTGCATCTACGTCACCGACTCGGCCGGTCACCTGCTGCCGGAAGGCGTCAAGGAACGTCTCGGTGCTGTGCGCGCTGCCCTCAAGCCGGAAACCGAACTCGGCTTCCACGGCCACCACAACCTGGCCATGGGCGTCGCCAACTCCATCGCCGCCATTGAAGTCGGCGCCAACCGCATCGATGCTGCTGCGGCCGGCCTCGGTGCCGGTGCCGGTAATACGCCGATGGAAGTCCTGATCGCCGTGTGCAGCCTGATGGGCATCGAAACCGGTGTCGATGTCGCCAAGATCACCGACGTTGCCGAAGACCTCGTGGTGCCAATGATGGACTTCCCGATCCGCATCGACCGTGATGCGCTGACCCTGGGTTATGCCGGGGTCTATGGCTCCTTCCTGCTCTTTGCCAAGCGGGCATCCGCCAAGTACGGCGTGCCGGCCCGCGACATTCTGGTCGAGCTGGGCCGCCGCGGTATGGTCGGCGGGCAGGAGGACATGATCGAGGATACCGCCATCACCATGGCCAAGGATCGCTCTATTGCCTCCGCATAATGCCACTTGGCGCTGAGCCTTTTATATATTTAACAGGGGGAGAGATGCAAATGAATCAATATACGGAATCTACAACCAGCAGGTTTGCCAAGATCAACGAGAAGGGATTTGAAGACTTCCAGGTTCATTTCAACGAAGCTGGCGACGGCGAGGCCGTCATCATGTTGCACGGTGGTGGGCCCGGGGCAGGTGGATGGAGTAACTATAGCCGCAATCTGGGCCCGCTGGTTCAAGCAGGTTATCGCGTGATTTTGAAGGACTCACCAGGATTTAATAAGTCTGACCCCGTCGTAATGGACGAACAGCGAGGTCTGGTGAACGCACGCGCCGTCAAGGGTTTGATGGATGCCCTAAACATCGAAAAAGCGCACCTGGTGGGCAACTCGATGGGGGGGGCCACCGCACTGAATTTTGCCATCGAATATCCGGAGCGCATCGGTAAGCTCATTCTGATGGGGCCGGGGGGGCTTGGCTCGAGTCTTTTTTCCGCGATGCCCATGGAAGGCATCAAATTGCTTTTCAAGCTGTATGCCGAGCCTACGCTTGAAAATTTGAAGCAAATGCTATCGGTATTTGTTTTTGATCAGACCCAGATCACCGATGAACTGATTGAGGGCCGCTGGCGGGCGATTCAGCATAATCAAGTACACCTTCGAAATTTTCTTGTCAGTACGCAACGCGTGCCATTGAGTGCTTGGGACGTTACATCGAGATTAGGAGAGATCAAGGCAGGAACGCTTGTCATCTGGGGGCGCGACGACCGCTTCGTACCTCTTGACCATGGATTGAAGTTGGCTTGGCACATCCATGATGCGCGCTTGCATGTCTTGCCTCGGTGCGGTCACTGGGCGCAATGGGAACATGCTGAAGAGTTTAATCGCTTGTTGATCGATTTCTTACAACATTGACACCAAAGGGGGCCCGATTGACCACTTTACTACGTAACCACCGGTTACGAACGAGAAGTAAGAATTTCGGATTTTCGAGATCAATAATCAGAAGCAATTAAACAGAACAGGAAGTAAGCCACCGCTTAGAAAAAACGGGGTTGATTTCTTTAATTAACATATAAAAATGGAGGAGGCTGTATGCAATTCAATCTTAAATCTAGTGTAATGGGCGTTGCTCTAGCAGGGGTATCCTATACTGCCTTGGCGACAACAAGCGATGTTTATCGCTTTGTCGGTCATGGTCCAGTTTCTGGGGCATTGGGTGGGGCCGCTACAGCCTTTGACGTCGGTGCGGCCGGCATGATGACAAATCCCGCTACCTTATCCCTTGGCAAGCCTGGGGAGGAAATGCACCTTGGAATGGACGTCATTTTTGCAGATCTATCAATCAAGAACACCGCGACGGGCGAATCCGCAAAATCCAAAGAGCATTCCAGCAACCGAGGACCCTATGCGGCTCCGCAAATGGCATATGCTTATCGTGCCGAACGATTTGCATTCGGTATTGGAGCCTTTGCACGTGGCGGAGTAGGCACAGAGTACGGAAAGGATAGCTTTCTTTCACGTGCAACAGGTGGATTGGATACGGGTTTGGAAAATTCAAGTCGCTTATTGACACTAAATATACCCATGGCCGCAAGCTTTCAGATGACTGATAGTCTTGCCGTTGGCGCAAGCGTGGATGCAGTGTGGCAGGGACTGAATTTAGATATGCTCCTCGGGGCCGATCAAGTGGGTTCCCTAATTGGCGCCGGGCGTGCGCAGGGAAGTTTGATCCCTGTGCTTGGAGGGTTGCCAGATATGCGTGGTGCGCATTTGAGCTTCACCAAGAATGAGCCAATTGCGAGTGGCGCCGACGCCTGGGGCTGGGGAGGGAAAATCGGCCTGACGTACAAGGTCAGCAAGGATACGATCCTAGGTGCTTCGTACGTTCTTGAAACACATCTTGATGACATGACTGGGAGTGCTACCCTTACCGCAATTGACGGCTTGGTAGGCCAAGTCAAGCTAGATGGAAAGATTCGTATTAAAGACTTCCAATCGCCGGCACAATTGAATTTCGGAATAAGCCATCGTTTTGACGATCAGTGGATGGTCGTGGCGGATATCTCCAGGGTATTCTGGAAACATGCAGTAAAAGATATTCATGTCTCCTTTGTTTCAAACGCTGGTCAAAATATCGATATTGATCTGCCTCAAAACTATAAGGACCAGACTGCATTGTCGTTGGGTGTCGCCTACACTTCCGGAAAATGGACATTGCGCGGAGGTGCTCGTGTTACTACACAGGCTTTGAGATCGGACACGGTATTGGCTGTAATCCCTGCCATTCCAAATAGATTCGGGACTCTTGGCTTTGGTTACCAACTTACACCTATGAGTAGTTTTGATTTTGCTTGGACTCATTCATTTAAAAAGACGATGCAAAACTCTTCATTGCCAAACACGTCTGCTCCTATCGAAATAAATCACGCCCAAGATAGTGCCACTTTTGCCTTCACTTATCGTTTTTAGGTTTGATATTAAGTTGAAATTGTCATGGTTGTGCAAATCTTAAAATTACAAGATTCTACCTGTTTTAATATTTTATGGTGAATTAACTAGGAAATTGAAATGACCAACGTAGAAATTGGAAAAGAAATCGTCGCTGCTGGAATTAAGACCAATTATCACGAGCTCGGAACAGGAGATCCTGTTTTTCTTATTCACGGATCGGGTCCAGGTGTCAGCGCTTATGCAAATTGGCGCTTGGTGTTGCCAACACTGGGGCAATTATTTCGCGTCATAGCACCGGATATGGCGGGGTTCGGTTTTACAGAGCGCCCGAAGAATTACATCTACTCAAAGGATAATTGGGTTGGGCACATCATAGGTATGCTTGACGCATTAAAAATCGAGCGTGCAGATTTTATTGGGAATTCTTTCGGTGGTGCCCTTGCAATCGCAACCGCCGTTAAGCACCCCGAACGCGTTGGCCGTTTGGTCTTGATGGGCGCAGCAGGAACACATTTTGAACTTACCCCTGGGCTGGATGCAGTTTGGGGTTATACGCCGTCAATTGAAAAAATGCGCAACCTGCTGGATATATTTGCCTTCGATCGTTCGCTTGTGAATGATGAACTTGCAAAACTGCGTTATGAGGCAAGCATTCGGCCAGGCTTTCAAGAGTCATTCGGCAGTATGTTCCCCGCTCCTCGGCAGCGCTGGGTTGACGCACTGGCGAGCTCGGATGAGCAAATTCGCAACCTCGCGAATGAGGTGCTTTTGATTCACGGCCGTGATGACCAGGTGGTACCACTGTCAAGCAGTCTTCGTCTTTTTCAACTATTGGAGAACGTCCAGTTGCATTCTTTTGCTCGCTGTGGGCACTGGGTGCAAATTGAAGCCGCCAATGACTTTTGTAGATTGGTTGTAGACTTTCTTAGCAAGCCGCATTGATTGAGCGTTCTGCGCATCCGGCGAAATTTCTTCTTCCAGATAATTGGGTAATGCGTCCGAATTGATTGGAAGGAGAAATCGAGTTGATGGTCTCATGAAGGCGTTACCGCTGGTTGTGGAACCAAGTCCTTCTTATACAAGACTCACATAGCCTCATCGTGTATCGCCTGCATGGTCGTGGTCGCGTCCAATGAAAGGGCTGTTTTAGTTGCGAAGGAAAGTCGCCTTCCTTTGCGCTCTTCCGCCCCGCGTCCCGTCTGACTCGGAAGGCTGTGCAGATCTACTGTGGTATCGCTACCGACCGCGCCTATCCACCACGTACCGGCCCGTACAGCCATATCGATCTGACGCACGCCTTGGCTGTTATTGAACGGGTCAAACATACCTGGTTCGGAACGGCTTGGACGCGAGGCTGCGAGCAAATCCCATTGGGTTCCCGTCTAGTATTTCAGTAGCGCCTGACGAGTAATTCATCGCTTCTGGATAGGCGGTCCAACCGACAGTCCTCGTGATTTGACTAGAACTGCAAGTATCCCGAGGCTGCAAGTGGAACCGTACGGTAACATCACGATGGAGGACAAACCATGGAGTTGCGCCACCTTCGCTGCTTCGCTGTCCTGGCGGAGGAACTGCACTTCACCCGTGCTGCTGAAAGGCTGCATATCGAGCAGTCCCCCCTGTCCCGTACCATCAAGGAGCTCGAAGACGAACTTGGCGCACTGCTATTCGATCGTGACCGCCGCGGCACACGGCTGACACAGGCCGGTGCAGTTTATCTCCAGGATGTGCTTCGGTTGTTCTCGACGCTGGAACTTGCCCGTGAAAACGTAAAAGCGGTTTCGTCAGGCTATCAGGGGATTCTTCGCATCGCCGTCCCCTGCGGCTGCATCGATCCGCGGCTATCTGGCTTTCTCGCACGCTGTCGCGAGGAAGATCCGGAAGTCGAGATACGTTTGACAGAAGCGACGCTGGCCGAGCAGGTGCGCGGACTGCGTTCGGGCAGCTTCAATGTGGGGTTTGCACATACCACCGACGTCGGGGATGGAATCGTTGCCGAACCGATCTGGATTGATCCGCTGGTCGTGGCCGTATCGGCACGGCATCCGCTGCTCGTTCACAAGCAGGTGCCCTTGGAGGAGTTGGTGCGTTATCCGCTCGTAATGGCTGATCCCCGGTTGTTCGGGCGGAGCAATTGCGAGCTGGATCGATTGCTGCACACCGCGACGGGCAAACCCGGCGCCGTCGAGCACGTCGCCTCGATGGACATGATGCTGACGCTGGTCGCAGCCGGTTATGGCGTTGGGTTCGCGAACGCTGCACGAATCAGAGTTTGTCATCGCCCCGACGTGGTGACTCGTCCTCTCGCGGCCCAAAATGTCACCCACACCACGTACCTGTTACGACCGGACAGTGGCGCGGACACCCCTTGCGCCATACCTCTGGACCGCTTTATGGCGCGTCTACACGCTCAAATCGACGAGTAACAGGCAAAGCCCGGTGCCGTTCACCGGTTACGTCTTTGGCCCCGAGCGCAGGTTATCCTCCGTCACAGCGATCAGATCAGCGGCACTTCTGTTCAGAGCCCCGGCGATTCTGAGGATCAGCGCCAGCGTGGGCATGTGCTCACCCCGTTCTATCTTTCCCATGTGGGAGCGCTCGATTTCCGCCAACGACGCCAGCTCCTCCTGAGCCATTCCCTGTTCCATCCGTGCCGCACGAACCGCCAGGCCGAAGGCCAGCGCAGGCTCAGGTTCGTAGGTGGTCGATCCGACAGGGCGGCCTCGCTGGACAGTACGCTTTTGCATCGGCAAAAGCGTCGAATATCGCGATACTTTTAACCACGTTAAATTTAACTCTTTGCTATGATGCTTGCTGCCACGGTCTGGCCTCCATCACGAAATGGCATCCATGAGTGCCCCCAGCCAATCGTCGATACTCAAACTCGCCGTTTCGGCTGACGCGCTGTCGCCACAGCTGGCGACCCTACTTGCCCTGCAACGTGCCGAGGAGCCGGAAACCCTCGTCCTGCTGCAGGAGGTCACTGCCGGCGATCTGGTCCGTGGCCTGGAAAACGGCGATTGCGACATGGGCATGGCGGTGAGGGCGACGTCAACGCACCTGGCGTTGGACACTCAGCCACTTTGGGGTGACGAACTGGCTTTGGCGGTTCCGTTACGCTCGCCGCTGCTTGCCCACGTCGAGGTGTCATTGGATGCGCTGCTGCACTATCCACTGGTTCGGTGGTGCCCACGGGCATGTGAAGCGCTGAGCCAGCAGGTTGATGCTGTCATTGGGCCTGAAGACCGTTCTGCCCGGGAGGTCAATTCCTTCGAACTCATGGCTCTGCTGGTGGCGGCAGGCTACGGTGTCGGCATTGCGCCCCGATCGCGCATCGCGCAGGCACGTGGCTGGGGTGTTGCCATGCGCCCCCTGGCCGACGGTCCCTATCTCATCCGAACCCAGTTGCTGCTGCCGTCGCGAGGGTGTGTGCCGGCTGTCGAGAGGTTTGCCGAACGGGCGGCGAAGATCACGGAGACCAGGTCGGCGTGATCAGGCGTCCATCGTACGTTCGCGTGTTTCCAGACGAAAGCGGCACGCGGCATCTTGCTGTGCAAGTTCGCCATCGCGCGTATCGCTAGGCGTACCGGGACAGTTGTGGAGTCCGACTATCGCGTTGCACCACCCTTTCGCTGACAGCGCTGCATACCAGATGAACGACGAGGTGAAGATTCTCCAGCGTCACTGCCTCGATGGGGGACTGCCCTTGGAAGAGATCGCTCGGCCGTGTGAGTGCATGGTAGATGTGCCACGTGTCGATTCCCGGGGGCATCTGCTTGAGGATGGTCTGGATCAGGCGGCGCTTGAGCGGATCGAGCTGCCAATCCGGCACGCGCTGTCCCCGGTTGCCCAGGCTGATCGACAGGAGGTTGCCGGCCTGGATTTCGTAAGTGATCCAGCGACGGGACTTGCCTGCGAGCTTGGCATAGTCGGCGACCGACAGGTTGTGCGGAGCCTCCAGAATGTCGAGCAGGATCATCCGCTCGCGCTGGACGTTGGAGATGGCCGGCTCGATCTTGGGCACGCGCACTGCGGAAAGGCGCTGCACCGGAGCCGTGGCCAGCGCCATGGCCCCCTGGAGCGGTTGCGACACCACCAGCGTGGGAGCAGCCCTGGCCGCCGACAACGGTTGCGCCTCCGCTTCGGTGGCGACCACGGGAAAGCCATCCAGTTTAATGGACAGCAGCGTACTGGCCGCTTCGACCTGCCCCTGCTCGAACAGGTCCAGCCGGTCCGCCCAGTCCTGCATCATGCGTCGGCGCTGCTCCACATACTTGGCGTGGTTGTAGGTTGCGCGAACCTGGTTGGGATCGACGTGGGAAAGCTGTGCATCCACCCATTTCTCGGGATACCCCAGTTCGTTGAGTGCGGTCGAGATGGTTCCGCGGATGCCGTGGCCGGTCAGCCGGCCCTTGTATCCCAAGCGATGCAGTGCTTTGTTGAGGGTGTTCTCGCTGATGCGCTGCTTGAGGCTCTTGTCCCCCGGGAACAGGTACGTCTGGGCTGGCTTGAACTGGTCGAGCATGTGCCGAACGATCTCGATCGCCTGCACGGACAGCGGCACGATGTAGGGTGGGATGTCCTCCGGCCGGACGTTCTCCTTCTGCATCTTCAATTCCAGCTGTTTCACCACCTCCGGCGGGATGATCCACAGGCCATCGTCGAGGTGGAACTGTTCTGGCGTCGCCAGCCGCAGTTCCCCGGTCCGCACGCCGGTCAGCAACAGCAGGCGGAGGCCAAGCTGCGTTTTCAGCTTGCCGGGGTACTTGCGCAGCAACTGCAAGAACTCGGGCAATTCGGGCATGCGCAGGAAGGGGTTGTGGCGTACCGGCGGCTGGGGCATGGCGACCACATCCAGGTCGGAGGCCGGGTTCTGTTCCAGGCCCGGCACGATCACGAGGGCATACCGGAAGAGTTGGTTGAACCAGGTGCGCACCTTCTCGGCGATGGATGGCGCGCCGCGCTTCTCGATGCGGCCGACGATTTCAAGTAGGTCGGCGCGGGTGATCTCGTAGATCGAACGCTTGCGCAGGCTCGGCAGGATGTCGTTCTTGAAGATGCGCGGGATCATCGACAGCGTGGTCTGCCGGCCTTTCTTGAGGCGCCCCTGCGCCCGGAAGGCGAGCCACTTGTCGTACACCGCCTCAAAGGTGTTCTGCTCGGCCTGGGTGGCGATGTGCCGATCCTTTTCTCGCTGCCGCTGTGGGTTGATGCCTTTGGCCACCTGCGCCCGCGCGTTGTCGCGGCGCTCGCGCGCTTCGCGCAGGCTGATCTCCGGGTACGTCCCCAGGGACATCCGCTTCTGTTGGCCCAGCCAGGTGTAGCGGAAGTGCCAGGACTTGGTGCCCTTGTCCGAGACCGCCAACGAGAGGCCGTCGAAATCGGGGATCGTGTAGTCCTTTCCGGTGGCCTTTGCCTGCCGGACGAACATGTCGGTGAGTGCCATGCTTGCTCCTGAACAGAGTCAGGAGTCAGATGCTCATCCCGGCACCCGCTCGGCCCAAGGAACAATCCGGACTCGAACACAACCGCTTTGATGGACTGCCGGATGGACTAATTTAGTCCAGCAGTGGGTGGATTTCGGTGGATCTCATTGGAATGTTGTCTAGCGAAAAATTCTTTTCTGACAACCGCTTATGGAACTCAGTGGATTTCCATGGAAGCCTAATTGGAGCGGGCGATGGGAATCGAACCCACGGCTCTAGCTTGGGAAGCTAGGGTATTACCATTATACGACGCCCGCTCGGGATCCGTAATTCTACGCGGCGGGCGGTCTGAGAGCAACCGGGCGGGCGTGGTAAACTTCGTGCCATGACTACGACTGCTTCAATTTCGACCCTTTCCCTCACGATCAACGGCGAGGCCCGCGTGCTGGCGGGGCCGGCTACGGTGGCGTCCCTGCTCGACGAGATGGGGCTGGCCGGCAAGCGGCTGGCGGTGGAGCGCAACGGCGAGATCGTGCCCCGCGGGCTGCATGCCACGACCGGGCTGGCGGATGGCGACCGGCTCGAGATTGTTGTGGCGGTGGGCGGCGGCTGAGGCTGTCCGGCTCCCTTCTTTCATTTTTTCAGACTGGCGCTTCGATGGACGATTTGCTGACGATTGCAGGCAAGGCCTATTCCTCCCGGCTGCTGGTGGGCACGGGCAAGTACAAGGATTTCACCGAGACCCGCGAGGCCGTCGTGGCCAGCGGGGCGCAGATCGTGACCGTGGCGATCCGCCGGACCAACATCGGCCAGGACCCGAATACGCCCAGCCTGCTGGATGCGCTGCCGCCGTCCGAATTCACCTACCTGCCCAATACGGCGGGCTGTTACAGCGCCGACGATGCGGTGCGCACCCTGCGCCTGGCCCGCGAGCTGCTGGACGACCACCGGCTGGTGAAGCTGGAGGTGCTGGGCGACCCGCACACCCTCTTCCCCAACATGCCGGAGACCCTCAAGGCGGCTCAGGTGCTGGTGAAGGAGGGCTTCGAGGTGATGGTGTACTGCTCCGATGATCCCATCCAGGCAAAGATGCTGGAGGACATCGGCTGTGTGGCGGTGATGCCGCTGGCGTCCCTGATCGGCTCTGGCATGGGCGTGCTCAATCCCTGGAACGTGCAGTTGGTGCGCGATGCGGTGAAGGTGCCGGTACTGCTGGATGCCGGCGTAGGTACGGCTTCCGATGCGGCCATCGCCATGGAGCTGGGCTGTGACGGGGTGCTGATGAACACCGCCATCGCGCTGGCGAAGGATCCGGTGAAGATGGCCGGCGCCATGAAGAAGGGTGTCGAGGCAGGTCGCGAGGCCTTCCTGGCCGGCCGCATGCCCAGGAAGTTCTACACGGCCAGTCCGAGTTCGCCCACCACGGGCATGATCGGCAGCTGATTGCCGGGTGGCGCAGGCCACCCCGGGTTATTTTGCGGCGCGCCTGGGGTGCGCCGCTTTGGTTTGACGGATTCCCTCATGAGTGACGAACAACTTCCCGTTTCCGGCGACGAGCCGACCCCCGCCGGCCGCCTGACCTCCCAGTCGATCCGCAGTTTCGTGCTGCGCCAGGGGCGCATGTCCGAGGCCCAGCACCGCTTCCTGGACGAGATGATGCCCAAGGTCGGCCTGCCGTTCCGGCCGGAGCCGGTGGACCTGGCCCAGGTGTTCGGCCGCAAGGCGCCACACATCGTGGAGATCGGTTTCGGCATGGGGCAGGCCACGGCCCAGATCGCCCAGGCCCGGCCGGATGATGATTTTGTCGGCATCGAGGTGCATGCGCCTGGCGTGGGCAGTCTGTGCAAGCTGATCGACGAAGGCGGCATCAGCAACCTGCGCATCGTCCAGCACGACGCGGTGGAGGTGCTGCGGGACATGATCCCGGAGGCGTCGCTGGCAGGGGTGCATATCTATTTCCCCGACCCCTGGCCCAAGAAGCGTCACCACAAGCGCCGGCTGGTGCAGGGGCCCTTCGTCAAGCTGATCGCCTCGCGCCTGGCGCCGGGCGGCTATCTGCACTGCGCCACCGACTGGGAGGAATACGCCCAGCAGATGCTCGAGGTGCTGTCGGCCGAGCCCCAGCTGGCCAACACGGCCGAAGGCTTTGCGCCCAAGCCCGACTATCGCCCCCTCACCAAGTTCGAGAACCGCGGCATCAAGCTGGGCCACGGGGTGTGGGACGTGGTCTTCCGGAAGGTCTGAGCGTGGCCTTGAAGCGGCTTCCGGCAGGCGCCTGGTTACTGGGGATTCCGGGGCTGCTGTGCCTGATCGCGGGTGGGCTGCTGCTGGCCGGCCTGGGCGCCGATCTGCATCCCCTGCTGCAGGAGTCGGGGGCCGGCCTGGTGCTGCTGGTGTCCGGCGTGGCCCTGGTCGGCAGTGCGGCGTTTCCGCTGGTGCTGGCGGAGCTGGCCGCGAAGGATGAGCCGTAGGGGCGGCTTTAGCCGCCCCTACAGGTTTCGCTCAGTAGATCTTCGGCTCGCCGGGCGGGCGGGTCTTGAAGCGGCGGTGCACCCAGTAATACTGGGCTGGCATGGTGCGCACCAGGTCTTCGATGCAGGCGTTCATGCGGCGGGTGTCGGCGTCCACATCGCCGCTGGGGAAGTCCGTCCACGGTTCGCCCAGCGTCACCACGTAGCCCTGGCCGCCGGGCAGCATGCGGGTCACGCAGGTGATCACCACCGCGCCGCCCAGGCGGGTGAGGCGGGGCAGGGCCGACAGGGTGGCGGCCTGCACGCCGAAGAAGGGCGAGAAGATCGAGTCCTCGATTCCGTTATCCATGTCCGGCAGGTAGTAAAAAGGCCGGATTTCCTTCATCGCCTTGATCGACGCGCGCACGCTCTCGTCCCGCCGCAGCAGCACCTGGCTGCCAAAGCGGCTGCGGCCGTGGTACAGCCAGCGGTCGATCACCGGGTCCCGCTGGCGGGCGTAGATGCTCACGCAGTCGAAGTCGGCGGCAATGCGCGTGCCGCCCAGGTCGAGGCCCAGGAAGTGGGGGGTCAGCATGATGATCGGCTGGCGTTGTTCGATCAGGCGGGCGAGGGTCTCCGCGCCTTCGATGCGCACCAGCCGGCGGATGCGTTCTTCAGGGGCGAACCAGGCCAGGCCCCGTTCGATCAGGCTGCGCCCCGCCAGGGCAAAGTGTTCCTTTGCCAGTGCGCGGCGCTCGGAGTCGGACAGTTCGGGGAAGCACAGGCGCAGGTTGGTGTTAACCACCCGCCGCCGCGGCGCGATGATCCAGTACAGCAGCAGGCCGATGCCGCGGCCGATGGGGGCCTGGACGGACAGGGGCAGCCAGTGGATCAACCACAGGAGGGCGACAAGGAGACGACTCATGCTTGGGGGTTCCGGTTTGCGGGGGCGGGGGGGGCGCCGGAGGGGCGTTTGTAGCGGTTGTAGCCCCACAGGTACTGGGCAGGGTTCTCGTGGATCTGGGCTTCCAACTCACGGTTGATGGCGGCTGCGCGGGTTTCGGTGTCGCCCTCGAGGGGGTGAAGCGCGGGGCGCAGGTGCAGGTGGAAGCCGCGTCCGCCGGGCAGGCGTTCGGCCCAGGCAAAGATCGTGGTCACCCCGGCCACCTCGGAGAGGCGCGCGGCGAGCGTCATGGTATACGCAGACCGTCCGAAAAACGGCAGCCATGCGCCTTCGCCGGCACCGGGCACCTGGTCGGGCAGCATGCCCACCGCCTCGCCGGCCCGCAAGGCCTTGATCAGGCGGCGCACTCCGCCCACGTCGGCGGGCGCCAGGCGCATGTTGCCACGGCTGCGGCCGGCATCGATGAGTGGCTGCAGGACGGCCTTTTTCGGGGGGCGGTAGAGCACCGTGATCGGCTTGTGCAGGGAGAAGTACTGGGCGGCGATCTCGAAGCAGCCCAGGTGGGGCGTGATGAAGAGGATGCCGTCACCACGGGCCTCAGCCGCTTCCACGTGCTGCCAGCCGCTGACCTGGGCCATTTTGGCGCGGAGGTGGTCCTGGGGGCGCAGCAGCACCCAGGGCAGCTCGAGCGCCTGCTTGCCGACCTCGCCGACGGCGCTGCGCCACAGCCGGAGTGCAGCCTCCTGGCCAAGCCCCTGCTCAAGATTCGCGCGCAGGCGCCGACGGTAGGTGGGTGATAGGGCGTAGGTCGCCCATCCCGCGAAGATGCCTAAGGCCTGCAGGAATCCAAGGGGAAGACTGGCCAGAAACTTGAAGATCATGGAGGCCATCACGGTGCCGGGTCGTGGCCGCTTTGACGGCCGGGTGCGTAAAGCTATAATTGTGATTCCGCCGAGTTAATCCGACAACTTGCAGGGCGGGGTTGCCAGGCTCAAAGGCCGCAGGCGAGTCCAAAAAATACTGCTAAAGCGTCGCCGCTCCGAAAATCCCCCGAGACGGCAACGCCGACACACCGGGGGTTTTTTGTTTTTTGGAGTGTTTCCATGGCACGTGAATTCCTCTTTACTTCGGAGTCTGTCTCCGAAGGCCATCCCGACAAGGTCGCCGACCAGATCTCCGATTCGGTGCTGGATGCCATCCTGGCCCAGGACCCCCTCGGCCGGGTGGCCTGCGAGACCCTCGTTTCCACCGGTCTGGTGGTGATTTCCGGCGAGATCACCACCAACGCCGACATCAACTACATGGATATCGCCCGGGAGACCGTCAAGCGCATCGGCTATGACGATTCCGAGATCGGTTTCGACTACAAGAGCTGCGCGGTGCTGACCGCCATCAACCGCCAGTCCTCCGACATCGCCCAGGGCGTGAACGAGGGCGAGGGCCTGGACCTCGACCAGGGGGCCGGTGACCAGGGCCTGATGTTCGGCTACGCCACCAACGAAACGCCGAGCCTGATGCCCTTCCCGATCTACTACGCTCACCGCATCATGCAGCGCCAGGCGGAAGTGCGTAAGGACGGCCGCCTGCCCTGGCTGCGTCCGGATGCCAAGAGCCAGCTCACCGTCAAGTACGTGGACGGCAAGCCGGTGGCCATCGACACGGTGGTGGTGTCCACCCAGCATCACCCGGATGTGTCCCACGCCGATCTGACCGAAGCCGTCATCGAGCTGGTGATCAAGCCGGTGCTGCCCAAGGAGCTGCTGACCGACGGCACCCGTTACCTGATCAACCCCACCGGGCGTTTCGTGATCGGTGGTCCGAACGGCGACTGCGGCCTGACCGGTCGCAAGATCATCGTCGACACCTACGGCGGCGCAGCCCACCACGGTGGCGGTGCATTCTCCGGCAAGGACCCTTCCAAGGTGGACCGTTCCGCCGCCTACGCCGGCCGTTACGTGGCCAAGAACATCGTGGCTGCCGGCCTGGCCGACCGCTGCGAGGTGCAGGTGGCCTACGCCATCGGCGTGGCCAGGCCGGTGAGCCTGATGGTCGAGACCTTCGGCACCGGCAAGGTGTCCGACGAGAAGATCGTCGAGCTGGTGCAGAAGCACTTCGATCTGCGTCCGAAGGGCATCATCGCCGCCCTCAACCTGCTGCGCCCGATCTACTCCCGCACCGCCGCCTACGGCCACTTCGGCCGTGACGAGGTGGACTTCACCTGGGAGCACACCGACAAGGCCGACGCACTGCGCGCTGACGCCGGGCTGTAAGTCCTGCCCCTGCAGGCAGCAAAAAGGGCGACCCTCGGGTCGCCCTTTTTGCTGCCTGGGGACGCGGCTTACCTGTCGCTGCGGATCGGGCTGAACTCCACCGGAACCCAGGCGTAGCCCTTGCCTTCGCTGCGCACGTGGCCGAGGCCCGGGAAGGGCAGGTGCATGCCGGCCAGGGCCAGCTTTTCGCGGGCGGCCAGGGCGAAGAGCTTCTTGCGCGCAGCGATGGCCTTCTTCTTGTCGCTGTCGAACTCGATGGCGACTTCGGGGCGGGCGAACTGCACGGCGTGGCTGTGCACCGCGTCACCGACGATGAGCAGGCGCTGCCCCCTGGATTCGACCATGTAGGCGGTGTGGCCGGGGGTGTGGCCATTGGCTTCCACGGCCTTCACGCCGGGGGCCAGCTCGGCCTCGCCCGCAAAAGGCTTCCACTTGCCGGCGGCCTGGTAGGGGGCGGCCGACTCCCGGGCCAGCTTGAAGAAGGGCTTGAAGCCGTCAGGCGCCTTGGCGGCGATCTCCTCGGACAGCCAGAAGTCGTTGTCGGCCTGGGCCACGCGGATTTCGGCGTTGGGGAAGAGGGGCTTGCCTTCGGCCGTGAGCAGGCCGGCAGCGTGGTCTGCGTGCAGGTGGGTGAGCAGCACCACGTCCACCTGTTCCGGTGTGTAGCCGGCGGCCTTGAGGTTGTCGCCGATGTAGCCCAGGGTGGGTCCAAAGGCCTTGGCGGCGCCCGCATCCACCAGCACGAGCTTGCCGCCAGTGTTGAGCAGGAAGGCGTTGACCGCAGTCTGCACCTTCTGGCCACCCAGGAACATGCGGGTCAGCAGGCGTTGGATCTCGGCCGGGGTGGCATTGTTGAGGACCTTGGTGTCGAGGTCGATGTAGCCGTCGTAGAGGGCGGTGACTTCCACGTCACCGACAGCCAGTCGGTAGTAGCCGGGGACCTGGGTCTTCACCTGGGGGGCCTCAGCCAGGGCCGGGGTGGCGGGGACGATGGTGACACCGAGGGCCAGGGCGAGGGCGACGCGGCTGAGCTTGCTTCGAATCATGGGTGACTCCGGGACGGTAAAGGACAAGAGAGTAGCGAATTATGCCGTCCAGGCGTAGCTCAGGTGGCCAGATGCAGGGCCAGCCAGACGGTGTCCGGCCCCGTGGCGGCGACCCGGTGCCGGCGTCCGGCAGGGATCAGCAGCCAGTCGCCGGGGCTCAGGGCCAGCTGTTCGCCATCGCCGAAGGCCAGCTCGGCATGGCCCTGGACCAGCAGCACCCATTCGTCTTCGCTTTGCTCGTACCAGAAGCCGGCAGGGCTGGCGTGACCATGCGACACGATGCGCTCGAGGCGCAGGCCGGAGCGGGACAGCAGGGTCTGGAAATGCTCTTCGACGCCCGGCGGGGGCAGGGGCGAAAGCAGGTTCTGAAGGAGCATCCGGAGAGGGGCGGTAGAAATGGCGGGATGAGCGGGCTAAATCAGAAGCCTGTCATTGCCGACAATAAGGGCCAGGGGGCAGCAGAAAAGAAAAAGGGCCACGCCGGGGAGACATCTCTGTGGGGTCTTGTGGGGGTATTGTAAGTGCCCCGGCGGGCCTTCCTTCATATTGACGCTTCCATCGTACGGGGTGTGGCCCTCATCCACAAATTGAATCCGGTGATGGACCGGATAGTGAATGGCTATCATATGCCCCGGATTTTCAGATTTGAGCCCATATTGGGTGGATGGGCTTCCCCGTTCATACCCCGGCAGGGCTAAGCTCGAACACGCAGGAAGACGGGGCACATTCCCGGAAATGTCCTGGAGAGACAATGGGACTGGTTTGGCAGCATTTTTTCGGATCCATGCGCACACGGATGGCCGCGGGGCTTCTGTTGGGTGCGATGCTGGCTGTCTGGGGCAGCACCATCAGCCTGGGTTATGTGCTCAGGCAGGAAATGCTGGCCACCTTGTCTGCCCAGCAGTATTCGGTGGTGGGGCTGCTGGCGGATGAGATAGATCGCTCGGTGAACGAGCGGATGCGCGCCCTGGAAGCGCTGGCCGAGACCATTGATGCTGCGACGCTCGCCGATCCCGCCCGGCTCGACGCGCTGCTGCGGCATCAGCCGGTGCTGCTGTCCCTCTTCAACTGGGGAGTGATGGTGACCGACGGCAAGGGTACGGCGCTGATCGACTTTCCCGAGTCCCTGCTGCGCAAGGGGAACAATTACGGGGACCAGGAGGTGGTGCGCCACGCCCTGGCAAGTGGCCGCAGCGGGGTGGGCGCGGCAGTGGTCGGCAAGACCACGCACCAGCCCCTGGTGCCGGTGATCGCACCCATCAAGGACGGCAGGGGGCGGGTGATCGGTACCGTCATCGGCTTCATCAATCTGGCGGCCCCCAATTTCCTCGATGAGATCGGCGCCAACCGCTTCGGGCGTCAGGGCGGCTACCTGATCACCGAGCCCAAACGGCGCATCTTCATCGCCGGCACGGACAAGAGCCGCGTGATGCAGCCAGGGCCACCGCCGGGCATCAATCCGGTTTATGACCGCTACATCGATGGTTATGAAGGGTCCGGGGTGGCGCGCAGTTCGCGCGGGGTGGTGGAGCTGTCGTCTAGCCGCCGGATCCGGTCCACCGGGTGGTTGATGCAGTCCGTGCTGCCGGCCGATGAGGCCTTTGCGCCGCTGTACAGCCTGGAGTGGCGTCTGCTCGCGGTGGCGGGCGGGCTGACCCTGCTGGCCGGGGGCCTGGTGTGGTGGTGGCTGCGGCGGGAGCTCAAGCCATTGGGCGAGGCATCGGACATGCTCAAGGCGATGCGGGACGGTGCGATTCCGCGGCAAGCCCTGCCTATCCACCGGGATGACGAGATCGGTGCCCTGGCGGGGGCCTTCAACGGCTTGCTGGAAACCATCCAGGAGGGCGAGGCGCGGGCCGCCGAGCACACCTTCAACCAGCGCCTGCGGGCCATCGTGGCCCAGGTGCCCGGAGTGGTCTTCCAGTACCGGATCGGTGGCGACGGCCACCATTCCCTGCCCTATGTCAGCGATGCGGTGCGTGACTCATGGGGCCTGGCGCCGGGTGATCTGGCGAGGGACGCGGGCGTTCTCCGGCAGGCGGTGCATCACGATGACCGGGATGGTTTTGCGGCGAGTCTGCGGGCCTCGGCGGAGTCCATGGGGCCGTGGCGGCTGGAGTTCCGCATCGATCATCCGCTGCGTGGCGTGCGCTGGATGCGGCTGGATGCGCTGCCTGAGGCTGGTGGCGAGGGTTGCGTCACCTGGCAGGGCTTCGCCATGGACATCACCGATGCCAAGGCCAGCGAGAGCGAGCTGCGCATTGCGGCGGCCACCTTCGAGACCCAGGAGGGCATCTTCATCACCGATGCGGACGAGCGCATCGTGCGGGTCAACCAGGCTTTCACCGCGATGACCGGATACACCGCCCGCGAGGTCGTCGGGCAGACGCCCCGGATGCTCCGCTCGGGTCGTCACGGGCCGGAGTTCTACCGCCGTCTGCGGGAGGGGCTGGCACGGGATGGCTTCTGGCGTGGCGAGATGTGGAATCGGCGCAAGAGTGGCGAGATCTTCGTGGAATGGGTGACGATCTCGACGGTGCGCGATCAGCAGGGGCGCCTCACCCACTATGTGGCGGCCTTCTCGGACATCACCGAGCACAAGAAGGCGGAGGAGCAGATCCACCGGCTGGCCTTCTATGATCCACTGACCCATCTGCCCAATCGCCGGCTGTTCCATGATCGTTTTGAGCAGGCCCTGGCGGCAAGCGCCCGCAACGGCAGCAGGGGCGCCCTGGTCTTCCTGGATCTGGATGGCTTCAAGGGGCTCAACGACAGCCGCGGCCACGTGGTGGGGGACCAACTGCTGACCGAGGTGGCGCGTCGCCTGAGCCTGTGCGTGCGCGAGTCGGATACGGTGGCGCGTCTGGGCGGCGACGAGTTCGTGGTGATCCTGGAAGACCTGGATGACGGCCAGCACGCTGCCACGGCACATGCCGGGCGGGTCGCCGAAAAGCTGCGCGAGGTGCTGAGCCAGCCCTATCTGCTGGCGTCGTCGGAGGGGGGCGACGCGGTGACCCACCGCTGTACGGCCAGCATCGGGGTATGCCTGTTCCAGGGGCACGGCCTGTCGCGGGATGAGCTGATCCGCCGGGCTGACGTGGCCATGTACGACGCTAAATCTGCCGGGCGGAATACCGTCCGGTTCTTCCGCCCGGAGGGCGGGGAGCAGCAGGCCGACGATCCGGCCTGACCGCTCCGCGGCGCCTGCCTCAGGGCAGGACCTTGTCGATGCTCAGCTGAAGGTTCTTGGCTCCGGGCTTCACCGGCACCAGCTCGCCGCTCAGGTCGCCGGACTTGGGAATGGCATCGCCGGACTTGGAGATGCGGGCCTCGATGCGCAGTTCGCCCGCCGACGAGAGCTTCATGTCCGGGCTCATGGCCATACTGTCGTCCAGGGTGAAGTCGCGGGGCAGGTCGGCGGCGCGGATGCGCAGGACGGCCAGCGGCATGCGCGGCCCCTGGGCGGCGCGGGCGAAGATGAAGACCACGTCGTCTGCTGCGGCCTTGCCGGCCAGGGCCGGGGCCAGGCTCACGCGGCCGCTCACCGCCGTTGCCGTGGTGCTTGCGGCAGCCTTGGCCGGGGCGGCGGGCTGTGCGGCAGGCGCAGCCTGACCCATCTGGCTGCGTACCTTCTCGATGCCGGCGGACAGGTTGCGGGCATCTTCGGAGTCGGGTGGCACCTGGGCCAGGACGCGTTCCCAGTGGCGCAGGGTGGCGGGGTAGTCCTGCCGGAAGTAGGCATCGGTGCCGGCCAGGACGAGGGCCCTGGGGTTGTCCGGCTGATCCTTGAGCACGCGCTTGAGCAGCGCCGCACCGCGGCCTTCGACCTTGCCCTGGTTCATCTCGGCGGACAATTCGGACACTTCGAGCATCAGCTCCGGATCCGACTCCATCGCGGCGCCAGCCTTGTCGAAGGCCTTGGCGGCGTCATCGAAGCGACCCATCACCTTGTAGCTGCGGCCGAGCATGACCCAGCCCTGGGGGTTGTCGGGGTTCTGCTCGAGGCGTGAGGCCAGCTTGGCGACCATCTCCTCCACTTCCGCGGCGGAGGGGCTGGCGGCGGCCTGCTGGGCTGCCGGGTCGAGGGCGGCCGGGGTGCCGATCAGCAGGTAGAGGGCGATGGCGGCGGCGGGCAGGGCTACGGTCAGGCCGATGGCTGTACGCGGCAGGCGGCGCTGGGCATCAGGCTCCGCCTGGGTGTCGGCGGCCACATCCTCGAGCACGCGGCGTTCGAGCTCCTCACGGGCGGTGGCGTGGTCGCCGGCTGACACCGCACCGCTCGCCAGGTCGCGGTCCAGCTCGGCGAGCTGGTCGCGGAAGATGGCGGTGTTGATGGATTGGCGGCTGTTTCCCGAGGATGACTTGCGGCGCAGCAGGGGCAGGCACAACAGGGCGAGGACCAGGGCCACAAGGGCCCCGGCGGCAATCCAGAAGGCGGTCATGCGTTGTCTTTCGGGGGGGCGGGGGGCGTGCCGAGCAGGGCTTGGGCGGCGGCCTTCTGCTCGTCGGACAAGGTGGTGGGGGTCAGGCGGGTGGCCCGGCGGCGCAGGTAGGCGATCAGCCCGAAAACAGCGCCGGCGAGGATCACGAAGGGGCCGAACCAGAGCAGCCAGGTGGTGGGCTTGACCGGCGGGCGGTAGAGCACGAAGTCACCGTAGCGGGCCACCAGGTAGTCGCGGATCTCCGCGTCGCTCTTGCCGTCGTTGATCAGCTTGCGGACTTCCCGGCGCAGATCGTCGGCCAGCTCGGCGCGGGACGCGGCCAGGCTCTCGTTCTGGCAGACCAGGCAGCGCAGTTCTTCGGAAATGGTGAGCAGGCGGGCTTCCACCACCGGATTGTCGGCCATCGGGGTGGCTTCGGCGGCGAGGAGGGGAGCGCTGGCGCCCAGCGTCAGGGTGGTTGCGATGGCCATCAGGGAGGCGCGGATCATCTCAGGACTCCGTCGCCAGCTGGCGCGCCAGGGGCAGGATCTTCTTCTCGAGGGCCTCGGGCGTGATCGGGCCGATCTGCTTGAAGCGGATCACTCCCTTCTTGTCGATCAGATAGGTCTCGGGCACGCCATACACGCCGTAGTCGATCCCCACCCGACCGTCCATGTCAAGGACCGACAGGGTGTAGGGGTTGCCATGCTGGCTGAGCCAGGCGCCGGCGCGCTGACGGGTCAGGGCGAGCTCGTCATCGGCGGACAGCTTCTTGGCGTCGATGCCGCCGTCGCCCCGCACTTCCTTGTAGTTCAGGCCGACGATGGGCAGCCCGCCCTGTTTGGCGAAGGCCACCAGCAGCGGGTGTTCGGCCCGGCACGAAACGCACCACGAGGCCCACACATTGAGCAGCCACACCTGGCCGCGCATGTCGGCGGGGGTGAAGCTCTTGTCGGGCGTTGCGAGGACGCCGAGTTTGAAGTCGGGTGCCGGCTTGCCCACCAGGGGCGAGGGAACCTCATGCGGATCGCGGTTGAGGCCGATGGCCAGGAAGACGACCAGGACCAGGAACAGCCCGAGGGGGATCAGGAAACGTTTCAAGATGCGGCTCCCTGGCCGGCCAGCTTGCCGGCCTGCGCAGCGGTTGATTTGATGCGGTAGCGGCGATCGGACGCGGCGAGCAGGCCACCGAGGGCCATGAAGACGGCGCCGGCCCAGATCCAGCTGACGAAAGGCTTGTAATACACGCGCACGCTCCAGGCGCCGTCGCCGCCTTCCAGCGGGTCACCGAGGGATACGTAGATGTCGCGGGTCAGGCCCGGGTCGATGAAGGCCTCGGTCATCGGCATGGCTGAGGACAGGTACTTGCGCTTCTCCGGATGCAGGGGCATCAGCACCTTGCCGTCGCGGATCAGCTCAAGATTGCCGCGGGCAGCGTTGTAGTTGGGGCCGGGCACGCTCTCCACGCCCAGGAAGCGGATCTGATAGTCGCCGGTCTGGACGGTGTCGCCGGGGGCCATGCGCACATCCTTCTCGGTTTCGTAGTGCTTGACCATGACAATGCCGACCAGGGTGACGGCGATGCCAACGTGGGCGAAGTGCATGCCCCAGAAGGCCCGCGGCGGCAGGCTGGACTTGCTGCGGGCCAGGATCTGCAGCACCGACGAGCCGGTGATCCAGATGGCCAGACCGATGCCCAGCGCCACCCCGGCCGACCAGCCGCCGAACAGGAAGGGCACACTCACGCCGCCCGTCACCGCAATGGCGAAGGCCAGGCGCACCGGGCGCACGATGTCGGCCAGCCGGGCTTCCTTCCAGCGTGCCACCGGGCCCACCGCCATGAGGAACAGCACCGGCACCATCAACGGCGCGAAGACTGCGTTGAAGTACGGGGGGCCGACCGACAGCTTGCCCAGGTTGAGGGCGTCGATCACCAGCGGGTAGAGGGTGCCGAGCAGCACGGCGCCGGCGGCCGACAGCAGCAGCACGTTGTTGATCAGCAGCAGGGTTTCCCGGGACACCAGGGCAAAGGCCCCGCCCAGGCTGACCTTGGGCGCGCGCCAGGCGAAGAGGGTCAGGGAGGCACCCACCACCACCACCAGGAAGAGCAGGATGAAGACGCCACGTTTCGGATCGGAGGCAAAGGCATGCACCGAGCTCAGCACCCCGGAGCGGACCAGGAAGGTGCCCAGCAGCGACAGCGAGAAGGCGCCGATGGCCAGCAGCACGGTCCAGTTCTTGAAGCTGCCGCGCTTCTCGGTGACGGCCAGGGAGTGGATCAGCGCGGTGCCCACCAGCCAGGGCATGAAGGAGGCGTTCTCCACCGGATCCCAGAACCACCAGCCACCCCAGCCCAGCTCATAGTAGGCCCAGATCGAACCCAGGCCGATGCCGAGGGTCAGGAAGATCCAGGCGGCGGTGGTCCAGGGGCGCGACCAGCGCGCCCAGGCCGCATCGAGGCGTCCCGACAGCAGGGCCGCGATGGCGAAGGCAAAGGCCACCGAGAAGCCCACGTAGCCCATGTAGAGCATGGGCGGATGGAAGATCAGGCCCGGGTCCTGCAGCAGCGGGTTGAGGTCGCGGCCCTCTTCGGCGCCGGGCAGCAGGCGTTCGAAGGGGCTGGAGGTGGCCAGGATGAACAGGATGAAGCCGAAGGCCACCAAGCCCAGCACGCCCTGCACCCGCGCCACCATGTCGTCCGGCAGGCTGCGCGAGAAGGCCGCCACGGCCAGTGACCACAGGGACAGCATCAGCACCCACAGCAGCAGGGAGCCCTCGTGGCCGCCCCACACGCCGGAGATGCGGTATTCGAGGGGCAGCCGCGAATTGGAGTGCTGCGCGACGTAGACCACCGAGAAGTCGTTGTTGATGAAGCTCGCCGTGAGGCAGCCAAAGGCGATGGCGATGAGCAGGAACAGCGTGCCCGAGGCCGGGCGCGCCAGCCCGATCCAGGCAGGGATGCCGCGCTGGGCGCCGATGAGGGGCAGGGTGCCCTGGACCAGCGAGACGAGCAGGGCCAGGACGAGGGCGAAGGTACCGAGTTCCGGAATCATGGGTGGCCTCCTGGCCTTACTGCTTGAGGGTGCGGCTGGCCTCGTGGGCCTTGTCCACGGCGGCCTGGGCTTCCGGCGGCATGTAGTTCTCGTCGTGCTTGGCCAGCACTTCGCTGGCCGTGAAATTGCCGTCGGCGCCGAGCGTGCCCTGGGCCACCACGCCCTTGCCTTCGCTGAACAGGTCCGGAAGGATGCCCTTGTAGGCCACCGGAATCTCCCTGGCGGTGTCGGTCACGATGAAGCGGGCGGTGATGTCGTTGCGCTGCAGGCTGCCTTCCTTGACCAGCCCGCCGATGCGGAAGGGGCGGTCTTTGGGGGCTTCGCCGCCGGCCACCTGGGTGGGGGTGAAGAAGAACACCAGATTGCTCTGGAAGGCGTTGAGGATCAGCGTGGCGGCGATGCCGACGGCGGCGAGGCCGCCGAGCACGATGGCGAGGCGTTTCTGGCGTGGTTTCATGATCAGTCTTGGTTGTCGCGGTCGGCGGCAAGTTCCCGGCGCAGCAGGCGACGGGTATCGGAAAGGCGTTTGCGGGCCAGCAGGGCTTCGATCAACAGGGCCGCCGCAGTAACCCCGAAACTGCCCCACACATAGAAACCATAGCCTCCCATGGCGAAGAATTCGCTGGCGCTGCCCCAGTTCATCGTTGCATCTCCGGCAGTTCGGCCACCCAGGTGGCGTGTCGTTCCCGTTCGAGGATGATCGCCCGCACCCGGTAGAGGGCGATGGCGATGCTGTACATCCAGAAGGCCAGGGCCATGATCAGCATGCCCCACAGCATGGTGGTGGCCATGGTCGGGGCCTTGGTCATCGAGACGGAGGCGCCCTGGTGCAAGGTGTTCCACCACTTCACCGAGAAATAGATGATCGGCACGTTGATCACGCCCACCAGCGCCACGATGGCGCCCGCCTTGTCGGCCCGTCGCGGGTCGTCGATGGCCGAGGTGAGGGCGATGTAGCCGATGTAGAGGAAGAACAGGATCAGTTCGGAGGTGAGCCGCGCATCCCACACCCACCAGGCACCCCACATGGGCTTGCCCCACAGGGCACCGGTCCATAGGGACAGGAACGCGAACAGCGCGCCGGTGGGTGCCAGGGCGGAGCTCATCATGCCCGACAGGCGGGTGTTGAAGGTGATCCCGATGGCCGCCCAGAAGGCCATCACGCAGTAGATGAACATGGACATCCACGACGCCGGCACGTGGATGAAGATGATCCGGTAGCCCTCCCCCTGCTGGAAGTCAGTGGGAGCGACGAAGAAGCTGATCCACAGGCCGACCGCGCAGAGCACGCTGGCCAGGCCGGCAAACCAAGGCCATAAAGTGCCCGCCAGGGGGTAGAAGCTGGCTGGCGAGGCGAACTTGAACCAGTTGATCAGACGCTGACTCATGGGGTGATCCGGTTGGGTTGGGGCGGGCGCCTACTCGAGCGCAATGCGCAGGGCTGCGGTGGCTGCCCAGGGGGCGAAAAACATGCCCAGGGCGAGCAGGGCCCCGAGCAGGGACAGGTGTCCGCCTGCGCCGAGCCCGGCCAGGTCGGCCTCCACGGCGCCGGCGCCGAAAATCAGGGCCGGAATATACAGGGGCAGCACCAGCAGGGACAGCAGCACACCACCACCGCGCACGCCCAGGGTCAGGGCCGCACCGATGGCGCCAATCAGCGATAGCACCGGGGTGCCCAGCAGCAAGCTGATCATCAGGATGCCGAGGGAGCGCGCCGACAGGTCGAACTGCAGGCCCAGCACCGGCGCCAGCAGCACCAGCGGCAGCCCGGCGGTGAGCCAGTGGGCCAGCACCTTGCCGCTGACCAGCAGAGCCAATGGAGTGGGAGACAGGCTCATCTGCTCCAGGGTTCCATCCTGGTGATCGGCGGCGAACAGGCGGTTGAGGGACAGCATGGCGGCCAGCAGCGCGGCAACCCACAGTACCCCCGGGGCGATGCGGCGCAGGGTGGCGGACTCCGGCCCGATGCCCAGGGGAAACAGGCTGACCACGATCATGAAGAAGAACAGGGCGGTGAACACCTCGCTCTTGCGCCGGGCAGCGAGCAGCAGGTCGCGCCGGACGATGGCCAGGAAGGCGTTCATGCCGCGCCCTCCCGGGGTGCCGGCGGGGTGCCGAGGCGCAGGCTGGCGCCCGTACCCGCCAGCTGCACGGCCTGGTGGCTGGTGAAGATCAGCATGCCGCCGCGGGACAGGTGGTCGTCGAGGATGCTGCAGAGCTGGGCCACGGCGGCCACGTCGAGGGCCACGAAGGGTTCGTCCAGGATCCACAGGCGGGCCTGGCTGCACAGCAGGCGGGCCAGGGCGACGCGGCGCTTCTGGCCCTGGGAGAGCACCCGGGCGGGCAGGTCCTCGCGGCCTTTCAGGCCGATCCGGCGCAGGGCCGCCATGGCGGTGGCCTCGTCGAGCGGGCGACCGGCCACTGCGGCGGTGGTATGCAGGTTTTCCAGGGCGGAGAGATCTTCCTTGATGGCCGGCGCGTGGCCTAGGTAAAGCAGGCGGGCGTGGTAGTCGTCGCGCACTTCGGCGACGGGGCGTCCCTCCCATTCGATCAGGCCTTCCGCCACCGGGGCGAGGCCGGCCAGGATGCGCAGCAGGCTGGTCTTGCCGGCACCGTTGGCGCCCTCCACCTGCAGCCACTCTCCGGGGGAGACGGACAGGTCCACCGCCGAGAAGAGTCGGCGGTCGCCGCGATCGCAGGCCAGGCCGTGGGCACGGAGCATGAAAGGAAGGAGCCGGGAAGTCTGAGGACGGCGCATTCTGCCCGACCCACCCCGGTGGGTAAACCGCCTAAATCAATGAAAGCCGATGAAAGCGGGACCTGCCGGCAGGACGGCCCCGTCAGTGGCGGGCGGTGCTGGCGTAGCCTTCCGGCAGTACGGTCGGGGGAGGCGAGCCAGCGGCCTCGTTGCGCTCCCGGGAAGCGCCGGGTGTGCTGGCCGCGTCACCGACCTCGAGGATGTCCAGCACCTGGCGGGCCAGTGCCCGGCAGGCATTGCCCAGGTTGGAGGGGAGACCTTCGGGGATGGACTTCTGCAGCAGTTGTTTGGAGGCCGACAGGCTCGGGACGGGGAGCAGCAGACGGTGCTTCTGCTCACCCAGGATCTGGGCCACGCTGCGGTCGGCGGCATCTCGCGCCCAGGCGTTGGTCGGCCACTGGGAGGGCAGGCCGTAGGCGTGGCTGAAATCCTGCAGGTCACGCAGCACGGTGCGGAGATCTTCGTGGGATTCGCGGAACGGCAGCAGCACGATGTCGGCCAGGCCGTTGAGGGTGCGGTCCACCTCGGTACGGTTGCCGCCGCCGTCGATCACGCCGATCCAGCCCTGCATGGTGCGCAGCTTGCTGACCACCTTGTGCAGGGCCTCGGGCGTGCGTGCATCGGCGGTCACGTAGCGGCGCCCATCCGGCGTCAGGGGCTCCCGGGACGTATCCGTCAGCACGCAGGCGGAGCGATGGCCAAGCAGGCCGAGCCCCTGGCAGAGCATGTGGGACAGGGTCGTCTTGCCGGTGCCGCCCTTGTTGCCGATGATGCAGATGATCCGGGACATGGTGATTACCTCGTGCTGAACGCAGGACGCGATGACAACATTATTCGGCTACTAACGGCAGCGCAGAGCCCGGAATTGAGGGGCTATCCGCCGGCAATTCCCGATTTCTGCCGATAGGCCGGGCCGGCCGGGAAGTAACAGTAGAGTCGGGTGCGCCGCCGGTCATCCACTTCGACCACCGAGTCGGGCTCCACGCCATCCACCGGGAAGCTGTTGCTCACCAGCATGGCACCGGGCCGCATCTCGGCGCGGGCCTTGTGCCACACCTGGGTCATGGGGACCGGCGAGAGGAAGGCGTACACCATATCGTAGTCGCTCCAGGGAATCTGGAAGAAGTCGCCGCGGGCCAGGCTGATGGTGGGCTGGTGGCGGCTCAGCAGCAGCGACAGGGCGTAGGGGGCCGGTGCCGACTCGATGCCTTCGAGGCGGCACTCCGGGCGCAGGCGGGCCAGCGGCCGCAGCAGGGACCCGGTGCCGCTGCCGAGATCAAGCAGGTGACCCGGCCGGCCGCGGGGCAGCAGTTCGGCCACGGCAGCGGCCGTGCGCCGGTTGGACAGGAACAGGGGGACCTGGGTGCGGAAGCTGCTCCAGAACACCAGCGCGAGGACGACAAAAGCCGCCAGGTACCAGCCGGGGGCGACGCGGGCCTGCAGCGCGGCCACCGCCAGGGGCAGGAAACCCAGGTGGATCCAGCGCCACCAGGGCGCACTGCGCAACAGGATGGCGGTGAGGGTGGCGCCGGCCGCCTGTACCGTGACGAGAGGCCAGATCCCGGCCGGCAGCAGGCCGCTGCGGCCGGCGCCAAAGGCCAGGGCCGCGCCGGCGAGCTGGGCCAGGAGTGCCTTGAGGGCAGGGGGTAGAGAAGGTCTGGCCGGCATGCGTTGGCCTCCGTGCATCGGCCTCAGCGGGCGCGCCGGACGATGAAGCCGTTGTCCACCGGCTCGAAACCCAGCCGGGGGTAGAAGTTCATGGCTTCGGGTGCCGACAGCAGGATGACCGACACCTCGTCACCCAGCAGCGCCCGGCAGCGCTCGACCAGTTCCCGGCCGATGCCCTGGTGCTGACAGGCCCGGTCCACCGCCAGATCGGACAGGTAGCAGCAATAGCTGAAGTCGGTGAGGGCCCGGCACACGCCGACCAGGCGCTCACCGTCCCAGGCCGAGAGGACCAGGCTCGACTGGGCGAACATGCGGCCGATACGCTCCGCATCGTCGATGGGCCGCCGGATCCCGGAGGCCTGGAAGACGCGGACGATATCCTCGGTCCGCAGGGGAACGTCCCGACGGTAGACGATCATGATGTTGCAGTGCAGGAAAAGCAGATGACGGGGAGCATACCGGACTCCCCGTCATCTGCGGCACCCCGGCGCCGCGTCGCCCTGCTTCAGCCTGCCTCGGCCTTCCTCAGGTCTTCCTTCTTTCATCGCCGGGCCGTCCCAAGATGAAAGGCGCCCCCCTGGGGGGCAGCGAGCCGCGCCAGCGGGGAGCGTGGGGGCATCTTTCATCGCCGGGCCGTCCCAAGATGAAAGGCGCCCCCCTGGGGGGCAGCGAGCCGCGCCAGCGGGGAGCGTGGGGGCTTCCTCAGGCCGCGCGGCTGGCGCTTGCCCCGGCCGGGCCGAGGCGCGCCAGCAGGTTCTCCCGGCGCGGCGCGACCCGGGCCATGGCGGCCGCCTTGATGTGGCCGAAGCCGCGGATATCCTCCGGCAGGCTGGCCAGTTCCACCACCAGGGGCAGGCGTTCCGCGTTGAGGCCGTCCAGCACGCCCAGCAGGTCGGCTTCGTACTGGTCGATGAGGCCTCTTTCCGCCTTGCGTTCCGGGTGATAGCCGAAGGGGTCGAAGGCGGTGCCGCGCAGCCGCCTGAAGCGCGCCAGCCACTTGAAGGCGGTGAGCATCCACGGCCCGAAGACCAGCTTGCGGATACGTCCGGAATCCGGGTCCGGCCGGGCCAGGAAGGTGGGGGCCAGGTGGAAGTTGAGCTTGAAGTCGCCCTCGAAGCCGGCGTCCAGTGCCTCCCGGAAGGCCGGGTCACTGTACAGCCGGGCCACCTCGTACTCATCCTTGTAGGCCATCAGCTTGTAGAAGTAGCGGGCGACGGCTTCGCCGAGGCGCTCGCTGCTCAGGGGCGCCTCGGCGGCCCGGACCCGCGCCACCAGGTCGGTATAGCGCCGGGCGTAGGCGGCGTCCTGGTAGTCGGTGAGCAGGGCGGCGCGGCGGGCAATGCGGTCGTCCAGGGTTTCCGGGCGGATCGGGATGACCGGCGCCGGGGTGACCTCCCGCTCCACCGCATGCAGATCCACGGCGGCGCGGCGGCCCCACAGCAAGGCCTTGCGGTTCATCTCCACCGCGGCGCCGTTGAGCTCGATGGCCTTGTCCAGGCTGTCGGCGCTGACCGGCACCCAGCCCCGCTGCCAGGCGTAGCCGAGCAGGAACAGGTTGGTGGCGATGGCGTCGCCCATCAGGCGGGTGGCCAGATGCTGGGCGTCGAGGAAGTCGCAGGCCTCCTTGCCGACCGCCTCGGCGATGGCTGACTGCATCTTTTCGAGGGGGAACTGCCAGTCCGGATTGCGGGTGAATTCCGAGGTCGGGGTCTCGGCGCAGTTCACCACGCCGCGGGTGCGGCCGACCGCCATCTTGGCCAGGGCATCGACGCTGGCGGTGACCACCACGTCGCCGCCGATCACCACATTGGCCTCGCCGGCAGCAATGCGCACCGCGTGCAGGTCTTCCGGCCGGTCGGCGATGCGGATGTGGCTGAACACCGAGCCGCCCTTCTGGGCCAGGCCGGTCATGTCGAGCACCGTGACACCCTTGCCGTCCAGGTGGGCGGCCATGCCGATCAGGGCGCCGATGGTGACTACCCCGGTGCCGCCGACGCCGGTGACCAGGATGCCCCAGGGCTCCCGGGTGGCCGGCAGGCGGGGGGCGGGCAGCTTGCCGAAGCGGCTGTCGTCGGCCTGCATGGCGCGGCCCTTGCGCACCCGTCCGCCCTCGATGGTGACGAAGCTCGGGCAGAAGCCGTTCATGCAGGAGTAGTCCTTGTTGCAGGCGGACTGGTCGATCTGGCGCTTGCGGCCGAACTCGGTCTCCACCGGCAGGATGGCCATGCAGTTGGATTCCCGTCCGCAATCGCCGCAGCCCTCGCAGACCGCTTCGTTGATATAGACGCGGGTCTGCGGGTCGGGGTAGGTGCCGCGCTTCCTGCGGCGGCGCTTCTCGGCGGCGCAGGTCTGGTCGAAGACCAGGGCCGACACGCCGGGGGTGGCGCGCAGCTCGCGCTGGATCACCTCGAGTTCGTCGCGGTGGCGGATCGGGATGCCGTGGGGGATGTCGGCCACATGCCAGGGGCGGTCGGTGCCGTCGGTGACCAGCACGATGGTGTTCACCCCTTCGCCCTGCAACTGGCGCAGCAGCTTGGGCACGCTCAGGTCGCCGTCCACCGGCTGGCCGCCGGTCATCGCCACGGCGTCGTTGTAGAGGATCTTGTAGGTGATGCCGCTGCCCTGCGGCTCGCTGCCGCCGGGCCGGTTGAAGGCGGCGACTGCCTGGCGGATGGCCAGCAGGCCGGAGTGGAAGTAGGTGCCGTCACCCAGGTTGGCAAAGATGTGCGGCTCATCGACGAAGGGGGCCTGGCCGACCCAGGGTACGCCTTCGCCGCCCATGTGGGTGAAGGTGCCGGTCTTGCGGTCGGGCATGAAGGTGGCCATGTAGTGGCAGCCGATGCCGGCCATGGCGCGGCTGCCCTCGGGCACCACGGTGGAGGTGTTGTGGGGGCAGCCGGGGCAGAAGGTGGGCACCCGGTCGATGGCGAAGACACGCCGCCCCAGGGCTGTCTCCTTGGCCTGCAGGAAGGCCAGGCGGGCCTCGATGCGCTCCGAGGTGAAGAAGCGCCCGATGCGCGCGGCGATGACCCGGGCGATCATCGCCGGGGTCAGTTCGCCGGCGGCCGGCAGCAGCCATTCACCGTGATCGACGGTGGCGCGGCCGTCAGGGCCGAGCGTGGTGAGCAGCGACCATTCGCCCTTTTCGTCGAACTTGCCGATGACCCGCGGGCGCACGTCCTCGCGCCAGTTGTAGAGCTCTTCCTTGAGCTGGTATTCGATCAGCTGGCGCTTTTCCTCGATCACCAGGATCTCGTCCAGGCCCTCGGCGAAGTGGCGCACGCCCTCTGCCTCGAGCGGCCACACCATGCCCACCTTGTACAGGCGGATGCCGATCTCGGCGGCCAGCTGTGCGTCGATGCCCAGGTCGTCGAAGGCCTGGCGCACATCCAGGTAGCTCTTGCCGGAGGTGATGATGCCCAGGCGCGGCTGCGGCGAGTCGATGATGATGCGGTTGAGGCCATTGGCCCGGCAGTAGGCCAGGGCGGCATACAGCTTGGCGTGGAGCAGGCGCTTCTCCTGCACCAGCGGCGGGTCGGGCCAGCGGATGTTGAGACCGTCTGGCGGCAGGGCGAAATCCTCGGGGGTCTTGGTGGTGACGCGCAGCGGATCCACATCCACCGAAGCCGAGGTCTCCACCGTGTCGGCCAGCGCCTTGAAGGCCACCCAGCAGCCTGAATAGCGGGACAGGGCCCAGCCATGCACGCCGAAGTCGAGATACTCCTGCACCCCGGCTGGCGCCAGCACCGGCATCATCATCGACTTGAAGAAGTGGTCGGTCTGGTGGGGCAGGGTGGATGACTTGGCCGCGTGGTCGTCGCCGGCGATCACCAGCACGCCGCCGTATTGCGAGCTGCCCGCCGCATTGGCGTGGCGGAACACGTCGCCGCAGCGGTCCACCCCGGGGCCCTTGCCGTACCACATGGCAAACACACCCTGCACGCGGGCCTTGGGCGACAGGGCGACCTGCTGGCTGCCCCACACGGTGGTGGCGGCCATGTCCTCGTTGATGCCTGGCTGGAAGACGATGTCGTGGCTGGCCAGGTGCTCCCTGGCCTTCCACAGGGACTGGTCCAGCCCGCCCAGGGGCGAACCCCGGTAGCCGGAGACGAAGCCGGCGGTGTTCAGGCCGGCGGCCCGGTCGCGGTCGCGCTGGATCATCAGGAGACGCACGAGCGCCTGGTAGCCGGTCAGGTAGACGCGGCCGGAGGTGGTGTATTTGCTGTCGATCAGCGCATTGCCTGCGCCGGACGGGGAGAGTGCGCGGACGGGGTCCTGCTCGGCCATGGTGGGGCTCCTCACAAAAATTGTGTTTTTGATCCGCTCGCGGGGAGAGCCTTGTGGGCCCGGCCGCAGAGGTGCTGCAAGGAAAGCCTAGGGGGTGCCGGACGGCGGTTCAATGCTTGGATACCCTAATGCGTGATCGGGTTCCGGCCGGATGATGGCTTAACATAGGCAACCTGGCAGGCCGGCGCTGGGACCGTCGGCCATTCACCTGCCCTGCATCCTGGACCCTGACCCTTGGAAACACGCCTGCCATCGCTGAATGAAACGGGTATTCCGGACTCCCGGACCCGTGTCCTGCTGCGCGCACTGGGGTGGAGGCTCCGCCATCTGTGGTGGCTCAAGGCCGGGGGGACCACCCTGTTCATGACGGCCTTCTTTGCGGCCTACCTCGAGCTGCTGCACCGGCCCTGGTACCCGGTGACACAGATGCCGCTCACCTGGCTGGACCGCCAGGTGGATTTCCAGCCCTGGGCGCTGGTGGCCTACGCGTCCCTGTGGATCTACGTGTCCCTGCCACCGGCCCTGGCTGCCAGCCGGGCACGGCTGTTCAGTTACGGCTGGCATATCGGCAGCCTGTGCGTGGCCGGGCTGCTGATCTTCGTGTTGTGGCCCACGGCTGTTCCGCCGGCCGCCGTCGATTGGGGGCTGTACCCGGGCTATGCCTTGCTCAAGGGCATCGACAAGGGCGGCAATGCCTGCCCCTCCCTGCATGTGGCCACGGCCCTGTACTCCTGCCTGTGGCTGGCGCGGGAACTGCGTGACCTGGGGGGCGGGCCGCAGCTGCGCCTGGCCAACTGGATATGGTGTGGGTTGATCGTGTTCTCGACCCTCGCCACCAAGCAGCACGTCAGTCTCGATGTGCTGGCCGGCGTGTTGCTGGCACTGGCCGTTGCAGCCCTCTCGCCCGGCCTGCGGAGGGCTGGCGGAGCAGCATGAACGGGGCTGGCGCGCGGGAGTGGCGGGGAGCCCGGGATTGGGGTATAACCCGCGCGGGCTTCCGCTCGAAATGGGGCGCGGCAGGTGTCAAACAATGCAATATGAATACTTTGCGAAGGCTGCCGTGCAATGAATGAATGCGATGTTCTGGTGATCGGCGGAGGGCCGGCCGGGTGTTCCGTTGCCCCCCTGCTGGCGCGCAAGGGGTACCGGGTCGTGCTGCTCGAAAAGGCGCACCATCCGCGCTTCCACATTGGCGAGTCCCTGCTGCCGGCCAACCTGCCCCTGCTCGAGCAGCTCGGGGTGGCCGACGAGGTGCGGGCCATCGGCATGGAGAAATGGGGGGCGGAATTCGTCTCCCCCTGGCATGCCCATGGCCAGGAGTTCCAATTTGCCGATGCCTGGAACAAGAGCCAGCCCAATGCTTATCAGGTCAAGCGGGCTGAGTTCGACCACATCCTGATCCGCAACGCGGCCCGTGAGGGCGTCGAGGTGATCGAGGGCTGCAAGGTGCGCGCCGTCGATTTCCAGCCTGACGGAGCGGGCGCCGTGGTGGGCGCCGTCTATGACGACGGACGCGAGGAAAGCTGGAAGGCCCGCTTCGTGGTCGATGCCTCCGGGCGCGATACCTTCCTGGCCAACCGCTTCCAGATCAAGCACCGTAACCCGCGTCACAATAGTGCGGCAATGTATGCCCATTTTGCTGGGGCGCGGCGCAATGCAGGGCAGGCCGAAGGGAACATCACCATCTTCTGGTTCGAACACGGCTGGTTCTGGTTCATCCCCCTGTCCGACGGCTCGACCAGCGTGGGCGCCACGGTGTGGCCTTACTACATGAAGACGCGTGCCGGGCGCAGCCTGGGCCAGTTCCTGATGGACACCATCGCGATGTGCCCGCCCCTGGCGGAGCGCCTGAGCAAGGCCGCGATGGTCACCGAGGCCGAGGCCACCGGCAACTTCTCGTATGTCTCCGAACGCAACCACGGCCCCAACTACCTGCTGCTGGGCGATGCCTATGCCTTCATCGACCCCGTGTTCTCCTCCGGGGTGATGCTGGCCATGAACAGTGGCTTCGAGGGCGCCAAGGCCATCGACGCCTGCCTGTCCCGCCCGGCCGAATCCGCCGCCGCGCTGCAGGCGTTCGACCGGGCCATGAGGCACGGGCCGGAGGTCTTCTCCTGGTTCATCTACCGCATCACCAACCCCACCATGCGGGACATCTTCATGGCCCCGCGGAATATCTTCCGGGTCAAGGAGGCCTTGCTGTCGGTGCTGGCCGGCGACATCTTCGGCTCCACCCCGATCTGGCGCGGGCTGCGCATCTTCAAGGTGATCTACTACCTGTCCTTCCTGGGCAATTTCCGCCAGTCCCTGGCCGGCTGGCGCGCCCGCAGGGTCAATATCCGGCCGGTGGACGAAGCCGGGCTGGGGGGCCGCCGATGAGGCCTGAATGCGGCCGGCTGCACCGCTTCCTGCCTGAAGCCTCGCTGGCTGGCGATGGGGAAGGCCCGGCCATGCTGGGCGCTTCCCGGGTCGGGCTGCAGGTGCCGGCGGATTCCGTTCCCGGCCTCCCGACCCAGCACATCCTTGCCCCGCTGCTCGACGGGGCGCCGGTCGAGGCCTGGTTCGGCCGTGGCGCCTGCCGCACCGGGAAAGCCCATGGGGTGAGCTTCCGCTGCGACGGCGAACTCCTGTTCGGCGTGATTGAGCTGGCCGAGGCGGCTTTTGCCGGCGACGCGGTGGCGACACCCCTGCAGCAGGCCGGTCAGCAGGCTTACGGGAGTCTGTTCCGGGTGCTGGCCGAGGAGGGTTTCCCGCACCTGTGGCGGGTCTGGAACTACCTGGGCGACATCAACGGCGAGACGATGGGTCTCGAGCGTTATCGCCAGTTCAATATCGGCCGCCATCAGGCCTTCGAGGCCGCCGGTCGCCTGGACATGGACAGCATCCCGGCGGCCAGTGCGCTGGGGGTGGCCGGCGGCCCCCTCAGCATTGCCTTCCTGGCGGGCCGGGTTCCTGCGCAGCCCGTCGAGAACCCCCGCCAGATGAGCGCCTATCGTTACCCCGCCGAGTACGGGCCGCGCAGCCCGACCTTTTCGCGGGCCGCCCTCGGCCGCCTGTCCGGCGAGGAATGGCTGTTCGTGTCCGGAACGGCCAGTATCGTCGGCCACCACAGCGTCCACCATGGTGATCCGGTGGCCCAGACCCGGGAGATCGTCGCCAACCTGGAGGCGCTGCTGGCCGAGGCCAGCCGCAGGACGGACGGGCCGGCCTATCGCCTCGACGAGCTGAGCGCCCGCGTCTATGTGCGTCACCCCGAGGACTATCCGGCCGTGCGGGCCGAACTGGCCGGCGCCCTCGGCGCTGCGGCACCGGTGGTCTACCTGCAGGCCGATGTGTGCCGTGCCGATCTCCTCGTCGAGGTGGAGGCTCAGGCCTGCCACCTCCTGACCTGAGTTCCGCATGCACCTGCTCCGCGTGTTCCCCCTCCTGTTGAGTTGCTCCACCGTCATGGCGGGGCAGGCGGCCGTCGCCGCGCCGGGAGCCGAGAACGCAGAGAGCGCCGGGAAACCCCTCTGGGAGGTGGGGGCCGGAGTCGGCGTGCTCAGCCTGCCGGCGTGGCGGGGCAGCGATGACACCCGCAGCTATGTGCTGCCGGTACCGTATTTCATCTATCACGGAAAATACCTGCGGGCCGACCGCCACGGGGTCCGCGGGGTGCTCTTCGACAGTGACCGGGTGGACCTGGGCATCAGCCTGGCCGCTGCACCCCCCGTCGGGAGCGACCGGAGCCGTGCCCGGGCTGGCATGGCCGATCTGGATGCCACCGCCGAGATCGGGCCGCAGCTCGACCTGACCCTCTGGCGCAGTGACGACCGGGAGCGCCAGCTCAAGCTGCTCCTGCCGCTGCGCAGTGCCTTCACCCTGAGCAGCCCGCCGCGCCAGGCGGGCTGGGTGTTTTCCCCGGCGCTCAACCTGGACGTAGGTGACCTGGCGGCCTTGCCGGGGTGGCGGCTCGGGCTGCGCAGCGGGCCGATCTTCGCCACCCGCCGCCAGCACGCCTACTACTACCAGGTGAGCCCCGCCGAGGCCACCGCCACCCGCCCCGCCTACGAGGCCGGTGGCGGCTACAGCGGGAGCCAGTTCCTGGCCTCCCTGTCGCGGCGCTACCCGGGCTACTGGGTCGGTGGCTATGTCCGCTACGATGCCCTGCAGGGCGCGGCCTTCGAGGACAGTCCGCTGGTGGCGCGCAGCCACTACCTGGCCATGGGGGTCGCCGTGGCGTGGATCCTGGGCGAATCCGCAGAGCGCGTGAGCGTCGATGACTAGGCCGCTGTCCCGCCTTGGCCGCGGCCTGTGGACGGCCTATGAATACCTGGCCATGGTGCTGGGGCTGGGCGTGCTGGCGGTGTTGTGTCTGAGCTGGCTGCCGTTCGCCCTGCTGTGCGGCGTCCTGCCCCGGCGGGCCGGGACCTTCGTCGGGCGGATGGCGATCATGATCGGCTTCCGGATCTACCTGAATTTCCTGACGATCTTCTGCGCCTGCCGCTTCGATCTGCGGGCCCTCGATGCCCTGCGCCAGGAGCGTCCCCTGATCCTGGTGGCCAACCATCCCTCCCTGCTCGACGTGGTGATGATCGTGTCACGCCTGCCCGACGCAGTCTGTGTGATGAAGGCGGCACTGATGGACAACATCCTGCTGGGGGCGGCTGCCCGGCTGGCCCGGTATATCCGCAACGATTCGCCGATGCGGATGGTCCGTGGTGCCCGCAGCGAGTTGCAGCGGGGCGCGCACCTGGTGATCTTCCCCGAGGGCTCGCGGACCCAGTGCTTTCCCTTCGACACCTGCACCAACGCGGCGGGCCTGATCGCCAGCAGCGCGAAGGTGCCGGTGCAGACGCTGCTCATCGAGTTCAGCTCCCCCTACCTGGGCAAGGCCTGGCCGCTGTTCCGCAAGCCCGAGCTGCCGTTGCGTTTCAGTATCCGGCTGGGGCGGCGTTTTGAGCCGCCGGAGCACGGGCGTGCCTTTGCCGGTGTCCTCGAAGCCTATTTCCGCGAAGAACTCGCCGGCCCGGCCGAGGCCTCCCGGCAGTCAGCCTCCCGTCAAGAAAGCCCCGCGTCGTGATGATCCAAGCCTCGGCCACCCACCTGGTCCTGATCCCAAGCTACAACCCCGGCCCCAAGGTCGATGAAACGGTGCGCGAGGCGCGCCGGTACTGGAACCCGGTGTGGGTCGTGGTGGATGGCAGCACGGACGGCAGCACTGCGCGCCTGCGGGCGATGGCGGCGGCGGATGCCGGCCTGCGGGTGATCGAGCTGCCGGTCAATCGTGGCAAGGGCTCGGCGGTGCTGGAGGGGCTGCGTGCCGCCACCGCCGAAGGCTTTACGCATGTGCTGACGATGGATTCCGACGGCCAGCACCCGGCGCCCTGCATCCCGGAGTTCATGGCCGTCTCGGCCCGCCACCCCGACTGCATGGTGCTGGGCAAGCCGGTGTTCGATGCAGCGGCGCCCAGCCTGCGGGTGAAGGGCCGTGAGATCTCCAACTGGTGGGCCAATCTCGAGACCCTGTGGATGGGTATCGGCGATTCGCTGTTCGGCTTCCGCATCTATCCGATCGGGCCGCTGGAGAAGATCATGCGCAGCCAGCGCTGGATGCGTCGCTTCGACTTTGATCCGGAGGCGGTGGTGCGCCTGGCCTGGGCGGGGGTGCCCCCGATCAACCTGCCGGCGCCGGTGCGCTACTTCAGGGCCGACGAGGGCGGGGTGTCGCACTTCCGTTATTTCCGCGACAACCGCCTGCTCACCTGGATGCACACCCGGCTGTTCATCGGCTTCTTATGGCGTCTGCCGCGCCTGCTCGGGCGCCGGCTGGTCGGGCGCTGAGCGCCCTGGCACGGGTAGTCCCATGCGCGGCAGCCAGCGGCGCAGCCCGGGGGTGGTGACCACGGTGCTGACGATGGCCATCAGGACCAGCATGGTGAACATGTCCTGGGAGATCACGCCCAGGTCGTAGCCCACGTTGATGACGATCAGCTCCATCAGCGCCCGCGTGTTCATCATGATGCCCAGCACGCTGGACTCCGCGTGGCCGAGGCCGCAGCTGCGCGCTGCCACGTAGGTGCCGCCGAACTTGCCGAGGGTCGCCAGCAGCGTGGTGAGGATGCACCAGCCCCACAGGCTGGCTGTATCGAGCCCGCCGATATTGGTGCGCAGGCCGGTATAGGTGAAGAAGATGGGAAGGAAGAAGACGCTCACGAAATGGCCGATGCGCTCCTTCCAGGCCTTCACCAGCTCGTGTTCGTCGTGCACCAGCACGCCCATCACGAAGCCGCCGAAGATGGCGAAGATGCCCAGCTTGTAGGTGGCCATGGCGCACAGGAAGATGGCCGCCAGCAGCAGACCCATCAGGTGCGGCGAGAGGTGGCCGTGGTGGCGCGTGCGGCGCACCGCCAGCTTCATCAGGGGGCGCAGGCCGTACCACGCGACCGCCATGACGAGCGCCACCAGCACGACCTTGGTGCCGAACTCCAGGGCATCGAAGCGGGACAGGGTGAGGGTGGTGACCAGGGCCAGCAGCAGCCAGCCGACCACGTCGTTGATGGCCGCCGCGCTGATCGCGATGACCCCGATGGGGCGCCGGGTCAGCTCGAACTCGATCATGATCCGGCCGAGGATGGGCAGGGCGGTGATCGAAAATGCGGTGGCGATGAACAGCCCGGAAGCCAGCCGGTCGGCCTGCGGCGACAGCTCGGGCGCCGACACCCAGCCGAAGGTCAGCCCCAGCGCGAAGGGCGCGGCCAGTCCGGCCAGGGCGACGCGGCTTACTGCCTTGCGGTTGTGGCGCTCCGACAGGTGAGAGAAATCGAACTCGATGCCGATCTGGAACATCAGCAGGATCAGGCCGATCTGCGACAGGATCTGCATGGGCTCCGGCGGCGCCGAGCGGAACACGTAATCGAACACGTCCGGGGCCAGCAGGCCGAACAGGGATGGCCCGAGCAGGATGCCGATGATGATCTCGCCGACCGCCGGCGACTGGCCGACCCGCTTGGCGAGGATGCCGCCGATGCGCCCGGCGAGGACGATCACCGTGAGCTGCAGCAGGGTGAAGAACAGCGTCGCCTCGGTCTTGTGGACCGAGATGCTGGCGGCCAGCTGGTGCCCGGTGCTCATCGCGTCAGACCATGCCGCCGTTGATCGAGATGACCTGGCCGGTGATGTAGGTGGCCCGGTCGGATGCCAGGAAGGCCACCAGGTCGGCGACCTCCTCGGGGCGGCCGGCGCGCTTCATGGGCACCAGGCGCTCGATCGCGGCCTGGTCGAAGCTGCCCTCGATCATGGCGGTGGCGATGATGCCCGGCGCCACCGCATTGACCGTGATGCCGCGGCTGGCCAGCTCCTGGGCGAGGGCCTTGGTGGCGGAATGCAGGGCGCCCTTGGCGGCGGAATAATTGACCTGGCCCCGGTTGCCCATCAGGCCGGCCACCGAGGTGATGGTGATGATGCGGCCCCAGCGCCCGCGGATCATCGGCATGGTGAGGGGCTGGGTGACGTTGTAGAAGCCGTTCAGGTTCACGTCGATGACCTGCCGCCACTTGTCCGGCCCCATGCCGGGGAACACCGCGTCGGCGTGCAGGCCGGCGTTGTTCACCAGGATGGAGACGGGGCCGTCGGCCAGGATGGCCTCGAGGGCAGCGGACGTGGCGGCTGCGTCGGTGATGTCGAAGCTCACGCTGTCGGCGGAGCCGCCGGCGGCGCGGATGCCAGCCACCACCTCGGCGGCCCTGGCCGCGTTGCTGTTGGCATGGACCAGCACGTGGTGGCCGTCGGCTGCCAGGCGGCGGGCGATGGCGGCGCCGATGCCGCCGCTGCCTCCGGTGACGAGGGCGCGCTTCATTGCAGGCCCTCCGCGTCGAGGATCACCGCGGCGCGGCCGTCCAGCAGGGCCTGGCCGGCGGCGGATACGGTAAAGCGGTAGAGCACCTGGCGGGCATCGCCCGACACCCGTTCGGCTTCGATCTGCAGGTCGGCGCCCTGGTTGTCCAGGCGCAGGGTATGGAAGCGTACCCCGCGCACGCTGGCCAGGTAGCCCTGGCGCGGCGGTTGGCCGTTGGCGGTGAGGAGCCCGCCATGCACGGCCATGGCCTGCGCGGCATATTCGATGCCCGCAGCCACACCCAGGCGGCCGCCCTCGCGCAGGGGGTTGTCACTGCGCCGGTGGCTGCTGGCGGTGCACTGGATGGAGGATTCATTCCAGGCGACGACGCGGTCGAGGAGGCACATGTCTCCCTGGTGGGGGATGCGGGCGGCAATGGCGCTGCGATCTAGCATGGGCTTACGGTCACCTGCAGGCTGAGGGGGGCGAGGTATTCGAGGACGGCGCTGCCGGCGCGGCGGGTGGCCAGCAGCTCGAGCAGGGGCAGGCCGCGCAGGGCCGGGATGGCCAGGCGCAGGGCGTCGAGCTGCGGGTCGGCGAGGGCCGTCACCGGCGAGTCCGACAGGTTCACGGAGATCTGCGCCAGGCTGCGCGGGCCCTGGGTCGGGCTGAGCACGAGGCCGATGCCTCCCGCGTCGGGGATGGGCCGGGCGGCGGCCAGGGGCGCGGGATACTCGGCGTCGTAGGCGATCAGGGTGCAGGACGCAGCGCTGCTGCCTACCTGCACCAGGGCCTCCAGCAGGCCTGCCGCAAAGCTGGCGTCGTGGGCGCACAGGGACTGGCTGGCCGCCATGGCCCCGGTGGCGATGCTCCAGTAGCCGGCCGGGGTGTTGTGCAGGGAGTTGTGGAAGCGGGTGGGGGAGACCCGCTGGTCGTCGGAGGCCAGGGTCTCGCACAGGGCGTGACAGTTGTGCCCGTCGGCGGTGGAGGCCGAGAACACCGTCGCGACCCCGGCAGGGTCGAGCCCGGCGTGGTCGAGGGCGGCCAGGCCGCTGGCCAGGGCGATCCGCACCACCCGGCTGGCCCGGCGCCTTTCAGCCGGTGGCAGCAAGGCCGGTGCGGGCAGCACGCTGGGGGCGCTGGCGAAGGCGTCCTGCCCGGCCAGCACGGCGCAGGCGGTGGACCAGTCGGGGAGGCCGGGGGCGATCAGGCCGACGCCGTCGATCCAGGCCGACAAAAGCGGAGAGGCGCTCATCCGGCCCTCCCGAAGACCAGGCTGCAGTTGCTGCCGCCGAAACCGAAGGAGTTGCTCATGGCGTGACGCGGCGCGGCGCGGCGGGTGGCGAGGAGGTAGTCGATGGGAATGGCCGGGTCGGCGCTGCGGGTGTTGGGGCTGCCCGGCAGGAAGCCGTCGGCGAGCGCCAGGGCGCAGACGCTGGCCTCCAGGGCGCCGGCCGCCCCCAGGGTGTGGCCGGTGATGCCCTTGGTCGAGCTGGCCGGCACCCGGGCGCCGAACAGGGCCGCCACCGCACAGCCTTCGGCCGCGTCGTTGTTGGGCGTGGCGGTGCCGTGCAGGTTGATGTAGTCGATGGCGTCGACATCCAGCCCGGCCTCGGCCAGGGCGGCTTCCATGGCCAGGCGGGCGCCAAGCCCCTCCGGATGGGGCGACGACATGTGGTGGGCGTCGCTGGATTCGCCGCTGCCCAGCAGCAGCACGGCGCCGGCATCCAGGCTGGCTGGCGGACGTTCGAGCAGGGCGAAGGCGGCGCCTTCACCGATGGAGATGCCCTTGCGCTCGGCGTCATAGGGCCGGCACGGCTCTGCGGCGGTGAGTTCCAGGGAGGCGAAGCCGTGCAGCGTGGTGTAGCACAGGCTGTCGACGCCGCCGACCAGGGCCACGTCGATCAGGCCCGCGCGGATCAGCCGTGCGGCGGCGGCGAAGACCTTGGCCGACGAGGAGCAGGCGGTGGACACCACGCAGGCCGGCCCTTCCAGGGCGAAGGCCTCACGCACAAAGGCGGCCAGGGAATAGGTGCTGTGGGTGCCAGGGTAGAAGAAGCCGGGGGGCAGGGCCCCGCTCTGCGGGTCCCGCTGGCGGTAGGCCAGCTCGGTACTGAGAATGCCGGACGTGCTGGTGCCCAGCACGATGCCGATGCGCCGCGGGCCATGCCGGGCGATGCGTTCGCGCAGGGCCTCGGCGACGCCGTCGGCCTCCAGGGCGCGCAGGGCCAGGCGGTTGTTGCGGCAGTCATAGGCGGCCAGTGCCGGCGGCAGCGGGCTGTCGTCCAGGCCGGCGATCTCGCCGATCCAGGTATCCAGGCCCAGGCCTTCGATGTGGTAGGGCTTGAGACCGCTGGTGCCGGCAAGGAGGGCGTTGCGCAGGGGCGCCAGCCCATCGCCGACGCAGGAGGTCACGGTGTGGTGTGCGAGGTGCAGTGGAGTCACGTTTCGGGGCGCTCGGGAAGTGGCCGAAGTCTAACAGAGGCGGCTGCCTCGGGTGTTTATGACAATGGTGTTCGGGTCGGGCGGGCGAGGATCAGGGTGTTGGCGAAGCCGGCGCCGGGCATGGGCCGGATCCCGGTGGCGAAGCCCAGTTCGCGCAGCAGTGCGCACCAGCTTGCCGCGCTGCGGCAATGGAGGCGCGGCCAGCCTCCGCCATGGCCCAGCACCACCAGGCTGTCCACCAGGCGGGACAGGTGATGGGGCAGCCCGGCGGCGGCGTCGCCGACCCGCAGCAGCAGGCGACCATCGTGCGGGAGGCTGGCGCGGATCCGGCGGAGGAGCATCTCCTGGGCCGCCGGGGGCACGTAATGAAGCACGTCGAACAGGGTGACCACGTCGGCCGGGGGCAGGGGGGCTGTACACATGTCGTCCACCTCAAGCTGCAGGGGGAGCGGGCTGCCGGCCAGTGCCTGGCTGGCATGGGCGACGGAGTGGGCCTGCATGTCCACGCCGTGGTACGCGAGCATGCGCGGCAGGGGGTGGGCAAGGTCGGCCGCGGGGCCTTGCGGGGGCGTCCCGGCCGCCGCCAGCAGCCAGCTGGCCAGCAGGCCCTGGCCGCAGCCCAGATCGAGATAACGCCCCGTTTCCGGAAGCAGGCCGGGTTCGAGCAGGGCCGCGAACAGGGGGTCGCCCTTCAGCTTGCCCCGGGCGAAGTGCCAGGCCCAGGGGCCGGCCGGACGATAGGGCGCGCTGGCCTGGTCCACCAAGTGTTGCAGGAGGGCGGCCTTCACGGCAGGGGCGTCGTGCTCAGGCCGGCGTCGCGGATGCGCGCCAGCAGGGTGGGCAGCACCTCGAGGATGACCGGCCGGCCGGCCGGCGTGCGCGCGGCGTTGCCGTCATGCAGCAGCAGGATGTCGCCGCCGCCGAGGCCGCTGCACAGGCGGGATAGCACGCGCTGCGGGTCGCCCGTGCGGGTGTCGTAGGCGCGCCGGGTCCAGCTGGCAAGGCGCAGGTCGAGGCGCGCCAGGATGGGGTCGAGAAAGGGGTTGCGCAGGCCGGCCGGTGCGCGGAAGTAGCGCGGCTGGCGGCCGGCCAGCCGGCCCAGGGTGTCCTGGGCTGCGGCGATCTCCCGCGCCATGGCGCCGGGGCCCAGGGTGGAGAAGCGCTTCCAGTGGTGTTCGCTGTGGTTCTCGATGGTGTGCCCGGCGGCCACGATGTCCCGCACCAGGGCCGGGTGGGAGGCTGCGCGCCGGCCGATGCAGAAGAAGGTGGCGCGTGCGTCGGCGGCAGCGAGTTGGTCCAGTACCCGGGGCGTGACCTCCGGGTCGGGGCCGTCATCGATGCTGATGACAATCTCGTTGCTGCCGGCGGGCAGGTGGGTGAGGTTGGGGCCGAGCAGGCGGCTGCGCGGCAGCAGGCCGGCGACCGTCAGGGCGGCGTGGTTGGCGACCAGTGCGCCGGCGGCGGCGGGCCACCAGGCCGGATTGGCAAGCAGCCCCGCCGCGGCGCCGGCGTGGACCAGGGCGCTGGCCTGCAGGAAGGGGCTGGGCCGCCAGCGGGCCATGTCAGCGTGGGCTCCGGCGGACCAGCATGGCGGAGAGCATCAGGGTCAGCACCGCGCCGGGGCCGACCGTGATGCCGATGGCCTTGAGCACCGGCACGGGCGAGAAGGCGAGGGCGCCGAAGCCGATCACGGTGGCCAGGTTGGCGAGCAGCAGGGAGGCCAGGGTGCGCGGGTCATCACCGGGGTTGCTGTCGGCCCGGTCGAAGAACAGCGCGTAATTGGTGCCCACCGCGACGATCAGCAGCATCCCGACCAGGTGCAGCAGGGTCAGCGCCTGGCCGCCCAGGGCCAGCCCGGCCATGACGATCAGCTCGGCGGTGACGACCGGGATCATCACCCGCAGCAGCCGCGCCGGCCGGCGCAGGGCGACCGCCATCAGCACCACGATGGCGAGGATGCCGGCCAGGGACAGCAGGATGGCCTCGTCGAGGTAGGTCTGGTAGAGCCGGTTGGACTCGCCGAAGATGTCCACGAAGAGCGCGTCGCTGCCGGCCAGGGCCGCCTGGATTCGCAGGGGGTCGAGGGGCGTGTCGCCGGCCGGTGCGCGCAGCGGCAGTAGCACCGTCCAGCCCTGGGGGCGCTCCAGCAGCAGGGAGTCCACGGCCAGGGCCAGGGTGGTGTGCTTGAGGGCTTCGGGGGTCAGCAGGGGCTGGCGCCGGGCGGCCTCCACGTCATCCAGGAAGGCGCTGAGTTTGCCGGGCCGCAGGGGGAGGTCGGCGAGTGCGGCGTCGAGGCGGCGGGCCAGTTCGCTGCGTTCGGGCAGCGACTGCTGCCGGGCGGTCTGGGTGGCGACGCTGGGCAGGAAGCGGGCGGGGGTTTCGAAGCCGCCCAGGGCGCCGTCGCGGACCAGCGTGTCCAGGCGCTGGCCGACGGCTTCGGCGGCGCGCAGGGCGGCCTCCCGGTCGGCGGCCTTCAGGACCACCAGGTAGCGCAGGTCCGGGGCGCCCAGGTCGGCGCGCAGGCTCTGGTCCAGGGCCTGGTCGGCGGCGGAGACCGGGCTGAGGCCCGACAGGCTGGCGCTCCACAGGTGGTCCCGGTGGGTGACCAGCACGACCACGGCGGCGATGGCCAGCACGGGAATGACCAGGCGGCCCCGCGACAGCTGGTTCCAGAAGCGGGAGAGGGCAATGCCGACCGGCGCGATGTCGCGGATCCGGAAGCCCGCCGGGCGCAGGTGGGGCAGCACGAAGCGGGTCACCGTTGCGGCGGTGATCAGGCCGGCGATCGAGTACAGGCCGAGCTGGGCGAGCCCCGGGAAACCCGAGAAGAGCAGCGAGGCAAAGCCGAAGATGGAGGTCAGCACGCCGAGCCGGATGGTCGGCCAGAAGCGCTCCATCCAGCTCCCTTCGTCCTTTCCGTCGGACTGCACGAAATAGTAGATGGTGTAATCCACGGCCTCGCCGATCAGGGTCGTGCCGAAGCCGATGGTCAGGCCATGCACGCCGCCGAAACCCAGGGCCACCGCGGCGATGCCGGCGAGGGCCCCGCTGGCCACCGGCAGCAGGCCGAGGAGCACGGCGGTGAAGGAGCGGTAGACCAGCAGCAGCAGGCTGATCACCGCCGCGGTGCTGAGGGTGGTGAGGCGGACGGCTTCCGATTCGATGGCGCTGCGGGAATTGACGGCGAAGACGGCCGCCCCCGAGACCAGCAGGCGGGCCTCCGGATGGCCGGCCTGGCGGGCCAGTGCGGCGAAGTCGTCGCGGATGCGCGTGATGGCGGCGGCCTGGGCATCGGTGTCCGAGCCGGACGCACGGGTCTGCAGCATGAGGATGGCCCGCCGGCCGTCGCGGGAGGCCCACACGCCATGCTGGCTGGCCGGGCTGCCGCTGGTGTCGAGGCTGCCGATCAGCTCCATCATCTCGCCGGTGGGGTCGTGGCTGAGCAGGCCCTTGAGCACCATGCCGGCGGGCGAGGCGAGCAGGTCGATGCTGGCTTCGACGGCGTCATGCAGCCCTTCGGTGGTGAAGCGTCCGGGGCTGACGGCGGGGCTCAGGAGGTAGCGGTGGGTGAACAGCAGCTCGCGGTCGCGGGCCAGGGTGGCGGCGTCGCCGTTGCGCACCGACAGGAACAGGCCACCTTCGTCCAGGCGCTTGGCCAACTGGCGGGACAGGTCGGCCCGGGCTTCGGGGCTGGCGCCTTCGATGCCGACCAGCAGCAGTCGCGACAGTACGCCCTCGGTCAGCTGGTCCACCAGCAATTGCTGGGCCGGGGTCGGGCTGCGCGGCAGGAAGGCCGACATGTCGGCGGTATAGTTGGCACGCAGGGCGATGCCGGCGCACAGGGCCAGGCCGATCAGCCACAGCAGGACGGGGCGGGCGGGCAGGCGCATCATCGCGCGTCGTCGGGCTCGATGGACATCACGGCCCGGTCGCCGTCTGCCTGCAGGTATTCGACGCTGCGCACCTGCTGGCGGCTGCCGCCGATGGTGATGCGGGTGACCAGCTCGGCGATGCGCGGGTTGCTGGGCGACAGGTTGAGCGTCCAGTTGTCCCGGTTGCCGGAGAGGAACAGGGCGTAGTTCTGTTCAAGGGCGGCCCGGTCGCCGGACAGGGTGCCGCGGATGCTGGCGACGAAGGCGAGGACTTCGGGCTGCTCGCGCAGGCGCAGGGTGAACTTCTGCTTGCCACGCTCCAGGCTGATCTGGTCGCGGTCGAGGATCATGGTTTCGGCCCGCGGCTTGAGGGTGCGCTTCTCCAGGTAGTCAGGCGCCACGTAGCGCATCTCGCCGGAGGAGACGACAGGCTTGTCGAGCAGGGCGATGTACTTCTTCTCGGTGAACAGGGCCCGGCCGCCCTGGTTGCGGGCGAGTTCGGTCATCAGCTGGGGAATGTCCCAGGCCGCGAGGGCCGGAGTGGCGGCCAGCAGCAGGGCCAGGGCGAAGGTGAAGGTCCGTGCGAGGCGGTGGGCGGTCATCGGGCTTGGGCGTTCGGCTGGGCCGGAAGTTCGCCCCAGAAGTCGAAGAAGTTGAACCAGTTGTAGGGCGCCTCCCGGCAGCGGGTTTCGAGCAGGGCGACGTAGGCGGCCTGGGCTGCGGTGATGGCGGCATCCCTGCCCTTGCGGTCCACCTGGCTGAAGTCGGCGAGGGGCGAGAAGCTGATCCGGTAGCGATTACCGCCGAGGTAGGCGCCGCACATGAAGAGCACGGGCCGGCGCAGCATGGCGGCGAGCCGGAAGGGGCCGGTCGGGAAGGCCGCAGGGCTGCCCAGGAAGGGGATGGGGGTGACGCCGTCCTTGCCCGGGTTGCGGTCGGCCAGCACGCCGATCATCTGCCCGGCATCGAGCCGGTCGCGCAGGTGCAGCATGGAATCCAGCTTGCCGAGGGGGAGGATGTCCTGGGTTGCGGCGGGGTTGATGGCGGCCAGCACGCTGTTGATCTTGCGGGCGTTTTCCGCATGCATGAGCATGCACACGGCGCGGTCGGTGCGGTTGCGGCCGATGGCGCGGAGCGCCTCGAAGCTGCCCAGGTGGGCACCGAAGAGCAGCACGCCGCGCCCGCCGGCCAGGTGCGCGTCGATCAGTTCGGCACCGCTGATCTCGATGTCGAAGAGCTCGAAGCGGCCGTTGAGAAAGTAGATCCGGTCGTGGATGGTGGTGGCGAAGCCGAGGATGTGGCGATAACGCTCGGCGAGGCCCGGGCGGCGCCCCAGGATGCGCCACAGATAATCGGCCGAGGCGCGCCTGGCGCGGGGGGCGAAGAGCAGGAAGTAGACGGCGATGCCGTGCAGCACCAGGCGGCTGAGGTGGCGCCCCAGGGTCAGGGACAGCCACACCATCAGGCGCATGATGGCGACGCCGCTGCGTTCGGCCTGGCCGGTCCAGGCGGCGCCGGCCGGAGGGGAGTCCTGGGGCGAGGTCACGGCCGTGGTGAGAGGCTCAGGCTGCCGGAGGCAACGAGCCGGTCGTTATCGAGGATCTCGAAAGCCTGGGCGGTGGCCGTGGCGGGCGGGAAGCGGAACACCAGGCGGGTGCCGGGCGCCACCGGCTGGAAGAACTTCGCGTTGCCGAGGCCCTGGATGGACACGCCCGGGCTGAGCACGCCCGCGGCCAGCTGGATGGCTTGGTCGAGGAGGACGACGCCGGGCAGGATCGGCCTGCCCGGGAAATGGCCTGCGAAGGCCGGATGCGCCGCCGGCACTGTCCAGGCGAGTTCGCTCATTCCGCGGCCTTGCCCGCAGGGGGCAGCAGGGCCAGCAGGCTGGCCCGCGGCAGCTTGCTGGCCTCGTTGCGCGGCAGTCGCTCCACGAAGACCAGCGGACGGGGCAGGAAGGCCGCGTCGACACGGCCGCGCAGGGCCTGGAGCAGGCTCTGGCGGGTGTGTCCGGGGGCCACCACGCAAGCGCACAGGCGGGTGGCGTGGTCGTCCGGCTCGGCCTCGGGCATGAAGAAGACGCCATCCTGCACGCCCGGTACGGCGAGCAGCTGCTGGTTCAGGAAGGCCAGGGAGGTGCGCTTGCCGGCGATGTTGACCAGGTCGGCGTTGCGCCCGTGGAGCAGGAAGTGCCGTGCGTCCACCTCCTCGATCACGTCGTTGATCGGCACGATGCCTTCCACGTGCCCGCCCTCGGCCACGTGGCCGCTGTCGGTGGCGCGCAGGCGGACCTCGCCGAGCAGCTCCCAGGTGCGCGTGGCGGTGGAGCGCCGGCTGGCGATCTGGCCGGTCTCGGTGCTGCCGTAGATCTCGAGCAGCGGCGCGGCGCAGATGGATTCGGCGCGCGCGGCGAGTTCTTCGGAGAGCGGAGCGGTGGCCGACAGCAGGAAGTCCACCGACGGCAGCGCCTGCTCCGCATCGAGCAGCGTGCGCAGGTGGAAGGGCGTGGTGATGAGCGCCCGCGGGGCCGGTACGGCAGCCAGGGCGTCGGCGATGTCGGCGGGGTAGAAGGGCCGCCCGGCCCAGGCGGCGGCTCCACCGTGCAGGCTGATCAGGACGGTGGATTCGAAGCCATACATGTGCTGCGGCGGGACGGTCCCGACCAGGGCATGGCCCCGCGCGCCGAGGCGCTCGGCTTCGGCCAGGGCGTTGATCACCAGCCCGCCCCAGGTTTTGCGGTGGGTCAGGGCGGTGCCGGTGGAGCCCGAAGTGAACACATGGGCGACGATGCGTTCCGAGGGGATCTCCGGTACCGGCAGGTCGTGCTCTGGGGCGGGGGGCGCATCCGGATAGGCGAAGCCGGGCAGGTCGATGTCATCCAGGTTGCCATCGTGCAGGCAGAACAGGTCTGGCGTGTCGGCCTTCAGGCGCCGGATGGTGTCGGGCGTGAGGGTGGACGGCAGCAGGCTGATGCGGCTGCTCACGATGGCGGCGGCGAATCCGACCAGGAAGTGGTAGCGGCTCTGGCAGATGTTGAGTACGTGCCCGCCCGGCGGCAGCAGGCTGGCCAGGTGGGCCACGTCGGTCAGGAAGCGGTGGCGGGTGACCGGGCCGGAGGGCTGCCAGGCAATGATGCTGGCGGGCGCGGGTTGGTCGGTGAGCGGGTAGGTGGGGTGCCTCATCGGGAAATCCGTGGCGTCAGCGCCTGGCCCTGCCCGTCAGCGGTGGCCCGGGTGCTGGCCTGGTAGGCACGCAGCGAGGCGATCACGCCATGGCGTTCTTCCCGGGGCAGCGCAAGGCGGCGTACCAGGCCTTCGACGACAAACATGAGGACCAGGGACGGCAGGTACAGGAGGTTGGAGAACAGGGACCAGGTCTGGATTGGTGCGAGTAGGTAGAGCAGCGTGGACGTCACGGCGCTGCCGACGAAGAAGAGCGTCCAGGCGATCGTGATCCGGTGGGTGTAGCGCAGCACCCGGGGGCTGGGCGACGGATGCAGGAGCAGGGCGAAGGCGGTGCACGCGGGGGTCTGCCCGGCGCCCAGGCTGCGTCCGAAGTACAGGCCGAGGGCCAGGTTGGTGCTGAGGTACTGGGCCAGGTAGAGGCTGCTCAGGTTACTCCCGAGATAGGGCCAGACCTGGCTGGCGAGGGCGCCGGCGATGACCGCGCCGAGCATCGCGGCCAGCCCGCCGGCGTGCTTGAAGAGCAGGCTGAGGGCAAAGCCGACGACCGGTGCCAGGGTGATCAGGGCGGCCCATGGTGCCGCATCCGCAAAGGTGCTGACGTAATGGGCGAGGCCGTCGTAGGCGATCAGGGCTCCGACCGCCAGCACACCGGCTAGAAGAGGCCGGAGCTTGTCCTTCATGCCGCCTTTTGACTGGCAATGTAATCCGCGAGGCTGCGCAGGGAGCTGAAGATGCGGGTGTTGTTCTCGTCGTCGGCGCGCAACTGGACGCCGTATTGCTTGGAGATGACCAGGGCGATCTCTAGGATGTCGATGGAGTCGAGGCCGAGCCCTTCACCGAACAGCGAGGCATCGGGGTCGATCTCCGACGGCGCCATCTCGAGATTGAGGGCGCTGACGATGAGGGCGGCGATTTCAGCGAGGGACGGGGTGGTGTCCGGCGTGTTCCCGGTTGGCGTCGTGCTCATGATGGAGGCGTCTCTGGGTCGGAATGTGGTTTGCGGCGGAGGGCTCAGTGTGCCTCGGCCTTGCGGAAGGCCAGGACGGCATTGCAGCCGCCGAAGGCGAAGGAGTTGGACAGGGCCACCCGCGCACCGCTGTTGCGCAGGGCGCCGCCGATGATGTGACGTACACCTTGGCAGGCGGGGTCGATGGTGTCGAGGTTGGCGGTGGGCGGCAGGGCGTCCCGGTGCAGGGCCAGCACCGTGCTCAGGGCCTCGATGGCGCCCGCGGCGCCCATCAGGTGGCCGTGCATGGACTTGGTGGCACTCACCGGCACTTCGGCGGCGCGGGCGCCGAACAGGGTGCGCAGGCTGTCCACCTCGATGGCGTCGCCCTCGATGGTGGCGGTGCCGTGGGCATTGACGTAGTCCACGTCGTCCGGCGACAGGCCGGCGTCGTCCAGGGCCAGGCGCATGGCCCGCACCTGCCCGTCCCGGTCGGGGCGGACCAGGTGGGAGTGGTCGCTGCAGGTGCCGTATCCGACCAGCTCGGCGAGGATGGTCGCGCCGCGTGCCCTGGCATGCTCCCATTCCTCGAGGATCAGGGTGGCGGCGCCTTCGCCGAGGACCAGGCCGCTGCGCCCTGGGTGGAAAGGCCGGCAGCAGCCCGGCGCGCTGTCCTCGTCGCCGAGCGCCACGACGCGCAGGGCGTCCCAGGCCTTCATGACCGCGTAGGCCAGGGGCACGTCGGAGCCGCCGGTGACCATAAGGGTGGCTTCGCCGTTGCGGATGCGCTTGTAGCCTTCGCCGATGGCCGCCGCGGCCGATGCGCAGGCGGCGACGTAGGTGAGGCTGGCGTTGCCGAGGCCGAGCTGGATCGAGATGTGCGATGCGGCCGCGTTGCTCATGCCGAGCACCACCGACAGGGGAGGCAGGCGGTCGCGCCCGTTCTGCCACATTTCCTTGTAGCCGCGCTCCCAGGTGGTGGTGCTCCCCAGCGCCGAGCCCCAGGACACGCCGTGCTCCGGGTTGCCGGCGCCGGTGACCGGGCTGCGTTCGAGGCCCGCGTCCTTCCAGGCTTCGAAGCAGGCCGCGAGCGCCATCTGCACCGACCGGTCGGTGCTGCTGGCGAGGGGGCGGCCGATGGCGGCGTCAGCGTTGAAGTCGGCGCAGTGGATCGCCGGCTGGGTGATCGGGCGGGGCGGCTGGTCGATGGTGTGCAGGCGCACAAAGGACTCCCCGTCGAGGAGGCGTCCGAACATCGAGCGTGCGTCCAGGCCTGCAGGGCTCACGACGCCCAGGCCGGTTACGGCGACACGGCGGGCTGTCATGCTTCAGCCCTGCTTGGCCGTCCGGGCTTCGGCGATGAACGTGTCGACGATGGTGATCAGCTCGCCGATGTTCTTGGGGGTGGGGACATCCCGCTCGAAGATGACGCTGAACTTTTCCTCGCACTCGAAGATCAGTTCGACGAGGAGAAGGGAGTCGATCTTCAATTCCTCCAGTGTCGTCTCCGGCTGGATCGCCGCAGGGTCGACTTCGAGGCGATCATGAAGAAATTCGCGGATGACGGTCAGAGTTTCCATGGCAGGCAAGGGCTGGGGCAAACAGAAAAATCTCGCGTCACGGCGGTGGCTGTGGCGCGAGACAGGCGTCCATCATTTTACCATGAGTGTCCGTTATTACGGACTGTAGGGCTCGCCCGCTGCGACCGGGCCTGCCCTAGAAATAATGCTGCCAGCCGATGCTGATGCGCCGGTCCGCCTCGTCATCGCCCGACCGCTCGATGCGTGTCCAGGTGTAGCCGGCGACCAGGTTGTCCCGGGGGCCGAGGCTTTGCCGCAGGTGCGCCTGCACCTGGCTGCGCTGCAGGTGGTTGTCATTGAACCATTGGTGTCCCGCCTCGAGTTGCAGGCGCAGTCGGGGAGCGGCATCCCACAGCAGGCCGGTCAGGGGGCCGCTGCCGATGGCCCAGTGCTTGTCCAGCTTGCCGTGGACCACGAGCTGGTTTTCCAGGAAGACGTAGCCGATCAGCCGGCCCATCCGGCCATCCCATTCCCAGGCGGCGCCGGGGCCGCCGGCCAGGGTGGGTGAGGTGGCCTGGCTGGCACCCAGGCTGCGCTCCCAGCCGAAGCGGACCTTCCACGAGAGGGGTTGGGTCCAGCTCTGCCGGGGGGCGACCGACACGATGTCCACCGGAAGGAAGCGGTCGATGCGCCAGCCCTGGCCCTGGCGCTGGCTGGCGCCGAGGTCGAAGAAGCGGATCTGGGCACCCCGGGCGTAGCCGGCTTCGGGGTCGAGGAGATCGTGGTAGGCCGGGCGCAGGTCCATGAACAGGGCCGGGTCGCCGCCCAGGCGCCCGGCGCCAAGGCCGAAGCGGCCGGAGGCGTGACCTTGCTCCGGCCGCGGCGGGACCGGGGGCTGGCCGACGTCGATGGTCGGCAGGGTGCTGCGCACGCTCTGGATGCTGCGCAGGCGAGCCAGGGCCTCGTCCTGCTCCAGCTTGCCGGCGTGGCCGCGGTAGGACACCAGCCGGTCGGCGAATTCCAGTTGTTCGATGGCCCGCGGGTCCTGGCCGAGGCTGGCCGGAGGGCGGCGGCCGTCGGCCACGGCGAGGGCGCTGTCCATCTCTTCGGCGGACAGGCGTCCGGCCCGGTAGGCCAGCTCGGTGCCGGCGGCCGGGCGGAAGCTGGCGCCGGCGACGAGCCCCGGAACCGCCACCACGCCCTTCACCGTGTCGACCGGGATGGCGGACAGCGGGAAGCGCTGGGCGGTGCGCAGGCCGGGCCGGGCCACGTCCAGCAGGCGCAGGATCATGTAGGAGCAGTTCTCGTCGAAGAACCAGTAGTCGAAGCGGGTGGCGCCGATCTCCCAGGCGTGGCGGAGCAGCTGGCGGGTTTCGTCGACCGTCAGGGTGAGCGGGTATTCCCACACGTCGCGGCTTTCCATGTCGCTGTATTCGCGCACCTTGGCGTAATACGGCGAGCTGGAGAGAATGCCCGGGTAGAGCCCGGTGAGGCCCTTGGCGGCAAAGCTGAAGCCGTCAGTTGCGTCGGCCTTGGCGGCGTAGTTGATCGTGTAGGCGAGCAGACGGGTGGCTTCGCTCTGGCCGGCCACGTCGATGCGCAGCAGGGTGTGGCCGAACATCGAGGCCGGGCTGTTGACGTAGGCGGACGGGAAGATCAGTGTGGCCCCGGCCGGGTTGATGCCGGCGATCCAGGCCGCCAGGCGCGGGCAGGGCTGGTCCGGCCACGGGGCGGAGCCGGGCAGGCGCGACTTGAGCCAGTGGTAGCGGGCCGGAAAGCGGCACTGGGGGTGATCGTCGGGGGCCTCCGGGCGGGCCGGGGAGAGCAGGGCGGTCAGGCTGGCGTCGAGTTCGGCTGCCGGGTCGCGGGCGCCGTCGGCGGCCAGGAAGAAGCCGGGGTCGTCGGCCAGGCTGCGCCAGTGGCCGCTGAGGGGCGCCGGAGCGTAGTGCAGGAGGTCGACCCAGGCGGGGTCGGCGGCGAGCTCGAGCGCCCGGGCTTCCTGCAGGGCCGGGGGCGTGGGGCTGGCAGATGCGGGCAGGGTGCCGAAGGCGAGGCCCATGGCCGCGGTGATGAGGGCGGAACGTGTCATGAAAAAGCCCTGTGCGGGCACAGGGCTTGATCCGGAGCTGGAGGGCTCAGACCGCGTCGGCGTACTTCGCCAGGCGGGCGTCGGCCTGCAGGGCAGCCTTGAGCTGGGTGGCGATCGACTCGGCAGATTCCACTGAGGCGAAGATCTCGGCGTGGTGGGTCTTGGTCAGGCTGACGAAGGCGGCCTTGTCGGCGGCATCGATCTTCAGCAGCGCGGCAAGGGCGTCGAGGGTTTCACCCTGGCCGGAAGCCGCGTCGCGGGCCAGCTGGGACTTGTTGCCGTCGATGAACAGGGCGGTCTTCCAGTTGGAGGACACCACGCCGTCCTGGCTGCAGCCCAGGGTGCCGGAGGTGATGCCGAAGGTCTGGTTGCCGAAGGTGCCGTTGGTGGTGACGGCGAGCACTTGCGGGCCGACGCCCTTCTGGCCTTCGAAGACCTTGGAACCGAGGCCGCAGGAACCAACGTTGTTGGCGGCAGCGAAAGCCGTGACGGGTAGGAATACAACCAGCGGGAACAGCAGTTTTTTCATGGCACTTACCCTCAGTTTGGTTATCTTTTGTCAGAACCGGCATTGCGGCCTGGCCGCGATGCCGACGGAATGGTAAGCGATTCCGTTTTTGCGGGTGTCCGGATTTTCAGGCAGCTGTTGTATTCCTGCAAATGACCCGCTTCAGAAGAGATCCACCTCGCCGGCATTGACGTCTGTTTGCATCACTGATTCAAAGCGGATCTGCTCGGCCGAGCGGGACGAGGCCTGGAGCAGGGACGACAGGGTCTCGATGCGGCGCTGGATGCGGGCGAGGCCGTCCCGCTCTTCCACGTCCCGGTGCACGTCGAAGAAGCCGTGGGCGTACTCGCTCATGAAGTCGGTGTGCTGGCGCAGTTTGCCGAGCAGCTGGCTGACGATGTCCTCGAACTGCATCGACAGGACGCCCTGCATCACCAGGCGCTGGATGGCTTCGGACACTTCGTTGATGCGCCGGGACTGCTCGCCGGCGCGCTGGGTGAGTTCGCGCATTTCCCGGCCCATGGTGACGACGCTGGTCTGGGAGGCTTCGGCCCGGCTGATGTCGGTGGAGGCGGTGACGTCCACCGCGCTGCCCACGTCGTCGATGGCGGAATGGATCTCGTGGAGCAGGGTGTCGATCTGCTCGCTGAACTTCTCGGTGCGCTGGGCCAGCTTGCGGACCTCGTCGGCCACTACCGCAAAGCCGCGGCCGGCCTCCCCGGCGCGGGCCGCCTCGATGGCCGCGTTGAGGGCCAGCAGGCCGGTCTGGCTGTTGATCTGGCTGACCTCGGTCATCAGGCGGCTGACCGCGTCCACCTTGCCGCGCATGGTGGTGAAGCGCTCCGCGATGTCGGCGCCGCTGCTCTTGAGCTGCTGCACGGTGGCCACGAAGGCGTTGAGGGTGCCGTGGGTTTCTTCGGCAAAGCGCTCCAGGCTGGAGTTGGTCGCGGCGCTGTCGTGGGCGCTGGAGAGGGTCACCAGCTCGTCGGCCAGTTGTTGCAGGGAGTCGGGCCGGGCGCCGCCATTGCCGGTGAGGCTGCGGTTGAGATCGCCCAGCGCGTTGGAGAACACGTCCTGCATCTGCCCCAGGGATTCCCGCAGGCGGTTGAACTGGGTCTCGCTCTCCCCGGCGATCTGTGCGCACAGGCCGTCGTAGGCCTGCACGCCGTTGTTGATGCGCTCCCGCTGCAACTGCTGGTTGCGCCGGGCCCGGTTGCGGGCCCGGTGGCTGATCAGAGTTGCCGCGAGCAGCGAGAGGATGGTGCCGACGCCGAAGGCATAGGCCAGCCAGTCCGGCCCGCCGACCGCGGTGTGGGTGATGCTGCCCACGGCGAGGAGAGTTCCGGACAGTGTTGCAATGTCGTCGGCGCGGAGGGGCGATGCATGCATGGGTCGGCTCGGGTTGTGGTCGTTATCCGGGTTTATCGACCGGAGCCGGGGTGACTTGATGGGGTTTGTGATGGATGTCACGCCCCTTGCGGGTTTATGGCATAGATTTCAAGACTTTTCCCGGGTTCTCAAGACTTTTCCCGGGTTCATCAGGTTCAGCGGGTCCAGGGCGGCCTTGAGGGCGGCCATCACGGCGACGCCTTCTCCGTGCTCGGCCAGTAGGAAGTCGCACTTGCCGATCCCGATGCCATGCTCGCCGGTGCAGGTGCCGTCGAGGGCCAGCGCGCATTCCACAATGCGCCGGCCGAGCTCTTCGGCGGCGTGCACCTGGGCCGGATCGTCCGGGGTGGTGAGGATCACCACGTGGAAGTTGCCGTCGCCCACATGGCCCACCACCGGTGCGGTGAGGCCGCTTTCGGCGATCGCCGCCTGGGCGCCGGCGATGGCTTCGGCCAGGCGCGAGATGGGCACGCAGACGTCGGTGGAAATGCCGCGGCTGCCGGGCTGAAGGGCCAGGCTGGCGTACAGCACGTCGTGGCGCGCCTGCCACAGGCGGCTGCGGTCTTCCGGGCGGGTGGCCCACTCGAAGCCCTCGCCGCCGTTGTCGGCGGCAATCTCCTGGACCGTGCGGGCCTGTTCCTCGACGCCATTCGGCGAGCCGTGGAATTCGAAGAAGAGCATCGGCGATTCGGGCAGGCTGGTCTTGCTGTAGCGATTGACCGCATGCACGGTCAGGGCGTCGAGCAGCTCGATGCGCGCCACCGGCACGCCGAGCTGGATGGTCTGGATCACCGTCTGCACGGCGCTGGCCACGTCCGGGAAGGAGCAGGTGGCGCTGGAGACCGCTTCCGGCAGAGGATGCAGGCGCACGGTGACCTCGGTGATCACGCCGAGGGTGCCCTCCGCGCCAACGAACAAACGGGTCAGGTCGTAGCCCGCCGAGGACTTGCGCGCCCGGCCGCCGGTGCGGATGACCCGTCCGTCGGCCAGCACCACCTCCAGGGCCAGCACGTTCTCGCGCATGGTGCCGTAGCGCACGGCGTTGGTGCCGGAGGCGCGGGTCGAGGCCATGCCGCCGAGGGAGGCGTCGGCGCCCGGGTCGATCGGGAAGAACAGGCCGCTGCCGTGCAGGGCCGCGTTGAGGGTCTTGCGGGTCACGCCGGGCTGCACCACCGCGTCCATGTCCTCGTTGTGGATGGCCAGCACCTGGTTCATCTCGGACATGTCCAGGGTCAGGCCGCCGCGGGTGGCCAGGATGTGGCCTTCCAGGGAGCTGCCCGCGCCGAAGGGGATCAGCGGCACCTGGTGGCTCCGGCACAGATTCACCACCTCGACCACCTCGGCGGTCGAGTGGGGCCACACCACGCCGTCGGGCAGGGCGTCGGGGAAGTGGGACTCGTCGTGACCATGATGGGCGCGTACCGCCTCGGCGGTGGAGAAGCGCTTGCCGAAGCGCTCGGACAATTGCTGGATCAGGGATTCGGGCAGGAGTGCGGGCAAGGACATGCTGGCGGCCGGAATGATTGAAAACGGTTAGGTTAGCGCCATTCCCTGCATGCCACTATCCACTTCCCGGTAAACTTCCGGGTTCCTTGCAGTGTTTGACCCCCCTGTTTTCGACCCTGTCCCACGGAGAGACCCATGTCCAAGCAGATCATCGCCACGCCGAATGCCCCCGCCGCCATCGGCACCTACTCCCAGGCCGTCAAGGCCGGCAACACCGTTTACCTGTCCGGCCAGATCGGCCTGGACCCGGTTTCCATGCAGATGGTGGAGGGCTTCGAGGCCCAGACCGTGCGCGTCTTCGAGAACCTCAAGGCGGTGGCCGAGGCCTCCGGCGGCTCCCTGGCCGATGCGGTCAAGCTGACCATCTACCTGACCGACCTGGCCAACTTCGCCAAGGTCAATGAGGTGATGTCCCGCTACTTCGCCGAGCCCTACCCGGCCCGCGCCGCCGTGGGCGTGAAGGAGCTGCCCCGCGGTGCGGTGGTGGAAGCCGATGCGATCCTGGTGATCGGCTGAGTCCTCCTCAAGTTCCCGCCGCCGTGAGCGTCGAGCCCGTCGCGGAAGCCGGCGCCGTAGCGCCCGCAGCAACCGCGCCGCCCAAGAAGCCGGCGGCGCGGGGCTGGCCGGGCGTCGGGCCACAGCTGGCCGAGCGCCTGGCGAAGATCGACGTCTTCTCGGCGGCCGACCTGATCCTCCATCTGCCCCTGCGCTACGAGGATGAAACCCACCTGACCCTGCTGGCGGACGTGCGCCCCGGCATGCCGGCCCAGTGCGAGGTGGAGGTCCTCTCCTGCGAAGTCACCCTGCGGCCCCGCCGCCAGCTGGTGGCACGGGCTGCCGATGCCAGCGGCGAGGTGATGCTGCGCTTCGTGCATTTCTACCCCAACCAGCAGAAGCAGCTGGCCGTGGGGGCCCGCCTGCGCATCTTCGGTGAGCTGCGCGACGGCTTCTTCGGGGCCGAGATGATCCACCCGCGGGTGCGCCCGGTGAATGCCGGCGAACCCCTGCCGGAGAGCCTCACCCCGATCTACCCCACCACCGCCGGCCTGGCCCAGTCGGCCCTGCGCAAGCTGGTGGCCGGCGCGATGCGCCACAACGCCCTGCGCGACGAGCTGCCGGACGAACTGCGCCGCCGCCTCAACCTGCCGGCCCTGCCCGATGCACTGCGCCTGCTGCATGCGCCGCCGCCGTCGGTGTCGGCCCTGGACATCGAGGATCGGGGGCATCCGGCGTGGCAGCGCATCAAGCTCGACGAACTGCTGGCCCAGCAGATCTCCCTGCGCCGGGCCTATGCGGCCCGCCGCGCCAAGAACGCCCCGTCGCTGCCCCCGCGCGAACGCCTCACCCGTGACCTGCTCGAACAGCTCCCCTTTGCACTGACCGGCGCCCAGAGCCGGGCCTTTGCCGAGATCGCCGGCGACCTGGCTTCTGACCACCCCATGCAGCGCCTGCTGCAGGGCGACGTGGGCAGCGGCAAGACCTGCGTCGCCGCGCTGGCCATGCTGCAGGCCGCCGAGAACGGCCGCCAGGCGGTGCTGATGGCGCCCACCGAGATCCTCGCCGAGCAGCACTACCGCAAGCTCGCCGTGTGGCTGGCGCCCCTCGGCATCGAGGTGGCGTGGCTGTCCGGCAGCCGGCGCAAGAAGGAGCGCGAGGCGACCCTGGCCCGCCTGGCCAGCGGCGAGACCCTGCTGGCGGTGGGCACCCACGCCCTCATCGAAGATCCGGTGGCCCTGCCGCTGCTGGCCCTGGCGGTGGTGGACGAGCAGCACCGTTTCGGCGTGCGCCAGCGCCTGGCCTTGCGCGAAAAGGGGCAGGCCGGCGAATCGCCGCACATGCTGATGATGTCGGCCACCCCCATCCCGCGGACCCTGGCGATGAGCTACTACGCCGACCTGGATGTGTCGGTGCTCGACGAACTGCCGCCCGGCCGTACGCCCATCGTCACCAAGCTGATCAAGGACGAGCGCCGCGACGAGGTGATCCAGCGCGTCCGCGACGCCTGCCTGCAGGGGCGCCAGGCCTACTGGGTGTGTCCGCTGATCGAGGAGTCCGAGGCGCTCCAGCTGAAGACCGCCCAGGAAAGCTACGAGATGCTCTCCGAGGCACTGCCGGAACTGAAGATCGGCCTGGTCCACGGGCGCCTCAAGAACGACGAGAAGTCCGCCACCATGGCCGCCTTCGTGGCCAACGAGGTCCAGGTGCTGGTGGCCACCACGGTGATCGAAGTGGGGGTGGACGTGCCCAACGCCAGCCTGATGGTGATCGAGCACGCCGAGCGCTTCGGCCTCGCCCAGCTGCACCAGCTGCGTGGCCGGGTCGGGCGGGGCGTGCATGAATCCGTGTGCATCCTGCTGTTCGCCCAGCCCCTGTCGCAGACCGGACGGGAACGCCTGAAGGCCATCTACGAGCATACCGATGGCTTCGTGATCGCCCGCGAGGACCTGCGCATCCGCGGCCCCGGCGAGTTCATCGGCGCCCGCCAGAGCGGCGTGCCCCTGCTGCGCTATGCCGACCTGGAAGAGGATGCCGCGCTGGTGGACATCGCCCGCGGGTTGGCCGAGGACATCCTGCGCGACATGCCACGGGTGGCGGATGCCGTCACCGCCCGCTGGTTCGGCGGGCGGGCGGCCCTGCTCAAGGCCTGATCCGGCCGGTCTGCAGGAGGGCGGCTGGCCGCCCATGCGGCGGCGCACTACAATGCGGCGGCTTCATCCACCGCCCTGACCGATCCCTACATGACCCTCGCCCACTTCCCGGGCCGCGATCCCTTCCGCATGGCCGCCTGGCGCGCTCCCCGCGGCATGCGCGGCTGGCTCACCGACGACCGCTCCCTGACGGCGCGCATCCGCTCCCGTTGCGGGCGCTTTGCGCTGCAGGTCGTCAGCCAGGGCAAAGGCGTGGTGCTACCCGACGAGATGGCCGCTCTCGGCATTCATCGCCACGGCAGGCTGTGGCAGCGGGAGGTCCTGCTGATCGCCGACGGTGAGCCCGTCGTCTTTGCCCGCTCGCTGGTGGCCACCACCACCATCCCGGCCGCCTGGCACCTGCTGCACGGACTGGGTGGGCGGCCGCTGGCGGCAGTATTGTTCGACGACCCGCGGGTGCGTCGCTCGCCCCTGGAGGCCGCCCGCCTGGATGCCCGCGATTCGCGCTGGCACCATGCCGCCTCCGCCACCCGCAACGCGGATCTGCCGCCCCTGTGGGCCCGGCGCTCGGCCTTTCGCCGGGACGGCGCACCGCTGCTGGTCACCGAAGTCTTCCTGCCTTCCATCCGGAATCTTGCCCCATGAGTAGCCTGAGTCTTTCCCAGCGCTTGTCCGAGTACGGCAAGCTGATGCGCATCGACAAGCCCATCGGCATCCTGCTGCTCCTGTGGCCGACCCTGTGGGCCTTGTGGGTGGCCGCAGAGGGGCGGCCGGCGCTGCTGCTGCTGGTCATCTTCACGCTGGGTACGGTGCTGATGCGCTCGGCCGGCTGCGTCATCAACGACTACGCGGACAAGGACTTCGACGGCCACGTGGAGCGCACCCGCAACCGCCCCCTGGCGGCCCGTCGGGTCAGCCCCCGGGAGGCCCTGCTGCTGGCCGCCGGGCTGTCGCTGTTGTCGCTGCTGCTGATCCTGCCGCTCAACGGCCTGACCATCGCCCTGAGCGTGCCGGCGCTTTTCCTCGCCGGCAGCTATCCCTTCACCAAGCGTTTCCTGGCCATTCCCCAGGCCTACCTGGGGATTGCCTTCGGCTTCGGCATTCCGATGGGCTTTGCCGCCGTGACCGGGGCCGTGCCGGTCGAAGCCTGGGTGATGCTGCTGGCCAACGTCTTCTGGGCGGTGGCCTATGACACCGAGTACGCTATGGTGGACCGCCCCGACGACCTCAAGATCGGCATCAAGACCTCGGCGATCACCTTCGGCCGCTTCGAGGTGACCGCCATCATGATCTGCTATGCGGTGACCCTGGCCCTGCTGGCCTGGGTCGGCCTGCGCACCGGGGCAGGAGTCTTCTTCCTGGCCGGCCTGGCCGGCGCAGCGGGGCTGATGGCTTACCACTACACCCTGATCCGCGAGCGCGACCGCCCGCGCTGCTTCAAGGCTTTCCTGCACAACAACTGGGTCGGCGCGACGATTTTCGCCGGCTGGGCGGCGGACTACCTGTTCCGCGCGCCGGTCTGAAACACGGCGGAATGACGATGAAAGACGGCAGAAATGCACCCTGTGCCTGCGGCAGCGGGCGGAAGTTCAAGCTGTGTTGCGGGCGCACGCAGGCAGGGGCGCCGACGCCCGAGGCGCAGCAGCATCTGGTCGCCCTGTTCCGGGCTGGCCTGTTCCCCGAGCTGGAGCGTCAGGCGGCGGCCCTGGTGGCCCGCTGGCCGGGCCATGGGCCGAGCTGGAACTTCCTGGGGGTCGCCCAGCTGGCCCAGGCCAGGGATGCCTTCGAAGCCCTCGGCCGGGCGGCGAGCCTGTTGCCCGGTGATCCGACGGCCCAGAACAACTTCGGCAATGCACTGAAGGACAGGGGGCGTCTGCTGGAGGCTGCCGACTGTTTTGCGCGCTCGATTGCGCTGCGCCCCGACAATCCCCGGGCGCACCTCAATCTGGGCGCGGTGCTGAAGGACCTGGGGCGGCTGGGCGAGTCGGCGGAGTGTTCCCGCCGGGCCCTGGCCCTGCAGCCCGACTATGCCGAGGCCTTGAGCAACCTGGGGATGGTCCTGCGCCTGCAGGGGCGCCCCGGCGAGGCGGAGGGCATCTTCCGGCGCGCCCTGGCGGCCAAGCCGGATTTCGTCGCGGCCCGCATGGGCCTGGCGATGAGCCTGTGCGACCAGGGGGACATGCATGGCGCGGAGCAGGGGCTGCGCGAGGCCCTGGCGCAGAAACCCGATTCCCTGGAGGCCCGTAGCGCCCTGCTCTTCGTGCTGAATTACCAGCCGGGGCGTGCCGCCGCCGAACTCCTCGAGGAAGCGCGCCTGTTTGGCCAGGCGGTCAGCCGTCAGGCCAGGCCCTTCACGGCCTGGCGCGGGAAGCCGGAGCCCGGCCGCCGCCTGAGGATCGGCTTCGTGTCTGGTGACTTCTGCCAGCACCCAGTGGGCCAGTTCATCGAACACGTCCTGGCGGCGCTGGGGAGCACCCATGCCGGCCGGCTGGAGCTGCATGCCTACCATGCACAGCATTACACGGACGGCCTGACCGCAAGGCTGAAGCCCCTGTTCAAGGGCTGGCGGATGGTTGCGGGCATGTCTGACGCCGTGCTGGCTGAGCAGATCCATCGCGATGGCATCGACATTCTCATCGATCTCTCGGGACATACCTCCCACAACCGGCTGCCGGTCTTCGCCTGGAAGCCCGCGCCGGTGCAGATGACCTGGCTGGGCTACCTGGCGACCACCGGTGTGCCGGGCATGGACTACCTGCTGGCGGACGAGCAGGTGCTGCCTGCCGAGGCGGAAGCGGCCTTCACGGAGCAGGTCGTGCGAATGCCGAAGAGCTACGTGTGCTTTACATCGCCGCGGGACGAGACGCCGCTGGCGGCGCTGCCTGCCCTGGCCCAGGGCGGGGTCACCTTTGGCAGCTTCAACAACCTGAGCAAGCTCAACGAAGAGGTCCTGGCCCTGTGGGCCCGCATCCTCGCCGCCGTGCCTGGGAGCCGGCTGCTGCTGAAGGCTCGCCAGCTGGCCGATGAGGCGGTTCGGAGCCGCCTGACCGTTTTTTTCGAGACGCGGGGGGTGAGTGCCGACCGATTGCTGCTGCTCGGGCATGTGGCCCGCGATGCGCACCTGGCGACCTATGGCCAGGTCGATATCGGTCTTGATCCCTTTCCCTACCCCGGCATCACCACGACCGTCGAGGCGCTGTGGATGGGGGTTCCGGTGGTGAGCCTGGCCGGAAGCAGCTTCATGGCGCGTCAGGGCGTGGGCTTGTTGACCCATGTCGGCCTCGCGGACTGGCTGGCCGACAGTGCGGAGGCTTATGTGGCGACGGCCGTCCGTCAGGCGGCAGACATAGAGGGGCTGGCGCGTCTGCGGGCCGGGCTGAGGAGCCGCTTGCAAGCGTCGCCGGTGTTCGACCAGCATGCCTTTGCCGATGATTTCGAGGCGATGCTGCGGCAGCTCTGGCGTAACTGGTGCGCCGGGCAGGCCGCTATCTAGTGTCTGCCTGAGCCGCTCCGGGCCTGCAGCAGGGGCGCCAGCAGGGCCAGGGTGCGCTCGGTGGCGCCCCGGTGCTGCTGGGCAAAATCCAGGCCGGCAGCGCCGATGGCCTTGCGCCGGGTCGGGTTGCGCAGCAGCTCCATGGCAAGTGTCAGCCCTCTCGTCAGGTCCTCGGCCCGTAGGGCGGCGCCGGCTTCTATGGCCTGTTCGCAGACCACCTTGAAATTGAAGGTGTGGGGGCCGACGATCACAGGGCAGCCCGTGGCACTGGCCTCGATGGGGTTCTGGCCACCCAGTTCCTTCCAGGAACCGCCGATCAGCGCCAGGTCGGCCGCATGGTAGTAGGCGTACATCTCTCCCATGGAGTCCCCGAGCCAGACCCGCGTGTCGGCCATCACGGGGTCATTGCCCGAGCGCCGCTGCAAGCTGAGCCCGGCGCGCCTGACCAGGCGGGCGACCTCCTCGAAGCGCTGAGGGTGGCGGGGTACCAACACCAGCAGGACCTCTGGCGGGCAGAGGTTCACCAGGGCTTTCAGCAGGAGCTCTTCCTCGCCTTCGCGGGTGCTGGCGGCCAGCACCACCTGGCGCGGCCCGAAGCGGTTGCGGAACGTGGCGCCGAGTACCTGCATGGCGGGCGGGGGAGCGATGTCGAACTTGATGTTGCCGGTCACCATGACGTAGCGGGCACCAAGCCCGCTCAGGCGTCGGCCGTCGCCTTCGGTCTGGGCGCCGATTGCCGACAGGCCGGCGAAGGCGTTCCGCGCCAGGGCGCCGGCGCGCCCATAGCCGCGGGCTGAGCGCTCCGACAGGCGAGCATTTACCATCACCAGCGGCATGCCCTTGCGCTGGCAGCCGGCGATCAGGTTGGGCCACACCTCTGTTTCCATCAGGATACCGATGCGGGGACGGAAATGACGCAGGAAGCGGTCGACCGCCGAGGGCAGGTCGTAGGGAAGATAGACGCTTTGCACCCGGGGCTGCAGCTTGCCGAAGAGTTCGACGGCTGTTGCGCGTCCGGTGGGCGTCATGTGGGTCAATAGCAGGCTGCACTCGGGATGGGCCTCGAGCAGGGCATGCACCAGCGGGGCGCTGGCCCGGGTCTCGCCGACGGATACGGCGTGCAGCCAGATCACCGGGCCGTCGAAGCGAACCGTATGGCGACCAATCCGTTCCCCCAGGTGTTGCAGGTATTCAGGCTGGCGACGCGCGCGCCACAGCAGGCGCAGGCCCGCCAGGGGAATTGCCAGATACCAGAGGGCTGTATAAAGGGCTCGAAGGATCAAGGGGATAGGCTGTGCCGCAGGAACGCGAAGTATAACTGTCGTTGCAGACGACACGCTTGCCTCGCCGCGCCGATTTACCCTGTCATGCTCCCGTGCGAGAATCCGGGGCTGTTGGCCGATTATCCGGGCGTCGTTTTTGGCTCCGGCCGGTCTGTTGCATTCAATCCCACGAAATTCTTCTGCGACCATGAAAATTCTCGTTACCGGCGCCGCCGGTTTCATCGGCATGCACACCAGTCAGCTCCTGCTGGCGCGAGGCGATCAGGTGGTCGGTCTCGACAATCTCAACGATTACTACGAGGTCCAGCTCAAGCATGACCGCCTGGCCCGCCTGACACCCCACGAGAACTTCCGCTTCGTGAAGCTGGATGTGGCCGACCGGGAAGGGATGGAGAAGCTCTTCGCCGAAGAGAAGTTCGACCGGGTCATCCACCTGGCCGCCCAGGCCGGCGTGCGCTACTCCCTGGTCAATCCCCATGCCTATGTCGAGAGCAACCTGACCGGCTTCATGAACATCCTGGAAGGCTGCCGCCACAACAAGGTGCAACACCTGGTCTATGCCAGCAGCTCCAGCGTGTATGGCGGCAACACCAGGATGCCCTTCTCGGAGCACGACAGCGTCGATCATCCGGTCAGCATCTACGCCGCCACCAAGAAGGCCAACGAGCTGATGGCCCACACCTACAGCCATCTCTACGGCCTGCCCACCACCGGGCTGCGTTTCTTCACCGTGTATGGCCCCTGGGGCCGGCCCGACATGGCGCTGTTCCTGTTCACCAAGGCGATCCTCGAAGGGCGTCCGATCGACGTCTTCAACCACGGCAAGATGAAGCGCGACTTCACCTATGTGGATGACATCGTGCAGGGCGTCATCAAGACCCTCGATCACGTGGCGGAACCCGATGCGGCCTACAACGCCGACAGCCCCGATCCCGGCACCAGCAACGTGCCTTACCGGGTCTTCAACATCGGCAACAACAACCCGGTCGAGCTGATGGCCTTTGTCGAGGCCATCGAGAATGCCCTGGGCATCGAGGCCCAGAAGAACTTCCTGCCGTTGCAGGACGGCGATGTGCCCGCCACCTACGCCAATACCGACGCCCTCAACGCCTGGACCGGCTTCGTGCCGGCTACCCCCGTGCCGGTGGGGATCAGTCGTTTCGTCGAGTGGTACCGGGGCTACTACGGGAAGTAATTGCCTGCATGAAGACCCGCCCCGGCGTGAGGGGCGGGCGGCACTTTGTGTGATCGTCAGATGGCGTGTCGGTTAAACTGTCGGTTGCGTCTGTCGGATTACCTTGAACGATGAAACCACGTTTCGCCCTCGGCATGCTCGCCGCGAGCCTGCTGAGCCTGTCTGGCCCTGCTTTCCCTGCCACCACCCCCGCATCCGAACCGGCTCCCCTGGTAGCGTTCCAGGCTTATCCGGCACGCCTGCAGGTTGCCCGGGAGGCAGTGGAAAGGGCCGCGCAGGGCGGTCGGGCCGACGCGCTGAAACTGGCCGCTGCCCTCAATGAGCTGGCCGTCATCCACATCCTCAATGCCGACCATGCCGAGGCACAAGACGCCCTCGAGCGTGCGCTTTCCATCCGGGAGGGGCAGCTTGGCGCCGATCACCCGGACGTGGCCACCACCCTCGGCAACCTGGGCCTGGTCTATCTCGGCCAGGGCCGGCTGGACAAGGCCGGAGCGCCCCTCGAACGGGCCCTGGCGATCCGCGAGAACGTGCGCGGTTATGCCAGCGTCGAGGTGGCCAATTCCCTCAACAACCTGGGTGCTTTCCGCAAGGCTTCCGGCGAATATGCCCGCGCTGCGCTGCTGCACAAGCGCGCCCTGACCTTGCGCGAGCGCGCCCTGTCGCCGACGCATCCGGACGTGGCCATGTCCCTGGCCAACCTGGCAGAACTGTACCGCGCCCAGGGTCTCTTCCCGGCCGCCGAACCCCTGCAGACGCGTGCCCTGGCGATCCGCGAAAAAGCGTTGTCAGCCGATCATCCCGACCTCGCCGCTTCGCTGGCCGACCAATGCGAGCTGCTGCGCGAGCAGGGGCGCTATGCCCAGGCCGAGGCGCTGTGCGAGCGCGCCCTGGAGATCAGCGAGAAGGCGCTCGGCGGTGCGCATCCGGACGTGGCGCGGGCGCTGCTGGTCAAGGCCGACCTGTACCGGGCCCAGTACCGCTTTGCCGCCGCCGAGCCCCTGCATGTGCGTGCCCTCGACATCATCGAGAAGCGCCTCGGCCGCAAGCATCCCGAGGCGGCGACGGCCCGGGTTCGCCTGGCCGAGCTGTACATGGACCAGCGCCAGTACGCCCTGGCGGAGCGCCTGTTCCGGCAGGCCCGGGAGATCCGCGAGGATCGCCTGGGCCGGGAGCATCCGGACCTCGCCGACGTGCTCGTCCGGCAGGCCCGGGCGGTGAGTGCCCTGGGGCGTCAGCAGGAAGCGGACGAGAGCCTTGATCAGGCTTTCCTGATCCTTCGCGACAGTGCCTGGGCTGATCATCCGGCCCTCACGCTGGCCGAGCTGACCCGGGCCCGCGTGGCGGTGGCGCGGGGCGACCTGGCGCGCGCCGAGCCGCTGTACCGGAGGGCCCTGGCCATGCGCGAGAAGAATCTCCCGGCGGGCCACCCCGCGGTGGCCCGGGCGCGCACCGCGCTGGCCGAACTGTATCGCCTGCAAGGCCGCTACGTGGATGCAGTGCCCCAGTTCAACCGCTCCCTCGATGCCCTGGAAAAGATCTTCGGCGCGACCCACCCCGAGTTGATGTCACCACTCAGCGGACTGGCCGCGATCAGCCGCGCCAAGGGCGAGCAGCGCGCCACCGAAGGTTATGACAAGCGTCTTCTGGCCGTTCAGGAAGCCTGGCTGGGGCCGGACAATCCGACCGTGCTGGCCTCGCTGGAAAGCCAGGCGGATGCCTATCTCGCCAGCAAGCGCTATACCGATGCCGCACCGCTCTACACCCGCCTGATCGCCGGCAGCGAGATCCGTCTGGGGGCGGCCAGCCCGGCCTTCGATGCCCTGCTGGAGCGGGTTGCCGGCATCCACAAGGCCAACGGCAACCAGGCCGAGGCCGAGCTGTTGTACCGGCGGCTGCTGGCCCTGCGGGAAGCTCGTCCGGGCGCTGACGCGGACCCGTCGATTCCCAATCTGCGCCTGATGCTGGCCGACCTGGCCTTCGCCCAGGGGCGCTACGCGGATGCGGCGACCGACTATCGCTACCTGCTGGAAACCCGCGCGGTGGTCTTCCATGAGGGCAATACCCAGACCGGGGTGCTGCTCAACAACCTCGGCGAATCCCTGCGCCTGCAGGGCAAGAGCGAGGAGGCCGAGGCGAGCTACGTGCGGGCCATCGCCATCCTGCGCCGGGCCGGCGGGTCGCAGCACCCCGAGCTGGCCAATGCAGAGAACAACTACGGGGTCTCCCTCTTCAACCGCAAGGCCCTGGCCGAAGCCGAGCCGCATCTGCTCGAAGCCCTGCGCATCCGCGAGCAGGTGCTGGCCCCGACCGACCTGGACCTCGCCACCTCCCTCAACAACCTTGCCAGCCTGCGCATCGCCCGCGGAGATTCGGCCGGTGCGGTGCCCTTGCTCGAACGTGCCCGCGTCATTGCCGACAAGCATCCCCAGGGGGCTGCGCTGAAGGTCGGCATCCGCCGCATGCTCGAGTCCGCCCGGGCGGTGAGTCAGCCGAAGGGCGACGCCCAGTGAGCGTATCTGGCTCCGCCCGGCCCCGCGCAGGGGCTGGCGGCGGGCGCCAAGGACATGGATTTTCAAGTGACTGAACAGACCGTCTCTTCCGACCCGCCTCTGCGCCCGATGCTGGGCGAACTGCTCATTGCCGATGGCAAGCTCGGGGCCCGCGACCTGGAGCGCGCCCTGTCGGCCCAGGCCGAGATGGGCGGCATGCTGGGCACGGTGCTGGTCCGCCTGGGTGTGGTTTCCGACCTGGACGTGGCACGGGTGTTGTCCCGGCAGCTGGGCATCCCGCTGCGCACCGCCGATTCCTTTTCGGCCGACCTGCCCCTGCCCGAAGGCGTTTCTCCGGATTTTCTGACGGCCCACCGGGTCCTGCCCCTGTCCGAGACGGATGGTGTGCTGACGGTGGCCTGCGTCGAGCCCCAGAACCCCTTCATCGCCAAGGCCTTGTCCCTGGCCACCGGGCTTCAGGTACGGGTGGCGATCGGTCTCGAAACCGAGATCGAGGCCGCCTTGAAGAACCTGCTGGAGGCGCCGCCGGAAGAGGATGACGAGCTCGGCCGCAGTGGTGATTTCGACGAGGGTGGCGATTTCATCGAGCACCTGAAGGACCTCGCCAGCGAAGCGCCGGTGATCCGCCTGGTGAATCACATCGTGGCGCGGGTCATCGACCTGAAGGCTTCCGACATCCACCTGGAGCCCTTCGACGACGGGCTCTACGTGCGCTACCGGGTGGACGGGGTGATCCAGGTCGGCGAGGTGGTGGCGCCCTCGATGGCGCCGGCGGTGGTGTCGCGGGTCAAGCTGCTGGCCCACCTCAACATCGCCGAGCGGCGCCTGCCCCAGGACGGCCGCATCAACCTGCGCATCAAGGGCCGGGAGCTCGACCTGCGGGTGTCCACGGTGCCCACCGTGCACGGCGAGAGCGTGGTGATGCGGGTCCTTGACCGGGCCAGCATCCGCTTCAGCCTCAACGAGATGGGCTTCAGCGCCGACACCCTGCGCGTCTTCGAGTCGCTGTTGCAGCGCCCCCACGGCATCCTGCTGGTGACCGGCCCGACCGGCTCCGGCAAGACCACCACCCTGTATGCGGCCCTGGGCAAGCTGGACGCCCGGGCCACCAAGATCATCACCGTCGAGGATCCGGTCGAATACCAGCTCGGCGGCATCAACCAGATCCAGGTCCATCCACAGATCGGCCTGACCTTTGCCAGCGCCCTGCGGGCCATCCTGCGCCAGGATCCGGACATCATCATGATCGGTGAAATGCGGGATGGTGAAACCGCGCAGATCGCCGTGCAGTCGGCCCTCACCGGCCACCTGGTGCTATCGACCCTGCACACCAACACGGCGGCCGGGGCGGTGATCCGCCTCCAGGACATGGGGCTGGAGCGCTACCTGATCACCTCCTCGGTGAACGGGGTGCTGGCCCAGCGCCTGGTGCGCAGGTTGTGCACGGCCTGCAAGTCGCCCCTGGACCTGGACGAGAGCGTGCTCGAGCGCAGCGGCCTGAAGCGTTTCATGCCGGCCGGCAGCCGGCAGGTCTACAACCCGGTGGGCTGCCCGGCCTGCCGTCAGACCGGTTATTCGGGCCGCACCGGCATCCACGAACTCTTCGTCCTGGGCGAGGACATGCACCAGGCCATCATCTCTGGCGCCGATGCCACCGAGCTGCACGAGACGGCCCGCAAGTCCGGCATGTTCACCCTCTACGAGGACGGTCTGCGCAAGGTTGCCGCGGGCGAGACCAGCCTGGAGGAAGTCCTCCGCGTGACCCAGGATCAGGGGCATGCCTGAGTACGCCTATCAGGCGGCCGACGCCAAGGGGGCGCGTCGCGATGGCGTCATCGAGGCGGCCTCCGAAGACGCCGCCCTGCGCACCCTGCGTGCCCGTGGCCTGACGCCCCTGCGTGTGTCCGCTCGTGCCGACGTGGCAACGCCTGGCGCCAGCGCCATCCCTGCCGCCGGAGCCAGGGTCGCGGCCAAGGGCAAGCCGACCCAGGTGGATCTGCTCGGCTTCACGTCCGAGCTGGCCATCATGCTGCGGGCCGGCCTGTCCCTCGACCGGGCGCTCAAGGTGCTCATCGGCATGAGCCACAAGGCCTCCGTGGGCGCGCTGCTGGCCGGTGTGCTGGACGCGGTGAAGGGCGGCGCGCCCCTCAGCCGGGCGATTGCACCGCACCGGGAGTTCTTCGGCGATTTCTATATCAACATGGTGCGATCCGGCGAGATCGGCGGCCAGCTCAGCGAGGTGCTGACGCGCCTGGTCGAGCACCTGGAGCGGATCCGGGCCCTGCGCGAAAGCGTCATCTCGGCGATGATCTACCCGGCCATCCTGCTGCTGGTGGCGGTGATCTCGGTGGTGGCGATGCTGGGTTTCGTGGTGCCGCAGTTCGAGTCCCTCTTCAAGGATATGGGCGATGCCCTGCCCACGCCGACCCGCATCGTGGTTGCGGTGGGGCATTTCTTCACCGATTACGGCCTGTTTCTCGCAGTGGGCGTGTTCCTGGCCGGCGGCGCCGCCGCCAAGTGGCTGGCCTCGCCGGCCGGCCGCCAGTGGTGGCAGGGCTGGATCCTGCGGGTGCCGGTGTTCGGGCGCATCTTCCTCAAGTACGAGATCACCCGCTTCACCCGATCCCTGGGCACCCTGCTGGGCAACGGCGTGCCGGTCATCTCGGCGCTCAACATCGCCACCGAAACGGTGGGCAATGTGCATGTGCGCAGCGCCTTCGGCGGCGTCGCGCCGGCGATGAAGGGGGGCGGCCGGATGACCGAGGCGCTGTACAAGACCGGGCTGTTTGAACCGATGGCGATCAATCTGGTCCGTGTCGGAGAGGAAACCGGCAGGCTCGACAGCATGATGCTGGAACTGGCCCGCATCCTCGACCGGGAGGTGGAGACCAGCATCAAGCGTGGCCTGACCCTTCTCGAACCCTTGCTAATTCTGACTCTCGGCGTGATGATCGCCGGGATCATCGTCTCCATCCTGATGGGCATCCTGTCCGTCAATGATCTGGCGGTTTAGCCTTGTTTTACTTAGAAATCCGGAGTTTTCATGGTGCATGATTCCCCTTCCTACCGCCGCGCGAAAGTGGCCGGCTTCACCCTGGTCGAACTGCTGGTGGTGCTGGCCATCCTGACCCTGCTGGTCGGCCTTGTCGGTCCGCGCATGCTCAACCAGCTCGGTGGTGCCAAGAGCAAGACCGCCGGTGTGCAGATCAGCGATCTCGAGAAATCCCTCGAGCTCTTCAAGCTCAGCGTGGGGCGCTTCCCTACTGACGAAGAAGGTCTGGACGCTCTGGTCAAGAAGCCGGCGTCCGCCAATGGCTGGGATGGTCCTTACCTGAAGGGCGGTACGGTGCCCCTCGATCCCTGGAACAATCCCTACAAATACAAGCGTGCGGCCAATGGTGCCGAGGTCGAGATCCTGTCCCTGGGCGCCGATGGGGCGCCCGGCGGCGAGGGCGAGAACGCTGACGTCCGTAATGGCAAGTAGTGTTGCCGGCCCGGCCGTCAGGCCGGGCCGCACGAAGGCGCGTGGCGCCTTCGCAGGTTTCACCCTCATCGAGCTGATCGTTACCTTTGCGGTGATGGCGCTGTTTCTGGGGCTGGCGCCGGTGGCCTTCGGCAAGCTGATGGAAGCATCCCATTACCGCAGCACGGTCCGCCACATGCTCGCGGGCATGGTGTCCGCCCGGCAGCAATCCATCACGAGCGGGCGAAGCACCGTCTTCTCGGTGGATCTCGAGAAGCGCCTGTTCGGCCCCGAGGGCAAGATGGACAACAGCTTCCCGGATTCGGTGCAGGTGCGCCTGGTGGTGGCAGGCATCGAGTCGGACCGGCGTGGCGGCAGCATCCGTTTCTATCCGGGCGGAGGTGCCACCGGTGGCAGCGTCGATGTGCTGCGTCCGTCGGGTGAGGGGGTGCGCCTGAGGGTGGATTGGCTGCTCGGCTCGGTGAGCCAGGAGCCCATCAGCCGATGAGTCTGCACAATGCCCGCCGGCAGCGGGGTTTCTCCCTTCTCGAGGTGCTGGTGGCGTTTGCCATCATGGCCATGTCGCTGGTGGTGCTGTACCGCACCAGCGGCGGCAGCGTGAAGGCGGTGGCGGATGCCGGGCTTTACGACCGCGCCGTGCGTACTGCCCGGTCGGTGCTGGCCATGCAGGATGGTGTGCCGCCCGCGGGGCTGGCCCTCGATGGCGAGGACGCAGGGATGCGCTGGCAACTGCGAACCTCGCCCTATCCGGTTCCGGCTGGCAGTGGGGCGGTGGTGCCCCTGCACCGGGTGGAGGTGGTGGTCTATTTCGGCAGTGACGGTGCCCGCTCGATCAGCCTGGCGGGTCTGCTGCCCCAGCTCAAGGCGCCACCGGGGGCGCCGCGGTGAGGCGCATCCGGATGTCGAAGCAGGGTGGCTTCACCCTGGTCGAGCTGATCATTTCCCTGGTCATCGTGGCTGTCATCATGGTCGGGCTGTTGGCTGCCCTGCGCTCTTTCGGCGTGACGGACGAGAAGCTGGAGCGGCGCCTCGCGCAAGCCGACGAGCGGCGTGTGGTGTCGGGCTTCCTCGAGGATGTGCTGGGCCAGGCGGTGCTCAGGCCCCGTCTGGCGATGGCCGGCAAGCCCGAGGAGAGCTGTTTTGTCGGTGGTCCGGACAGCCTGGAGTGGGTTGGTGTGATGCCGGCACGTCATGGTGTCGGTGGGCTCCATTATTTCCGGCTGTACTGGGCGGGCGATGGCCGCCGCGCGGCCCTGATGCTCGCCTATCTGCCTTTCGCAGGCCTCGATGCGCCACTGCCCGACTGGAGCCTGGCAGAACGTCGGGTGCTGGTCGAGGATGTGAGCGGTTTTGCCTTGCGCTATCAGCTTGAAGATGGGGGTGAGTGGCTGGGGCAGTGGCGCAACACGGTGGATTCGCGCCGGGTGGGGCGGGTCGGAGTGGCTCTGGCGGCGGGGGGCTCGGAGTGGCCTTTGCTGGTGGTGCCGGTGCGCAGCTTGGTGAGTGCGGGGGCCATGGGACGGATCGTCAATGGACCTTAGAGCACGCATGCGTGGCAGCTCGCGACACCGCCAGCAGGCCTATGCCCTGGTGGCGGTGATGTGGATGGTCAGTGCCCTGATGGTGCTGGTTTCCGCGCTGGTCTACCAGGCGCGTACCGAGATCCGTGTTGTTTCCGCCGGGCGTGATGCCCTGAGCGCGGCAACGCGTGGTGATGCGGCGATCCAGCTGGCGCTTGCCGCCATCGTGGGGGAGCCGCGTGCCTTCACCTACCAGCGCGCTCTCGATGTGACGTTTGAGGGGCAGGGGATCCGGGTGCTCGTCACTCCGCTCAATGGCCTTATCTCCCTCAACGGCGCGCCGGCGCCGCTGCTGGAGGCGATGTTCGTGCGTGCTGCGGGGCTTGATCCGGCCCTGGCTGGCGCTTTGGCGGAGCGGATTGTCGATTGGCGGGATTCGGATTTGGCGCCCCTGCCCAGGGGGGCGGAGGCTCCTGATTACCTGGCGGCGGGCAGCCCCTATCGGCCTCGCAACGGGCCTTTCGAAGCGCCCGAGGACCTGCTTCAGGTGCTTGGAGTGGACCTGGAAACCTATGATAAAATTAAGAACTTGATCACCGTCGATGGTGGTTCGGCGCTCACCAATCCGCTCGCGGCACCGCAGGAGGTCTTGCTGGTGCTGGCCCAGGGCAATGCCGCTGTCGCCGACAGGATTGCCACTGCACGGGATGCAGGGCAAGTGCAGGTTGATACCACCAGTCTGATGCAGGAATTCACCGATCAATCCTCCTCTTCGCGTTTCCGGCTCCAGGCCTTTGTCCCGACTGGTGACGGCCGGGCCATCGTGCGCACCCAGGTCGTCGATGCGAGCCCTGTGTCCTCCCCCCGTCTGCCGTGGCGCGTGATGCGTGTTGAGCGCCCTTATGGTGCCGGTGACATTTCCGGTGCGCCTCGCTGAATGACGTCTGCAAAGAATCAATACAGCCTGTTCGGGCTGGATCTCGCTGCGGTGGGGCGCTACTACGTGGAAGGCTGGCGGGAGGCCGCCGACTGGCGGGTGTTCCGCTGGTTGAGCCCGCGCCGGCCGGTGCGTGTCCTGGATTCGACAGGGCAGGCCAGCGTGCGTCTTGGTCGCTCCTCCGAAGCCGTCGACTTCAAGGGGGCGGTTGAGGCGCTGGCGGTCGAACTGCCCGAAGATCTGGTGCTCCGCCGGGCATTGGTGCTGCCGCAATTGTCGGACGCCGATATCGAGGCTGCGGTAGGGCTGGATGCTCGCGGCGCCAGCCCCTTTCCCGAGGCCGACCTCGTCTGGGGGTTCGTGCGACGTACGGCGGCTGATGGCCAATCCCTGAAGATCGAATCCGTGCTGTCGTCACGCGCCCTGATCGGCCGGCACCTCGAGAGCCTGGCCTCGGTGCTTGACGGACGTTCGCCGGAAGTCTGGGCGGGCGGCGCGATGCCCATTCCACTGAGGGGGTTCGGTGAGGAGGGGCGGCGGCGGGGCCTGGGTCTGGGTCGTGCCGTGAACATCCTGCTGGTGGTCGTTGCCGTGATCCTGGCGGCCCTGGTGGCCTTGACGCCCCTGTTGCAATTGCGGCTGCAGGTCATCGATGCCATTGGCCAGAATGAGCGCCTGCTCAAGGCGGCGGCCCCCCAGGCGGCCTTGCGCGCCGATCTGATGCGTTTCAATGCCAATCTCGAGTTGATCGGCAAGTATGTCGCCCAGTATCCCAATGCCTTGCTGACACTGGATGAGTTGTCCCGCTTGCTGCCCGACGATGTCCTCGTCAATACCCTGGAGTTCAAGGGGGATGTTGTCCGGCTGTCCGGCCAGGCGGCCAATGCCGCCAAATTGCTCGACCTGCTCGCGAGCCAGCCGGGGTATGTCGAAGTGAAGGCGCCTTCGGCCACCACCCGGGTGCAGGGCAGCGCCAAGGAGTATTTCACCATCGAGTTCAAGATCCGTCGCGGAGACAAGGCGCCATGAGTCTTGTCCGTCATCGCGCTGCGATTTCCGTTGGTCTGACGATTGCAATTGTCGTGGCGATCCTGGCTGCCGCAGGGTTCTACGCCTGGGAGCGTCAGCAGGCTGCTGAGTCGGCGCTTGCCGATATCGAGCCGCGCCATGCGCGTCTGCTGGGCCTGCAGGGTTCCGATGTGCCCCTCAAGAAGGCTGTGCTGGGGGCTTTCGAGGGTTTGCGTCGCTGGGCCTACCCGTCCGATCAGGATCCGGGCAAGGCAGGTAATGACGTGCAGCAGCGGGCGCGCCGTGCCGCAGAAGTGGGGGGCATGAACATCGTCAGCAGCCAGGTCCTGCCGCCGCGGGTGGAAGGGGGCGTCGAGCAGATCCCCGTGTCCCTGACCCTGGAAGGTCCGTTGCAGAGCCTGCAGGCCACGCTGGCCAACATGACAGGAGATCGTCCGACGATCTTCATCGACACCCTCGGTCTGCGGTCGATCGACAAGGGTGATCCGAAGCAGCCCCAGCAGGTTTCGGCGACCCTGGTTGTCATTTCCTTGCGCATGCAGCCATGAGGATCCGGCTCTGGCAGGTGCTCATCATGCTTGATCTGGCCTTGGCAGGAGGGCTGGCGGCGCTATGGCTCGACGAGGATTTCGATCCCAAGCATGTCACCTGGCATGCGCCCGCACCCATCGTCCCGGCGGCAGACTCCCTGGAGCTGGCCCGGATCGAGGCGCCGATGAACGATCTTGCCCGGCTTAATGCCACCAGTGAGCGGCCTTTGTTCTGGGTCACCCGGCGGCCGCCTCCGCCACCTCCGCCGCCGGAGAAGACGGCCGAGCAGCAGGAGCCGGACCCCTTTGCCGACATCCGCATCGTGGGCCTTGTCGATGCAGGCGAGGGCAGCGGTGCGATGGTGCTGACCGGAGGCAAGTTCCGGCGCGTGCAGCTTGGCGAACCCCTGGGGGCCTGGATACTGGATGGTGTGGAGGGTATGACGGCCCGCTTCAAGAGCCCCTCGTCTGGAGAGTTGCGGACAGTGGATCTGAAGCATGCGGTACAAGGAGCTGCTTCCGGTGTCGTCCAGACGGGTGGTTTTGGGGGGGATGGTCCCAAGGTGACGGGGGCGGATGGCCGGGTCATGTCCGTGGCTGAGGCTGTTGCCGAGAGGCGTGCGCGCAAGGCTGCCCTGCTGGCACGCGGCAGGGCAGTGCCTGCAAAGTGATCAAACGAACGGATTTTCGACGCATGAATCGGCTGCAATCCATTGTTGCAAGTATTTGCCTGGTCCTGGGGTTTCAGGTCAACGCCCTGGCCCAGGAGTCTGGTGGGGCGGTGCCGTCGATCGGGATCGGCATCGGGGTGCCTGCGTCTCCATCTGTATCGGCCGAGCCGTCGGGGCGTAGCGGTCAGGATCTGGCCGTGCCCAACGATGGCTATCGGGCCGAAGGCTCGGTGCCGGCGCCTGCCACGACGGCTGCGACCGCTGCGGAGGGTCGCCGTGGGCCTGTGCTCATCAAGGGCAATGACCAGGTCGTCAAACTGCCTCCCTCGCGCACGCTGGTATCGGCGGATGAGGCGGGGGTGGGGTTGCGCTTTGAGCAGGCCCCCGTCACCGAAGTCATCCACACCGTTTTCGGGAACATCCTGAAGCTCGACTATGCGATCGTGCCGCCCCTTACGGGCGAGATCACGCTGCATACTCAGGGGCCAGTGCCAAAGGATCAATTGCTCAGCATCATTGAGGCGCTTCTGCAGAACAACGGGATCGTCGTGGTGCCGGATGTTCATGGGCGCTATCGCATCGGCAGGGCGGATGTGCTGAAGAGTGCGGTTCCTGTCCCGCGTCGGGCTGATACCACCATGCCTGGCTACGGCAGCGTGATCATTCCGCTGCAGAACATCGGTGCGGCAGAAATGGCAGATGTCCTGCGTCCGGTGGCTCCGCCCGAGGCTTTCCTGAGGGTGGATACCTTGCGCAATCTGCTCGTGCTGGCGGGGTCGCGCAACCAGGTCGAAGGCTGGCTGGAGATCGTGTCCACCTTTGATGTGGACCTTCTCAAGGGCATGTCCGTAGGGCTCTTTCCGTTGGAGAACTCGTCGGTCAAGGAGGTCGAGACCGCTCTGCGCTCCCTCTTCTCCAGTGATGCCGCAGGTGCTTCGGCTTCGCGGCCTGCTGCAGCTGCGGGCGCAGCAGGTGCTGGCAAGACGGAGGAGGCCAATGCGCCAGTGGCTGTGCGCATGGCTGGTCCGCTGGGGGGGCTGGTGCGGGTCATGGGAATCGAGCGGCTCAACGCCCTGCTGGTGATTACTCCGCGTGCTCATGTACTGGAGCAGGCCAAGGTCTGGATCGAGCGCCTGGACAAGCCGGCGGATGCCAGCGGCGAAGCCCAGCTATATGTATATCCGGTGCAGAACGGTTCGGCCCAGCATCTGGCCAATCTGCTGAATGGTTTGTATTCGACCCAGGCGAATCCGACGGCCCAGTCCTCCACGGGGGTGGCGCCTGGTCTGGCGACATCCACCCAGGCGAGCACAGGTTTCGGCTCCACGACCGGCACGCTTGGCTCGGGTGCTGCTTTTGGTGCGAATGCGGGAGGGGTTGCGGGCAATCGGAGTGGCCAGAACAATCAGGTCAATCCTTCATCGGTCACCCAGGTAAGCCTTGGCAAGGACATCCGGGTGGTGGCGGACAACAATAACAATGCGCTACTGATCCACGCGCCGAAGCGTGATTACAAGCGTATCGAGGCGGCGCTGCGCCAGTTGGACATCACCCCGAATCAGGTGCTCATCGAAGCCAGTATTGTTGAGGTGACCCTGACGGACGCAACCAAGTATGGCCTCCAGTGGTACTTCGAGGGTGGCTTGGGAAATGGCTGGAAGGGGACCGGCGTGCTCGGCAATTCGAGTACCGGCACCATCTCCTCGGGGCAGCAGGGCTTCTCCTATACCGTGACCAATCCCCTCGGGGCTGTCCGGGCGGTTTTGAGTGCAATGGCCGACAAGCAGTTGGTGAACGTTATCTCCTCGCCGTCCTTGATGGTTCTGGACAACCAGACCGCATCCATCCAGGTTGGCGATCAGCAGCCTATCCGTTCTGCCACCACGGTGACGGATGGTGGTGTCAGTACATCCTCGATCACCTATAAGGATACGGGTGTGCTGCTGTCGGTGACGCCATCGGTGAATGCCGGCAATCTGATCACGATGCAGATCAATCAGAGCATCACGGATGTCGGCAGCCCCGACTCGGCGACCGGGCAGCGCAGCTTCCTGCAGCGCATGATCTCCAGCAAGGTGTCCGTGCGCAGTGGCGAGACCATCGTGCTCGGCGGCCTGATCCGTGACAACAAGGGTGATGGTCGGCAAGGGCTGCCATGGCTCCAGGATATTCCAGTGTTTGGCGCCTTGTTCGGGACCCGTACCCTTTCCAAGACCCGCACCGAATTGCTTGTCATGATCACGCCGCGGGTGGTCAGGACCGAGCAGGATGTGCGGGAGGTGGGGTCGGAATTGAAGTCCAAGATGCAGGGGTTGAAGCCGCTGATGGGGATGGGGCGGTAGTTGCTGTAACAGCAGGCCTTGCATGGGCGGGGTTGAAGAAGTCCGGGTATTGAAAGTGGTTGAAATGTGCAAGGGAGGTCTGAAAGTGTCTTCTGGCAATGGCTTGATCAAGTCGAGTGTGAATTTCTTCCAGGTAACGCGGCATTCCTCATGGATTATGATGGCGGCCGTGCTTTGTCTGATGCAGGCGGGGTGTGCGTTGCTGGGTTCCAGGTCGCCTGAGGATGTGGTCCGGGTGCGGGCCCAGGCTCGCTGGGATGCGTTGATTGCCGGAAAATGGGAGAAGGCATATGAGTATGCCACCCCGGGATTCCGGGGTTCGGTTGACGTCTTTGGTTTCCGTTCGCGGGTTGCAAGTCCGGTTAAACTTAAGTCTGCCGAGGTCGTTAGTGTCGACTGCAAGGACACGACCTGTGAGGTGACGATGCGGATAGGGTTGGTGCCCTTGCAAAAGGGATACCCGGAAACAACTACCGATCTGACTGAGCGATGGGTGCAGGAAGGTGGCGCGTGGTGGCGCTTCGAGCGCTACTGATCTTGTGTTAAGCCTTTGTTTCAGGTCGGTTTGTCGGGCTATATGCGTTTTCGTTGTTTTTGTACAACAAGATGGCCTTTTGATGTGTTGTCGAGTTGTTCAAAAAAATTGCTGTATGTGCTATGGTGTCATCCAGCGTAAGACTTGATTACGTTGCGTTCATTTTTTGAGCTATTTAGGAGTTCTGTATGAAGAAAAAGCTTCTTGCTGTTGGTGTTGCGGCAACTCTGGGTGCGCTGTCCGGGGTCTCGAACGCAGCGATGACCGTTGCGCAAAACGGTGTGGGCCAGATCAACGTTCTGCCCTACTACACCGTTCAGAACGGCAACATGACCCTCATCAGCATTGCCAACACCGACGAAACCAACGGTAAGGCTGTCAAGGTCCGCTTCCGTGGTGCCCAGTTCTCCGACGACGTGTTCGACTTCCAAGTCTTCCTGTCCCCGGCTGACGTCTGGACCGCCGCTGTGACCCTGGACGGCAGCGTTGCCCGTCTGGCCACCTCCGACAAGTCCTGCACCCTGCCGGTCAGCGTCAACCAGCCGTTCGTGACCGCTCGCCTGCTGGACGCCAACAAGGCTCAAGGCACCCGTGAAGGCTATGTTGAAATCATCAACATGGGCGACATCACCCCGGGTTCCGCCCTGTACACCGCTACCAAGCACGTGAATGGCGTTGCTCCTTGCACCACCGCCACCCTGATCGGCTCCGGCATCACCCCGAACGATCTGAGCACCGCGATGACCAACCCGACCACGGGTCTGACCTCCTTCGCGACCATCATCAACGTTGCTCAGTCCAAGGCCTTCACCGTTCCGGCGACCGCCCTGAACCAAGTTGGCGTGACCGTTCCGGTTCGTTACTCCCGTCAGGCCAACCTGACCATCGGTACCGCTTCCTACGGCTCCGTGGCCCCGGCTTTCGCCGCTGCCCAGACCGCTGACAGCGTGTTCGACACCGCCACCGGCAACGTGACGATGTACGAGTTCGACCTGCCCGACCTGTCGACCCCGTACGGTACCGCCAACGCCGCTGCCCAGCTGGCTGAACTCCAAACCGCTCTGGCCAAGGCCTCCGTGGTGACCGAGTACGCCACCGATGACTCCATCCTGGCTGCTACCGACGTTGTGCTGTCCCAGCCGACCCGTCGTTACTACTACACCTGGACCGACACCCCGAACGTTGCTGGTGGTGACACCAACAAGACCCTGGCCACCGTTGCTGGTGCCACCGGTGTCTACGCTGGTCTGGATGCCGCTACCAACAAGCTCCAGGTGGGCGCCCCGACCTTCTACGATCGTGAAGAGCAGAAGGTTGTCAACGCCAGCAGCATCGTGATCTCCCCGAACCCGCAAGGTACCTCCACCTTCACCCTGACCGGTGAAGTCTCGCTCGTGTCCATCAACAATGGCGCGACCCCGAGCGGTGCCCTGGGTGCAGCCCTGACCGTTCAGGACTACACCACCATCTACGCTGATGGTCTGGTTCGTCTGAGCACCACCAACCTGTCGAACTCTTCCCCGCTGCCGGTGATCGGCTTCACCGCGGTGAACGTGTTCAACTCTGGCGTCGGCGCTGCTGGCACCAACTACGGTCAAGTCCTGCCGCTCAAGTGGTAAGCTGAGCCGTACTGACGTTCTCCTCGAAAGGGGAGAACGCTCAAACGACAAAGGCGGGCTTTGCCCGCCTTTGTCGTTTTTATCTGTTGTTTCAATTCATGTCTGTCATGTGGGCCCTGCAGTTTCCCTGCGCGCGGGCCGCGTCGTTCCATCTGTAATCTGGAGTGATCGTGTTGAAGCCGTTATGTCTGCCCTTATCCGCCCTTTTTTCTCTGGCTCTTCTGGCGCCTTTGCCTGCGGCTGCAGACAGTGCAGTCCTGGCCAGCCGGGGGGATGTACAGGTAACTGCCGATGACCTCGCCGCGGATCTCGCGGGGCGCCCTGCCGATTTCATCACGCGCTTGCGGGAGCCTGGTGCAACCGGGGGAGAGCGACTTGTTGCGGACATCCTGTTGCGTCGTCTGGTGGCCAAGAAGGCACAGGACGATGGCCTGATTGCCCGGAAGGATGTTGCGGATCGTCTTCGCCTTGCCCAGGAGCGGGTGCTCTACGATATTTACATGGAGCGGGCCGAGTCACAGACCGTAAGGGAAGACCGGATCGAAGCGCTGGCGCGTGATGAATACCGTGCCTTTCCCGAAAAATTCACCAAGCCGGAGGAAATCCGTGTCCGGCATATCCTGTTCCGTCAGTGCAATTGTGACAAGAATGCTCATCGGGTGCTCGCCGAATCGGTGCTTGAGCGCTTGAACAAGGGTGAGTCCTTCGAGGAACTTGCCACTACCCTGTCTGAAGATCCGGGTTCGGCCAAGCGGGGGGGGGACCTCGGTCTGAAGCCCAAGGGCACCATGGTCCCGGAGTTCGAAGCAGCCGCTTATGCCCTCAAGAAGCCTGGCGAGTTGTCCGGCATTGTTGAAACCTCCTTTGGCTTGCACATCATCCGCTTCGAGGAGCGTGTGGCGCCCGTATTGCGGCCCTTCGACGAGGTCAAGGAGGGCTTGATGGAGGCTGCCCGTAACCGTGTGAAGGGCGAAGCCCGGAAGAAGATTGCGGATCCTTTCCGCGATCCCGCCACGCTGAGCGTCGACGCCGAGGCCGTAAGACGCGCACTGGCGAAGTAGGGCGACAGGGCGTTAAGGAGGTTTTCCAGGCGCCCGATGCAGGACGTGGTGGGGTTTGATCCGGGCTGATGAAGACAATTCTTGAACTTTGGCGCCAGCGATGGCTGTTTTTGACCTTCGCCAGGCGTGAGGTGAGCAACCGTTATTCCGGCACGCTGGCCGGCGGTTTGTGGGCCTTGGGGCAACCGGTCCTGTTGCTGGCCATCTATGGCTTTGTCTTCCGCAAAGTCTTCAAGGTCGGTTTTCCGGAGTTGGGAGAGCACAGTTTCGTGGCTTTCGTGGCCTGCGCCCTGTGGCCCTGGATGGCCTTCCAGGAAGGGGTGCAAAGGGCTACCCACGCCATCGTCGGCAATGCCGGTCTGGTTAAGAAAGTCCATTTTCCCCAGGAGTTGCTGGTGTTTGCCGGCGTGGGGGCGACCTTCTTCATTCATTTCCTCGGCTTCGCCGTGGTGCTCATTGCCTTGACCATCGGTGGCGAGCCCTTCCGTTTCGATGGCCTCCCTGTTGTATTGCTGGCTTGGCTGGCCTTGTTCCTGCTGGCGACCACCGTTGCGCTGGTGACTTCCGCCTTTCAGGTCTTCCTGAAGGATGTCGATCACATGCTGGGGCCGGCATTGATGATCATGTTCTACGTGACCCCCATTCTTTATCCGACCACCCAGGTGCCGGAGTCGGTGCGCTGGGCGGTGGCCTTCAATCCCCTGGTGCATTTGCTGGAGCCGATACGGGCGGGCCTGATGCACGGTGATCTGGGAAGCATGGGGGTGCTGAGCGCGTTTGTCGTCGGTGGCGCGCTGGCCATGATGGCCGCTGTTATGGTGTTCCGGCGTCTTTCCGATTATTTCGAGGATTTCATCTGATGAGCGTGTCTGCTTCTGACGCTGCGCTGATCAGCCTGTCGGGCATCGGCAAGTCCTACCCGATCGCCAATTCCGCTGCAGGACGAATCCGGACGCTGTATGCGCTGCTGCGCCGTCGCCCCTTTGCCGAGCGTTACGATGCCCTGACGGATATCAATCTTGAAGTCAGGCCCGGGGAGTCCCTGGGGCTTATCGGGGTGAATGGTGCCGGCAAATCCACCCTGCTCAAGGTCATCGCCGGTGTCGTGAAACCCACCTCGGGCGAGATCAAGCTGCGGGGCAGGATCAGCGCCTTGCTGGAACTTGGCGCAGGCTTTCACCCGGAATATACCGGCCGGCAGAACGTCTTCCTGGCCACCGCCCTGATGGGCATGAGCGAGCAGGAAACCCGGGCCCAGCTCGATGGCATTCTCGCCTTTGCCGATATCGGCGAGCACGTGGATCAGCCGATCAAGCACTATTCCTCCGGGATGATCGTGCGCCTCGGCTTTGCGGTGGCTACCGCGGTGCGGCCCGATATCCTGATCACCGATGAAGTGCTGGCCGTTGGCGACGAATCCTTTCAGCGCAAGTGCATCGCCTGGATGGAAAATTACCTGTCGAGCGGCGGCACCTTGCTGCTGTGCGCCCACAGCATGTTTCACATTCAGAAGCTGTGCCAGAAGGCGGCGTGGATCCACGACGGCCGTGTACGGGCTTACGGTGACGCTCATCGGGTGACCCGTGAATACCTCGCCTGGCACGACGCCCGTAATGCGCCCAAGGTGCAGAGTCATGCCCAGGCGCTGAAGAGCGGCGTCTACGCGCTGCTGTCCATGCTGTTGAACGACCAGTCCGGTCAGGAGGGTGCGATCCTACCGATGGGCGCATCATTGCGGGTCAGCGGCAGGGTGTTCTCGCCCGATGACCGGGCGCCCACCGTGCTGGTCGGCATCGTGCGCAAGGATGGAATGCCGATCTACGGCGTGTCCTCCGAGATGGATGGCCATGTGCTGGTTCGGGTGGCCCCCAACGAGTTCGCCTACGATTTCGAGATACCCGAACTGTCGTTGTTGCCTGGCGAATACACACTCAAGGGGCATGCCCTCGATCCCGAAGCCTATCGCCTGTTCGACGAGATCACCGCGGACCTGACTGTCCTCGGTGAAAGCCGTGAGATGGGCGTTTGCCGCCTGCCGCATCGGTGGAACGCCATCTGACTTCCAGAGGCAGCAGGGCTGTCTTGTCGGCCCTGCTGCTTGGCGTCATCGGGGCTGTTGCCCTGGCGCTGGTGGGGGGCGGCAAGGTGGCCGCGCTGTACCTGGTTCTGCCAGTGGCGGCGGCCCTGCGCTGGGCGTCCTGGCTGAGGCAGGCGACGGGCCTGGCGAGTCTTGCCGGTGGGTGGTCTCTCGCCATGCTGGCGCTCACCGCCTTGTTGACCTGTCTTGAGCTGGCGCGTGTTCCAGCGCAGGTGTCCGCCCTTGCGCTTGGAGGCCTGCTGCTGTGGGTGCCCCGTGGAAGCCGGTCTGAGTTGGCCAGTCAGACGACCGGGATGGCTAGCTTATTCCTGCTGGTGCTGGTGTCCCTGGGCCTGCTCGGCGCCTGGGGCTGCAGCCTGTGGAGCGGGCTGCAGCTCCTGGGGCAGGGTGGGGACTGGCTGCTCTGGCAGGATTGGAGCAACCACGGTGTGGTGATCGATGTGCTGGCCCAGGGCCGGGAGTTCGGCCTGCGCGATATCCGGGCAAGGGGCTTGCCCCTGCTGCCTTACCACTATCTGAGCTACGGTCTGCCGGCCTGGCTGGCCGCCTTGTCTGGCGTTGGCGGAATCGCCATGGCGCTGGCACTGTGGTGGCCTGTCGGTCTGCTCCTGCTGGTGACCGCGGGGAGTGAGTGGGTGGCCCGGCTGAGGCCCGAGCAGCCGTGGCTGGCGCTGGTCGTGCCCTTGTCCCTGTTCCTGCCGGATGCGGCCCTGCTCGGGTCGGGGCATGCCTTCCTGGGGTGGCACTGGCTGCAGATCATCGCCCCGGGTAGCCTCTACGGCGGGGCTGTGGTGGTGCTGTTGTCGAGCTGGCTGTATGGGTGGCGGCAGCGAAATGACATGTCCCGTCCAGGCTTTGAGCTGCTGGTCGTGCTGACGGTGCTGGCGCTGGCGATGTTCGTGAAGGCCCAGATCATTCTGCTGGCGGGGCCGTTGTTCATCCTTTGGTGGGCGGCCACCTGGCCTGGGTCGCCATCTGTGCGGCGTCTGCTCACAGGTGGCCTGCTGGTGCTGGCGTGGATCGTTCTTAACTGGATCACCCTGCCAGGCCTGCCGTTGATGCATCTTGGTGGCGGTGGCTGGCGGGAATACTGGCCCTTCCTCCTGCTTGTGCTGCAGGACGGCTGGCTGGACAGTCTGAAGGCCGACTGGATGGCGCCCGGCGTCATCCTCGTCGGAACACTGGGGTGGATGCTGGTTGGTGCTCTCGCCTGGCCGCGGGCGCCCTGGCCGGTACGCTGCTGGATGCTCCTGCTGATTGGAGGCTACCTGCTGTATGCCCTGGGGCTGGATCTGGATCACCGAGGCAGTACCGGTACTCCCGACGAGTTGCAGCACCGGCCGCTGGTCTGGGTTCTGCCCATGTGGTGGCTGACGACCGCGCCCTTTTTGTGGCCTGCCCGGAAACCGGAATGGCCGGTCTGCATCGGTATCGGCGCGGCGGTTTGCGCGGCGGCTTGTGTGGCGGGCCTGGTCTTCGGGCCGACGCTCCAGCTGGGGCCGCGCAAGCTCGCCGCTACGCCGCCATTGCCGGCCGGCCTCGCCGGGAGTGCGGCCTTCATCCGGCAGCATCGGGGTGAATCGGATGTGTGCCAGAACGCGGATGGCGACCCCCAGTTCCGCTGGTCGGCGCTGGCGCACTGCCCGGCCTACTGGGTGGATTTCAACGTGCATGCGCGCAGTTCGGCTGCCGTGAAGGCGCGTGCCGACGCGTGGCGAAACATCCGTTCCCTGCCGCCGGCGGAGCGCCTGGCGGCCCTCCGGGAGGCGGGCATTCGGTGGTACAGTGCGGGGCCGCTGCCGGCCGGCGGCAGCCCTTCCGATGATCCCCGTTTGCCTTTGACGCCCGCTTTTCAGTCCGGCGATGGTTATGTCGTATACCAGCTCCTCCCCTGACGGCTTGCCCCCCGTCCAGATGAACAACCTGAAGCGGGCCCATGCGCCCCTGCAGGCCGAACTCAAGGCCGCGGCGGCGAGGGTCATCGACAGTGGCTGGACCATCCTGGGGCCCGAAGTGGAAGCCTTCGAGCAGGCCTGGGCCAGCCAGGCCGGTGCTGCTTTCTGTGTAGGCGTGGCGAGCGGAAGTGATGCGCTCCAGCTGGCCTTGCGAGCCCTCGACATCGGTCCCGGCGATGCGGTGCTGACCGTTGCCAATGCCGGTGGCTATGCCACCCAGGCCATTCTCGCCATCGGGGCGCGGCCGCTGTTCGTGGATATCGACGGCGATTCCCTGCTCCTCGACCTGGAAGCCCTGCGCGCGGCCTTGTCGCCCGGCGTCCGGGCCCTGGTGGTCACCCACCTGTACGGCCGGATGGCCGCGATGCCGGACATCCTGGCGCTCTGCCGGGCGGCGGGCGTGCCAGTGATCGAGGATGCCGCCCAGGCCCATGGTGCCGCCTGGGAGGGCCGTCCCGCCGGTGGCTGGGGTGATCTGTCGTGCTTCAGCTTCTATCCCACCAAGAACCTCGGTGCGCTTGGCGATGGCGGCGCGGTGTGCTGCTCCGATCCGGCCCTGGCCACCCGCCTGCGCCAGTTGCGCCAGTATGGCTGGCAGCCCAAATACCACGTCCAGCTGCCGGGGGGGATGAACAGCCGCCTCGACGAGATGCAGGCTGCCTTCCTGCGCGTGCTGCTGCCTTCCCTGGAGGCTGCCAACACGGCGCGGCGGCAGGTGGCCGACCGTTATCTCGCCGTACTGGGCAGCCTGCCCGGTGGCACCCGGCCGGTCCGGCCGGCCGCGGCCCTCGACGTGGCCCACCTCTTCGTGCTGCGCCACCCCGATCGCGACGGCCTGCGTGCCCGCCTGCTGGCACGGGGGATCCAGAGTGACGTGCATTACCCGTGCGCCGACCACCTGCAGCCCGGTTTCGCGCGGCGCGTGGCGCAGCTGGGCCAGGCGCCGCTGCCACCGGCCGGCGCGCTGCCTCACACCGAAAGCGCCTGTGCCGGGATCCTCAGTCTGCCCTGCCATCCCTGGCTGGAGACGGGTGAGGTGGCCCGTGTGTCGGATGCGCTGCGTGAGGCCTGGCAATGACGGTCACCCGCCCGCGCTTCTCCCTCGTCATCCCGGTTTACCGCAACGAAGCCTCCCTGCCGGAGCTGCTCTCCGCCGTGGCCTGGCTCGCTGCCCGTCTGCCCGGGGCGCTCGAACTGGTGGTGGTGGTGGACGCCAGCCCCGACGCCTCCTACGGTTACCTGCTGGAGCACCTGCCGCGGCAACCCTTTGCCAGCCAGTTGCTGCTCCTGGCGCGCAATTTCGGTTCATTCGCGGCGATCCGTGAGGGTATGCGCCTGGCCCGAGGGGACTACATGGCCGTAATGGCTGCTGATCTGCAGGAACCCATCGAGCTGATGGAGCGCTTCTTCCTCAGCCTGGCCGCCAACGAGGCCGACGTGGTCGTGGGCAGCCGGGAGGAGCGGGATGATCCGTGGCTGCAGCGCCTGCCGGCCCAGCTTTTCTGGTCCACTTACCGGCGTTTGATCAATCCCGAGATTCCGCCGGGCGGGGTGGATGTGTTCGGCTGCACGCGAGCGTTTGCCGCGCACCTCGTAGCCCTGCCCGAGGCCCGCAGCTCCCTGGTGGGGCAGCTCTTCTGGCTGGGCCATCGGCGCAAGGTGCTGGGTTACCGGCGCGTCGCCCGGGCCCATGGCAAGAGTGCCTGGAGCCTGCGGCGCAAGATCGCCTACCTGTCCGACAGCCTGTTCGCCTTTTCCGATCTGCCGATCCGCATCCTGCTGGGGGTGGGCGTGCTGGGGCTGGGGCTGGCCCTGATCCTTGCCCTGGTGGTCGTGGTGGCCAAGGTGTCGGGACGGGTGCCGGTCCCGGGTTATGCGGCAATCATGGTGGCGATGACTTTTTTTGCCGGTCTCAATGCCCTGGGCTTGGGGCTGATCGGTTCCTATGCCTGGCGGGCCTACGAGAACAGCAAGCAGCGGCCTCTTGCCCTGGTGCTGGACCAGCATGCCTTCGAAGGAGATAAGCCGCGATGAGTTCGACACCTTCCGGGCCGTCCGATGTGTTCATTCACGAGGCGGCCCTTTGCGAAAGCCGCCAGCTGGGGGCAGGTACCCGGGTCTGGGCATTTGCCCACATCCTGCCCGGCGCCCGGATCGGGCGGGACTGCAATGTCTGCGACCATGTCTTCATCGAGAACCAGGTGGTGGTCGGCGATCGGGTCACCATCAAGTGCGGCGTCCAGCTGTGGGACGGCCTGGAGGTGGGGGACGATGTCTTCATCGGCCCCAATGCCACCTTCTGCAACGACCGCATGCCGCGCAGCAAGTGCTATCCCGAGGCCTACCTGCCCACCCGCATCCAGGCTGGCGCGTCCATCGGTGCCAACGCCACGGTGTTGCCGGGGCTGAGCATCGGACGCAATGCGATGGTAGGGGCCGGCGCGGTGGTCACCCGCTCGGTGCCGCCCAATGCGATCGTCGTCGGCAACCCGGCCCGCATCGTCGGCTATGTGGACACGGTGGACCAGGCTGCCGCGGCCGCTCCGCTGAACACCCCGGTACCGGCGGGGCAGGGTGGCGTGCAGCTCTTCCGCATGCCGCTGATCAAGGATATGCGGGGCGACCTGACGGTGGGCGAGTTCGGCCGTTCGCTGCCCTTCACGCCCCTGCGCTACTTCATGATCATGAACGTGCCCAGCCAGGAAGTCCGCGGCGAGCATGCCCACAAGGAGTGCGAGCAGTTCCTGGTGTGCGTGCGCGGGCGTTGCCAGGTGATGACCGATGACGGGCAGTTGCGCCAGGAGTTCACCCTCGACGACCCGACCCTCGGCCTGTATCTCCCACCCATGACCTGGGGTGTCCAGTACCGTTATTCGCCGGACACCATGCTGCTGGTCTTCGCCTCGCACTATTACGATGCGGATGACTACATCCGGGATTACCAGCTTTTCCTGGATGCGGTGGCAGGCCGTGCGGCCGCTGGCCAATGAGCGCGGCGGGCACCCGTCGCGAGTTGTTGCGCTTCATCCTGGTGGGAGTGCTCAACACCGGGGCCACGACCTTGCTGTACTGGGCCCTGCTGGCTGCCGGCCTCACGCCGGCCCTGTCCTTCGGGCTGGCGTTTGTCGCCGGCATCGGCCTGGCGTGGTGGATGAACGGGCGCTTCACCTTCCGTACCGGGGCGCGCGCAGGCGGCCTGGCGGTGTACCCGCTGGTTTATGTGCCGCCATGGGTGGTGGGGCAGGGGCTGTTGTCCCTGCTGCTCGATGCCGGTGTGGCCGGCTGGCTGGCCGGGCCGCTGGCCAGCCTGGCGGTGGTGCCCCTGAGCTTCGGCCTGAACCGGCTTTTTTTCCGCGGACGGCAAGCGTCCACGCGGTCCTGAGGACTGCCTGGGGCTGGCCGGCCGTTCCATACGATTCGGATTTGCAGTCATGACCCTGAGTTTTACCGGCGAACGTTTTCTCCCCAGCTGTGAGGGAGAAATGATCTATGAACACTGGCACCGCTACCTGTTCGCGCAGGCGCACGTGGCCGGCCGCCGCGTGCTCGACGTAGCCAGCGGCGAGGGTTATGGCAGTGCCCTGCTGGCCACCCGGGCGGCGAGCGTGACCGGGGTGGACATCTCCCCGGAGGCGGTCCGCCACGCCAGCGAGCGCTATGGCGGTGCGGCCAACCTGAGCTACTTGTGCGCGAGCTGCGCCAGCATTCCGCTGCCCGACGCGAGTTTCGACGTGATCATCTCCTTCGAGACCATCGAGCACATGACCGAGCATGATGCCTTCATGGCCGAGGTGCAGCGCCTGCTTGCGCCTGGGGGCCTGTTCATCATCTCGTCGCCCAACCGGGTCGAGTATTCCGACCGGACGGGTTACCGCAATGAGTATCACGTCAAGGAGCTGGACGGCCCGGAGCTGCGCACCCTGCTCGATCGCCATTTCCCGGCCCAGCACTGGTTTGCCCAGCGCCCGTGCTTCCAGTCGATGCTGTGGTCCCTGGAGGGGCCGGCGGAGTCGTCGAGTGTGCTGGCGGTGGATGGCGAAAGCGCTTACCCGGCCGAGCTGTACTTCCTGGTCTGCTGCGCCAGGGACCCGGCAGCGCTGGCGCCCATCCGCCCGTCCCTGAGCCTGGTGACGGACCGCCATCATTCCGTCTATAGCGAATGGAGCCGCACTTACGCCGAGAACCGGCAACTGGGGGCACGCGTGGCCGAACTGGAGCGGGAGCTGACGGAGGCACGGGCTCCGGCGGCGGCACTCCCGCCGCCGTCGATCAGGCAGCAATTGCGTACCCTGGCCCGCAGTCTGCTTGGTGTTGTCAGGCCCTGAGTCCCAGTCTTTAATGCGATTCGCTCCGGATTTGCTCAAATGACACGTGCCAACAGCATCTCTGCCGCCTTCGACCATGCAGTCCGCCTGCTCGAGAACAATCAGCCGGATGCGGCCCGATATGTACTCCGGCAGATCCTGGCGGTGGTGCCCGAGCATCCCGATGTGCTGCACCTTCTCGGCGTCTGCGATCTGGTCGAAGGCAAGCCCGGGCCGGCGGTCGACTGGATCCGCCGATCCCTTGCCGGCGCGCCGTCCGACCCGGTGCGCTACAACAACCTGGCGGTGGCCTTGATCCGGCTGGGCCGCTTCGACGAGGCGGTGGAGGCGACCGGGCAGGCCCTGGCCCTGCAGGCCGGCTATGCCGACGCCCTCAACAATCGGGGGTCTGCGCTGGCCGAACTGGGCCGCGATGCCGAGGCGCTGGACGCCTACACGCATGCTGCAGCCCTGGTCGCAGACAGCGCGGAGGTGCATGTCAACAAGGGGCATGTCCACCTTCGTCTCGGACAGCCGCGTGAGGCGCTGGACAGCTATCTCCAGGCCCTCGACATCGATGCGCAGCATGAGCCGGCCAGGGATAAACTGTCCCTGGCCAGCCACCTGGCCACCCTCTCGTATTTCGATCCGGACTCCCCCTACCTGGCTGAATGTCCGGTAGACCCGGCTTCCCTGGATGACTTCCGGGCGGCTTGCCGGCTGCTCAACGACGGCCACATCGGGCTGGCCGCAGATGGCTTCGAGGCCGTGCTCCAGCGCCATCCGGACTGGATCGAGGCCCGGCTGCTGGCGGCCATCGTCGAGTATCGCCGGGGCGGATTTGCCTCGGGGCTCGCGCATTGCGACCGCCTGGCCATGAAGGATCTGCCGCCTTCCCCGCAGGCCATCCTGGACGACTACCGTACCCGCTTGTCTTCGGTCCTGCGGCTGCAGGAATTGCAGGGGGCCGTGCATTCCGGGCCGGCCTTGCCACCCCGGCAGAACGGCGATGAGGTGCTGCATCTGGTGTGCGACTTTCCGCGCCGTGCGGGAACGGAGTTGCGCTGTCTCGACCTGGCAGCACGCCTCGGGAACCACGTCCGTGTCGAGGTGTGGGCGACGGGGCCGGACATCCACGAGAGCTTCGCGGGGCATGGCATCCGCTTGATCGACCCGGCGGCAGGCGAGGTGCCGGATGGCGGCACCCTTGCGGTGATCGGTGCCTGGCACCCCATCGGCGAGTGGTACCGCGCGGCCCGCTTCCGGCGCGTAGTGGTCGTGTACAACGTGGATCAGCCGAATCACCTGGAAGCGGCCATCAAGGCCCTGGCGCTGCCCGGCAAGCCCCCGCTCGAAATCGTGTACGCATCGGACTGGATGCGGGAGCAGACGAGGCTGCCCGGGCGCTTCGAGCCGTCTCCTGTCGATCTGCAGCGTTTCCGGCCGCAACCCGGTGCTTTCCAGCCGGAGCGTTTCGTGGTGGGGCGCCTGAGCCGCGACATGCATTACAAGTTTCATGTCGGGGCACCTGCATTCTTCTCGGCGCTTGCGGCGCGAGGCATCCCGGTACGGATGATGGGCGCCACGGTGCTGGCCGGAGTGCTGGGGGGCACGCCCGGCATCGAGTTGATGGCGGTCGAGACGCAGACGCCGGAGGACTTCCTGCGCAGCCTCGACTGTTTTGTCTACCGCACGCACAGTTATTTTCCGGAACCCTGGGGGCGTGTGGTCACCGAGGCGATGGCCACCGGCCTGCCTGTGGTGGCCCATGCAACGGGTGGATTCGCGCAGATCATCGAGCATGGCCGCAATGGTTTCCTGTTCCACTCCGACGAAGAAGCCCTGCACATCATCGATGCACTCCGGGCTTCACCCGGCTTGAGGCGCAGCGTCGGCGAAGCCGCCCGGGCCAGCATGGAGGCCTTGTATGCCGAGTCCTCCTTCGATCGTTACTGGCAGTTCTATGCCGACTGAGCTTCAACGGATTCGACCATGAGCACTTCGCGCACCCGCCTGTCCCTCGACGACGCCCTCAATGCCGCCATCCAGCTCCATCAGGCGGGACGTCTGCAGGACGCGGAGAACGTCTATCGCCAGGTGCTCGCGGTGCAACCCCGTCATCCCGAGGCGCTGCACCTGATGGGTCTGTGCGCCCACCAGAAAGGTGACCACGCCACCGCAGCAAAGCTGATCCGGACGGCACTTGAAATACAGCCCGCCCACCCCGCGGCCCACAACAGCCTTGGTGCCGTGCAGCTGGCCCTGGGGCAGGCCGGGGCGGCGCTCGAGGCCTTGCAGCGGGCCGTGGAGCTCAGCCCGGCCTATGCCGAAGCGTGGACCAACCGGGGGATCGCCCTGGGCGAGCTGCGCCGCAGCGACGAAGCTCTGGCCAGCTACGACGAGGCGCTGCGCCTGGGGTATGACAACCCCCTGCTGCATTTCAACCGGGCGCGCCTGCTGCAGTTGCTGGGGCGCCTCGAGGAGGCCCTCGGCGCCTACGGTCGTACGCTTGCCCAGGTGCCGGGCTACCGGGAGGCCTGGCACAACCTGGGGGTCCTGCAGGAAAAGCTGGGGCGGCTTACCGAAGCCCAGACCAGCTACGAACGGGCCGTACAACTCGAACCCGAGGCGCCCTACACCCGCGGGCACCTGTTGTTTGCCCGCCTGCGCCGCTGCGACTGGAAGGGCCTGGAGGCGCTGGGCAGTGCGATCCTGCGCGCGGTCGATGCCGGTCGGGCAGCGGCCGAGCCTTTCCCGCTGCTGGCCATCGACAGCACACCCCGGCAGCAGCTTCAATGCGCCCGTGCCTACGCGGCCGACAAGTTTCCGGCGGGCATGGCGCTGCCACCCATTCCCGCGCCCGCCGCAGTGCCGCAGAGACTGAAGCTGGCCTACTTGTCCGCCGATTTCCACGATCACGCCACCGCCCACCTGATCGCCGAAGTGTTCGAGCGTCATGACCGCAGCCGCTTCGAGCTGATCGCCTTGTCCTTCGGCCCCCCTCGGGACGACCCCTGGCGGCGTCGCCTGGTAGCCGCCTTTGACCGCTTCGAAGAGGTTGGCGACCTGACCGACCGGGAGATCGCCCTGCGTGCCCGCGAACTGGGCGTGCATGTGGCCATCGACCTGAAGGGCTATACCCAGGACTGCCGGACCGGCATCTTTGCCTGCCGCGCCGCACCCATCCAGGTGAATTACCTGGGCTATCCGGGCACCCTGGGCGTGCCGTGGATGGATTACCTGATCGCCGACCCGGTGGTGGTGCCGGTCCAGGACCGCGAGCATTACGCCGAGAAGATCGCCGCCCTGCCGGACTGCTACCAGCCCAACGACTCCACCAAGCCCATCGCGGGGGCGGTGCCGTCGCGGGCCGAGCTGGGGTTGCCGGAAGAGGGCTTCGTGTTCTGCTGCTTCAACAACAACTACAAGATCACCCCGGACGTGTTTGCGCTGTGGATGCGGCTGCTGGCACGCGTGCCGGGCAGCGTGCTGTGGCTGCTTGCCGCGCCGCCGGAGGCCATGGAGGCGCTGCGCCGGGAGGCTGTCCGCCTGGGTATTGCAGCCGAAAGGCTGGTGTTTGCCGAACGCGTGCCCCTGGCGGAGCACCTCGCCCGCCATGCGCGCGCTGACCTGTTCCTGGACACCTTCCACTACAACGCCCATACCACCGCCAGCGATGCCCTGTGGGCCGGCCTGCCGGTGCTGACCCGCCTGGGGCACAGCTTCTCGGGCCGGGTGGCGACCAGCCTGCTGACAGCGGCAGACCTGCCCGAGCTGATCGCCGCCGATGCGGCGGAGTATGAGTCCCTGGCCGTGGCGCTGGCAGGGGATCCGGCACGCCTGGCCGGGCTGCGGCAGCGCCTGGCGGCACAGCGGGGGCGCTGCGCCCTCTTCGATTGCGGGCGCTACACCGGCAAGCTGGAGGCTGCCTTCGAGGCCATGTGGCGCCGCCATATGGCAGGCGAAGCCCCGGCCCATCTAGACATCGTCTGAATGCCCCGGCTGGGGCTGCGTTTCAGCCCCTGCCCGACAGCAGCGTCTTCAGCCGCCGGAGCAGGCCGGGTGCCGGCTCCGGTGCCGCGCCATGTCCGGGTACGGCCAATGAGCCGGTATAGAGCAGGGCGGTTTCACCCCGGGCGGTCCTGCCCGAAACCTGCAGGAACACTTCCCCGCCCATGGTTGGCAGGGTGGTGGCGAAGCGCCAGCCGCTGCGGGCCAGGCGGGTGTCGTGGAGCACCCGGGCGACATCTTCCCGAGCCTCCCCGGTGGGGCAGCGGTGGGCCTGCCCATCCACGGTGATGAGCACCTCATCGAGTGGCCCGTCGTCCAGTGACGCAGCCCAGCCGTGCATCTCGAGGCGGCCATCGGCACCGAGTTCGAGGCCGTCCACCCAGCCCCAGGCGCCACGCCGGAAGCCACGCAGGCCGCTGAGGTCGGCCGCCGGATCGGCCGGCACCACGTAGAGATCCTGTTCATTGGCCAGACCGCGGGGCAGGCGGGCGTAGGCATGGCCCGGATGGCCCAGGCTGTCGCCGATGGCCCGCGCCACGAAGGGCTCGCCCACGTAGGTCGTGCCGTAGCTGCAGGTGTCCAGGTCGGCGTTCTCGCTGTCGGGGGTGAAGCGGATGCCGTTGTCGGGCAGCACCGCGCCTTCCGGCAGCAGGCACTGGTCATGCACGCTGAAGCACAGCACGCCGCGCGGGCTGAGCAGGCTGTGCAGCTTGCCGACCCAGGCCTTGAACAGCGCTTCGGGCAGGTGGGAGAACAGGGAGGCCACCCAGATGAAGTCGAAGCGCTGCCCCGGCTCGAAAGTGGCCGGGTCGGTCTGCGACAGGAGCCCGTGGACGCCGTATTCCTCCACCACGAAATCCACCGCTCCGGCCTGGATCTCGGCCGCCCAGATGCGTTCCGGTGGAATGCTCAGGCCGAGGAAGCGCAGCAGGCGCCCGTAGCCACAGGCGAAGTCGAGGACCTTGAGATCTTCGGGTGGGGTGGGAAAGACATGGCGCAGGATCTGCTGGGCCGCGTCGTGCTGCTGCAGGGCCACGTTGTAATACTGGCTGAGCGGGCGGTTCACCTCGTGGAAGTGCTTCAGCGAGTGCAGAAGCATCTGGTCGCCGGGGTGGATGCGCGTCTTCAGTTGTTCCGGCGAGGCGTCGCTGCGCAGGTAGCGGCAGTGCTGCCACAGCGCGGCCCGGAAGGCCGGCGTCTGGGCGGCTCGGTTGGCCTCGGCCTGCAGCCGCTCTTCGGTGAGGAGGTCGGTCACGGTGTTCAGCGGCCCTTGACGATGGCAAAGCCGTCCTGGTGGCCCCAGAAGCGGGCGGGGAACTCGTGCGTGGTGGCACCGCGCAGGTGGGCGGCGATGGCGCGGCGCACGTAGTCGGCCGAGGTGAAGGTCGAGCCGTATTCCTCGCCGGACAGGGCCGTGGATTCGCTGGACGGGATGAACAGGAAGCCGTTCGCTGGAAACTCGACGCCCATCATGCGGGCGAACTTCTCCCCGTGGGTGGTGATGATGAGGATCCCGTTGTCCTCGAGGGCGTTGTAGAGCTGGGACAGCCAGACCGACCACGTGCTCTCCGGCAGATGGCTGAACAGCGACAGCACGAAGATGACCTCGTACTTGCGCGGGGTGACGAGCTCGGCAGGCCGGGTGACCGAATAAAAGCCGTCCACGCCCAGGCGGGCCTTGAGGAAATCGACGCTGCCCGGCACCACGTCCGACACGTGCAGGGCCCCTGCGGGCACGGCCTTGACCAAGTGCCGGCTGAAGCGCCCGAAGCCGCTGGCGAACTCGAGGAAGCTGCGGCAGCGGCCGAGCGGGCGATCCAGGCTTTCCAGCAGGCTGCTCAGCTCGACCATGGTGCGCCAGCCATCCGACAGGTAGTCGCGGATCGGGTTGGTGCAGCTCGGGTGATTGGCGAAGAAGCGGAAGATGTCGTCGTCGGGCGAGATCTGCGCATCGATGCCGAAGGCATCGGTGAAGTTGCCCGGCAGTCGCTGCGCTTCGAGCAGGTTATGGGCTTCCAGGTGGGTCGGCTGCAGGCGCAGCAGGGCCTGCAGGCAGTGGCTGGCTTCGGCCAGCTGCCCTTGGCTGATCAGCGTGCGGGCGAGGGGGAGCAGTTCGGTGCCGGGGGTCATGACTTATTTGCCTCTCTTGGCCTGGTGATGCTGCCAGCGGACCCGCATGTACTTGTACACCTTGCCCGCCGAGATGGCGGTGGTGAGCAGGGCCTTGTGCATCGGGTTGAGATCGGTGCGTTTCTTGAGGCCGGTGGCCCACTGGGACTGGCGGATGTACTGGATCAGGCTGTGCCGGTCGCGGCGAACGAAGGGGGCGCGCAGCACCACGCCCATGGACGGTACGCTGCTCTGCTCGACGAACTGGCCGACCCCGAAGACCTCGTTGTGGTTGAGGGCGTTGTAGGCCTGGAACAGGTCTTCCGGCGTCTGCGCCACCAGCGAATGCCAGATGGCCAGGGCTTGGGGGCGCAGCTCGGCGCTGGAGACGGCGTGGTTGTCGAGATACTCGGTCCAGGCACGGGCGGCGTGCAGCACGCCGGCCTGGAAGTGGCTGACGTATTGCTCATGCACGGCGTTCTCGTCCTCGTCCACCAGGCGGCGCGCTTCGACCCGGCCTTCGGCGTTGCGGCGGTAGCCCTCGGTGCTGCCATGGGGCGAGTTGCTGAGCATCTCGAGCGGGGCCACTGCATCGAGCAAGTGGCTGGCCTCGACCTGCTTGTTGAGGTCGGGGCCGAAGGCGAACTTGCGGCAGTTGGCGGGCTGTTCGTTGAGCACCCGGGCGAGGCCCAGGTAATGGCCGAACAGGGTGTGGCCGGGCAGCAGGTGGGCCAGGTTGTCCTGGATGGTGCCGCGCCAGCCGATGTCCACGATGCCCACGCGGGTCACGCCGGCGCTGAGGCCGCGCTGGGCCAGGTAGCCGAGCAGCAGGCCGCGGTCTGCTGCGCAGTGGCCGGAGACGATGGACTGGAACTCCCCATCGGCGAACAGGGCCTGGACCCGGGCGTCCTGCCAGGGGTAGATGATCTCTTCCTGCAGGGGGATGCCGTGGCGGGCGCAGACGCTCTCCAGGGTGCTTGGCTCGAGGCCCAGGGAGCGGGCCAGGGCGAACATCGACTGGGAACTGTAGAGGTTCCACATGCGCATCAGCTCGGTGGTGCTGAGCTCGCGCAGGGAGGCGCCGAAGGTGGCCAGGCGGCTGACCTCCAGGGTCTCCGCCGGGGGCAGGGCATGGCCGGCCAGGCGCCCTTCGGGGAACAGACAGCGGAAGACCTCGATGAAGAACTCACCTTCCCGGGTGAAGAAGAACAGGCGCTGGAGCTGTTCGAGGATGCTCTGTTCGGCGACCGACAGGCAGAAGCCCACCCACAGGGGGGCGGCCCGGGTGCCCAGCTCGAAGGCTGTGCGGGCGGCGCCCTGGCGCTGCTCCAGGGCCTCCTGGCGGCTCGCCGCGATGATCCCATCGAGGTGGGCGAACAGGGTGGCCCGGTCGGTGAACAGGCTCTCGCGCAGTTGCCGGTCGGCGTGCGCTTGTTCGGGCAGGTAGTGCACCGACTTGATGCCGATGGCGCCCGGGATGCTGACGTCCGAGTGATGGTTGTCGCCGATATGCACATGGTGCTCAGGCGCCAGCGAGAAGGCCTCGTGCACGTGGTGGAACAACTGGCCCGAGCGCTTGTTGAGCCGGATGTCGCAGGAGCTGATGCCGTCGCCGGCGATGTCGTCGAGGCCGTGGTGGTGGAGCAGCTCCCTGAGCATGGGTGCCGGCATGTAGAAGTCCGACAGGAACAGGGTCTGCTCGGCCGGATACTGGCCGATCACGTGGCGGCAGCTAGGGTCCGGAAAGGTGTTGGCCTTCTCGAGGGCCAGCTCGGCAGCGGCCAGCTCGTCGGCGACCCGGGCGAGCTCCAGGTCGGGGGCAGTGACGACCCGCTGGAGCAGGACTTCGAGGACGTGGTGCAGGGTGTATTCGTCGTCGCTGCCCTGGCGGGCGGCGGCGCGGGCCAACTCACCCTCGATCTGGCAGCGCTCGCGGAAGATCGCCCAGTGGTCGGCAAAGCCCTCGGCCAGCTGCTGGCCGAAGCGCAGCTGCAGGTGGCGTGCCGCCGTGAGCTTGATGAAGTCGGGGTGGCACTTGCGGCGGAGCAGGGTATCCCAGACATCGAGCGTCTTGAGTTTGTACATGCGGCGGCGTCTCAGCGGTTCTCGAGGAGCCGGCGTGCCACCCGGGCGCCCCAGCCGACAAAGCGGCGCAGACGCGGCGGGAGGGCGTTGACGTAGGCATTCGGCGGCGTCGACAGGCGGCGCTGGATGCTGTCCGGCAGGGTCCCCACGTAGTGGCGCGAGGTCTCCGCCGGGGCGGTGTACAGGCGCTCGATGCCGCTCAGGTCGGGGCTCTGCCCCTTCAGCACGCGTTCGACGGCGTCACGGAACTGGTCGGTCTCGACGCTCAGCGGCCGGTCGGCCATGAAGCGGGTGCCGGCCTGGCTCATGGCGCTGCGGGTGGCGGGCTGGTTGAGCAGGCGCAGGATGCTCTCGGCGATGCACTCCGGCGTCTGGTTGGCCAGGCTCACGGCTTCCGGCGGGAAGTCGTAGAGGGTGTTCTCGCGCCACATCTCCACCACCGGCAGGCCGGCGGCCATCATCTCGAAGGGCACCCGGGACGGGTTGGAGCTGCTCAGGCACAGGCCCACCGCGCTGCGGTTGTAGAGCGCATTGCAGTCCTGCAGGTTGAGCAGGCCGAGGTGCTCGTGGTCGAACCAGATGTTGCCCTTGTCGCGCGCCGGGGAGCCGTACAGGTAGGTCTTCACCTCCGGCATGCGGTGCTTGACGATGCCCAGCGCCTCCAGGCCCAGCCGGCTGCAGCGGCGCGGCTTGTCGGGCTGGTGGATGAAGCACACGGCGAGCTCCTTGCGTACTTCGGGCAGGGGCCGGTAGATGTCCAGGTTGGCGCCAAAGTCGAAGTGATAGGCGGCCACCCCGAAGCGCGCGGCCAGCTCGTGGCGCAGCCAGCGCCCGATGGTCACCGGGGTCAGCCCGTAGCGGTAGGAGTTCTCCGCCATCAGGTAGGCGTCGCCCATGGGATTGAAGCAGGCCTCGTAGTCCTGCACGAAGTACAGCTTGCGGCAGGGGAAGGCCAGGTCGCGGACGATGGCGGCGGAGTACCAGATGGTGGCCACCACGGCGTCGGCGGGCTGGATTGTGTCCCAGCCGAAGCTGACCCGCTCGAAGCGGTAGCCGAAGATCTGCTCGATGAGCTGCCGGCCCTTGTCCGGGTCGGCGTGGCTGCCTTCAAGGTAGAGGTGACAGTGGTGTCCGTGACGCTCGAGGGCGAGGGCATGTTCGAGCATCGTGCGATGCCCGCCCGAGCCTTCGATCAGTCTCGGGATCAGCCAGGCGATAGTGGCCATGAGGGTGTGCGGTGGTGCGTAGCGTAATTATTCGAGGCGACCGGAGCGGGAAATGCCCCTCCCCGGTGCGCATAGCCCGCAATTATCGCATGCCCCCCATGGCGGGGGCAGCCCTAGTCCCTGCTGAAGCGGACCAGCTGGAGGGAACTGATGGCCGCAAAGCCGAGGTAGGCTGCGGTTTCGACGCTCTGGACGACAGATGTGTAAGGAATTCCTGCAAGCCGTATCTCGGTGAGGGTGCCCAGGCCGGCGCCAGATGGGTCGAAGGCCATGGTGAAGTCGCCCTCGAGGCCGAGCCCCCAGGTCGCCAGGAGGCCTGCAGAGAAGACGGACAGCAGGCACGCCTTGAGCAGGCTGTGGCTGCTGGTGGCGAGAATGACCACCGCGGGGAACAGGAAGATCGCCAGGCCGAAGGTGTGGGCGAAGGAGGCCTGGAAGCAGGCCACGATGATCCCGATGCCGAGGGCCCCGAGCGCCAATGGCGCTTCTGCATGGCGAACCCGCTCCGGCATCAGGTGGATCAGTATGAGCGTGGCGATCATGGCATAGCCGATGGGCCGGTTGATGCTGATGGCGCCGCCGAACAGGGACCACCACTCCGACCAGGCCAGGCGCCCTGTCTGCGGGTTGGCGTCGAGGGCTGCGTAGAATCCCGGTGCCAGGGAGTACGCTGCATAGGCGAGGCCACAGCCGGCCGCTAGGGCAAGCATGAAGGCGAGGTGCCGCCCGGCCGCCCGCCGGTCCGCAAGGGCGATGCCCAGCAGCCCGATCGGCGGCAGGGCCAGGAGGTGCTGGGGTTTGGCGAAACAGAGGCCGGCCAGCAGCAGGGCGAAGGCCGATGGCCAGGCCTTGCGCACATGGAGCTGGTAGAGTCCGCCCATGAGCAGGGTGACGACGATCAGATCGATCTGCCCCAGGAAGACCGTGTAGTAGAGCCCGAGCGGGTTGAGCAGGATGAAGTAGAACAGGGGGCGCCCCTGCAGCAAAGGCAGGCGCAGGGTCTGGACGATGGTCGTCATGAGTCCGACCAGAACCAGGTAGGTGACGAACAGCAGCCATTGGAGCAGGCCATGTCGAGGCGCCGGGCCAAGGCCCAGCGAATCCAGGGCGCCCTGGGCTTCAGAGAGGACTGCGAGCAGGAAGTAGGCCGGTGGGTTGTAGGGAAAGATCGGCAAGGCACCGGCCTGCCCCTGGAGGGCGCTGACCGTATAGAAGTTGACGCCCTCGCGGATGCCTTCGATCACCTGGCCGAGGGGCAGCATGTCGATGATGCCCGGCTTGCCGAGCACCCACAGGCTCATGCCGAAGAAGAGGGCACCCTCCAGAGGGTGGATGCGCCGGATGCGCCCGAGGAGCATCTCGCAGCCCTTGCGTAGCGGAGCGACGCGGCGGATGGCGATCAGGCTGCCCGCGAAGAGGGCCAGCCAGGCCAGCGTCCTGACATAGGGTTTGGGGCCGCCCCGGCTCTTCTCGCTGCGGACGTGGATGTCGCCATAGGCACGCTGGAAGATCCGGGTGCTGACCTCGACCTTCGGGGCTGCGGCGGGTTTGCTGATGTAGTCGGTGCGGACGAGGTGGGCGCCACCCAGGTGGATGGCGGCGGTGCCGCCAAGGTACAGGAGCAGGCTCAGGGCAAAGGCGAACAGCAGCGCGGCGGCCTTGCCCAGCGGCCGGGGCGATGCCGCCACGGTGGAGGCGGGGCGGGGCGTGCTCATCGCGTGGACATGGCTGCGGCCAGCTGGCGGCCGATGCGCCGGCCTTCGCGGATGGCATAGTTGGTGCCACGGTCCTCGGGGTAGATCTGGGCCATCGAGCACAGGTGGAGCCCCTCGACAGGCCCGTCTTCCGGGGGGATCAGCCGGCTGTAGTGGCGTGCCACGACCGGCTGCGACCAGCGGGCGCGCCACAGGTGACGGGCCTGGATCCACGACCGTTCAAGGGCCGGGAACATGGTCTTGAGGAAGGGCAGGGCGTAGTCGAGGAAGGCGTCCGCATCCATGGCGTAGAGCGGGTCGGTGTGGGGCAGGTACTTGGACAGGTACACGATGTGCCGGCCGCCGTAGGTTTCAGGGCGTTCGAAGTTGGTGTGTTCGATCACGCCTACAAAGGGGAAGCTGGGGTCGTTGACGTTGAGCCAGTAGGTCTTCGACAGCGGCCGGTCGAGCTCCAGCACCAGGCAGACGTTGCCGATGTACTGGATCTGCTCGAGGCTGCGCAGGTAGTCCGGGCTGGCCCAGCCCCGCAGCATGTCGGCCAGCAGCGGCAGTGCGGTGGTGCCGATCACCCTTTCGGACTGCACCACCCCGCCGGGGGTGGTGGTATGCCAGATGCCGTTCTGGTGGGCGATGGACGTGACGGGCGCATTCAGCTCGATGCGGCCGCCCAGTTCGCGGATGCGCCGGGCCAGTGCCTCGGCCAGCGCCACGAAGCCGCCCTTGAAGTAGGCGAGGCGCTCCTCGCCGCCCTTGCCCCGGCTGCCGCCACGCAGTTTGAGCTTGTTCCAGAACCAGACCGCCGAAATGTCCTCTGCGTAGGGGCCGAACTTGCCCTTCAGGAGGGGTTCCCAGACGACCTTGTAGACCTTGGCACCCCCCAGCTCACGCAGCCATTCGTGGGCGGTCTTGTTCTCGAGGGACATCCAGTCCTTGACCCGGCGGGCGCGCAGGGCCAGCAGGCCGAGGCGGATCCGGTCGGTGAAGCCGAGGGGCGTGAAATTGAGGAGGTCCCAGGGCGTCGACAGCTTGAAGAAGTTGTTGGCGTAGTACACCCCGGTGTTGGTGGGATTGATCTCCACCCGGTCGCCGAGGCCGAGTTCCTCGATGAGTTGCATCACCTCGAGGTCGTTGGTGAACCAGTGGTGATAGAAGCGGTCGAGCTTTTCTCCGGCCACGTCGAAGGCCGCGGCAAGGCCGCCGATCTCGTTCTCGGCCTCGAGGACGGTGACCTGGATGCCCTGAGAGGCCAGTTCGTAGGCAGCCGTCAGGCCGGTGAAGCCACCACCGACAATGGTGGTCCGGGTGGTATGGGAGAGCGTCATGGTCAGCAGGTTTCGGCTTCGGGGGATGGCCGGGTCGGATTCAGGATCAGGTAGATGCCGCCCGCCAGGGTGGCCGGCAGCCAGAGCAGGATGTGCACCAGCAGGGCGTAGGCGGTGGCCGCAGCGGCCGGGTTGCCAAGTTCGGTCATGGCCCGGGCGGTGAAGTAGTCGAAGGTGCCGATGTAGCCGGGCGTGCTGGGGATGAGCGTCGCCAGGGTGCCCACCGGCAGGGCCAGCCAGCCGCCAAGAGGGGCGGACAGGGCGGGCAGGGCCAGGCCCGCACACCAGAAGACACAGCCTTCGGCCAGCCAGGCCAGAAAGGACCAGGCGATCAACCGGGGCATGGTGTGGCCTGCCGAGAAATGCTCCAGCGTAGTCAGCGCCTTGTCGATCTCGGCCTGGATCTTCTGCCCCGGCCCGGGGGCCACCCGGGTGAGCGCCCGCGCCAGGGCGCGCGCCGGGGCGGCGAACAGCCGGGGGGACAGCAGCAGCCCGAGGATGCCGGCCGCCGCCGCGATCGGCACGGCGCTGCCGACACCAGCCAGCCGGGTGAGGTCGGTGCCGAAGCACGCCAGGGCTCCACCCAGGAAGAGCAGCACCATCAGCAGGTCCAGCAGGCGTTCGGCGAAGAGGGTGACGATGGCTGTGCTGGCGCCGATTCCCAGCCGCCGGTTGAAGCCGAAGGCCCGGACAAGGTCGCCAGCCCGGAAGGGCAGCACGTTGTTGGCCGCCACGCTGGCCATCAACGGGCCAGCACAGTGATGCCAGCCCAGGCTCGGGTTGTCCCGCTGCAGCATCAGGAGCCAGCGCTCGATCCGGCAGGCGTAGCCAACGAAGAAAGCGACCAGGGCGACTCCGATCCAGACGGGGTCGGCGGCGGCAAAAGCCGTTTTCAGGTCGGCCAGGCTGATCTGGCGTACGACCAGCCACAGGAAGAAGACCGCCAGCCCCACGCCCAGCATCAGCTTGAACAGCTTGCCGGCGCTCATCGGTTATGCACCACGGGGCTGCGGGAGGTGGCGGGCCCCTCTTCACGGAAGCCGATGTATTCATTGACCACGTAGAGCGGGCGCCCCTTGATCTCGTTGTAGATGCGACCCACGTATTCGCCGAGGATGCCCACGCTGATGAGCTGGACGCCACCGATGAACAGCACGGCGATCATCAGCGCCGTCCAGCCCTCCACCCAGATGTCGGTGAACAGCCTCAGGATGAGGGCATACAGGATGCCGGCCAGGGCAATGGACGCGCAGGTCATGCCCATCGCCACGGAGAGCTGCAGCGGCTTGCTCGAGAAGGACAGGATGCCGTCGGTGGCGAAGCGGATCATCTTGCGCAGGGGGTACTTGCTCTCGCCGGCAAAGCGTTCGGCCCGCCGATAGGGCAGGGCGATCTGGTTGAAACCGACCCAGCTGACCATGCCGCGCACGAAGCGGTCGCGTTCGGGCATCGCCTGCAGGGTGGTGACCACCTTGCGGCTCATGAGCCTGAAGTCGCCGGTGTCGAGCGGGATCGGCACATCCGACAGGCGGTTGAGGAGGCGGTAGAAGCCCCTTGCCGTGGCCAGCTTGAAGCGTGACTCCCCGGGCCTCTCGGTGCGCGTGCCATACACCACGTCGTAGCCTTCACGCCACTTCCGGACCATCTCGAGAATGACCTCGGGCGGGTCCTGCAGGTCTGCGTCGATCAGCACCACGGCATCGCCCCGTGCGGCGTCGATGCCCGCAGTCACCGCGATCTGGTGGCCGAAGTTGCGGGCAAAGCAGACGAGCTTGATCTGCGGGTCTTCGGCCGCAAAGCCCTTGAGCAGCAAGCGGGTGCGGTCGCGGCTGCCGTCGTCCACGAAGATCAGCTCGACGTCCAGATTATGCAGTTCCGCGCAGAAGGCCCGCAGGCGACAGAGCGTCTCACCGATGACCTCTTCCTCGTTGAAACAGGGGATGACGATGGAGAGAAGGGCGTGGCTGGATGCGCTGTTCCCCTTGGCCGGCGTTGCCATGGAAAGGGCTTCCGAAGGGGGGCTGGGCATGTTCATGATTGCGCGGTTCGTGAGGCGGCCTGCATATTCTGCGGCTATGTCATGCGGGCATGCTAGCGTCCTCTGCAATATTTGTCTTGCGCTGCAGCAATCCTTCTTCCGCCACCTGGCGTCTGCCTTCCGGATGGTACGTCGAACGGCGATGTCTCAATGGGGGGCGTGGGCTGTTATCCGTGCCTTCATCCGGGCTTGAAGGCACGGTTCAACGCGGGCCGCGACAAGAGCTGCGAGCAGGATTGACAGAGTGGAGGCCCCCAGCGCCATGAGCGGATAAGTGATCGTGTCTGCCAGGCCAGGATAACGCCCGAACCATTTGCGCTCGAAGATGGCGTGGGACCAGAAGCCCAGGTCGGCATGGACCAGGTAGAGGGGGTAGCTCATGGCCCCCAGCAGGGCGGCCCCGCGTGCGATCGGGCCTGGTGGCAATGCAGAGGCCCTGGCGGCAACAAGAACAATGCAGGCGATGGCTGGAGCGGCAAGGAGGATGCCGAGAGGCGGGAAGAGTACCTGGTAGCTGCCGCCCAGCCATTCGTCGATGTGCTGGATGTGTTTGGACATCAGGCTGAAGGCCAGCAGTAGCGCCGGGGTGGCGAAGCGGGGTGGCTGGCCGGCGTGGATGCGGTAGAGGATCATGCCGGCGCAGAAATGGCCGGCGTATTCAGTGATCAGTACCTCGGCCAGCAGCGGTTCACGGTGGAGGTACTGGGTTGCAAACGAGATGAGCAGCCAGCTCCAGAGGATCAGATCGCCATGGCGCTTCCACCAACCGACGGCGAGGAGCAGGGTCACCAGCCCATAGAACTGGACCTCGATGGCCAGGGTCCAGTAAACCGATGACAGGGGTTCCACTCCGAAGGCGCGGGGAAAATAGGTCAGGCTGGCCAGCCAGCGGGGCAGGATTTCCGCCGCCGATATGCCCGGCAGTGTAATCGCCATGCTGGCCGTGATTGCAGAGCAGACCAGGAAAGCGGGGAACAGGCGGGTCGCCCGGGCCGAGAGAAAGGCACCGGGGCCCCGGTTCTCGGAGGTCAGGGTGATCACGAAGCCGCTGATCACGAAAAACAGGTCCACTCCCAGATCACCCCAGTGAGCCAGGGGGAGGAAGAGGGTTTTCGGCCAGAAGCCTTGCAGGGGTCCGATGAAGGTGTAGTGGTAAAGCAGCACCGAGGCGGCTGCGAAGAAGCGCAGCAGGTCGAGACTGTCCAGGCGCTTCGCCGTGCCTACTGGCGTGAGGGAGAGAGCCTTCATCGCACCGTGCTCAGCGGCCGTCAACGATGCGTGCAACAAGCCCTCGCAAGCGGTTCCACGGGGTATGCCGGAGATGGGTGATTTCCTTGTCGCGTTCGCCGATCAGGCTGTCCCGGCTTTCAATTGCCTGTTCCATCGCAGTCATCGCCGCGTAGCGCTCTTCGAGCAGCCGTGCCTGGGCGGCGATGGCTTCGTCGCGGTGGGCGATCTCCTGCCCCATGTGGGCGATGGTGTCGGCCCTTTCCTCGATCAGGCGGGCCTGGGCGGCGATGCTGGCGTCGCGCTGGGCGATGGTTTCGCTCATGCGCTGGATGGTGTCCCAGCGTTCCTCGATCAGGGCGGCCTGGGCTTCCAGCGCCTGCTGCTGGTTGGACAGGGTGCGCGCGGACAGGAAGATCCGCGGGTCCAGCCCGCAGTCGCGGGCCATGCCGGGCAGAAGCCACTGCCCTCCGTCGGGCCGGGTGAAGGCCTGCAGTGCCTCCGGCTGCGGCAGGCGGCGGGCGGCGACCAGGAAGGCCAGGGTGGCGGCCGGGTGGAGGCTGGCGTTGTGCAGCAGCGCGGTGCAGGCCTGGCGGGCGTCCAGACCTTCCAGGCTGCCGCCCAGGGCCAGGGTCTGGATGTAGGCGTTCTCGTGGACATGGCGCCAGACATCGTCTTCCGCCAGGGTGTTGGCGGGATGGACCCGGTATTCGAGCAGGGTCTCACGCAGCCACATGGGCGGCAGCTGCACGCTGGCCCGCAGGGCCCAGTCCCAGTCGTGGGTGTAGCGCAGGTTGGCAAAGCTGCCGACCCGCTCGAACAGGCTGCGCGGAAACAGGAAGTTGGAGGTGCTGATGGCCAGGTTGCTGCTGAGCAGCCAGCCCGCCGGCGGCAGCTGGCCGGCCCGCCGGCAGGCCTCCGCATAGTCGTGGGCGCGTTCATGCTGAGGGGCGGGCAGGCCCTTGCCGTCCATGAAGCCGATGTCGCTGAAGGCCAGGCGCGGCGCGTCTCCCAGGGCATGCACCAAGCGCGCCAGGCGCTCGGGGTGGTAGCGGTCGTCGGAGTTGAGGATGGCCAGGTAGCGGCCGCGGGCGAGGGTCAGGCCTTCGTTGAGGGTCTGGTGGGCGCCCTGGTTGCCTGCATGCCGCAGGGCCCGGATGCGTGGGTCGCGCACGCTGTGGATGGCATCCCAGGTGCCGTCCCGGGAGGCGTCGTCGATGACGATCAGCTCCAGGTCGCCCAGGCTCTGGGCCAGCACGCTCTCGAGGGCTTCGACCACATAGGCCTCGTGGTTGAAGGCAGGGACGACGACGCTGATGGCGGGGGTGTGCATGGAGTCTCGCTGGTGAGCGGCAGTGGCTGGTGGTAGGGTAGGCGCCCCCGATGAGCCGGCGCCCCGGGCTGCCGCGGATGTTTCGGGCTGGAGCACCATCCCGCCCTGCCGGGCGGATGGAGTTTACCTTCAAAACTGCGTCACTCCGAGCGCTTTGTGCGCTGCACGAAGGCCGGTCGGCCGGATACCCGGCCGGCCCGGCCCGGGAATGATGGAGATGGATGAATCATGTCTTTGGAATTTACTGGCGAGCGTTTCCTCCCCGAATGCGAAGGGGAGATCATCTACGAACACTGGCACCGCTACCTGTTTGCACGGGCCCACGTGGCGGGTTTGCGGGTGCTGGATGTCGCCAGCGGGGAGGGCTATGGCAGCGCCCTGCTGGCGGAGCAGGCGGCGTCGGTGGTGGGCGTGGACATCTCCGCGGAAGCGGTCGGACACGCGGTGCAGCGTTACGGGCAGCGTGCCAACCTGCGCTACGTGAAGGCCAGCTGCGACAGCATCCCGCTGCCGGACGCCAGTTTCGACGTGATCGTATCCTTCGAGACGATCGAGCATATGGTGGCCCATGCGGCCTTCATGGACGAGGTGGATCGCCTGCTGGCGCCGGGTGGCCTGTTCATCATCTCATCGCCGAACCGGGTCGAGTACTCGGAGCGGCGGGGCTATCACAACCCCCATCACCTGCGCGAGCTGGACCGGGAAGAGCTGCGAGCCCTGCTGGCTCCGCATTTCCCCGGGCAGACCTGGTTCGCCCAGCGGCCCTGCTTCCACTCCCTGGTCTGGCCCCTCGGGCAGCCGGCTGCAAACGTGGAGGTGGTGGCGGTGGATGGCGACACGGCCCTGCCTCCCGAGCTGTATTTCCTGGTCTGCTGTGCCCGCGAGCAGGGTCGGCTCGATGGCATCACGCCGACCCTGAGCCTGGTGGCCGATCGGGAGCATTCGGTGTATGCGGAGTGGTCCCGGACCTACGCCGAAAACCGCGAGCTGCACGCCCGGCTGGCCGCCGTGGCGCAGGCAGGGAGCGGCCAGCCGGGCGCGGCCCTGCGGCGTGCGGCGGGACCGGTCCAGCTGCACGCGGTCCATGATTTCGGGGGTGGGGTGGTTCAGTGGCTGAACGACTTCTGCGCCGCCGACGCGACCCGGACGAATCTCGTCCTCAAGCCCTGGAGCCTCAGCCACGCCTACGCCGAAGGCCTGGTGCTGTACGACGGCCGGGCGCCCGGGCGGCCCCTGCGCCTGATCCGGCTGGCAAGGCCGATGCAGGCCACCGACGAGCATCACCCCGAATACCAGCAGGCCCTGGCGGACATCCTGCGGGATTTCCAGGTCTCGGCCATCCTGGTCTCGTCCTTCATCGGGCATGCCCTCGACATCCTGACGACCGGCCTGCCGACGCTGGTGATCAACCACGACTTCTATCCTGCCTGCCCGGCCATCAACCTGTACTTCAACGAGGTGTGCACCCGTTGCGACGCGGCGCGTCTGGCCGATTGCGCCGCCCACAATCCGGACTTCAATTCGCCCTACCGGGTCTTCCCCGTGGAGCAGCGCCTGCGCATCCGGGAAGGGCTGGCCCGCCTGCTGCAGACCCACGCGGTCACCATGGTGGTGCCGACCGACTCGGTGCGCCGGCATCTGGTTGGCATCGTGCCGGCCCTGGGCGCGCTGCGTTTCGAGACCATCCCCCACGGACGGGCGCCGGCACTACGGCCGGTGGCGCCGCCGGCACGGGGCGATGGGGCCCGCCTGCGCATCCTGGTGCTGGGCATCCAGTCGGTCACCAAGGGCATGAAGCTGCTTTTCGAGGTGCTGCCGGAGCTGACCGGCTTTGCCGATCTCTACCTGGTGGGCGCCAAGGAGGCTGGTGAGCTGTTCCGCTACCGGCCGGGGGTGCAGGTGGTGGACGAATACCGCCTGGAGGACCTGCCGGCGATCGTGGACGGCATCGCCCCGGATTGCGGCCTGCTGCTCAGCACCTGGCCGGAGACCTTCAGCTACACCCTCAGCGAGCTGCTGCAGATGCACATCCCGCCGCTGGCCACCCGCGTGGGCGGCTTCGCCGACCGGATCCGCGACGGGGAGGACGGCATCCTGTTCGATCCGGACAGGGCCTCGCTGCTGGCCTGCCTGCGCGCCATCGATGCCGACCGCGGCCGGCTGGCACGCATCCGGGCGGCCGTCGAGGTGCTGCCGGTGCGTTCCCTGGCCGATATGGTGGCGGACTACCACCGCCTGCTGCCACTGCCTGCCGGTGAGCTGATGATCCCGGCCGCAGGGCCGTCCGACCCGGCCACCGACAGCCTCCTGGCAGCGCTGCACAGCTGGAAAGGCGCCAGGAGCCTGGGCGTGCGCCTGGACATGAAGGAGGGGCGCCTGCGCGAAGTCCACGAGGCGCTCGAGCGACTGCGCGGCGAGGCGGAAGGGCTGCGGGCCGCACTGCGGGAGCGCGATCAGCACATCGCCGAGATCCATGCCTCCACCAGCTGGCGGGTGTCGCGCCCCCTGCGCTGGCTGGGCTTGTGCATGAAACGCTTGCGCGGCTAAGGCGCAGGAGCAGGGCCAGGAGCAGCCTCGCTGCCGGTGTGGAGGGGCCAGCGTGCCAGCAGCTCGGGCCAGCCGACCCAGGCCGTCTCATGGCCGGCCACCGCCTGCGGGGCCGGGTTCGCGATGACAGGCAGGCTGGCGCGGGCGATGTCGTCCCGGTTTTGGCCTAACTGCGTCGCGTCGGTGGCGACATAGGCGTCCGCGGCCCACAGGAAGGCCTCCCGGTCGTGCAGGGATGGCGAGAAGAACAGCTTGCGGCGGGCCACCAGGCTTTCGAGCTGTGTGGTGGCGGCCTGCCAGCACGCATGCTCCGGCCCCAGACCGCCCAGCACGAAGGCGATGTCGTTGCGCCCGCTGGTGAGCTGCCCGATCCTTTCGAGGAAAGCGCCACCCTGCGCGGGAGGGCCGAAGCCGAGAATGATGCGGCAGCGGTCCGGCATGTGGAACCAGCCTCTCACCCGACTCCGCAGTTCCTGCCGCTCTGCGGGCGACAGGCTGGCGCGGATGGCGGGCAGGGGCGCCGGGGGGGCTGGCTGGCTGGTGACGCCCGTGCTTCCGCGTAGGCCCCGCAGCACCCGTGACGCGGCGCGCAGCGGGGCCGACAGGCGCCAGGAGCTGGATGCGCGCAGCGCATCGAGCTGTTGCTGCAGCCTGCTGTTGAGGGCGGCGCCGGCGTCCCGTTCGTGGGCCAGCTGTTCGAGGCGGGCCTGCGCCGTGGCGGCTTCCCGTTCAAGCCGGGCCGCGGCTTTCTCGTGTTGCAGGCGGGCATGGGCGTGCAGGGTGTCGAGGAATCCTTCGGTGGCCGGCTGGCTCTCCGCTGGCGCCAGGGGGAGCAGGCGGTGGTAGTCCTCGACCATCTCCCGACTGAGCCGAACCGGGCGTTCCAGCACGTTCCGGCGCATGGCCTCGAGCAGGGCCCGGTCCTGGTCGAGCCCGGTGACGGCGGCGATGATCTCGTCGGGCTGCGGCGCCACCAGCAGGCCGGTGAGCCGGTGCCCGATGCGCTCGGCAAAGGCGCCGCTGTCGGTGGCAACGACCGGCAGGCCGCAGGCGAACATCTCGGAGAGGGTGTAGCTGAAGGACTCGGGCAGGGTGGACAGCATCAGGGCGGCATCGGGCTGGCAGGCCTCGAGATGGCTGGCCAGGTCGGGCTGCTGGTAGTCCGGTACCAGGCTGACGCCGGACAGGTGCTGGAAGGCTTTTCCGAAGGCGCCGCAGCCCAGCAGCACGACGTCGGCGACGGAGAGCAGCGCGGGCATCACGGCCTCGAGCAGCGCCAGGCCCTTCTGTGGGGACAGCCGGCCCGGGATGACGAGGCGCAGGCGATGGCCGTCGGGGCGCTGTGGCAGGGCGCGGGGCGCGGGGCCGGGTTGGTCGAGGCCGTGCTCGATGTGCTGCCAGGGGTGGGCGGCCATGGCGGGCAGGAGCTGGGCCCAGCGCTCCCGGACGCTGCGGGTGGGGGCGACGATGGCAATGCCGGGGGCGGACAGGCGGCGGCCGAGGGCTTCACGCAGCAACTGCCATTCGTGCGCCGTGCTGTTGTGCCAGAAGACGTTCAGCGGGTTGGACTGCAGGCAGCCGGCCAGGCGCCCGCTGGTGCAGCTGGTGCAGTTGCTGTCGAAATGGGCAAACAGGGCCGGGCAGAAAGGGTAGAGATCGTGCAGCACGAAGGCGGTGGGCAGCCCGGTGGCCAGTGCCTCGAGCCCGTGGCCGACCAGGGACGACACCAGCACGCTGCGCACGCCGAAGCCGCTGATCAGGCCCTCGAGCAGGCTGGCGTACTCGGGATGTTCAAGTGCGGTGTGGCGGATGGGGAGCGCCAGGTCCCACTCCAGCAGCGGCTCCGCCGACACGGCCGGCTCGAGCAGGGCCAGCCGGAAGCCTGCCGCATTGCGGTCGCTGCAGCTGCGCAGCCACAGGTTGCGGCGGGTGGTGTCGGCCTTGCAGAAGTCGAGCACCCAGCGTTCGACACCACCGCCCCAGCCGTGGCTGATGTGCAGCTGGACCGGGCGCGGCGCGGCGCGGCGGGCCGGCAGGGCCTTCAGGGTGGTCAGGGCGTGCGGCTTGCCCCGCTCGGCCAGCAGGTGGGCTTCCTCGTCGCTGCCGCAGGCCTGCCGGGCCTGGTCGATGCGCGTCCGCAGCGGCGCGGCGGGGTCGCGCCGGATGAACTCCATGACCACGTCCATGTAGTCCGGGTGGGCCTCCTGCAGGCGCTTCATGGCATTGGCCTGGAGAGCGGCGCGTTCGTCCGAGAAGCTGACTCCACCCTCATGGAAGACGAAGATATCGGCCGCCAGCAGGTTGTGCCAGCCGAGGCGGGCGGCGCGCCGGCAGAAATCGTTCTCTTCGCCATAGCCCCGGCCGAAGCGCTCGGCGTCGAAGAGGCCGGTCTCGTCGAGGCAGCGCCGCCGGATGTACATGCAGAAGCCCACGGCGGTGGGGATCTCCAGGGTCTGGCCGGCGAGGGTGGTGCTGATCAGCGTGTCGAGCCCGGCCAGGCCCAGTTTCCCCGGCGTGCCGCCGTTCCAGCCCTCGAAGGGGTAGGAGCAGATGGTGGCGTTGTTGGACCAGGGGGTCAGGGTGCCGGCCGAAGGGTGGCGGGCCGCACAGGCGACCAGCCGGTCCAGCCAGTCGTTGGCGACTTCCGTGTCGCTGTTGAGGAGCACCACGTCCCGATCCGGGTGCAGGGCCATGCCGCGGTTCACGGTGAGCACGAAGCCGAGGTTGTGCTCGTTCTCGAGCAGGCTGAGGTGGCCCTCCGCCGCCATTTCGCGCAGCCATGCGCTGAGCGCAGGCTCGGGGCCGGCGTCGTTGATGGCGATCAGCTCGAAGGGCGTCTGCTGGCGGGCGGCGAGCGCGCTTTCGATGCAGCGCCGGGTTTCATCCAGCCCCCGATAGACGGGAACGATGACGTCGATAGGGAGAGTGTTCACCGGGCTCCAGGCGGGTCGTCGGGGTAGGGCGGCGGGAGGCGGACAGCTGCCGTGCAGGGGCCGGATTCTAGCATTCCGGTGCGATGGTCCGGCATCCGGGACTTTAGGTTACAGACTGCCGATGCCTGTGTTTTCAATATGGTGCATCATGTCGGGCTTCCAATGTCCGGGTGGTCCGGGCGTTTGCATGGGGCCGTCCGCCTGGGGCGGGTTGGCACGGGGCAGGGTGAAGTCGATGCGTTGGTTCAAGGGGCAAAGCTGGCACTACCTCAGCGCCTGTCTGCTGGCCCTGCTCCTGGCCGGGCTGCCGGCCAGGGCTGCTGCGCCGCCCCTGCTGCTGGCCGAGGTGCTGCGCGGCGAGGTGGACCTGCCGCACTACTGGGTCAGCGAGAAACTGGATGGCGCCCGGGCGGTGTGGGATGGTCAGACCCTGCGCTTCCGCAGCGGTAATCCGGTTGTCGCGCCCGCCTGGTTCATTGCCGGCCTGCCCGCCGAAGCCCTCGACGGGGAGTTGTGGATGGGGCGTGGACGCTTCGATGTGCTGTCTGCGGCGGTACGCCGGAAAGCCCCGCAGGAGGCCGAGTGGCGCCAGATCCGCTTCATGGTGTTCGAGCAGCCGGGTGGCAGCGGCACCTTCACCGAGCGGGCCGGGCGTCTGCGTGACATCGTGGCGCGGGCCGGGGTGCCCTGGCTGCAGGCCGTCGAGCAGTTCCGCGTGCCCGACAGGCAGGCCTTGCAGGCCCGTCTGGCCGAGGTCGTGGCGGGCGGTGGCGAGGGCCTGATGCTGCACCGGGATGATGCGCCCTACCTGACCGGGCGCAGCGATGCCCTGCTCAAGCTCAAGCCCTGGCTCGATACGGAAGCCCGCGTGGTCGCCCACCTGCCTGGCAAGGGGCGCTTGGCGGGTATGCTGGGGGCGCTGCGGGTCGAGACGCCTGAAGGGCTTCGTTTCAACATCGGTACCGGCCTGCCGGATGCCCTGCGCCGCGATCCGCCGCCGCTGGGGACGCAGGTGACTTACCGCTACACCTCCCTGACGCCGGATGGCGTGCCGCGCTTTGCCCGTTTCCTGCGTGTCCGGGAGGCCTTCTGATGACGGGGGCGGTGCTGGTTTCCGGCGGGCGGGGTTTCATCGGGCGCCGTCTGGTGGCCAGGCTGCGCCAGGATGGGGCTGATGTCCATGTCATGACCCGGGGGTTGCCGGGGCCATCCGAGATACAGGCGGAGCTGACCCGCCCGGACACCCTGCCGCCGGCCTGCTCGGGCGTGGATACGGTTTATCACTGCGCCGGGCATGCCCACGCCTTTGCCTGCCTCGCCGCCGATGAGGAGGCGCGTCACTGGCAGGTGAACTTCGAAGGCACCCGGGCCCTGGCCGAGGCGGCCGGGCAGGCGGGGGTGCGTTGCTTCGTCTTCCTCTCCAGCGTCAAGGCCCAGGCCGAGCCGGGCGAGCTGTGTGCTGACGAGGACGCTCCGGGTGTGCCGGACTCGGCCTATGGGCAGGCCAAGCGGGCTGCCGAGGAGGCCGTGCTGGAGGCTGGCCGGCGCCATGGCATGCGGGTGATCAACCTGCGCCCGGCCATGGTCTTTGGCGCCGGTGGCCGGGGCAATCTGGAGCGCATGGCGGCCTTGGTGCGGCGCGGGCTCTTTCCGCCCTTGCCGGAAACCGGCAACCGGCGTTCGATGGTTCATGTGGATGATCTGGTGGCGGCCATGCGCCTGGTTGCCGGCGACCCGCGGGCGGCGGGCCGCACCTACATCATCGCCCACGCGCAGGCGCCCTCGGGGCGGGGGCTCTACGATGCCCTGCGCCATGCCGTCGGGCTGCCTCCGGTGGGCTGGGCCGTGCCCCGGGCGCTGCTGCTTGCCGCGGCCCGCTGCGGCGATCTGCTCCAGGTCTTGTCGGGCCGCCGGGTTCCGCTGGACAGCGAGGCGCTGGGACGCCTGCTCGATTCAGCCTGCTATTCGCCCCAGCGGATCGACCGGGAGCTGGGCTGGCGCGCCGTGGTGAGCCTCGAGGCCGGGCTGTGGGAGATGCTCCATGGCGCCTGAGGTCCTGCTGGTATCGGTAGTGCTGCTCGCCTTCGGCGTGGCCTGGGGTGTCACCCGGGCCTGCTGTCAGCCGGGCTCCTGGCTGCATTTCCTGGACATGCCCAACGAGCGCTCGCTGCATGCCACGCCGACTCCCCGCACCGGTGGGGTGGGGGTGATGGCCGGCGTGCTTGCCGCCGGTGCCTGGGTGGCCTTGCTTGGCCGGCCGGGCTGGGTGGAATTGGTGGCCTTGCCGGGGGCCGGGCTGCTGGCCTTGCTGGGCCTGGTGGATGACCGTCGCAGCCTGTCGGCGCGAGTCCGCCTGCTGGCCCAGGTGGCGGTGGCGGTCCTCTTCCTGGCCCTGGCCGGGTTTCAGCTGCCCTGGTGGGGTTGGCCGCTGCTGGGCCTGGGGCTGGTGTGGATGAGCAATCTGTACAACTTCATGGATGGCTCCGATGGCCTGGCCGGAGGCATGGCCCTGTTCGGCTTCTCGTTCCTGGCGGCGGCGGCGTGGCTGGTCGGCGAGGCGGGCCTGGCGGCCCTGGCCGCCAGCGTGGCGGCGGCGGCGGCGGGGTTCCTGTGCTTCAACCTGCATCCGGCACGGATCTTCATGGGCGACGTGGGCTCGGTGCCCCTCGGCTTCCTGGCCGGCGCGCTGGGGATCGCCGGTTGGGCCAGGGGGGCCTGGCCCCTGTGGTTCCCCCTGCTGGTCTTTGCACCCTTCATCCTCGATGCCACGGTGACCCTGGCGAAGCGGGCTCAGCGGGGGGAGAAGGTGTGGCAGGCGCACCGCAGCCACTATTACCAGCGCCTGGTGCGCCTGGGGCTGGGGCACAGGCGCACGGCCTGGCTGGCCTATGCCCTGATGGCTGGTGCGGGAGGAGCGGGCCTGCTGGCCTTGTCCTCGGGGTTTTCGCTGCAGTGCATCATCATTACAATGATCCTACTTGTCCATCTGCTCCTGGGTTACTGGATCGACCGCGCTTGGCGTTGTCATGAGGCCGGGGGTTAAAAGCCTTGATAAGCAAGAACTATTATTCCTTCCTGGTGTTCCTGTCCGATGTGTTCGGGGTTGTCCTGGCTTGGTGGCTGGCATACCTGGTGCGCTTCAACTTCGCGATTCCCCAGGAATTCCTGCCGGCCGCTGTCGTGGGCCTGGGTGTGGCCATCGTGGTCCAGGGCAGCATCCTGCGGGCTTTCGGGCTGTACCGGGGTGTGTGGGTGTTTGCCAGTCTGCCGGATCTGCTGCGCATCGCGCGGGCCGTTGCGGTGGCCGCCCTGGTCACGCCGCTGGTGGTCGTGGTGGTGGTGCGCTATCACCCGGAGGTGCCCCGCCTGGTCTTCCTGATGCAGCCCTTGCTGCTGGCGATCTACGCGGGCGGAACCCGGGCGCTTTACCGGACCTGGAAGGAGTTCCACCTGTATGGTGCCCTGCGGGCCCTCGGCGAGCCGGTGGTGGTGCTTGGCGGCGGCGAGGCGGCGGTGAACCTGGTGCGCGAACTGTCCCGTTCGGCGGAGTGGCGGGTGGTGGGCCTGCTCGACGACAGCCGGGCCCGCCAGGGGCGCGAAGTCTATGGCTGCAAGGTGCTGGGGCGCATCGACGACCTGGCGCGGGTGGCCGATGAATTCAAGGTCCGCCACGCGATCATCGCCATGCCCGGGGCGCGCCACGAGGTGCGGCGGGCGGTGGCCAGCGTGTGCGTGCGGGCCGGCGTGAAGGCCCTGATCGTGCCGGGTATCGAGGATGTGATGACCGGCCGGGTGAAGGTCAGCGAAGTCCGCAAGGTGGATGTGGAGGACTTGCTGGGCCGTGATCCGGTGCGCATCGATACCCTCGAGGTGCGGGAGTACCTGCGCGGCAAGGCCGTGATGGTCACCGGCGCGGGAGGGTCGATCGGCTCCGAGCTGTGTCGCCAGATCGCGCGTTTCGAGCCTTCGGTGCTGGTCTGCTTCGACATCAGCGAGTTTGGCCTCTACCGGCTGGCAGAGGAGTTTGCCGTCCATTATCCCCACGTCCAGATCGTCGTGCTGGCGGGGGACGTGAAGGACGTGGTGCGGGTGGACGAGGTGATGGCCCGTTACCGCCCTCACGTGGTGTTCCATGCGGCGGCCTACAAGCACGTGCCCCTGATGGAAGACGACAATGCCTGGCAGGCGGTGCGCAACAATGTGCTCGGAACCTGGCAGGTGGCGCGCAGCGCCGTGACTGCGGGGGTGCCGCGCTTTGTGCTGGTGTCCACCGACAAGGCGGTCAACCCGACCAATGTGATGGGGGCCACCAAGCGCCTGGCCGAGCGTGTCTGCCAGGCCCTGGCCCGGCAGGGCAGGACTCAGTTCGAGATCGTGCGCTTCGGCAATGTGCTGGGCAGCGCGGGCAGCGTGATCCCCAAGTTCCAGGAGCAGATCGCCAGTGGGGGGCCGGTGACGGTGACCCACCCCGAGATCACGCGTTTCTTCATGTCCATCCCCGAGGCGGCGCAGCTGTTGCTGCAGGCGGGGTCGATGGGGCAGGGTGGCGAGATCTTCGTGATGGACATGGGCGAGCCGGTGCGGATCGTCGAGCTGGCGCGCGACATGATCCGCCTGTCCGGGCGCTCCGAGGACGATGTGCGGATCGTGTTCACCGGCCTGCGCCCCGGCGAGAAGCTCTACGAGGAGGTTCTGGCCGACTCCGAGCAGACGCGCGCCACGCATCACCCCAAGCTGCGCATCGCCCGCGCCCAGCCCGTCGAGGACGGCTGGATCGAGGCCTTGCTGCTGTGGCTGCGCCAGCGTCGTGCGGTTGGTGCTGCAGAAGTGCGTGGCGAGCTGCGCCGCTGGGTGCCCGAGTATGTCCCTTCCCCCCCCTCCGCCCCGGTCCTGACGGTGGTCGAGAAGACCATCCAGCGAGCCTAGGATGAAACGATCCCCACGCCTGTTGCGATCGCTGCCTGCCGTGGGCGGGTCCGTATCCTCCGGGCGTTTCTGCGCGTACTGATATGGCCACTTATGCGATTGGTGACATCCAGGGCTGCTTTGCATCCCTGACCGCTTTGCTCAACCGGGTGGCATTCGATCCGGCCCGTGATCGCCTGTGGCTGGTCGGTGACCTGGTGAATCGCGGTCCGGAGTCGCTCAAGACCCTGCGTTTCGTGCGTGACCTGGGGTCGGCCGCGGTGACGGTGCTTGGCAATCATGATCTCTACCTGCTGATGGTCGCCTGTGGCAGCGTGCGCAGCCGGGCCAAGGACGACACGCTGCAGGCGGTGCTCGATGCGCCGGACCGGGAGGAGTTGCTGGTCTGGCTGCGCACCCGGCCGCTGATGCACGTGGAGAATGGCTTTGCGATGGTCCATGCCGGCCTGCTGCCGGGATGGACGGTGGCCCGGGCGCGGGATCTGGCGCGGGAGGTGGAGGGGGCGCTGGCCGGCCCCTATCATTCCGAGCTGCTGCACCACATGTGGGGCAGCGAGCCCTCCGCCTGGCGCGACGATCTGCGTGACCACGAGCGCATGCGGGTGATCGTCAACGCCATGACCCGCATGCGTTTCTGCACCGCCGAAGGGGTGATGGACTTCAAGGTCAAGGGCGAGGTTGCGCGGGCGCCAAAAGGCTTCATGCCCTGGTTCGATGTGCCGGGACGCAAGAGCGCCGATACGACGGTGGTGGTCGGGCATTGGTCCGCCCTCGGCCTCAAGATCACGCCCAACCTGCTGGCCCTGGATTCAGGCTGTCTGTGGGGGCGCGAACTGACCGCCGTGCGCCTGGAAGATCGCACTGTCTTCCAGGTGCCCTGTCCGGGGCTGACCCACGGGAAGGTCCGCCCGTCCTGATCTTCAGTCGATGATGCGCGCCGCGATGGCCTCCCGGGCCTCCCGGGCGAGGGTTTTGCGATCGGAGGTCTGGGCGCAGGTCTGCAGCGGGGGGGCGACCCGCACCCGGGCGATGATCTCGGCCTCGGCGATGATGGACTGCATGGACTCCAGCAGGCTCACATCACCATCGTAGGCCGCTGCCCGCGTGTAGCGCCCATCGGGAAGGCGGTAGCTGATGGCCAGGGGCTGGATCGGTGAGCCTGCCGCGATGGCGGGTTGCAGCAGGGCCGCGTGGAAGCCCTGCACATGGCTGCCGTCGGTGGTGGTGCCTTCCGGAAAGACCGCCACGTGGCGCCCGCGTTCAAGCAGGGCGCCGATCTCCGCATTGACGATGCGCGCATGGCCGCGGCTGCCGCGCCGCAGGAAGACGGTTTCGTTGCGCGCGGCAAGCCAGCCGACGAGGGGCCAGTCACGGACCTCCGCCTTGGAGACGAAGGCTGCCGGAAAGGCCGTGTTGATCACGAAGACGTCCAGCCAGGACACATGGTTGGCGACCAGCAGGCTGCCGGGGCCGACGAAGGGCTCGTCGGCCACCAGGCGCACGCCCAGGATCTTCAGCAGGCGGGCCGACCAGCGCTGTTTCAGGCGGATCTGCCTGGCGGGTGGCAGGAAATGGAGGCTTGTCGCCGTAAGAGCCAGGCCGTACAGGACGTGGGCGACGAGGCGGAGATAGCGCGACAGGCGTAGTGGAAAAGAAGCGGGTTTCAGTCCTTGCGTCCCAGGAAATGTTTGGCGTAGCGGGCGTCGAGCCGGGAAACCGGCAGCAGGACGGGCAGGTCGGCCGTGTTGAAGTCGGGGTCCCAGGCGGGTTCGCCACAGATCCAGGCACCGGCCCGCAGATAACCCTTGATCAGCGGCGGGGTGTCGGCGTCCAGGTCCTGGCGCAGGGCCTGCAGGGGCAGCGGGGTGCGGGGGAAGACCCGGTATTCCAGCGGGCAGAGGTGCTCGTCCTTCAGGCGATTATACAGGCTGGCCGCGGCATGCCCGCCGTCGGCCATGCTCACCGAGGCGCAGCCGATCAGGTAGTCGTAGCTGTTCTCGAGCATGTAGCGGGCCAGGCCGGCCCACAGCAGCGTGATCACGGCGCCCGAGCGGTAGTCGGCGTCGATGCAGGAGCGTCCGATCTCCACCATGCGGCCGCGCAGGTGGCGCAGGCGGGTCAGGTCGAATTCGCTCTCGGAGTAATAGCTGCCGACTTCACGGGAGGCGCTGGGCGACAGGATGCGGTAGGTGCCCACGATGCGCCCGGCGTCCTCGTCGCGGACGATGAGGTGGTCGCAGAAGGGGTCGTAGAGGTCCCGGTCGACACCCGGCACGCGGGTTTGCAGACGCGCGCCCATCTCGTCGGCGAAGACCCGATAGCGCAGCTTCTGGGCTTCCAGGACCTCGGTGGGGCAGGTGGCCAGGCCGACATGCAGGTTGCGGCCCGGGCGCGGAGTAGCGTGTTGTTCCTTGTGCAGCATTGGAAATCCTTGTGGGGTTTCCATCCATTGTGGAAATGCTGCGTTGCGGCGCCATGAAGGGGTGATGACGGCGGTGTGACGGCAGCCGGGGCGAAGTCTTGTGCCCCGGCCGTCTTCCATCAACGAGTGACGCGGGTGTTGCGGCCGTCCTGGATCATGCGCACGCGCTCGCCGGGTACGAAGTTCTCACCCCCGTCTTCCTGCACGATGGCGAGGAGCTCGCCGTTGTCCATCTTGAGGGTGACCTCGACGCCCTGCTTGCGGGTCAGGCCCTCCTCGGCTGCTGCACCGGCAATGCCGCCGGCCACGGCGCCGACCACCGCGGCGATGCTGGCACCCTTGCCGCCGCCGATGGTGCTGCCGGCGATGCCGCCCACCGCCGCGCCGGCGATGGTGCCGATCGGGGTGTTGCTGCCTTCCAGCTTGACCGGGCGGACGCTCTCGACCACGCCCATGCGGACGCTCATGACCCGCCGGGCTTCCACCCGCTCGTAGTCGCCGCCTCCGAGGCCGGAGGCGCAGCCGGCGACGTTCACCGCCGCGAGCAGGGACAGGCTGATCATCAGGATGCGCATGTTGTTTCCTTTCACCAAAGTGTGCTGCCGAAGGCGCTCCGGTAGGCGGCGCCGATTTCTTCGCGGCTCGGGGCGTGATTCTGACCGCCCCGGCAGGCGATCTTGATGGCGCCCATCAGGGACGCCAGGCGGCCGGTCTGATCCCAGTCCAGCCCGTTCTCGATACCGTAGAGCAGGCCTGCCCGGTAGGCGTCGCCGCAGCCGGTGGGGTCTTCGATGGCACTGGGCTGGGCGCAGGGGATGTCGATGCGGCGCCCGCCTGTGTGGATCTCCGAGCCTTCGGCGCCGCGCGTGACGACCAGGGCCCGCACTTCGCCGGCCAGGGATTCAACGCTGCGACCGGTGCGCTCGCAGAGCAGGCGCGCTTCGTAGTCATTGACCGTGCAGTAGTCGGCCAGTTGCAGGCAGGCCAGCAATTCGTCGCCGTTGAACATGGGCAGGCCCTGGCCCGGGTCAAAGACGAAGGGAATGCCGGCTTCGGCGAACTGGCGGGAATGCTCGAGCATGCCGTCGCGGCCGTCGGGCGAGACGATGCCCAGGGTGACGCCACGGCTGTGCTCGACCTTGTTGAGGTGGGAGTGCACCATCGCGCCGGGGTGGAAGGCGGTGATCTGGTTGTCGTCCAGGTCGGTGGTGATGAAGGCCTGGGCGGTGAAGGTGCCCGGCACTTGGGTGACGTGGGCGCGGGACAGGCCCAGCGTGTCGAGGCGCTCCAGGTAAGGTGCGGCGTCGTCACCGACGGTGGCCATGATCAGCGCCTCGCCGCCCAGCAGCTTGAGGTTGTAGGCGATGTTGCCGGCACAGCCACCGAATTCCCGGCGCATTTCCGGCACCAGGAAGGACACGTTCAGGATGTGGATCTGCTCGGGCAGGATGTGGTTCTTGAAGCGATCGTGGAACACCATGATCGAGTCGTAGGCGATGGAGCCGCAGATGAGCGTGGACATGAGTTTCGGATGTGCTGGGTTGGAAGGCCGGGGCGTTGCCGCGCCCGGACGACGGGGGGTGTTCAGGGGTAGAAAGCGTATACCCGGTAGCCTGCGGCGGCGACGCCGGGGGCTTCGAAGGCGACCCGGGTGGCGATCTCGCGGCGGGCCGGGAAGGCGTCCTTCGGGGCGTCGGCTGGCAGCCACTGGGCGGGTTCGAGGACGCGTCTCACCAGAGCCTTGTCGCGGGCATCTGTCAGGGTGACTTCGAGGTGCGGCCAGGCCTGCTGGAATTCGGCCCGGTTGCGCAGGGTCGCATGCAGGGTGAAGAAGGCTTCACGGCTGGCGTCGGGCTGGATGTCGGAGCTCTCGATGGCGATCTCGGCGGCCTCCCTGGGGAGCGGCAGGTCGCAGCCGAGGCTGTTGCACAGGGCTTCCAGCGCGGGCCGGGTGGGCGGTGACGACAGGGCGATCTCGTTCCGGAACACCAGCACACCCTGGGCCAGCAGGGCCAGGGACAGCAGGGTGGCGCCGGCGGCCCAGAGGGCTTGGTTCAGGGAGGAGGGCGGGGGGGGCTCGTCGTCCTGTTCGTCCTCGCCAGTGTCTTCGTCTTCGTCCTTGTCCTGAGCGGCGGGCAGGCTGGGCTCGTGCCTGGGTTCGGGCTGCTCGAGGAGAGGAGCCGGGGGCGGGATGTCCGCTTCGCGGGTGGCCGATTTTGCGACCGACTCTGCGGCCGATTCTGCGACCAAGCCTGCGGCGGGCTCGCCGGCGTCCTCCTTGTGGAGCAAGGCGTCGAAGTCGATGACCGGGGCGCTGGCCGGTGCCACTGTCTGGGTGGAGGCCTTGAGGTCCAGGTCGGCCGGGTCGGGCCAGTCGGCCTGGAAGTGTGGCGGGGCGGGGGCTGACGGTGCGGCAGACGGAAAGTCGTCGTCCATGCCGAACTCGAGCAGGGGGTCGCTGGCGAGGCTGTCCGGGGCCGCTGTGGCGGGAGCCGTTGCGGCCTGCTCCGGTGCGTCGTCGAACTGTGTGTCGTCGAACTGTGCGTCGGGGGGCGCCTCGATCAGTGCTTCATCCTCTGCCGGCGGCCATTCGTCTGCGGGCGGGAGCGCGATCTCGCCGTTGGGCTCGATCCGCGCGTCCGGGCCAGGAGCAGGCGCGGCGGCCACGGCCGGCCAGTCATCGATGTCGACGGGAGGGGCGTCGGGTTCGTCGCTGTCGGCCGGCACGTCATGGGCGGGCGGCAGGGCTTCTGCGGCAGTGTCTTGCGGTATGTCGGCCGGTTCGTCTGCCGGCAGCAGGAAGCCGGGTTCGTCGCTGAGGTCCGGGTCGGTGGGCGGAAGGGGCTCGGTAGTTTGAGCATCGACGGCTTCGTGGGCGGCTTCGTCGATAATGGGCTCGTCGGCGGCCGCTTCGAGGGGCTCCTCCCTGACGTGTGGCGCCTCTTCCAGGACGTAGGCTGCGGCCTCGGCTGTGTCGTCGGCCAGTGGCGTTGCGGCAGGTTCCACGGGCTCGACAGGCCCCTCGGTGTCGAGGCTGGAGGGGCCCGGCTCCTTGTCCTCCAGCACGAACAGCGGTGTGTCCGGAGATGGCTGTGGAGCCGGCTGTAGCTGGGGTTCGTGGACCTCATCGACCTCATGGGCGATTGAGAGTGCGGGTGGGAGGGGAATCGGGACGGCGTTCTCGTCCACGAGGGTTTCCAGCGCGTTGAAGGCGTGGTTGCACTGGCCGCAGCGCACACGGCCCTGACGGGCGCGCAATTGCTCCGGGCGCACCCGGAAGGTGGTGGCGCACGCGGGGCAGCGCGCGAGGATCATGGCACCGCCCGCTCCGGCAGTTCGCCCTCGAGGCGCACCCAGCCTTCGTGGGTGGCGCCGACACGCAGCGCGATGTAGGGGGCGTAGGCTTCGATGACATCCCCGGCCTGGGGCTCGAGCACGCCGGACAGGGCCAGCTTGCCGCCGGGGGCCACCCGTGCGGCCAGCAGCGGGGCGAGCATCTTGAGCGGATTGGTCAGGATGTTGGCGACAACGCGCTGGAACGTGCCTTCAAGCGGCTTGGCGGACACTTGCAGGTGCAGGCTCACTCCGTTGTTGGCAGCGTTGTCGGCGGCGGTTTCGACCGCCTTTTCGTCGATGTCCACGCCGGTGACTTCACCCGCACCCAGCTTGGCCGCAGCAATGGCCAGGATGCCGGAGCCACAGCCGTAGTCCAGCACGCTGACGCCCGGGGTGATCTGCTCGGTGAGCCATTCCAGGCACACGCGGGTGGTCGGGTGGGAGCCGGTGCCGAAGGCCATGCCCGGGTCGAGGACCAGGTTGATGGCATCCGGTGCCGGCGACTCGTGCCACGAGGGCACGATCCACAGGCGGTCGGTGATGCGGATCGGATCGAACTGGCTCTGGGTGAGCTGGACCCAGTTCTGCTCTTCGATTTCCTCGATGGTGAAGGGCGGCACCGCGTCCAGCCCGGCCGCCGCCGATGCGGTGGCGAGGGACTGGGCGAGGTCGGTGTCGGTGTCGAAGAGCGCGATCACCCGGCTGTGATCCCACAGGCTGGCCGGAGACATGCCCGGTTCGCCGAACTGGGGCTTCTCGGCGTCGGTGCCGGCATCTGCGTCGTCGATGCTGACCGACAGGGCGCCGTGCTCCATCAGCGCCTCGGAGAGGGCCTCGGCGCGGGTGGCGTCAGCCTGGAGGATGACCGAGATCCACATCAGCTCTTGCTTACTTCGTTACGCCCCGCCAGCTTGTGCTCCAGGTAATGGATGCTGGTGCCGCCTTCGACGAAGCGGGCGTCCAGCATCAGCTCCTGATGCAGCGGGATGTTGGTCTTGATGCCTTCAACCAGCATTTCGGACAGGGCGATGCGCATGCGGCGGATGGCCTGGTCACGGGTGTCCCCGTAGGCGATCAGCTTGCCGATCATCGAGTCGTAGTGCTGAGGCACGGTGTAGCCATTGTAGACGTGGGAGTCCACGCGGATGCCGGGGCCGCCGGGCACGTGCCAGTTGGAGATCTTGCCCGGGCAGGGGGTGAACTTGAACGGGTCTTCCGCGTTGATCCGGCACTCGATGGCGTGACCGCGGAACTCGATGTCGCGCTGCTTGTAGCGCAGCTTCTGGCCGGCGGCGACGCGGATCTGTTCCTGCACGATGTCCACGCCGGTGATCAGCTCGGTGACCGGGTGTTCGACCTGTACGCGGGTGTTCATCTCGATGAAGTAGAACTCACCGTTCTCGTACAGGAACTCGAAGGTGCCGGCGCCCCGGTAGCCGATCTTGCGGCAGGCTTCGGCGCAGCGCTCGCCGATACGCAGGATGTGGCGGCGTTCGATGCCGGGGGCGGGCGCCTCCTCGATGACCTTCTGGTGGCGGCGCTGCATGGAGCAGTCACGCTCGCCCAGGTGGATGGCGCTGCCGTGCTGGTCGGCAAGGATCTGGATCTCCACGTGGCGCGGGTTCTCCAGGAATTTCTCCATGTAGACCATCGGGTTGCCGAAGAAGGCTCCCGCTTCGGAGCGGGTCGTGGTGACTGCGTTGAGCAGCGCGGCCTCGGTGTGCACCACACGCATGCCGCGTCCGCCGCCGCCGCCGGCAGCCTTGATGATCACCGGGTAGCCGATGGCCCGGGCGATCTTGACGATCTCCTTGGGGTCGTCGGGGAGGGCGCCTTCGGAGCCGGGCACGCAGGGTACGCCGGCGGCCTTCATGGCGTCCTTGGCGGAGACCTTGTCGCCCATCAGGCGGATGGTTTCGGCGCGGGGGCCGATGAAGACGAAGCCGGACTGCTCGACCCGCTCGGCGAAGTCGGCGTTTTCGGACAGGAAACCGTAGCCCGGGTGGATGGCTTCAGCGTCGGTGACCTCGGCCGCGGAGATCAGGGCCGGGATGTTGAGGTAGCTGAGGGTCGAGGAGGCGGGGCCGATACAGACGGACTCGTCGGCCAGCTTGACGTACTTGGCTTCGGCGTCCGGCTCGGAGTGTACCGCGACGGTCTTGATGCCCAGCTCGCGGCAGGCACGCAGCACGCGCAGGGCAATCTCGCCCCGGTTGGCGATGAGGATCTTTTCAAACATGGCCATGGGCTTAGCCGATGATGAAGAGGGGTTCGCCGAATTCCACGGGCTCGCCATTCTCGACGAGGATGGCCTTGATCGTGCCGGTGGCGTCGGCTTCGATTTCGTTCATCAGTTTCATGGCTTCGATGATGCACAGCACTTCGCCGGCGCTGACACTCTGCCCGACTTCGGCCAGGGGCTTGGCACCCGGTGCGCTGGCCCGGTAGAAGGTGCCGACCATCGGCGACTTGACCACATGGCCGTCCGGTAGCGCCGGTTCGGCGGGGGCTGCAGCAGCTGCGGCCGCGGGGGCCGCAACGGCAGCAGGTGCGGCGACCGGCATCTGGGCGACGTAATTGACGGGGGCGGGGCCGGAGACGTGCTTGGCGATGCGGACTTTTTCCTCGCCTTCAGTGACTTCCAGCTCGGAGATGCCGGATTCCTGGACCAGGTCGATCAATTTCTTGAGCTTGCGAAGATCCATAGTATTCCCCTTGATTGTTGATGCCCCGGCGTCGGACGACGCAGGAGCCGATGTCTGGTTCAGCCGCGGGAGCGGAGACGCGACAGGGCAAACTCGAGGGCGAGTTGATAACCCTGGGCGCCCAGTCCGCAGATCACTCCGACGGCCTTGTCGGAAAAGTAGGAGTGATGCCGGAACGGCTCGCGGGCGTGGATATTGGACAGGTGTACTTCGACGAACGGGATGTCGACACCCGACAGGGCATCCCGGATCCCCACGCTGGTGTGTGTGTAGGCGGCCGGGTTGATGATGATGAAGTCGACGCCTTCGGTGCCGGCAGCCTGGACCCGGTCGATCAGTTCGCCCTCGTGATTGCTCTGGAAGGATTCCAGCAGCACTCCGTCGACCTTGGCGCGACTTTCCATTGCCGCATGGATGTCGGCAAGGGTGGTCAGGCCATAGATGCCGGGTTCCCGGCGGCCGAGGAGATTGAGATTGGGGCCGTGCAGAACGAGGATGCGAGCTTGTTGCATGTCGTCCGCGCTGGCTTCAGGTGTGCGATTTTTCCGCGTCATGAATGCAAGTTTGCCGCAGATTGGCGCAATTTGTCCATCGCCTGGCTGTGAATGAGGGGCTTACGAGCGACTGAGTTCAGCGAGCTTGCGGTCGAGTTCCTGCTCGGACAGGGTGCCGACCTTGACCAGCCCGACACCGCCGCGGCGATCGATGATGAGGGTGAAGGGCAGGGCCTGGGCGCTGTTGCCCAGTTCTTCGGACAGGCTCACCACGCTGGGTGGGGCGACCACCAGGGGGTAGGCAACCGGGGTGGCCGCCTGGAACTTGCGCACGTTTTCGTCGGTATCAATGCTGATGCCGACAAATTGAACGCCTTTGTCGGCGTATTTCTGGCTGATGACTGAAAAAGCCGGCATTTCCTTGCGGCAGGGCGGGCACCAGGTAGCCCAGAAGTTCACCACCAGGACCTGGCCTTTCCATTGGGACAGGGGCTGGTTCTTGCCTGCTGCGTCCGGTAGTTCGAGCGCCAGCAGCTTGCCGACCGCACCCGACTGGGTCGCGTCGGCAGACTGCGCCGGCGCGCTCAGGTTGTGGCGTGACGAGTACAGGCCCGCCGCTGTGGCGAGGGCGGCAACGACGAGGGCGGGCAGGATGCGGGTGGTGAATTTCATGGCTGGATGCCGGCGGCGATGGCGGGCGTGCTGTCGTTAACGAGGGCTTCGACGACGGACAGGCGTGCCCGTTCCATCTGCCGGGCGCCGTGGCTGCCCCGCCGGCTGAGGCGCTCCACGTCAGGAGAGTAGATGCGCAGGCGGATCGGGATGTCGCCCCAGTCGAACACCAGGATGGCTTCGGGGCCATCCGGCTGGTTGCGGCGCGGCTCCCGGTGCTCGTAAACAACGTCGTTGTTGAGGAAGAAGATCTCCACCTCCTTGGCGCTCTCGGGGAACAGGTCGATCTCCACTTCGGAGTAGCGGCCGGCGGTGCCTTCCAGCACGGCGCCGGTGAGGTAGGGGCGGAAGGGCTCGAGTTCGCGCATCACCTCCACGGCAGCGAGACGCAGGGCGAGCTGGCGTTCGAGGTGCTCTTCATCCTGGAAGACGGCGAGGTAGGTGCGGACTTCCGCCTCGATCTCGGCGTTGTTGGGCAGTTCGTCGGCGTTGACGGCGCCAAGCTGGCGGGCGGCCTTGCGCTTGGCGAAGCCGTAGTCGGTGACGCCGTCTTCGGCGATCATGCGGGCCGCCAGGGCGGCGATCTCGCGGCGCAGGTTACTGCGGTGCGGAACGGCAGGGCGCGGCATGGAAGGTCGAAGCTCCCCGTTCGATTAGAATGCCTCCCATTCTACACACGACTATTGCGGCACTGTTTCCGCCTTCCCGACTATGCATATTCACATTCTTGGTATCTGCGGCACCTTCATGGGGGGCATTGCCCTGCTGGCACGGGCCGCCGGCCACAAGGTGACAGGGTGCGACGCCAACGTCTATCCGCCCATGAGCACCCAGCTGGAGGAGCAGGGAATCGGCCTGGTGGAGGGCTATGGTGTGGAGCAGCTGGGCCTGAAGCCGGACGTCTTCGTGGTGGGCAATGCGATCTCCCGCGGCAATCCGCTGCTCGAGGCCGTCCTCGACCAGGGGCTGCCCTACGTGTCTGGCCCCCAATGGCTGGCCGAGAACGTGCTGCAGGGGCGCTGGGTGCTGGCGGTGGCCGGCACGCATGGCAAGACCACGACCACGTCCCTGCTGGCGTGGATTCTCGAGGATGCCGGGCTCAACCCCGGTTTCCTGGTGGGTGGGGTGCCCAAGAACTTCGGGGTGTCGGCCCGCCTGACCGAGTCGCCTTTCTTCGTGATCGAGGCGGACGAGTACGACACCGCTTTCTGCGACAAGCGCTCAAAGTTTGTCCATTACCGCCCCCGGACGGCCATCCTGAACAATCTGGAGTTCGATCACGCCGATATCTTCGCCGATCTGGAGGCGATCCAGACCCAGTTCCACCATCTGGTGCGGACCATTCCCCGCTCCGGCCGGATCGTCGCCAACGCCGCAGAGGAGGCCCTGCCGCAGGTCATAGAGCGGGGCTGCTGGTCTGAGCTGGAGTGGTTCAATGATGCCGCCGGTTGGTCGATTGCCGAGGGGCAGGTTGAGGATGAGGTGGTGGTCCGCCACCTGGGCAAGGAGATTGGCCGCCAGCGCCTGCCGCTGTCCGGCCGCCACAACCGGGCCAACGCCCTGGCTGCGATCGCCGCTGCTCGCCACGTGGGGGTGACGCCAGAAGTTGGCCTGGATGCCTTGACCCGCTTCGAGGGGGTCAAGCGTCGCCTGGAGTTGCGCGGCACGGTGCGCGGTGTGGCGGTGTACGATGATTTCGCCCATCACCCGACCGCCATCACCCTGACGGTGGAGGGCCTGCGCCGGCAGGTGGGCGAGGCACGCATCCTGGCCGTGCTGGAGCCGCGCTCCAACACCATGAAGCTGGGGGTGATGAAGGACCAGCTGCCGGCCAGCCTGGCCCAGGCCGACAAGGTTTTCTGCTACGCCGCCAACCTGGGCTGGGATGCCCGCGAGGCGCTGGCGCCGATCGCCGGAAAGACGGTGGTGGAGGACGATCTGGAGGCGCTGGTCAGGGAGATTGTCGCGGAGGCGCGGGACGGCGACCGCATCCTGGTGATGAGCAACGGTGGGTTTGGCGGCATTCACGGCAAGCTGCTCGACGCCCTGGCTGGCTAAGCAGGCCGCCCTGGAGAGTGCTGAGCCGGCATCCGCGGCCGGGAGCGCTTAGCGGATCGCCTGGAAACGTCGGGGAAAGCCCGCCATCGCATGGGGATGGCGGGCTTTTTCGCCATTCAGCACCTTCCACGTCGCTGCCAGCACGGCGCACAGCAGCAGCGCGGCGCCGGTGTTGTGCGCCACCGCGAGCGGCAGGGGCAGCTGCAACAGCACGTTGGCGATGCCCAGCGAGATTTGCAGGACGAGGGCGGCGAGCAGAGCCAGGCCGTGCCTGCGGCCCTCGTGCCGGCGCAGCAGGCAGAGGCTGAACAGCCCGACGATGCCCAGCACGACGCCGGCAAACAGCCGGTGGGTCCAGTGGATGGCGGTCAGGGCGGCAGCTGGGAGGAGGTCGCCGCTGGCCGTGTTGCCCAGCTCGCGATCCAGCGTGAAGGCGTGGTGAAAGTCGGTGTCAGGCCTGAAGCTGCCCTGGCAGGTGGGAAAGTCGGCGCAGATGGTCGCGGCATAGTTGCTGCTGACCCAGCCGCCGAGGGCAATCTGCGTCAGCACCGTTGCCGTGGCCAGCACGGCGAGGCCTTTCAGGCCAGCAGGAAAGACCACGGGGCGGGGGCTGCGGCCTTCGCGCAGCACGATCAGGGCGAGCAGGGCCAGGGTGCTCATGCCGCCGAGCAGATGGCTGGTCACGATGACGGGCTTGAGCAGGCGGGTGACCGTGAGCATGCCGAGCAGGGCCTGGCCCATCACCACGCCGAGCAGGGCCAGCTCCAACCAGGGCCGGCGCTGGGCCCGATGGCGCCAGGCGGTGATCGCCAGGGCCAGGATGCACAGCCCCAGGGTGCCGGCAGCGTAGCGGTGGATCATCTCCTTCCAGGCCTTGGGGGCTTCGACGGACTTGCCGAAGCGGGCTTCGGCGTGAGCAACCTCGTGGGCCTGTTCGGGGATGCCCACCAGCTTGCCGTAGCACCCGGGCCAGTCCGGGCAACCGAGGCCGGCATCGGAAAGGCGCACGTAGGCACCGAGGGAGACCACGACAAGGGCGAGCAGCAGGGCCAGCAAGGCCAGCTTGCGATAGGCCGCTCCGACCGGTGAGCGGGTTTCGGGCTGCCAGGTCTCGGCGCGACGGAGGCCCGCGCTGTGGGTGTTGCTCCGGTTCATGCCAGGCGGTCCAGGAACAACGCGGCGAACAGTCCGGTGAGGTAGATGAGCGAGTAGCGGAAGGCATGGCGGGCGCGGTCGTCCGAGTAGTCCTGCCACAGCACCCAGGCTTCCCGCAGGTAGCCGAGGTTGAGCAGGCTGACCAGCGCGGCGTAGGTGGCTCCAGACAGCCCCAGCGTGCAGGGCAGGTAGGACACCGCCGCCAGCAACACGGTATAGAGCAGGATGTGCAGGCAGGTCAGGGGTACGCCGTGGCTCACCGGCAGCATGGGCAGGCCGGCGCGGGCGTATTCCTCCCGCCGGTAGCAGGCGAGGGCCCAGAAGTGCGGCGGCGTCCACAGGAAAATGATGAGGAACAGGGCCAGCGCGGGCAGACCGATGGAGTCGGTCATGGCGGCCCAGCCGAGCACCGGAGGCATGGCGCCGGAGGCCCCGCCGATGACGATGTTCATCGGTGTGGCGGGCTTGAGCACCAGGGTGTAGACGATGGCGTAGCCCAGGAAGGTGGCCAGGGTCAGCCACATGGTGAGGGGATTGACCGCCACGTGCAGCAGCCACAGCCCGGCTCCCCCGGTCAGGCAGGCCAGGCCCAGGGTTTCGGCCGGGGTGATGAGGCCCCGCGGCAGGGCCCGCCCGCGGGTGCGCGCCATGCGTGCATCAATGGTGCGTTCCACCAGGCAGTTGATCGCGGCGGCGGCACCGGCCACCAGGGCGATGCCGGCGGTGGCGGCGAGCATCAGGCCGAGGGGCGGCCAGCCCGGCACCGCGAGGAACATGCCGATCATGGCGGTGAACACGATCAGGCTGTTCACCCTGGGCTTGCACTGGGTGGCGAAGGCGGCGAGGCGCAGGCCCAGGGGGGCGGCGATGGCGGTGCTGCGGAGGAGGGTCGGCATGCGGGCGGTTCTCCGTTGAAGTCTTCAGCCAGCCCACGCATAGCGGAGCAGGCGTTCCATATCTTTGAGGATGTCGCGGGGTGGTGCGTCGGCGGGGTAGCGCAGGATGATCCGGCCCTGGGGGTCTACCACATACACCCGGTGTCCGCCGGCATCCAGGTCGAAGGCTGCCCGGGCCGCGCTGCTGCCGGCCACGGCGGCGTGGAGGTCGGGTTGCAGGGCAGTGAGAGGGGCGCTGTCGGGTGCCGCCTGGTCGGTCAACCAGGTGCGCTGCACGCGGGACATCTGCTTGTAGAGGGCCACGTGGATCTGGCGGGTGGCGACGATCCAGTGGCGGCAGGCCTCGTCACAGGGGCCGGGGCCGGCAACGACGAGGTTCCAGTGCCCCTCGAGACTGGTCTTGTCCAGGGGCTCACCGTGGGGGCCGGCCAGCGCCGGCAGGGGACGCGGCGGATCAAGGAGTTCGCCGTGGTTGCCCGCCGCGGCGGGACGCCAGCCGGTGGCGTAGAGGCTGGCTGCCACGATGAAGGGCAGCGCCAGCAGGGCGATGACGAGGAAGAGGGGGCGGTAGCGGGCCATCAGTTGCGTCTCCAGGCCAGCGCCAGCCAGATCAGCAGGGCCGAGGCGGCAAAGCCGTACCACTGCAGGGCGTAGGAAAGGTGTCGCTCCAGGCGTTCGTCGGGACGCGGCCATTCCCTGCCAAAGCCGGCCGGCGATGCCGGATCGAGCTGGATTACCACGGGCTGCAGGGGCCACGGGGCAAAGGTGCGGAAGCGGGCCAGGTCGAGGTTCTGCCAGACGGGTTGCCAGGCGTCACCGGCAGGTTCCGGGCCCAGGGTGAAGAAGCGCTGTCCTGGCACGATCACGGTGCCGCGCAGTTCGAGCGGTTCGTCCGGTGTGAGTACGGTAGGAAGGTCGGCATGCTGGTCGGAGGCAGGGATCCAGCCCCGGTTGACCAGCACGCGCATGTCGCTGCCTTCGATGCGCAGCGGTGTGATCACGTGGTAGCCCGCCTGCTCCCGCTGGATCCGGTTGTCCACCAGGAACTGCCGGCCGGTCTCGAAGCGGCCGCGTACTACCACCGGGCGGGAGCGCAGGTCGTCAGCGTCGACGGCGGCGCCTCCCAGGCGGATGGCCCCGTCCTGCGTCCGCTGGTCCAGCAGGGCCTGCGCGGCGGCCTTGCGGTCGGCCTTGCCGTGCTGCCAGTTGCCGAGCTGGATGCAGCCTGCGGCCACGGCCAGCGCCAGCAGGCCGCCCCAGGGGGAGGGGCGGAAACGGCGGCCGCTTGTGACCGCCTTGAGGCGGGCGCACAATCGGGCCACCGGATTGGGGGAGTGAGCTGTGCTGTTCAAGTTGGCCGTTGTGTTCATGCTCTTGCTGGTGATCGGCAGCCTCTTTTCGGGCCTGGTCTTTCTTTATCGCGACAAGGGCAATGGCGACCGGGTTGTGCGGGCGCTCACCGTGCGCGTCTCCCTCTCTCTCCTGCTATTCATCGGCCTGCTGCTGGCCTGGCGATACGGGGCTTACAGCCAGTAGACCACGACGAACAGCAGCAGCCAGACCACATCCACGAAGTGCCAGTACCAGGCCACCGCCTCGAAGGCGAAGTGGCGTCGTGCGTCGAAATGCCCCGCCAGGCTGCGCCCGGCGACCACGGCCAGCATGATGGCGCCGAGGGTGACGTGGAAACCGTGGAAGCCGGTGAGCATGAAGAAGGTGGCGCCATATACGCCCGCGCCCATGGTCAGGCCCAGCTCGGTGTAGGCGTGGTGGTATTCGTAGGCCTGGAAGCCCAGGAAGATCACGCCCAGCAGCACGGTGAGGATCAGGCCCAGGTTGAGCTGGGCGCGCTTGGCCTTCATCAGGCCCCAGTGGGCCCAGGTCAGGGTGACGCCCGAGGTCAACAGCAGGGCCGTGTTGATCGCCGGGATGCCCCAGGCGCCCATGGGCGTGAAGCTTGCACCCTTGGGGCCGGAGGTAGGCCAGGCGGCGGTGAAGTCCTTGTAGAGGGTGAAGGCCGGGTCCATGCCAGCGAGGGCCGGCACCGAGAGCACCCGGCAGTAGAACAGGGCGCCGAAGAAGGCCGCAAAGAACATCACCTCGGAACCGATGAACCAGATCATGCCCTGGCGGAAGGACTTGTCTTCCCAGTCGGTGTAGGCGCCCCGCTGGTTTTCGGCGATCACCACGCCAAACCACCTGAACAGCACCGTGATGATGACCGCCGCGCCCGCCGCCATGACCCAGGGGCCGGGCGCGAACTTGTTCATCAGCAGGATGAAGCCCAGGGCCAGCATGAACATGCCGCCCGACAGGAAGAAGGGGTAGAGGCTGGGTTGAGGAACGTAGTAGTGGGTTGCGTGGGGCGCTGCGGTGTTGGCGTGCGAGGCGTTCAAGGCGGGCTCCCTAGGATGGATTCGGGGCGGGGAAGAAGGCGTAGGCGAGGGTCAGCTCGCTGATCTCGTCACCGATGTCACCGTCGATGATGAAGGTCAGGGCCATCTCGCGGCTTTCTCCGGGGGCAAGGGTCTGTTGCTTGAAGCAAAAGCAGTCGAGCTTCCTGAAATGGCGGGCCGCCACGGTGGGCGAAACGCTGGGGACGGCCTGCCCGACGATGGTCTTGTCGGACAGGTTGCGTACCAGGAAGCGGGTGGTGCGTAGTTCCCCCGGGTGGATCTCTATGGCCGGCTCGAGCGGGCGGATCTCCCAAGGCAGGCCGGGCATCAGCGTGGAGGTGAACTGCACGCCGAGCTTGCGGTTGTAATTGACTGCTGCGGGCGGCAGGTCCTTCGCGTCGATGGCGTCCTTGAGCGTCTTGCCATTGAAGCCGACGGCTGCGCACAGGGTGTCGTAGAGCGGCACCAGGGCGAAGCCGAAGGCGAAGAAGACCGCGGCCAGCAGGAGCAGCCGGACGACCAGCCGGCCGTGCCTGCGTGGCGGGGGCAGGGTTGCCTCGCTCATGGTGTGGTCTCAGCGGTCGATGAAAAAGCCGACCACATAGAGCCCCACGGCCACGACTCCGAGTACCCATGCGAAGCGGGCTGATGCCCGGCGGCGATTGGCCAGATCTGAATCGGTGAGGTGCATGCTGTCCTCCTCAGTGGGACTTGATGACAGGCTGGATGTCCCAGGAGTGGTGCGGCGGCGGTGAGCTGAGCTCCCATTCCAGGCCGCTGGTGCCTTCCCAGACCTTGTCGCTGGCCTTTTCGCCGCCCTTCACGCAACGCCATACGTTGTAGGCGAAGATCAGCTGGGACAAACCCAGAACGAAGGCGCCTACGGTGGAGATGGCATTGAATTCGGCGAATTGCAGTGCGTAGTCGGGGATGCGCCGCGGCATGCCGGCCAGGCCCAGGAAGAACTGGGGCATGAAGGTGAGGTTGAAGCTGATGACGGTGAGCCAGAAGTGCAGCTTGCCCAGCTTCTCGCTATACATGTGGCCGGTCCATTTGGGTAGCCAGTAGTACACGCCCGTCATGACCCCCATGATGCCGCCGGCGAAGAGGGCGTAGTGGAAGTGGGCCACCACGAAATAGCTGTGGTGGTACTGGGCATCGGCGGCCACGTCGGCCAGCACCAGACCGGTGAGGCCGGCGATGCCGAACAGGACGATGAAACCCACTGCGAACAGCATCGGGGTCTCGAAGCTCATGGCGCCGCGCCACATGGTGGCGATCCAGCAGAAGAAGAGCACGGCCAGCGGCAGAGAGATCGACATGGTGCTGTACATGAAATACAGCAGCGCCGGCACCGGCAGGCCGGCGGTAAGGAAGTGGTGGGCCCACACGATCAGGCCCAGTACGCCGATGGCGATGAAGGACCACACCTGGGCGGTGTGCCCGTAGATCGGCTTGCGGGTGAAGGTGGACAGGACGTGGGGCATCAGGCCCCACACTGGCAGCAGCAGGATGTAGACCTCCGGATGACCGAAGAACCAGAACAGGTGCTGGAACAGGATGGGGTCGCCGCCGCCTGCGGCGTTGAAGAAGTGGGTGTCGAAGTGACGGTCGGTGAGCAGCATGGTGACGCCGCCCGCCAGCACCGGCAGGGTGATGATGAGCAGCACCGCGGTGACCAGCCAGCCCCAGCAGAAGAGCGGCATCTTCATCAGGGTCATGCCCGGCGCGCGCATGTTGAGGATGGTGGCGATGATGTTGATCGAGCCCATGATCGAGCTGATGCCCAGGATGTGGATCGAGAAGATCGCGAAGTCCACCCCGATGCCGCCCTGCACCGACAGGGGCGCGTAGAGCGTCCAGCCGGTGGCCACGGCGCCGTCGCCGATGCCGAAGAGGGCCAGCACGAAGGGCATGGTGAGCAGCATGGCGGCCGGCGGCAGCAGCCAGAAACCCCAGTTGTTGAGGCGCGGCAGGGCCATGTCGGGCGCGCCGATCATCAGCGGGATCATCCAGTTGGCAAAGCCGGTGGCGGCCGGCATCAGGGCCGCGAAGATCATCACCAGGGCGTGCACGCCGATGAGCTGGTTGAAGAACTCCGGCTTCATCAGCTGCAGGCCGGGCTGGAAGAGTTCGGCCCGCACCGCCAGGATCATCGCCCCGCCGACGAAGAACATCAGCAGGGAGAAGGTCAGGTACATCGTGCCGATGTCCTTGTGGTTGGTGGTGGTCAGCCAGCGCAGCAGCCCGGTCGGGTGCTGGCCGTGGCCGTCGTGGTGGTCGAGGGTATGGGTGGCGGTGTTCATCCGTGACTCCTCAGCGAAGGGCCTTGATCTGGGCGGGCTGGATCATGTCGCCCCTGGTGTTGCCGAAGGCATTGCGTTCGTAGGTGATGATGGCGGCGAGGTCGGCGTCGGACAGGGTGGCCTTGAAGGCCTGCATGGCGGTACCGGTCTTGCCATTGAGCACCCTGTCCACGTGGCTGTCGGGGATCAGCTTGCCTTCGGGGGAGAGCAGGGGTCCGTTGACGATCTTGCTCCCCGCCAGCGCCGGGAAGGCGGGTGGCAGGCCCTGGCCTTCCGGCTGGTGGCAGGCTGCGCAGTTCTTCTCGTAGGCGGCCTTGCCGGCGGCCATCAGCTCGTCCTTGGTCCAGGTCTTGTCGCTGCCGGCTGCCGCGGTGGCCATCTCGGCCTTTTTCTTGTCTACCCATTCAGCATATTCGGCTTCGGGTACTGCGCGGACTACCACCGGCATGAAGCCGTGGTCCTTGCCACACAGTTCGGCGCACTGACCCCGATAGACCCCGGGCTCTTCGATGCGTACCCAGGTTTCGCGCAGGAAGCCCGGGATGGCGTCGCGCTTGACGCCGAACTGGGGAACCCACCAGGTGTGGATCACGTCGGTGGAGGTGAGCAGGATTCGGACTTTCTTGCCGACGGGCAGCACCACCTCGTTATCCACCTCGAGGAGATAGTGTTCGCCTTTGGCTTCCTTCCCTTCGATCTGCTCCCTGGGCGTGGACAGCGTGCTGATGAACTGGATGCCGGAGTCAGGGTATTCATACTTCCATTTCCACTGCAGGCCGGTCACCTTCAGGACCATGTCAGCCTTGGTGCGGGTGTCTTCCATCTCGATGACTGCATGGAAGGCTGGGATGCCCATGAGCACGAAGTCGATGAAAAGAAGGATGCCGAAGGGCACCAGCACCCAGAACCACTGCAGCGCACCTGCCGGCCCGCTGAAGCGGGCGGGTTCTGCGCCCGTGCTCTTGCGGTGCTTGGCCATCGAATAGAGCATGATCGCGAACACCACGACGAACAGCGCAGTGATGATCACCATGAACTCGTTGTGGATGTTCAGGGTGTCGCGGGCAATGGGGGTGACAGGCTTGGGGAAGTTCCAGGTGTAGTCTGCGAGAGCGCTGCCGGCGGCGAGCATCAGGCCGGTTCCTGCGAAAAGCTTGGCTGGGATGCGGGGGTTGAGTGTCGTCAAGTCTCTACCTCTTCTTTTCGTGGGATGATCGGCGCGGTTCTCGACGCTCAGCTTCGGAGCCGGCGTGAGAGATCTGCGTAGAACTGGGAGCGCTGTTCCGGGGTCATCAGATGACCCACCCGGCAGCAGCGCCCGTGGGAGCGGATACAGACAAGGGGATCGGAGCCGTTGTCGGCCTCCAGGCTGAGGCGGGCCCAACCCACGGTGAAGTCCTGGTGGATGTCGCTGCCGGGAAGGTGGCTGTCGACGCTGAGCCGGCTGCCTTCAAGGCGCACGGTTTCGCTGCTCTGGTCGCGGCGGTCGAGGATGCGCAGGGCGATGAAGAGTGCGGCCAGTTCGAGGCCGGCGAAGGGTAGGACGAGCCAGGCACCGGCAAGCAGGAAGCCGCCGCTGACGATCAGGCTGATGAGGATCACCCCGCCGATCAGGATGCGGCGGGCGAAAGGGGTAAGAGAGCAGTTGGGGCGTGCATGCCACTCATGCACGCCCTCTGCTTCTATCGTTGTTATAGCCATGGCGTCTCCTCCAGGCCCTGTCTGCGACTTTTTGACGCAGATCAAATTCTGGAGGGAGTGTAGCATCGCCCGTCGATTTTGCAGTGCACTTGAAAGTGATGCAAAATTCTGATTTTAAAGGGGAAAATAAATGCTTTTGATGTTGCGCTGCATCATTGGGGGCTTGGCGCTGAGTCTGGGCCTGAGCGCCTGTTCACCAGGGGGAGAAAGCCAGGGGGCGAAGGGCTTTGCAGCGACCGATATCACTGGCGCCAACTACGCCAAGGACTTCCGGCTGATCGACCATACGGGTGCGCAGCGCAGTCTGGCGGACTATCGGGGCAAGGTGGTCAGCCTGTTCTTCGGCTATACCCAATGTCCCGACATCTGCCCGACCAATCTGCTGACCATGGCTGAGGTGATGCGCCAGTTGGGACAGGATGCGGAGCGTGTCCAGGTGCTGTTCGTGACGGTTGATCCGGAGCGGGACAGCCAGGAATTGCTGGCCCAGTACGTACCGGCCTTCGATGCCCGGTTCATGGGCCTGCGGGGCGAGCTGCCGGCCACCGAGGCGGTGGCGAAGGAGTTCCGGGTCTTCTACCAGAAGCAGGGCGACACCAAGGGGCAGGCCTATACGGTGGACCACTCCACCGGGACCTATGTATTCGATCCGCAGGGGCGCTTGCGGCTGTATGTCCGGCACGCTGAGAAGCCGGAGGTGATTGCCGCTGACTTCCGCAAGCTGCTGGCCGGGCAGTAGCCCGGATGTGTCGGGGAAGGTAAAAGGGCGACCCGCGGGTCGCCCTTTGTGCTGACGGGGTTGAGTCTGCTCAGGCCAGTGCTGCCAGCTGGGTGCGCATCTTCTGCATGGCCTTGACTTCGATCTGGCGGATCCGCTCTGCAGAGACACCGTACTCGGCGGCCAGTTCGTGCAGGGTGGCGGCGTCGCCTTCGGTCAGCCAGCGGCGTTGCACGATGGCGCGGCTGCGTTCGTCCAGGGTGGCGAGGGCTTCATGCAGGCCTACGTCCTTGAGCCGGGCGGCTTGCCGCTGAGCGAGCACCTCGGAGGGTTCCGCATCGGGATCGGCCAGGTAGGCGATGGGGGCGAAGCGCTCCTCCTCGTCCTCCGGGCCCGCTTCGAGGGCCACTTCCTGGCCGGCCAGGCGGGTTTCCATCTCGCGGACTTCCTCGGGCTTCACGCCGAGCTGCTGGGCCACGGCGAGCACTTCCTCGCCCTGCAGGGCGTTGCTGCTGCTCTTCATGCTGCGCAGGTTGAAGAACAGCTTGCGCTGGGCCTTGGTGGTGGCGATCTTGACCAGGCGCCAGTTCCTGACGATGTACTCGTGGATCTCGGCCTTGATCCAGTGGATCGCGAAAGACACCAGGCGCACGCCCCGGTCGGGGTCGAAGCGCTTGACTGCCTTCATGAGGCCCACGTTGCCTTCTTGGATCAGGTCGGCGTGGGGCAGGCCATAGCCGAGGTAACCCCGTGCAATGGCCACCACCAGGCGCAGGTGGGACAGAACCAGCTTGCGGGCCGCCTCCAGGTCGTCCTCTTCCCGGAAGCTGTGGGCCAGGTCGGATTCCTCCTTCTCGGTCAGCAGGGGGATGCGATTCACGCTCTGGATGTATTGATCCAGGCTGCCAACCGCGGACGGAACGGGAAACGACAGGGTATGGGACATCTGCTACTACCTCCTTCGCGCAAATATTAGCACTCCCGGCCTGTGAGTGCTAAGGGGGCGAATGGTTCCCGTGAAGCGTTCTTGATCGCGGGCAAGAAAGCTCCTTGCCTGGCAAATGAAGTCCGTCATGGAAGAGGGGGGGGGCTCCTGCCATCCCTCGGTGGGCCGGACGTCGGCAGGGGCGATCGGACTTCAGGGGAGTCCGGGTGGCGCCAGCGCCAGGCTCATCGCAAACGCCACGCAGTCTTCATCGATTCCGACCAGTTCCGCGTGTGCCGGCTTGGTGTCGGAGATCAGCAGCATCAGTCCTTCTATCTGCATGGCGATCAGCGCGGCGCGCCTTTGGGCTTGCAGGAGGGGCAGGTCTGGATTGGCGTTGATGATTAACTCCGCGATGTTCTGCCGGTGATGGCAGTACATCTCGTCGAAGAGGGCACGCACCATCGGGTCCCGGGTCGCGAGGGACCAGATCTCCACGAACAGCCTCTCGGTGTCGGGTTTCCTGGAGTCGGCCAGCAGGTAGCGCAGAGCCGCTTCCAGCCTGGCTTTCGGGTCATTGATCCGTGATGGCTCGCAATCAAAGGCGACGTCGTACTCATCCATGATGTCCTGGATGAGTGCCTTCAGCAGGCTTTCCCGGTTTGGAAAGTAGTGCTGCAGGTTCGAAAGGCTGATGCCTGCGCCGTCGGCAACCTGTCGCATGGTCATCTCGATCAGGCCGCCGTGCATGAAGATCTTCCTGGCGACTTCCAGGATGTTCCTCACGCGTGCCCGGCCGCGCGCCGTCTTGGGCGGCGTTGCTTCCGGGGCCGGTCCTGTCGGGGCTTCGATAGAAGCGTTTTTCTGCACGTCATTTTCCTCAAGCGAACTCCGGCGAGGGAGTACTCCCAATTGTACGTTGACTATTTAGGTCGTGCGACCTAATGTTGCGTTGACTAGGTCGAGTGACCTAGTATAAATTCACTAACATCGAAGCGAAATGCTGTTTCCGAGGCTCGCCGGATGAGGAGGAGTACGTGTTCAACGAAGAAGACCAAGCGTCCGCCATGCGACGCGACTTTCTGAAGATCTTGGCCGCAGGCGCGGCAAGTGCGGCCGGGAGTGCGTTTGCCGCAGCTCCGGCCTCGAGGCCCCTCGAAGAGCGTCGGCCCGGCCTGGGCCCGGGGGGGTATGACGTGTTGGTCGTGGGAGCCGGCTTTGCCGGGCTCACCGCCGCCCGGGAGCTCTCCAGGGCGGGGATGAAGGTGTTGCTGGTCGATGCGCGCAATCGGCTCGGGGGGCGGACTTTCACCTCGAGTTTTCTCGGCCAGAAGATCGAACTGGGTGGAACCTGGATCCACTGGAGCCAGCCCTTCGTCTGGAACGAGGTGGTCCGCTATGGGCTGGGCCTCGCCGAGAGCCCCGGTGCAGCAGCCGAAACAGCCTCCTGGCTGGTCGACGGGAAACTCCGCCAGGGTGGGGCGGAGCGCCCCTGGAAGATCATCGCCGACGCGATGACGGCCTTCTGCGATGTGGATCGGCAGGGTGGGCGCCAGGTCATGCAAATGGCGCACGATCCCTTGTTCCGCAAGGATCTGCTGATTCCCTGGGATCGCTTGAGCCTGCAGGATCGGCTCGACCAGATGAAGTTCGGCCGCGAGACCCGCGACCTGCTGTCGCCCCAGCTCAGTATCAACTGCCATGCCAGCCTCAAGGATGGCGGTTTTGCCGACATGCTGCGCTGGTGGGCGCTGGGTGAGCACGACATGGGACGCATGTTCGACAAGCTCGGCCGCTACAAGATCAAGGAAGGCATGGGCGAGCTGGCCCGGCGCATGCTGGATGACTCTGACGCCGACCTGCTGTTGTCCTCCCCCGTGAAGTCCGTGTCCCGCGAAGGCGACACCTACGTGGTGGTCACCGACAAGGGGCAGACCTTCACCACGCGCGCGGTGGTCATGGCCACGCCGCTCAACGTTCTTGCAAATATCTCCATGCCTGCGGGCTGGGGGGCCGGGAAGCGCAGCATGATCGAGCGCGGTCATGTCGGCCGCGGCAGCAAGTGTTACGTCCACATCCGTCAGAAAGTCGGGAACTGGATCGGGATGGCACCGGCGCCTCATCCCATCTCGCTGGCCTGGACCGAAAAGCAGCGGGACGACGGCACCCTGCTGGTCTGCTTCGGCCCCCCGAACCTGCTGGACATCACCGATGAAGAGGCTGTCCAGGCGGCCCTGCGGACCCTCCTGCCCAAGGTTGAGGTGCTGGGGGTGACCGGCTACCAGTGGGCGGTCGATCCCTATTCCCAGGGAACCTGGTGCTGGTATCGCCCCGGGCAGCTCACCCAGGGCCTGCCCGGGCTGCGCAGCGCCGAAGGCGGGATCTTCATGGCCGGCTCCGACCAGGCCGAAGGCTGGCGCGGTTTCGTGGATGGGGCCATCGAATCGGGCATCACCGCAGCACGTGACGTCCGTGCCTACCTCAAGGGTTGAGCCCATGCGCCAGTTGATCATCTCCCTGGTCCTCGTGCTGCTGCCGGTGGCCGGACGCGCCGAGTGCGACCCCGGCAATGGCAAGCAGGTCTTCGACAACAAATGCGGCATCTGCCACCTCGTGGATGTGTCCGCGGGCCACGGCGTGGGGCCGAATCTCCATGGCGTCGTCGATCGCCCCATCGGCAAGGCCGACGGCTTCGGCTACTCCGCTGCCCTTGCCGCTTCTCAGGCCGTCTGGACGCGTGAAGCGCTTTCCGAATTCCTGAAGGCCCCGCAGAAGGCCATTCCCGGTACGGCCATGCCGTTTCAGGGGCTCAAGTCCGAATCGGAGCGGCAGCGTCTCGTCTGCTACCTCCTGTCTCTTCGTTAAAACCATCCACCCATCAGGAGAAGTGAATGTTCTACACCAGGAATCTGATCCCGGCGGCGCTGCTCGCCATGTCCTGCGCTCCCGCCATGGCCGGCGGCCCAGGCGCGGAGCAAGCCATCCGCGAGCGCATTGCCGTCATGGAGCAGGCGTGGCCAAAAGGCGACGTTGGCCTGATCGCCCGCGGCGTCTATGGCCAGGATGCCGTGATTCAGGGGGAGGGGCAGAAAGCGACGATCCAGTCTCCGGAGGGCGTGGATGAAGTGGTGAAACACCTCGTCTCCGAGAACAAGTCCGTGAAGCTGGACATCCACTCCATCCGCAAACTTGGCGCCGACTCGGCCTTGTCGTGGGTGACCTGGCATGTCACGCCCAAAGCGGCGGATCAAAAGCCCTTCGACGTCAAGGCGCTCTTCGTCTGGACGCGGGGCAAGGAGGGTTGGCGCATCCGTGCCGACATGTACACCCTCGGCTCAATGTAAGCAGCCAATTCCTTGAATTCCGCATCTCGTGTCGCTCCCGGGTTGCGGGTTCCGCATCAAGAGAGAGACCGAAATCAATCGGCAATCGGTGGAGATATCCCATGAAGACAATGAGCAAGTTCTGCAACACAGTGGTGGCCGCAAGCCTCGTACTTGTTTCCGCCTCGGCATCGGCCAGTGAGGCCGACCCGTCGCGGCTCGGCAGGGACCTGACCCCTGCCGGTGGCGAGAAGGCCGCCAGCAAGGACGGCAGCATCCCGGCCTGGGGCGGCAAGGAAACCCCGGCAGCCGGCTGGGCCTATGGCAAGAACCGCGGCGCCGCGTGGGCCCACAAGGGCGAGAAGCCCCTGTTCTCGATCGACGCCGGCAACGTGGCCAAGTACGCCGACAAGCTGACCCCGGGCCAGGTGGCCACCATCAAGCAGGTCAAGGGCTACCGCATGGACGTGTACCCGACCCACCGCAACTGTGGCGTGCCCGACTTCGTCGCCGACAACACGCGCAAGAACGTCGGCTTCGCCAAGCTCGGCGACGACGGCTGGAGCCTCAAGGAGGCCAATGTGCCGGGCTATCCCTTCCCCTTCCCGGAAAACGGCGCCCAGGCCATGTGGAACTCGAAGATGCGTTACCGGGGGCTGGCGCTGGAATACAAGAACGCCATCACCGCCGTGTCGCCGCGCAAGGGGGCGGACGAGTGGATCAAGGCGACCAGTGAGCAAACCCTGTTCTTCCCATGGGGGGCCAAGGGCAGCAAGCCGGTCTCCAAGCTGCCCGACATCGAATACTCGACCTACCTGACCTACAACACCCCGACCGCCCTGGCCGGCCAGGCCTTCGTGCTCTCCCTCTTCCTCGATCAGCCCGGCAGCGAGACCTTCTATTACTTCACCGGCCAGCGCCGGGTGCGGCGCATGCCCACCTATGCCTACGACGCACCGCAGATTGGCTTCGAGAACCAGTACCTCGTCGATGAGCCCTTCGTCTTCAACGGCACCATCGACCGTTTCGACTGGAAGCTGGTAGGCAAGAAGGAGCTATACGTGCCCTACAACAGCTTCGGCGCCTATGACTTTGACGCCAAATTCGATGACATCGCCCAGGCCGGCTCGATCAGCCCGGCCCACCGCCGCTATGAGCTGCACCGGGTGTGGGTGGTCGAGGCCAGCGTCAAGGCGGGTGTCCGCCATGTCTCGCCCAAGCGTACTTTCTACATCGATGAAGACAGTTGGAACCTGGTGGCCGCCGACGACTATGACGCCCAGGGCAAGATCTGGAAGTACCGCGAAGGCTTCGTGATCCCGGTGTATGAAACCGGCACCTGCGATGCGCCCGCCTTCGTGCAATACAACCTCAACGAAGGCCGCTACGTCTTCGACATGAACTCTGCCGGCACCGGCAAGGACATCCAGTGGGTCACCGAGGGTAACAGCCCGCGCTACAAGCCCGGCTTCTATACCTCCGACAACCTGCGCGCCCTGAGCGACCGCTGATTCAGCGCCTATTCAACAGAGGGGATACATGATGAATAGCACGATGAAGCCACTTGCCATGTCCATGCTGCTTGCCATGGCGGGACCTGCTCTGGCCTTCACCTTCCAGGGTGAGAGCGTCTCCGGCAGTTTCGACTCCACCATTTCCGTCGGCATCGGCATCCGTGCCGAAGGCCCGGCCTGCAACCTGGTGCTCAAGGGCTCGCCCAGCGCCGGTGCGCCGGGGGGCTGTACCGAGGCCATCAGCGGCCTGGGCGACCAGGGCAACCTCAACTACGGCCGCGGCGACACCTTCACCAATTACCTCAAGGGCACCCACGAGCTGCTCCTCAAGATGCCCGAGGACGTCAAGTTCATGGCCCGGGTGAGCTGGCTGAAGGATTTTGCCGCACCGCACACCTCCGGCTACGTCAGCGGCGGCAACCCGCCTGGCGTCGGCAGCCTCACCGACGACGCGAAGGAAGACCTGTCCTTCAAGGCG